>JBGCFG010000043.1:0-114220 GCA_045106815.1 Burkholderiaceae bacterium | reverse complement strand
GCTGATGAGTTCACTTAACTGCTGAAAGCCAATATCGACTTTGCCGTCCGCCAGCAGACGGCCAACGGGTATGCCAGGTTCGGCTTGTACCAATCGCGGTTTTAGACTGTCAGCGGTAATGCCCCAGGTTTCAAACAGGCGGACAATTGCCTGACCGCTCGGGCCGGTTGAGTAACCGACACTCGCACAGCTTTGAATGGTTTCGCGCAGCGCATCGCTGGTGTTCACTCTCGGAGGTACAGAGTCCTCTCTGACCGCGATTGCCGTGCTTGAACGGACCAGTTCGTGTTTGGAGTCTGGTAGTAGAAGCGCGGATGAAATTAGCTGGTCGATCGCGTTGGTCGCCAGAATCACAAGGTCAAAGGGCTCGCCGCTACTCACCCGTTTAGCAGCGTCGACGCCACCGACAGACTCAATACTAACGCACACGCCCGTCTCAGACTCAAAGGTGCTGGTCAGCTCTGCAAGCAGCGGTCCGGTTGCCTTGGACGAGATGCCGGTTAGTCGGTCAGCCATAGTGTTAACAGGCCCTACCAGGCCTTAGCGAATCACATCGCGATAGTTAACCCAGAAACTGCAATAGGCTGCCGAAATAATGAGTAGCGTCAATGGCGCAATCATCATCGATAGCAGGGCAGGTGCCAGGCCCAGGCCCGCAACCAGCAAGTTGAGGATCAAAATCAGCACAAACAAAATGGCCATCCAGCCGATAAACAGGGCGGCGAAGCCCCACTTGTTTCGCCAGACAGCGACCAGGCTGAAAAACAGTGATTTACCCGCCGGTGTGCCATGCCAGCCAACGAAGAGCGGGGCGTACCACATCGCCATTTGCACGGGCATAAACAACACGGCGAAAATGAGCGTCGATTGGAGCCATTGGGTGAGTAGTTCAGGGTCGGGCGCAGGTTGATCTTGAGAGATCATGATCGGCGCGGTATCTGCAGCAAACAGTGTTGCCACCAACATCACGCACACCACCAATGCCGCGTTGATAGTGCCAAGTACGAGCAAAGGCTGCCAGACATTGCCTGACTCCTCAGGTTTGAACGCAGCCAGCAACAGCCGGGGGTTGGGGTGTTCGCCTTCATCAATTGCTTTGATTGCTGTCATGAGACCAAAGTAGATGGCTGGTTGAACGACAAGAGTCAAGAGCGTTCCGATGCCGGGGATGATCGATGGCAGTAGCGTTAGCGCAATGCTAAGAAATGTCATAGCGAACAGACCGAGTGGTTGTCGCTTCATCAGGCGCAGCCCTTCGGCCAGCCAGAGCAGGCCACGAGCGGCAGGTTGCGGAGTGATGTTCATTCAGCTTTGGTTGATGGCTTTAGCGGTTGTTTGCCGGCAATGATGCGGTCAGTGCCTGTCCGGCAGTTACGCCGTCCTGACGCCTTGACATTAACATCTGCTCAAAATGCGCGGGATTCTTGGGGGTAATCATTTCCGCAGGGCGCGGGGCAAACGCATCGTGCAGGCGAGAGACCCAGAATCGTAGGGCCGCAGCGCGCAAGGCGTAAGGCCATGCGGCTTGTTCCGCTCGCGTGACCGGGCGGACGCTCTGGTAGGCGCCCAGCAACGCATTGAGGCGGTCATGGTTAAAGCTGCAATCAGAATCATGAGTGCACCAGTCATTTACTGTTACCGCCAGATCGAATACCCAGGTATCGAGCCCGGCAAAGTAAAAATCGATAACCCCGCCAACGACCGGCTTGCCATCGTTTTCACTGAACAAGACGTTGTCTCTGAACAGGTCTGCGTGAATGACGCTGCCAGGCAGTTGCCGATACGCTGCGCTACTCGCAAAGGTTGATTGCACAGCCATCTCTTCTTCGAGCAATCCGCGCCCGCGTACGGGAATACGGGGCAGTAAGGCTGGCACGACTTCCCGCCACCAGGCCAGCCCGCGCAGGTTTCTCTGCGAACCGGCATAGCTCTCGGCTGCGAGGTGCATGCGAGCGAGTACCTCGCCTACAGCGGCGCAGTGGGCTGGGTCGGGTTGCATCTGTGCGCGGCCCGGCAAACGAGTGACAAGCGCTGCCGGCTTGCCAGCGATTTGCCCCAAAGAGCTGCCATTGCAAGCGGGCAGGGGGTTGGGGCACGGCACTTCCCGATCGGCAAGGTGGTGCATCAAGTCCAGGTAAAACGGCAACTGATCTGGGGCTAGTCGCTCAAAGACGGTCAATACCCATTGACCTTGTTCGGTATCGACAAAGTAATTGGTGTTCTCGATCCCTGAGTCAATACCCTCATAGGCGACGAGCTCGCCCACGTCATACCGTTCGACGAAGCCAATTAATTCAGCGCGACTGACTGGCGTGAATACGGCCATGGGAATGATCTCGACGAGGTAGGCGATGGTGCGGTTTAGAGGGAAAGCAAGGACTCATCGTCCTGGTCGGTTGGCTCAAAACTGCGGGTCTGATAAAAATCGAATATTGCGTCAATCACCGCTTGCTGGTCATCGGTAACCAAAAAGAGATCAAGGTCATCTTCAGAGATCAGGCCTTCCCCGAGTTGCTGGTTACGCATCCAATCTACCAGTGGCTGCCAAAAATCGCGTCCAGCCAAAATCACCGGGATGCGTCTTCCCATACCGGTTTGAATCAGGGTGAGCACTTCAGCCAACTCATCCAGCGTGCCAAAGCCACCCGGCACAGCCACGAAGGCACTCGCGTATTTAGCAAACGCCACTTTGCGAGCAAAGAAATGCCGGAAATCTACCGATATATCCTGAAACTCATTGTGACCTTCTTCCATGGGTAGCTTGATGTTCAGCCCGATGGAGGGGGAGGCACCATCTTGCGCGCCTTTGTTGGCTGCTTCCATGATGCCCGGGCCGCCGCCTGAAATCACGGCGAAACCCGCATCCGAAAGTGCGCGGCTCAGCTCAACGGTCCATTCGTACCAGGGGGAGCCCGGTTGGAGTCTCGCACTACCAAAAATTGAAACCGCCGGTCGAACAGATGCAAGTTTTTCGGTCGCTTCAACGAACTCTGAGATAATGCCCAGGATGTGCCAGGACCCCCGGGCTTTCTGGGTGGTGGAGCGGTGAGAATCCGCGATTGAACGCAACTGCGGCGCCTTTTTGCTGCTCGTCATGACCGAAAAAACACTCCTGCTCGTCGATGGGTCGAGTTATCTATACCGCGCTTTCCATGCATTGCCGGATCTGCGTAATCCTGCCGGCGAGCCAACCGGGGCCATTTACGGCATGGTCGGGATGCTACGGCGTCTGCGGGCCGACGGCAAATTGAACGCCGGGGCGCAGTACGGTGCTGTTGTGTTTGACGCGCCAGGCAAGACATTCCGCGACGACCTCTACGAGCAATACAAGGCTACCCGGCCTTCGATGCCCCCTGATCTCGCGAGCCAGATCCCTCTGATTCATGAAATCGTGCGCGCAATGGGCTGGCCATTGGTGATGATTGGTGGCGTCGAGGCGGATGATGTTATTGGCACGCTGGCGGTGCGGGCGAGCGCCAGGGAAATCAAGACCCGGGTCTCGACGGGCGATAAAGACATGGCCCAACTCGTCGATGAACAAGTTACCTTGTTTAATACAATGACCCGCGACAACGCACCGATCGAATTTCTTGATCCAGCTAAAGTGCAGGCAAAGTTTGGCGTTCCCCCGGACCGGATTGTGGACTACCTGGCACTGGTTGGTGACACCGTGGACAACGTGCCCGGCGTTGAGAAATGCGGCCCCAAAACTGCCGTCAAGTGGCTGAGTGCTTACGACTCCCTCGATGGTGTCATTGCCAATGCCGATGAGGTGAAAGGGAAAGTTGGTGAAAACCTAAGGGCTGCCCTGGCGTTTTTGCCCACCGGGCGCGAATTAGTCACGATCAAGACTGATGTCGAACTGCCTGATGAACTCGCCGACTTTGATGCCGGCCTTTCGCTCGCGGCTGAAGACTTGCCTGAGCTGGTGACGCTTTTTGAGCGAGCGGGTTTCAAGACCTGGTTGCGCGAGGTGCGCCATGCGCTGGGCGGTGGAGCAGGCGATGGCGCCTCTGCCGGATCGTCTGACAGTGGTGAGCCGGCTTTTCCAAGTGAAACAAAAGCCGAATGTGTGCTGACGACTGAGGCTTTCAATGCCTGGCATGAGGCGATCAAGAAGGCGCCGCTGGTTGCCTTTGATACTGAAACCACCTCCTTGGATGCCATGCAGGCTGAGCTGGTTGGTTTGTCGCTGGCTATTGAGCCGGGCAAAGCTTGCTATATCCCGGTGGCGCATCGCTATCCGGGCGCGCCAGACCAGCTGGATCGGGATTGGGTGCTGGACCAACTTAAAGACTGGCTGCAAGACCCAGCGATGGCCAAGGTTGGGCAAAACCTGAAGTATGACGCGCACATTCTCGCAAACTACGACATCCGGCTGGCTGGTATTGATCACGACACTTTGCTGCAAAGCTACGTGCTGGAAGCGCACCGCCCACATGACATGGACTCCATGGCGAAGCGGCACCTGGGACGGCAAACCATTAGCTATACCGAGGTCGCAGGCAAAGGTGCCAAGCAGATCGGCTTTGATCAGGTGGATTTGGATCGCGCCTGTGAGTACGCAGCGGAAGATGCCGACATCACATTGCAGTTGCACCTGACTTTATTTCCTCAAATTGAAAAAGACGACAGCCTCTTGCACGTCTATCGGGAGATCGAGCTACCTTCATTGAGTGCGTTACTGCAGATTGAGCGTAACGGCGTCTTGATCGACCCGGAGGCACTGGCCAAACAGTCAAATCAGATTGGCACTCGTCTGCTCGAGTTAGAGCAGCAGGCCTATGACATCGCCGGGCAGCCGTTTAACCTGGGTTCACCCAAGCAGCTTGGAGAAGTGTTGTTCGGCAAGCTTGAGTTGCCAGTTGTGAAAAAGACGGCTAGCGGCCAGCCTTCAACTGACGAAGAAGTCTTGAACAAGCTGGCTGAGGATTACCCTCTTCCCAAACTGGTCCTGGAGCATCGCAGTCTGTCGAAACTCAAAGGCACATATACCGACAAGCTTCCGGGCATGATTCACCCAGTTACCGGCAGGGTGCATACCAACTATGCTCAAGCCACCGCAGTAACCGGTCGTCTCGCTTCAACTGATCCCAATCTACAGAATATTCCTGTGCGTACGACTGAGGGCAGACGTATTCGTGAAGCGTTTATTCCGTCGCCTGGATGCTCGATTGTCTCTTGTGACTACTCGCAGATTGAGCTGCGCATCATGGCGCACATCAGTTCAGACGCTGGCTTGGTCAGCGCCTTTGAAAAGGGGCTCGATGTACATAAAGCGACTGCTGCAGAAGTGTTTGGCGTCGAATTGGATCAGGTGGATGCCGAGCAACGGCGCTACGCAAAGGTCATTAACTTTGGCTTGATTTATGGCATGAGCGCGTTTGGCCTGGCGAAAAACCTGGGCATCGAGCGTAGCGCGGCCGCATCGTACATTGATCGCTACTTTGCCCGATACCCTGGCGTTGCGACCTATATGGAAAACACGCGGGTCACGGCTAAGCAACAAGGCTATGTGGAAACCGTTTTCGGCCGTCGGCTCTGGCTGCCTGAAATTAATAGCCCCAATGGACCGCGAAGACAAGGGGCCGAGCGCGCCGCGATTAACGCACCTATGCAGGGCACAGCGGCAGATCTGATCAAAATGGCAATGGTCAAAGTGCAGGACTGGCTGACTGAGCAAAAGTTGCGCACCCTCATCATCATGCAAGTGCATGATGAACTCGTGCTTGAGGTGCCGGACGACGAAAAAGACTTGATCGTGTCAAAAGTGCCAGAGCTAATGTCGAATGCAGCGACTTTGAATGTGCCTTTGCTTGTTGAGTCTGGCGTTGGGCCGAATTGGGAGCAAGCTCATTGATGGGAGCAAACTGCCTGACACCCGCTTACTGAAAAGGTAAAGTGTCACTGAACTGAAGACTTGCAACAGAGCCGCGCTTGCCTCGACAAGATAAGTGCGGTTTGATGAACGCATGCGCCGTCAGGGGAGTCCTGCAGTGGAGGCGTGATTGCAAACTTCTCGCAACCCGCAGTCAATCATCAGAGCGCACGAAGGTCTGCGCGGTCTTGCCGCGATCGGGGTCGTTTTATTTCACGCCACCACCATTGACGCGATGGCGCCGGGCCTTGAAACACTCCCCTTTATCAGCAATGCCTGGATCTGCGTTGATCTCTTTTTTGTGCTGAGCGGCTTTGTGATGTTCCTGCGCTATGGCGACGGCCTGCACACAGCAGGCAGCGCAAAAGGCTTTGCGTTGCGACGATTTGGCCGACTCTATCCACTGCATCTGGTGACCCTGATGTTTTTCCTGCTCGTTTGGATTGCGATGCAGGTCACAAAGTGGATACTCTGGGTCCACTTTGAGATAAACGTTGGCCACCAGCCAATGTTTGATCCCGATCAGTTCAATGGACCGGATCTGCTTTTAAACCTGCTGTTGCTCCATGGGGTGGGGTTGCGCTGGACCGACGCATTGAATTACCCGTCATGGACGGTTTCACTTGAGCTGTGGACCTATCTGATCTTCCTGATCGTTTGCCTCCTGGTGACCAGACCGTTGTACCGCGCTGGCGTATTTGGGCTACTCGGCGCAGCGTCCTTTGTCTGGTTCGCGTTTGAGGCAATGGCACACGACGATTTTGTTGAGATGTTCCTGGCTGAACGCAGTTTCATGCGCATCTTGATGAGCTTTTCAGTGGGCGTGCTGGGCGCTCTGTGGTTTCAGCACCGGCAACAGCAATCGACTCAAAAGTCCTGGTATGTCTCTGGTGTGGGGCAAGCCATGGCGCTTGCCGCTGTCGCGCTCTATCTGATGTTTCTTGAGCAGGCGGGCAACTGGCTACTGGTTGGGCCGTTTTTGTTCGGATGGCTGGTGTTGTCGATAGCCTCAGATACCGGCTGGCTGGCGCGCTTACTCAGAGGGCGCGGGTGCGCATGGCTCGGGGAACGAAGCTACTCCGTATATCTGGTCCATGCGACAGTTTTGATGGCGGCCTCAGCGATAGCAAGGCTGATGCCGGGCCCGGCGCAGTGGGCACTACTCGGTGTGTACCTGCTGGCTGTGCTGGTACTGGCCCAGGTGCTTTATGCCCGGGTCGAAGTCCCCTGGCGCACTTACTTCAAGCAATTGGCTGAGAGCCGATCGGGCGGCCTGAGCCAGGCCTGACGCAGGAACCTATTAAGCTGATGCTGGTCCGGTTTCGACTGGTCTGTCGGGGTCGGAACTCCATTCGCTCCATGAGCCAGGATAAAGCTGGCCGCCGTCGAGTCCGGCATAGGCCATCGCCAGCAGGTTGTGACATGCACTAACGCCTGAACCGCATGAATGCACAACTTTCTCCGGGGCCTGCCCATCAAGCAAGGCCAGAAACTCAGCCTCAATGACCGGTGCCGGCTTGAAGCGGCCGTCCTCGCGAAGGTTATCCGCGAAAGGCCGGTTGATCGCACCGGGTATGTGGCCGGCACGGGCATCCATCGGTTCTGTCTCACCCGTAAATCGGGCCTTGGCGCGCGCATCGACGACAAGCCACGAACGTGCCTGAATATTGTCGAGCAACTGCGTTGCGGTGACCGTCGCCTGGTTCTGACTCGTGACTTGTGCGGCTGGTGTCGGTGTGGGCCGCGGCGTCTCTCGGCTCAGCGGGAACCCGGCCTTCTGCCAGCCACCGATGCCTCCATCCAGGACTGCCACCGCCGAATGTCCGATCCAACGGGCCATCCACCACAGGCGCGAGGCGACCATGCCGCCCGCTGCGTCATAGGCAATCAATTGGGTATTGGGGGTGAGACCAATTGACGCCATTTTTGCCGCAAAGTCGTGCTGGTTTGGCAAGGGGTGGCGCCCGTTCGAGCCGGTCAGGGGCGCAGCAAGGTCTTCGTCCAGATGCAAAAAATGCGCGCCCGGAATGTGCCCTTCACTGTAAGCACTTCGGCCGGCGGCCGGGTCGGTAAGCTCATGGCGACAGTCGACAACAATGCAATGGTCGATGATTTCCGCCAGTTCGTCGGCGGCAATCAGGGTTTGAAAGGGGGGGTGTTTCAAAGAGGCGGTGGACATGGCGACTCGAAAGTTATGGCCGAAGCATTCAGGCCGGGTCAAGGGTCAAATGGCGACGCAGATACTCATGAAAGTGTTGCATACCGTCTTCCATCGGGCTTTGGTAAGGGCCGGTCTCGACGGCGCCGCGCTTAAGCAGGGCAAGCCGGCCTTCATCCATGCGGCGCGCAATTTCGTCATCTTCAACCGCCGTTTCCATATACGCGGCTCGCTCTGCTTCAACAAATGTTCGTTCAAAGAGAGATATTTCTTCCGGGTAGTAAAACTCGACCACGTTGAGCGTTTGTTGCGGGCCGGTTGGAATCAGGGTCGAAACAACCAGGACATCCGGATACCACTCCACCATGATGTTCGGGTAGTAAGTCATCCAGATGGCGCCGTACCGAGGCACCTTGCCCCCATTTCTATCGAGCACCTGTTCGTGCCAGCGCCGATAGGTATCAGTGCCCGGTTTTTGCAGATCTTCATGGATACCGACGGTCTGAATTGAGAACTGATCACCGAATTGCCATTGCAAGTCGTCACAACTCACAAACTGACCGAGGCCGGGATGGAATGGCCCAACGTGATAGTCCTCAAGATAGACCTCGATGAAAGTTTTCCAGTTGTAGTCACACTGGTGCATCTCGATATGGTCGAGTCTGTAGCCGTCGAAATTGATCAGATCCTCGGCGCCAACCGCAGCCAGGTCTGCCGCGATATTACGGCCGCCCGCAAAGAGCAGGCCGCGCCAGTTTTGGAGCGGGTACTGAGCGAGGCAGGCATCTGGCTGACTCGTAAACTGGGGGGCGCCGAGCAGAGCGCCGTCAAGCGAGTAAGTCCAGCGGTGCAACGGGCAAACGATATTTTCCACATTGCCTCGATCGCGCAACATGATGGCCTGGCGATGCCGACACACATTGGACAGGAGAGCCGGGCCATTTGGGTTGCGAACCAGCACGCGCCCGTCTGCCTCTGCCTTAACCGTCGCGTAGTCCCCCAATTCGGGGATCATGAGTTCATGCCCAACATAGTGCGGCCCGGGATCGAAGAGCCTGGTGAGCTCCTGTTCGAGCAAAGACGGGTCGAAATAGGCATTCGGCGGTAGCTGGCTATGCGGCGGTGCCAATAAGTCCTGATGATCCTTCGCGGACATCGGGCAAACTCCTGATTCTGCTTAAAGAAGGGGGATGGGCAGCGTTTTCACCCAATATTGTGACCCGGCGGGAGGCAGGCTGCCAAATGAGACCTTGCCCACCGACAGCCCTGCGCATCGTCTGATTCAGTCTGGTTTCATACAGTTTCGTCTGGTTTGTCCCGTTTAGCGCCCTCGGCCCGTCCGGCCCGCTGCTTCTGGGTAGACGACCTGACAGGGCTGGCGCTCCAGCTTGTCGACAGCTTTGTGCTTGGACTTAGAATAGGGTTTTGCCTGTTCTCGCTATGCCAAGAAAAGCCAGCGCGGCTACTGCCGCAAAGACCGCCCCTGAGTCGCCGGACTCGGCCGACGCGCTTGATGAGGTCAGCTTTGAGCAGGCCATCGTCGAGCTCGAGCAGATTGTCGATCAAATGGAGCAGGGTGAGGTGTCCTTGCAGGACTCGCTCCAGGCTTACCAGCGAGGCGCCCTGTTGGTGACTCACTGCCGTCAATCGCTTGACGCAGTGGCCGAGCAGGTCAAGGTGCTGGAGGGCGGGCTGCTTAAGCCTTTGCCGGCGACCCCCTCAGATGAAGGCGAGACCCGTTCGTGAGTCCATTGGCAAGTGTGCCCTTTGAGGCCTGGCTGGAAGCGGGTGTCAAGCGCGCCGAGGCCGCGCTGGACAAAGCGCTGACTCCTGAGTCAGTTGCCCCTTCGCGGCTACATGAGGCGATGCGCTATGCCGCGATGAACGGTGGCAAGCGAATTAGACCCTTGCTGGCATTTGCAACCGGCGAACTCGCCCACTACGAACGGACCGAATTGAGCGCCGATGAGCGATCCGCGTTGGACGCGGCGGCTTGCTCGGTTGAAATGATTCATGCGTATTCGCTAGTTCACGATGATTTACCTTGCATGGACAATGATGACTTGCGCCGCGGTAAGCCAACGGTCCACAAACAGTATGATGAAGCGACGGCGATGCTCGTGGGAGACGCCCTTCAGGCCAGGGCGTTTGAGACGCTGAGCGGGTTACCGCCAGCTGCGCTCGCTCAGGCACTGGCTGAGTTGGGCCAGGCGGCAGGCTCAATCGGTATGGCTGGCGGCCAGGCAATCGATCTGGCTGCGGTGGGTCAATCGATGTCACGAGACCAGTTGGAAGATATGCATCGCCGCAAGACGGGCGCCTTGCTAACTGCAGCGATCCGCCTGGGCTGGTTTGCGGCGAGACCTGGCGAAAACGTGCCAGAGCCCTTACAGGCGTATGCAGCCGCAACAGGGCTGGCATTTCAGGTGGTGGACGATATCCTTGACGTCGAAGGCGATACCGCCGCCCTTGGCAAGACAGCGGGCAAAGACGCTGAACAAAACAAGCCCACCTTTGTGTCGATCATGGGCCTTGAATCAGCACGCGAACTGGCGTCCAGGCTTCGTAGCGAGGCTGAGGTGGCGGTGGAGCGATTGGGGCCAGGCGCAGATCGGTTGCGTTCGCTAGCCCGGCTGATCACTGATCGCAGTCATTAAGACAGAGAACATTAAGTATTCATCGCGGTTTAAATAATAGACCGAGAAGGCCGAAAGATTAGGGCAGGAGAAAGGCAGGATGTCAGAAGAGAAACAATCACCTTTGCAAGAGGCCGGCACCGGCGGCGCTCAATCAACGCGCGCATCGGCGGCCGCCTATCCGGGTGGGCAATTGAATAAAATTGAGTCACCCGCTCAGCTTAGACGCCTGCCGCGCGAAGCTCTGCCAGCACTCGCTGAAGAGTTGCGCACTTTCGTGCTTGATTCAGTCTCCAAGACTGGCGGCCATTTGTCGAGCAATCTTGGGACCGTCGAGTTGAGCATTGCGCTGCATCATGTCTTTGACACGCCGCGCGACCGTATTGTCTGGGATGTGGGGCATCAAAGTTATGCCCACAAAATCCTGACGGGTCGCCGAGATCAGATGGACTCGCTCAGGCAGTTTGGGGGTATTAGTGGGTTCCCTCGTCGGGCAGAGTCCGAATACGACACGTTCGGGACGGCTCATTCGTCAACGTCGATTTCGGCTGCACTAGGCATGGCGGTTGCGTCTCGCAACAAGGGCGAAAACGAAGGAGTGGGTCGGCGCCGGCACGTAGCGGTTATTGGTGATGGCGCGATGAGCGCTGGCATGGCTTTTGAAGCGATGAATAACGCCGGTGTTACCGAAGAAATTGATCTCCTGGTCATCCTGAACGACAACGACATGTCGATTTCACCGGCCGTCGGTGCACTGAACAATTACCTGGCCCGTTTGCTGTCAGGCAAACTCTACACGCAGGTCAAAGATGTCGGTCGGGCGGTGCTTTCCCATGTGCCGCCGGTGTTTGAACTGGCGCGAAAGCTTGAAGAGCATGCCAAGGGTATGGTGGCGCCGGGCACCATGTTTGAAGAGTTCGGTTTCAATTACGTTGGTCCCATTGACGGGCATGATCTTGAGATGCTCGTGCCCACGCTGCAGAACCTTCGCGAACTGCGTGGCCCGCAATTCCTGCACATTGTCACGCGTAAAGGGCACGGCTATTCGAGAGCCGAAGACGACCCCGTGGCCTATCACGGTCCGGGCAAATTCGATCCTGCTCAGGGCCTGGTTAAATCCACCGCACCCAGCAAACCTACCTATACCAAGGTGTTTTCTGACTGGATCTGCGATATGGCGGCACTGGATGATCGTCTGGTGGGTATTACACCGGCGATGCGTGAAGGGTCCGGGCTGGTTGAGTTTGAACGGCGCTTTCCCAAGCGCTATTTTGATGTCGGCATTGCTGAGCAGCATGCCGTCACCTTTGCCGCCGGTATCGCCTGCGAGGGATTAAAGCCCGTTGTAGCGATTTACAGCACCTTCCTGCAACGTGGTTACGACCAACTCATTCATGATGTCGCCCTTCAGAATTTGCCGGTGATGTTTGCGTTGGATCGCGCCGGTGTGGTCGGAGCCGACGGCGCGACTCACATTGGCGCTTATGACTTTGCATTTTTGCGTTGCCTGCCCAATATGGCTGTGCTTGCGCCAAGCAACGAAAATGAATGCCGTCAGATGCTGTACACCGCGTTCCAGCATGATGGACCAACGGCCGTGCGCTACCCCCGCGGCGCGGGAACGGGCGTTGTGGCCAAGAAAGATCTGGTCGCGCTGCCATGGGGTAAGGGCGAAGTCCTTCTTGAAGGTAAGCGGCTTGCCATTCTGGCGTTTGGCACCATGGTGGCTCCAGCTGAAGAAGTCGGACAAGCCTTGGGTGCAACGGTCGTGAACATGCGCTTTGTGAAACCGATTGATCATGGTTTGCTCAGTGAGTTGGCCAAAACACATGACGCGTTCGTGACGGTGGAAGAGCATGTCGTGATGGGCGGTGCAGGTAGTGCGGTCGTAGAAGCACTCAATGCCGATGGCATCAGCCGCCCGGTATTGCAACTCGGATTGCCAGACGAGAACATTGATCATGGCGATCAGAAGAAACTGTTGGCAATGGTGGGCCTGGACGCGGCCGGCATTCAACAGTCAATTGAGCAGCGTTTCTCTGACCTCTTGTCCAGCGACGGCACTCCCCGCTTAGTCTCTCGCCGGGCTTAGCAATTGATTTCCTTTCAGCTCAATGGCAGTGATGAGCAAATCGACGTGGATCCTGCCATGCCGGTTCTCTGGGCATTGCGGGATGAACTCAATGCGACCGGCACAAAATTCGGATGCGGGGTAGCAGCTTGCGGCGCGTGTACCGTGCTTCTAGACGGTCAGGCGATTCGATCTTGCGTTTTGCCGGCGGGTGCAGTGCAGGGCCGCAAACTCGCCACCATCGAACTAGGCCAGCAGGCCACACCTGCGCCGACCGAGGCTGCTGCCGCTGACCAGCAGATTGTGTTGCAGCAACTGCAGGCAGCGTGGATTCAAGAGCAAGTGCCGCAGTGCGGCTATTGCCAATCTGGGATGCTGATGGCGGCCACTGCACTCCTTTCAGCCACACCGGCACCCTCTAACGAGCAAATTGAGCAGGCAATGACAAACCTTTGTCGCTGCGGCACGTATCAGCGAATTCGCCGGGCAATTCATCGGGCGGCTGGCAAACTCGCTGAGCGATCGGCATGAGTCGTCGGCGGTTTTTGCTACGCTCCGCAGCGGTGCTGGGTGGTGTGTCGGCTGCACTCATTGTTGGCTGGGGTGTGCTCCCGCCTCGAAGCCGCCTCGGATCGCCCGATGATCTCCCGGTTGTTGATGATGCCGTTGCGCTCAATGGATGGGTGAGGATTCAAGCCGATGGTCGCGCCGTGCTCATCATGCCCCGCTCAGAGATGGGGCAGGGTGCTCATACCGGACTAACCACTTTACTGGCCGAAGAACTTGATTTAGCGCTGGACAACATTTTGTTGGAGCAAGCGCCGAACGAGGCGATTTACGGCAATGTTGCGATGCTCGTAGAGGGGCTGCCGTTTCACCCACTCGACAAAGAATCAGAAGAGCCCTCATTGACGATTCGCGGGGCGGAATGGATTGTGTCTAAAGTCGCGCGTGAGTTGGGCGTCAACGCGACCGGCGGTTCGAGCACGATGGCCGATGCCTGGGAGGTGGTTCGACTGGCTGGTGCGAGTGCGCGTAGTGCGTTGCTCGCGGCAGGGGCCGAGCGTTTTGGTGTGCCCGTCGAGCAACTACTCACTGAGAACGGCCGGGTGGTTTCGCCCAAGGGTGAAAGTGCGCATTACGGCGAGCTGATCGAGGCCGCTGCTTTGCTTGAACCGGCGCAAGACATTTCTCCCAAGCCAGCTACGCAGTGGCGCCTGATTGGTCAGCCAGTTAATCGCGTAGACATACCGCCCAAAGTTGATGGCACCGCTCGTTTTGGCATTGATGTTCGTCTGCCAAACATGAAGTTTGCCTCTGTGATGCTTTGTCCGACGCTGGGCGGCGAGCTCGAGTCAGTTGATGTCGACGAACTAAGCAAGCGAGCAGGTGTCGACAAAGTCGTGACATTCCCTTCGCTCGTAGGCACCAGCGGCGGCTTTGCCGTGATCGCAAATAACACCTGGACGGCTACCCAGGCCACCCTCGCCGCTAAGCCAAAGTGGCGGGCCGGTGAGAATGCGGGTGTCTCGACCCGGTCGGTAATGAGCGAACTTGATCAGGCATTGCGCGACGAGGACGGCTTTAGTTTCTACTCACTTGGCGATGTGGAGACGGCGCTCGCAGCGGCACCTAACAAGATCGATGTGAATTATCAGATGCCGCATCTGGCTCATGCAACGCTTGAGCCCATGAATGCGACTGCCTGGTATCAGGATGGTGTGTTGCAGGTTTGGGCACCCACGCAAGTGCCTGGATTAGCTGCGATGGCCGCTGCCAAGGCGGCTGGTCTTGATTCAGAGCAGGTGAAGTTGCATACGACCTTGCTTGGCGGTGGCTTTGGTCGGCGCCTCGAAACAGATTTTGTCGCGATGGCGGCGGTTGTCGCTATGGCAATGCCTGGTGTGCCAGTCCAGACGGTCTGGCCGCGCGAGCAAGACATGACCCACGATTTCTATCGCCCCGCCCAGGTGGTTCGTTTACAAGCCGGGGTGAGCGACGAGGGGAAATGGGAGGCATTCAAGATCGTGTCTGCTGGCGATTCAGTGATCGCGAGTTGGATGGACCGCTCCTTACCGATTCCCGGTGGCGGGCCGGACAAGACAACGGCAGAAGGCTTGTTTGATCAGGCCTACGGTGTACCGAATCAATCTATGAGCCATGTGAGTACTTCGCTTGGCATTCCGGTGGGTTTCTGGCGCGCGGTGGGTCACTCCATGTCTGGCTTCATCATGGAGTCTTTTGTCGATGAAGTCGCCGACGCGCTTGCGCAAGATCCTGTGGCTTTTCGGCTGTCTTTGCTTGAGGGTGCGCCACGCCATGCGGCCGTAGTGAAATTGGCCGCCGAAAAAGCGGGCTGGGATGAGCCTTTACCGGTGGGCAGAGCCCGAGGCGTGGCGATGCATGAATCGTTCGGATCAATTGTCGCCCAGGTAGCTGAAGTTTCGATCGTGGAGGGGCAGGTGCGCGTGCATGAAGTCACCTGCGCCATTGACTGTGGGCTGGCGGTAAACCCTGACATCGTGAAGCAGCAAATGGAGAGTGGGGTTGTGTTTGGCTTAACGGCAGCCCTGTATGGTCAGATTGACATAGCAGATGGACAAGTTCAACAAAAGAACTTTCCAGACTATCAATTGTTGACGCTTGAGCAAAGTCCGCGGGTGAGTACTCATATTGTCCAAAGCAAGCGCCCACCCCGGGGTGTTGGGGAACCTGGGCTGCCGCCAATTGCAGCAGCGGTTGCAAATGCACTATTCAGACTAACTGCGATTCGGCAACGGCGGCTACCGCTTAGGATTACCTAATTTCAGGCCGCCATTTTTTCATCACTTATCTAACAGGCTCTATTCATGAATCCCGATTCCGCAGGCGGCCAGCTCATTGCTGACCGAATTGATCACCTTGTCCTGACAGTTGCAGATATTGAGGTGTCAACGCGGTTTTATCAGCGGGTACTCGGTTTTGAGCCAGAGTTTTTTACCGGGCCTGAAGGCCAACCCCGGCATGCGCTCCGGTTTGGGCAGGTCAAAATCAACTTGCAGGACGCGGCCACCGAAACGCCAACCAAGGCGGCAGTGCCTACCCGTGGCTCGGGTGACTTCTGTCTCATTGCCAGCGTGCCTTTGAGCGAGGTGGTTGAACACCTCGCGCGCGAGAATGTCGAAATCGAGGCCGGTCCGGTCGATCGACGCGGCGCAATGGGGCCGATCAAATCGGTCTACTTTCGGGACCCTGATCGCAACCTGGTTGAGGTGGCTGAGTATGTTGCCCGCTAGGTCTGACTAAGAACGTTCAGGAACGACTGGTCGCAACATGTTTGCAAATGCTGCATCGCTAACGGCTGCGGGTTTGTCTGCAACGATCATTGGGTTTGCAAGTTCGGCTGTCCTGATTTTTAAGGCGGCTGAGACGCTGGGCGCTTCGCCATCGCAGACCGCCTCATGGATCTGGGCTTGCGCAACCGCCATGGGCTTGCTGACGATTGTCCTGTCACTGCGCTATCGCATGCCGATCATTATTGCGTGGTCTACCCCTGGCGCGGCGTTGCTCGCCAGTTCGTCCGTGGCGGTGGGGCTACCGGAGGCAATTGGCGCATTTGTGTTGTCTGCACTTGCGATGATTCTGGTCGGCGTGACCGGTTGGTTTGAGCGTGCGATGAATAAAGTGCCCGAGGCGATTGCAGGCGCTTTGCTGGCTGGCGTGTTGGTGTCATTCGGGTTTGGCGTGTTTACTTCGATGCAGGTGCGCTTTGAGCTGGTGCTTGCGATGTTTCTCGCGTTTTTGCTTGGACGCCGTTTTCTGCCTCGCTATAGCGTTGTGCTCGTACTCACCGTCGGCTTGCTAGTCGCGTGGTGGCAAAACACGCTGGGCCTTGAGCAAGTGCCGCTTGAACTCGTCAGACCCGCTTTCGTGATGCCAGAGTTTTCGTGGACGGCTGCCATCAGCCTGGCCTTGCCGCTGTTTATTGTCACGATGGCATCGCAAAACATTCCTGGCGTTGCCGTGATTCGGGCCTCTGGCTACCCGGCGCCAATTTCGCCGCTCATCACCGGCACCGGTATCGCGACTTTGATATTTGCGCCATTTGGTGGTTTTGCGGTGAATCTGTCAGCGATCATTGCGGCAATCTGCAGTGGCGATCATGTCCATCCGAATAGAGATCGCCGTTATATCGCCGCGCTTATCTACGGCGCCTGTTCGATAGGAGTCGGTTTGCTGGGCGCTTCGGTGGCAGGGATTTTTGCTGCCTTGCCCACCGAGTTGGTTCTCGCGCTGGCGGGCCTGGCGTTGCTTGGGCCGATTCTGGTCGGGCTCGAGACTGCGATGAAACCCGGGCGGCACCGCGATGCCGCGCTGATGACCTTTCTGATCACGGGCTCGGGGATGAGCTTGTTTGGCGTGGGCTCGGCGTTTTGGGGGCTCGTAGGCGCTGGTCTGGTACTCGCGGTGACACCCAGGGAGAAGTCCTGACCGACAAATGACGGGGCTCATGGACGCAAAAAATGTGCACTTTTTCACATCTTTTGGTCATCTCAGGCCCGATTAGGTCGTTAACCGTCCGGGTAGCCTCGCAAAGCCGGTGGCAGCCCGCGTGCTGCGCTAAGATCAAGCCCAAGCGGGATTGGCTAATGACCCGCAGAGACACTGACACGCCATATGGCGACAAACAGGGAGATAACATGAATTTCAAACACGCCGCTTCAGCGGCTGCTGTAGGTGTGGCACTGAGCAGCCTCGCCATTGCGCCTGCGCAAGCCGCGGACGAAGTCAAGATCGGCTTCGTCACCACGCTCACCACACCCGCTGCAGTCATTGGCAACGACATGAAGGCCGCAGCCGAACTGGCCATGGAGCACCTGGGTAATACCATGGGCGGCAAGCCGGCACGCATCCTGTTTGAAGATGATGGCTTCAAGCCTGAGACAGGCAAGCAGGTAACTGACAAGCTGGTCAAGCAGGATGATGTTGACTTTGTCACGGGCTTCATCTGGTCGCACGTGTTGCTGGCGTCAAGCCGCTCGGCGTTAAAGGCAGACAAGTTTCTGGTGAGCGCCAACGCTGGTCCGTCGCAGTTGGCAGGCAAGGGTTGCGATCCGAACTTCTTCTCCACCTCATGGCAGAACGATCAGACCCCAATGGCCATGGGCGAAGTGCTCAATCAGAAGGGCGTCGAGTCGATTTACGTCATGGCCCCCAACTACGCGGCCGGCAAGAACATGGTCTCGGGTGTTGAGCGCACTTTCAAGGGCAAGATCGTTGGCAAAGACATGACCAAGTGGGGCAAAGACGCCCAGCTTGATTTCTCTGCTGAACTGGCCAAGGCCAAAGCCTCAGGCGCGCAGGGCTTATGGGTGTTTTATCCGGGCAAAGCAGGCGGTGCGATTATTCAGCAGTATCAGCAAGCCGGCTTGCAAGACAAACTGCCGCTGTATAGCGTGTTCACGGTAGACGCACTGTCACTACCCCGATTGCAAAAGGCCAACATGGCCGGCGTAATGGGTTCGCAGTTCACCCAGGCCTGGTCGCCTGATCTTGACAATGCAGCAAACAAGAAGTTTGTTACTGACTTCAAAGCCAAGAACGGTACCTACCCATCGTTCTATGCTGCTCAGACCTATGATGCGATTATGCTGATCAACAGCGCGGTCGATGCTGTGGGCGGTGACGTCAGCAAGAAGGAAGACGTTCGCGCGGCATTAAAGGCTGCCAAGTTCGATTCGGTCCGTGGCCCGTTCAAGCTGGGTAACAATCACTTCCCGGTGCAGAATTTCTATCTGCGTGAAGTGGTTGCAGACGCTGACGGCACCTGGACGACCAAGACGGTCAAAACCGTCTACGAGAACCACCAGGACCCCTATGCAGCTGACTGCAAGATGAAATAAGCAAAGCAATACTTGATGAAACAAGCCGCCACGATATGTGGCGGCTTTTGCTTTGGCCCGATAGATTCGGATCAAGGCGCAGCCTAGCCAAAGGGCCAGCACATCACTATGGATTGGACGTTAGTCGTTATTCAGCTTTTGAATGGGTTGCAGTTGGGCATCCTGTTGTTCCTTTTGTCGGCGGGGCTGACCCTGACCTTCGGCATCATGGATTTCATCAACCTTGCCCATGGGTCGCTTTACATGATGGGCGCGTTCTTCTGCGCCACCTTCACGTTCACGACGGGCTCTTTTATCCTGGGCATCTTGATTGCTATTCCCGCAACTGCTCTGCTGGGGTTTGTGCTTGAGTGGGGGGTGATACGACATTTATATGCGCGTGATCACCTGAGTCATGTGCTGGCAACCTTTGGCCTCATTCTGGTGTTCGATACGCTGGTGCACCTGATCTGGGGCTCAGACGGTTATGCCATCCCGTTGCCCGACTGGCTCAATGGGCGCGTCAACCTGACTGAGTCACTCGTTATACCCAGTTACCGGATTCTGATTATTGTCGTCGGCTTGCTGTTGGCGTTTGGCCTGTATTGGCTGGTGAATCACACGCGCCTGGGCATGCGCATTCGCGCGGGAGCTTCCAACCGCACCATGATCGGTGCGCTGGGTGTGGACATTCAAATGTTGTTTGCGCTGGTGTTCTCGCTGGGCGCAGTGATGGCCGGGGTTGCGGGTATGTTGATTTCCCCGATCACCGAGGCCTCGGTTGGTATGGGCAATGAAATCATTATTACCGCATTTGTCGTGATCATCATTGGCGGTATTGGTTCGATCAAGGGTGCGTTTATTGCTTCAATGCTGATCGGTCTGATCGATACGATGGGCCGCTCCTACCTGGATGATCTCTTCAAGGTGGTGATGAGCGCGCAAGCCGCTGAAACCTCAGCGCCCGCCATCTCGGCTATGTTGATCTATATCCTGATGGCAGCCGTGTTGGTGTTCAAACCGGAAGGGCTGTTTCCGCCCAAAACGCGATGAGTGAGCCTGTGTCGAATACCTCAGCATCCATCGCGCGCACTGACCCAGTGACAGGGCCAGAAGTGAAGATCGTTAGCCCGCCCAGTTTTCTAGGGAATGGGCTGCGACAGAAATTCGTCAATGCCCTCATTCTGTTGCTTTTGCTTGCACTGCCATTGGCCGCTCATTTGCAGGGCGCTGACTTTTGGGTCGACTTTGCCACGCGGCTTGTTATTCTTGCCATCGCGGCCGTTACGTTGAATCTGATTCTTGGCTTTGGCGGCATGGTGAGCTTTGGGCATGCTGCGTTTATTGGAATCGGCGCTTATGCAGTGGGCATTCCTGCGTATTACGACTACTTTGGTGGCTGGTTACATTTTCCCCTCGCCATGCTTGCCGGTGCTTTGTTTGCGCTGGTGACAGGCGCCATCTCGCTACGCACACGCGGCGTTCACTTCATCATGATTACCATGGCGTTCGCCCAGATGATGTTTTATGCGATCGTGTCGATTGAAGAATATGGCGGTGATGATGGTCTGGTGATCTACGGGCGCTCAGAGTTGCCGTTTTTCTCGATTGAAGAAAGCCTGAATCTGTTTTTGTTGTCTTACGGCTCTTTGCTGGTTATCTTGTATCTTTGCTTTCGAATTGTGAACTCCCGCTTCGGGTTTGTGTTGCAGGGAGCCAAAGGCAATGAAGCGCGCATGTCGGCGGTTGGCTACAACGTTTACTGGTATCGCTTGGCAGCCTACGTGATTGCGGGCGCGCTTTGTGGATACGCGGGCGCACTACTGGGTAACTTCACGAGCTTTATCTCGCCCGAAATGACCGACTGGACGCGCTCTGGCGAACTGATCTTTATGGTGATTCTGGGAGGCGCAGCGAGTTTGTTTGGCCCTGTGCTCGGCGCCGCTGCGTTTTTGGTTTTGGAAGAGGTGTTGCAAATAGCGATGAATGCCACCAGGCAGGGGTGGGGCATCTACTGGCATCTGCCATTTGGCTTGTTGTTGATTTTTGCGGTGTTGTTTCTCAAGCGCGGGCTGATTGGTCTGTTCCATGGCAAGGAGCGTCAGGATGGCTGAACCCGCAAAAGCCGTTGAGCCCGTACTAAGCGTCTCAGGGCTTAGCAAAGCCTTTGGCGGTGTGATCGCCACGGATGATGTCAGCCTTGAGGTGCTGCCAGGCGAGATTCACGCGATTATCGGCCCGAATGGCGCCGGCAAAACCACCCTCATTACGCAGTTGTCTGGTGCATTGGCGCCCGATAGTGGGCGGATCAAATTTAACGGCCGTGATGTCACGCGACGGCCTGTGCACAAACGCTCGCACGACGGCATGGCGCGCTCATTTCAGATCACCTCCATCTTCATGGAAATGACGGTGCTCGACAATGTTGCGCTCGCCGTGCAGGCGCATGATGGACACTCGTTTCGCTTTTGGCAGCCCGCGCGGGCTGATCGCGCGCTGCGCGAAAAGGCGATGCTTGCAATCGACCGCGTCAAACTGCACGAACGCGCCAACACGGTTGCCGCGCAGATGTCGCACGGCGAACGGCGCCAACTTGAAATCGCCATGGCGCTCGCCACTGGTCCGACGTTTATGTTGCTCGATGAGCCCATGGCCGGCATGGGACAGGAGGAGTCGGCGCGGATGGTGGCGCTCCTGAGAGAACTCAAGACAGACAAATCTATTTTGCTGGTGGAGCACGATATGGATGCGGTGTTTGCGCTGGCCGATCGCATCTCAGTGTTGGTGTCTGGCCGGATCATCGCGTGCGACACACCCGCAGCCATACGTCAGGATGAGAAAGTCCGTCATGCCTACCTCGGGGAGGAGGACTGATGCTGAAAGTCTCTGGGCTCGAAACCTTTTATGGCGTGAGTCAGGCTTTGTTTGGTGTTGATCTCGAAGTGCGCGACGGCGAGGTGATCACGCTGCTCGGGCGTAACGGCATGGGTAAAACCACGACCGTCAATTCGATTATGGGCATAGTGCGGTCGAGCAAGGGCGAGATTCAGTTCAAAGGGCAGACCCTGACCGGACAACGCCCGTTCAAAATTGCGCAGGCGGGCCTGGGCCTGGTGCCGGAGGGACGGCAGGTGTTTCCCAACCTCACGGTTGCTGAGAATCTGGTGGTCGCGGCCGCCGATCGACGCTCAAGCGAATCAGCCTGGACCTACAATCGCGTGATGGAGATGTTCCCTGAAATTTCGCGCCGCGAAAGCTCCATGGGTAATCTCCTTTCCGGCGGCGAGCAGCAAATGCTCGCGATTGGCCGTGCGCTCATGACCAATCCAACGCTGCTGATTCTGGATGAAGCAACCGAAGGTCTGGCGCCTCTGGTTAGGGCTGAAATCTGGGCGTGTCTTGAGCGAATCAAGCAAGAAGGTTTGTCGATTCTCGTGATCGACAAGAATATTCGCGATTTGCTCAAGCTCGCAGATCGTCACTATATTCTGGAGCGTGGCCAGGTGGTGTGGACGGGCGAGGGTAATGCGCTCGCGACTTCACCTGAGGTTCAGGAAAAATATCTCGGCGTATAGATGCCGCGTATAGTGGCTTGCACGCATAAGCGGATTGAGAGCATTCACAGGAGAGTCCTATGGGCAACCAAAGCGAAGCGGTTGGCACACCAGAGTCTACGATTGATGAACGCGATCAGCAGATCGGCCGGGCGATTGTGCAGGACGATGCTTCGCTCACCGCTTACTATCAAGACCTCGATGGCCTAAACACCGGCGCGCTGTGGCAGGTGGCAAATGACATTGAGCCCTGGGAGCCGGTGGCCAGTTCTGCGCCCGTGCTGTGGCCCTATGATCGCCTGCGTGAGCAGGTCATGCGGTCGCTAGATTTAGTCTCGCCAGAGCAGGCCGGACGGCGAGTCGTTTACCTGCGTAACCCCAAGCGGCAGGATGTGTCGGCTGCCTGCGGCTGGCTGTTTAGCGGCATTCAAGTGATGCGCCCCGGCGAGAAAGCCACCGCCCATCGCCACGCGGCATCAGCGCTGCGCTTTGTGATGGAAGGGGCGGGTGCCTACACAGTGGTCGATGGGCATCGCCTGACCATGGATGCCCGCGACTTTGTACTGACGCCAAATGGCTGTTGGCATGAGCACGGCATAGAGGATTCAGGCGAAACATCCATGTGGCAAGACGGCCTTGATATTCCGCTGACCAATGCGCTGGAAGCCAACTCATACGAAATTCACCCCGACCTTTACCAGTCGGGTGCGCGCCCGACCAACCAGGCCGCGCATGACTATGGCGCGCCGGGCCTGCTGCCCGCGCTCGACAAGTGGGACAAACCCTTTTCTCCCTTGCTCAAGTACGCATGGGAACCGAGCTTTGAGGGCCTGATGCGTCATGCGACTGCAACCGATGGCAGTCCTTTTGACGGCGCCATCATGCGCTACACCAATCCGCTGGACGGTGGTCACGTCATGCAAACTATGGGCGCGCACCTGCAATGGTTGCGCCCGGGCGAACGAACAAAAGCACATCGCCATACCGGCAATGTGATCTATCACGTAGCGCAAGGCTCAGGGTATTCCATCATTAACGGACAGCGTTTTGATTGGAAAGAAAAGGATATCTTTTGCGTGCCCACCTGGATGTGGCATGAGCATGCAAACGCCAGCGAGACCGAGGGTGCCTGTCTGTTTTCGTTCAATGACTTTCCGACAATGGAGAAGCTGGGGTTCTATCGCGAGCAGGCCTATACCGACAACGGTGGGCATCAGCCGGTCACCGCATGACACTAAAGCTCTACGGCATTGGCGCATCCCGTGCATCGCGCCCGCTTTGGATGCTCGAAGAGCTGGGTGTGGCGTATGAGCACATTCAGTTGGACTACCGAAACCGGGCGACCCGAGACGAGTCGTTCTTAAAGATCAACCCAAATGGTCATATTCCGGTTTTGGTTGATGGGGAGATAGTCGTCTGGGAATCCATGGCCACGACGCTGTATCTGGCGCGTCGCTTCGAGAGTGAACTGTCGGTGCAAACCATCACCGAAGAGGCTGAGGTGCTTCGTTGGACCTTCTGGGTGGTTACTGAGTGCGAGAAAGACGCACTGCAAATTCTGTTTCACCGGGTGGTCATGAAAGCTGATCGTGCCGATAGTTCATTGGCCGACCAGGCGGAGAAGCGGCTGCTCAAACCACTCGCTGTCATCGAGGCTCATCTGAGTGAGCGCCAGTGGCTCGCAGCCGATCGTTTCACCGTAGCTGATGTGAACGTCGCTTCTGTTTTGTCGTGGGCGCGTGCGATTGCTCGGCTTAATCAACAATTTCCGCATACCTCCGATTGGCTCGCGCGCTGTCTTGCCAGGCCTGCGCAGCAACGAGTCCGGCAACTATCAAGAGAGACTTCCTGACATGACAACTGAATCCTTGAGCCTCGACGAGATCCATCAACTCGCGTTCGATTGTTTGTCTCATGCAGGCGCGGATGAACACAATGCTGGCGCCGTCGCGACGACGCTGGCGGGCGCTGAACGAGATGGCAGCGCTTCACATGGTCTGTTCCGCCTGCCGGGTTATGTTGCTGCTCTCAAGAGCGGCAAAGTCAATGGCAAGGCTGATCCCACACCTGAAGCCGTCACGCCGGTGTTGTTTCGCTGCGCGGGGCAAAACGGATTTGCGCCGCTCGCTCACCAGCGCTGTGTCGAGGACGTGAGTGATGCGGCTCGCAAATTTGGCATCGCCGTGCTGGCGCTGTCAGAGTCTCACCACTTCGCGGCACTTTGGCCCGAGACTGAAGCTTATGCCGAGCGAGGAATGGCTGCGCTAACCGGCGTGTCCTACATGCCGGCTGTCGCCCCAGCCGGGGGTGCCAAACCCTTGTTCGGCACCAACCCAATTTCATTTGCATGGCCCAGGCCGGGACAGACTCCGGTGGTGTTTGATATGGCCACGGCCGCGATGGCTAAAGGTGAGGTGATGATCGCCGCCCGTGACGGTCATGAACTGCCGCCCGGTACTGGCCTCGATGCGGCGGGTGAGCCTACGTGCGATCCGAACGAAGTACTTAAAGGCGTGTTGTTACCCTTTGGCGGCTACAAAGGCTCAGCCTTGGCCATGACCGTCGAATTGTTGGCCGGACCCTTGGTTGGCGAAACCGTCAGCCCCAAGACGGCCGAGCGTGATAATAAAGACGGTGGTCCCCCGCAAGGCGGCCAGTTCGTCATCGTGCTGAACCCGGACCTAATTGCTGGCAAGGACACGGCTGAGCCCAGCGAGGCGTTGTTTGGCCCCATGCAAAGCATGCCCGGTGTCCGACTGCCAGGCGCACGCAGGCACCAAAACCGACTCGATACCGGGCCAAGGCAGATCAAGTCTGAGTTACTAGACAAGATTCGCGGCTTGATGTCATAGCCAGCCAGATATTCAACCTGTTCGCTGCCTGCCTTGGCGCTACCGTGATTTTTCTGGCTCGCATAACGTAATGTTTTGCTGCCCTGGCTGACTGATAAACCGTCATAGTCGATAGTCTGCCAGGAGTCCGTGCCATGACCCCCCCAGAAAGAAGACTCGTTGGTTTGTCGGCGGCGCTCGCCCTCGGATTGCTCGTTAGTGCCGTATTGACCGACTTCCCGAGTCGTTTGTTAGTCGGTACAGCCGCCGCGGAGTCGCCAGCCAAGCCGACTGCGGAGCAGGCGTTTGGCCCCCATTTCATGACGATTCTGACCAGCCGCGACCAGGATCAAAAACAGGCCTCGCTCGATGCGATCAAGGCTGGCTGGCATGCTGGCTTGGTGCCCATGAGCCTTGAGATCATGAACTTTATGCGTCCGGGGCCGGTACGGAACCAGTTAGTTAATCTGGTGGCCAGTGAGGCCGGCGATGAAAGTAAAACTGGACGCGGCCCAAACGACTGGTACTTCTGGCTTTGGAATCAACCAGTAGAGCCGCCTACCGACTATGCCGAATTCAAAGCTGATCTGTTTCGCAATATAGACCCAAAATTCGAGCGCTACTTTAGAGGTCGTCAGGATTCAGCGCGAATCCGTCTGGACGAAATTCGCTGGGGCGGCGTCAAGCAAGATGGCATCCCGCCGCTACGTAATCCGGCCATGCTCGCAGCCGGCGAGGCTGACTATCTGGCCGACACCGATATTGTTTTCGGCATTGAGATTAACGGCGACAAGCGAGCCTATCCCAAGCGCATTCTCGCCTGGCATGAGATGTTTACTGACGAAATTGGTGGGGTGGGTATTGCCGGCGTGTATTGCACGCTTTGTGGCACGGTCATTCCATTTCGCACGGAGTTCGAAGGCCAACAATATGAACTGGGCACCAGCGGCTTTCTGTATCGATCCAACAAGTTGATGTATGACAAAGCCACGCAGTCACTCTGGAGTACGACGCGCGGGGCACCGGTTTTGGGACCGCTGGTTGATCAAGGCATTGAGCTGGCGTTTGAGAGCGTGGTCACCACGACCTGGGGTGAGTGGCGCCGGCGCCATCCTAGTACGACGGTGCTGTCGCTGGAGACTGGCCACAGTCGCGATTACGACGAGGGCGCCGCCTATGCGGCGTATTTTGGCACCGACAAGCTGATGTTCAATACGCCGTTCCAAGACGACAGGCTTGCCAATAAGCAAGAGGTGCTGGCCCTGCGATTTGCAGCCGCACCTGACCAGCAACTCGCCATTGACACGGATTTTTTGAATCAAACGCCCGTCTATTACGACAAAGTTGGTCTTCAGTCATTGGTTGTGTTGACTGACAAGTCTGGCGCTAACCGTGTCTATGACCCTGGCAGCGTCAAGTTGATGAGTTATGACCAGCAAGACACGGCCCTAGATGAGCAGGGCGGGCAATGGCAGGTGACTGAGGCGGCGCTGATCGGACCCAACGAGCAGCAACTTAAGCGGCTTCCTTATCGACGTGCATTCTGGTTTGGCTGGCATGCTGCCTTTCCTGAGACTCGGCTGGTGCGATAAGGTAGTAGGGCGGCACGTAAGGCTCATAAGTACGGGCAATCACCCTTGGGTGTTTGCCTTTTTCGGACACGCTGCTGACAACAGGCGCCAACGATGGGAACGATGTGTGAATTTAGTGGCAAAGAGGCTTGCCTAAAGTCTGAATTGCCCTTGCGCTGCATGCTTTGAATCCCCCACAATAATCAGATTGGAATCGCCGTGTGGGAGAGACCGGGTCAACCCGGCGCCGAAGGAGCAATACCCCGACAAACTCTCAGGCAAAAGGACTACACGGATGACCAATATCTGGAGAGCGTTTGGTTCATTGAACTAAACCACCGAAGGAGAAAACTCGTTGTCCGCGCACTTGCTGCGCGGCGCGAATGAAGCTCTCAGGTGCCAAAGACAGATGGGGTTGGCGCAGCCCGTTTGATGAGTTGTCTTATCAACCCATTTCCTGGTTGCTTGGTCTGTCTTAAGGTTGATGCCGCGTGCGGCTTAGCCCTGGTTTCTGGAGTGAGTCATGAAGCATGTCGCTATTGTTGGCGCCGGTGTCACTGGCGTTTCTACCGCCTATTCCCTGCTCAAGCGTGGTTGTCGCGTCACGGTGTTCGACCGTGAACGGTACGCCGCCATGCAGACCTCATTTGCCAACGGGGGGCAGCTTTCGGCTTCTAACGCAGAAGTCTGGAATCAAGCCGGGACGGTTCTGAAGGGGCTCAAATGGATGTTCCGCCGCGATGCTCCGTTGCTAGTAAATCCAAAACCAAGCTGGCATAAGCTGAGTTGGATGGCTCAGTTTGTTGCATCGATTCCGCAATATGCGGCCAACACGATTGAAACCACCCGACTGGCCGTTGCCGCCCGGGAGCACCTGTACCAATGGGCCGATGACGAGGGGATCGACTTTGATCTCGAGAAGCGCGGCATCCTGCACATTTATCAAAACCGTGCAGGCTTTGAGCACGGCGAAAAGGTCAACAAGTTACTCGCAGCGGGCGGGCTCGAGCGACGCGCCGTCACGCCAGCCGAAATGCAAGCCCTTGAGCCAACCCTCACGGGTCAGTACTACGGCGGGTTTCTCACCGAAACAGATGCCACCGGAGACATCCATAAGTTCTCCCGTGGACTAGCTGCAGCAGCAAAGCGGATGGGGGCTGAGTTTCGCTATGAAACCGAAGTCGACACACTACGGCACGTTGATTCAGGCATCGAAATTAACAGCCGCTCGATGAATGCCGACATCAGCGCGGAGCCCGTTGGGGTTCAGGAGCACTTTGATGCAGTGGTCGTGTGTGCTGGTGTGCGTAGCCGCGACTTTGCCGCGCAGCTTGGTGATCGGGTCAATATTTACCCGGTGAAAGGCTATTCAATCTCAGTAAATCTGCCCGATGAGGCGAGCAGGCAAGCGGCGCCATGGATCAGCCTGCTGGATGACGATGCAAAGGTGGTAACGAGTCGGCTGGGGGCTGACCGTTTGCGAATTGCAGGCACGGCAGAATTCAATGGCTTCTCTAAAGACATTCGCAACGATCGGATTGAGCCACTTGTTCGTTGGTGCCGCCAACACTTCCCCGGTGTTGACACTGAGCATGTTGTGCCGTGGGCTGGTTTGCGACCCATGATGCCCAACATGATGCCGAAAGTTGGTGCAGGGAAGAAAACCGGTGTGTTCTACAACACCGGGCACGGTCACCTGGGCTGGACGCTAAACACAATCACCGCCGAGATGGTGGCGGATGTGGTTGAGACCCGGTTGCATGAGTCGACTCGCGTCGGCATTGCGCGTCCTGCTGCATCCGTTGTAACCGCCTGACAATTGCCTGCTACGACAGCCGATTTACACCTGTTTACCAGGTTTGTCGGCTGATTTTGCATCATGTGTCAATCGGCACAACAAATGTCAGTGCATTGATGCATTCTGTCGTTTTCGCGGGCATCATTTGCCGGGTTCGATAAAAGACTATCTGGAGTGAGTGAATGAAAAGGCTGAACAAACGTATGGCGTTAGCAACCGCCTTGGCAGCATCGACGATGATTTTGGCAGGTTGTGGTGGTGGAGACGACGACAATGCTGGTACAACGCCTGCCCCAGCACCGGCGCCAAGTCCTTCGCCGTCGCCGAGCCCAAGTCCGTCGCCGAGCCCATCACCAAGCCCGAGTCCATCACCGAGCCCATCGCCTTCGCCAAGCCCATCGCCTTCGCCAAGTCCTAATCCGAGTACGATCCCGCTTAACAGTAGCTACCCAGCCAACATGGGCACCTGTTCGCTTGGTGTTTCAACCGTGGCTGGGCCAGATTCCACCGGCGTGACCTTTAGCTTTGCAAACGGTGTGGCTACCTTCGTTGATGGCGGAACGACCGTCACGATGACCTACAACGCCGGTACAGTTGGCGATCCGAATCCAACCGGTACGGATGACCAGGCAACAAACCCCACCAGCGCAACCTTCAACGGTAGCGCGACGAATGGGGCAAGTAGCCCGTTTAACCTGACCTTGTCGGTCGCTGCAGACGGTACCTTGATTGGCGCAGGCTACAACCCGGATACGCCGAATCAAAACCCGACTCAGGCTGAGCTTGATGCGGTTGATTCGGCGACTGTCTTGTGCGGTTCACTTGCATTGCCTAATCCGCGTCAGTAGTAAGTTAGCCAAAGCATGATTTTCGGACGCTAGAACAGGTCCGGAAAAAACCCCGGCGCGGCTAGTGCGCCGGGGTTTTTTTATGCGTCATGCGGATTGGCAACCTTTGGCCAAAGGCTCGCATCAACCCGTGTATGCGGTAAGGATGCAAAGTCCATTGAGCCAGTACCCGGCGTCGCCATGTAAATGACGTCCCTTGCAATGGGTCCGAAACCGGCGAAGAAGTGTTGAGTCGATTTGACGATTAGCGCTTTGGGCCGGGTAGGGTCGAGCCCGACGGCTGAAAAACATTCAGGTGCGAACGCCTGTATCCGGTTGCTGTTGACGATTACATCGATCGCGCTGGCATCATCACTAATGTCATCTCCAATCCGAAGCCATGCCATGTTGCCAAGCGGAGCAGTTGACCCACCAAAGGGTTGGGTTGCGTCCTCGACCAGGCCCATGACAGTCACCATTGCGTCGACCGCGGGCCCTGATGCCGGTCCCAGTTTGCCGCCGAGCCGAATGGGGATGCGGGCGCCTTGGCCTGCCTCAACCGCCATCTGAACCGAGTTGGGGTCCCACATCGGTGAGATCGCAAATCCACCAGCGCCAGATTCAATTAAATGTGACAGCACCCAGGTTGAATCGCCAGCAGCGCCAATGCCGGTGTTGTCGGCAGTGTCGGCCAGGACAAATGGTGCGGTAGACGGCTCTGCCGCGACGACCGTTTCGATAGCTTTTTCGAGTGTGACGAACGGCGCGAGCAAGGCATCTCGCTGTTCCCATACCCAGGTGCCCAGTTCCCGCGCTGTTTGCGCCGCCAACGCGGGGTCATTGTCAGTCACAACCAGCACCCTGGTGCCCACCTCTGGGGTGTCTCCCCAGGGAAAGCCGTGAATGAGTGATACCGATAAGACACCCGGCTGTTTTTCAAGCGCCTGCATGCGCGCGACAAATGAAATCATCGGTTCGCGGGTTGTCGGGTAGATCCCGAGCATGCGGCAATCGTGCATGGCCATGGTGGGGCGCAGACCATCTTCAAGCATGCGCTCGGCAAGATCAAAAACCTCATGTGCCCGCTCAACCGCATCAATATGCGGATATTCTTTGAAGTAGATCATGGCATCACAAGCGTCAAACTTTGCCCGGGTCATATGGCCGTGCAGATCGAGTTCAGCCAGGACCGGTACATTTGGCCCCACCAATGCGCGCACTGCAGTCAGTAAATCACCCTCTGCGTCGGGGTAACCGTCGGCAATCATCGCGCCATGCAGATTCAGCAATACAGCATCAACCGGCATGGCCGCCTTTAGATTGGCGATGATTTCATCGCGCAGGGATTCATGGGTTGAGCGGGTGGTGTCGCCGGCAGGCACCGCGAATGCTGCCAGGCCCTCAGTCACTCGCCAGCCCTTGGCCTCAGCTCTTTCTCGCCAGACCTGGAGTGGCAGGCCAAAAAGATTCACTCGCTCGCCATGCTGTCCGTCGCGCACGAGCATTGTGTTTTCAAACAGGCGCATGCCGGTTGGGATAGGTGAAAAAGAATTCGTCTCAGTGCCGAGACAGGCAGTAAACAAGCGGCGGCTCATGGGGTTCTCTATTGGTTCTTAGTTAACGGGTTCGAACGGCATTATGGCGCCGTTGGATTACGCCCCTGGCAAACGGTGTTAGGCGCGCATGGGCTTCTTCTTCGCAATGCGACTAGGCGCTGGCGCTGTTGGTTTTTGGGCCATCAAGAACATCACAGAGCCACAACCGGCGAGGGCAGCAAGCACGGTGAATCCTAGGTTGTAGTCACCTGTGACATCGCCAAGGTACCCTGCAATCATTGGCCCGCCGATCTGTCCGAGGACAACAACCATGGACGAAAAGCCCATGATCTTGCCAATCGAAGAACGGCCAAAATAATCTGCCCGAATCGCCTGCATGAACGGCCCTCGGAGCCCCCAGGCTACGCCATGACAAATGGCAAACAGATAGAGCATCGTCCAGCCTGAGGCATAGGTCAGCAGTAGCATGCCAAAGCAGTGACCAAACATGCACGCGGCTGCCACGTACCGCTTGGTGAAGCGATCGCCAATCACCCAGCCAATCATCACGCCAGCGATTTGACTGACTGTCATCGCCATGATGATGATGGATGCATCCGTGAGCGAGAAATCAAGACTCTTCTTCATGTGGTTGATGGCATGAACATTCACACCCGTCACGACCAACAAGGCCATGCCGTGTCCAAGCGCAAGCAACCAGAAGGCTCGGGTTCGAATCGCCTCCCGTGCGGAAAAATCCCGATCCCTGACTGGCGTTGGTTGATTGCTGGCTTTGGTCGTTACGTCTGCCTGAGTGTCGGTGTTTGCGGCATGACCGTCAGGGACTTCGCCGTGGTCCTCTGGCTTGCCCCTAAACACCATTGCAAGCGGCATACCGACGATGATCATCAGGGCGCCCGAACCAACGGCCGTCGCGCGCCAGCCGTAGACCTGCATTGACCATGCCACCAGTGGCATTGCGATACCGCCGAATGCGAGGCCAAGTGCAACACCCGAAAGCGCTCTCGCGCGCATCTTGTCGAACCAATGAATGATCGAGACATTCAGCGGAAAAAAGCCGCACAAGCTAGATCCCAGCGCAATGACAAGGATGGCACCGTAAAAACCTGCAACGCTTTCAATCTGACCCAGCAGCATCAGGCCGATGCCAAGCGCAAGCACGCCCAACTTGATCATGAGTTGGGCACCAAACTTGTCTATCACCCAACCCAGAACGGGCCCTAGCAGGGCCGCTTCCATTGCGTGAACAGCAGAGCCGCCCGATAGCGCAGTTTTACTCCAGCCCTTTTCCTCGCTCAGCACGGCAACGTACGCGCCCAACGCCTGGTAAAGCAAAGCAGATTGCATGAACTGGATGCCGCTGGCGGCACCCACCATCTTCCAACCCCGGAAAAGACCGCGAGAATTGTCTGAAGGATGTGATGGTTCAGGAACTGGCAAAATCAGTCCCGAAAGTTCTCGAACCCGAGCGGCAGGTCCGTTACCTCCTTCTTAAGCAGTGCGATTGCTTCCTGGAGCAGATCCCGCTTGTTACCGGAAACGCGCACAGAGTCTCCTTGGATGCTGGCCTGCACCTTCATCTTGCTTTCCTTGATGAGTTTGACGATGCGTTTGGCATCCGGGGTAGCGATGCCGGAGCGGATACTCGCCGGTTGCTTGATCTTGTCACCGCCCACTTTCTGTTTGTCGCCAAAATCCAGGTAGCGCACATCAACATTGCGCTTTGCGCATTTGCCTAGCAACACATCGGTGACTTGCCCGAGTTTGAAGTCATCATCGGCAAACAGGGTTAGTTCGCTCTCGGTCTGCTCAACTCTGGCATCCGAGCCTTTGAAGTCAAATCGGTTGCTGATCTCTTTATTAGCTTGCTCGATTGCGTTTCGCAATTCGACCATGTCTGCCTCGCAGACCACGTCAAATGAGGGCATAGGGTCTCTCGGTATCCGTGAAATAATCATTTTACCGTGACCTGCAATACCGGAAATAAGTCACATGAGCATCCCAAAACCGAGTGATTCTGCGCGGGAAAAGACCATTAGTTACATCTTCTGGCCGGTAAGCCTTGCTAGACTATTCCTAGGAGAGGAGTTATCTGCTGACCTGCCTGAATTTGGCGGCCATCAGCTAATCTGACAGTCAGGCCTGCACCCTGAGGCAAAGGGAGTGCGGTGGCCGGCGTCACTGGAGGTTCACCTTGAGCGTCACGTCTAACAAGCAATCCGAGCACAAGGCTCAGTCCGATATGCCTGGTCGAGTTAACTGGCTGGCCCGCAGCCTGAAGGGGCTCGGTGCAGTGTCCCTGTTAACACTGCTGGCTGCTTGTCCTGGAGGGAGTGACCCCATCTTCGGAGATGACCCCAACGACGTTGGCAATGATCCGCAAGCCAGGTACACCGTATCGGGCACCATGACGCTTGCACAGAACAGCGCAATCGATTCCGACACAAACGATCCGAACCAAGTCAATCGCCAGTCGAATAACCGCTTTTCGACCTCCCAGGAAATTACCAATCCAACCCAGATTGTTGGCTACCTCAATATTGCCGGGCAGGGCCCAAACGGACCTAGTCGCACTGACGGGGACACGATTGATGCATTCAAGACTCGTCTGCAGGCGGGGCAGACAGTTGAGGTTCAGTTTTCTGCAGACCCTTCAACCATCGACGTTGATTTGTTCATCTTCGATAGCGCCAATGAAACTGTTGGCCGGTCGGTGGGTCTAAACAGTTACGAGTGCGTGCGGATCACCAACGACGGTGACTACACGATTGCGGCTGCGCTGTTCACGCAAAATGGAGCGAGCCGCGGCGGTACGGTCTACCAGATGCGCATTGGCGCGCCAGGTACTGCGGCAAATTGTCAAAACGCGACTACCCAAAATGCTTCTGTGGTGCCAGGCCAGGTAGTGGCGCAGCGCCATCCCGCGAGTGTGCTTGCCAAGCGAAGTCAGGCGACCAAAGCAGCGGCGCTGCCCGCGCCCGTTGCCTTAAAGGGCAGTCTCGCGGAGCAGCGGTCAGCATTGCTGGAGGTGCCTCGCGACGCGGCTGGCTTTTCGTCCGCATCAGGGCTGACCAAGTCGGCCACGGCGACCTCGGGTTCTGTTCTGCCGGCATGGACCGAAGAGTTATCCGATACATCGCGCAGCGTCATCGAAACCATTCTTTATGCGAAGGCGCTGGAGCGCTCTGGTGAGTACCTTTACGCTGAGCCCAACACGGTGCTTCAGGCGTTTCAAGTGACGTCATTCCCGCCGAACGATCAGGAGTTTGCCAAGCAACGGTGGCACTACGACTCCATTGATCTGGGCGGTGCATTCAACCTGATTGCCGCGGCAAACCCGCCTTCGAACTACACACCGATTGTTGCTGTTATTGACAGCGGTATCGTGGCAGACCATCCGGACCTTAGAAATCAACTTGTGCCGGGTTATGACTTCATTCAAAGCACCCAAACCTCTGGCGACGGGGACGGCATTGACCCTAATCCGGACGATTCAGACAACCGTTCGACCAATGTTTTTCACGGTACCCACGTCGCTGGCACAGTCGGCATGCAGACAGGTAACCGAATCGGGGGGGCCGGTGTAGCGCCCATGGCCAGAATTATGCCGATTCGCGTGCTTGGTCAGGGCGGGGGCACTTTCTACGACATTGAGCAAGGCGTTCGCTTCGCTGCTGGACTTGCGAACGATTCGAACACCACACCGGCTCGCAAGGCGGATGTAATTAATCTCAGTCTGGGCGGGCAGTCTGCTTGTAGTAACTCTGGGCGGACTCTCTTCGCCGATGTGCGCCAAGCCAATGTGATTGTGGCAGCTGCGACAGGGAACTCTTCAAGCGATTCACGCTTGGTCGCTGTGGGCACACCTGCCAATTGTCCTAACGTGATTGGCATTGGCGCAACCAATGTGCGCAAAGGCAGGGCCTACTACTCAAACGGCGGGGCCGGGCTGGATGCGGTTGCACCAGGCGGAGACACTCGACGTTCAACTACGGGTACAGGTCTACCTGATGGTGTGTTTAGTACAGTTGCCAATGCGAACGGCCGCACACGTACGAGCACTTACGGCATGCTGCAGGGCACTTCGATGGCCTCGCCACATGCAGCCGGTATCTTTGCGCTGATGCGCCATGTTGCACCCGAGATCACGCCGGCGCAGGTGGATGATGCGATTGCCAACGGTTCCATCGTTGATGATCTCGGCGATAACGGTCGCGATAACCTGTTTGGCTTTGGACAGCTGAACGCGAGAAAAGCCGTTGAAGTCGCCCGTCGGGTGGCCGGTGCGCCACCTCCAGACCCGGGGCAGATTAGTGCTCAGCCGACTTCACTCTCGATTCCGGTCACCAGTGACACCGCATCGTTTGAGTTGCGCGCTGCTGGAGAAGCTTCTGAGCGTGTTGCGAGTGTCACGACGAGCACCAATGCCATCAGCGTAGCGCCGGGACAAGGTGTTGACGGCAATGGCCTGGGTACTTACGTCATCACAGTTGATCGCAACAATCTGACGGCTAACGCGGAAACCTTCTCGAAAGTAATCGTGACGCTTGAGCCGCAGCGAGTTGTTGAGATTCCTGTCTCTATCACAAGCAACACGGTGGGCGGCGGTGGCGGAAATCTTGGCCCCATCTATGTATTGATTGTTGATGCGGATAACAGGACAGGACCTGCAGTTGCTCAAGCAACTGTGCGTCAACCAACGAATGGCGAGTATGCCTATCGGGTGGAAGTGCCTGGTACCCGTAACATCATCGTGTTGGCAGGTTCCGATACCGACAACGACGGCTTGATTTGTAACCGTGGTGAAGCCTGCGGTGCCTATCCACTGCTTGGTAACAATCAAACTGAGATCTTGACGCCTACGGGTAACCTGACCGGCATCGACTTTTCGCTGGCGCCATTTGGCGGTATTAATCCGCAGGCACTTGCTGGCAGCAATGCTGATTCGCAGGCGAGTGCCAATCAGGCACCGCTGGGTATTAGACGGCTTGATCAATGATGGATAAAGCAATAACTCGACTGGGAGTGTCCGCAGTGCTGGCTGCCGCAACCGCGCTGTCAGGATGTGTCACGTCTAGCAACGCGAATCAGCCGGAGGTGCTTGAAAAAACGGTTTCGTTGTCTAACTGCCCAAACCCGGCTGCCGAAGCCGGGGTCACGGTATTTGACGACGCTGCTTGGGCTGAGCATTTGGAGATGGCGGGCGATCAGCTCACGGCAATTGACTGGACCCCGGACTTCAGCAAGCAGAGAGTGGTGCTGGTGAGAATGGGCGAGAAGCCTACTCTGGGGTATGCGATGGCGGTGGAGCCGCCTGTGCCGGTTAAAGACTCAGTCGTATCGATGCCAGTCAAGGCATCGAGCCCTCCGGCGGGCAGCATTGTCGGGGCGGCATTGACCTCGCCCTGCGCCTACTCGCTAATCAACATCGCTGAATTCAAGGCGCTTGTTGTGACCAATAGCGCTGACGACTCTGAGATGCACCGCTGGGAACATCCCTGAGCCAGGCGTTTCTTAGACTCTAGTCGCCTGGCTTACTGAATCAGAAACTGATTGAAGAAGTCGCGGCCCATTCGCGCACAGTACGGTGCAAGCGCAACATGGTAGCCCTCGAGGTTTCGCCGAAACAAAAAAATCGAGCGAAACCTCAAGTAAAGCGTATTCGTGCGGCCACTTGGCAGGGATGCACTATTGTTGAAGTCGAAGTAGGGCACCTCAACACCTAGCGCCCTGAAGGCATCCTGGGCTCGAAACGTATTGTCGAAAAAGACGGTTTGGTCTTTACCTCCGCCGCACATCGCCATGGGCGCTCTGGGTGCCCAGTTGTGAAGCGTGTTGAGTCGCACAGCTTGGCGCAGTGGATTCTCTGGATTACTCAGTACCTGATTGACGTAGGCCTGAGTAAGCAGGTGAGGGCCGCCCTGGCCGGCCAGGAGTCGTTCAGGCAAAAGGCCAGAGATCACCGAGTCAGATGCCGACAAATTACCTGGGAACAAACCGGGGGCGGTTAGATCGTAGGGAGCTTCGAACAGTTCGGCAGACGACTCGTACAGGTTGCCATAGCTGCGCTGGTAGCTATCGCTGATGTAGGCAAAAAGAGGGCTTGCGCCGTCTACATCGCGTCCGGAAAGCGTTTCAAGCACTGTTTGTTCGAGCGAATAAGGTCCGGACATGGGAAAGCTCGCCGTGACGGCAAACTCGTCGGGATAACTTAGCTCCATGAGCCGATGCGTTGCCATTGCGACGTAGCCGCCCTGGGAATAGCCGCTAATAAACAACTGGCGAGGTGTCACGCGCGACTCTGCCGTAAACAACTCACGCGCGGCACGTAGCGCATCGACCATATCTTCGGCCTGCGCCTGGGCATTCAGGTAAGGGTGGTAGTCGAGCCAGGAGTCACCGTAACCCGTGTAGTTGGGCGCAACAACGACATATCCCCGAGCAGCAAAAACGGCTGCTGCCAACCCGTTAAAGCCTTCGCGGCTTTGAGTCACGTCGTAGTCTTGGCGCGGCGAAGTGCCGTGCGCATACAGCAAGAGCGGCCGGTCTCCCCGGCAGACCGGATTGTCTCCAACTGGTACCGCGATGCCAGCCGTCGCAGTCGTGGATTCTCCTGCACCGCCAACCGTTTGATATTTGATTGTGCGAACTTCCACATCGCAGTCTGCATCGCCTGTCACTTCGCGGAGTAACAAGCGCTCAATGCCATTAGCCGTCAGAGAATTAAGCTGATCGCGCGTCCGGATTTCGGGCGGCCCAAAACTGTGCAGGGTGCCACGAGGCGCCAGAAACCGGTTAACCACGGTGGCAGCTTCCGGGCGGTTGAAAGCGGGATAGCGGCCAGCAAACCCATTGACGACACTAACGTCGCTGCGCAGTCCGTTCTCAAGTCGGGTACGGGATGACTGCGCGAACAGAGGGTCAGTCTTACCCCACAGCATCAAGACAGGCACCTCTATTTTGCGCAGATCTGCCGTGTGATCGTTCGCGGCAAGGTTCGCGAGCAAAGGGGCCCATAGCCCGCGGGGCACCTTCCGTTGTGCCGCAAGTAAGGTCGCGCGTGAGTCATCCCCAAGGATGGCGCCCTGGTTGTACGCTGCCAAAAAATCGTCGGGCGCAGGGCCGTCTTGTGCAGGGTCGAAGCGCTGGGCATCAGCAAACACTGCCTGATACGCTGGGTTGTCACGCGCAGTTGCGGCGCTTGCAACCAACACGAGGCGCTTGACTCGCGCTGGCTCATTGGCGGCCACGCGCTGCGCGACAACACCACCGCCGCCGGCGCCTACCAAGATGGCCTGCTTAATATTGAGAGCATCCAGTGCGGCAACTACATCGCTAGCGAAGTTATTGATTTCATAGCAGCAGGCCGATTTATCACTGCCACCATGGCCACGGAGATCAAGCGCGATGACTTCGCCTGAGGCCGTCAGGGCGGGCGCAATGCCACGCCATTGATCAAGGCTGAACCCAAACTCATGCAATAAGACTATGGGCGCGCGAGTGTCACTCGTGCGGCTGGGCCATCGCTCAAAAGCCAGGTTAATCGCTTGGTCGCCATCGCCAAGCTGCAGTTGATCTTTCGTGATGCTCGATGTGTTGCGCTGGCCAGAATCAGCGTGCGTGTGATCACCTGATTGCTGATGGTTGTCGCCGCACCCAACGAGCACCGCTAACCCGATAGCGGCCATCAGGGCCTTCCAACTCTGCATTAACTGCTCTACTCGTCTGTAAGGATTTTCTGCATGAGTCGCGCACGCCCATAGCTTGGGTCGAGTTGATAGAACTCAAACCCCAGGCGTTCGTATAGCGCGCTCGCGCGGGTGTTGCCATCGAGCACCTCAAGGGTGATTTTGCAGCACTGCATCTGCCGACCAATTCGCTCAAGTTCGTTCATCATCTGACGTCCAATGCCGCGGCTCTGAGCATTTGCCGTGACGGTCACATCATGAATGTTAATCAACGGTCGCGCTTTAAAAGACGAAACGCTCCAGAAGGCGTTGAGTAAGCCGAGTGGCTCGTGTCCGTCTTTGGCAAGCAGGCCAATATAAGTGGGGCAGGCCGCCAGTTGATCGGGCAGCTGAGCGAGCACGTCCTGAGACATGGCTTCCCCGCCGCCATTGTCGCTGGCAGCGAACTCATTGAGAAGCTGGCAAAGGGCTGCCCGGTCTTCGGGGTCGCCCAGGGAAAGGCGATTTATCGAGAGGGTCTGCGAACTCATCAGCCCAGTATAGGGCGGCCCTTATGAGAGATGGTTGCCTTCAGGTTAAATGTTGCAAGCCTGCTGCTATTGGTCCTTTGCACTGGCCAGTTGGTCGGTGAAGCGAGAAAAGCGATCCGGATCTACCAGTGAGACCGGTTCACAATATAAGGCCCCGGATGGACTGGACGGCGCATTGTTTGGCGAACAGACTGCCTCTGATGCTGAAGGTTGCTTTGTTGGCACTGCGTCATCCGTAACGCCAGTGGATCTGGTCGACTCGGCCACTTGATTGTTAGATTCTGGATTGAGCAGTCGGTTCATTGCCAGCACCGATTGCGGATACTCCGTATTCCAGCACGCGAGGTTGAAATCATAGGCCTGATGGCGGTCAAGCGGATTGGTGCCGGGTAGTGCAAAAACCCGGTCGCTGCGTAGGTTTGCGAACTGTACGCGATCCGTGCCGGCATCAGCCTGCGCTATGACGTTGCTGTCCCAACCAAAGCGGCGGGTCTGGCCCTCGATCACATCAATGCGCTGACGCTGGTCGGTCTGCTCAGACTGTGCTTGTGAGTCGCGGACCGCGCGGCCAACATACAGTTCATTCTGACTAGCCGTTTCGCTCCGGCGTTCAATTTTGAAGCGGTCAGCGGGCGGGTCGATACGATTCACGCGGTCCGGTGTTTCCTCGACCGGGGTAATTGCCTCGAACTGAACGAGTACAGCTGCATTGTCGGTAAGGCCTTCATTGCCAGCAATGGTGTAGCCAAAAGCGAGCGGCGCGGCATCGTCGCGGGTTGAGGTGACCTGCAAGCGGCCATCCGCGAGCATTAAGACCGTGCCATCCGTGATGGCTACCGTGCTGCCAGGTGTGATGGGCTGACCATTGACTTGTGTCACAGTAATGCCTTGCCCGTCGCCTGGTAGATCAGGGTCGCGATCATTACTGCGGGGATCAACGATTACGGCTGCGCCGGCAACTGCGTTATACACGTCATCACGCGCGACCGGTCCGTCATTAAGCGGCAAAACCACGACGGAAATACGAGCATCAACTTGTGCGTTTGCGCTATCCCTCACGGTGTAGATCAGGCCAACATTGCCGTTAAAGTCGGGCGCTGGCGAGAAGCGAATATTACCGTTGGCGAGTAGTGTGGCTGACCCCTCCGGGGTCTGAACAGATTGGCCAGCAGTCACGGACACACCGTTAATGGCGCGAACCGAGAGGGCATCCGCTTCCGGATCACTATCGTTTGCCAACACATCAATCTCAACCGGTGTGTCTTCGTTGGTTAGTGCAGCATCATCCTGCGCAACCGGCGCATCATTGACGCCAGTAATCACAAGATTAACCGTCGCGTTCGCGGTAGCTCCCTGGGCATCAACCAGCGTGTAGGCAAAGCTGGTCGGGCCGGTGAAGTTGGTCGCGGGCACAAACTCTATGCGGCCGTCCGGCTGGAGCCGGACAACGCCGTTACTCACCGGTACGGGCGTACCAATTGTCAGAGGTGACCCGTCGATCATGGCGACCTGGAGTGGGTCACCGTCCGGATCCGTGTCGTTGGACAGAACATTGACCAGCACAGCGGTATCTTCAACGCTTGAAACAGTATCGTCGTTGGCGGTTGGCGCATCATTCACCGGACTAACATCGATTGTGATGTTCGCCGCGGCAGAAGCTGCGCTGCCATCGCTGATGGTGTAGGCAAAGCTCGTTGAGCCATTGAAGTTGGCTGCAGGCGTGAACTCAAGCCGACCGTCAGCCTGTAAGACCACGCTACCATTTGGCACGGTCACCGGTGACCCGACTACAGGCGTGACGCCCTCTATCGTGATGATGCTTAGTGCATCAGATTCGGGGTCGAGATCGTTCAGGCGGGGGTCCAGCGTGACTGGCTGGTCTTCATTCGTACTAAAGAGATCATCGACTGCCTGCGGGGCATCATTAACGGCGGTGACATTGATGCTTGCAATCGCTGAGGCGCTGCTGGCACCCGCCGTATCCACGAGGGTGTAGTCAAAGCTCGCGTTGCCGGTAAAGTTTGCGGCTGGCGTGAATCGAACGGATCCGTTAGAAATCAAGGTGACACTTCCGTCGCTGACGCTTACGGTGTCGCCAACAGAAACCGCAGTGCCGTTAATGGTGGCGACTTGTATCGAATCACCTTCAGGATCATTGTCATTACTAATAAGATCCATCACTACTGCCGTGTCCTCGGCAGTTGAGGTGGCGTCGGCGGCGGCAATCGGTGGGTCATTCACCGGATCTACAACAATGGTTGCCGCAGCGCTGGCCAATGCACCTGACGGATCTCTTACTTCGTAGGTGAAGCTAACAGTGCCGTTGAAATTGGCATTGGGCACGAAGCGCTGCGATCCACTTGAGAGCAGCTCTACCTGCCCACCAGCAACGGCAACGGGTGATCCGATGCTCAAGGCCTGGCCATCGATACTGACGACGCTCAAGGAGTCACCGTCTATATCTGAGTCGTTCACGCGTAAATCGATTGTGACCGGTGTGTCTTCGGGTGTCGAGAAATTGTCAGGCGAAGCGATAGGTGCATCGTTGGTGGCGCTGACGTTAACCGTGACAGAGGCAGCATTACTTGTTAGCGTTCCGTCACTGACCTGATAGTTAAAGCTTGTCGTGCCGTTGAAATCAGACGTTGGCGTAAACCGCAGTCGACCATCAGGCAATAGCTGAACTTGTCCGTCAGTTACGTTGACCGGCGAGCCGATCGAAATGGCAGCCCCGTCGACGGTGGTCACATTAATCGGATCGCCGTCAATATCGGCATCATTGCTGCGCGTATCAATCGTGACAGCGGTGTCTTCATTGGTAGTGACGGTATCGTCTTGGGCGACTGGCGCATCATTGACAGGGTCTACACTGAAGTTGACCTGCGCGACACTGGTTGAGCCGTTCCCGTCGCTCAGCGTGTAGGAAAAGCTACCGCTGCCGTTAAAGTTGGGTGTCGGTGTGAAAGATAAACGACCATCAGGCTCCAGACTGACCACACCCGTCGCAACGTTGACGGGTGAGCCTACCGCAATGCTCAAGCCATTGATTTCAGTAATGGCCAGGGGGTCGCCATCAACATCAATGTCATTGCCGCGCGGATCGAAAATCCGGGTGCTGTCTTCTGGGAGCACGAGAGCATCGTCAACCGCCGTAACAGCATCGTCCACATTGCTTAGGTTGATCGTGACGGTGGCAGTATCAGTGGCGCCAAACGAGTCTGCCAGCGTGTAGTCGAATGTGGTGCTACCAAAAAAGTCGGGTGTCGGGTCAAACTCCAGGCTGCCATCGGCCTGCAGGGTAACGGTGCCATTGCTAACCGGCTGGCCGACACCAACTGTTAGGGCGGCACCGTCAACGGCCACGACGCTTAGCGGGTTACCCTCGGGGTCAGTATCGTTGGTGCGCACGTCAAATGAAACAGGCACGTCTTCAGAGCCAGTAAAGCTGTCATTGACTGCTGTGGGTGGCACATTGGGTGGGGTGACGGTAATCGCGACACTTGCATTGGCCGTTGCGCCATTGCCGTCACTGACCTGGTAACTGAAACTGCTACCGCCTTGATAACCCAAGTCAGGGGTGAATCGCAGTCGCCCATCGCTTTCAAGAGACACGGTGCCATTCGGAATGCTCACCAACGAGCCCGTTGTGACGGGAGTGCCATCAATTTCCGTGACGGTAAGCGGATCATTCTCAGCATCAGTATCGTTGCTTCGAACGTCCAGGGTAAACGGGATATCTTGTGCAGTGACCAGTGTGTCATTGTTTGCAACCGGTGCATCATTGACCGAGTTGACGGTCACGATAGTCGTTGCGGTCGCGCTACCTCCGGATCCATCCTGAACGGTGTAATCGAAACTCGTTGAACCATTGAAGTTAGCCGCCGGGGTGAATCTCAAGCTGCCACTGGCAAGCAGTTCAACTTGACCATTGGTTACCAACACCGCGCTGCCGACGCTGATCGGGTTTCCGTCAACCGTCGCGACGGTGAGCAGCTCGCCATCAGCATCTGAATCGTTGGCGGTCACATCTATATCGACCAGAGTGTCTTCGTTCGTGGAGGCGGAATCATTATTCGCCACGGGGATATCATTGAGGTTACTGACATTGATCGTTACAGTCGCAATGGCCGTTGCGCCGCCGGCATCCCGCACCGTATAGTCAAACGTGGTGGTGCCGGCGAAATCGGTTGCCGGTGCGAACACAAGGCGGCCATCTGCTAAGCGGGTCACGGTGCCGTTGGCCACAGCCTGCGCAACGTTGTCAGTTAGTGCAATGCCATCAATGCTCAAGACATTCAGAGCACTGCCTTCAACATCGCTGTCGTTGGCGCGAACATCAACCGTAATGGCTGATTCTTCGGTTGTTGCGTAGGTGTCTGGATTGGCAATAGGGGCGTCATTGATTGCATTGACGAGCAGACTAGTGGTGGCCTGCGCGGAGCCGCCATTGCCGTCGTCGACCGTATAGGTAAAGCTGGTCGCACCGCTGAATTCAGGCGTCGGGTTATAGCTCAAGCGCCCATTTGGCAGGAGAGTCACTGTGCCATTGGTAACCGGAACAGGCGTACCGACACTGACCGGAGCGCCATCGATAAGCGTGATCGTCAGGGGCTGACTTTCAATATCTTGGTCATTTGCCTGAACGTCGATCTCCACCGGTGTGTCTTCGTCGGTCGTGGCTGAGTCGTTTTGTGCGCTTGGTGCGTCGTTGACTGCGGCGATCACCAGATTGACTGTCGCACCCGTTGTGCCGCCATTGTCATCAGTGACGGTGTAGGTAAAACTCGTAGGACCGAAGAAGTTCGGGGCAGGGGAGAAGCTCAGGGAGCCATCGGCCAGCAGACTGACTTCACCGTCAGCGACATTGATTGGCGAGCCAAGTGCAATCGTAGCGCCATTGATCGTCGCGATGCGTAGTGCATCGCCATCAGCATCCGAGTCGTTGGTCCTAACGTCAAAGCCAAACGGCGTGTCTTCGTTGCCGCTAAAGCTATCGTCGATCGCTACCGGGGCATCGTTGACCGGGTCAATCTGAATAGCGACTGAGCTTGATGCGCTGAGCGTACCGCCGGCACCTGTGTTGCCGTTGTCACTCGTGACGACAGTCAGGGTTTGTGCGCCACTGGCGTTGGCGGGTGGTTGATAGCTAAGGCCGTTCAGTGCGCTGTTGATTGCCGTCTGGGAGCCCGTAATCACAACGCTATTGGTGCCGTTTCCTGCTACCGTCAAGCCTGCAGTTGAAGCCAGCGATAGCTGACCCTGACCGATGTCAAGTGTGACGGTCAGGGGAGCGCCGCCGGCATCAGGGTCACTGATGCTGATAGCGTTGCCGCCGCCGACACTAAAGACGAGTGCGGTGTCTTCGTCGCTGGTCTGAGGTCCGGGCACGGTATTGACAGGTGCGTCGTTGATCGCAGCTACTTGAATGTCTACTGTGCTGATCGCGGTCAATGGGCCGCCGGCGCCCGTATTGCCATTGTCGTTAGTCACCATGGAAAGTGTGACCAGTCCGTTGGCACCAGCGGTTGGGGTAAATATCAATCCATCTAGTGCCACATTGAGAGCTGCTTGTGACCCAGTCAGCGTGACGCTGTCACTCGTGTCACCAGAAACTGTGACGCCCGGGCTGGTGCCAACGGTTAAAACACCATCGGTGACTGACAAGTCAACGTTGATGAGCGCTGATGCAGCGTCCGGGTCAGATAGCGTAATGGCATTGCCGCCCACTGCCGAGAATGTCAGCGAGCCGTCTTCGTTGATGTTCTGCAGGCCGGGGACCGTGTTCAGGGGTTGGTCATTGACAGGGTCTAGCTGAATGTCAACAAAGCTGCTGCTGGCCAGTGGCCCACCGCTACCAGTATTGCCGTTATCGTTCGCGGTAATGTCAACGCGTACGGTGCCATTCTGATTCGCGCCGGGTGAGTAGATCAGTCCGTCCAGTGCGGTGTTCAGATCTGCTGCGGCACCCGTCAGGCTTACCGAACCAGTGCCCGACCCTGAGATGGTCACACCGGCGGTGCTGATTGGTAGCAGGGTGCCCTGCGGCACTGAGAGTGAAACGGTCAGCGGCGAGGCACCCGCATCAATATCACTGACGACGATTGGATTACCCGTACCTGACGAGAACGTGACTGATGTGTCTTCACTGGCAAGTTGTAAGCCGGGCACGGTCATGATCGGCGCATCGTTCACCGCACCGACACTGACATCGACGGTCGCACTTGCGATTGCTCCGCTGGTGTCTGAAACAGAATAGTCGAAGCTTGCGACCCCGTTGAAATTGGCGTTGGGGGTGAAGAGCAGGGTGCCGTCCGGTCTCAGGGTGACTTGCCCGTCGGTAACGGAAACTGTTTGATTGACCAGAATGGGCGTGCTTTCAATCGCCGTGATTGTTAGAGAATCTCCGTCGTTATCGGTGTCATTGGTGAGCACATCGATGATGACGCCGCTGTCTTCGGTCGTGTTGGTCGTGTCGTTCAGCGCAAGCGGCGTGTCGTTAACCGCATTAATCTGAAGTAAGACACTACGACTGGTGGATTGTGGCCCACCGCTACCAGTATTTCCGTTGTCAGTCGTTTGAACTGTCAAGGTCTCAGAGCCATTCTGGTTGGCGGCTGGTGTGTAGATCAGACCGTCAAGCGCGGCATTGATCGCGCCAGCCGGGCCGGTCAGGGTGACATTGGTGGAGCCGTTGCCGGTGACGGTCAGGCCCGCAGTTGACGCCAGCGCGAGATCGCCTTGGCCGATACCCAACGTTACCGTCAGGTCAGCGCTGCCGACGTCCACATCACTCACCGTTATCACCGTCCCATTGGCCGTTGAGAAGGTCAGCGAGGTGTCCTCAGCAAAACTCTGATTGCCCGGTACGGTCACAATCGGTGCATCGTTGACAGGATCGACCGTCACGCTTGCCGAAGCGGTGTCAAATGCCCCATTGCCATCACCGATGGTGTAATTAAAGTTGGCCAGGCCGTTAAAGTGAGCAGATGGTGTAAAGGTCAATGAGCCATCTGGCTGAACCTCGACGCTGCCGCCGGTGACGGCCACGACCGAACCAACGCTGACAGCAGTACCGTCAATGGCTGTAATCGTCAGGGGGTCGCCATCAGGGTCATTGTCGTTGCCCAAAACAGTCAAACTCGCAACAGTGTCCTCTGCCGTAGTCGCAGAATCATTGGTCGCGATTGGCGCGTCATTGACGGCACCAACATCAACTCCGACGGTAGCGCTGGCCGTCAAGCCGTTGCCGTCATCGATGGTGTAGTCAAAGCTGGTAAGCCCATTGAATCCGGCGGCGGGTGTAAAAGTGAGTGTGTCATCAAGTTCAAGTCGGACACTGCCGTTAGCGACCGGCACTGAGGCACCAGCAGAAATGGCAATGCCGTCAATTTGCGTGATTGTGAGCGAGTCTCCGTCAGCATCACTATCGTTTGCGAGAACATCAATACTGACGGCGATGTCTTCCGGGGTGACCTGATTGTCATTGGTGGCGATCGGTGCATCCGGGATCGAGTTCACTGTCACGGTTGCCAGCGCCGTGTCTGATGCTCCGTCACCGTCGGTTACTCTGTAGGTGAAATTCGCAGTGCCGTTGAAATGGGCGTCAGGTGTAAAGGTCAGCGTGCCGTCTGGCTCGAGCTCAACAATCCCGTTGCTGACGGTAATGGGGCTGCCAACTGCAATCGCCTGACCGTCAACAGCTGTGACGGTTAGCAGGCTTGACTCAACATCGGTGTCATTCGAGAGCACGGCCAGGTTGACCGCATTGTCTTCGTCTGTCGTCGCAGAATCATTGCTCGCAAGCGGCGCATCGTTGACCGCGTCAACCTGAATGGCGATGGTGTTCGTCGCGGTCAGCGGGCCGCCTGCGCCGGTGTGACCGTTGTCATTGCTGGTCATTGACAGCGTGTCGGCGCCATTGAAATTGGCCGCAGGTGAGTAAGCCAGGCCATTGAGAGCGTTGTTGATATCGGTTGCTGAGCCAGTTAGCACGATATTGCTGGAGTTGTTACCGCTCACCGTGAGACTGCCCACGCTACCCAATACCAGGTTGCCATTGTTAACGCTCAGCGTAACGGTGAGGTCGTTGCTGCCGGCGTCGACATCGGCTAGGCTGATCGCATTCCCGTTGGCGCCGGACAGCACCAGGGTGCCGTCTTCACTGACGTTTTGAGAACCTGGAACGGTATTGACCGGCGCATCATTGATCGGGTTCACAGTCACCGCGACATTTGCCGTGTCGCTCGCGCCATTGCCGTCTGTAATCGTGTAGTTAAAGCCAGTAGATCCAGAAAAGTTCGCGGCTGGTGAAAATGTCAAAGTGCCATCGGATTCGAGTCGAATGCTTCCACCGGTGACAGCAACGCTATTTCCTACACCAATGGCGGTTCCGTCAATCGCGGCAATAGTGGGCAAATCGCCGTCTAAATCGGAATCATTCGTCAGCACGTCAAAATTGATGGCTGCATCTTCATCAGTGGTCACCGCATCGTCGAGCGCGACGGGTGCATCATTGACTGAATTGATCACAATATCAATATTGTCACTGTCGACCAGGGCACCACCAATGCCGGTATTGCCATTGTCAGAGGTGACAACACTGAGCGTCAGGGCGCCGTTCTGATGGGCCGTAGGGGCATAGATCAGTCCTTCCAATGCACTGTTGATCGCCGAAACTGGACCTGTCAATGTGACTGTGGTGGTGTTGTTGCCCGTCACGGTAACGCCTGCCGTAGTGCCAAGCGTTAGAGTGCCCTGCGGCACGGTGAGTGTTGTTGTGATATCTGCGCTGCCAGCATCAGAGTCACTGATCGAAATGGCATTCGAGTTACCGGCAGAAAAGACCAACTGATTATCTTCATCAAGACTCTGAGCTGCCGGTACCAAGTTAACTGGCGCATCATTGACAGCAGTGATTTGAACATCCACGGCTGCGGTGGCGGTCAGGGCGCCACCCGAACCGGTATTGCCATTGTCATTGGTGAGCAGGTTAATGGTGACAAGACCAGTCTGATCAGACTCAGGCGTGTAAACCAGTCCATCAAGAGCAGCGTTGAGGTCGGCGATCGTGCCCGTCAGGTTCACCGTGTCCGTACCATCGCCAGTGACGGTCAGGCCAGTCGACCCTGACAAATCAAGCGCGCCCTGGGTCACACTCAGAGTCAAAGCAATTGATCCAGCGCCTGCATCAAGATCCGATACTGTGAGCGCATTACCGTTTGCTGAGGAGAAGCTCAGTGTTGAATCTTCGTTTAAAGACTGTGTCGGCGGTACCGTCAACGCCGGCGCATCATTGACAGGAACTACCGTGACCAAGGCGCCAGCTGTATCCGTGCCGCCATTGCCATCTGAAATCGTATAGGTGAAATTGATAGATCCAGTGAAGTTGGCGGCTGGCGTCACCGTAAGGCTGCCGTCGCTTTCCAGACGGACGCTGCCGTTAGTGACCGCAGCGGTATTGCCCACCGCAATGGCCGACCCATTGATTTCGGTGACGCTTAGCGTGTCGCCCTCAACATCGGTGTCGTTTGCCAGAACTGCGAGATTAGTAGGCACGTCTTCATTTGTTACCGCAGAGTCATCAATAGCATCAGGTGCGTCATTGACCGCTCCGATCGTGATGTCAACACTACTGCTGGCTGTGAGGGCGCCACCAGCACCCGTATTGCCGTTGTCACTCGTAAGCACGGAAAGGCCAACGGTACCGGTTTGATTCGCCGCTGGCGTAAAGCTCAGGCCGTCAAGAGCCGCGTTAATGTCGGCAACTGTTCCGGTCAGGCTAACTGAGGATGATCCATCACCCGAGACAGTAAGGCCAGCCGTTGAGCCAAGCGTCAGACCGCCTTGCGGGACGGTGAGAGAAACGCTTAAGGGGTTGGCGCCAGCGTCGATATCAGCAACCGAAAGAGCATTGCCATTGGCCCCCGAGAACACTAGCGGTGTGTCTTCTTGTGTCGACTGAGCGGCCGGAACCGTATTAACCGGCGCATCGTTGACCGCCCCAATTGCAATATCGACGTTAGCTGTGGAACTCAGGCTGCCGCCGGCCCCCGTATTGCCATTATCACTTGTGGTCACACTAAGCGAAACCGTGCCGTTTTGTTCGCTTGCAGGGGCATAGACAAGGCCGTCCAATGCCGCATTAATGGCTGCCTGCGTACCGGTTAGTGCGACATTGCTTGTACCATCACCGCTTGTGGTGAGTCCCGCAGTGCTGGCTAGTGTCAGATTTCCGTGCGCAACGCTAAGCGTCACAGTAAGACTACCAGCGCCGGCGTCTACATCGTTGACGATGATCGGGTTGCCATTCGCGCTAGAGAAGGTAAGCGCTGAGTCTTCTGCCGTTGACTGTACCCCGGGGGCAAAGGTGACCGGGGCATCGTTTATCGGGGCAACCGATACCGTTGAGGTAGCTGTGTCGCTACCGCCGCTGCCGTCGGTGATCGTGTAGTTAAAGCTGATCAAGCCGTTCGTATTTGCGTCCGGTGTAAAACTCAGCTCACCATTGCTTTCGAGTCGAACCGTACCGCCGGTAATCGCAACATCGGCGCCAATCGTGATTGGCGTGCCGTTAATTGCCGACACGGTGAGCGTATCGCCATCAGGATCGGTGTCGTTACCCAATACGGCATAGGTAACGGATGTTTCTTCGTTTGTGGACGCGCTGTCATCGAGCGCGGTAGGCGCATCATTGACGGCCGTAATCTGAAGCGCGATGGTGTCGGTGGCAGAGAGTGCGCCGCCACTGCCCGTGTTGCCGTTATCGTTCGTCTCAATTGTCAGCGTCGTCGCGCCGTTTTGATTAGACGCGGGCGAGTATGACAATCCGTCTAGAGCGATATTGATGTCAGCCTGCGAGCCGATCAGGATGACAGTGTCTGAAGAGTTTCCGGTGACGGTGAGCCCCAGGGTGCTGGCCACTGTGATACTGCCGGTGGGTACGCTGATTGTTGTCGTTAGCGAACTGCTGCCTGAGTCAACATCGGCTATGGCAATGGCGTTGCCATTGATTCCTGAGAAGGTCAGGGTGGTGTCTTCGTTGAAGGTCTGTACGCCCGGAACGGTCTGAACCGGGGCGTCGTTGACTGCGCTGATACTGATGTCAACCGTACTTGAGGTGGTCAGCGTGCCACCTGTACCCGTGTTGCCGTTGTCGCTGGTTTGCAGGCTTAGAGTGACTGCGCCGTTCTGATTGGGAGCTGCTGCATAGACGAGCCCGTCTAGCGCTGCGTTCACATCGGCCTGAGCACCCGTCATCACCACGTTGCCCGAGCCATCGCCAGATACAACCAGGTTAGCAGTGCCGCCCAGGGTCAGGTTACCTTCAGGCACGCTGAGCGTGACGGTGATGTCGGCGGTGCCAGCATCAACGTCCGCTACCGAAAGGGTGTTGCCATTGCCTGCAGAGAAGGTAACCGAACCGTCTTCTACGATGGACTGGGTTCCAGGCACAGAATTGACGGGTGCGTCGTTAACAGCGGTGACACTGACATTGACGGTGCCAGGCGTGCTGCCACCATTGCCATCGGTTACGGTGTAAGTGAAGCTAGCCGGACCGTTAAAGTCACCTGATGGTGTAAAGGTCAGGGAGCCATCGGGCTCAAGCGTCACGGTGCCATTGGTAACCGGCACGCTGCCCCCGACATTGATGACGGTGCCATTGATCTGGCTGACGGTGAGGGGATCGCCATCGGCATCCGAATCGTTACCGCGCACATCGAGGTTGACCGGTGTGCCTTCGTCAGTGGTGACCGAGTCGGTCGTGGTGACGGGCGCATCATTGATGGGGTTAACCTGAATGGCCACTGTGCTGGTCGCAGACAAAGCGCCGCCACTGCCGGTATTACCGCCGTCATTGGTGACGATCGTCAGCGTGGCATCGGTGTCATCATTCAGGTCTGGTGTAAAAGTCAATCCGTCCAGAGCGGTATTGATATTAGCCTGTGTGCCTGTGACGGTTACTGAGGCTGAGTTGTTTCCACTAACGGTCAGGCCGACAGTCGATGCAAGCGCGAGATTGCCTCGGTCTACATCAAGCGTCACGGTCACGCTAGCGCCACCAGCATCAACGTCAGCAATGCTAATGGCGTTGCTGTTACCTGCCGAGAACACCAGGGCCGTGTCCTCATCAGTCGTTTGCGCAGCAGGCACGGTATTGATCGGAGCATCGTTCACGGCGTCGACCGTGATAGCGACTGTTTCGCTATCGGTAAGCGCACCACCGCTACCATTGTTCCCGTTGTCTGAAACAGCTACGCTCAAATTGAGCGATCCATTCTGGTTGATCCCAGGCTGATAGCTCAGCCCGTCCAGTGCGGTATTGATGTCCCCCTGGCTGCCCGTGAGTGTGACAGTGCCCGACCCGTCGCCGGTAACGGTAAGACCGGTAGTGCCAGATAACGTCAGGCTGCCCGCGGGAACCGCCAAGGTGACGGTGAGGCTATCACTGCCGGCATCGACATCAGAGACGCTAATCGGATTGCTGTTGGCGCCAGAGAAGACCAGCGCAGAATCTTCGCTGATCGACTGTGCGCCTGGTACCGTCGCGACTGGCGCGTCATTGATCGCATCAATCTGGATGGTGACCGTGCTTGAGTCGGTCTGTGCCGGCCCGCCCGTGTTGCCGTTGTCGTTGGTCGTCATCGACAGTGATACGGAGCCGTTCTGGTTTAGGTCAGGATTGAAGACCAGGCCGTCCAGCGCGGTGTTGATGTCTGCTTGCGTACCAGTGAGCGTAACAGCACTACTGCTGTTACCGCTAACCGTGAGGCCAGTAGTGCTGGCCAGGGTCAGGCTGCCCTGCGGTACGGTGAGGTTGACTGTTAACGGGCTTGCGCCAGCGTCCACATCAGCGACGCTAAGCGCATTGCCATTGGCGCTTGAGAACGTGAGCGAAGCGTCTTCGCTAATGGTTTGCATCGATGGCACGGTGTTGACGGGTGCATCATTGACCGCATTGACATTGATTGTGACCGAGTCGGTATCGATCAGCACGCCACCCGAGCCAGTGTTACCGTTGTCGCTGGTGCTGATGTTCAGTGAAACAGCGCCATTCTGATCAGCGTCGGGTGTGTAGTTCAGCCCGTCAAGCGCTGCATTCAGATCGGCTTGAGCGCCAGTCACCACGATGGTGCCTGTGCCATTGCCAGAAGCAGTGACACTTGCGGTTGAGCCGAGCGTCAGGTTGCCTTGCGCGACGCTAAGCGTCATCGTGAGATTGGCACCACCCACGTCAACATCAGTAACGCTGATGGCGTTAGCTGATCCAGTCGAGAAGGTGAGGGAGGCGTCTTCGCTGATTGTCTGAGAACCAGGCACTGAATTGATCGGTGCATCATTAACGGCACCGATTTGCAGGTCTATGGCGCTCGTGTCGGTTAGTGCGCCGCCGCCGGTGTTACCGTTGTCATTGCTAACCATCGTCAGCGTTGTCGTTCCGGTCTGATTCAAACCTGGGGTGTAGCTCAGCCCATCAAGCGCAGTGTTTATGTCTGTGCTCGAGCCGGTGAGGGTGACACTTGCAGTCGCGTTGCCGGTAACTGTCAGTCCGGTCGTGCCAGATAGGGTGAGGCTGCCGTGCGGTACGTCCAGGGTTACCGTCAGATCGGCGGTGCCGGCATCTGCATCCGTAACGCTCAACGCGTTAGCGTTTGCACTCGAAAACACCAGTGTAGTGTCTTCGTCTAGTGTTTGAGAGCCGGGAACTGAATTAACTGGTCCGTCGTTGACTGCTGTGATCTGCAGCGCAATGCTGCTGTTATCGGTTAGCGTTCCCCCACTGCCCGTATTGCCGTTATCACTGGTCGCGACAGAAAGCGCAATCGTGCCATTTTGGTTTGCCAGTGGCGCATAGGTTAGGCCGTCGAGCGCCGTATTGATATTGCCGGCGGTGCCTGTCAGGGTGACTGATCCGGAGCCGTCTCCGGTCACTGTCAGCCCGGCCGTGCCTGCGAGCGTGAGCGTCCCCTGCGGCACGCTCAGCGACACCGTTAACGGGTTTGTGCCGGCATCAACATCAGAAACCGAAATAGCGTTGCTATTGGCGCTCGAAAAGACCCGGTTACTGTCTTCATTGAAAATCTGCGTGCCGGGCACACTGTTAACCGGCGCATCATTGACAGCATTAATCTGAACGTTCACAACGCTGCTGTCTGTCAGCGCGCCGCCGTTTCCGCTATTGCCGTTGTCGGTGGTTAACACATTGAGTGCAATGGCGCCGTTCTGGTTGGCGCCTGGGGCGTAGCTGAGCCCGTCAAGGGCAGCGTTGATATTGCTCTGGCTACCGGAGAGGGTCACGCTGGCAGAACCATCGCCGCTTGCGGTGATACCAGTAGTGCTTCCGAGGGTCAGGCTGCCATGGGGCGCGCTGACGGTAACCGTCATGGACGTACTGGCGGCATCCACATCATTGATTGAAATGGCATTGCCATTGGCGGCCGACAAGATCAGCGTGCCGTCTTCATTCAGGGTTTGCGTTGCACTGGGTACGCTGTTTATTGGCGCGTCATTAACGGGTGTTACCGTGATATCGACCGAGTCGGTGTCGGTGAGGGCGCCGCCGCTACCTGTGTTGCCGTTGTCACTGGTCGCTACAGTCAGGGAAACAGTGCCGGTTTGATTGCTGCCTGGGGTATAGGTAAGGCCGTTAAGTGCCGCATTAACATCGGTGGTTGAGCCAGTCAGAACCACGTTGCCCGTGTTATCGCCGCTCACGGTCAGACCGCTGGTCCCTGCAAGCGCGAGACTGCCCTGGCCGATTGACAAGGTAACCGTCAGATTGCCTGCAGCCGCGTCTATGTCGCTGATGCTAATGAGATTACTATTTGCGGAAGAGAACGTCAGCGCGTTGTCTTCTGCAACGCTCTGATTTGCAGGTAGCGAATTGATTGGCGCATCATTGACGGCCGACACATTCATGGTGGCGGTTGCGGTGTCAAAGCCACCGTTTCCGTCGGTGATGGTGTAGGTGAAGGAGGTCGTGCCGTTGTAGTCAGGGTCAGGTGTAAACCGAAGCCGGCCGTCGGCGAGCATTAATACTGACCCATCGCTCACTAACACGCTCGATCCGCCAGCAACAATCGGGTTGCCGTCTACCTGCGTCACGAGCAGGGAGTCACCATCGACATCCGTGTCATTGTTGTGCGGATTAAAGGTGCGAGTACCATCTTCCGTGACGCTGCGGCTCTCATTGTTTGCAATGGGCGCATCATTAATCGGTTGAATCGCCAGCGAAACCGTGTCGCTGTCAGTCAGCGCCCCGCCGGTGCCGGTGTTGCCGTTGTCGCTTACCGCTACGGTCAAGTTCAAGTTGCCGTTCTGGTTTGCGGCGGGTGCGAATGTCAGGCCGTCAAGCGCTGCATTCAGATTGGTGACTGTTCCTGTGAGCTGAAGATTGCCCGAGCCATTGCCGGTTACAGTGACCCCGGCTGTACTACCCAGGGTCAATGTGCCTTGTGGCACGGTCAGGGTGATGGTCAGGTCGCTGCCTTGGGCATCAATATCAGCGACCGTAATTGCGTTGCCATTAGCAGTGGAAAAAACCCGCGACGTATCTTCATCAAATGACTGCGTCGCCCCGGGTACGCTGATTGTCGGGGCATCATTAACCGCCTCAATCGCGATGATGGCCTGCGAGTTCGTCCCTGCGGTGAGGGAATTAAACACCTGCGCATTGACAATGCGATCTGTTGTGTCGGGCGCCTGCAGGCTGTTGCTGTAGGTGATGTTTCTGATCGCAGTTTCGTAGTTCGCGGCCGAACTCGTTCCAGTCAAATTGATGACTATGGTGTTTGGGTCGCTAGTGTCGACGCTTGCGGTAATGCCGGTCGGCAGGGCGCCGACTGTTAGCGAATCCCCGGCCAATCGATTCGTCAGGGTGACTGTGCCGCCTTCCAGGTTCCCTGGGCTGTTCGAGATATCAATATCGGTGTCTGCGATATTGACGGCGGATCCGCCCTCGGTGAAGGTGGTGTTGTAATCAATGCCGGTGGCGGAGAGATCCAGATCCAGCTTCGGGATCGAAGCGGTCACACCGCCACCGGTGAAAGTCTTGTCACCATCCCCGTCGTGAGAAAATCCGGCCTGGAAAGTCACGCCGTTATTGGCAAGCAGGTAGTAGTTCAGTTCAAAACTCGAAGCGCCTACCCAGTTAAACCGAACCCATGCCCGGATCTGATTCTGGTCGGCACTGTCTTGCGTGCCATCCACGCGCAGGAGGTCACCATCAATGCTACCCACCAGATCGGTTGCCGTATTGAGCGTGTATGAGACCGGGTCATTAACCGATGCCGCGACAACCTCGCGACTATCGGTATTACCGCCCACGCCATCAACGTCTGTGATCAGGTAACCAAAGTCCCCGGACGCGGGCGTGTTGCTGCCTGCCAGAAAAATCTCCCAGAGCACACGCACAACCGTGTCGGTATTCGCGTTTGATCCAACCGGCGAGTTGTCGCCCACCAATAGAGTGGGGTCATCGTCCGTAGCTGTCGGCGTAGTGCGCGAGGAAAACTGAACAAAGTCATCTGCATCCGCGGCGATGACAGTGGCCCGAATATCCAGCGCCTGCGTACCAAGAAGTCCGGCATTGTTCCAGCGAGCGGTCGTGCCGACAATCGACTCCGTACCTGGCATAACCCGAGTGCCGGTATGTCCAGCGTAAAGCGTGGCCGCCTGAGTGGTGGTCCCGGTTGGCGCCGTGACGACGGGCGGCGTCGTCACGCTAATGGTGATTGGCGCGAGCACTTTATCGAAGCTGAACACTTCGATCGCATCCGTTTCAATCTCACCGCTTTCGAGTTCGAGATCCCAATCGCCGCCGAGTGCCTGCGCGCCAGTGAGATCGGTCGATGCTGCGACATCTGCGCCAGTGGCCGATGCAAGCGCATCAACTGCCGCCAAGCCTGCAACCCCTTCGCCAAAGTTACAGCCGTAGATCAACAGGTCGGCGTTCTCGGCGAGTGCGCTACCAAGTGAGTTCAGGGCACTTTGGTAGGGCCCGGAAATCGTAGCTTCTGTCAGCACACTGCTACCCAGATACAAACGGCCCGCCTCGCCATGGGAGATCAAGTGAATGGCGTCAATCTCACTTTGCCCTTCGACGGCTTGCAATATTTGCGCGATCCCCGACTCGCTGGTGTCGAGGACAATGACTTCAGCGCCTTCCGGCGCAGCATCGATGAAGGCTTGCTGATCAGGCACCCGTTGATCGATAAACACCAGCGTCCTGGTCTCGCGAGTGGGGGCCGATGCCTCAGTCTCGCCAGTCTCATCAGAAGAGTTGGCAGCCTCGTTTACCTCGACAGCATCGTTATCGGCAAACGGGGGCAGTTGAAAATCGACGCCGTCTTGTTGCCCTGCTGACTCGCGACCAGTGGCGTGCGTGCCGGCTGCAGCGTTTGTCTGCGACGCCTCATCAACCATTGCATCTGCCGTGGCACCAATCGCCCCGTCGAACAGCATCCGCGGTTCCATGGCAATGCGGTGAGTTGCGGGGTTGTGCCCGCGCGGCTGCCGACGAGTACCCTGGCGCCGGGCACCTTGTGCCTTGGCTGCCTGCCTTTGAAAGAGTGCCAATAGACGGGAATAGTCGGACCTGTTCACAGCATTACCGGTTGAATTATCGGAGAGAGGCGGGCGTAATCCCGCCAAGTCATTGAAAAACCAATCGATATTCGGTTGCAGTGAGCTTTGACCAGCGGCGTTCGGAAAACGATCAGTGGTGTTGCTCGCGCTCAAGTCTGTGATGCAAATGCCGAAACTACAGGGTTGGGCCAAGCCTGTTTGTCGGTTTAGGCGACCGGGCCCATGGCATCGCTGGTTGCCAATCCGGTATCGTTCGGGTGTTTTGAGCGGCGAGGGGCGCGATGTATCTACCCAAACACTTTGAAGAAGCTGATCCAGCAGTGCTGGCGGAGCTAATCGAGCGCTATCCGCTGGGTACCTGGGTGCTTAACAGGGGCGCAGAGGTCTTGATCAATCACGTGCCATTCATGATCGATGAGATGGCTGATGGGCAGGCGACGAGACTGCTCGCGCACACCGCCAAAGCCAACCCTGTCTGGCAGGCGCTTGCCGAGTCAGGCGAGTCGGTCGTGGTGTTCCAGGGGGGCGATGCTTATATCAGTCCGTCTTTCTACCCGTCCAAGCAAGCGCATGGCAAGGTTGTACCGACCTGGAACTATGCTGTGGTCCATGTGCATGGCGTCGCGCGGGCCGTTACAGAGCGCGATGAACTTCTCGCGCTGGTCACTCGCCTCACAGAGACACACGAGAAGCCGCTAGCTGCGCCGTGGCAGGTAAGCGATGCGCCGGATGACTACATCGAGATGATGCTCAACGGCATCGTGGGCATTGAATTGAAGGTGACACGAGTCATTGGCAAATGGAAAAACAGCCAAAATCGGTCGCCAGAAGACCGGGCCGGTGTTGCCGCCGCACTGGCAGGGAAGTCAAGCCTGCTACCACCAACCTAGCTCGGTCGCAGAAGGCTCAGACCACACCGAACTGGGGTCTGAGCGCGGGTCTTGGCTATTTTTTCTTCTTTTTTGCGGCTGGCTTACGTTTGGAAGCCTTTGCTGTCTTGGCGGCAATACGCAATCGCAACGCATTGAGTTTGATGAAGCCCTCTGCATCGGCCTGATCGTAAGCGCCGTCATCTTCGTCAAAGGTCGCAATCGCCGTATCAAACAAGGTGTTGGGCGAGGCGCGGCCCAGTACCGTGACATTGCCCTTATAGAGCTTCAGCGTGACGGTGCCACTCACGCCAGCCTGGGTGTGGTCGATCAGGGTTTGCAGCGCCAGGCGCTCAGGCGACCACCAAAAGCCGTTGTAAATGATCTTGGCGTAGCGGGGCATGAGGTCGTCTTTCAGATGGGCGACTTCCCGGTCAAGCGTGATCGACTCAATCGCCCGGTGCGCGGTCAGTAAGATCGTGCCCCCCGGGGTTTCATAGCAGCCGCGAGATTTCATGCCGACGAATCGGTTTTCCACCAAATCTAGGCGGCCGACACCGTGTCGTCCGCCCATCTGATTGAGCGTTAGCAGTAGCTCGTGGGCCTTCATACGCTTGCCGTTAATCGCGACCAAATCGCCTTTGGCGAACTCAAGCTCGATGACTTCGCCTTTGCTGGGGGCTTTCTCCGGGGACACTGACCAGCGCCACATGCCTTTTTCCGGCGGCGCTGCGTTGGGATCTTCGAGCACGCCACCTTCATATGAAATGTGCAGGAGATTGGCATCCATCGAGAACGGGGCAGGGCCCTTGCGCTTTTTGTAGTCCACCGGAATGCCGTGCTGGTCGGCATAGGCCATCAATTTTTCGCGCGAGAGTAAGTCCCATTCACGCCAGGGGGCGATGACTTTTACGTCAGGCATGAGGGCATAGGCGCCCAGTTCAAACCGAACCTGATCATTGCCCTTGCCGGTAGCGCCATGAGAGATCGCGTCTGCTTTTTCGCGCCGGGCAATTTCAATAAGCCGCTTTGCAATCAAGGGGCGGGCGATCGAGGTGCCGAGCAGGTATTCGCCCTCATAGACAGTATTCGCACGGAACATCGGAAACACGAAGTCGCGGACAAACTCTTCTCGCAGGTCATCGATGTAAATGCTCTTGACACCCGCCGCCAGGGCTTTGGCCCGAGCAGGCTCAAGTTCCTCACCCTGGCCGATATCGGCAGTGAAGGTGATGACTTCGCAGCCGTAGGTGTCTTGCAGCCATTTCAGGATCACCGAGGTGTCGAGTCCGCCGGAGTAGGCAAGGACAACTTTCTTGGGGGCGGAAGCTTTGTTGGGCGCGGTCATAGAGTTCTTGAAAAAAGGGTGATCGGTAGCCTGCGATTATAGTCATGACCTTCCTGCTCCCAGCGCTACCGGCCGCCTGCCTTGCCAGAAACCGATGAATCACCGTTTAAAAACCGATCGTTTGCGGTTTTCTGGTGTTCGCGAGTGTTGGGATCATTGGCATTTCAAATGCACATTGTGGCAGTCGGCTGGCAGTTGTATGACCTGACCCGCGACCCACTAGATCTGGGCCTGGTTGGTCTCGTGCAGTTTTTACCCGTTGTTTTGCTTGTTCTGGTGACCGGCCAGGTAGCGGATCGCTTCGATCGGCGCATGGTTGTCATGGCCAGCCGTGCAGCGTTATCGCTGAGTTTGATTTTGCTGGCGGCCTGGTCGTTCGATGGCGAAATTGTGCGGTGGCAGGTGTTCGTCATCGTTTTTTTGATCGGTGTTTGCCATGCGTTTCAGATGCCGAGTTCGCAAGCACTGATTCCAACCTTGGTTACTGCCCGCCAACTGCCCCGCGCGATTGCTTGGGGTTCGATTGGATTTCAAGGGGCAACCGTGGTGGGTCCCGCACTCGGTGGATTTCTCTATCTCGCTGGGCCGACGACCGTTTACGGTTTGTGCGCAGCGCTTTATGCGCTGTCAGGCTTGCTCGTTGTTTGGGTCAGGCCTAGACGTACCCCACCACCACGGCAGCCCGTCACGCGCGAGTCACTTTTTGCCGGGTTTTCCTTTATTCGCTCCCAGCCGGTGATCCTGGGTGCAATCTCACTGGACCTGTTTATGGTGCTGCTCGGCGGGGCAACCGCGCTTATGCCAATTTTTGCAGGTGAGATTTTGCAGGTTGGCCCGTGGGGCCTGGGGATGCTTCGCGCCGCTCCCGGCGTTGGTGCGGTGACGATGGCAATCTGCTTTGCATTTAGGCCTATTCGCCGGCGAGTTGGTCGCTGGATGTTCGTCTCCGCGCTGGGTTTTGGACTCATGACGATTGCGTTCGGCTTGTCGAGCAACCTTTATGTATCACTCGGCGTCCTCGTGTTGCTCGGCGCGTCTGACATGATCAATATCGTCATTCGGCAATCAATCGTTCAGCTTGATACACCGGATGCCATGCGCGGGCGCGTCTCCTCAGTCAATGGCGTTTTTATTGGTGCGTCCAATCGCCTGGGTGAATTTGAGTCTGGCGTGACAGCGGCATGGTGGGGCGTGGTACCGGCGACAATTGTAGGTGGTATCGGAACGCTCATCGTTGCCGGATTGTGGATTCGCTTATTCCCGGCGCTTTGGCGCCGCGATCACTTGCAGGGTCGCCTCGAAGCACAGGATAAGGGGTAAACGGTCGCTGACGAGAGCGTTAGTCATGTCGGATTGCGTCAAAAAGCGGTCCATTGAACGCGATCTGAGCGCTAATCTGGCAACGACACACCCTAATCGTGTATGGTCACGGCTCGTTTGGCGGCCCTGGGCTGCCCGAGTCTAAAAAATACAAGAGAGGTTACCCACGATGGCGACACCCAAGGAGAGTACGGTCGACGAATTCGCGACCGATCACGAAATCGGTGCGAATAATATCCGACCGTTTGGCCTAGACATTCACAATCCGGTATTCCTAGTCTCGAGCATATTGATCGTTGGCTTTGTCATCCTATCGCTTTCCTACCAGGAAGCGTCGACTGAATTGTTCGATTGGTTGCGACCCTTCCTCACGAGTAAGTTCGACTGGTTTCTTGTGATGTCGGTCAACGTGATGCTGGTGTTTGCTCTGGTTTTGATCGTTTTGCCGGTTGGCTCAGTGCGTATTGGTGGTCGCGACGCCAAGCCTGACTACTCGTACCCGGCATGGATAGCGATGCTATTTGCTGCTGGTATTGGTATCGGTTTGTTGTTCTTCGGCGTGCTTGAACCGGTGTATTACACGTATGCGGAAGGGGGTGCCGCGCACCCACTGGGCATTGACCCAAAAACGCCTGGTAACGAATACATTGGCATTGTCGGGACTGTCCACCACTGGGGTCTTGGGGGTTGGGTTGTATTTGCTATGGTCGGTCTTGCGCTGGCTATTTTCTGCTACAACAAAGGCCTGCCCATGACGCTTAGGTCAGCCTTTTATCCCATTCTGGGAGATCGTGTCTGGGGATGGCCCGGGCACGTCATCGACACGCTCGGCGTGTTTGCCACTTTGTTTGGACTGACGACTTCGCTTGGTCTGGGTGCCAAACAAATTGCTGCCGGTCTTAGTGATGTGTTTGGGATTGAGCCAACCAATACCGTGATCGTGTTTCTGATCATCGGCATTACGGCGGTTGCACTGACTTCGGTGCTTGCGGGTATGGATAAGGGCGTTAAGCGCTTGTCTGAGATCAATATGCTCATGGCGCTCGCTTTATTCCTGTTTGTGATTTTCTACACCGGTGCTCAGGACGCGATGGTTCGTTATGGGCAGGTATTGGTTCAATACGCGCAGCAAATTGTTCCTTTGTCCAACCCATTTGGGCGTGAAGACACTTCCTACTTTCATGGTTGGACGACCTTTTATTGGGCCTGGTGGATAGCGTGGTCACCCTTTGTCGGCATGTTTATTGCGCGAGTATCGAAGGGGCGCACCGTTCGTGAGTTCTTGATCTGCGTGCTAATCGTGCCCACTCTGGTGTGTGCTCTATGGATGTCAACCTTTGGCGGTGCCGCAATCGATATGATCAACTCTGGTGGCGGGCAGGGCGTAACAGCGGTCGTTGTTGACACGTACAAGCCTGAGATCGCGTTGTTCCGCTTCCTGGATCAGTTGCCGTTCTACTCGATCATTGCGCCGCTTTCGCTGGTGCTGATTGTGGTGTTCTTTGTCACCTCGTCAGACAGTGGTTCACTCGTGATTGACACGATTACGGCCGGCGGCAAGATGGATGCGCCAGTTGTTCAGCGGATCTTCTGGTGTGTGCTTGAGGGCTTGGTGGCAATTGCACTGCTGCTTGGCGGTGGTCTTAACGCGCTCCAGGGCGCGGCGGTTTCCACCGGCATACCCTTCACGGTCATTGTGTTGGCGATGTGTTACACCGTCTATAAGGCTCTGAAGACCGAGCCGCGCTAGGGAAAATTCGGTTAGGCGCGAGGTTTGCGCCTGAACCGTAAAATGCCTCGGTTGGCCCGCGCTGCCAGCCTTTCACGCCACCCTCTGCATCTATTGAGGGTGGCGTGACTATTTGTAGTCCGGATCTGTAAGCGCGTAATATGCTGGACTCTCAGATTCGCGATGCCAGCCAGGCATGCGACAAACCCGCCACAGAAAGGAAGCCTCATGAGCGATATGACTTACGTCAATCTCGGCGATAGCAACCTGAAAGTCTCGCCAATCTGTCTGGGCACCATGATGTTCGGTGACCAAACCGACGCTGCCCATAGTGGCGAAATCGTTGCTAGCGCGCGCGATCAAGGGATCAACTTCATCGACACGGCCGACGTCTACAAGGCTGGCGCATCTGAAGAAATCACTGGGCCACTCATTAAGCCAGAACGCCACTGGTGGGTATTGGCCACCAAGCTTGGCAATGCGATGAGCGCCAACCCCAATGAAGTGGGTTATTCACGGCAGTGGGTCATGCGCGAGGTTGACAACAGCCTGCGCAGATTGCAAACAGACTATATCGATATTCTGTATTTGCACCTGGACCGAGAGCAGGATGACTTAGAGGAGCCGTTGCGCGCGCTTGATGACTTGATTCGTGCCGGCAAGATTCACTACTGGGGTATTTCGAACTTTAGAGGCTGGCGCATTGCCGAAGCTGTGCGCATCGCCGATGGCTTGAGTATGCCCAGACCGACCGTTTGCCAGCCTTATTACAACCTCTTGAATCGCATGCCTGAGGTGGAGATTCTGCCGGCGTGCGCAAACTATGGCATCGGGGTTGTGCCCTACAGCCCGATTGCGCGAGGCGTGCTCGCGGGCAAATACAAGCCGGGCGAAAAGCCCGCTGAAGGCACGAGGGCGGCCAGGCAAGACAAGCGCATCATGCAGACCGAGTGGCGCGAAGAGTCGTTGGTCGTGGCGCAAAAAATCGGTGAGTACCTTGAGGGTAAGGATGTCACGATGGCGCAATTTGCAGCCGCCTGGGTGCTCGCTAATCCAATCATTTCTTCGGTGATTGCCGGGCCACGCACACTTGAGCAATGGCAAGGCTACCAAGGCGCGCTTGACTACCCCTGGACCTCTGCTGACGAAGACTTTATCGACTCATTGGTGGTCCCCGGCCATGCGTCAACGCCTGGATATCACGACCCTCAGTACCCCTTCTTTGGTCGCCCGGTTGATTAATGACATCTGATCCGGGCACTGCGCAGGCGAGTGATCACCGGCAAGGGAAATCAAAGTTAGTTCAGGCAAATCTGATCAGTCAGATCGCACTGGGCATTATTGCGATGACGGCGTGTCTGCCGTCAATGCCGTTCTGGATTGAGCACTTTGGCGAATCACAGGCCAGAGTACAACTCACATTCGCTGCCTATGCGCTGGCTTTCGCATTCGGGCAGTTGGTCTATGGCCCGCTATCCGATCGGTTCGGGCGGCGACGGTTGCTGATTGTCGGTTTACTCGTTGGTCTGGCCGGCTCGGTAAGCGCTGTCTTTGCACAGTCTCTTGATGCGATCATTGCTGCACGAGCGCTTCAGGGTGCCGGAACATGCGCTGGCATTGTTATCGGACGCGCGATCATTCAGGACAATTTCGTTGGCGCCGCGCGCACCAAGATGATGGCGCTGGTCGGCATCGTCATGGGGCTTTGCCCGCCGAGCGGCACCTTGATAGGCGGGCAGCTACACGTGAGCTTTGGCTGGCAGGCGCCGTTCGTTGCTGTTGCACTGTTAAGTTGTTTGCTGCTGCTATCGGCCTTATTGATGCTGCCCCCCGATAAGCCATCAGCTGCGAATAAGCAAAGCGCCGGCGAACTATTGAAGTCCTATCGGTCCCTGATTGCTGATATTCGCTACTTGTCTTTTTGCTTGATTGCGGCGTTTTCGACTGCCACCTTTTACGTTTTTCTGGCGGCTGCGCCGATTGTTTTTGATGCTTACGGCGTGGCGCCAAATGTGATCGGTTGGTACATCATGTTTGTACCCGCCGCCTATATCATGGGGAATCTACTCACCTCCCGAATCGCTGGCAAGTTCGCTGATCAGCGCCTTATGACGATCGGGCAGGGCTTTAACGTCGTCGGCATTTTGTTAGTTTTGGGGTTTGCAATGAGCGGTTGGTACCACCCCCTGGCAGTGGCAATGCCGTTAATGTGTCTCGGTTTTGGTCATGGCTTACTGATGCCGCCCACGCTGGTTGGCGCAGTGGGCGCCATGCCGGCCCTGGCAGGGGCGGCCGCCGCTTTTGCGGGCATGTTGCAGCAGTTGACTGGCGCTGGCGCGAGCAGCCTGAATGGACTACTGGACCTCACGGATGCCACTGACATGGCGTGGCTTATGCTGTTATTGACTTTAATTGCCGTGGCGGCGCAGTTGATGCCTGCTGCCCTGCGCCGGCCTGAAACAAAATAATGCAAAGAGCGCCACTCTGTTCGTCTTTTAGGTGATTGCGTTGCGAGCAAGAATGACCGCAATCAATGCCAAAAGCGTGACTGCCCAAACGGCTATGTAAATCGTCATGGTGCGGCTGGCCTTCTTTTTCTCCCACCATGTTCGTGGTCGGATGCCTTTGACAAAGAAGACAAGCTTACAAGACAAGTTCACACAAACGACGTTGACTGCGAGCAGCAAACCTGCACCCGTGGCGAGCGTCCAGTCGCCATTACCCAGCATAATGCCAAATAAATCTCCCAATGCAGTCCCAAGCCCGAAGGCTAGGTTGGGACCAAGCAGTGGCGCAATCACCATGGCGCCAATAATGACCGCAACATTACTCTCGATCAAGCCGATGGCCGCGACGATCGTCGATAGCAACAACAGCACAATAAAAATCTGGTCGAGTTGGGTGTTTCTTTCTACACCCGAATAAAGTGATTCGCGCGCCGCGGCGGCCGAGTCCTCTTCACGCCGCTCCTGTGGTGATGAGGCGGGTAGCGCGATTTCAACCGGTAGGACCGCAATGTGGGCAGTGGGCTGTGCCCCGGTGATCTTCTGAAGCGAATCAAGCAAGGCCTGTAATTTATGGTCGGCAATGAGCACTCTGAGAGATCGGCGCTCTTCTTCGTCAACCAGGCCCAGTCGAAGATCGGCGGCCTCGTGGCTTTGTGCCATTGCGATGGTCGTGTCTGTGCTGCCTTCACTGGCCACGATTTCGACGTATTTCATATTTTCTGTCTCCCGGGGCTGGTTGGCATCAATGAGCTAGGAGCTTACGGCACAAAAGTCACCCTGTTCACTATCTAGGGAGCATGCGATTTTATGAAAGCATCAACCCGCGCGCCCCAGAGTTGCGAATCAGCGATGACTTGATGGCCGTTTTGTTTCGGTTTGACTGCTAACGCATGAAACTCACCTTTGCCACCGGCTGCCATGTAGGCAGCGAAGTTAGCCCGGCTATGTTCGAGGCTGTAGAAAGGGTCTTGATCTGCATAGAGCCACAAGCTTGACGTGCCTGTGCCTGCACCGCGCAAAAAAGCCTCGCGATTGATCGCCCTGGTTGCCTCCAATCGGTCGCCCATCCACCCGCCAACGAAGTTAATTGCGCCCATGAATTTTTCAGGCCGAGTGCCTGCGTACACAACCGATAGCAAGCCACCACGCGACTGGCCGCCAATCAGCATACGCTCGGCGTTTACCTCTGCCTGCTTAGTGGCCCAGTTGACGACGGTGTCAATGTCTGTGAGTGCGCGGTCAATGCCGGGGAGGGATACTTCAGGTCGAATCGAATAGCCGGAGCCGTCCTCTTCAAGCCCTTCGCGATACAGGCCAGTCGATCGGCCGCGGCCACGCCTTTGAGGAAACACAACCATCCAGCCGCGCTGGGTAAACCATCTCGCTATATTGGGCTCGGCCCAAGTCTTGGAAAACAGAGAAGAGTCGCTACCAGTTCCAGTTGAGCCGTGATTAAAAACAAGCGTGGGAAATGGTCCCTTTCCGTCGGGTTGATAAATGACAGCCTCGAGTGAAACACGGGCACTGTTCTCGGTTAGCTGAGTGGGTATCAGCATTCGTCGCATGACACTGCGCTCGTTTGACCGACTCAAAATACCCGCCATCCAGTTGCCATTGGTGCTGCGCCAAACAAATTCCATCGTGTCAGCATTGCGCAGGCGGTACCGCATCTGTGTGCCACTAGGCAAGCTTGCAATGAGTTCCTGACCAACTAGGCGAGCACTCCCACGATGCTCCAGTGGGGGTATTGAGTCGGCAGTTCGAATGACAACGATCGAGGCTGCGCCCGTGCTGTCTGGCTCAACGGCAAGTGCCAGGCCAATAATGCCACCGCGCCCGCCCCAGCCTGACCACGCGCCAGCAAATCCTGCAAGGTCTTCGTCTGGGTTACGTTGCGAGATGCTCTCCAATACATCTGGCGGCAGCTGGGCAACGGCTTCATTGTTCGACACGCCCGGCAAGAGTTTGGGCATGAAGTCAGGCCATGCGACTTGCTCAGACGCTACGGCGGTTGGAGTTGCCAGGCTTGGGTTTGCCGACGGCGGTGCGGCGCAGGCCCCGAGGAGGGCGAAAGCACAAGCAGCAACAATCGTATTGAGTAATCGGCACGCAGGCATTGGGCACCTCTGATAATTGTCTGATTTACGTGTCTATCGGTCGTGGCAGCTAAGTGCTTGGGGCGTTGATGGCCTTGGCGCTTTGACTTATCCGTGTCAATTGCTCTGCTGGCACGTCGCCAATGGCCATGACTGAAATGCCGTTTTGAGTCCAGACTGCTGTATTGAGTCCATGCCGGTTGGTCAGCTGAAGGTCATGATCGCTTGCGCCTGTACGGGTCAGGCAAATCGCAACCGGTACCCCCTCGTCACTGAGGTAGGCAAGTTGAACAAGTGCTCGCTCTTCAAACTGAAGAATCTGCCCGCGCTTGAATGTCAGGCGTTCAGTCGATAGATCAGGGATTGCAATCGGCATGTCGCTTATGCGCGCTAGTCGCGTAGCGGTTTGCCGTACTTCGTCAGCACTAGGCGCCGGTGCGTTCAGTGTTTCGGTCGTGTACAGCCGCTGGTAGACCGCAACGCTGTCCTGCCAGTTGAGTGTTTGAGTGTCTGATTGAATTAGTGTGATGGTTAGGATGGCCGTTGCGATCGACGCAGATAAAGCGCTTGCTATGGGTAGGCCCAACCAACTGCGCCAATTGATCAGTTTGCTCCCCGTTCTCTTGGATGTAACTCGTGATTGAACCGTCGGGGCGCTAGCCTTGCCTGCGGTGGCGGCAACGGTCTCTGCGAGGACGCTACTTAGTCGCTCGGTTGGTGCGTAGCGTAAGACCTGATCCATGGATGTAAGGTCTGACTCCTGCACGAGACTCAATGCTTGAAACCGGTCTGAAAGTGACTCATTTGCTGAAATTTGCTGATTGAGCTCAGCAGCCTGTGCTGCATCCAGTCGCCCGGCAATGAGATCCCTCAGGTCTTGGTCAGTAATCATGTCTTTGCTCATGAGTTTGGTCCTCCTTTCAGGGGCAGGGCATCTGCCAGATCAGAACGCAGCGCTTCTCGCGCACGCGCCAATCGACTCGCCAGCGTTCCCTCTGGGATCTCCAGGATTTCTGCGGCCTCGCGCAAACTGAACTGCTCCACGCCAACGAGTAAAAGAGCAACTCGCTGCCATTCGGGTAAGGCCTCGATCTTAGTTAACACTTCAGACACAAAAACCATCCGTTCGCCACTCTGGCCGTCAGTTTGGCGCCCCTGACGGTCGGCCAGCTGCTCAGCATCCCGTTCGCGAATCTGTTTCGCGCGCTGCTCATTTAGCCAGATTGACCGCATGATGGTCATCACCCATCGGTCCAGATGAGTACCAGCCTTGAACTGATCGCGGCGTTCAATGGCCCTGAGGCAAGCGTTCTGGGTTGTTTCTTCTGCGGCTACCGGGTCTTTGGTAAGAACAAGGCCAAAACGCCACAGGCGTGGCATCAAGTCTTGCAGTTCACGAAGAAACGGATCTTCAACGCTCGGGGATGGCGGCATGATTTCCCGAATTCATAGATGCGCGAATAAAAAACGAAAAAACTGGGATGAAAGGCCTGGCCCGGCGTGTTACCTAGACACCCAACCGAACCAACCAGGAGATTACGCTATGTTTTCCGCTCAAGCTAAGTCGCACAAGTGCGCCGTTTCACTGGCAATTGCCATTGGTTTCATTTTTTCCGCGCCCGCTGCAATGGCTGATTGGGCGCTTGACAATGATGGCTCCCAACTCAGTTTTGTTTCAGTCAAAGCCGGTCAGGCAGCGGAGGCACATCACTTCAAGAAGCTCATCGGAGTCGTTGGTGATGACGGCAATGTCAACGTCGAAATCGATCTGTCATCGGTCGAAACCAAGATTGATATTCGCAACACTCGCATGATGGAAATGTTGTTTGAAGTCGTGAAGTACCCTGCCGCAACCGTTTCCGCAGCGGTACCTCAAGATGTGCTCGCTGACCTGAAAGCAGGCGAGCGGCGGCGTCAGAAAGTCACGTTCGATCTTTCAATGCGTGGCATTACCAAAAAAATGGAGGCAGAGGTGCTTATTACTGGCGCAGGAGGCTCTGCTATTGCCGTTGCGACCACTGAGCCTATTATCTTGCCAGCGGCTTGGTTTGAACTGTCTGCTGGTATTGAGAAGCTGCGCGAGGTGGCGGGGTTGCCGTCAATTACGAGTGCAGTTCCTGTCAGCTTCGATCTGATGTTCCGAGAGAAGTAGGTCTCTGCCTTTTGATGATCGAGAAGGGTGCCAAGGCGCCTTCTCGATGTCGGGCAATCTACCGTTCAGTCAATATCAACCGCCGCGGCGAAAGCGTCGTTGCAACAGATATCGTACGGATAACGCTCGGACACGCCGGTCAGTTCAGGTGAGAACGTCATCATGTCGAGTGCAGTTTCAAAATCGGAGCGCAAAATAGCTGTTTTGGTGGACCATGTCCCCAAGGCTTGATAGCCGGCGATCGCATCAACCAGAACCTGCCTGGGTGTGTCTTCAAACCAGTGAGAGATCGCATCGACAATCGTGGGTGCGTCTGCCTGGTCGATCCAGTGCCTCGCCTGGCTGTAGGCCAGCATGAATTGTTCGACCTTTACGCGTTCTTCGCTGATCATATGTTGACCACAGGCCACCGAGCTGAACGCAATCGGGCCGATCGCGTCACCAAACATCGCAGCGAGGTGCCCATGGCCCGCTGCGATCAGCTCACGAGCCAAAGGGTCCTGAAGTTGAACATAGTCGCCGGTGCCTTCACGGAACACCTTTGCGGCTTCGGCCATGCCGTTCAAACCGGTAATCAATTTGACGCTGTTAATGTCAACGCCTTGCTTATTCAGGGCAAAACGCAGGCATGCCTCAGGCTGCGTGGCAAAGTTGGCCGGCACGATCGTTTTGCCCGTCAAGTCCTGCCACTTGAAGTCAGGTTCGGCTTTCCGGCTCACAAGCAGAAACCCATCGCGTGCATTGATGCTTGCGATATGTACCGGGTTGTTTTCAATCCCGTTTGAACGGTCAACCATCGCAGCGGAGGGTGCAAATTGCGCGAAGTCCAACTCACCCTCACGTAACATCGCGCCAACGTTTTGGTTGGTTCGTAAGGTCAGGTTTACCGAGACGCCTGCCTCCGGCAGGAACCTATGCGCCGTCAGGAGCATGGGCGTGTAAAAAGCTGACTTGATTGACAGGAGTTGCATCGGTTTCATTCGGGCTTTCCCCAGCCGCCGCCGCCAGGCGTTTGCATCAACATGGCTTCACCGGCTTTGAGTTCGTATTGGTCATTTGGCCCCAGTTCTTTAATGGTGCCGTCCAGTTGCTCCACAGCATTATGCCCGCATGCACCGGGCTCGCCTCCGGCGGCTCCGTAGGCTTGCGTGATGCGGTGTCCGGTCAGCAGGGTGACGGTAAGATCTTCAAAGAAGCGGACTCGGCGAGTAATCCCGTTGCCGCCCGTATATTGGCCTTTGCCGCCCGTGCCGTGCTTAATCGCAAACTCCTCAACCCGCACCGGGAAGCGCATTTCGAGGACCTCCGGGTCGGTCATGCGGGTATTGGTCATATGAATCTGTACTGCGCTGGTGCCTTCGAAGCCGGGCCCGGCACCGCTGCCGCCACAGATCGTTTCGTAATTCTGAATACGCTCGTTACCCCAGATGAAGTTGTTCATCGTGCCCTGTGAGCCGGCCATGATGCCCAAAGCACCGATGAGACAGTCAGTGGCGGATTGCCCCACCTCGGTGTTGCCAGAAATGACCGCTGCTGGATATTGCGCGTTAATAATGGTGCCAACCGGCGCAATGATATTGAGCGGTTTCAGGCAGCCCTGGTTCAGCGGAATATTCACGCCCACCATCGCGCGGAATACATACAGAACAGACGAGTACACCACCGGCAGAGGGGCATTGTAGTTGTCGTCTCCTTGCTCAGAGGTGCCGGTGAAATCGATGGTGGCTTCGCGCTTGGCTTTGTCGACAGTAATCGCGACTTGGATGCTTGCACCGGTATCCAACGGGTAGGTGAACTGACCGTCTTTTAGCCGGTCGATGACCTCACGCACGCATTCTTCCGCATTGTCTTGTACGTGACGCATATAGGCCTGCACCACGTCTAGCCCAAAGTTACCAATCATTTTGCGAACTTCACGAACGCCGGTTTCGTTGGCTGCGACTTGCGCTTCCAGGTCGGCAATATTCTGGTCGATGTTTCGGCACGGGTATTGGCCTGAAGCCAGCAGCTCGCGCGTTTCGTCCAGGCGGAACCGGCCGGTTTCAACGAGTTTGAAGTTGTCAATGACGACACCTTCTTCCTCAATGTGTTTGCTGTCTGGCGGGCCCGAGCCAGGGGTTTTGCCGCCAATATCAGCATGGTGACCACGCGAGGCCACAAAGAAGAGAATCTCTTTGCCAGCCGCATCGAAGACAGGTGTGATGACAGTCACGTCGGGGAGGTGAGTGCCGCCATTGAACGGGCTGTTCAGCACATAAGCATCACCTGAGCGCATCGTGTCACCGACTTCCCGGACAACAGTACGTACGGCATCACTCATCGATCCGAGATGAATTGGTACATGCGGGGCGTTGGCAACGAGATTGCCTGCCGGGTCAAACAGGGCGCACGAGAAATCGAGCCGCTCCTTGATGTTGACCGAATAGGCTGTGTTGGCGAGTGTCACACCCATCTGCTCAGCAATCGACATGAACAGATTGTTGAACACTTCCAGCATGACCGGGTCGACCGTCGTGCCAACCGCATGCTCCACTGGCCGTGCTTCATGCCGCTCGAGAATCAGATGACCAAAGGCGTTGATACTTGCCTGCCAGCCGGCCTCCACGATATTGGTACCGGTCTTTTCCGTGATAATCGCCGGCCCTTTGATGGACTGACCTGGCTTCATCTGCTCACGTACATATAGCGGCGCCTCATGCCAATGGGCGGCACTGCGCATGCGGACGCGGTCGGTCGGGTGGGGCGCTTCCGTCACAAGTGTGCGCTGCTGATCGCTGACTTGACCGGTCTCACCGATTGCCTCTACCGCGACCATTTCAATGGTGAGCTCTCGCGAGGGCGCAACGAACCCGTACCGAGCCTTGTGGGCTTCGTCAAAGCGATCACGCATTTGCTGCTCGGTGCCGAAGGTCACCTCAATAGGCTGATGAGAGCCGGCGTAGCGCAGGTGGGCGCGCTGCTCTATCCGTACCTGACCCGGTTCGACCCCCTGATCAAGGATTTCGCTGCGGGCTTCAGTAGCCAAAGAGTTGATGAGTTCACCTGCAGTCGCAACGTCATCAACCGGTCGCTCAACCTGTTTCTCGCGCAGCGCTCGGATGTCGGCCAGGCCCATACCGTAGGCAGACAGGACACCCGCGAATGGATGCAGAAAGACTTTTTCCATGCCAAGCGCGTCAGCCACCAGGCAGGCGTGCTGCCCGCCTGCACCGCCAAAGCAGTTGAGTGTGTAGCGTGTGACGTCATAGCCGCGCTGCACTGATATTTTCTTGATGGCATTGGCCATATTTTCCACGGCAATGCGCAGAAAACCCTCGGCAGTCTCTTCCGGGCTTCTGATGGCTTCACCCGTTTCGGATGCAATTTGCTCGGCCAATTCGATAAAGCGGGTACGCACGATCTCGGCATCCAGCGCTTCGTCTGCATTGGGGCCAAACACTTTCGGAAAGTGTGCCGGGTTGAGCTTGCCGAGCATGACGTTGCAGTCGGTGACCGTTAAGGGGCCGCCCCGTCGATAGCAGGCTGGGCCCGGGTTGGCGCCTGCGCTGTCTGGTCCAACCTGATAACGACCACCGCGATAAAACAAAATAGAGCCGCCGCCAGCCGCGACCGTATGGATATGCATCATGGGTGCACGCATGCGCACACCGGCTACCTCTGTCTCAAACGAGCGCTCATACTCGCCCGCGTAGTGGCATACGTCAGTTGAGGTGCCGCCCATGTCAAAGCCGATGAGCTTGTCATGCCCTGCCTGGCTAGCAGTTCGAACCATACCGACCACACCGCCCGCAGGCCCAGACAGAATCGCGTCCTTGCCTTGAAACAAACGGGCGTCTGTCAGCCCCCCGTTGGACTGCATGAACATCAGACGCTCACACGCGCCGCTCGCCACATCCAGTTCGTCAGCGACCTGATCCACATAGCGACGCAGGATCGGCGTGAGGTAGGCATCGACGACGGTTGTGTCACCGCGAGAGACCAGCTTTATCAGCGGGCTGGTTTCGTGGCTAGTGGAAATCTGTGTGAAGCCGATCTCAGCCGCAATTTGCGCAATGCGTTTTTCGTGAGCAGGTTCAAGATAGCCATGCATCAACGCAATCGCGACGCCTCGAATGCCATCATCGAAGGCCGCTTGCAGGGCCGAACGCGCGCCGTCTTCATCAAGAGGCGTCACAGTATGCCCGTCTGCATCCAGTCGCTCCGTGACCTCAGCGACGCGTTCATAGAGCAGCTCAGGTAGCTGAATATTGATGTCGAAAAGCTTTGGACGATTCTGATAACCAATTCGCAGCAAGTCGCCAAAACCGGCGGTGATTAGCAATAAGGTGCGGTCACCTTTGCGCTCAAGTAGCGCATTGGTGGCGACCGTGGTGCCCATCTTCACCGCGTCAATCGTGCCACCGGGTAACTTTGTACCCGGTGCGATCTCAAGCAATTCGCGAATACCCTGGACTGCCGCGTCTTTGTACTGTTCAGGGTTTTCCGAAAGGAGTTTGTGCGTTAACAACTCACCATCCGGACGTCTGGCGACGATATCGGTAAATGTGCCGCCGCGATCAACCCAAAATTGCCACATCGGATGACTCCGTATTTTTGAAATGTATTAACACCGGGCAGGCCTATCAGGGCCTGCCAAGACTTAGCGATAGCCAGTAGCTAGAGTTTCAGTCGCTACTCAAATGGCTACTGGTAAAACAAACCTGGCAACCAGAGCGCAATCTGCGGAAAAGCGATTAAGAGGGCCACCATGGCAAACATGGCAAGTACAAAGGGCAGGGCGCCTTTCATGACATCAATCATTTCGCCTTGCTTGCGAATGCCTTGAACGACATAGAGATTAATCCCGATGGGCGGCGTGATCAGCGCAGTTTCAAGCAGCACCATCAGAAGGACGCCGAACCAGACCGGGTCATACCCAAGTGCAACAACAATAGGCGTTACCAGCGGGGCAGTGGTGAGCAACATGGATAAAGTCTCCATGAAGCAGCCCAGCACAATATAGAACGCAACGATGAGTAGTAGCGTCTGAAACGGTGTCAAACCGAGCGAAGAAATAAACTCCGTCAGCGCCTGTGTCAGGCCGATGACGCCGAGCACGAAATTCAGGAACACAGCAGCCAGGATAATCAGCATGATCATCGCAGTGGTGCGCATCGTGCCTTCTATCGACTCGCGCAGCATTTTGATGTTGAGTTTACGGTTCCAGGCGGCAAGGCCCATTGAGGCTACAACGCCTAGCGACGCGGCCTCCGTCGGTGTGGCCAGGCCCGCATAGATCGACCCTACGACCACCAGAAAGATGGCGAACAGCGGTAAGAGGGCAGGCAGAGCGGCGAGCTTTTCAGCCCAGCTATAAGTTACGCGCTGGCCGCCCCAGCCAGGTTTCAGTTTGCAAAAAAGAATGATTGTCAGCATGAACAAAAGCGACAAGGCGAGCCCGGGCAGAAAGCCGGCCAGATACAACTCCGGTACCGAGGTGTCGGTCAGCAGGCCGTAGAGAATCAGGTTGATTGACGGCGGAATCAGAATGCCCAGCGTGCCACCGGCCGCCACTGAACCCAGAAACAGCGACTCGTTGTAACCGCGCTGCTCAATCTGCGGCAATGCGACGGTACCAATGGTTGCCGCTGTTGCAACCGACGAGCCAGAAGTGGCTGCAAAGAGGGCGCTTGAGCCAATGTTGGAATGCATGAGACCGCCCGGTAACCACCCCAGCCACTTGATCATGCCGTCATACATGCGCTCTGTGACGCCGGCGCGCAAAAGCATCTCACCCATCAGCACAAACATCGGGATGGCGACGAGCAAGAAGTCGGTTCCCGTTTGCCACACCATGTCACCCAGTGCGCGGTGCAGGGGCATGGGCGATTCAATCGCTTGAAGCGCCAGTGCGAGCCAGCCCAGCGAAGCGGCGACCGGAACCGCAACGCCAATCAGGATGATCAGGATGACAACCGCTTTAATCAGCATGGCCGACTCCCATTGACGCGTTCTTCAAAAATTGCACGGGCAGAGCAAGTCTTTCAGTCTTTCTCATTGACTTGCTCCTCGTCGATTTGTTCTTGCAAAGACTTTGCCGCGAGCATGGCGTCTGTTTTGGCTGCTTTTCCTGTAGCAAGCCAGGTGATAGCCGCAACGATGACGAGCAGGCCGCACAAAACAAAATAGATCCAACCCGCCAGCCATGGGAGCTGCACATAGAGCAATGGTGTTCGCATCGGCGTGATCGAGCGTGAACCATATTCGATGGTGTCGGCGAGCAAGCCCCAGCCGGTTTGCGTAATCACAGCAGCGAATCCGATGAGTAGGACCACACCCACCAAATCGGCGACACGCCGCAGCCACCGTGGAAAGAATAAGTAGGCAGCGTCCACGCGAATATGGGCACGCTCAAATAGGGCAAACGACATGGCCAGAGCCGTGGCGATCCCAAATGCGTAGCCAGACAGTTCATCAGCGCCGCCAACGCTGATATTGGCGAACTTGCGCAACAGCACTTCGACCGTCACGAGTAGCGCTGATGCGATCAATAACGCGCCGGCTACCCAGACAAGCCAAGTACTGAGACGGTGGGCACCGGAAAGCAGACGCTCCAGCATAAGGGCTCCTTGTGCAGGTGGGGATGTCGTGATGAGCTTGCTTAGGGCGGAAACGCCCGGGGAGTTTGTCTGACGCTCCGAGATGGAGCGTCAGACCTTGGCAGCCGCTTACTTGGCGGTAGCCGTCATGCCGATGACCTTACCAACGGTGTCATTCCACTGCTTGGCGCAGTCTGCGCCGCAACGCTCGGCCCATCGCGCGAGGATGACTTCATTGGCGACACGGTCGCGTTCTTTCAAGTCGGCCGGAGACGGCTCAACCAATTTCATCTTGGCAGCCTCACCAATGGAGCATTCACCACCCGTGAGACAGCCGACAGCAATCGCATCTTCTTTGGCTGTTTCTGTCCACATTTGCTCGGTCAGCGTGTTGATCTCTGATTGCAGCATCTTTTGCTGCTCAGGCGTCATCGACTGCCATTTCTTCATGTTCATCGCGCCAAATGCCAGACCCCAGCCAACTCGCATGGTGTAGGCGTGCGTGGCAACCTGGCCCCACTTGGCGTTATAAGCTGGCATGGTGCCGGTGATGCCGCAATCGACCACGCCTTTCTCCAGCGCCGGAATCACCTCAGCAAAAGGCACTGTCACAGATGTACCGCCCACACCTTCAACGAAGTCGCCCAGCGAGGTTGAGTACACGCGAATTTTTTTGCCCTTCAGGTCGCTGATGCCCTTAATGTCTGCATTGCAGTAGAGCATCTGACTGGGAAAGGGGTATAGCTGCAGCAGTTTGGCGCCGTAGATTTCAGCAAATGCCTTCTCCAATACCGGGAAGTACGCATCGGCTACTTTGCGCTGGGTCTCGATATCCTGAGTAACGGCTGACAAGTCAGCGCCTTCAAAGATGGCATTCTCGGCTGCAACATACCCAGGCAATCCGTGGGCGTAGTCGAAAACACCGTTCTTGACCAGGCGCATGATCTCAAACCCTTTCAGGCCCAGCTCTGTCTGCGGTTTGATATCACCAACAATCTGCCCGTCACTGACTTTTGCAATGCGCTCATTCCAAAAGGGACCTTCGTGCTTCTGGAAGTTGGACAGATTGCCCCATGTGCCGACTGCCTTGATGACAACTGGTTTGCCCTGTGCGAGCGCGCCACCGGCGACCGCAATAGCGGCAGCGGCAACCAGACACTTAATCGTGGTTTTCATTGTTTCCTCTCCTGTGGTGAGTTGACACGCACGCGAAGGCCATTGCGGGCGCATTCGGTGCCATGTGGTTTGAGTAACCCGTGCTTCAGGCGAGCACAGGAACTTCGGCTAACTCGGGCACATCGGTAATGAGCATGCGTCCGGGTGTATGGGATATGAAAAGTGGCAGACCGGCCTGGGCAATCGCGTTCTGAGGCGTAACCCCGCATGCCCAGAATACGGTGGTTTGATCTCGCCCGATCACGGGTGGGTCGCCCCAGTCAGGCTTGGCGAGTTGCGTAATGCCGATCTCGGCAGGGTCACCAATATGAACCGGCGCACCGTGCGCGTGCGGATAGCCTTTGCAGATGTCGACAACGCTTTGCAGTTGATCGTTGTTGATCGCACGCATGGAAACAACCATCCCGCCGCCAAAGGGACCGGCCGGTACAGTTTGCAGACTTGTTTTGTACATTGGCACAGTCAAGTCTTGCTCAATGTGTGCCATTCGGATGCCGGCCGCGATGAGGGCGGCCTCAAAGGTATATGAGCAACCAAGCGCGAAGGCAACAAAATCATCCTGCCAGTACTCGATGAGATCGGAAACCTGCGAATCAAGCTCGCCGTGGCGATACACGTTATAGCTTGGCACATCCGTGCGGATATCAATTTCGCCCACTGTCGTCATCATGGGGTTACCGGTATCGGTAACACCCACCAGTGGGCATGGCTTGGGATTGCGCTGGCAAAAGCGCATGAAATCCAGCGCGAAACGTTCGGGCATGATCGCCAGGTTAGCCTGCAATTGACCCACACCGAGGCCGGCCGTGTGGCTGGTGTAGTCGCCCTGGCGAATCGCCTGCCTGACCGTCGCCAGGCTCGCCTGGCGCAGCTCCGTGTATGGAATGCTTGAAACCCCTGTCTCGCTCATACTGACTCATGTGTTTTTGTTTGGAGGAGGCAGTGTGTGTGCTTATGTTGATAGAGTCAAATACACATTTAGATTCTTGACCGATAAAGATGTTTTATGAATCTGTCGGAAAGCTTGACTGGAAGACCAAAGATGGATGCCGGACAGTTTCAGCGAGGGAAATTCGCCTGAAACAGTTTCTGTCCGCGTTTTACGAAGGCTGATCTATCAGGCCAGTCCCCGTCTGTTTCAATCGCCAGAACACCGCCGTACTCAGCATGACGCAATGCGTCAAACAGTGATCGAAAGTCGACGCTACCGGCGCCGATCATCGCAGGTGTCGCTCTATCTCCATCCAGGCTGCCGGTCACGACCTTGTCTTTGAAATGAATGTCAAAGACCCTGCCTTCATACTCACGATAGACTTCGGCCACATCAAACCGCCCTGTGGCGAGCCAGCCAACGTCCAGGCAAACTCCGATGCGTTTGTCCCGGTGCATGATGAGGTTACGGATGACGAGAGGGTTTCCGTAGAGCGTGTTGATGCCGTGGTTATGAATCGCAACTCGTATGTCGTATTCCTTCACGAGCGCTTCGATCAGATCGAGAATCCGAAAATCGGGGGGTTCAATGACGATCAATTCAAGCGCCATTGCTTTGGCGAACTCAAAGATTTCTCTGTTTTTGGCCTGATCCAAATGTGTATTCGTCACGCCAATCGAGTAGGCGCGCAAGCCCAAGTCGTCGAGTGTTCTCTTCTTGGCCGCCCAAACCTCGGGCTTTGCACCAAGCCCGATTTGCTCGGGCATGAATTGGAGGTCTTTGATGCCATGATCGGCGGCAAACTGTACAACCTCTTCAAAGCTGGATTCTCTAAGCGTCCAGGTTTGTAGGCCAAGTCTGGGCGAGGCTGCCAGCGCAAGTCCTGGCAGAAACAGTAGTAAAAGTGTGAGAGCCCGCTTGCTGGCGCGGTTGGATAAACCGAATCCGATTGTTCGAATCCACGCAGGTGCTATGACACCGCCAGACATTTTGAATCTCCCGGTTCCGCCAGAGATCGTCACTATCGAGTGTGTCGCGACGAGTTGTCAACTCACGCTTTTAATCGCTTGTCGAACGGGCAGGCACAACATCACCGTTTTCTTTGGTGAAGTTTCCGATATTGGGCTGAGCCAAAATATCAAGCACGTTTTCCGCCGGACGACACAGGCGGGTGCCTTTGGGGCCGATCACGATAGGGCGATTCATCAGAATAGGATGCGTTGTCATGGCATCGATCAGCGCGTCATCGCTGACTTGTGGGTCATCTAGGCCAAGTTCCTGATACACCGCCTCTTTTTGGCGGAGTAAATCCCGGGGTGAAATTTTCATCTGCTGTAATAGATCTACCAATCTTTCGCGACCGGGCGGTGTTTTCAGATACTCAATAACCTCTGGCTCTTCGCCTGATTGGCGAATCATGGCCAGCGTGTTGCGCGAAGTGCCGCACTTGGGATTGTGGTAGATCGTGATGGTCATGGCGGTTTTCGTCGTTGATATCTTAGAAGTCAGGTAGTCGATGCTTAGTCGGCAGTCCATCCGCCGTCAACCAGTAGACTGGTGCCAGTCACCAGTCTACTGGCATCGCTCGCGAGAAAGACTACCGCGCCCATAATGTCTTCTACTTCACCGACTCGCGGTAGCTTGATCATTGACTTGATCCAGGCAAGGCGTTCCGGGTTTTGAAAGGTCGGCTCGGTCAGCGGCGTGCGAATGAAAGTCGGGCCAATTGAGTTGATGCGAATGTCGTGCTTGCCCCATTCGATTGCCATGCTTTTACACATGCCTTCCAGCCCATGCTTGGATGCTGCATAGACGGCACGATCAATCCCGCCGACATGACCCATCTGGCTGGAGATGTGGATGATTGACCCGCCCCGCTTGGCGGCCATCATGGTTTTGGCGATATGGCGCGACAAGAAGTAGGCGCCTCTGAGGTTCAAGTCCATCACAGCTTGATAGTCGTCAACCGTTGTGTCGATGGCGGCTGAATGGCGGGCCATCCCAGCAGCGTTGACGACGATATCGAATGGCTCCAACGCGCTGAGCGAATCGTCAATCGCTTGCGGATTACTCACATCAAACGCGGCGAGGTCAGCGAGTTGCCCTGCAGAACAAATCGCATCGACGACCTGCTGCAAATCAGATTCTGATCGGGAATTACAGGTCACATGCGCGCCAGCCTGGGCCAGTGCAGCGGCCGACGCCAGGCCGATTCCGCGCGAGGCGCCGGTCACAAGTGCTCGTTTTCCGTCAAGCCGAAAGCTAGGCGTCGCGGGGAGTGTCAGCATGGCTATTAGGAATTATTGATCGGCTCGGCGCCGGTGCCATAGGGCACATCGCGCTTGCCATACCGACGTACCCGCACATTCGCTTGCTCAGCATGTCCAACAAACCCTTCAAGCATGCACAACCTCGAACAGACTTCGCCTATTTGTGTTGCCGCTTCGTCGGTGGTGACTTTTTGGTAGCTGTGCGTTTTCAGGAACTTGCCCACCCATAGTCCACCGGTGTACCTGCCGGCTTTCTTGGTTGGGAGGGTGTGATTGGTGCCAATGACTTTGTCGCCGTTGGAAACGTTGGTGCGCGGACCCAGAAACAAGGCGCCGTAAGAATGCATGTGTTCAAGGAACCAGTCATCGCGATCCGTCATCACCTGCACATGTTCTGACGCGATGTCATTGGCGACCTCGAGCATTTCGTCATAGGTATCGCAGACGATGATTTCGCCGTAATCTCGCCAGGACGCAGATGCGGTTTCGGCGGTTGGCAAGATGGTGAGCAAACGCTCAATTTCGGCCATCGTTTCTTGGGCAAGCTTGTTGCTGTTAGTGACAAGAACAGCCGGCGAGTTATAGCCATGCTCGGCCTGACCCAACAAGTCAGTGGCGCACATCTCTGCATCGACGGTTTCGTCTGCAATCACCATGGTCTCGGTTGGACCGGCAAACAGGTCGATGCCCACGCGGCCAAACAATTGACGCTTGGCCTCTGCCACAAATGCATTGCCCGGGCCCACCAGCATGTGAACGGGCTCTATGGTTTCGGTCCCTATGGCCATCGCCCCAATCGCTTGAATACCGCCCAGCACGTAGATTTCGTGTGCGCCGCCAAGGTGCATCGCAGCGATAACTGCTGGGTTCGGCTCGCCCTGGAAAGGGGGCGTTGCGGCGATGATTCGCGGTACGCCGGCAACCGATGCGGTGGCGACTGACATATGCGCCGAGGCCACCATGGGAAACTTACCGGCTGGTACATAGCAGCCCACCGATTGCACTGGGATGTTCTTGTGCCCCAGGATCACGCCAGGCATCGTCTCAATCTCAATGTCTTTCATTGAATCGCGCTGGGCCTGCGCAAAGTTGCGTACCTGTTCCTGAGCAAACTTGATGTCTGCCATGTCACGCGCTGACACGCGCGAGATGAGCGTCTGGATTTCCGCGTCGGACAGTCGAAACGAGTCCGGGCTATGCTTGTCGAATTTCTCTGACAATTCGCGAACGGCTGCATCGCCGCGTTGATCAATCTCTTTTAACGTGGACTCAACAACGCTGCGAACGCTGGCATCATCCTCTGAGCGCTCTGCGCCGGATTTGCCAGTCTTTAGGTGTTGAATTGCCATCCAAGGCCTCCGTGGTCTCTATTCCGTATTATTTCGTCTTTAGTCGTTGCTTGTCGCTGCCATCCACTTCTTTTGGTTGCCCGTGTCTGGCAAATTCAAAGGTAGCCCGGCATTATAGTTCTGCTCAATCTCTCGCGGAACAAAGCAGCTTCAGTGAGGGGGTCGAGCCAAGCGAGCACAAGTACTCTATTGCTTGCTCGGTCACAATTCTGGCTGGCCAGGTGTCTGGTCCTTCCGGATAGCACGCAGCAAAGCGCACGTCAGACAGTTCGAGGTCGACATCAAGCAATTCGAGCGCATTGCTGGCCAACTCGCGATCGATAGTGCCCAGTGGCAAAACGCCAACCCCAAAGCCTTCGCAGGCTAACAGTACAACCGCCTGCAATGAATTGACCGCATGCAGTCTTGGCGATAAGTCGGCAGCGCGCAGACTGCTTAGCAAGTTCTGATAGGGCTGAGTGACCCGTTCAAAGGTGACCAGGTTCAGTTGCTGCAATGCTTCGCGACTGATCCGTTTACCGCCGAGCCCCATCGATGGCGGTGCGGCCATGACGATCGGGCAGTCGCACAGAACATGATTAACAATATGCGGGTCTGATACCGGCCCGACCATGAAGCCAACGTCCAGATCTCGCCGGAGCAAGCCATCTCTGATGCCAAACGATGGACCTATGCTTAGCTCGAGAATCAAGTCGGCGTAACGCTGACGTAAGCCCGCGAGAAAGCCAGGCACCCACGTCATGGCCATGGTGTCGGACACGCCAATCCGAAGAACGCCGCTGAGTTGGCTATGGCCGGTTTCAGTCAAAATCTCTGACTGAATATCGAGCAATTTTTCGGCCGAGCGTAGAAAGCGTCTGCCCTCTGGTGTTAACGTTGCGCGCTGGCCCGCGCGATCAAACAGTTTGACGCCAAGCTGGTTCTCCAGCGAGGCCACACGCGCGGAGATGGCAGGCTGGGTTGTGTTGAGTTTTTGAGCGGCCTGCGCAAACGTGCCTAATCTTGCGATCAGATAGAAACTTTCGATCTGATCAAAATTCATTTATCGCACGTTCTGTTTCATGAATTCAGCGATGCGACCGACACCAGCTTCGATGTTGGCATTACTCGTCGCATAGCTAAAGCGTATGTGTTCACCATCGTTGGGCACTTGATGACCAAAGTGAATGTCGGCGAGAACGGCAACCCCCGCCTCATGCAGCAAACGCTGGCGAAAAGCTTCGGCGTTGTCACAGCCGGTCATCCTGCAGGCCTCCGTGACGTTGGGCCATGCATAGAAAGCACCGCCCGAGGGTTGGCAGTTAAAGCCCGGTACCTCGTTCAGTAAACCAGTGATCAGATCACGCCGTGCAAGAAAGGTATCGCGCATATGTTGCGCCTCATCTTGTGGCCCCGAAATCGCTGCCACCGCAGCCCACTGCGAAATCTGCGAGGCGCATGAGTCTGTGTTGGTGATCCATTTCGTAAAAAGCGGTGCCAGCGCACGGTTAGCCGTGTAGCCGATGCGCCATCCGGTCATTGCCCAGGTCTTGGAGCAGCCGTCCGAGATAATGGTGCGCTCAAGCATATCGGGCAGGCTTGCAATGGATTGAAACTGACCCTCAAACACTAGCCTCGAGTAAATCTCATCGGCATACACCCAAACTTGCGGGTAGCGCTGCAAGATTTGTGCAATATCGGCTAGGTCTTGCTTCCCTAGCAAGCCGCCGGTCGGGTTTTGAGGTGAGTTGATGATCAATAGCCGGGTGTTGTCATTGAGTTTGTCTTCCAGCTCGTTTGGGTCAAACGCAAACTGCCGTGATTCGCGAAGGTAAAGCGGCACAGGCTTGGCACCGGCAGCCAGCACCTGAGATTCATAAATCGGGAAGCCCGGTACGGGGTAAATCACTTCATCGCCCGCACCAAAATCGGTGGTCGACTGAATTGCGTAGTTGATAAACGGTTTCGCACCGGCGCCGACAACCACATCAGCAGGCGCGATTTCAACGCCCCGGGACTCGGTAAGGGCAGCAGCGGCGGCGGCCCTCAGCTCGTCAATGCCGGCGCTTGGGGTGTAGCCGTGCTTGCCGTCATCAATGGCTTGTTTGCCCGCCGCCTGCACATGTGCGGGCGCGGGAAAGTCGGGCTGCCCGATGCAAAACGAGATGATGTCCTGGCCTTTGGCTGCGAGGGCGTTAACCTCGGCCAGCACGACAAAAGCGTTTTCTGTGCCCAGGGCTTCGGCGCGGCGTGACAAACGAGGAGAGGGCTGGGCGTGGTTCACGGTAGGCTGGCTCAAACTAAGGCTCCAATGCAATGCGGACGGCTGCCCGCATAATACCGCTCTCAGTTACAACCAACGCGCCACTCGTGGCCGCCCGTGCCATGACAATCTGGTCTGATATTGAAGAACTCGACTACCAGGAAACTGCATTAGGTGAGTTGTTGCTACGCCGGCGCCGGGATCCGGCAATTCCGGGCGAGGAGATCTTTGAAGTCAAACTGGGCGAAGATTTTTTGATGTCCAGTCAGTTTCATGCGAGCGAAGTGGCACTCGCTGACCTGGGGTTGGCCGCACTATCTGCTGACCGCCCAGGTCCGTGGGCCGTGGTGGTGGGCGGGCTCGGTCTAGGCCACACCGCACATGCGGCACTGGCCAATCCCGAAGTGGGCGAAGTCCTGGTGGTTGAGTTTCTGGCGCCAATTATTGGCTGGCATCAGGCAGGTCTTGTGCCGCTTGGCAGTGCGCTGACCAATGATGAGCGCTGCCGGCTCGTGCGGGCCGATTTTTTTGCGGCAGCCTCCGGTGACGAGGGTTTTGACCCGGACGAGCCGCAGCGTCAGTTTGATGCGATTTTGCTCGATATCGATCATGCGCCCGACAATTGGCTGGGCGAAACAAGTGAGTCTTTTTACAGCGCAGTGAGTTTGCAGGCGATGAGTGAACATCTCGCGCCCCGTGGTGTCTTTGCGCTCTGGTCAAATGACCCGCCGTCAGCGGCCTTTGAAACCGAGTTGCATGCCGCGTTCGTGCATGGCGAGTCGCACATTGTTGAGTTCCCTAATCCCTATACGGGCGCTCAGTCAGCGTGTACGGTTTATGTGGGCCTGAAGGACGGCTAGCCCTGCTAAAGCGGGTTGAACTTAGGCTGGTTGAACCATGCCAGTAGCGCGGGGCAGATCAATAAAGAAAGTCGAACCTTGACCGAGCTTACTGTTCAGGCCGGCGATACCACCGTGTAGCTCAGCAACCCGCCTGACCAGCGCGAGGCCCAGGCCAGAACTTCCCCGGTTTTCACGGTGCTTACTGGCCTGATAGAACAAATCGAATACACGAGACTGGTCGTCTGGCGACACACCCGGTCCGGTATCGCGCACCTGCACCCGCAGGCCGTCTGGACGTTCCTGTACTGCAACGTTCACCTCGCCGCCGACGGGCGTAACGCGCAGCGCATTGTCGATCAGATTGGCGAGCGCTCGTTCAATCAGGCTGGCGTCAAGATCAGACAGTGGTAAACCGTCACGATAATCAACCGACAGACCAACGCCTTTTTTCTCAGCCGTCGCGGCAAAGCGCTGCACGACATCATCGGTAAGTTCGCCCAGAGCAATTGGCTCAGGCTGTGCTCTGAATTCGGGATTGTCGAGTCTAGAAACCTCTGCGAGCGAGTCGGTCAACCCTTTGAGGTGCTCAGCATTGTGGAGCGCACGCGCGTAAAAGACTTCGCGTTGCGATTGCTCCATTTCGCAGCCCTTAAGCATGACAGTTTCCAGCTGGGCTGTTAGGGCCGTCAGCGGAGTGCGTAAATCATGAGAGACACTCGAGACCATTTCGCGGCGTTTGGCATCGGCCTGAGTAACCCGCTGCATTTCTTCGCGCAAGCGCGCAAGCATTTCCTGAAATGTGCGGCCGAGGCGGCCGATTTCGTCTTCCCGGCCACAGTGGGGAATGTCGATGAAGCCTACCTCGGCATCGGCTGCAAATCCAGATTGCTTAATGCGCTCAGCAACCCGTGTCAGGCCTGCCAGCGGGCGGGTCATCATGGCAATGATTGCCATCGTTAATAACACGCCCATTGCTATGGTCAGCAAGCCAATTTTCGCACCGGTGCGCACGGCATAGGCTTTGAGCAGGGTAAGCGGTGCGGTGTCGGTATCGGCATTGCGAGCAACAACATACAACCAACCTTTGACTTCGCCGTTCGACATCACCGGTTGCGCAGCAACCAAGCACATGCCGCCAATCACATCCGGATCGTCCGCGAAGACGGGTTGCCCGGGACGCTCACGTTTGGCCTGCATGATTGACGCGAGGTCTACGCGATAGTTGCTCCAGAACAATCGGTTTTCGCCGGCCGATGCCAGCACCGCGCCGTTCATATCGAGCAAGTACAGGCCGGTATCGGGCGCGTAAAGAATGTACTTCTCAAGATAGCGTCCAAAGTCGGCTGGGTTCTGCTCATAGTTCTCCCACATATCGGGGTGAATAGTGACCAGCCGTTCTGCGAACTCGACCGACCGCTTGTACTGCACATCCGTGTAGTAAGCCCTGATCGATTGATAGCTGATAAGGGCGAGCGCGACTGCGATCGTCAGACCGAATGCGGCGAGCAGAAGTAGGACACGGGCGCGGAGCGACGTCAGCATGAGAGGCTCTGGAATTAACGAGTTTCTGTGAAGCGGTAGCCAACACCGCGGACGGTTAGAACATAGGTGGGTTTAGCGGGGTCCGCTTCGATTTTGCTGCGTAGGCGGTTGATATGAGTGTTCACATTGTGCTCATAGCCTTCAAACGTGGTGCCCCAGACGGCATCCAGTAGTTGCATTCGGGTAAACGCACGGCCGGGGTGGCGAGCAAAATATAAGAGCAGGTCGAATTCTTTGGCTGTCAGGGAGACCGGCTCATTGCTCAGACGTGCCTCACGGCTTACCGGGTCAATTGAAAGCTCTCCCACGACCAGACGCTCTTCATCTGTGGTGGGCTCAGCTTGCGTATTGATTTCACTGCGGCGCAGCAATGCCTTCACTCGCGCCTGAAGCTCGGGCACTGAGAAGGGTTTGCTCATGTAGTCATCTGCACCGAGCTCAAGCCCCAACACGCGGTCGATTTCGCCTGTTCTCGCTGTCAGCATCAAAACAGGTACGGTGTTTCGGTCCATGCGCAGACTTCTGACGATATCCATCCCGTCTCTGCCCGGAAGCATCACATCGAGCACAATCAGGTCATAACGGCCACTTCGGGCGGCCTCAAATCCTGCCTGCCCATCGGCAATGCATTCAACCTTATGACCCAGATCTCCCACATGCATGGCGATCAGGTCCGCAATATCTTGTTGGTCTTCAACGACCAGGACGTTCTTTTCCATATGCTGAGGATAGCAATGTGTTTGATGCAATGCGATAGGCAGAGTGCAGCCAACACAGAACGGCAATCTTTCGTTATCAAATCGTGATGTTGGTGGGATAGCAGGGTTAGAAAGCCCGCCCACACTGGCTCCATCGTCAAAACACAACACCGGAGCCAGCATGAACCTCAACACCGCCAGCCAAGCCACCTCGAATCAGCCTCAGGGCCCACAAGCCTCTCGTCCGCCCTTGAGCCCGGCTGAGTTTGCCGAGCACCGGCCGGCAATGCTTCGGTTTGCCCGCCGCAAAATACGTGATGAGGATTTGGCCGAGGACGCTGTTCAGGAGGCCCTGGCCGCAGCGGTGGCTTCCGCCGCGAGTTTTCAGGGGCAGTCCGCGGTCAAAACCTGGCTGATCGGGATTTTGAACCACAAGATCCAGGACACTTTCCGCCGCGAAGGCCGCTATGTGCATCTCAACGGTACGGACGCAAATGATGATGACTTGATGGACTTGTTGTCTAATCAGCGAGACGAGTCCACCAATGATCTGGGTGAAGATCCGGCTAGTCAGGTGTCGCGCTGGCGCCTGGGTGAAGCCTTGGGTAATGCCATTGATGATCTCCCCGCAACGCTAAAGCACGTCTTTACCCTGCAGGTTCTGGAGGGTCAGGAAACCGGGCAGGTCTGCGAAACGCTGGGCATCAGTGAGGCAAACTGCTGGGTGCGTCTGCATCGGGCGCGCAAGCGGTTGGCGGAGCAAATGCAACCGCACCTTGCTTAAGCCATGCGGGCTTACGGGCGAATCAGTCGTCGATTTCACCCAATATCAAAAACTCAAGCAGCGCCTTTTGGATATGAAGCCTGTTTTCAGCTTCGTCCCAAACCACAGACTGAGGCCCGTCAATGACATCGGCGGTGACCTCTTCGCCACGATGAGCTGGCAGGCAATGCATATAAACCGCCTGTTCATCGGCAGCCGCCATCATCTCGGCATCGACGCACCAGTCGGCAAAAGCCTTCACGCGCTCAGCGTTTTCGGCTTCAAACCCCATGCTTGTCCACACGTCACTTGTGACAAGGTGCGAGCCTTTGCACGCTTCTATCGGATCCGAAAAAGCCTTGAAGTGATCGTGCGAGGTCAGGCCGGCAAGGGCGGGGTCGACTTCATAGCCCGGCGGCGTAGAGACATGCATCATGAAGCCAAGTGTTTCAGCCGCTTGTAGCCAGGTATTGCACATATTGTTGCTGTCACCTACCCACGTAACTGTCTTGCCTTGAATCGGCCCACGGTGTTCGATGAAGGTAAAGATGTCGGCCAGGATCTGGCAAGGGTGGTGCTCATTGGTGAGTCCGTTGATGATCGGCACCCGTGAGTGCTCAGCAAAGCGCTCAACTGTGGTTTGCTCGAAGGTTCGAATCATCACGGCGTCGCACATCCGCGACACAACTCTTGCAGAATCTTCAACCGGCTCGCCGCGCCCGAGTTGTGAGTCTCGGGTATTCATGTAAATAGCCTGCCCGCCAAGCTGACCCATCCCGGCTTCAAATGACAGCCGGGTTCGAGTGCTCGCTTTCTCGAAAATCATGACCAGCGAGCGATCGGCGAGCGGGTGGTAGCGCTCGTAGCGCTTGAAGCGGTCTTTGATAACCGTGGCGCGTTTGAATAAGTGATCGAGTTCGTGGCGCGATAAATCGGCAAACTGGAGAAAGTGCTTAATGCTCATGGCATCGGGCCTAAAGAAGAGGGGCGGCGAAAAGAGGCAACAAAAAGGAAACGCAAATGAGCGTCATCGCAACTGATTAGTTAGTTTTTGCGAGTTGCTCATGGATTAATGGGATGAGAATTTCCAGTGCCATTGCGGCTTGTTCTTGCGTGAGGATTAACGGCGGCAGCAGTCGAACCACAGAGCCCGCAGTGACATTCAGAATCAAGCCTGCCTCAAGAGCCTTGCCAACCACCTCAGGGCACGAGTGTTCAAGCTCGACGCCGATCATCAGGCCTTGCCCGCGAACTTCGCGAACACCGGCCTTGCCATCAAAGGCCTGATGCAGTTGCTCGAGCAACCAGCCTCCCACTTGCTGGGCATTGGTGAGTAGGTTCTCTTGTTCAATGACTTCAATCGTAGTCACGCCGGCGCGCATCGCCAGGGGATTACCCCCAAAGGTGGTGCCGTGGGTGCCCGGCTGGAATGTGTGGGCAGCTTCGCCGTGGGCGAGTACTGCACCAATCGGCACGCCTGATCCAAGGCCTTTGGCAATCGGAACGACATCTGCTTTTATGCCGGCCCATTGATGGGCGAACCACTTACCGGTTCGGCCTGTGCCGCATTGCACTTCGTCAATCATCAACAGCCAACCGTGCGTATCGCAGATTTGCCGTAAGAATTGCAGGTAAGCGACACTTGCCGGATGAATGCCACCTTCGCCCTGAATACTCTCAATAAAGACGGCACAAATGCCAGGCTCTGATGCGGCTGCCTGCTCGATCGCGGCTTCATCATTCAAAGGTACCCGAACAAAGCCTTCCAGCAGGGGTTCGAAGCCTTTCTGAACTTTGGGGTTGCCGGTGGCTGACAGGGTGGCCATAGAGCGGCCGTGAAAAGCATTGTCAAAAACGATAATCTTTGGTTCGGCAATGCCCTTGTTATGGCCGTATAAGCGGGCAATCTTGATAGCCGCTTCGTTGGCTTCGAGGCCGGAATTGCAAAAGAAAGCATTGGTCATCGCACTGCGTTCAACCAGCATGCTGGCCAATTGTTGCTGCCGCTCGATTCGATACAGATTGGAGGTATGGATGACCTGACCTACTTGCTCGCGCAGTGCGGCAACCAGGGTAGGGTGGGCATGGCCAAGCGTATTGACTGCGATACCGGCCAGGCAGTCGAGGTAGCGCCGTCCGTTCGTGTCGTAGAGCCACGCGCCGTCGCCGTGGGTGAAGCCGACGGCAGGATCGCCGTAGGTATTCATCAGGAATGAAGCTTGCTGGACACTGGCCATATCACGCCTCCCGCGCGATTCGTGGTTTGCACTCGCTGGTTCTTCTGGTCGCAGAGAGCGTAGAAACAAAAACGGCGGACCCGCGCGCCGATGCGCCTGCGTCCACCGTTCGTCAATTGTAGGGGATCACTTGCCTGATTCCAACGGCTATGGGCACATAGCTCCCCTATAATTTGGCATGGCTAAACCAGACGCCTCACTGATCGATTCCCCTCGGTCATTCATGATTATCGGCACCACTGTCGACGGGAAGCGGTTCCGCCCCAGCGATTGGGCGGAACGGCTATGTGGCGTCATGTCTCCGTACCGACCCAATCTCGGCAGCGGCGGGCATATCAGCTACTCACCCTGGGTCATGCCCGGACAGCATGAAGGTGCGAAATGCGTGCGGGTTGACGGTTCAATTTACGCCTTGGAACCGCTTGCCTATCGATTTCTGCTCGGATTTGCCAGCGATAACAACCTTATCGTTCAGCCAACTACTCAGGACTGTGTAAAATCTACCGACGAGGAAATGGGGGAGACTGTAGCTGCCGACCGGAGCGCCGCAGATCTCGCGTCTTAGATTTGGCAGGAAGATAAAGCTGTAAGCCACGGTTAACTATTGCCTTTTTAACGATATTTCATTATGTCGACGATAGCGATAACGCTACAATCGCTGCAAAGGCAAAAGAATCGAACGGACTGAGAAATTCTATAGTTTCCCACATTGCGGAATGCAGTCGGCCGTTTTGCGCGGCATGTGACTGTGCTGTCAGTGCGGATCCTGTGCGGCAAACGCAGTCCCTTTCGGTTTTAAAAAGCTACCTGCCGATACAGCAGTCGCGTGACCGACGCGAAATGGGGAATCAAGAAAATGCTCTCGCAGTCAGGCTCTCAAACCAGCACCGCGTTGGCGCTACCAGATGCCCGGCCCCTTTTCAGGGTGGCATTGTTCGGCGTGGGTAATCAGCTCGAATATGTTCTGGAAGTGATTGCGCGCCATGCGCAGCACAACCCTTATCGTTTTTGCCTGGCCCAAAGCCGCGCCGCAAGCGAATTTGATATTGCGATGGTCGATATGAGTGTTGCCGGTGGTCCCGAGGTAGCGGGGACCCTGCAGCGACTGCTTGGCGGGCGTCCGATTGTGAAGCTTGGCCGACGCACCGACGAGGCCCGCGGTCGGGATGATGTCACCCACGCGAGCTTCGCGCGGCAGGTGCTGCAATCACTCAATCGATTTGTCGAGCATCACATCAGCGCGCGTGAAGCGGCGCGAACAGCAGCTCAGCAGGCAGCAGCATCGCGTCCAACAGGCAGCGAACTAACAGTTGGTGAGTTGGCGGGCGGCGATGCGGCCAATGCGATTCTGGCCCCCAGGCGGCCTCGCGCGTTGATTGTTGACGACAGCCCCACCGTACGCCGACAGCTTTCAGTTGCGTTGCATCAGATGGGCATGGATTGCGAGACGGTTGGCGATGCTACTTCCGCCCTCGATCTGCTTGGGCAGCGAGTCTATGAGCTGATTTTTGCGGATGTGATGATGCCCGGGCGTGATGGCTATCAGCTAACCCGAGACATCAAAAAGAATCGATCTTTAAAAGGCGTGCCTGTCATCATTTTGACAAGCCGCTCATCACCGTTTGATCTGGCTAAAGGCGCACTGGCGGGTTGCAGTAGCTACCTGGTCAAGCCGGTCTCGCTGCAGTCGCTGCGCGACACAGTCTCTAGGCAGCTAAGACGCGCAGTGGCTGCGCGTAAACAGGACTCGACCCGGTTGCTCAGCCTCGCGTAGGAGTCTGCGCGATCGAAGCGGGCCGGCCCCTAGCTTCCCTTAGTGCGGTTTTTGTATTCGTCGGTGCGGGTATCGACCTCAACTAGATCCCCGATATTGACAAAGGCGGGCACCTGGACGGTATGGCCAGTTGGCTTGAGCCGGGCAGGCTTCATGACTTTGCCACTTGTGTCGCCCTTGACGGCGGGCTCTGTGTACTCAACCTCTCGGGTGACTGAATTAGGCATTTCGACCGAGATTGCCTTGCCGTCATAGAACACCACCTCGCAGGCCATGCCGTCTTCGAGATATTTAAGCGCATCGCCCATCGAATCGCCTTCAACCTCAAATTGCTCGTATTCGCTGTCCATGAAGACATACATGGGGTCGGCAAAATAGGAGTAGGTGACTTCCTTGCGATCTAGGATCTGAACCTCAAATTTTTCATCTGCCTTATAAACCGACTCGGTGGATGAGCCGCTCAGCAAATTCTTGAGTTTCATTTTGACGACCGCTGAGTTGCGACCGGATTTGTTGTATTCGGCGCGCTGCACGACCATAGGATCGTTGCCGATCATGATGACATTGCCGGGTCTTACTTCCTGAGCGGTTTTCATGGACTTCGGTGGTCTCTCAGATTTGTCAAAGCGACAATTGTAGTTGATCCCGGCAGAACTGGAGCAGACGCTCGCTCAGAGATGACTGCGCTGCGAGTTGGGCGCGCCACTGCTGGTGAATGGTCTTTATCTGCTCGCGTTGCGAGAACCAGGCCGGCAGAGCTGAGGCAAGATCCCCGCCGTGATTCACGGCAAGCATCGCCTGCCGTAATGTGTTGGCCACAGGTGCATCCGTACTCGCGAGCAGTCGGTTCAAGTAGCCGTTCAGTTTGTCAATATGCCCGCCTTCAGGTTGGCGGTAAGGCTGCCAGAACATCGGTTGGCCGGTCCACTGTGCTCGCAGCCAAGAGTCTTCTCCGCGCACGAGGTTAAGGTCACAACTGGCAAGTAAACGATCAAAATCGGGTTGGTCAAGCCAGGCATGTGGGCGTAGCCGAGCATCAGTCATGTCCAGGCTCAGGCCCTTGGCGAGTGATTCAGAGATAAAGATGCTCATGGGCCTGGGCTGAGCAAGTAACGCATCGATCAGTGCCTGAGTATCGGGTTCGGCATAGCCAAACAAGCAAACCCGAAAGTGCTCGGCTGGAGAATCGAGTTGGCGAGCCTCAAGCCAATGACGGGTTTCGCCAGATGCATTTGAATGAGGCTTTGTGAATGGAGCAAGATCGTCCAGCAAGGTTTTTTCTCGCAACAAGCCACCACTGGCAAGGGTATAGCCGGGATAGTAAAACCACTCGGTCATACCATCATCAGGCTTAATCGACCTGAGACCGTGAAAGCTGTCGACCCAGGGCTCGGCCGTCAAATACTCGTAACGAATCCAGCCAATTTTCTGTTCGCGAATTTGAGCGCGCATAGCGGCCGGCACAGTGGTGCCCAGCATCGCGATAATGAGATCAGGGCGCGACTGAGTTGCATCGGGATGGTCTAGTTTGACGATCCGAATGCGTTGAGATGCCGGTGAGCTTTCACTTTCCTGCGTTCGGCGCCTCTCACGATTTTCCTGCCATAGCGTCAGCAGTTCTGGCAGGTCAATCGCGATGGTGATATCAGCTTGCCATTCATCGGCAAGCTGACATGCCAGTCGCCAGGTAATGCCAGCATCGCCGAAGTTATCAAGAACTTCACAGGCGAGTGTGACACGGCGCAGCGTTGAGCAGATCAATCGCGTGTGTCCGGCGATGACTGTCCGCCAAACAGATCGTCAAGCTGTTGCCGGGCATTTTCATTCACCGCTTTTTCGCCGGGAGACCAGGCATATTCTTCTTCAATGCGATCTTCATAGTACGTAGCCGGATTCGGTGCGGCGAGTAACGCACGCCAAACCGGTGCCGGTACGTTTTTGAAACATCGAACCTGGCCATTGTTAAAGCTGATCTCAAGAATTTTCTCGGCTGCGTCGTAGCCTGCGCTACGCAGCCGATTACCGTGCAAGGATTTATGCTCCATCGCGTCACTCCGGTTGTTCTGGTGAGCTGTTGCCGGTGGCATGATAGCCTTTAACGCTCTTAAATTCCGATCCCCGGGGAGCCTGTCTTGGCTGAGTCAGCAAACACTCAAACCCGCCCTTATCGCGCAGGTGCTATTTCAGCAGCGCTTGATGCGATGGCCACTGGTGAACTCAGTTCGCGTGCTTTGCTAGAGCAAGCTGAGGCTAATGCTAATAAGCACAAAGCCTTGAACCCGATTGCCCTCGTAGACTGGGATCTGGCACGTGCCCGGGCCGACGAACTTGACTCGTGGCGTAAGCGTTTGTCGAACGCTGGCGCAGCAATACCTGCGCTGCTCGGCGTGCCGCTAACAGTCAAGGATCTATTTAGCGTCAAGGCCATGCCGATGAAGGCTGGCACTGAAGCGCCATTGCCTCGATTCGATGGTGACGAGTCAACGCTGGTTACGCGCATGAAGAATGCGGGCGGGCTGATATTCGCCAAGACCAATATGCACGAGATTGCGCTTGGTGCAACCGGCGAAAACGAATGGACTGGCGATGTCTGCAATCCGTTCAACCCAGCCCATCAGGCGGGTGGTTCGTCCAGCGGTGCGGGCGTGTGTGCTGCTACAGGCATTGGTCTGGGCGGCGTCGGAAGCGATACGGGCGGGTCAGTTCGCATACCTGCGGCGTTTTGCTCTGTGGCCGGGTTCAAACCCAGTTTTGGCGCGATCCCGCTCGATAACGCCCTGTATCTTTCGTGGACATGCGACCACGCGGGCCCGCTTGCGCCGACAGTCGATGACTGCGCTCGCTTGTACGAAGTGATGGCTGGTCGCTCAGCGCGCCACGGTGCGATCGCTCGCCGGCCGAAGCTTGGCATTCCAGCCGCCTGGCTTAAGGGCCGTTTGTCCGAGTCGGTGCGCGAGCATTTTGACCGGGCGCTGGCCGACTTAAAAGCAAACGGCGCAGAGATCGTCGATTGTCCGTTACCTGATCTGCCACTCGCCTGGATTTGTTATTCGCCCATTGTTCGGGCCGAGGCGGCTACTGTTCATAAAGAGGCGTTACAGGCTGGCGGTCAGGGCTTTTCTGCCTCAGTGCTTGCACCCATGCAGGCCGGGCAAAAAATTTCCGCGGTTGAGTATCTTGAAGCGATGCAAATGCGAGATCGCGTGAGTGCTGACTTGGCGCAAACCCTCAAAAGCGTTGATGCACTCTTGTTGCCCACAACGGCGGTCACGCCTCCCAAGCGAGGACAGACCGAGGTTGATGTTATCGGTGGCAAGATGAGTGTGCGCGAGGCTGTGCTGGGTCAGACCTTGCCGTTTTCATTGTGTGGCCTGCCCGCCCTGACAGTCCCAGCGGAGTTATGCGATGAGTTACCGGTCGGACTTTCGCTGGTTGGCGCCAGAGGGTCAGACGCGGCAGTTTTGGGTCTGGGTGGCTGGCTGGAAAATCAATTCGAGCCTCGACAACCTTCTCAATGAAAAAGGGCCGCTAAATGTAGCGGCCCTTTTTTAATCGCGCGTGTTTCTAACACGCGATTGTTTCTCAAGCATTCGTCAGAACAATATGCCCTACTTAGGCGCCATGCGAATCGCGCCATCCAGGCGAATCGTTTCGCCATTGAGCATTGGATTTTCAAAGATCTGACCAACCATCATCGCAAACTCGTCCGGCTGACCGAGGCGCGGAGGGAAGGGTACCTGTTGACCCAGTGAGTCTTGAGCCGCTTGTGGCAAGCCTTGCAACAACGGCGTTAAAAACAGACCCGGCGCAATCGTGACCACCCGAATGCCGTTTCGCGCAAGGTCGCGCGCGATCGGTAGCGTCATGCCTACTATGCCGCCTTTCGAGGCTGCGTACGCGGCTTGTCCGATCTGCCCGTCATAGGCCGCGACCGATGCAGTGTTGATCACAACGCCACGCTCACCGCCAGCATTGGGATCATTGGCAGCCATGGCTGCAGCAGCGAGACGGATCATGTTGAAAGTGCCGATCAGATTGATCCCGACGACTTTGTTGAAGTCCGCAAGTGGGAGGGGGCCATCGCGACCCACTGTTTTGCCCGGCGTGCCCACGCCAGCACAATTGACCAGCCCAGCCAACTGTCCCATCTCGACTGCAGCCGCCACGCAGGCCTGCGCATCAGCTTCGCTTGTCACATCGCATTTAACGAAGCGAACTTGTGCACCGAGTTCCTTTGCGACTTCTTCACCTAGGCTTTGGTTGACATCGGCAATAACGACTTTGCCGCCAGCGGCAGTAATACGGCGGGTTGTCGCTCCGCCCAAGCCAGAGGCACCGCCTGTCACGATGGTGACTTTATCTTTTAAGTCCATTCAAAAATCTCCCAACTTCAATTGATCTGTCAGAAAAGAAAAAGCGGAGGCCAGGGCCTCCGCACAGTCTGCTAAGTCAAGTCATCAGCGGCCACGGGGCCAACTGATGACTTGAGGGGGCTCACTGAGGAACAACATCCACCCGTCGTGCCTGCCATGCCTGTCCAGGCGCTGCTTCTACCTGTTGTGGCTCAACCAGCTCGATCTGATCGGACGAGACACCCAGGCTAACAAGCAACTCTTGTACCGCTACGGCACGAGATTGTGCCAGTTGAGCATTGAGTTGCGGATTACCTGTGCCGTCTGTGAACCCGGTCAGTGCAAGCCGGTTTGACGAGTCAGCCTTTGCCCATTCAGCCAGCTCTGCCATATCCGCAGCCGCGCGGTCGAGGACCACAGAGCTGGAAATTCGGAAGTAGGCACTCTTGCTTTCTGGTGCATCAACACTCGGGGCAGGGGCAGGCGTTGCTTCGGGAGCGGGAGCCGCTTCCGGTGCAGGCGCCGGCGCTGCTGGCACCGGTGCAGCCAGGGCAACTGGAGCAGGGGCTGCAGCCGCCTGCTCAGCACTCTCAGCTGCTGCGTTGAGCTTGTCAGCCGCGCTTTGCGCTGCATCGGCGGCTGAACTGGCAGCGCTTGCAGCATCGTTCACCTGACCCGATGCCGCAGTCGCACTGCTTGCTGCCTGCTCAAGCGCGCCACTTGCCGCTGCTGCAGCGCCGGTCACAGCATCAGCAGCACTGGCAGCCGCTTCACTCGCCGTGTTCACAGAAGCAGTAGCAGACTCGACGGCCGTTGCGGCCGAGGAGGTGTTACCCGCCGCTCCAGTTGCCGCTTCGGCTGCCGCCGCTGCTGCTTCGCTGGCCGAGGTCACCGAGGCAGTTGCTGCTTCAACGGCTGTGGCAGCGGAGGAGGTGTTACCCGCCGCTCCCTTGGCCGCTTCGGCTGCTGCTGCCGCCGCTTCACTGGCTGACGTTACCGAGGCCGTTGCAGTCTCGATGGCGGTTGCCGCTGCCGTGGTATTGCTAGCCGCACCCTGAGCCGCTTCACCCGCAACCGTAGCCGCTTCGCTCGCCGTGGTCACCGAGGCGGTAGCCGCTTCAATGGCAGTTGCCGCAGCCGTTGCATTGCCTGCTGCACCCTGAGCCGCTTCGGCCGCAGCCGTAGCCGCTTCGCTAGCGGTAGTGGCCGACGCTGTCGCGGTTTCAACTGCGGTCACCGCTGAGCCTGCGTTGCCTGCAGCACCTTGTGCTGATTCAGCCGCGGTGGTTGCCGCCTGGCTTGCCGTGGTCACTGAAGCTGTTGCGGCCTCAATGGCTGTCGCCGCCGAAGTGGCGTTGTCAGCAGCACCCTTAGCAGCTTCAGCAGCCGTGCCAGCAGCTTCAGACGCGGCCGTTACGCCGGCTGTTGCTGTTTCAACTGCACTTGCGGCTGCAGTCGTTTGCTCTGCTGCTGCCGCTGCAGCTTGCGCCGCCTGGTTAGCTGACCCTGCCGCACCGTCCGCAGCTTGCGCTGCCGATGTGGCCGACTGGGTAGCGCCAGTGACTGCTTCAACTGCACCGGCTACGGCCGTCGTGATTTGCTCACTGGCCTGCTGGGCAGCTTCAGCCGCTGCATTACCACTTTGATCAGCGCCAGAGCTCATCAAGCCAGCCGCCTGGGTAGACGCGGTACTGATTTGCTCCGTTGCCGCGGTGGCAGCAGCCTGCGCAGCTTCGCCAGCCGTTGAGACTGCTTCGCTAGTTGCCTGGCCGGTCGCCGCAATCTGTTCACTGGTGGCGTTACCCGCCGCAGCGATCATGTCGCTTGTTGACTGGCCTGCTGCTGCAATCTGCTCAACCGTGTCTCGGCTGTTTGCGTTGATTGCATTGGCTGCCTCCGTTGCACCGGTCGCCGCCTGAGCCATGTTGGCTGCTGCCTGGTCTGCAGAACCTGCTGCCCGACCAATCGCACCTGCCGACTCAGCCGCTTTGCCGGCTGCTTCGGTGATGGCCTCGGCAACGGGCGCTGCTGCAGCGACACCCTCAGCGGCAGTCGCGGTTTTAGCTGCTGCCGCGTCCACTGCCTGGGTTGCCTGCTCACCGGCGGCCGTCATCTGACCAGCCGCATCAGAGGCAGAAGCAGCCGCAGTTGCGATTGCCTCGCTGGCCTGCTGGCCAGCACTGGTCATCGCAGCAGCTGCCTCAGTGGCAGTACCTGCCGCATTATTGATGGCATCAGATGCTGAACCGACTTGCTCAACCGCACCGCCCAAATTGCCAGCAGCTTGTTCGCTCGCTTGTCCAATGCTCGAGGCAGTGGCTTCGCCTGCGGCCAGCAAATCACCGGCAGCCGTTGTCATGGCATCCGTTGACGCGCTGGTCGCTTCTTTCAGCGAATCGGTCGAAGCGGTCACAGCGCCAGCTGCTTCCTGGAGCGAAGCCGTCGACGCGGTTACCGTGCCCGCAGCTTCCTTCAGGGAGTCGCTCGCAGCCGTCCCGGTTTCGGACACTGAACTGCTCACCATCTCGGCTTTTTCGATCGCAGCCGTCGCGACCGCGGCGGCCTCTTGGGCAGCCTCGGCAGCCGTAGCGGCTGAATCAGCTGCAGCTTGCGCAGCTGCCGCTGCGGCGTCTACCGACTCCGTTACCGCACTGGCGTCAACCTGGGGTGCAGGCTGAACCAATGGTGCCGGGGTGGTCGACTCCTGCGGTGCTGGCTCAGGGGCGATCTTATTGCCCAGCAGGCCAACCGCCTCTTCGCTGGCAAGTCGGAACTCGCCTGCAGCAGAGTCAGCGGCCCGGCGAACCGTTGCGGCCGCCTGATTCACCGCAGCAGCGGCTTGCAGACCGGAGCGAGAGACTGCGCCACTGGCTGACTGCGCCTGTGTAGCAGCATCATTTGCCGCGCTGGCCGCAGCCTGAGCGGTAAACGCAGCCTGATTGACTGCAGCTGTCGCCTGGCGACCTGCATTTTCAATCGTGGCAGCGGCTTCCGTCGCGGTTGCAGTTGCGGTGGCCAGGGCCTCCAGAACAGTTTCACTCTCACCAGCAACTGTTTCGGTCTTCTCGGTCGCTTTCAGAGTGGCCTCTTGAGCAGCCGCCGAAGCAGCTTCGGCTGCGGCAATGGTTTCCTGAACCGCTGCAAGAGTCGTCTGTAACGCTGTTTCGCTGTCGACCAAAGCAGACTGCTTGGCAGTTTCGAGAGCCGCTAGAGCCTCTGAAGCCCCCGTGGCCGCAGCACCGGCAGAGTCAGCTGCGCCAGTTGCGTAGGCTGTTGCCTTGTTAACCGCAACAACGGCTTCATCCATGCTCTCAGAAAGCTTCGCGGCTTTATCAAGTGAGCCGGTTGAGTACATCGTTGCCTTGTTCACAGAAGCGACCGCTTCGTCCATGCTTTCAGAAAGCTTGGCGGCTTTTTCTAGTGAACCGGTTGAGTACATCGTGGCCTTGTTCACAGAAGCCAGCGCCTCGTCCATGCTTTGGGCGAGTTGTTCTGCCTTCTCGATAGAGCCGGTTGAGTACATCGTGGCCTTGTTGACCGATGCAGCCGCCTCATCCATGCCTGCAGCCAGACCTTCGGCTTTACGCAGAGACTCGTTGGAAGTCATCGTGGCCTGATTGACCGATGCTAGAGCCTCGCTGATGCTCTCAGTCAGGGTCTGGGCCTTCGCCATTGCACCTGTCTGAACCTCATCAATCGCGCCGGTCGCTTCGCTCAGCTTGCCAGTAGCGTCCTGAGTCACCGTCGAGGCCTGCGAGACGGCTGTTGCCGCTTCCTGAGCCATCTTGGCGGCTTCATTCGCAGACGCCGCGGCCTTCATTGCCGCTTCAGCAGCAGTTGCTGCCGACTGGGCCGCCGACTGCGCAGCCGATGCGGCGGACCCGATTGGGTCGCTGCCAAAGGTATTCACCAATGCTGCAGCGCCACCACCGACAGCAGCTGCAGTGGCGGTGGTTGCTGTACCGCTACCGCTGGTTTGCTCAGCTGCCGGCGCGGCTGACGCCTCATCCTTGGCTGGCTCGGTCGTTGCTGCTGCCGTCTCGGTTGGCGCTTCGACGGCGGCGGGTGCCTCTGCCGCCTTGTCAGCATCAGCCGCGCTGGGTCCCATCATGGGCACGAGCAGCAACGCAACCAGGTTAATAATCTTGATCAACGGGTTAACAGCAGGGCCCGCCGTATCTTTGTAGGGATCGCCCACGGTGTCACCGGTAACAGCTGCCTTGTGAGCCTCGCTGCCCTTGCCACCGTGGTTGCCTTCTTCAATGTACTTCTTGGCGTTGTCCCAAGCGCCACCACCGGTACACATGGAGATCGCAACGAAAATACCCGTCACGATCGTACCCATCAGCATGCCGCCAACGGCCACTGGTCCAAGCAGGATTGCCACTACCACCGGCACAACCACGGGCAGCAGGGAAGGGATCAACATTTCTTTAATCGCTGAACTTGTCAGCAGATCAACTGCCCGCGTGTAGTCGGGCTTGCCCGTGCCATCCATGATGCCTTTGATGTCACGGAACTGGCGCCGAACCTCTTCAACCACCGATGCGGCGGCCCGCCCAACGGCTTCCATCGCCATTGCCGCAAACAGGAAGGGAATCAGGCCACCAATAAATAGGCCAACAATGACCTTCGGATCTGACAAATCGAAGCTGATGCCACCCAAGCCTACTGCTTCAAGGGCGTGGGTGTAGTCAGCGAACAGAACCAGGGATGCGAGACCAGCAGAACCAATCGCGTAGCCTTTTGTCACAGCCTTGGTGGTGTTACCGACCGCATCAAGCGGATCGGTGATGTTGCGCACCGTCTCGGGCAGCTCGGCCATCTCGGCGATGCCGCCGGCGTTGTCTGTAATCGGACCGTAAGCATCAAGGGCAACCACAATACCGGCCATTGACAGCATGGCTGTCGCTGCGACCGCAATACCGTACAGGCCTGCCAGCCCGTATGAAACCAGGATGGCCAGACAGACAAACAGCACCGGCCAGGCGGTCGACTTCATGGAAACAGCGATACCAGCAATGATGTTCGTTGCATGACCTGTTTCAGAAGCTGCTGCAACATACTTGACCGGCTTGTATTCGGTACTCGTGTAGTACTCGGTAACCCAGACTATCAGGCCAGTGAGCACCATACCTACGATGACGCAGAACCAAAGCGATGCGACGCCAAAGCCAGCCGCATCCAGGTCCACGCCGCTAAAGATAATCGCGGTCATTGGCAGAGCCAGCAGCGTCGCGACACCGCCTGCCCAGATCAGGCCTTTGTACAGCGCTGGCATGACGTTGGTCATGCCAGGTGTGGCCTTAACGCGAGTAACACCAATGATTGACGCAATAATTGAAACTGCACCAAGCGCGAGCGGGTAAACCGCAGCCTGCACCTCAGCGCCAGTCACAACCAGCGCACCCAGCAACATGGTGGCAATCAGGGTAACCGCGTAGGTCTCAAACAGGTCAGCAGCCATGCCGGCGCAATCGCCAACGTTGTCACCAACGTTGTCTGCGATCACGGCCGGGTTGCGCGGATCGTCTTCAGGGATGCCTGCTTCGACCTTACCAACAAGGTCAGCACCAACGTCTGCGCCCTTGGTGAAGATACCGCCACCGAGTCGGGCGAAGATCGAAATCAGGGAGGAACCAAAAGCCAGGCCGATCAGAGGCTGCAGCACATGATGCAACGCTTCGCCGCTGGAACCGGCGTCATCGGGGCCAAGTAACCATAGCAAGCTGAAGTACAGCGTTGTGCCCAGCAGGCCCAAACCCACGACCAGCATGCCGGTGATAGCGCCGCCCTGGAACGCAACGTGGAGCGCCTCATCAAGGCCGCGCGTTGCCGCCTGAGTTGTACGCACATTGGCTTTGACCGAGGTATACATCCCCAGGTAGCCAGCGAGCGCAGACAAAGCGGCACCGATTAGGAAGCCAAAGGCTGTCGCAAAATCGAGGAAGATGAAAATAAGCACGAACAACACGGCACCCACATAGCCGATCGTTCGGTACTGGCGATCGAGATAAGCCTTTGCGCCGACTTCGATCGCAGCGGCAATCTCCTGCATCCGGCTGTTACCGGCATCAAGACCATAGATCCAGCTACGACGCCAGAAGCCATAAAGCACTGCGGCTATACCGCAGGCTATCGCCAGCCAAAGCCCAAAAGTTGCTGCGCCACTCATCCGTTCCTCCAGTGATTAAGCTGTACTGCTATTTTTTGCGAATCTTTCAATCTGTCTTTTGCGCCGATTCTACGGCTACAACCTGACGGGTAGTCAAACCAATTGGCAAGGTGCGATCGTCCGCACCCTGTCCCTGTATTTACGCCTGTGTTTTAAGTGCGCTCAACGCACGGTCCGTAATCTCGGCAACTGCGCCCGTTCCGGAAATCTTCCGGTAGGCCGGCGCGGCCGGGTCGCCCTGTTTTGCCCAGGTCGAGTAGTAGTCGACCAGCGGGCGCGTCTGGTCCCGATAGACCTCTAGGCGCTTGCGGACAGTCTCTTCTTTGTCATCGTCGCGTTGAATCAATGACTCGCCTGTCTCGTCATCCAGGCCTGGCGCCTTTGGCGGATTGAATGTCAGATGGTAGGTGCGTCCGCTGCCTGGATGCACGCGACGCCCGCTCATGCGAGTGATGATGTCGCTTTCAGGGACGTCTATCTCGAGTACAAAGTCCAGCGCTACGCTGGCCTCTCGCATGGCTTCGGCCTGCGGAATCGTGCGCGGAAAGCCGTCAAAAAGATAGCCCTTACTGCAATCGGGCTGAGCGAGCCGATCTTTGACCAGACCGATGATGATTTCGTCAGAGACCAGGCCACCGCTATCCATCACTTTTTTAGCGGCAACGCCAAGGGGGGTGCCGGCCTTAACCGCCGCGCGCAGCATGTCCCCAGTGGAAATCTGTGGAATGTCAAAGGTTTTGCAAATGAACGCCGCCTGTGTGCCTTTGCCGGCACCCGGTGGGCCCAGGAGAATCAAACGCATGGTCTTCCCTTCGAAAAGCCTCGTGCTGAGGGGTTTGCCAATTCCCGAACATCAAGGAATCGTCAATCAAGGTGCTTAATGTATCGCTTGTCGCTGAAGAATGCTGACCGTAAAGGTCGTACTCCTTCACCAAGGCAGTGCGGATATCCAAAAGCTGGCGAAAAGTGAACCGGCGAGCCGCACTTGGGCGCACGGACCGTCAAATCTGTCAGGCATGGAAGACGCAATGTGAATATCAGTGAATGTGAGCGACCAATCACCCCTGGATAGTGGGCAACCCCACTGGGCATTTCGCTGCCACATGCCACCGCCACGGCAGGTTAACCGCAAAGAGTTTGCGAGGTCAATTGACAAGCGCGCGGTTCGCCGGCGGCGATTTCAGGCCTAGCTAAACGCTGCCCGGACTCGTTCCAGATCTGCCGGTGTGTCGACTCCCGCGGGTGGGGCATCTGCGAGATGCACCACACCAATCTGGGCGCCATGCCAGAGCGCCCGAAGCTGCTCTAGGGACTCAGCCAGTTCCACTGGCGCGGGTTTGAGTGCAGGGAAGGACTTTAGAAATCCCACCCGGTAGGCATAGATGCCAATGTGTCGCAGTTGCGGCGCATGGGCTGAGCCCGATGGCCAGCCGGCCGTTCCGTCGCGATGAAACGGGATCGGCGCCCGCGAAAAGTACATCGCACGTGACCGCGCCGTACAAACGACCTTCACAACATTGGGATTGGCAAGATCTGCCGCAGATTCAATGGGATGGGCCGCCGTCGACATCTCCAGGTCGCTGTCATGCTCAAGCGCCGCTGCGACCTCGCGACAGACCTGAGCCGGCATCATCGGCTCATCACCTTGCAGGTTGACGACAATTTCGTCATCTGCAAGCGCCAGGATCGACGCGGCTTCTGCGAGCCGGTCAGTGCCAGACAAATGATCAGTCGCCGTCAGCACCGCTTTGAATCCGGCCTGCTCGACTGGCGCGAGGATACTTGGCGAGTCAGCCGCGACCACAACCTGGCTGGCGCCCGCCTGCGCTGCAACCTCAGCAACCCTGACAATCATGGGCTTGCCGCCTATGTCAGCCAAAGGCTTATCGGGCAGCCTAGTGGATGCCAAACGAGCCGGGATAAGGACGGTGAATCCCACAGGCCTCAGGCCGGCTCTATGGCGCGGGCCGAGTCGACGAGCATGACCGGAATATCGTCACGGATGGGAAACGCCAATCGGTCAGGCTGGCAAATCAACTCTGCCTGTATGTCCTGGCTGGCGTTTGATTTGTCGACTTTCAAAGGCCCTTTGCAGATCGGACAAACCAGGATGTCAAGAATTCGTCGGTCCATTGGGAGGCATTCCAGCTTCGGTAAGGTGTTGGCAGAGCCAGGACATCAGTCCGGGTTCGGGGCGGGCGGCGATGCGGAGCACGTATATGTTATCCAGATCGCCTAGCCCACATTTTACGGCGTCTTTTTCAGTGATGATCTTGATGTCCTCATCGAGAGAATTGAGCCACGCTGTCGTCAGACTGGCATGGTCGCCAGGGGCATAGCGTTTGACCGTGAGGCCCAGCCGCTCAAGCAAATCGAAAAAACTGCCTGGGTTGGCAATCGTGGCAACGGCCGCAAGCGATTTGCCATCAAAGACGGTCATCTCGACTGCTGGTTCCAGACAAGGGTCGTGCTGCAGATAGTCTTTCAGTGAAATGATATCTCGCACCTCTAAGTGCGACGTGAACGTCTGTGGGCCAGACGGGAAGGGCGACGCGAGTGACGCCATCCAGCCCGCATTGAGAACGATCGCATTAGCGCTCAGCGCCGCGGCGACCGGTTCACGCAGTGGGCCGGCGGGCAAAAGGCGGCCGTTGCCCAGCCCTCGACTGTCGACGACGACCAGTTCAATATCGCGGCGTAGCGCGACATGCTGCAAACCATCGTCTGAAATGATCACCTGTGGCGGTTCGGGTAGTTCACACAATAGTCTGAGCGCCAGACTCCGACGCCAACCAATCGCGACAGGTAGACCGGTCGAGCGCGCCAACAAGACAGCCTCATCTCCGAGTTCAGGGTCAAATTGGCCTGTTTTAGTATCGGGGACGACAAGCTGGGCGACATGCTGACTAGCGGGCCCCCCACGGCACATGAGGCCAACTGAGTATCCGGCCTGGGTCAGGGCGCTAGCCAATGCAAGTGTGATCGGGGTTTTGCCCGCACCACCCGCCACCAGATTGCCCACCACAATCACGAAAGCCTGGTGGTCTGTGGCGGTATCGGGGTCTGGCTCAAGACGGCGCTGGTCAATTTGGCGGCGTCGCTGGCTCGCAACCCATCCCGTCAAGGCGCTCAGCGGCCTAAGGGCCAGCCCGACCAGCCCAAGCGTAAAACCGGGGTTTGGGTCAAACCAGATGCGTTGAAGCGCCGCTTCAACCTTGGCCCGCAGTTGCCTGCCAGGCTTGTCGGGCGTGCTCACCGGCCGGGTGATTCCCCCTGGGCTGCGAATGTCACGCGCTCCAGCCCAGCCAATCGGGCCGCATCGAGGACGCCGACCACAGCCTGATGGGTTGCGGCTGCGTCAGCATAGATCACCATGATGGGCTGCTTGCTCTGACCTGCGAGCCGGCGCAACTGGGTCTGCAATGCGCTGGCCGATAAGGGCGTCGCCTTGTCATCACTGGCCAGGCGATACTGACCATTAGCGGCAACGGCCACGACAATTTCGTCAGGTTGCTCTTGGGAGCGCTCTGTGGACGCACTGGGCAAGTCCACCTTGAGTTGCGAGTAGCGGCTAAAGGTCGTCGAAACCATCAGAAAAATCAGAATCACCAGCAGCAAGTCGATGAGAGGGATGAAGTTCATCTCCGGCTCTTCCGGCGAGCGATTGGGCCTGAAGTTCATCGACGGTCCAATCCGACGGCAATCATCTCGTCAGTCAGTCTGACGGCTTGTTGCTCCATATCAGACAGGTACTGATCAACTCGTGCACGAAAGTGTCGGTAAAAGATCAGGGCTGGTATGGCGACGAGAATGCCGAGTGCAGTGTTGTAAAGCGCGACTGAAATGCCGTAGGCCATTCGCTGCGGATCGAGGCCATCTGGCGATTGCGAACCGAATATCTCGATCATGCCGATCACAGTGCCGAACAGACCAAGCAGTGGTGCGGCGGTTGCAATGGTGCCCAGGGCAGATAGGTAGCGCCCGAGGTCGTGGCCAACCGCTCGACCGGTTTCCTCCATGGATTCTTTAATCACCTCGCGACCCATGCCGGCTCTTCTCAAGCCACTTGCCAGCACTCTGCCAAGCGGGGAGGTTCTGCCGAGTTTGGCAACCAGATCAGGCGTAATCTGGCGATTCTTCAGCAGCATGACGACTTCGTCGAGTAGCCCGGGCGGCATGATCTGTGAGCGTCGCAGAGACATAAATCTTTCGCCAATGAGGGCAACTGCTGCAACTGAGGCGATGATGAGAAACCATACTGGCCAGCCAGCGGCTTGAACTAGTGACAACAACAGCGTATCTCCGCAGGGAAAATGACGGGCATCAGTGAAAGTCTTGCAGGCGGCCTGTGGCCACCGCTTTTTTGATTTTTCGTGGTTTGAATGACTGCTTACACGGCGTTCATGCTATTACTACCGCGCTATTGCAAATTGTCGGTGGTTTTTTGCCAGATGGGCAAGGTCCGTTCAGCGATTTGAGCATTGTTCCCACAGCCTGTGGATAAGCTTGTGGAAAAGTCTGCCGAGCTGACCGGCGTTTCGGGCTGACGGCTCGATACATGAGTTATCGAGGCCATCGTTAATTTAATTTTGATATTAAAATCAAAGAGTTGAACAAAATTTACAGGCTTACAAGTGTCTCGAAACGGTCTCGCCAGGCATTTGGCGGCTTGTGGACAGAAATTGATCGGAAACCCCTATGAACACTGGATCTCCGGGGCTTGGCCAGGATTCAGAATCTCGTTCAAGTACGCCACAAATTTTGTCAATTGGCGATCTGAACCGGCAGGTTGCGGCTTTACTCGGCAGGCAGTTTCCTCTGCTTTGGGTCAAAGGTGAGATCTCCAATTTCACCCGAGCAGCCAGCGGCCATTGCTACTTCTCACTAAAAGATAACCGCGCTCAAGCCAGAGCGGTTCTGTTTCGCTCCAGAGCCAGAGCGGTTCCTTTCGATCTGCGCAACGGCCTGCAAGTCGAGGCGCAGGTTGCAGTGGGTTTATATGAACCGCGCGGTGACTTTCAACTCAATGTCGAACGTGTTCGGGCAGCCGGCGCTGGCGATTTACATCAGCAATTTATAGCGCTGCGCGACAAGCTTCAGCGTGAAGGCTTGTTTGACGACTCAATCAAGCGACCCGTCAATCCGCTGCCACATGCATTGGCGGTTGTGACTTCACTTCAGGCTGCAGCCTTAAGAGATGTGCTGATTACGCTGGCCCGAAGGGCGGCACATGTGCCGGTGGTCGTGTGTCCAACACCTGTGCAGGGGGTTGATGCGCCCTCAGGCATTATCGCTGCGCTGGCTGCTGCAGCGGCCGTGAACGTTTCAACGATCTTGCTGGTGCGAGGCGGCGGCGCGCTTGAAGACCTGTGGTCATTCAATGATGAAGGCGTAGCGCGTGCAATTAGAGCCAGCCCGGTGCCCGTCGTCACAGGGGTCGGTCACGAGTCAGACGTCACGATTGCAGATTTTGCCGCTGACTTGCGCGCCGCTACGCCCACGGCTGCCGCCACACTCTCAACAACAGAGCGTGATCAACTCGTTACAGACACCGAGGTGCTGGCCAACGCGCTGCGCCGGGGCATGCGCCAACAACTTGATACCCGCGCACAGCGGGTCGACATACTGGCGCGCTTACTGCCCACGCCGATGGACAATTGGTTTAAATGGCGCGCCCGGTTGGATCAGGCCAGTAACGGTTTGCGTAGTGCCCACCGACAACACCAGGCTAGGCTAGAAGCGCGTTTCCAAAGAGCCTCGGCGCGTCTGGTGAAACCGACCGTTTCCGCAGGCAGGGCCCAGGTGGATTCGCTTGCTCGCGAACTTCGGGTCAGCATGCAAACGCGTCTGGCCGCTGATCGGGCCAGGCTTGATGCGCTTGCTTCCCAACTTGAACTGGTCGATCCTGGGCAGGTTGTTAAACGGGGGTTTGCGGTTGTCCGAAATGCCGAAGGCGCGCTGGTCACATCGATCGAGCAGGCGATTCCCCAGGCTGACTGGACAGTTAGTCTGGCTGATGGTGACGTGACGACCCAGGTGGTTGCGACAACACCCCGAAAGCCGACCCAGACATAAGCAAAGCCAATACAAACAGCCGGTTTAGCCGCAGCGAGGTGGACAAGCGTCTTACAATCTGCGGCGAGTGATAACCACGGCGGCCCGGCCGCGCCGATACTGAAACCTAAAGAGGATAAAGATGGAACACAAGCTCCCCGATCTGCCCTACGCAATGGATGCCCTAGCACCCCATATCTCGAAAGAGACGCTGGAGTTTCATTACGGCAAACATCACCAGACCTATGTCACCAAGCTGAACGACGCAATCAAGGGCACTGACTACGAGTCAATGAGCCTGGAAGATATTGTCAAAAAGTCAGATGGCGGTGTTTTTAACAATGCAGCACAAATTTGGAACCACACCTTTTACTGGCACTGCCTGTCGCCAAATGGTGGCGGTGATCCTTCAGGTAAGCTGGCGGACGCGATCAACAGCAAGTGGGGTTCGGTCGGCGACTTCAAAAAAGCATTTGACGCCGCAGCCGCTGGTAACTTCGGATCGGGCTGGACCTGGCTCGTGCAAAAGGCTGATGGCTCGCTTGATATTGTGAATACGAGCAATGCCGCAACGCCGGTTACGGGCGCAGATACACCTTTGCTGACTTGTGACGTTTGGGAACACGCCTATTACATTGACTACCGTAACAGTCGCCCAAACTATCTGAACGCTTATTGGAGTCTCATCAACTGGGACTTTGCCGCAGCAAATATGAAATAACAGAGGAGGTTAGGCTATGGGTTTAATTGGAACGCTGGTCATCGGTTTGATTGCAGGTGCAGTAGCCAAGCTGCTGATGCCGGGTAAACAAGGTGGTGGCATTATCATCACGATGCTGATTGGCGTCGCAGGTTCTTTCGTTGCGATGTATCTCGGCCAGTTGATTGGTCTTTATGGTCCCGGCGAGGGTGCAGGCTTTATCGCATCAGTGGTTGGTGCATTGATCGTGCTTTTCATTTACGGAAAGGTCACTGGGCCGAAATCTGAGTCGTAGCAAACCCATTGCCGATTTAAGTAAAAAAGCCGACTCCGAAAAGAGGGTCGGCTTTTTTGCTTAAAGGGCTACTGAGTTGCTTTAAACAACTCGGGAGAGCGCAGGCGACTACCAGCCTTGAACCCTTTGCGCTCGAACCAGCCTTGGTCCATTTCAAGGGCAAACCGAACGGCCTCTTCGGCGCAGTGGCTTGCCTCGTCAAAGGGCTGCATATCGGCGATATTGACGATGCGACCATCATCCGCAATAAACGCGATAGACAAGGGTAAGGGGGTGTTTTTCATCCAGAAGCAATGCGCTTCAGGGATGTCGAATACAAAGATCATGCCGCCATTACGGGGCAACGATTCTCTGTGCATCAATCCCATTTGGCGGGCGCCTGGCGTGTTCGCAACCTCGGCCCGAATAATGTGAATGCCTGCCTGAATCTTAACGATGGGCAGTGTCGGCTGCGGGGATTGAGCGCTGGCCGCTAAAGAGGACGCGAGCAGGGCGGCGCCAATAGTCAAGCGCCTCCCCCAACGGACAAGCCCGAGTTTAGCTCTTGGGCGGGTCGTTCGGACCTGGTCGATTCTGTTCTTCAATCCGGCGCAGACGAGCCTTCTCTTCGGCTGTGATGGGCGCCTTGCGCTCAAGCGCATCACGTCGCTGCTGAATTTCAAGACCTGCCGCAGCAGGCGCTTGCGCTTCGAGTTCGGCACTGGTCTGTGCTCCTGGGTTAGCCGCGTGTACCGGGCTGGCCATAGAGACGGCAGCCAGGATGGCGGCGACGCTGATTTGTGGCTTCATTCGGATCTCCAACTCTGATCAACAACAACCGATATTGAAACCTGCCTGGCATGACGTCGCTAAACGTTTTGCCGCGCAGGAATAGTAAACCGACGCCATCGCTCTTCACTGCCTAAGCTTCGGCTTGCCTCTTGCCCCAGGGGCATCGGGCATAATCAATGGCTTGCCCTCGTTAATAAGAGCTTCCACCATGTACAAACACATCAAAATCCCGGCGTCGGGTGAAAAAATCACCGTCAACGCTGACTTCTCGCTCAACGTGCCTGACAACCCCATCATTCCCTACATCGAAGGTGACGGAACGGGTCTGGACATCACACCCGTGATGATCAAGGTCGTCGATGCGGCCGTCGAGAAAGCCTATGGTGGAAAGCGCAAGATTTCCTGGATGGAAGTCTTTGCCGGTGAAAAATCCACCAAGGTCTACGGACCCGACGTTTGGCTGCCCGAAGAGACGCTGGAAGCCGTCAAAGAGTACGTTGTTTCGATCAAAGGACCACTCACTACACCGGTGGGCGGTGGAATTCGGTCGCTGAACGTCGCCTTGAGGCAGCAATTAGACCTTTATGTCTGTTTGAGGCCCGTTCGTTACTTCGACGGCGTGCCGTCGCCGCTTAAGAATCCTGAGAAGACCGATATGGTGATTTTCCGGGAAAACTCAGAAGACATTTATGCCGGTATCGAGTGGCAGGAAGGGTCTGAGGGCGTCAAGAAGGTCATCGATTTCCTGATTAACGAAATGGGCGTGAAAAAGATTCGCTTCCCAGAGACTTCTGGTCTCGGCGTGAAGCCAGTCTCCCGTGAGGGCACTGAGCGGCTGGTTCGTAAGGCCATTCAGTACACAATCGACAACGATCGCGCTTCGATGACCCTTGTTCACAAGGGCAACATCATGAAGTTCACGGAGGGTGCGTTTGCTGATTGGGGTTATGCGCTCGCGCAGAAGGAATTTGGTGCCAAGCCTATCGATGGCGGTCCATGGTGCAGCTTCAAGAACCCCAAGACTGGCAAAGAAATCATCATCAAAGACTCGATTGCCGACGCATTCCTGCAACAAATTCTGTTGCGACCGGCCGAATACGACGTTGTGGCGACCTTGAACCTCAATGGTGACTATGTGTCAGATGCACTGGCGGCACAGGTCGGTGGCATCGGGATTGCGCCAGGCGCCAACATGTCTGACTCAATCGCGGTATTCGAAGCGACCCATGGCACCGCACCAAAGTATGCGGGCAAAGACTATGTGAACCCAGGTTCGGAGATTCTGTCTGCCGAAATGATGCTCCGCCATATGGGATGGGTCGAGGCGGCCGACGCGATTATCGCATCGATGGCGCGGTCAATCTCGAGTAAGCGAGTGACTTACGATTTCGCTCGCTTGATGGATGATGCCACCCAGGTCTCGTGCTCGGGCTTTGGTGACGTCATGATCGAGCATATGTAAATCCCGGTCAGGTCTGAGGTGTCGGCTGAAAACTCCGGCGCCGATCCAACGCGTTTAGGCCCGCCTTGTCGCGGACCCTCCAGCACTCCAGTCGTGCTACTTCAAGATTCGCCCGGCGGCTCTATTTGCCGGGCGATGTCTTTGTTTTAATTACGCTTTCTGTGGTTCAGGCTGCTTGAATCTTGGCGGCCTGCTTGCCCTTAGGGCCTTGTACTACGTCAAACTGAACGCGCTGGCCTTCCTTGAGCGACTTGAACCCCTCCATTTCAATTGAAGAGAAATGGGCGAACAAGTCTTCACCGCCTTCGTCAGGCGTAATAAAGCCAAATCCCTTTGCATCGTTGAACCACTTGACCGTTCCGGTTGCCATACTGTGTCCCCTCTACTTCATGTCAGTGTGAGCAGGCCGGGAAACAGAGAGACGGTATTGAATCTCTGAGTAATGACCCCCAACTCACTCTCCATAAGGCAGGTTGTGGTTCTGGCCAACGGTCTTTACTTGCAGACAAGCGGTTACTAGGCTTGCCGTGTTGGCCAGGAGAATTACTGTTTTGTCGTGCTCAACTTTAAATGGCTGATTTCACTGAGCCCGGCAACACCGATTTAAGCCGGCATTAACCCCACCCTTTAGGTGATTTTTTGGTAATTGCAACTGTGCGTCAAGTCCACAATGGCAAGACACCATGTGACAGGCGTCACGGTGTACCAGATTCACGGTCTTGTGCTTGTTGCGCGTTGTCGTTGACTCTATAGAATGGACGCCATGGCATCTCTTCCTGATTCAACGCCGGTACTTGATGAGCAAGAGTCGAAAGTTAAGCCGCCGCCGATGTACAAGGTGCTGCTGCTGAACGACGACTACACGCCCATGGAGTTCGTGGTTATCGTCTTGCAAAAGTTTTTTGGCCTGGGTCGGGAAGCGTCCACCCAGGTCATGTTGAAGGTTCATCGGGAGGGCCGCGGTGTTTGCGGCGTGTTCCCGCATGATGTCGCGGCCACGAAGGTCGATTTAGTCTGTAGTTATTCACGTGAGCATCAGCACCCGCTGCAGTGCGTGATGGAGGAAGCATGATTGCCCAGGAACTTGAAGTTAGCCTGCATATGGCTTTTGTTGAGGCTAGACAGCAGCGCCACGAGTTCATTACCGTCGAGCACCTGCTGCTGGCCCTGTTGGATAATCCCTCAGCGGCGGAGGTTCTGAGAGCCTGCGCGGCTAATGTGGATGAGCTCCGCAAGAACCTCACCGGGTTCATCAAAGAGAACACGCCCGTCGTGCCCGGCACCGAAGAGATCGACACGCAGCCGACCCTTGGCTTTCAGCGGGTGATCCAGCGCGCCATCATGCACGTGCAGTCCACGAGCAATGGCAAGAAGGAAGTCACAGGTGCCAATGTGCTGGTGGCGATCTTCGGCGAGAAGGATTCCCACGCGGTGTACTACCTGCATCAGCAGGGCATTACCCGACTCGATGTTGTGAACTACATTTCGCACGGCATCACCAAGACCCCCCAACCCAAAGATCAACCGAAAGAAGAAGCCACTGAGCAGGAAGGCGAGGGCGGTAGTGGCTCGCAGCAAAGTGCCCTTGAGCAGTACACACAGAACCTCAATACCGCGTCCAAAGAAGGCAAGATTGACCCGCTAATCGGGCGCGAAGAAGAAGTTGAGCGCGTTATTCAAGTTCTTTGCCGCCGCCGCAAGAATAATCCCCTGTTAGTGGGAGAAGCCGGCGTGGGTAAAACAGCCATTGCTGAGGGCCTCGCATGGCGCATTACCCAGAATGATGTCCCTGATGTGCTGGCGGATGCCGTTGTGCACTCGCTTGACATGGGCGCGCTGCTCGCCGGTACTAAATACAGGGGAGATTTCGAGCAACGGCTTAAAGCGGTGCTTAAGGCGCTGAAGCAGTCCCCCTATGCTGTGCCGGTGATCGATGAGATCTACACCATAATTGGTGCTGGCTCGGCCTCAGGCGGCACGCTGGATGCGTCGAATTTGCTCAAGCCAGCACTGTCCTCCGGCCAGCTCAAATGCATTGGCGCTACGACATTCACCGAGTATCGCGGCATCTTCGAAAAAGACCATGCGCTTTCCCGCCGCTTCCAGAAGATCGACGTAAACGAGCCCACGATTGAGCAAACCGTGCAGATTCTGCGCGGCTTGAAATCCAGGTTTGAAGAGCACCACGGCGTGAAGTATTCCTCGCTGGCGCTATCGACGGCAGCCGAGTTGTCGTCCAAGTACATCAATGACCGTCATTTGCCGGACAAAGCTATTGATGTGATTGATGAGGCTGGCGCTGCTCAGCGCATCCTGCCCAAGGAAGAACAAAAGGAAGTGATCGGCAAGACCGATATCGAAGGCATCGTTTCAAAGATTGCCCGCATTCCGCCCGCCTCAGTCTCGTCTGATGACCGAAGCAAGCTCCAGTATCTCGACCGCGATCTTAAAAATACCGTGTTCGGTCAGGACAACGCGATTGAAGCCCTTTCGGCCGCAATCAAAATGTCCCGCTCGGGTCTTGGTAAGCCTGACAAGCCCATTGGCGCGTTTCTGTTTTCTGGGCCCACCGGCGTCGGTAAGACAGAAGTTGCGCGTCAACTGGCGTTCACGCTGGGCATCGAACTCATTCGTTTTGACATGTCAGAGTACATGGAGCGGCATGCCGTTTCACGCCTGATAGGCGCGCCACCTGGATATGTCGGATTTGACCAGGGTGGTTTGCTGACCGAAGCGGTCACCAAGAAACCCCATTCGGTTTTGTTGCTCGATGAGATCGAAAAAGCTCACCCTGAAATTTTCAACATCCTGTTGCAGGTGATGGACCACGGCTCACTCACGGACAACAATGGTCGCAAGGCAGACTTCCGTAATGTGATCATCATCATGACCACCAACGCAGGTGCTGAAAACCTTCAGAAGCGCTCGATTGGATTCTCGGATCACAAAGCCGCTGGCGACGAGATGGCCGACATCAAGCGCATGTTTACGCCTGAGTTCCGCAACCGCCTGGACGCCACGATCAGCTTCCGCTCACTGGATGAAGAAATCATCCTGCGGGTGGTTGATAAGTTCCTGATGCAACTTGAAGAGCAGTTGCATGAGAAACGGGTTGAAGCGGTCTTCACTGATGCCTTGAGAAAGCACCTGGCTGCGAAGGGTTTCGATCCCCTGATGGGCGCCCGTCCCATGCAGCGCCTGATTCAGGACACCATCCGTAAGGCACTTGCTGATGAGTTGTTGTTTGGCAAATTGCTTAAGGGCGGCAAAGTCACCGTTGATATGGATGACGACGGTGAAATCAGTTTGGCATTTGAAGAGGGATCACTGCCGCCACCCGGTGGCGAAGATGAGGCTGAAACCGAAACTGAATCGGTGTAGGTCACTCTCACTTGAACGAACACGCGGGCTCTTGCCCGCGTTTTCATTCCCGGGCCCAATGCCCG
>JBGCFG010000042.1:0-51133 GCA_045106815.1 Burkholderiaceae bacterium | reverse complement strand
GCCAATCGCCATCTGGTTTGGTGAAAATGCGCTTGAACAGGTTCTGATGATTGCCAGCCTTCTAATTGTGATGATTGTTGAGGTCTTAAACACCGCCATTGAGAAAACCATCGACAGGGTCTCGACAGACCGTCATGTGCTCTCGGGTCAGGCAAAAGACCTGGGCAGTTGCGCCGTGATGATCTCGCTGGTGATGGCGGCGCTCGTTTGGGCCGCCTTGTTGTTGAACTAGGGCATCGTCTAAAAAAGTACCTTCAAGCCAGCGCGCCATTGTCATCCAGCCCGGCGAGTTCCAGCTTGAGGGCATTCGTGCCGATCAGCTTTAGCCGGTCAAAGCTTAGATCCCGGCCAATCAACACGAAGTATGAGCGCGTGCTTTTATCGTGCAATCTGTCTTTGGGCGCCGGAATGGGCACACAAGGCATGGCTTTGTGTTGTACAGACTGAAACGTCAGCCATTCCATGCCGTGTGCGCCATCGATGGCAACAATCGCCTTGAAGCGAAAAAGATCGGCGCCGAGCACAGCCATGAGCTCGCGCTGCCACTGCTCTACTGCGGCGTGATCCAATGGCTGACTACCCAGCAGACACAAGGCATTGATTTCATGACTATGGCCACCATCGTGGCTGTGACCATGATCTGTCAACTGGGCCACTCGGGTCATGTGAGTCACTTCCTCATGCGCAGCCCCAAGAATCGAAACAGGAACCCTCCCATGGGCGACCACGCACACCGGCGCGATTGGATTGAGTTGTCGCAGCCGAGTTTGCAACGCAATGTGTTCAGTGCTGGTGGAATCAAACAGATCAGCCTTTGTCAAAACGAGCTGATCAGCGATGGCCACCTGCTTTTGTGCCTCATAGTGATCTGCCAGGGTTTGCTCTCCCAGCACCCCGTCGACCGCCGTAATGACTGACTGCAGCCGGTAGTGTCGCGTTAGTCGGTCTTCGGTCGCGAGCGTTTGCACAATCGGCGCGGGATCAGCCAGGCCGGTCGTTTCGATGACGACCCGGTCGAATTGGCGTGACCCCTGCCGCGCAAATCGCCACCGCGCCTGATCAAGCGTTTGAACCAGGTCTGTTCGAATCGTGCAGCAAATGCAGCCGCTGTCCATGACGACTGTCGCCGAGTCTTCACTTTGAGTGACGAGCCGATGATCCAGCCCGATTTGACCAAACTCGTTAATCACAACCAGTGTATTGGCAAATTCAGGCTGGCTAATCCACTGACTCAGCATGGTGGTCTTGCCACTGCCCAGAAATCCGGTGAGGACAGAAACAGGAATCAAGCTGTCTTTTGAGGGCTCGCTGGATGTCACTGGGCTGACCGACGCATGCGCGTGGCGTCCTCATCAATCCGCGGTGGATTATCCACCAACACCACGCCAAACCATTGGTTTGCCTGGGCTGTTGTGTACCGCCCCAGCCGAACGTCTTCACAGACTGCGTCGACCGGCCTGGTGAGCGGATCACCATAACCCCCTCCGCCAGGCGTTCGCACGCGGACGCGGTCACCCGCTGCCATGGCGATGTCCTGGTCTTTTGACAAGTGCTCGGGTGTGTACCGCGAATCACCCTTGATAACCTCAACCTCATTGGGTGCGCCGTCAGTGCCACCAAGCGCTCCGGGCGGGCCAAATCGTCCATGGTCCATGACAAAACTCGCTCGTGCCTGCCCGCGACGCAACTCGACCTCGTACTCCAAGCCCATTCCGCCACGATGAAAGCCAGCGCCACCCGAGCCCTCTCTCAGCGCATATTGGTGATAGAGCACCGGGAAGGCCTGTTCCATGATCTCGACCGGTGGCGCCTTGCTGATGCCAATGGTGGAGCAGCCGTTTGACAGGCCGTCATGGTCGGCATTGCCTCCATACCCGCCGCCTGAAATCTGGTACATCACATAGTCGCGGCCGCGTGCGGGGTCTGACCCCCCAAGCGCAAAGTTGCCGCTTGTGCCGGCGGGCGAAGCTGTGACTCTGTCTGGTAGTGCCTTCACTAGCGCTGCGAACACTGCCTCAGCGATTCGTTGCGAAACTTCCGCTGCGCAACCGGAGACCGGCCGCGGATAGTGCGCATCGAGGAAGGTCCCGGTCGGCGTGGTGACATGCAGTGGCTCGAATGCCCCGGCGCTGATCGGCACCTCCGGGAAAATGTGTCGCATCGCCAGATAGACTGAGCTCAGCGTGGTGGCAAGCACTGAATTCATAGGGCCGGCACATGGGGCGCTGGACCCGGCAAAATCAAACTGAAGTTCGCGGTTTGCCTTGACGATTTGCAGCCTGATCTCGAGCGGTTCATTTACTACCCCGTCGCTATCGACATAGGTCACGCTCTGGTATTCACCATCAGCAATTTCATCGATGCAGGCGCGCATGTGTTCGGCCGAGCGCCCCTTAAGTTGCTCAATCGCAGCAGACACCGTGTCGTCACCATAACGATCGAGCAACAGGTTCAGGCGCTGCTCGCCAACCATGAGAGCGGCCGCCTGCGCTTTGACATCACCAATGCGTTGCTCTGCAACTCGAATGTTCGAGGAAATAATGGCAAAAATCTCTTCGTCGAGTTTGCCTGCTTTAAACAAGCGAACCGGCGGCAGACGCAGGCCCTCTTGCTCAACCGAGGTGGCGCTGGCAGAAAATCCGCCCGGTACCGAGCCGCCTGTATCGGGCCAGTGACCGGTATTGGACAACCAGCAAAACAGTTTGCCTTGTCGATAGAACGGCCGCGCGAAACGTACGTCCATCAGGTGGGTGCCGCCCAGATAGGGATCGTTGACGATGTAGATGTCATCGGGCTGGGGCGGTGCAACCTTGCCGGCAGCAATCATTTCGATGAGCACGCGGGTTGAATACTGCATCGTACCGACAAACACGGGGAGTCCACCCATGCCCTGAGCAATCAGCGCGCCATCGTCAGCCGCATAAATGCCGTCTGATCGATCATTGGCCTCGGCAATCACTGGTGAGAACGCCGCCCGCGAAAAACTCAGATCCATCTCGTCGCAGACCTGCTGCAAACCCGCCTGAATCACGCTGAGCGTAATGGGATCGATTGCATTGTCGGTTGGACTCACGAACGCTCTCCTACCTGTATTACCAAATTACCCACCTGATCGGTTGTGACCGTATCGCCAGGCTCAACAAGAATGGTCGTATCCATCTGATCAACGATTGCCGGTCCTGTGAAACTTGCATCCGCAGGTAGCGCATCGCGCGCATACACCGGTGTCTGATGCCACTTGCCGTCGAAATAGACATCGCGTTCGCCCGTGAGCGCATCACTCACCTTAGCCTGCCGACCTACCGGATCGATCAGGCGGTCAAGATCAAGCGGCGTTCTCTCGCCGATGACCGAGGTGTTTACGTTGACCAGGTTGGCCTGAACCTGAGACAACTCCACATGAAAGCGATCGTGATAGACCTGTTCAAACCGCTCCTGCAAGGTCTGCCGATCTGGCGTTGGCGAGTCAAGGGGCACTCGCAAAAGATGAGTCTGACCCACAAACTGCATATCAACGCTTAGCGCGTGTCTGATCTGGCGAATCTCAACTGGCTCCTTGGTAATCAGTGCCTCGCCTGTCTTTATCTGCTTCGCAAACACCTCGTGAAGCGCGTTCAAGTCCAGTGTCGGTAGCGGCTGATTGAGCGTATTGACGAAATCGTGGCGCAAATCTGCGACGACGCAACCCAATGCATTGGTAATGCCCGGCCTGCCTGGCACCAGCACACGGGGAATTCCCAACTCCCTGGCAAGCGATGCCGCATGTAGCGGACCGGCACCACCAAATGCAAACAACGCAAAGTCGCGGGGGTCAGCGCCAAGCGAAAGCGACACCATGCGAATCGCACCTGCCATATGCATATTGGCCAGCCTCACCACTGCTTCGGCGGCACCAACGGCATCCACACCGAGCACCCGGCCCAGCGATTGTTCAAAGATTGTGGCAACTTTGTCGCGGCCGGCGTCTAGCTCGATTGACTTGAGACGGCTCGGGTTGAACCGCCCAAGCAATAAATTGGCATCAGTGAGCGTTGGCTCGGTGCCACCACGCCCATAGCAGATAGGTCCCGGCTGAGCGCCGGCGCTGTCGGGGCCGACCGATAACAAGCCGGCCGCATTCACGCGCGCAATTGAGCCTCCGCCTGCGCCGACCGCCCGCACATCGACCATGGGCACATGCACTGGCATCGCATACTCAACCTCAATCTCATTGGAGACTGATGGCTCCGCATTTCTGATTAGCGCGACATCAGTTGATGTGCCGCCCATGTCATAGGTGATCAGGTTGGGCTGGTCAGCTTGCCGACCAGTGTAGGCGGCGGCCATCACACCTGAGGCCGGGCCGGACATGACCGTTTTGGCAGCCTCCTGAGCCACTGTTTTGCTCGACACCATGCCGCCATTGCCGTTAACGACGAGCACTTCACCGTCGTAGCCTTTTGCTGTTAGCTCAGCGACCAGGCGCGACAGGTAGCGCTCCAGCAAAGGCTGGACTGACGCGTTAATCGCGGCTGTCACGCCACGTTCAAACTCGCGACTTTCCGACAGGAGCTGATGGCCAACCGTGACGTAGGCGTTTGGCCACACCTGAGCCACCAGGGCGGCGGCCCGAATCTCGTGAGCCGGGTTTGCATACGCATGCAGAAAATGAATCACGACAGACTCGCATCCAAGCGCCACTAGATGCGCCGCCGCGGTCAAGACATCATTGTCGCTAAGCGGGGTGACGACCTCACCGGCAGCGTCCATTCGCTCGGTGACTTCGAGCCGCAGATCGCGTGGAATCACCGGCGTGAATTGGCCCGTCATGCCATAGGCTTGCGGGCGTGTGCGGCGGCCTAGTTCAAGCACATCTCTAAAACCGCGCGTGGTGATCAGGCCGGTTTTGGAGAGCTTGCGCTCGAGCACCGCGTTGGTTGTGGTCGTCGTGCCGTGAACAATCAAGCTGATCGATGAGAGATCGGCGTTTGCCTCGTCAAGCGCTGCAAGCACGCCAAACGCCTGATTCTCGGGTGTGCTGGGTACTTTGGCCAGGCGCACCTGACCACTGTCATCATCAAGCATGACTAGATCGGTAAACGTGCCACCCACATCAATCCCCACCACCTGACCGCGCTTGCCCATTCGCTTTGTCATCCCTCGCTCTAGTATTCAACTCATCACCCGGGCGACTATATCCCAACCGTGGTGTCGGCTTATGCGACGTAGCGTGGTGACTGCGAGGGTTTAGGTATCAGTGATCGCTTTCTCGGCGCTGCGGTCTTTGAGTTCGATCCCGGTCGTGCGCCCATCAATGGCCGCCTGCATGAGCCAGATCAGGCGCGAAGCTGCCGCGGCCACTCTTAAGCCATCGGGGCGAACATTAGAAATACAGTTCCGATTCGAATCCAGAGTCCCCGGTTGCGGCTGATAAGTTAGGTAAAGACCCATGCTATCGGGTGAGCTTAGTCCGGGGCGCTCACCGATCATCATCACGACCAGGTCGGCTGCCAGCAGGCTCGCAATCTCATCGCCAAGCGCCACCCGCGCCTGAGTGGCGACGCAAATGGGCGCCCATTCCCACGCGTGCGGCAGTTTTGGGGCTATGGCGGTGAGCAGTTCAACGGCTTGGCGTTGTACAGCGCCAGCACTCAGGCCATCAGCAATCACAAAACTGATCCGGGGGCCGGCGGTTTTTTCTGCGCCGAGGGCTTCGAGTTCGCTTTGGCTATCAGGGTGCAGCGCACGCCCAAGGTCCGGCCGCAATAAGTAGGTTTGTCGATCAGCAGCCTGACTGGTCACCCGTTTTACCGGCTTCTCAAGCGCCCAGAGCGCTTCAACAATGGGGTCGATGTCCAACTCACGATAAACCGCATCTTTTGCCATGGCGTGCGCAAGCGAGAACGCCAGCACATCCTGCGTGACCTGGCTGGCGCCAGAGCGTCGCAGCCCAATCCTGGCAGCCGTGGCCTGGCGCATGATGGCCCAAGGGTCTTTAGCAATGCTTGCCGCCCGGGAATTCGCTCTGCTTGATGTAATGGGGGCACTTGCTTTCGGTTTTTTGGCGTCGTCCACTGCCCTACTCCTTGGAAAATCCAGACACCCCAGCCAGTAAAGCGCGAGTTGGCGCCTCAAGACTGAAGGGGTCTTCCGGTGTGGACGGATCAGTCGGATCGTATGCACCCGCCATCAGTTGCCCGGTCGCGTCGGTAATCTGCATCGACTGCAACCATTGCTCGAACTCTGGCGCCCGCTCGAGCCCCAACACCTCTCTTAGATAAAGGGCATCGTGAAACGAGGTGCTTTGGTAGTTGAGCATGATGTCGTCTGCACCGGGCACGCCCATCACGAAGGTGACACCCGCGGTGCCCAGCAAGGTGAGCAAAGTGTCCATATCATCCTGGTCGGCTTCTGCATGATTGGTGTAGCAGACATCGCATCCCATTGGCAGGCCCATCAACTTGCCGCAAAAGTGATCTTCCAGACCAGCCCTGATAATTTGCCGGCCATTGAACAGGTATTCGGGGCCAATAAAACCCACCACCGTGTTTACCAGCAGTGGCTCATACCGACGAGCTACGGCATAAGCGCGCGCCTCACAGGTTTGCTGATCGAGCCCGTGATGAGCATTGGCAGACAACGCTGAGCCCTGCCCGGTTTCGAAGTACATCACGTTCTGCCCGACCGTGCCGCGACCCAGCGCGAGCGCCGCCTGATGCGCTTCATCCAGCAACGCGAGGTTGACGCCAAAGCCGGCATTGGCCTGTTCCGTGCCGGCAACCGACTGAAACACAAGATCTACAGGCGCACCAGCAGCCATCGCTTCAATCTGATTGGTCACGTGCGTCAGGACGCAGTGCTGCATGGGAATGTTGAACCGCTCTCTCAACGCATCCAGACGCTCGAGTAGATCGACAATGCCCCGCGTGTCGTCAGTAGCCGGGTTGATTCCCACCACCGCATCACCGCAGCCCATCAACAAACCGTCGAGAATCGACGCGGCAATCCCGGCGGGATCATCGGTGGGATGGTTCGGCTGCAGTCGTACCGAGAGGTGCCCAGGTAAGCCAATCGTGTTTCGGAACCGGCTGACCACCGAACATTTTTTGGCGACCAGGATGAGGTCCTGGTTGCGCATGAGTTTGCTCACCGCCGCGGCCATTTCTGGTGTCACACCCGGCGCGAGCCGCCTCAGCATGGTTGCATCAGTCGATCTGGCCAGTAGGAAGTCGCGAAACTCCCCAACAGTCAGGCTGCTGATGGGCGCAAAGGCAGTCAGATCATGCGTGTCTGCAATTAGTCTCGTGACTTCATCAGCTTCATAGGGCACCAGGGCCTCACGGATGAAGGTGCGCAATGGCAGATCAGCCAATGCCATTTGTGCCGCCACTCGCTCGGTCTGCGTGTGTGCGGCTACGCCGGCCAGTACATCACCTGACCGGTGAGGCGTCGCGCGCGCCATGAGCGTGGCCAAATCACCAAACTCAAAGGTATGACCTGCTACTGTATGACGGTAACCCATCGGGACAACACTCCTCAGGCGGACAGATCTTGATCGCTTAGCAACGGGAACGCACTGAACGCACTAACGGGTGACACGGGCACTTGCTCGGCAGCAATAAACGCGGCATTGAGTTCCGCCGCCGAGGTCACGCCGGCCAGAGCGAGCGCAATTTCGTACTCAGTTTCGAGCAATTCAAGCATCCGTTCAATGCCGGGCGCACCCGCCGCCGCGAGTGCAACACACATCATGCGGCCAAGGCCCACGCCCTCGGCACCCAAAGCAAGCGCCTTAACCAGATCGGTGCCGCGGCAAAACCCACCATCAACCAGAATCCGGGCGCGTCCGCGCACCGCCTTGGTCACCTCGGGCAACACCGCCATTGAGCCCTGACCATGATCAAGTTGCCGGCCGCCGTGGTTGGACACGTAAATCCAATCAACCCCGTGCTCGACAGCTCGCTCCGCGTCTTCTGCCGTTGCAATGCCCTTCAAAATCAAGGGGATGTCGTGACGGGATCGGATGCGCGCAAGGTCGTCCCAGCTAAACGAGGCCTGATAAGTTTTGGCGTCGCCTTCCCCGGTTGCGCGCCACGGCTTGACGTAACGCGCAACGATATCGCGCTCTCGGCGGCTATAGACCGACGAGTCCACCGTGAAACAAAACGCCGGCAACTTCAACGCCTTAGCCTGCTCCATCACGGCGTCAATTCCCTCCGGCGCCTCACGAACATAGAGCTGATAAATCAACGAAAGCGTTTGCTCAGACGGTGCGCAATGCTCGATCAGGTCGTTCATGGACCACTGCGAGACCGAACTGAGCATCATGGGAACACCGAACGAGGCAGCCGCACTTGCGACAGCTTTGGCACCCAATGCATCAAACGATTCTAGTCCGCCAATCGGACAGAGCAAGACGGGTAGCCTGGCCGGGCGGTCAAACAATCGGGTCGCTGTTGTCACCTGACTCACATCATTAAGCACGCGAGGACGAATCGCGAGGCTATCGAGCGCCTGTCGGTTGCGCAGTTGAGTTGTTTCGGTTTCGGTCGCACCGGAAAGATACCCCCAGGCGTGATTACTCAGGCGCTCGCGCGCTGCCGGAATGAACTCCTGCAGCGCAACGAAGCGTTCGGCGAGAGAGTCGCCAGTGGGGTTTGGTGAGGACGGGTCAGGTTTGGACATCAGCTTAGCCAGGCAATCGTTGATCGCGACATCGTCTCATGAACCGGTAGTGCCCGAAAGTGAATAACAAGCACTGAACACTGCGCAACTTTCGCGCTTGAGCGCTGTTCAAACACTGGACAGACTAAGACAAGTCGCCTTTTTTGGCCGCTCTCAGCATGAGATCGGGCGTTTTTGAAATGAAAAGGGCCGGTCGCCGCGTGATGCGGCTACCGGCCCCGGCAAAGCCAGAGGATCGTCCAGGGGACGATTTACATGGCTGCGTCTTTCAGTTTCTTCATTGCGCGGGCACGAATTCGAACCGATGCGGGCTTAGGCGCAAACCAGCGCTCTTCGCCTGTGAACGGGTCCTTGCCGAAACGCTTCTTCTTGGCAGGCACTTTTTGAACGGATAGCTTCAGCAGCCCGGGCAGCGTGAACTCACCAGCACCACGCTTGTGAACTGCACCCATGATGGTGCTCTCGAGGCTGCCAAGAACGGCTTTGACAGACTTGAGCTCAACACCAGAGCTTTCAGCAATATGCGAAGCGAGACCTGACTTACTCATGCTCTCTTTGACTGGCTTGACAGCTGCGGGAGCTGCTGCTGCTTTCTTTGCCGGCTTACGAGCTGCTGTTTTCTTTGCTGCAGCTTTTTTTGCAGGCTTCTTCGCCGCTTTTCGAGTAGTTGCCACGATTTTATTTTCCTATTGAGGTCAAACGAAGGACGTTTAGGCATCAAAAAACACGTACAAATAGATGCCTAGGTGCGAACTGTATAGAAAAACGCCTTAAAAAAGGGATTTTTCTTTCATCACGACACGATTTTTTTTAGTTTTCGTCGTGATTGACGCACGAAGTGCCTTAAAAATAGGCATTTTTTGGCCATTCAGCCGTCATCAACGCAAACGAGTTATGCAGTCGTCACTTCAGAAACAGCAAAAAACCCCCAAAAACATGCTGGAAACAGGCAACATTGCGTTGTCCTTGGAGAAAAAATGCGCGGTGCTGACCTACTGATCCAATCTCTTTCGCTTGCCGGCGTGAAGACGATCTACACCTTGTCTGGCAATCAAATCATGCCGTTGTTTGATGCCTGTCTTGATGCCAACATTCGTTTGATTCACACACGGCATGAGGGCGCGGCGGTTTATATGGCGCAGGCTCATGCGCAGCTAACCGGTGAAGTCGGGGTAGCGATGGTCACAGCCGGACCTGGATTTACCAATGCGCTTGGTCCACTACTCTCGTCCATCAAATCGGAAAGTGCGGTGCTGCTTTTGTCTGGTGACTCACCGACTGAGCAAGATGGGCGAGGTGCATTTCAGGAAATTGACCAGGTTGCGGTCTCAAAGGGTCTGACCAAGTACGCTGAACGGATTGTGTGTGCTCAAAAATTAGGCAGCGCAACAGCGAATGCGGTTCAGGCGGCCCTGAGCGGCACGCGTGGGCCGGTTCATCTGGCTCTACCAGCCAATGTGCTGCTAGATAAGGTTAGCGAGACTGATCTGCCAGCCGTGCAAGACTTCGAACCACGGCGTTTGATGCCTAACCGGGCGGAAATCAGCCACATCAATGAGGCGATTGAAAGCGCTAACAAACCGCTCATTGTCCTCGGGCCAGTTTTTTGTGCGGGCGCAGGCACTGCAAATGGCGCCACGACTGCTCTTCGTGAGCAACTTGAACAGTCACTGAAGGCCCCCGCTTTGCTGATGGAGAGTCCGCGCGGACTTAACGATCCAGCGCTTGGCGCCTTTGCGGCAGCTGCAAGCGAAGCTGATCTTGTTGTCAGCCTGGGCAAAGCGATTGACTTCACTACCGGCTTTGGCCGACTGCTGGGGCCAGCAGCAAAGCTGATGATGGTGAGCCCGGCCACCGAGACACTCGAACAAGCCCGCCAGGCGGTGGGGGACCGGCTTGCGATGGCCATTGCCGCAGACCCGGTGCTGACCAGCCACGAGTTGGCTCAGTTTAAAAGCCAGCGGTCAGATCACTGGCTCATCAAAGTTCGTGAGATAGCCGCCGCACGAAGCTGGCAGCCGGACAAAGACTCGCCGCCCGCCAAGCACGATGATGCAATGCACCCTGGGCAACTATGCGCGGCGATCCAGCCCATTCTCGATTCGACCGACGACGTGATTCTGATTATCGACGGCGGAGAGTTTGGTCAATGGGCGCAGGCCGGCTTGACTGCGCCAACCCGACTCATCAACGGACCATCCGGCGCCATCGGCGGCGGGCTTTGCTATGCGCTTGCCGCCAAAGCAGTACGCCCCGATGCCAACGTCGTGGTCTTGATGGGAGACGGCACGATCGGATTTCACTTGGCCGAACTGGAAACTGCGCACCGACTCGGACTAGCCATCACGGTCATTGTCGGTCACGACGCGAGTTGGAACGCAGAGGTGCAAATTCAGAAACGCGAATTCGGACTCGACCGCCAGATTGCCTGCGACCTCTCCGCCACCCGCTATGACCAAGTGGCCATTGCGCTTGGCTGCGAGGGAGAATATGTGACCGACGCAGGCTCACTGGTAGAAGCACTGAGCCGCGCGCTTGGGCGCGAAGGCCCCACCTGCCTGAACGTCCCGATTCAAGCCCTCGCCGCGCCACAGGCGCCCAGTCTGTCCTAAGAAATAAGGCGAATTTGAGCCATGAACGAACCCAGCATTGAAGTCTACTGGTCATTCCGAAGCCCCTATAGCTACCTTGCGACACCCGGTATGGTGGCCATCAAATCAGACTACGCTGTGGATCTTCGGTTTCGCCCGGTCTTGCCCATCGCGGTTCGCTCGCCTGACTTCTTTAACCCTGAGAACCTCAAACGCGGCCGCTACATCATGCAGGACTGGCCCAGGCAAGCTCGCTTTTTGGGGCTTTCAGATCAGTGGCCCTCGCCTGACCCCATCGTGCAAGACATGAAGACCTTCAAGATCGCGCCGGATCAGCCCTACATATATCGCCTGACCCACCTTGGGATTGAAGCGCAACGGCGCGGCCGAGGTATCGAATTCGCCGCTGAAGTGTCAGCGTTACTTTTTAGTGGCGTCCGCGGCTGGGATCAGGACTCACACCTCACAGATGCCACTAGCCGCGCAGGCCTGGACCTGGCCGACATGGAGGCCACGATTGCCCAGGCCGGTGACTCTCATGCTCAGGAAGTCGAAGCCAATCACGAGGCACTTGCGGCGGCTGGCCATTGGGGCGTGCCTACCTTTGTATTCGATGGTCAACCCTACTTTGGGCAAGACCGGATTGCTACTTTGCGCTGGCAGCTAGACAACGCTGGCCTGAATAAACCCGCGAGCTGACAGCGGGCTAACACGCCAAACAAGCATGCCAAACGACAAGATTGAGATCGAAAACGTCAATGTACCGGGGCAGGTGTCCCGAGTCGATGCGCTGAAATATGCGGACATGAAGCAAGCCATGCTGCGCGTACTACCGAATAAGTCACCTGGCCTGACGGGCACAGAAATTGTCGCGCAGGTCAAACCCCACCTGCCCGAGGCCACGTTCCCCGGTGGTAAAACATCAGGCTGGTGGGCAAAGACTGTGCAACTTGATCTAGAGGCGAAAGGACTGCTCGTCAGAACGCAGACTTCGCCGCTGCGCTGGCATAGAGCTAAACCTTAAGTCCGCAAGCCTTGAACGCCTCACGCGTGGCGGCAATTTCCGGCTCAGTCATTTGCAACAGGGGCGGCCTGACCGGGCCACCGGCCTGTCCGAGCAACGACTGCCAAACCTTCTGATGCGCCTGCGGCTTGCCGCCGGGCCGAGTCGACTTCAACGCCTGGCGCACCGGCGCAAGGCTTGCGCTGACCTTGCGGGCTTCATCATGGCGCCCAGCAAACGCCAGTTCGGTGTATTCGTGCATGCGTAAGTCATGCCGTGATTGCAGCAGATACGGCGGAGAAGAACACAGGTATAGCCGCCAATCCAACTCGATCAAGTTGTCCAGCCATTCATCTTCAGACGCAGTGCTGACCAGCAAAGTCTCTCCAGCCAGTCGGCTCAGCTCTGAGTACATTTCCCTTGGCACCGAGTATTTGATCGCCACAATATTAGGTAAATCAGCGAGTTGGCGGCACAACTGGGGCGACATCAGGTAGCCACTATCGGGATGACTCCACAACGCAATGCCAATATCCACCTCGTCGCAGATTGTCTTGTAGTAGTTCAGAAGCGTCTCTTCCCGGTCATGGATGAAGTGCAGCACGGGCGCGTGTACGACGATATAGTCGGCGCCAATCGCCTGGGCATGCTTTGCCAGTTCAATGACCGTGTCGAAGTTTTGATCCGAGCAGGACATGATGGTGCTCGCCCGATCACCACAGGCCTGCACCGCCACTTCAAAATTGCGTTTGCGCTCAGCCACTGTCATCGAAAAGAATTCGCCCTGCTTGCCGGCAATGAACAGCCCCTGAATCTTCAAGTCATCGACCCAGTGGGCAATGTTCTGCCGCAAGCCTGCCTCGTCAATTGAAAAGTCAGGCAGCATCGGATTTAGCGCTGCGGCCCAGATGCCTCGCATATGCTCCCGGGCGTATTGCTTGGCTTCATTTTTTCGGTATTTCATAGGGTTACTCTCAGCGATTGGAGGCATTCAGGACCGACCAAACCTGCTCTGCCGTGATCGGCAAGGTGAGTTCTGGCGGCGAATAGGCGTGCAAGGCGTCGTGCACAGCGTTCAGGACAGCAGGCGGCGTGGCGATGGTACCGGCCTCCCCCACCCCTTTGGCACCAAGCAAGTTAGCGTCGGTTTGTGTCGCCATGGTGGTGATTCGAATCTCGGGCATGTCAGTGGCGCGCGGCAGCGCGTAGTCCATTAGTGAGCCAGTCAGCAACTGGCCGTCATCATCGTAAACAATACGTTCACTCAAAGCCTCCCCAAGGCCTTGGGCAATCGCACCATGAATCTGCGCGTGAACCAGCACCGGATCAAGGATGTGGCCAATATCGTCCACCACCTCGAGGCGCTCCACCTTGACCTGGCCGGTATCCGGGTCAAGGCTGACCGTCGCAAGATAGCAGCCGTTACCCCAGGCTTCGGCTGGCACTTCGTAACGGACTTCTTCAACAATCGGCCAGTCCGCATCGGCCAGGTCCACCCGCGACTTCGCCTGGCGGGCTGCTTGCAGCATGGCACTCGCGCCGATCGGTGTACTGCGACTTGCCAGCGCACCAATGCCCGCCGGGCAACTTGCCGTATCGCCGGACAGCACATGGATCGTGGCTTCGGGTTGCTCAAAAACGTCTGCGACCAAACGCGCCAGGACCGATTCACGGCTCTGCCCCTGCCCACTGCCACCGGTGGCTGCGGTAATTCGCCCATCTTCATGAACCGTTACGCGGGCGCTCTCCCAACCTTGCCCGCAAGGCTCCACATAGAGCGCCAATCCGATGCCCACCAATTCACCGCGCGCACGACGAGCGTCAAGCTGCTCAAGCAATGCCTGATAGTTTGATTGCTTGTACAACTCTTCAAGCACCGCGCCATAGCGCCCACTGTCCAACACTGCCCCCGTGGCACGACGCACAGGCAGCTGCTCGGGCGCTAGCACGTTCTTGCGGCGAATCTTAAAGGGGCATAGCTGCAATTGTTTCGCCGCCTTATCAACAAGGCGTTCCATTAGCGTGGCCGCCTCGGGGCGACCAGCACCCCGATAAATGCCCACCGGCGCCGTGTCGCTTAATGCAGCAACCGTCGAAATGTCCACCGCGCTGACCGCGTACGGGCCGGGCAGGATTCGCGCCGCATTCCACGCCGGTATACCGGCGCTATTAGGCAGCCAGTGCCCAAGTGGGCAGGCCATACGTGCACGTAGTGCCAAGAACCTGCCGTCTTTATCGATCGCCAACTCGCCGGTCGAAACGCCGCCGCGACCATGTGTGGCACTCAAAAAGTCTTCGCTTCGGCTTGCCGTCCAGCGTACGGCCCGCCCAAGCTGCCGTGCGGCCCACGCGACCAACACCTCTTCGGGATATAACGACGCTTTCATGCCAAACGCGCCGCCCACATCAGGTGCGATGATCCTTAGCTGATCAGCCGGTATTTGCAAAATGCCCGCCAGATGGTCACGCGAGCGATGAGGCGTCTGGGTTGATAACCAGACGGTTATAAGGCCGTTGATCTGATCAGCATGCGCCAGAATGTGTCGAGTTTCCATCGCACATGGCGCCAATCGTGGATGGCTGATCTGCGCCGTGATTCGATGGGCCGCGCCCTCGAAAGCCTCGTCAACATCACCATCAACCCAGCGCTGCTCAAAAACTGTGTTGCCGCAGGCCTTTAGCACCGGCGCGATTTCCTCAACCTCAAGCATGACTTGCTCTGCCGCGTCGGCGGCCGTTTGCGAATCAATCGCGACCACGGCGGCAACCGGTTGGCCAACCGCGTGAACCTCATCAACCGCCAGAACCGGATATGGCGGGAGGGGCGAAGCCGGCAAGATAGGATTGACGGGTAGCGGCCCCAGCGCCGCAAGGTCGCGTCCGACGAAAACGGCCACCACGCCCGGCATGGTCTGCGCTGACGACACATCGACCGACAGCAGTCGACCATGCGCGACGTTTGAGCGGACGAAACTGACGACGAGTGTGTTTGGCAAGACAATGTCACCGACAAACTGCCCCCTGCCTGCCACCAATCGCCGCGTATTGCGTCCCGCCGGCGGAGCTTGGATATGTCGAGTCGGGGTACTCACCGGCCCCCTGAAGAATGAGTTGAGTCGCTGCACTTGGTCATCTGCCCAGATTAGCAAACAATTGCCCAGCACCCTTTCTGGGCTACTCTATGAATGCGTCCAAACCCACCCGCCAGACTTGCCAGAACGCCATGACAGAGCTCGATCAATCACCTGCCGCAAGATTTCGACCCTTTAATTTTCAGAACTGGATCACCGAGCATGAACATCTGCTCAAGCCGCCGGTGAGCAATCGGCAGCTATTCGACCAGGAAACAGGCATGGTCATCATGATTGTGGGCGGCCCCAATCAACGCGTCGATTTCCATGACGACCCGGCCGAAGAGTTCTTTTATCAACTCAAGGGCGACATGGTCTTGAAGATCTCCGAAGACGGCAAAATCTATGATGTGCCCATTCTCGAGGGAGAGGTTTTCCTGCTGCCACCGCATGTCAGGCATTCGCCACAACGCCCGCAAGCGGGTTCGGTGGGTCTAGTTGTGGAGGGTCAAAGGCTTGCCGGGCAAAAAGATGGCTTTGAATGGTTTTGCTTCAACTGTGGAGAGCAAGTCCATCGGGTGGAAGTCGTCGTGACCGATATTGTTAAAGATCTACCGCCACTCTTTGATGCGTTCTATGGCGACCCAGCGGCCAGAACCTGTGCTCATTGCGGTACTGTCCACCCTGGCAAGGAGCCACCAGCCGGATGGGCGAGCATACCGCCCGCGCCAGCACTTGCGAATGCGGCCACTGCGAAATAAGTCTCGCTCCTTGGAGATCTAATGGGTTTACTGATAGATGGACAATGGCGCGATGATTCCGCGCAAAAGAAGGCACCGGATGGCAGCTTCGTTCGGCAAAAGCAAGCGTTTAGATCGTGGATTACACCTTCGGGGGAGGATGGACCCGGCGGGGTAGCAGCCCAAGCTGCGCAGGCGGGCCGCTACCACCTGTATGTAGGCCTGGCCTGTCCCTGGGCGCACAGAGCACTCATCATGCGCAGACTTAAGGGACTCGAAGCACTCATTGATGTCTCTAGCGTGCATTGGCTCATGGGCGATGAGGGCTGGACCTTTGAGACCGATGGCGGCCCTGCCGCCGGCGATCCGTTGTTCAACTGCAAGCGGCTTTACCAACTCTATCAAAAGGCCGCCCCCAACTTCACTGGCCGCGTGACCGTGCCTGTCTTGTGGGACAAACAGGAAAATAAGATCGTCAATAACGAGTCTGCCGACATTGTTCGGATTTTCAACACGGGTTTTGATGAACTCGGCGCAACACCTGGCGATTACTATCCACCGGCAATGCGCGACAGCATTGATGCGATTAATGAGCGCGTATACGACACGGTCAACAACGGGGTCTATAAATCAGGCTTTGCCACAACGCAGAGCGCCTACAATGCGGCGGTTGTGCCCTTATTTGAATCACTCGACTGGCTTGAGGGCATTCTTTCTACCCAACGCTACCTAACGGGCGACAACATTACCGAGGCTGACATTCGCCTCTTCACGACACTCATACGCTTTGATATGGTCTATGTGGGCCATTTCAAATGCAACATCCGGCGCATCGTCGACTACCCCAGCCTCTGGGCCTACACACGAGAGCTGTATCAACACCCCGCGATTCGACCCACCGTCGATTTTGAGCACATTAAAAAGCACTATCACGCCAGCCACGAAAGCATTAATCCGCATCGCATCATTCCGGCTGGACCAGCGCTCGACTTCGATGCGCCGCACGGGCGAGGCTGACACTAAGGAGACATACACGATGACCCCACCTGCCACCGCAACTGTCGTTGAGGCAACATCCGCCGCAAACCAGAACCCCTGGGCAAAGCGGGCTCGCTATTTCAACTCAGGTAATGCGTTCGCATTAGAACTGGCGCCTGTGCCGAGCGTGCAGTTCACGGCCGAAAGAGACGCAGCATTTGATGCTGACGCAAAAACTGGTCTGATCGCCATGGATTTGAGCGATGCCCTGCAAACGCCGTATCCCGCGACAACGCCGTTGGTGCTCTCACGCTATCTGGTGGTCAGAGCCAACGAAACGCTGACGACCGACCTGACCGCGAGTGCACAAACGGTAAGTTTTCTGAAGGGGAGCGGCGAGGCCAAAATGAATGGCGAGTCGTGCCCGTGGCAAAGCGGCGATGTCCTGTTGCTACCCGGTGGTAGCCCCATCACCTACACGGCGCAGGAAGATACAGTTGCCTGGCTGGTCACCGATGAGCCCGCGCTTGCGTTTATGGGCTTAGCGCCTCGCGTGGATGATCAGGCGCCGGTTGCGCCTGTGCACTACAGCGCAGCCGACCTGGAGGCTGAATTAGAGTCAGTATATGCCCACCCGAACGTGAAGAACTTTGCCGGCTATGCCGTCGTGTTGTCACACGACCAACTGGAACACACCCGTAACTTGCACCCCACCATGACACTTGCCCTCAACACGTTGCCAGCAGGCGAGAAACAGCGCCCGCATGTGCACAATGCGATGGCGCTGACGCTTTGCCTGCAAGGCGAAGGCGTGCATTCAGTCGTTGATGGACAGCGCAAAGACTGGGAGCAATTTGCCGTGATGGTGACGCCGCCGGGCGCTTCGCACTCCCACGTCAATGAAGGGCCGCATCGCATGCGTAGCCTGGTGATTCAAGACGGTGCACTGCACTACTACACCCGGACCAACGCCTTCTCGTTTGTTGAGAAGGCGTAATCCAGCAGGCATCAGGCGTCTTCGTCAGCGCCCAGTATTGACCCCTTCATCGCCCGCTCGTCACGGCTGGGCCAGCGGCCAGTGTGAACCGTATGAAAGAAGTCAGCCAGGTGCTGGTTAAACGCGCCCGGATCTTCCAGGTTGATGGTATGCCCGGCATTGGGCATGACGACCAGCGCCGCGGTCTTGATCGCACGCTTCATCAACAGGGCCGGCTCAAGACAGGGCCAATCCTCGTCACCGGTAATGACCAATGTCGGCGTGGTAATCGTCTTCATTTTGTCGACAAGATCAAACAGCGACGGGCGCCTTGCCTGGACACCGCGCATAGTGCGCGCCGCGCCCTCGGTTGAATGCTCTTTTAGCTGATCAACGAACTCCTGCCAGCCGCGCGGATCATTGTTTTGAAATTGCACCCGGGTTGGCCCCAGCCCGTAGCCGAGTGCGGCATTCGCCATGGTTTTGGATTCAAACCCGGCGGCGGCCGCTTCGGCCTCAGCGGCGAACTGGTCACGCTTGTCTGGCTCAGCGCCATAGCCGCAACCGCCTACGACGAGTGAAAGCGCACGGTCGGGGTACTCAAACCCAAAGTGAAGCGTCGCGAAGCCACCCATTGACAAGCCCACCACGTGAGCCTTGTCGATACCCAGACCATCAAGCACGGCGCGTATGTCGTCCCGCGCGCGTTGCTGGGAGTACTTGTCGACCTCGGGCGGTACATCTGACGGCGGAAAGCCGCGCGCGTTGTACGCGATGCAGCGATAGTGGCGTCCGAAGTAACGCATCTGGGCCTCCCAAGAGCGCGTATCGCCCGCAAATTCATGCACGAACACGATGGGTATACCTTGGCCGGTTTCTTCGTAGTAAAGCTTGACGCCATCATCCGTGGTGATGTGAGGCATGCTGGTCTCCAGGGTTTTCGGTCGTTTTCTGTGGAGGGCAGTATATTCGTTTTATTGCATCACTCCACCAGAAGCCGATCGGAGACATCATGCCCAAAATTACTGCCTCGCCCGCGTTGTCGCGATTTCGTGTTCTTGATCTCACCCGCGTTCGCGCAGGCCCCACCTGTGTGCGCATGTTGGCCGACTTTGGTGCCGATGTGATTCGGATCGAACCGCCTAAAGGCGTGGACCCCAATGAAGGCATGTTCTCGGCCAATCGCATGTCGGGCGACTTTCAGAATCTGAATCGAAACAAGCGATCGCTAACACTAAACCTCAAAAAGCCCGAAGGGCTGGCAGTGTTCAAACGCCTGGTCGCCGATGCCGATGTAGTGGTTGAGAACTGGCGCCCCGATGTCAAAAAGCGCCTTGGCGTTGACTATGAGTCACTTGCCGAAATCAATCCACGCATCATCCTGGCCAGCATCGCCGGCTACGGTCAGAACGGCCCCCTGGCCCATCGGCCAGGCTTCGACCAGATCATGCAAGGCATGGGCGGATTGATGTCAGTCACGGGCTTCCCCGGGCAGCCGCCGACCCGCGCCGGCCTGGCTGTCGCTGATTCGAGCACAGGTCTTTATGCAGCCTTAGGGGTTTTCGCTGCGCTGCTTGAGCGCGAGACTTCGGGCAAGGGCCAGTGGGTACATGCCTCTTTATTACACTCGCAAATTGCGATGATGGATTTTCAAGGCGCGCGCTATCTGAATGAGGGCGACGTACCGGTTCAGGTGGGTAACGACCACCCAACCAGCAGCCCGATGGGCTTGTTCGATGCTTCGGACGGCCCGTTTAACCTGGGCGCGTCAGGTCAGGGAAACTGGCGCCGGTTTTGCGATGCACTCAACAAGCCTGAGTGGTTGGAAGACCCCAGATTTTTCGATGAAAAAGCGCGGGTATCGAATCGCGCCGAACTCACGGTGGAAATTCAAGCCGAGTTCGCTAAGAAACCTGTTGCGCACTGGGTTGACTTGCTAAACGACGCCGGAGTCCCTTGCGGCCCGGTTTACACGGTGCCGCAAATGTTTGAAGACGAACAGGTCAAGGCGCTCGAGGTTGTCGCAGAGGTGCCGTCCCCTGAGGGGCCGACCGTACGGGTCATTTCTCAACCGGTGACGCTTTCGCGCACACCAGCGAGCGTTCAAACCTCGGCACCTGGCTGGGGCGCCCACACTGACGAAGTCTTGCGAGAAGCGGGTTATAGCGATGAAGAAATCAAACAGCTGCGTGCTGCGGAGGCTGTGTGAGCGATAAACCTGCCGGCAAAATTGAATTTGTCATTGATGGCCCAATTGCACGGCTGAACATTGACAACCCCGCCCGTCGCAATGCGATGTCCTTGTCCATGTGGCTCGCAGTCGCTGATGCGATGTCAACCGTGGCGGAACGACCTGATGTCCGAGTGGTCGTGATGCGCGGCGTGGGCGAAAAGTCGTTTGTTTCAGGTGCTGATATTTCTGAGTTTGAAAGTCAGCGCAGCAGCGAGGCTGGTGTCAAAGCCTATGGTGAGGCGGTAGCACTCGCGCAGGGTCGGCTGGCTCAGTGCGCCGTGCCCGTGATTGCAAACATCCATGGCATCTGCATGGGAGGCGGCCTTGGCTTAGCCATGTCTTGCGATCTTCGCTACTGCACGACAACGACCAAATTCCGGATGCCGGCTGCGCGCCTGGGCCTGGGATATGGCTTTTCAGGCATGGAACAACTTGTTTCGGTGGTGGGGGCAGCACGCGCGGCCGATGTGTTTTACACCGCCCGCATTTTTGATGGCTTAGAAGCCCAGAGAATCTCACTAGTGCATCAAGCTGCTGCGGCCGATGCGCTGGATGAACTGGTTGAGTCAATTGCAAATGACATTGCAACCAATGCGCCTTTGACCATCAAAGCTGCCAAGCTTGCCATCCGCGCGGCTGTTGCCGACCCTGAGAATCGCCCGCACAAAGAAATCAATCGGGCAGTTCAAGCCTGCTTTGACAGTGAAGACTATATCGAAGGGCGCAAAGCCTTTCTTGAAAAGCGAACCCCCAATTTTAAGGGCGCATAGGCGTCCGCAGACAGCCCTCACCTAGACGCAAGTACCCCCTGAGGGGACCTGCGTGTTTGAGGCACTAGAGCGCGCTTGCTATAGACTGCGCCGAAACTCAATATAAATCAGGAGGAAGAAGATGAGCACGAACGCGTTTGATCGTCGCCAGTTTGTTAAAGCCATGGGCGCAACAGCCCTGGGAAGCACGGCTGCTGGCCTGCCGCTCTCGGCACTGGCCAATGAAGCCCTCAAGATCTGGACGATCGGTGTCGCCAAAGTAGGCAAAGCACCCGGCACTGGCGGTAAAAGCTGGGACGATATGGCCGCTCAGGCGGGCATCAAGATTGCCTACAGTGCGAAAAGCGGTAGTGCAGATCAGGCCATCCAGAAGTTCATCGTGGGTGATGGCAACAAGCTCTATGACGCCATTACTGATAACGGCGGCGGCATGGAAGATGCGCTCGCGTCGCAGAAGGCCATCGTTGAAATTGACACCAGCCGCATTGAGAACTGGAGCAAGCTCCTGAGTATCTATGGTGAAGGCGAGCCGGGTACTGACACGATCAGGTTCAATGACAAAGTCTTCTCTGTCCCCTACATCTCCAACGCTGACTCACTCGCCTACAACCGCGACGCGGTCGGCAGTGATCTCGATAGCTGGGAAGCCTTGTTCGATTCGCAGTTTCGCGGACGGGCGGCCATGCAAAACGACTTTGGCCCCACCTTTACCAATACCGCCATCTACCTGAAGCAAAGCGGCAAGCAAGACATCGAGAATCCGTCAGACATGACCGAAGCCGAAGTCAAAGGCGTTGCTGAGTTCTTGATTGACCTCAAAAAGAAGGGTCACTTCCGCACGTTCTGGGACGGCTTCCAAAACGGCGTAGATCTGCTCGCCAGTGAAGAGGTGCTGGTGTCGAGTTGCTGGGAGCCGGTACAAATCGTGGCTGCCAAGAAGTCACAGAAAAACATCGTCTACGGCACCATGAAAGAAGGCCACCAGACTTGGAACAACATCTGGATGCTCACCAAGGGCGGCAAAGAGCGCGGCATGGAAGATGACTTCTATAAGCTCATGAATCTTTACCTGTCACCGTGGTTTGGCGCCCGTACGCTGCTCACCTTTGGCTTTGCGCCGCAAATGGATGGCATTCTTGACTACGTCAAGACGGCTGAAGAGTTTGATGACACGATGCGCTCAACCATCCAGACCCGCCTAACCAACAAACAGGCGCGCTACAAGGTCGCCGGCAATTCCTGGCAAAACGTGTTTCCGAAGCAATTGCGTGCCTATCAAGACTGGTGGGCGAAGGTTCAAGCGGCTTGATAAAGCGGCTTAATCAGACTACCTAGTCAAGCACCGACCTTATTCGTGACGCCCTCTCCCCTCAAACCCAGCGTAAGCGAGCGCTATGGACACCTGCTGCTTTATGTGCCGGCAGTGTTCATGGCGCTCTTCTTTCTGCTGCCATCGCTACTGACCATCGTTTGGAGTTTTTTTGAACGCACGATGTTCTGGATGGAGCCGGGCTTCACGTTTTTCTCCTACATAAACTTTTTCACCTCGGCGCGTCTCGAGAATTTTCTTCTCTCGATCATGCACTCGAGCATCGCGGTGGCGATCTGTTTTGTTTTCGGATTTCCCATTGCCGTGTTTGTTAGGCGGCATGTGCCGCAGGCCGCGCAGCACAAAGTCATTTTGCTGTTCATCCTGCCCTTCATGGTGTCGGAGATTGTTCGCACGTTTATGCTCCGGCCTGTGCTCGGGCGTAACGGCCTAGTCAACACCTTTCTGATGGAAACAGGCATCGTCAGCGAGCCTGTCACGGTGCTGCTGTTCTCGCCGGTTGGCGTTGTCATTGGTGAGGTGTTGTCGTTCCTGCCATTTATCGTGTTCTCGGGTTTTCTGGCCATGGAGGCGGTACCCAAATACATCTTCGAGGTCTGCCAGGATCTTGGCGCGAGCCGCTGGCGCACCTTTGTCGATGTCATCATGCCGCTGGCGGCGCCAGGTATCTTCGCTGGCTGCGTGTTTATTCTCGTCAATGGTCTTGGCGTTGCGTTGATTCCCAGCATTCTGGGCGGGCCGGGTGCAGTAAACGCCGGTCTGATTGCCACTCAAGCGATCATTGCCCTGGACTTTCCGTTGGCCATGGCGGTGAGCGCCATCATGATTTTCAGTTTGCTTGGGCTGCTTTATATTGGCCACCGCTTGTTTGACCTGACCAAGGTGCTCTCGCCCAATGGTTGATGACTACGCCAGTCCACTCGGTTACCGTCTGAAGTGGTTGTACCTGCTTGGGCTGGTGGCCTTATTGATGGTGCCGGTTGGGTACAACTTCTACATCTCATTTAACGAGTTTGGATTTGGCGCCGCGCAGTACCAGTTCACGCTCGACTGGTACTGGGCAGTCTTTCAGGACGAGCAACTGCTCTCAGCACTGCGCTGGACACTCGGGCTGGCCGTCGCCACGATGGTGATCGTGATTCCGTTTGGGGTGCTATCGGCAAAGCTCTTTCGCCAGACGAGGCGTAAGCTCTGGTTACTTGGCCTGATGCTGCTGCCTCTTTTCGTCCCAGCCGACATTTTCGCGTCATCAATGCTGGTTTACTTCAAGAACCTCAATGGCCTGTTTGCCTGGGTTGCGGAGACCACTGGCCTGAGTTTTTTCGAAACCTGGTTTGACCTTGGTTTCATCACGGCTGTGATTGGGCTCGTGGTGTACACCCTGCCCTATGTGTTTGTGGTGATTCTTATTACTATGGGTCGCTACCGCGAAGAGCAAACCGAAGCCGCCCGGGCGTGCGGCGCGAGTGCATGGCGGGCGTTTTGGGACATCGAGTTTCCGCAAATTCGGCCTGGGGTTTTGTCAGCCTGTGCGTTTACGGTCATTCTGGTGTTTAACGAGTACGTCCGCACCGCCATGCTCAAAGGCGGCTTTGACACCTTCACAACCATCTTAATCTCGCAGATGCTCAATACCGGCATGTCTGAACAGTCTTACGCCATGGGTGGGATTGTGAGCCTGGTCGCAATTGTTGTGATTGGCAGCATCATCATCTATTCGCTTGTGAGCGCCGAGCGCATTGAGCGGCGTAACCGCGCCGTCTCTGAACCTGGCTCCGGATTGAGCCAATCGCCCAATGCGCCAACCAAGCAGTCGCTTGCCTGACAGGAATTCTCATGAGTACGACTAACGAACCGGCCGCGGTTGAAGTTTCGGGCCTGACAAAGTTCTATGGCAAAGTTCGGGCGCTTGACGATGTTGATGTCAGCATTGGCAGTGGCGAATACTTTGTTTTGCTGGGACCCTCAGGCGGCGGCAAAACAACCCTGCTAAGACTCATTGGCGGTTTTATTAAGCCCAGTAGCGGCTCTGTAAAGCTACGCGGTGATGAAGTGTCTCACTTGCCGCCGGAGAAGCGTCCAACGTCAATGGTGTTTCAGAGCTATGCGCTGTTTCCTCACATGACGGTTGAGCAGAATGTTGGCTACGGCCTAAAGCTGCGTAAGATCCCAAGTGGCGAGGCAGCCCAGTCAGTCAAGACTGCGCTCGAGCAGGTCAGTATGACTGGCTACGAATCGCGCAAACCGTGGGAGTTGTCGGGCGGTCAGCAGCAGCGGGTACAACTGGCCCGGGCGCTAGTGCTTAAGCCTCAGATTCTGCTTCTTGATGAGCCGCTTGCGGCTCTGGATGCGCAGCTTCGCAAAGACATGTGTTACGAACTCAAGCACTTGCAGGAGAGTGTGGGCATTACCTTCATCCACGTGACCCACAACCAGGAAGAGGCGATGACGGTGGCCGACAGAATTGCTGTCATTGCCGATGGCAAACTCGTCGAGCAGGGCAATACACGGCAGATCTACGAGCAGCCGAAGGATCGGTTTACCGCCAGCTTTGTCGGTGAGCGCAACTTATTTGATGGCAAGGTCGTTTCTGCACCAGGCGCAACTGCAGCCGTTGACTTAGGCATCGCGACCATTCAGGCGCCGCAGTTGGATTCGTCGATTGGCAACGCATCTAGCGTAATCGCGTCAGTCAGGTCGGAAAGTATGCGCATTCATAACCAGCCCGTGAGTGACGAAGGCATGGTGTCAGCTCCGGCAACTGTACAGGAACAGGTTTACCTCGGACTCACCACCCAGACCTTGTTGACCCTTAGCGACGGCCAGCAAATCAGCACGCGCGAGATTGGCGCAGGCGCAACCCACTACCCGGCCGGCGCTGCGGTACATGTTGCATGGCCGATGAGCGAAACGGCATTTCATAGCAGCTAGGCCTACCTAGCTCATACGCACACGACAAGCCCTCTTCGCCCACTGAGCAACCGCCGCTACCCGTGCGTTTGCGCGTAGCTCCTTCATATAGACAAGCCACAACTCACGTTGCAGAACTGGCTTAGGCCCACCGACGGCCACCAGCCCCATGTCTTTTGTCACCCGGGCGTCTGGCAACAATGCCCTGCACGGCACATGCGTTACCAGCCCTGCCCTGAGCGCCGCATCGTCTGTGCGCATTAGCATGCCCGCCTCACCCCTGTTCTGTGCTAACCAAATCGCCTCAGGTAGATGAGCTTTTGATTCTGAATAGCCAATCCAGGGAAGCGACTCCGCTCGGTTCAGGAACCGTCTGGCGACATAAACCCGAAAGCTTAGATTTCCGATGCGACTTGCGACTGCCGATGCGATATTGGGCCGCGCCAGACGGATTGCAATATCGGCTTCGCGGCTAGCCAAATCGAGGTTGTTCTGGGTGTCAATCAAGTCTAGGTCAATGCCTGGGTACTTTTCGTACAGCTCGACCATCTGAGGCACTTAAAAGTAATTCGTCACGACCGCGAGCGATGTCAGCCGCACGACCCCCTCCAGACTCTTGTCACGCCCTGCCACTTCCAGCGCGGCCTTTTGAGCCTCGACTTCCATGCGTTCTGCACGTCTGATGGCGGCCAATCCTGCGACTGTTGGAACAAGGCGTTGTTCAACCCGATCGAACAATCGAGCACCGAGAGATTCCTCAACAATGCCAAGCCGTCTACCGACAGTCGTTTGATAAACTCCCATCAAATCAGCAGCACTCAGGAGGGTTTGCGCGCGACTGATGGCCAACACATACCGAAGATTTTCCCAATCTAGCATGCTGCATTATTGCATAGGGCCACTGCATCAAATTGCATTTTCATTCACTCACTCGTTCGGTAAAATTGATGGTGCAAAAAACGACTAAAACAATTTCGTCGCCATCCGGGAGGATGATGAAAGGCTTCGCTCCATTCGAACTCACTGCAATCAAGATGCTCGTTCAACCTGTCCTTGGCCGCGCCATCGTGCAAGCCCTTAAAGCCGCGCCGGGCGAGACCGAGTTGCATTTGCTCAACGATGGCTACGACATCGTTATGCAGCATTCACAGTTGCCTGCGGAGACGGTCGTCATCGGCTCACCGAAGGTCCTTGGGCGTCTAGAGAGCCTGAAAGTTCGCTTCCTGGTGCGAGTTGAAGCGCACAATCTCCGACTTATTTGCCGCGCGCTAGGCTCGGGAACTTTTCCCGCTGACTTCCGGATGAGTGAGGTTCAGGTTTCAATCGGCTAGCCTGGGTAGGCACGCCTTTACGCTATCGCGGTTTGTAGGCCACCGCTTTGATTTCGATCAACAACATCGGATGTGGCAACTGGTGTACGGCTACGGTTGTTCTGGCCGGCCCATCGTAGCCAAAGAACTCTCCATACACTTCGTTGTAGCCCCCGAAGTCATTCATATTGACTAGAAAGCTGCTGATTTCAACGACATCGCTTAGGTCTGCACCGACGTCCTTGAGGATCGCGCGAATATTCTCAAGTACAGCGCGGGTCTGAACCCGAATGTCAAGACTCACGGTTCCCATGTCATCAACGCTGGCCCCGGCAAAAGAATTGTCTGGCAGGCGCGAACTTGTGCCCGACACAAACAGCAAATCACCCGCCCGACGAACATGCGGGAACTTTCCGCGTGGCTTGGCCTTCCCTTCTACGACCCTTGCGCTATCAGCACTCTTTGTCATGATTTTTTCCACTTGTTGGTTCAGTAAATGATCCGGCTGACTTTCTTCGTCTCAATGGTTGCGGCATGCGTCGACAAATTGGGGCCTTAGGTCACCATGTCAAAAACATGATATTCGCTCATGGCGACTGCCAAGCGCGGACACTGACGGCTTGATTCGTATGGGTGACAAAGATAACCTAGCGGTCGGCTAGAACCGTCGTTTGAACTATTCAACCAATCGAGAGCCCACTACATGACCGCATTCGACACCGCAAACCAGTTTTTCCATGCCTGCGAAAGCCTTAAAGGGGCCGAGGGCTGTGCGCCGTATCTTGCTGATGGCGCAACCTTTGAGTGTCAGAGTGAGGCGCTCGCCGATGTCACTTCACTTAGCGCCTATTGCGACTGGCTCGCGGGCACTGGCAACGGGCCATTGGCTGGCGCCCAGTATGACCTGCACTCAAGCGCCTGGGACGAGCAAAACCAGACGGCACTTTACTTCGCCACCTTCATTGCCACGCACAATGGCGAAGGCGGTCCAGTGCCACCTACAGGTAAGTCAACCCGTTCGCACTATGTGTATGCGGTCAGGGTTAACGCGCAAGGCAAGGTAGACCATGTCAGCAAAGTCTGGCATTCAGGGTATGCGCTGGCAGAACTTGGCTGGGCGTAGCCTGTCAGACTTCAAGACTTGGCAAGCGTCGGGTCTTCACTCACCTGAATCAGGCGCTTGCCTTTGTTCTCGCCCCGGTAGAGGCCGGCGATTGCATCCGGCGCCTGATCAACGCCCTGCAGAACATCTTCCACATACCGCAGTTGCCCGCTGGTAATCCACTTAGCCAGTTGCGCCCGACCCTCAGCATGCCGGTCAGCGTAATCGAAGATCAGTAGTCCCTGCATGCGTGCGCGCTTAACCAGAATGTGCCGCTCAACGCGTGGCCCTGCCGGAATCGGATCCCATGACGAAATCGATGCGGTGCCGCAAATAATGACCCGCGCACCCACACTCAGCTGGCCCATGACGGCATCGCTGATAGGCCCTGCCGTATTGTCGAAATAGACGTCAACGCCGTCAGGGCAGGCCTGCTTGAGAGACTCCGTCAGATCATCCGCTTTGTAGTCAATGCAGGCATCAAAGCCGAACGTTTCTAAACACTGACGCACTTTGTCCGGCCCACCGGCAATACCGACCGTCCGGCAACCCGAAATCTTCGCAATCTGGCCAACAGCCGAACCGACAGCGCCAGCGGCGGTCGACACCACGACCGTCTCGCCCGGTTTCGGTTGGCCAATATCAAGCAAGCCAAAGTAGGCCGTCACGCCGTTTAGGCCGAGCACGCCCAGTGAGGTCGACAACGGCGGCCCATCAGCGTCAATCTTGTGGCTAATGTTCTCTGCATCAACCGCGGCGTGTTGTTGCCAGCCAAGCATGCCTGTGACCGCATCGCCCACTTGATAGTCCGGATGCTTCGAGGCCTCAACAATGCCACTCGCCAGGGATCGCATGACAGCCCCCACCGCGACCGGTTCAGAGTAATTGCCAACCGCATTGACCCAACCACGCATTGCGGGCTCCACCGACCAGTAGACCGTACGCACCAGCACCTGACCATCTCCAATCTCTGGCACCGGCCCTTCCATAATCTTGAAGTGCTTCGCCTGCGGTATGCCGACGGGCCGACTAGCCAGGGTCACTCTACGGGTAACAGATGCGCTCATTGCGGGAACTCCATGGATCAAACGAGTTGCCTGGCCTCAGGCAGACCAAACAGTTAACGGCAGGGATTCAACGCCTCTGAAGACGATTGAGTTTAGATACGGCAACGGCTCATCGTCGCGTCGCTCAATTCTGGCCCACTGCGCGAGCAGCCTTGGAAAGACCTCCTGCGCCTCCAAACGCGCAAGCGGAAAGCCCAGACAAAGATGCGGCCCCCAGCCAAAGCCCAGATGCGCAATCCGTTCGCGCTCTATGATGAAGTCATCAGCCTTGGCATAAACACGATGATCACGGTTGGCAGCGCTGAGAATCAGGAAAATGCGATCACCGGCGCGAATGGTTTTGTCGTGCAACTCAAAGTCCTGCGTTGCCTGGCGCACCTGCACGCCACTAGGGCCGTCATAACGCAACATCTCCTCTACCGCATATCCAACCAAACTCTCGTTGGCCCGCAGGCTAGCCATCTCGCCCGGAAACCGCAAGAGCGCGAGTAGACCATTGCCCAATAGGTTAGTTGTGGTTTCGTGGCCGGCGAACAGCATGAGAATGCAACTGGCAATCAGATCATCATCGCCAAGCCGCTCACCCTGGTATTCGGCGTGCATCATTGCTGTCAGCGCATCGTCGCCAGGCTCACGCTTTCGTTTATCAATCAGTACACGAAAGATGCCAGCCATTTCAACGGTCGCCTGCTCAGCCACCGCGTACTTGTCGGGTGTATTTCTTGCACTGCCGATAAAGCCGGCAATCTGATCTGAGAGTGCTTTCATTCGCGGCAATTCGGACTCCGGCACGCCCAGAATGTCCATAATCACGAGTGCCGGCAATGGTCCGGCAAAGTCGGCAATGAAGTCAATCGTGTCACGCTCTGCGAAGGTACTGAGCAGACTGTTAATGCGTTTCACAATTGCGGGTCGGCGCGCTGCCATAGCTGAGACCGAGAAGACCTGGGCAATCGTCTGACGTAAGCACGTGTGATCGGGTGGATCAGTGAACACCATCCAGCGACTCATGTATTGAATCAGACGACTGATGCGTTCACGCTCACCCGCCGTAAGCGAATCGAAAAACGGCTTGAGCCGGTTTGAGGACAACGTTGGGTCCAGCAACAAACGTTTGTTGTCGTCAAAGCGCGTAATCACCCAGGCATGCAAATGCGGACTGTAATGAACCGGATCGTTATCCCGCAACGCCGCCCAGGCGGGAAAAGGGTCCGCGATAACCGAAGGATCAGCCGGCCGGTAGTCTGGTGGAGTCATTGAGTGAGCGCCTCCTGTCGTGCCCCAGTGTAACCCGCCAGAATTCGTAGCCTTTCGCAGGTACTCGCAGACTATGCGTTTCGAGCTTCTTGACAATCTGCCCGCAGCAAGCAGGAAATGAAACTTCTCACAGCTTTCAGTGATTGCGCCGCTGCCGGTCGATTTCAATACTGCCTCTTTGACTCATCGATAGCGACGATTTTATGAAACTGGGAAAGAGGAGCCACCGTAGCCTGGCAGGTCTACTCGTTGTAGCAGCGGCTGCTTGCGGGGGCGGCGGTGGTGGGGACGACAACCAGAATGTCGGTAATGACCCAGTAGATGATGGTACGTCCGGCGGAGGCAGTCCGACGCCCGCGCCTACCCCCACGCCGACTCCCGGCCCTGCTCCAAACCCAGCGCCAGGCCCAAACCCGAGCCCGAGCCCGAACCCAGCGCCAGCGCCCGGCGGAATCGCAAGCCTGAGAACAGCCAACCAGACAACACCGATCGCATCTCCACTTAACCAATCGTTTACGTGCGAGCCAGCCGGCACGCCGTTTCGGCTCACACTTGACGCTAACGGGCAGGCGCTGGTCGAGGTCAGTGGTGAAGCGCCGCTTGCCGGACAGTATTCTGTGTCGAACAATCAAGTCAGCATCACACTCAACGATGGCAGCTCAGCCATGTCTATTGGCGCTTTGACAGTGCCAGGCCTGATCGTCGGCATGCGTCTGAGTGATTCTGGTGGTGCAAGCTATGCGTGCGTGGCCAGAGCTCACACTCTGGGGGATCGCTCAACAGAAGACGAAGCAATCCGCTGCGGCCGCCGTAATATTGCGGGCGAAAGTGAAGACACATTCACGCTGTTCACCAACGGCGCTGCACAATGGGAAAATGTCTTTGAGCTACCAGGTGCGGTTGACACCACTTTCCAGACTCGTCTGGGCACCTATGTGTTTGACCAGGCCAGCGGCACGATCACAATGGCGTACAAAGATCTGGGCAATGACGATCTGTTGTTCTTCGACGCTGCCATCAATGGGACGGCTGTAGAAATGCAGCAAGCGCCGCCAAGCGGCGCTGGATCAGAAACGCTGACCAGCGGTTGCCGTTTTCTGGAATAGCGCCTGCCTACGAGGCGCTCTGAATTCGGCCAAGGACAGGCAACAGATACTCAAGAAAAGTCTCAGGGTTTTCGCTCATGGGAAAGTGGCCCATATCCGGCATGATGGTGGTGTCGGCGCCGCCGAGTGTCTCTGCGAGCGCTTTGGTATCTTGTGGCGTGCAGGAATAGTCGTATTCGCCGGTCAGCAGATAAATCGGGCAGCGGCTGGTGTCAATGTTGTTGAGGCGCTCGCGAATGTCGCCATCAATCTTGTAGAAAAACAAATCGCCTTTGAAGATGCCGGGCCCGCCCTGCTCATAGTGCCAAACCGTTTCCCAACGGTCTGACTCAGGGCTGGTAGGAGCGGTTAAGCCCCAGGCAATAGCACCGCACACTTCACCGCCGTGAACATCCGAACGGTGCAGCCAATCGGTGTCGTAATAAGGCGCGACATGGGGCGAGCTTTGCAAACCTATCAACGCCCGAAAACGCTGTGGGTGCTGCTCTGCAAGATGCAGAACGATTCGCCCGCCGATCGAGCAACCCATAACCACTGGTTGATCTAGTTCGAGCGCGTCAGAAACTGCGAGTATCTGGGCAACGTAATTATCGGACGTCAGCGCATAGTCGGTTTCCTGCCAACCTGGCGGGGGCGATGATTTGCCGTGCCACGGCATGTCAAATGCAATGACTCGAAAGTGCTTAAGAACATCCGGATTGTTCAGAAGCGCCCGGTATTGTCTGCTGTCGGAACCTGCCGTATGTAGGCAAAGCAGTGGAATGCCCTGACCGGCTTCTTCCCAATAGACCCGGTGCGCCTTACCTTCAATCTCAAAGTGAGCATAGCGCCCGATGATGGGTTCAATACGCGCCTTCATACCGTTGCCTCGCGCAGTCGCGCAGCCGCCAGAAGTTGTTTGAAGTAAAACAGATGGCTCATAAACGGATGGAGATCACCATCCAGTGTGAGCACACCCCGCTTGAGAAGCGCGAACAAATCGTGTGACCCCGGCGGCGGCACCGGGCGCCAGAACAACTGCCACTCGGCAGCGGGTGCACCAATAAGCAGTTGGCAACTCGGCATCACGAAGGGTCCCGGCTGTAGTGCCGTGACCTTACCGGCCTGAATCACCATGCGCCACTCATCGTCACCAATCCTCAGCATAACTGTTGTGCTGAGCAGCCGCCCCTGACGAATCAGACGGGCGTCTTCCTTGCCCGATGACTGAATAAGATGCATCGCAAGCTCAACCGGAATGTCTGTCGAGTTGTCTAGCAGTTTGCTCATTTCTGAGAATCCTCGCTTTTCTAATCGCTTGTCGGTTTCACCCGAACCAGCGCATCAAGCATCACCACGCCTTGTTCTTGTTTGCACACCAACAAGGGATTGATTTCCGCCTCTTCAATCTGTTCAATACTTGCGAACTCTGATACCGCAACAATCGCATCTATCAGAGCGTTAATATCGGCCAGCGGTTTACCGCGGTAACCGTTAAGCAAGGGCGCACCACGCAAGGCCTGCACCATCTTCTTTGCAGCTAGCGCACTCACCGGTGCCGGTTGAACGACGGTGTCGCTGTATATCTCAGTATTTATGCCGCCGAATCCAACCGTCAGCATGGGGCCGACAAGCGGATCGCGGGTCAAGCCCACGAGCATTTCCTGGATACCCGTCTGCATGGCCTGGATTAGAACGCCGTCAATCTGCGCATCGGGTTGTTGCGCGCGAACATTGTCTTGAACAGCGCTCACTGCATCGCGCACTTCGTCGATACTCGCCAAATTCAACTGCACGCCACCAACATCGCTCTTGTGAGCAAGATCAGCTGACACCACCTTAACGACAGCAGGAAGTTCAATCGGCAGATTATCCGGCACTGACTCCCCTGCTCGCACAAAAATCTGCGGCGGGGGCGACAACCCTGCCGCCGCAAAAACAACGCCAGCCTCCACCTCATTGAGCAGACCATTGGCACGCGGCTCAATCCGGGACAGGCACGCACTAAGCTCGCTACCAATGCCTGGTGACTTCACTTGTTCAGTCGTTAAACGCGGCTCCAGCACGTCGTCACGCATCAGCATCGCCACTGACTCCACGCAGCTCTCCAGCGTTTGAAACGCCGGGATGCCAGCCTCAGAAAACAATCGCAGGCTTTGCTCAGCATGCGGTAGTGGAAAGGCCAGCACGGGCGCGGCCGTCGCGGGCGCAGCAGCAACCGCATCAATTAGCGGTTTAACGGCCCGCTCGGGTTCAAACTGTGCCGACGATCCAATCGCGACAAGTAGCGCGCCGGTGTGCGGGTCTGCAATGAGGGTTGAGACCACGGCTTTCATGGACTCATAGCGGGCGCCCGCCAGTGTGACGTCTATTAGCTTGCCGTGACCAAGCGGAATTTGCTGCGCCTCAAGCGCCTGCCTGGTTTGAACCGAGCAACCGGCAATCGCCACGCCGTGCTCACCCAGTTTGTCGACAACCATTGCCCCACCGCCTCCGGTGGTGGTGAGTACCGTGACATGGCGCGGTCTGTCCGCCAGTGCAGCGCGACGCAACAAAGCACCCGGCGCTTCGAGCAAGGCTTCAAAGTTTTCGACTTCGACAATGCCGTGGCGCCGGAAGAAGCTGGAAACCGCCTTACCAGAACCCATCATCGCCCCGGTATGCGTGGCCGATAGGGCTTGCCCTTCATCAGAGCGGCCAATCATGTAGCAAACCACCGGCTTGCCCAAATCATGTGCTCGGTGAGCAAACGCGGCCAGCGCCTGCGGATTGCGGACTGTTTCCATGAACAGCAAGAATGCATCATGGCCGGGATCATCCAGCAGCAAATTGCCGAGCTCCGCAACACCCGCTAATGCCTCGTTCCCAACCGAGATCAGCGTGGAAAAGCCAAGCCCCCGCGCGCGGCCACGTGAATACACCGCACCGATCATGCTGCCGCTTTGCGAAATCACCGCCATCTTGCCGGCGGGCGGCTTATCAGTGGCGAACGCCGCGTTGGTCGTGCATGAGAAACCCGACCGGGTATCAACAACGCCGGTACTGTTAGGGCCGATCAGCAACATGTTCGCACTACGCGCAATCGCCGCAATCTTTTGTTGACGCGCGATACCGGCCGGACCGGATTCTGCAAAACCGTCAGCCAGAACCGTTACAGCCTTCACGCCCTGCGCTGCACAGGCGCTCACCGCCTCAACCGCAGCTTCAGTATTGAGCAACACGTAAGCATGATCAATTGGTCCGGGCGCCGCACCAAGGTCAGGCCAGGCCGGCAGACCAAGCACGGTTGAACGTCCCGGGTTAATCGGCAGGACCTGCCCCGCAAAACCGTGACGTGCCAGAAACCGCATTGGCCGCGCCTGCAACTTGGCCTGGTCATCAGACGCGCCGATGATCGCAACGGATTCTGGCCGCGTCAGCGCTCGTAGCCATTGCGCCCGGTGAGCAGGCGTATTGCTCGTCACACTTTTGTCAGCCATGCAGCATATTCCGGATGACGATTGCGAACCACTTCGAAGTATTTTTGCTGAAGCCTCTTGGTGATGGGGCCCGGTGCGCCATCACCCACGGGGAACCGATCAATCGAGGTGACCGGTAGCACCTCCTGCCCGGTGCCGCAGATAAACGCTTCATCGGCAAAGTACAGCTCGCTTCGATCAACCTCGCGCTGCTCTACCGGTTGGCCATCGGCTTCATGCAGTGCGATGATCGTGTCGCGCGTGATGCTCTCAAGGATGTTGCTCGTGATACCTGGTGTTATGAGCTTGCCCTTGCGAACCATAAAAAAGCATGCAATCGGCGCCTCTGACACCTTGCCTGCTGGTGTGAGCATCAGCGCACCGTCATAGCCATCAGACTTGGCCTGCAACTGAGTCAGCCGCGCATTGTGGTAGTTGGCCGTTGCCTTCACTCTGGGCGGGCTGGCGTTGTCGCTCAGGCGAGACCAGGAACTCACGCCCAATGACAGTCCGGTGTCCGCGGCTTTTGACCGCTCTCTTGGCATGGCGGCTATGGTGTAGCCGACTGGCTCGGTGGTCGCCATTAAGCCGACTGCTTCGATGTAGACGAGCAACCGGATATAGACATCATCGTCAGGCTGATTAGCTTGAATCACCCGCGCAATATCACCCAGCAGCGTCTCACGGGTGAATGCCGGCTTCATCCGCATAAGCTTCATGCCGGCCTCTAATCGTTCGAGATGCTCTTGAACGCGAAAGAGATTGAACGTACCCGTCTGAGCGTCGTGATAGGCCCTGATCCCTTCAAAGATTGTTGTGGCATAGGCCACCGCGAGCGACAGTGGGTGAATGCCGGCCTCATGGAAAGGCATGAGCTTGCCATTGACCAAAATCTTTTCAGCGCGCCACATAGTCCGCTAGCCTCTTAACGCCCGCAACTGCTCGGGGTAGCCGGTTGGATCAACCTCAACATCAATAAGCGATGGGCCGTCATGGTTGAGCGCTTTGCGTAGCGCTGCCCGGTAACCCGCGGCCGTTCGCGTTCTGAGTCCGAGCCCGCCAAAGCCAGTCATCACCTTCGCAAAATCATGATGGGCCCAACGCACCCCCTCAGGTGGCAACTCGCGGCTTTGCTGCTTAATGTCAATGAGTGACAAAGCGCCATCATTGAACACCACAACAATCAGCTTCACCTTTTGTTCAACCGCTGTGGCCAGTTCCCCCGCGCACATTAGCAAGCCGCCATCACCAGTAAAGGCAATCACTGTGCGATCGGGCTCGTGCAAGGCCGCCGCAATACCAGCCGGCAGCGCGAAGCCCATAGATGCCAGACCATTGGAGATAAGCAAGTCATTTGGCCGCGCGCAGGGCCAGAAAGCGGTGGCTGAGAACATGTGCGCACCGGCATCTACCGTGACGCGCGGCCAGAGATCAAGCTTCGTGCAAGCCTTTGCCGCGATGGTCACCACGGCTTCAGGGCTGAGCCCGTGTTCAACTTTTTTATACCGTAATGAGCTCTGAATTTGCTTTCGCAGCGCACCGATTCGCTTAGTTGACCAAGCGGATGTCATCGCTTCACGGCCGAGCGCGCTGACACTCTTACTGAGCTCGCCAAAGACACTGACTGTTGGCACGAGATAGTGCTTTGGGTGCTGAGTTAGTGAGAGTTCGAGGCTTGTTGTCTCGTACGGCCACGGCTGCAGAATGAGTTCAACCGGGTCAACGCCAATCAGGATGATGAGATCAGCCTCGGCCACTGCCGGCTTCTCAGCTGCCCCTCCGGTAAAGATGCCAACGAAAACATCATCATCATCGGGCACCACCCCTTTGGCCTTGTAAGTCACCAACGCCGGGCAGCCCAGCTTGCGCGCCAGATCGCGTACTGCCTCGGTCGTCGCGGCATCGCGCGTTTCGAGGCCGCAGACGATAACTGGCTTGCTTGAATCGCGCAGTAGGCGGGACGCATTCGTCAACGCTGTTTCATCCGCCTGTTCAACGCCTGGCGGTTCCGACCATTCGTCCGTGTCGCTCTGATCGGCAGTGATCTCAGCGCGAGCGGCCACCCCGGTCAACTCAAGATGCACCGGCCCCTGTCGGGGTGCCATCGCCATGTTGACGAGACTGTCTAGCTCATTTGAGGTGGCAGGACTGAGCAGGCTGTGGGCTTTAACGAGTGGCGCGTAAAGTGCCTGTTGATCAAACCACTGGTGAGACACGTAAGCTTGATGAGCGGGTGAAAATCCATCGGTAATAACCGCCACGGCATTGCGATCGAGACTTGCATGCGCCACACCATTGGTGCCGTTAGCGGTACCCGGGCCTTTGGTCATCAAGGCCACCCCAAGCGAGCCGTCAAGCTCGGCCGTTGCGGCGGCCATCATCACCGCAGAGCATTCGTGTCGGGTCAATACAAATGACAGGCCCGCTTCTCGTGATGCCTCAATGAGATCCAGCGAACTACCGCCGCCCGGCAAGCCGAATAGTCGACGCGTGCCCGTGGCTGCAAACGCTGAGATCAAAGCCTTCGCGACAGTTTGAGCCATCATCAGGCGCCTGGCCGCTGACTAAAGCGACGATCAAACACCGACTCTGCGATGCGATTTCGTAAGACTTCCAATGAACCACCTGCAATCATCCAGCCACGACAGCGGCGCTGACAATACTCGACCAGTGAGTCCTGGCTATAGCCCATGCCACCCATTGCCTGCATGGCTTCATTGGCGACATCAAACCCAGCCTGGTTGCAATACGCCTTGGCGATAGCGGTTTCTTCGGCCGACGGAAAGCCACTGTCCGCATGGCTTGCCGCGCGGTATAGCAAGAGTTGCCCGGCATCAAGTTTGATCTTCATATCGGCGAACTTCCACTGCAGGCCCTGAAACTCGGCGAGCAAGCGGCCAAACTGGCGCCGCTGCAGTGCCCATTGGCGAGCCTCCTCGTAAGCGTATCGCCCCAGCGCCAGCGAGCGGGCCGTGTTGCCCAGGCGCTCAACATTAAAACCGGCAATTTGCTTCTTAAAGCCACCCTCACCCAGCACAACCATGTCAGCGGGCACATACACATTGTCAAAGAAACTCTGCGCCCATTCCTCGCCAGACTGATACGCGGTTTTCTGACCAAAGCTCACACCGTCTGCCTTGGTATCGATAAGGACCGAGCCAATCCCGCCAACGCCTGGACCAAAGCGAACATAAGCCAAAATTACATCGGCATACCAGGCGTGGGAGGTGAACACTTTGGTGCCGTTGATGCGAAAACCGTCGCCGTCCTTGGTTGCGGTGGTTTGGAGATCAGTGACGGCAGAGCCCGCCTCGGGCTCTGTCATGCCGACCGCAATCACCCCATCGCCTTTAAGCAAGGGCGTCAGAAAGCGCTCTTTTTGCGCAGCTGATCCGTATTCAGCCAACACCCGAATGGCGCCGAAGCTACCGGCCTGCACAACATCCGCGCTACGGGGGCAACTCGCCGCCACCGCTTCAATCGCCAGGACAGCGTCCATCAGGCTACCGCCCTGGCCACCATCGGCCTCAGCAATCGTGATGCCAAGCAAACCGTTAGACGCCATTTCACGCGCAACGTCGAACGGGTAGTCGGCCGCGTGGGCGCGCGTCAGGGCATCTGATGCAAGACGAGCTTGCGCAAAGCGGTGAACTGAATCACTAAACGCCTGCTGCTCACTGGATAAATCGAAATTCAAGTACCGCCTCCAATTCAAAAAACTAAGTGCCACAGCTTAGTAGGGAGAGATCACCTCGCCCTGCTCGGCAGCCGCCTCCCAGGCAGCCACGGCATCAATCAAAACATTGCCGCCGCACGGCAGGAGCAAATAGCTCAGGGCTTCGGTGACTTGTGCGCACGTTGCGTCAGCCGCCAACGCGCCTTTCAGATGGACGAGCATACCGTTTGCTTCGCGACAACCTGCCATCGCGGCGGTGGCCGCCAGATGGGCCAGGCCTGTAGGCAGCCCGGCACTCGCATAGGCAAACTGACTTTCGTAAGTGGCGAGCATGGCCTGCCGGTCAGTCCATGCCGACCAGTTTGTCCCGGAAAACGCGAGCACGGGAAACGCATGAGTGGTCGCGGCGATTGCAACGCATCTGGCCAGATCAGCATCACTGAGACCCGCGTCATGGGCGCGCTTTAAGTGAATGCTGCCATGCACCTCACGCACTGCCGCCAGCAGGCAGGCCCAGACGGTTTCCCGCTCATAGGGGCTCAACTCCCGCGGTTCAAGCGTGAGCGCTTCATAGAACGCGTCGTACTTCGTGAGCAGTGACGGACTGTGCGCCGCGAACAGTCGGTGATAGGGCAGCGTGTAACCGCGCTTGGATTCAACGGTTTCCAGCGCCGCGCGACCTGCGGGCGTGAGTGGGTCACGAAAGCCTGCATCAATTTGCTTGGCTGTTGAGGCGTCTTTGCTAGTCATGGCTATGAGTTGTCGTCAGGCAGGGTGAGCAGTAAGTTGGCGAGCTCATCTACGAGCAACGATGCGCCTGGGGGCAAGATAACCGTTGTCTCGCGCTCTTCGAATATTGCCGGGCCCTGCGCCTGAAAACCAGGGCCGAGTTGATCACGCTGATAGACAGCCGCCTCATGCCAGGAATCGTCGAACCACGCGCGCCGGGTGCTTGGTCTTGGCACTGCATCGGTCTTGTCAGCAGCGTCACTTGCTTCACGCCACTGACGCGGCCCGCTCACCACCACCCGCCACGAGACGATTTCAATGGCTCGATCCGCTTCAACGCGACCAAAGTGATGACGATAGACCGACTCAAAAGCCGTCGTGATCGCATCTGCATCTGCTGCATTCACCATCGCCTGCTCAAGTGGCACATCAATCTCATACCCCTGACCCACGTAACGCATCGCGGCAGCAATTCGGAGCGAACGCTCGCCTGAGGCGTTCGCCGTATCGAGCAGCGCCTGACCTTCCTGTGCGAGTGATTCGATTAACTCACTCACCTCTTCGAATCGAATGGCGCACAGAGCTTGAACCCAGCCGCGGCTAAACGCAAACGAGGTGGGTGCCGCCAAAAAACCAAACGCCGAGGCGACCCCGGCACCGGCAGGACAAAGCACCTGCTTTAGGCCCAACTTGGCAGCAACATGCGCTGCATGTACCGGCCCCGCGCCACCAATCGGCAGCATGGTGTAGTCGCTTATGCGGCGCGCTTTCTCAAGTGCGTGGATTGACGAGGCCCGCGCCATGTTTTCATTGACCAGGTCATGAATACCCCATGCTGCCGCTTCAACTGTTAGGCCAAGTGGTTCGGCTACGAACTGCTTGATGGCCTCACGCGCAGCAGACAAATCCAGTGTCATGTCGCCACCCAGAAAGCTATCAGTCCCCAAATAACCAAGGACAAGGTCGGCGTCGGTAATCGTTGGCAAAGTACCGCCGCGGCCATAGCAGGCTGGACCGGGGTCGGCGCTCGCGCTATCAGGGCCGACCTGCAGCAGACCCAATTGATCGATGCGGGCAATCGAACCTCCGCCCGCGCCAATTTCAATCATGTCGATCACGGGAATTTTGAGTGGCAGGCCACTGCCCTTTTTGAATCGGAACACGCGAGCGACTTCAAAATCATTGCCCAGCATGGGCTCGCCTTTGTCAATCAGGCAGGCCTTGGCTGTGGTCCCCCCCATATCGAAACAGAACACATCGTCAAAGCCGGCGCGGCTGCCATGCAGCGATGTTGCCTGCACACCGCCTGCCGGGCCTGACTGCACCAGCCGCACCGGATGGCGGATTGCCGTGGACTCATGAACGGTACCGCCGTCCGAAAGCGTCAGCATCAACGGAGTTTCAATACCAAGACTGCGCAGGCCGGCGGTGATACGTTTGAGATATCGCTGAAATATCGGCAGAACATAGGCATTGGCCAGCGTGGTTGACATTCGCTCGTATTCGCCCACCTCCGGCACGACATCACTGGACAGGCAGTACACAACATCGGGCGCCCCTTCCGCAAGAATCTCACCCACGCGTTGCTCATGCGAAGGCGCCTGATACGCATGCAGCAGGCAAACGCCCACCGCTTGAACATCTGCCGACTTTAAAGCTTGCGCGACCGACCGTACGGATGCCTCGTCAAGCGCCTCAATGACCTGACCACTCGGACCTATTCGTTCAGAGACTTCAAAGCAACGCTCGGACGGCGCCAACGGTGGCGGAAGCGTCATGGTGAGGTCGTAAGTGTCGTAGCGCCATTCCAACCCAATCTCCGGCACGTCACGAAAGCCGGCAGTCGTGATCAACGCGACCCGCACCCCTTTGCGTTCAATCAGGGCGTTGGCCACCAAGGTTGTGCCGTGGATCACCTGCCCTACTTCATGTGCGCCTATCTGATGATCGGCCATCAGGCGTGTCACGCCCTCGATCACTGCGCGCGACGGATCATCTGGTGTGGTGAGCCGTTTTTCGTTGTGCAGGGCGCCCGTGTGTTGATCGAGCAGCACAAAGTCAGTGAACGTGCCGCCAATATCGACGCCAATCCGGTAGCGTTTTGCGGTGGCTGCCGTCGTCATGTGTCGCTCGCCTGATCAGCACCAAACCCGCCACCACCGGGTGTCTCGAACGTGGCTACGTCACCTGGCTGCAAGACATAGCGACCTTTGGCCGGAATCACCTCGTCATTGATAAGATCGCGACCGGCTGCGCCCGCGCCGCCGCCCAACATGCCGCGCGCCGGGAACTTGACCCGCTCATGCCGGATCGTCATCGCAACCTCATGCTCGCCGGTGACTTCAAATGAAATGCGCTGGCCGGCGCCGCCCCGCCACTGACCGTCACCGCCTGAATCAGGCATGAGGGCTTTCTCGCGAATTAGCAGAGGCACGCTACTTTCGAAGCGCTCTACCGAAACCGTTGCCACATTGGATGGAAACGACAGGCAGGCGGCACCGGCATGGCCCTGGCGAGCACCGTGCCCACCATTCATGAAGAACATCTTCACGAATTTTCTGTTGTCGGCGTGTGTGCCGGCGAAGTACACATTCCAAAGCGGTGAACCACAATCGGCGATGATCTTGTCAGGCATAACCGGCGCCAGCGCGCCAAACAACGCAAACGGCAAATAATGACCAGATAGGTGTCGCGCCCAGACCGGCGCCGGATGAATCGGATTCACCAGACAACCGGCCGGCGCTTTGACGCGAATGGGTCGAAAAGTGCCGTCGTTGTTTGGGGTTGACGGGTCAAGCAAACATTTGAACGCGTAGTTGGTATAGGCGACGGTGTAATTCATGACCGAGTTGATGGGTCGTGCAACCTGCGGTGAGGTGCCCGCATAGTCAACGGTAATCTCATCGCCGTTAATGTGCACCTCGCTGCAAATATGTAGCGGCGCTTCAAAGCCATCGATGTCCACACGATCAGCGTAGCGACCATCAGGCAACTCTCGAATCGCGGCGCGCATGCTCGCCTCCGAGCGATTCAGGATATCGTCGACCAATGCATCCAGGTCGTCTATTCGCTCCGCCAGTAGTAGCTCAAGCAGCCGTTCGCTCGCCTGCGCATACGCTGATAACTGCGCCCGAATATCCCCCAGGGTTTCCTGCGGCGCTCGCAGGTTTTGCTGCAGGAATGCGAGCACGACGGAGCTTTCAACGCCCTGCTCCACCAACTTGCACACGGGAATGGTCAAGCCCTCTTCATACGCATCGCGCGCCTGCACTGAAGGGGCTCCTCCAATATCGACCGAATGAAAGGTGGACCCAACATAGGCGATGATCTGTTCGCCCCGAAAGATGGGCATGACCATGGTGATGTCATTGAGGTGGCCTGTGCCTGCATAGGCGTCGTTGGAGATCACAACATCACCAGGCTTTAGCGCTGCGGGTGGAATCGTTTGCCAAATGAAGGCCAGGGTCTGCGGCATCGTCCCGATAAAAGACGGCACGCTTTTGGATGATTGAACGATTTGCCGGCCCTGACTATCCATCAGGCCAAGCGCCATGTCCCAGTTGTCTCTGACCACCGATGAAAATGAGGTGCGTAAAAAGACCTGTGCCGCCTCATCTATGAAGCCCGATAAGCGTTGCCAGATGATGCCAACCTGTAGTGGGTCAAATGTTTTCATGGTGAGTCACTCAGAGTCTTGGCGGGTCTGCGCTTTTGACTTCGCCAGAAAAGCCACGCCAGCGCTGCGAGCAACAACAGGCTCATCGTAAGAAAGGCCGGGCGGCTGAACACAAACAGCAGATTATTGTCGTAAGTTGATGCGAGCAAGAGCACGGTGCGCAAGTTTTCCTCAAGAATCGGCATCAAGATAAAGCCAATGAGAAGGGGCACCGTTGGAAACCCCAAGCGCATCATGATCAAACCTAACAGCCCGAACACAAACACCAGTTGCACATCGAACAAGGCACCTCTCAGGGCATAGCTGCCCGCAGCCGCGACGACAAGTACACTGGCCAGCAACAGCCGGCGTGGCACTGAAAACGCAAACCGCGCGACATGCACCATCAGTAAACCGAGCACCAGGTTCACCAGATTCGCCATGATGAGGGCGGCATAAATCGCGTACAGCGGCACCGCGCTTTCTGAGAACGCTAGTGGTCCGACATTGATGCCCTGAATCATGAACGCGCTCAGTATCAGGGCAGCAGCGATGTCTCCCGGAATACCAAACGCCAAAAGGGGAATTAGATTGGCCCCAGACACCGCATTGTTCGCCGCCTCAGGCGCCGCAACACCTTCTAGCGAACCCTTGCCAAACTTTTCGGGTTCACGCGATTGGCGCCGCGCTTGCCCATATGCAATAAACGCAGCCACTGTCGAGCCTAAACCAGGCATCGCACCGATGACGGTACCAATCGCCGATGACCGGAACATCACCGGCACGCATTGGCGTAACTCCTTACCTGACACCCGATTATCAGCCGGGTTGTCTGAGTAATGAATCGCCTTACCTGACAGTTGCGCCAGCGAGCCGCCCATTTGCCGAAACACTTCCGACACTGCCAGGAAGCCGATGAGCATCGGGATAAGGCCAATTCCCTCTTCCAGGTCTGGCGCGCCAAAGGTTAGTCTTTCGCTTGCGGTGAGCGGGTCCAGACCGATAATGCCGATGCCCAGTCCCAGCAACATGGAAATCAAGCCCTTCCAGGCAGGCGTACCAGACAGCAAGCCAAGCGATGTCAAAGCAAGCGCAATCAGCAAACTGTATTCAGCCGGCCCAAAACTGAGCGCCACCATTGCCAGCAGGCTAGCCAAAAAAATCAGGCAAACATCGCTAAAAGTATCGCCAAACACCGAGGCATAAAGCGCCATCTTGATGGCTTTCGCGCCTTTGCCCTGCTGTGCGAGGGGATAACCATCCAGCACCGTCGCCGAGGCCGCCGGCGTACCGGGCGTACGAATCAGGATGGCGGTGGTACTGCTACCAAACAAAGATCCCTTGAACATGCCGAGCAACATCGGAATGCCAATCCAGGGATCAAAATAGAAGCTGTATGGGATGAGTAGCGCAACAGCCATGGAAGCCGTCAGCCCTGGAATTGCCCCAAGAACTTGACCCGCCGCAACGCCAATAATGACCGCCAGCAGACTCTGCCAGGTTATCGCCAGCGCGATGCCTTCCAGAATCTGATCGAACAACATGCGCGGTCAGCCGCCGGCTAGCGCGGTCATCAGCGCGCCGGTGGGCAGCGTTACACCCAGTGCCTGAACGAACAGCAACCAGACCCCAAAGGTCACCAACATCGGCAGAACAAGCAGCCGGAACGGACTTTTCTCACCGAGCATCACCAGCAACGAAACCAGCAGCACGAGACTGCCGGCCACAAATCCCAACTGGGGTAGCAAGGCATAGGCGTACACCAGTGCGGCAGCGATACCAGCAACAACGCGACCAGAAATCACAACCGAATCTGATTCGGCTTCCTCGCCCGGCTCGGACACAAGGCGAGCAGAGTCTTGTTGTTGCGATAGCCTCGGCTGCCCGCCGCCTACAAGCAACTGCACCATGCGCCCAAGGACAATGAGCGCCGCGACGATAGCAGCGGCCCGTGCGCTGAAACTTGGCGGCATACCTTGATCAAAGCCCATGTCCGCCGGGTCTTCAATCCCGGCGGGCACGATCACAAAGTAAAACACGCCAAGCAGGGCCAGAAGGATTGCCAGTTGCGACCACTCGGCAAGCCTCCCAGCGTTTAATGCACGACTCACTTCATCCCAACCGCTGCCACTGCCTCGCGGGCCAGTTCGTAATCTTTCTGAACAACCTCGGTGAACTTGGCACTCGGCAGAAAGTCGAGTGTCCATTTGCGTTGCTCAGCAAGCGCTTTGAACTCGTCGGTTTCAACCACCTTGGCGAGCACTTCATCCCACTTGCTCAATACATCTGCCGGTAGTCCGGCTGGTCCTGCCAGACCAAAAAAGATCGCGGGCGAGATGGGATAACCAGCTTCCGTCAGAACAGGAGCATCGGGCGCCACTGGATTTTTATTGGGAGTGCCTTCGGCCAGGATTCTGGTTTGCTTATCCAAAGTAGCCTTGGTGCCTTCCGCAATCATCGCGACATCGATGGTGTCACCGAGCAAAGCTGCGAGCGTCTTCGAGCCGCCTTTGAAAGGCACATAAGTGGCCTTTACTTCCTCTTGGTTGAACATCGCCTCAACGGCCAAGTGCGGGCCACCACGTTGAACAGAGGTTGACCAACGCAGTTTGCCTGGATTGTCGCGCGCATAGGCAATGACATCGTTGAGAGTCTTAAAGGGGCTATCCGCTTTGACAACCAGCGGCTGATTACTGGCGACAAACTGCCCGACATACGAAAGATCTTTGATCGGGTCGTAAGGCGGCTTGGTCATGTGCGGCCGGATCGTAATCGGACTCGTTGAAACGAAGCCGAGCGTATAGCCATCGGGCTTGGCTTTTGCCACCGCATTAATGCCAATGGTCGCGCCTCCGCCGGTCTTGTTTTCAACATTGATCTTGACGCCCATCATGTCGCCAGCGAGTTTGGCAATCATGCGGGTAGCCGTATCACCGCCGCCGCCCGCGGAATAGGGGCAAATCATGGTGATCGTCTTGGTTGGGTAGTCGGCTGCCATCGCCGGGCCGGAAAGGACTGCTGCGCCAACCAAAAGGCTCGCTAGTTGTCTTCTCAACATCTCAGTTCCCTCATTAGTGTCGTTGTGGTTGTCTCCTGCTCCGTCGCCAGGCACCGAAGCACCCAAAGTCGACTGGACGATTCAATCCTACCCGTGTTTGTAACAGGCCGGGATTTATGGGGAATGCGGTAAGGACAAGCCTGGCCAAGCCGGCGCCAGTGACGACGATCGCAGGCGGGTTATCAAACGGTCTGATGCCTGCCAGGCGTATATTTGCATAGGGACCAAATAAAGCGCTCCCACGACAGTCAGCGTCGCACACTGATCACCGCGCCACCGTCGCCGTTAACACTATTGATCACCCGGAGTTGAGCTTATGTCTTATCCCAATACCCAATTATTCATTGATGGCCAGTGGCGCGATGCAGCCGGTGGCAAAACCCTACCCGTCGTGAATCCTGCAACCGGCAAGGAGATTGGCCAGGTGGCTCATGCGAGCACGGGCGACCTGGACCTCGCACTCAAAGCCGCTCAGGCCGGCTTTGAAAAATGGCGCGACATGCCCGCGATAGAGCGCAACAAAATGATGCGTGCTGCGGCGGCCCTGATGCGCGAGCGCGCAAGCGACATCGCTGCCATCATGACTCAGGAGCAAGGCAAGCCGCTGGTTGAATCCAAAATTGAAGCAATGGCCGCCGCAGACATCATCGAGTGGTTTGCCGACGAGGCATTACGTGTGTACGGGCGGATCGTGCCTCATCGCAATAATCTGGCGGCCCGCCAAATGGTCATTAAGGATCCTGTTGGGCCGGTAGCGGCGTTTACCCCCTGGAATTTTCCGATCAACCAGGTGGTGCGCAAAATGGCGGCGGCCCTCTCAGCCGGGTGCTCCATGATCGTCAAGGCACCGGAAGAAACGCCGGCCGCGCCAGCCGCACTTATCCGCGCATTTCAAGACGCCGGCCTGCCACCTGGCGTACTCGGCCTCGTTTACGGTAACCCTGCCGAGATTTCCAGCTACTTGATTGCCCACCCGGTTATTAAGAAGATTACATTCACTGGCTCAACCGCAGTGGGCAAGCAACTCGCGGCGATGGCCGGCCAGCACATGAAGCGCGTCACGATGGAACTGGGCGGCCATGCCCCGGTAATCGTTGCTGAAGATGCTGATGTCGCGCTTGCTGTTAAGTGTGCCGGTGGCGCCAAGTACAGAAACGCCGGTCAGGTTTGTATCTCACCCACCCGCTTTCTGGTTCACACCAGCATCGCGAACGAATTTGCCGCTGAGTTGGTTAAGCTCAGTGAAGGGGTCAACGTTGGCGACGGCTCTGCTGAAGGCACAACGATGGGCCCGCTGGCCAATCCGCGCCGCGTGACCGCCATGAGTGAGATGACGAAAGACGCGATTGAACAAGGTGCAACGGTGGCACTTGGCGGCGAACGCATTGGTGACACCGGTAACTTCTGGCAGCCAACCATACTGACCGATGTGCCAACGACGGCCAAAGTGTTCAACGAAGAGCCGTTTGGGCCCATGGCCGCCATCCGCCAGTTTGAGCGCCTGGAAGATGCCATTAGTGAAGCGAATCGACTGCCTATCGGCCTGGCTGGATACGCTTTCACCAGCTCTCTGAAAAATGCTGATCTATTGAGTCGGCGGGTAGAAGTTGGCATGCTGTGGATCAATATGCCGGCTACGCCGTCTGCAGAGATGCCATTTGGCGGCTTGAAGGATTCAGGCTATGGCTCGGAAGGTGGCCCCGAGGCAGTTGAGGCCTACTTGAACGCAAGAGCCGTTACCGTGATGAACGTGTAGCGCTCCGCAGTTCACACGCATTGCCCGGGTCGTTTCGCTCTAAAGCGGAACGACCCTTTTTGCATATGCGGGGTTTACCCCGAGTATTCGGTAACAGTCGGTCACTCAGACCTTCACGCGCGCCCTACCCTGGTGGCATACTGGTTGGACAAAAAAACTAACCAGGAGATGCGACCATGAAGCATGCAGTGCAAGCTGAGGATGTGCCCCACGCAGTTGCCGGAAACGGCTTGCTTGACCGGCGAGTCTTTTTGAAGCGAGGCAGCTGGCTACTTGGCGCCGCCGCATCAGCCGGTGCCGCGACGAGCGCCGGTGCCGCCGGTATCGGCAAAGGGTCACCGGAGTGGATGAAAACGCCCGGCATGGCACTTCGCGAATATGGCAGCCCGTCAGATCACGCCGGACTCAAACGGGCCGTGCTAAAGCCTTACGGCGACATGGCCCCAGGCACAGGCGTATCGCTGACCCCATTGCAATCCGTTCACGGCACGATTACGCCCAACGGCCTACATTTTGAGCGCAGCCATAACGGTGTGCCCGACATCGACCCTGAGCAACACGAACTTGTGATTCATGGCCTTGTTAAGCAGCCGCTCAGATTTTCGTACAACGACTTGCTTCGCTATCCGTCCGTGACACGCATCTGTTTCATTGAGTGCAGCGGCAATAGCTTTTTCAACAGCAACATGATGCCCGAACCGCAACAAGTGCCGGTTGGTCACTTGCACGGCTTAATTTCCAACGCCGAGTGGACTGGCATTCCGCTATCAGTCTTATTGGATGAAGCTGGCGTTAGTCCGGAAGGCAAATGGTTGCTGGCCGAAGGCGCTGATGCAGCGGGTATGAGTCGCAGTATTCCATTGGCAAAAGCCATGGATGATGTGATGCTCGCGCTCTATCAAAATGGCGAGCCTGTGCGACCTGAACAGGGCTATCCAATGCGTCTTGTCGTGCCCGGCTTTGAAGGCAATATGCACGTGAAGTGGTTGCGGCGTTTAAAAGTGACGGCTGAGCCCACCTACACAAAAGACGAAACCTCTAAATACACCGAGCTGCAACCGGACGGCAAATCTCGCCTTTTCACCTACACGATGGGCGTGAAATCAACCATCACCCAACCATCAACCGGTTTCAACCTCACGCAAAAAGGCATTTATGAAGTCTCGGGTCTGGCATGGTCTGGGCACGGCCGTATCGCCAGGGTTGAGGTGTCGGCAGACGGCGGCAAGACCTGGGCCGATGCAGCCTTGTCCGAACCCAATCTTTCAATGAGCACCGTGCGCTTTCGAATACCGTGGCGCTGGGATGGCTCGCCCGCAACCTTAATGAGCCGCGCCCATGATGACAAAGGCAATGTTCAGGTGAGACGCGCGGACTGGTCGAAAGAGTATGCAGCTGGCCAGCTCTATCACTATAACGCGATTCAGGCCTGGAAAATCTCCAGCCAGGGGGAGGTAAGCAATGTCTACGCTTAAAGATTGCATCTTAGGATTGGTAGCGGGCACCACGTTGACGGCAGGCACGTTAGCCATGGCGGCGGGTGAGTCACCAGGCTTAGGCAAACCTGTTGACGCTGCCGCTTTGAAAGCGATTGACATCAGCGTTGGTCCGTCGGGCGCGACCTTGCCTGCCGGTTCGGGAGATGCTGTTGCCGGCGCAGATGTTTATGCTCAAAAGTGCGCGTCGTGCCACGGCGCTGATGGCAAGAGTGGTAAAGGGCTTGCCGATCCGTTGGTTGGTGGCACTGGCTCACTCACGACGGCCAAGCCGGTCAAAACTGTCGGTAGCTTCTGGCCCTACGCTACCACCTTGTTTGACTACACGCGCCGCGCTATGCCATTGGACGCGCCTCAGTCTTTAACCAATGATGAGGTGTACGCGGTGAGTGCTTACGTGCTCAAGCTCAATGGCATTATCGGTGAGACCGATGAAATGAATGCCGAGACACTGCCAAAGGTCAAAATGCCGAACCGAGATGGATTTGTTAGCGATTGGCCGATGAAGTAGTTCTTGCAGCCATCAGGCGCTAGTCACTCACGCACACTTGATCTCGACCCGAGTCTTTTGCTTCGTATAGCGCCTGATCTGCCCGCTCAATGAAACTCGTTGCGGCTTCCCACATCCGGTACTGCGCCACCCCGGCGGATACCGTAACGTTGATCGGTTTGCCGCCCCCGGTCGCGCGATGGAACTTCTGTGCAGCAATGGCTTCACGGACACGGTTGGCGACGGTTTCAGCGGCCTCCTTATCCGTTGTTGGCATGATGAGCGCGAACTCTTCGCCGCCAAAGCGACTCACATAGTCTCTGCGCATAACGGAATCGTCCAACAATCTGGCCACGCCTCGAATCACGTTGTCACCCGTCAGATGCCCGTATTCGTCATTCACAAATTTGAAGTGATCAATATCAATCAGAATCAGCGTTAGCGCCCGATCCTGTACTTCCCTCGCGTTCAAAGCCCGCTCCATTTCCTCGTCAAGCGTTAGATCAAAACCGCGACGGTTCAACAAGCCGGTCAAAGGATCGCGGCGGGCGCGAGAGCGAGTCTCGATGAGCTCCTTGGCCATGCGCTTCACACTCTCACGCGCGGCCCGCAGATCGCCCTGCAGGGTTCTCATTTTTTCATTGACGGAGAGAATGTCGTGCTTCAGATCAGACATACCCTGGCGACTATCGCTCGCCCCTTGCGCCGTTAGAAGCGAATCGACAAAGCTCTCAAGCCGACTGTCGATGTATTCGGTACTTAGAGAGGTTTCGCGCACGCTGGTATCGACTTGAGTCATCACATCAAGCAGCCCGGATTCGGCGTCCTTGATGCTTCTTTCTATCTCACCAACAACGTGCTCTTGATAAAGCCCAAGGGTCTGGTCAACGGACACGCGGCCCGAGCGGGCAATCACGCTATCAATCGTTTCTTTTAGCTCTGGGTTTTCCCCGCGCAAGTATTCATACCAAACCGAGTAAGAAACAGGCGAAAAGCCACGCCCATACTTGGTAATGGCTGGCAGCACTAATCGAAACAGCTCAGCACTGCGTTCAGTGCCTTCGACAGCGGAGACGATGGCTTCGTCGTCAGCGGGATCGGGATTATTGATCACCTGCGTCCTCAGTTGTTTGCCAAACCACCCGGCCCAGCAAACGGTCAATACCTGGCTATGCAATATCTTCCGGCGGCAATCGGACAGCCGCCCAGGGATAGTTGCCCATTACAGCACCAACGACGCGGCTGAAACGACAGAAAACGGACCTGATTAAGGCGTATATCGGGTCTTTGAAGCGGTGGCGCCGTAGCTGAGGGCCCACGGTCACCCAAACGCAGACCAATCGAGCTCTATACGTTAGTAATCGCAGACAAATCGGGAATCGGACGATTACACTGATCAGTCTCAGCAAGCACTGCTTCCAGGCTCCGCGCAATCGCCAACAGCCGTGCGTCCTGGTTTCTACGTCCAACGATTTGAAGGCCAAACGGTGCCCCGGTTTCATCAAGTCCGCAAGGCAGAACAACCACCGGGTGGTCAGTAATCGTTAGCCCATAAGTGAGCGCGCACCAGCTAATGTAGTTTTCGAGCGGCTTGCCGTTGATTTCCTTGGGAAACAACTGATCTTTGTGGAAAGGCGGCACCGATGTCGTCGGACAGATGAGAATGTCATAGTCCGCCATGAAGCGATGAAACTTCCGATACAGCCGGGTGTGTTCTGCCATGGCCCA
>JBGCFG010000041.1:0-86510 GCA_045106815.1 Burkholderiaceae bacterium | reverse complement strand
GCAATGACAAGCAGGGAGGCCATCGCATTGCCGCGTTGCCGCCCAATCCAGGCGAGTGGGTTCATCTGCGCATGTTAGGCCAGGCGCAGATTAGGCGTTTAGCTCAGCAATGCCCTCTCAAAAAGGGTGGGGTCGGTTCGATAAAGTCCTCGGCCCAGCAGGCCTTGCTGACCTTCAACATCCAGCATGGCGAGGGCAATCAGCGGGGCTTTCCCACAGGTGGCAACCTTCTGAGCATCCACACCACCGATACGCCCCTCGATGAAGCCGGCTAGTTCGACAATGCCGACCTGCGAGGAAACCCCGGCGTAATCGGCGGGAAGCACCTTTGCGTTGGCAAAGGCCTCGCGAGCCTCGGCTGCCCAGGCTAATCCCTGCGCGCCAAAACCCGCTATATCGATCACGGCGCTATCGCCAATGGCAGGGCAGGCTGCTTCGTTTTCTTTGCCGGGCATTCTTGCGCCAACCGGGGGCGTTGCTGGTACGGCGATCCATCGGGTCGGATCTTGGGCCAATGAGACGCCAAACGATTCGCCGTTGCCGCCCACCTTAATGACAGCGGTTGGACATGACTGATCGCTGGTGGCATTCAAGATCATCGCGCAGGCTGCCATCCAGAGCGTCAGGAAGTAGGTAGGTGTTTGCGCTATGGCGTCTATCCACGCGCCACCTTGATACTGCGCAAGAGCAGCACCAAGGGCCTGCGATGCGCTGGTGGTGCGGTAGTGAAGATCATCGCCTTCGATTAGTCCGGTTTGGGCAAGAGGCGATAAGGCCAACGGGCCATGGGCAGCAAGCCACGCCTGCCATGCCGGCATCAGCGTGTCATCACGGTGTTTCAAGCGTGCCAGGATCGCAGGGTCTCTGTGACCCATCCTGGTATCCACGCCGCCTAATGGCGAAATCACCGAGTACCGTGGCACGTACTTGTTCGCAGGGTCGGTCACTTCAAACAAGGGCGTGTTTCTTGAAATGGTTGTAGCGAGCGGCGTCACACATTGATGGTCCTGAGCACATCGGAACTGAATGGCGCCGTCGCGCACCAATTGCTCGGCCGCCTCGGGGGAGTCAGCCCACTTCTCGTGCAGGGCCGTCATCACGGCTGCTGACACGAGGACGGGAGGTGGGTTTTGCGGCTCAAGAAGTGGCGGGCCTGCATGCAGGAGTTCGCGGTCCTGTAAATCAATGGCTGCGCCGGCGGTGACGACCCTGCTCAACACCGGTTGCAGTGAGAGCGGTTCGTTCGATGAGTGTCGTTCATGCATAGCGATAGCCTCGATACTGCAAATGTCGATGGATCAAAGGCGCAAGGTGTTAGATCCCCATGTAGGCGGAGCGTACCCGTTCATCTTTGGCAAGATCAGCGCTCGCACCGGAGAAGCTGACCTTCCCGGTTTCAATCACCACGCCCGTGGAAGACAACTCAAACGCCGTGTGCACATCCTGCTCAACCAACAAAATCGTGACGCCCTGCCGGTTGGTTTCAAGCAGCGCCTCAGACAGGCTGTCCACTGCGCGCGGAGCGAGGCCCAGGGAGAGTTCGTCGATCATGAGCAGGGTCGGACGAGACATTAAACCCCGGCCAATCGCGCACATTTGCTGTTCACCCCCCGACAAAGTGGACGCATCTTGTTTGTGGCGTTGTTTGAGCACCGGGAACAAGCCGTAGATTCGCTCAAGATCGGCTTCAATGTCCGCCCGGGCATCGCGTCTGAGGTAGGCGCCAAGCAGCAGGTTATCGCGCACTGCAAGCCCTTTGAATAGGCGGCGTCCCTCGGGTACCTGGGCAATACCCGCACGCAAGACGGTTTCGGGCGTGGCGCCGGTTAGGTCCTGGCCGGCAAAATGAATCATGCCCGCCCCTGGCTTAATGAGGCCAGACAGTGTTCTGAGTAAAGTGGTTTTGCCCGCGCCGTTAGAACCCACAATGCAGGCAACCGACCCCGCCTGCACGGTTAGGTCGATACCCCACAGGACCTGAACATCGCCATAACCGGCTTCAATGCCTTGAACTGTGAGAAGGTTGTCAGTGGTCGCATCAAGTGGTGCAGAGACGGATGCTTGCATGGCGATATCGTTCATGCGACCTCCGACTGTTGGGCATAACGGCTGCCCAGGTAGGCTTCAATCACCTGCCTATCGCTGGCCACCGCCTGCGGTTCGCCACGCGCGATGAGTTCGCCGTGATGCAGAACAATCAGCTCATCGCAAAGTGAGAACACGACCTTCATCAAGTGTTCAATGATTAACACTGTGACGCCCTGGGCTGCAATATTGCGGATGAGTTCTATTGCGCCGAGAATTTCGGTGCTGTTCAGTCCGGCATTGACTTCATCAAGCAGCAGCAGCTTGGGTTTCATCGCCAGTGATTTGGCCAGCTCCAAACGCTTTCTTGAGGGAAGTGTCAGCGAAGCGGCAGGCTGCTCTGCCAGAGATTCAAGGCCGACAAAGCTCAGATGCGCCATCGCTTCGTCGCGCGCAGCGGTGCGGCTGGGGTTGCCACCGGCAAACAGTGCGCCTGCGGTGACGTTTTCAATCACCGTCATCTGCGGGAAAGGCTGCACGATCTGAAAGGTGCGCGACAGTCCCCGCCTTGCCGCTTCAAACGGACGCTGCCCGCTCACATCTTCCCCGTTGAACCAAAGTGAGCCGGCGCTCGCTCGATGCACACCCGTCACCAGGTTGACAAAGGTTGTTTTGCCGGCGCCGTTCGGCCCGATCAGGCCGACAATTTTGCCCGGCATCAAATCGAGCGAGACATTGTTAACCGCCGCGACGCCACCGAAGGTTTTCGTCAAACCTGAGACACGGAGTAAGGGCTCAGTCATGATGCCTCTCCTGCAGGTCTATTGCCGCCAGGTATGCCTGGGCCAGAAGAGGGAGGAGAGGAAGGAGACGTCCGCCGCTTACGCATGAGGCGTGGCATAAGCCCACCCGGCAAGAAAAAGATCAGCAAGATGATCACGATGCCCAGGGCCGCGCGGTTGAAATCCAAGAACCGAGACCAAACGAACAGTTCCACCATCACGAAGGTAGCGGCGCCTATGACGGGACCCAGTAAGGTGCCCGGGCCACCCAGCAACACCATGACAGGCACTTTCAGGGTAGTGAGAATGGAGAAGGAATCGGAGGGGTCGATATAGGCAGTCCATGAGGCGGAGATGGCGCCAACCGTGCCGCAAAATACAGCAGAGAGCGTGAATGCGATTACTTTGTAACGCACAACATCAACACCCACCATATCGGCGGCGTCTTCGTTTTGCTGAATGCAGCGCAGACCAAACCCCAAGCGTGAGCGATCAACCATCACAGTCATAACGAACGCGAGCACCATCACAATGAGCATGGCAGCGAGAAAGACCTGGCCTGCAAATTCCGGTCCGCCGGCCAGGATAGGCACATTGAGACCTTCGCCACCGCCGGTCATACTCGACCAGGAAGCCGCGAGCAATCGGAGGACTTCAACGATTGCGATCGACCCCACCGCGAAGTAGTGGCCTTTCATGCGCAGGATGCCAATGCCCAGCAGCGCTGCAAAGACCCCGGTAAAAAGCGTTGCGATGACCCATGCAACCACCATGGGGACACCCGCATTTTGAAGCAGTGCCCCCACATAAGCACCCAGGCCGATGAAGGCTGCGGTGGCAAATGATGGGTAACCGGTGTAACCGCCAATAATGTTCCACGACAAGGCCAGCGCGGCGTACATGCACACAAAAGTTGCCTGCTGAACATAGTAGTTATTGCCAGCAAGGGGCACGCAGGCCATGGCAATCACAAAGATCACAAAGAACGCAATTGACTTGTTCATTCATAGCCCCGCTTACCGAGCAAACCGGTTGGCCTGGTCATGAGCAGCACGATCATGAGTAAGAAGCCAATCAAGACGGCGTTCTGCGGGCCAAACCAGTGACCGGAAAAAGACTCGATCAAACCAAGCGCCAGGCCGCCGATTAAGGCGCCTGGCACCGTGCCCAGTCCGCCGATCACACAGATAACAAAGGCTTTGCCCAATAGCAGGCCCGTTAGGTTCGTTGTGATCGGAAACACCATAGCCAGGAGCGCGCCGCAGGCCCCGGCTAATGCTGCGCCGATGCCAAAGGTCATCGCATAGATCCGATCGGTTCGAATGCCCATCAGCGCCGCTGCGTCATGATCCATCCTGACCGCCACAATGGCCCGGCCCGTGCGCGAGCCTCGCAGCACCATGTAAAGCACGCCCGTGAGCAACAAAGCCAGCGCCATGGCGACCACCCGATCCCAGGGGAGGATCACACCACCCATATTCAATGTGCCCAAATCAAGCGTGATGCGGCGAGGCGTCGCATCGAAAAACACATTCATCAGGTTGTAGAGAATCAGATCAAGTCCGAACGTCACCGTCAGCGTTAACAGGACTGGCTCCCGGACAATCCGGTTGATCATCGTGTATTGCACAAACCAGCCGAGCGCAAAGGTGAGCGCCGCCACTGGCCCGAGTGCGACCAAGGGGTGAATGCCCAAATGAAACCAGGCAAAGTACGTCAGGTAACCACCCAGGATGATCATGGAGCCATGCAGCATGTTAATGATGTTCAACACGCCCCATACAAGCGAGAAGCCAACCGCCAGGCACGCGTAAATCGCGCCAAGCGTTAGCCCGTTGACAATGACTTGGAGGTAGATCATGGGGGGCGCTATCCGGCGACTAGGTTATCAGGGCGATGAGATTTCGATCAGCGAACCGGCCTTGATTGCAGCTGGATAAAGCGGAATGACATCACCGTTTTGCACCTGAATAATGGGTAGCTGCCGGCCACCGTTCATCCCGTTTTCGCCAAAGTCAATTGGGCCGTAGAAGGTCTCGATTTTTAGTTCGGCAAGTGCATCGCGAACAGCTTTGGGTTCAACCGAGCCTGCGGTTTCGATTGCCGTTTGCAGCGCAATCAGCGATGCGGCAGCGGAGGCGTGAACATAATCAGGATCTTTCTCCTCGCGTTTAAGAAAGTCCTGATAGAACGCCTGGGTTGAGCCAAAGACATCTTTAGAGGTGTAGGTTAAAGAATGGTGCCACCAAGAAGCGCTCGTGATGCCGTTCGCAAGCGGCCCCAGTGCATCAATGAACTCTTTATATGCCGGGCCGGTGATCATTGTCATCACGGGTGCTGTTAGCTCCAGGTCGGCCATTTGCTTGCGCGCAAGAATCAGATCCTGTGTATAGCCAGACATAAAGATCCACTGGGGTGAGGTTGCCTTTATCTTGCTGAGTGCGGCAGAGTGGTCAAGCGTGCCGACCGGGTAGAGGTCGTTGTAAACAATCTCAAGACCAGCAGCCTCAGCCGCGCGTGCCATTTCGCCTGCCATTGCTTTGGGAAAAACATCTTCCCGTCCCAGAATGGCTACTTTCTTGACGCTGGGAATCAGCTTGGTAAACAGCGTTGTCATGTTCTCGACAATGCCGCCGTTGGGCGCGAGTGTGCCGAACAGGTACTGGTAACCCTGGTTGTAGACCGATTCACTTGACGCAACAGATGCCATGAGCGGTACACCATAGCGTTCAGCAACACCCGCAACGATTTTGGTATGACCCGAACCGAACGGTGCCGTTAAGAAATTAACTTTGTCGACATTGATCAGTCGCTCGGCAATCTGTTGCGCGCGCTTGGGGTCGGTCTGGTAGTCATAAGACACAATTTCCACCAGCTTCTTCTCATCGCCCACTGTGATGCCGCCTGCCGCATTGACGCGCTCTTTCCACATGTCATAGGCAATCTGCTGCTTCTTCCCCTCGTCGGCCAGCCCGCCGGTCAAGGCTAATGGGGCGCCTATCTTGATGGTCTCCTGCGCTATGGCAGTGCTGGTTGAGACAGAAAAAGTAACGCCGATGGATAGGGCCGTAATCGCACGCCGCAGTCGCGACGATGGAATCGTTAACATCATGATGAATCTCCTCTTGGGTGTAGATGCCTAGGGGTTAGGTGATTTGTTGATCAGCCTTGTGAATTGCCTACGAATCACAGCCCATATGAGGGCGATAGGATTCAGAACGGTATCTTTTTCGGGTATGTCGGGGTTCGCGCGCGTAACGGACGAGCGCGTAGCGGATTTGTCAGTCGCATCGGCCTCGTCGGTCGGCTCTGCCTCAAGGTTCTGCGCCGCATTGACTTCTTGTTGTAGTCGGGCCGCAAATTCACCCGTCAGTGTGTCGGCGAGCTGACGCACAATGCCAGCGCGGTTGAACTGAGCGAGCGACCCGGCCAGCGAATAGTCAACATCAACGATGACTGTTGTATGTTCGGAGGGGGGTGCTGCGGCTTGCAGACTAAATTTTGCGAGCCCCGACACACGAGAATTTGTTTTTCTGTCGACAGCTGATCCTTCGAACGCTCCCGTGAAATCAGCGTCGTTCGGCGTGAGTGTGCCTTTGCCGATGAATGCCGCTGCGATGGGCCCCAGGCGAACCTCAAAGCGCAACGGAATCGTTGCAATGCCGTCGTCGAAATCGATTTCCCCATGGCTACTGGCTCCCGGCAAACAACTGACGAGAAGTTCAAGATTCTTGAAATAGGGCCAGAGGTCTGTTGGCGTGCCCTTGAGCTCAAACCGTTGCTCAAGCCGCATCTGGCTGCCCCGCTGCATTCGTTTGTCTTCTGAGATCAAGAACCCGAACAATTGCGTTAACGATTCCGCGGTATCCGGTGCAGCGGCACAAATTTCCTGACAGTTCGAGACGTACGCGGTCAATATCCGCGTTGGGAATTCTTTGTACGATATCGCGCGCCGTAACGAGCATGCCGGGCGTACAGTAGCCGCATTGCAGGGCGTGCTCCGCCGCAAAGGCCTCTCTCAGCTGCGCGATAATCTCGTCACCATCAAACCCTTCAATGGTTCGAACAGGTCTGCCCTCGCAGGCGCGAGCCAGCGTCAGGCAGGAGCGCACCGGTATGCCGTCAAGTTCGATGGTGCAAGCGCCGCAAACGCCGTGCTCGCAGCCCAGGTGCGTGCCTGTTAACTGATGATCTTCACGCAGAAAATCAGCGAGATGGGTTCTGTCTTCTGTGAGTGCAGTCAGTGACTCACCGTTGACCGCCAATGTGAGTGGCTTCATCAGGAGGCTCCTCCTGCGGATAGCCCGACAGCATCCAGCGCGCGACCCAACATCGTGGACTGACGTTGCCGATCTACCGGATTAGTGATGCCGGCCTGATCTAGTGCTTGATTCAGGCCGCTGTCATCTCGTAGTGCCTGTATCGCGGCCAATCCGTTGATGACATAGGGAGGTGTCGACAACGCACCGATCACCGCTCGGTGAATATCGTGAGCTGGGTCAATCCAAACCGCAGCCAAAGCGTCTGCGAACTCACCGGGTTTGCGGCAGATCTTCTTGTAGGCCCATCGCGCTTGGGTCGAAAATTGCGGCACATCGATCGCGACCAGCACTTCATCGTCCTGAATGGCTGTGGTGAACGCCGCGATGAAGAAATCGGCCGCGGCTATCTCGCGTGTCTGCTGACTCGATTGCAGTAGCAGGCGAGCGTTGATAAGGCTCATCACTGACACCCAGTCCGCGCTAGGGTCAGCATGCACCAGGCTGCCACCCAGGGTGCCACGGTTGCGGACGGCGCGATGTGCGATGCCGCCCGCTACGTGAGTGAGCAAGCCATTCGTCACGTCTGGGAGCTGCCCGTCTTCAATTTGTGCATGGCGAACACCAGCCCCGATTCGGAGTGATTCCCCCTGAGCCGTCACCTCTGAGAGTTCTCGGATTAAGCTCACATCAATGAGCTTGTTCGGTTGGACAAGGCGTAAATTCATCATCGGCCCAAGCGATTGACCACCACCTAGTACTTTGCCCAGACCAGTCTCGTCCTGATCAAGAAGAATCAGCGCCTGGGAGATGTCATCGGCGCGTTGGTATTCGAACGCAGCCGCTTTCATGCCTGGGCCTTTGATTGTTGAATCGCCGCCAGGATGCGCTGGGGCGATGCCGGACTCTCGGTTATCTCGACACCTAACGAGGCGAGCGCATCATTGATTGCATTGACGATCGCTGCGGGCGGGGCAATCGCGCCGCCTTCACCAATGCCTTTTTGCCCGAAAGCGGTGTAGGGCGACGGCGTCTCCATATGATCAAGCCTGGCCATTGGGACTTCAGTGGCGCCTGGCAGCAGATAGTCCGCAAGGGTTGACGCGAGTGGCTGACCAAATTCGTCATAAGGCATTTCTTCATACAGGGCGGTGCCGATGCCCTGGGCCAAGCCGCCCAGAATCTGCCCGTCAACAATCATTGGGTTAATCAACGTGCCGCCATCTTCTGTAATGACATAGTCGAGTAACTCAACAGTGCCCAGCCTTGGGTCAACTGCGAGCGCACAGGCATGGGCGGCATAACTGAACGTTCCGGTGTCTCTTGCCGCTTTATAGCCAACCGCTACTTCAAGACCGCCGGGGTCAATGTCGTCGGGCAGGCGCTGGGGTTGTCGATACCAGGCGAAGCCAACTTCTGCGAGTGTGAGCGGCGCTGTTATGGCTGGGCTGATCGCACCGCTGGCAGTCAACATCACGGTGTCAGGTGTCACGCCCATGAGAGCTGCTGCTATCGCGCGAATCCGGACTGCGAGCGCCTCGCATGCTTTCCCAACCGCGCCACCCGACATTACGGCGCATCGTGATCCCCATGTGCCCGTTGAGTAGGGTGACATCGCGGTATCACCATGCACCACCCGAACCTGTTGAGGATCAATACCCAGGACAGAGTGCGCAATCTGCGCGAGAGATGTTTCCATCCCCTGCCCATGTGAGTGCGCACCGATGCGTAGTTCCAAAATGCCGTCAGGTGTCAGTCGGGCATTACACGGTTCATGGCCCGGCACCATCGGAATGCCCCAGCCGTGATAGACCGATGTGCCATGGGCAGCCTGCTCGCAATAGATCGCGTGACCAACGCCTATCAGCCGGCCATCCGATTCGCCTGCTTTTTGCCGTTCTCGCCAGGCGGGTAAGTCAAGCGCCTCAATGGCGCGTTGCAAGGCTTGCGGGTAGTCGCCCGAGTCAAAGTGCTTGTTCGTAATGTTGTCGTACGGCATCTCGTCTGGTCTGACGAGATTAGCCAGCCGGACTTCGTGAGGCTCCAGGCCAGCGGCTCGCGCAACGGCATCCAACGTCACTTCCAGTGCAAAGCAGACACCAGTGCGAGCCACGCCGCGATACGGCAGGATGGGCGGTTTGTTGGTTGCTACTGACCAGGTTTTGCAGCGGTAGCTGTCCATCTTGTAGGGCCCGGGCAGGATTGAACCAACCTGTGCTGCTTCCAGACACGCCGAAAACGGGTAGGACGAATAAGCACCTGAGTCCACAGTGGCTTCGCAATCAATACCGAGAATGCGACCGTCTTTTGCCGCATAAACAGTCAGGTCGTAGTCATGCTCTCGGCAGTTTGTACTAGCGGTCAGTTGCTCACGCCTGTCTTCGAGCCATCGGACCGGCCTGCGCAAGTGCATTGCCAGCCAGGCAAGGCAAATCTCTTCTGGTAGCAAGATGCCTTTGTACCCAAATCCGCCACCGACATCAGGTGCAATGACGCGAATCTGCCCGTGGTCAAGGCCCAGGCACTCAGACAGGCCGGCCCGATTGATATGCGGCATCTGCGCCGATGTGTACATCACAAGCTGGTCGAGCCGGGTGTTCCATTCGCACAGCACGGCGCGACCTTCCAGCGGCGCCATGCTTTGGCGAGCGGTGCGTAAATGCCGTTTGACGACGATGGGCGCCTCAGCGACTACCGAAGTCAGGTCTCCATCGACCAATGACGTGAGAAAAAGGTTGTCGCCCCATTCGTCGTGGACCAACGCAGGTGGCTCTGAACTGCGTGCTTCAACCATGTTCACCACCGCTGGCAACTCATCAAAATCGACAAAGGTCTGGTCGACAAGATCTTCAGCGCGGGCACGGGTCTGGGCAACACACATCGCAATTGGCTCGCCAACCTGTCGGACTTTGCCTCGGGCCAGCGGCCATTGCTCTGATGGTTTGAAGCCGGCAAGGCTTGAAACAGCGCGTATGGGTGCAACGCCGGTAAGATCGTCCATCGTAAAAACGCTGGCTAGACCTGCCGCTGGTTTTTCTATGTTCGTGATGCGACCGTGCGCGATGGGAGAGCGGAGAAAGGCCACATCGAGCATGCCCGGCAGGCGGATGTCTCCAACGTACTGACCTTCGCCGGCTAGAAAGCGCGCATCTTCTTTGCGACGCAGGCGCCCCCCGATCCCCCGGGCCTCGTCGGCCTGGTTGTCATCGGCAGCCGTCAGGCGCTTGGCGTCGCTCTCGTTCATGCGGCCTGCAACTCGGGCAGGATTGATGCATCGGCCTCGAACCTTTGGCCGTCACGAAAGCAAAACGCCGGACGCACTCGGCGCTGTCCAATCAGTTGAGTCTCTTCATTATCGCGCAGCACAAACTGGCCACGGTCGTCATGCAGCACGGTGATATCAGCAGGGTTACCCACTGACAGACTGCCCAGTTCATCAGGCAGACCGAAAACACTTACCACTCGATCGGTACACATGCTGACAACTTTACTGATCGGCATGCCGAGCGCCAGCATTGCGGTCATCGCTGATATCAGTGAGAAACGCTGCTGACCGAAAAACATATGCTCGCCATCGGAGTGTTCTTCTGGCGTGCCAGGCGGGGCTGGCACGCGAGTGTTGTAGCCGTGCATGTCAGCACCGAGCGTGTCGGGCTCAATGCCGGCATCGAGCGCAATCTGTGCCATTCGGTAGCTGAAATGCGACCCGTGACCCACGTCAATCTTCAAACCGCGATCAACCGCTTCGCGGACTATCGGATGTACCTCACCCGACTGATTGACAAAGCCGCCTGGGTGTCGCGTAAAGGGATGCGCGAGAATGTCGCCTGCTTTCAGGAGCGGCACGACCTGCTCAAGAATCGTGTCAGGATCAACGCCGTTGGCACCTGTTTCAGGGAGTGGCCAAAGCTGACCGAAGTGGATGTACACAGGCAGTCCGGCTCGTTCACCAATCTGCGCCGCCTGCTTCATCACCTCAATGCCCCAACGTGCGAAGCCCCCGAGTTCCGCGTGTGCTTTGAATCCCTTGACGATATCCAGATTTGCACCGGCGGCCTTTACGGTTGCATCAACGTCCACACAATCTGGTTTGTAAAGCGATGGGTAGTAGTGCCCTTCCATGCCACCCACCAGGTAGGAGGACAGGTAGGCATACACACGAGAGTGCTTGGCATTAACGACATACTCTCGGAACGCCGGCAGTGTCATGCAAGAAGGTCCGCCTTGATCAATAAGCGTTGTCACACCGGAGCGCACGCCGCACAGATCTGCATCAAGACCAAATCGACCGGTGACAAACTGAAAAACATGGCCATGGGAATCGATCAGGCCTGGTGTGACCAACATGCCGGTTGCGTCCACTCGGTCGCGGGCAGACACAACCTGGTCTGACTCAAAAATGGCGGCAATCCTGCCGTCTTTGATGGCGATATCAAACTGACCATCGATGTTATTTGCTGGGTCGATGACGTGACCGTTGGCGATAACAGTGTCGTAATCAATCGGCGACGAATGGGGTGTCGGTGCCGTCTCGGGTGTCTCATTTGACATCATGATTCCTGCCATACGGGAGCTTTCTTGGGCGCAGGCGCTGTGAGCTGCTGCGCCTGCATGAGTTTGTGCAATGTGATCTGACGGATTTCGGCGCGAGAGGCGTCTATGTGCGCTCTGATAAGCAGCTCCGCCTGGTCAGCGCGCCGGCTGATCACGGCACTCAAGAGTTGGATGTGTTCGTCAAACGCCGCTTCGATGCGAACAGGATCCACAAAATCCAGACGGCGAATAATGCGGATGAGTTCGGTGAGATTACGATGCGTTCGAAGCATCTCTGAATTGCCTGCCAGCTCGACCAAAGTAGAATGAAGGTGCTCATCTTGCCTGGCGATCTCACGCCCATCCGACTCACGTTGATCGATGGGACAACACCAGAATTCGGTTAACCTGGACAAGTCGGGCATAGGGGCCGTGCGGCACAGTCGCCTGATGGCAATCGCTTCTATCTCTGTTCGAAAATCATAGAGATCGTCGAAGTAATTCAGGTCTATTGGTTTAACTTGCCAGCAGGCATGTCCTTCGACGCGCATCAGAAAGTTTTCTTTTGCCAAGACATGCAGCGCAAATCGCAAAGGCGTTCGAGACACACCGAATCTTGTTGCCAGTTCTTGCTCGGCGAATCGCTCACCTGGTGTCATTCGAAACTCAAAGATCGCCTCTTTGATTTCTTCATAGACCCAGTCGGCCAATCGCGGTCGCTCTGTGTTCTCAATCGCACCGTCGCGGTTGTGCACCACTTCAATCCGAGTTGCACTACTTTGGTTGCGCATAAAACCGTTTGCACTCGCTTTTGCACTCAGGTTGGGATCCCAAATAGTCCTAAATCGTTTTCGGTGTCTACGGGGCGTCTGCTAAGAGTGGAATGCAAGTGCTGTGCCAGCAACAGTGGCCGATTCAGATCTTGTTGTCTGCTCCGATTTCGGAGGCGTATTGATTGAAGTAGCCATGCTCAGCATGGCGCCGGCCCCGCTCCTCAAAAAGTGATGGATCGGAAGGCAGCCCATGGCCATCGGCAAGTCTGTTCATGAACGCATAGCAACAGCAAACCATAATGACGTCATGCAGCGTCTTTTCCTGCCAGCCAGCCTGCATCACCGCTCTGGCGTCATCGATCGTCATTTTTGCGGGATTTAGGGTGAGTTTTTTGACAAACGACAAAATGGGTTTGAGCTTCTCGTTGACCGGAGCCCGGTCTGGATCGCTCAGCATATGGGTAAACACAGTTTCTTCGATACCAAGCAGCTTGGCTGCTTCACTGTGGCTCGAATAGCAATAGGTACAGGCATTTAGCGCGGAGCTGTAAGCGCCCAGCATTTCGCGCTCACCCGCACTTAGCTCAGATTCGCCGCGCATAATCATTTCTTCCACCTGACACCATGGCAGAAACAACTTGGGGTTTATGGGGTACACATCTTTGACCAGTGCGTCGGCGGGCAGGGATGGCAACAGGGGCATCATCTTCTCCTTTGTTGTGGCTGAAAACTTGGTGCACGGTGGCAGCGATAACACGGTAAGCACGAAATGCGCCACGAAGGACGCATGCAAACGAAGCGTGAGTAATCGGATAGATCTATGACGTCAATGAGGAACGGACAGGCGAGGAACGGACAAGCACCATGGGTGACACAGACCACTGAGTTCTGGCAGGAGATTGAGTCTGTGGAGGCGTGGCAGGGTCGGTTAGCACCACCCTGGCGTTACGGTGTCCCCGTCGAACTGAGCGGGGGAGGGGTTCTCGAATTGCCTATTCGCCCATTGCCGGCGACGCCGGATCGTGCAGTTGCTTCGCTGATTGCAAACCAGGCCTCTTTGTCTGTCGTGAAGCGACTTGGCGAAGACATGACAGTTCTTGCCGCTCGTTTCAAACCGGATCTCGTCGTTGGCTTGCCGACCTTGGGATTTGTATTCGCCCCTTTGATCGCAGCAGGTCTGGGTCATCAACGTTGGGTGCCGCTGGGGTACTCGCGAAAGTTCTGGTATCGCGACGAACTCTCTACCCTGGTGCGGTCGATTACATCGCCGGATGGCGGAAAGCGTTTGTATGTGGATCCGAATATGGTGCCAGCCCTGACCGGTAAGACGGTCTTGTTGGTTGACGATGCTGTCAGTAGTGGTCGCACGATGGCCCCGGTATGGGATTTGCTGACAGCAATGGGCGTTCGGGTGACCGGCGCTGTTGTTGCTATGCGGCAAGGCGCCGGTGGTCAGTCATTGCTTGGGACTGAACGCTGCGACCGAATTGCAGCGGTTTTCGACTCGCCGTTGTTGACGTTAGGCGAAGAAGGCTGGTGGCCCGAGCCCCAGATTGTTTCGCAATATAAAAAATAGTGGCCCGTTTGACAATATTTGGCTTTCAACTCGCAACCGTATCGTTACAACCGCAAATAGACGTCTCAATGCAGGCTTTGGCTCAAAATGCCGTTTTTCTGTAATAGCATTCGATTCCGGATAGTGATGTGCAGTTGAGATCGGCCTCCCGGCTGGCTTGGTTGGGCCTCAATTAAAAATACTTTCCCTGGTCGTGGCGAGTCAGTGCTTGGTCGGGGCTTGGTCGCCACAGAGACGGCTGTTGTTACCAATCGGCTTTAATTGCCTGGGTTGCCTCGGCGCACACTTTCCACCCCCGATATTCATTACTGCTTACTGATAGGACTCAACCATGGCACTGGTTCAGGCGAATGGTCTGTCTAAGAATTTTGGCGAATTTAAGGCCGTTGATGACGTTAGTTTCTCTGTGGAGCGTGGCGAGGTTGCCGGGTTTCTCGGTCCAAATGGCGCGGGTAAATCCACCACCATGAAGATGCTGACCGGCTTCCTACCCCCCGACGCCGGGCAAGCACTGATTCACGACATCGATGTCGCTGTCGACCCTGTCGCAGCCAAAAGCAAGCTGGGCTACCTACCCGAAGGCGCGCCCGCTTATGGCGATATGTCAGTGGCCGAATACCTTCACTTCATTGCCGGCATGCGGGGCCTGAGTGCAAAGGTGCGCTCTGAGCGTCTGGCCGAGATGGTCGAGCGGGTGCAGTTACAGGAAGTTTGGAATCGCCGCATTGAGAATCTGTCGAAGGGCTTTGCGCGCCGGGTTGGCATTGCTCAGGCTTTGTTGCACGACCCAGAAGTGCTCATTCTGGATGAGCCCACCGATGGTCTTGACCCTAATCAGAAACATGAGATGCGTTTGCTTATTCGGCAAATCGCCAAAGAAAAAGCCATCATTATCTCGACTCACATCCTGGAAGAAGTCGAAGCGGTTTGTACTCGTGCCATCATCATTGCCGAAGGACGGGTGGTGGCAGATAAGACCCCCATGGCACTCATGCAGCGCGATTCTGATCGCCGTGAGGTTCAGGTCTTGGTACTCGCAGAACATGCCGAGACCGCACAGGCGGTAATTGGCGCCGGAGCGTTGGTTGAGCAGGTGCAACTCATTGAGCATCGCGGTGATCATTCGCGTCTGATGGTGCAGTCGAACCATGCCGAGTTTGCGCCTTTGCATGTGCTTGAACTGCTAAGTGATCAGGCTGTTGATGTGCATGAAATCGGCGTGCATCGTCCAAGCCTTGAAGATGTCTTTAGAGAAATCACCCGTGTTTGATGTATCGACTCGCTTACCTCGACTTTGTTTGTTCTTTTTGATGCTTGGAGACTGTCAATGACTTCAGCCATTCGAACCACACGCGTGGTGATGGGCCGCGAACTGGCGAGCTACTTCTCAACGCCGGTCGCTGCCATTTTTCTGCTGGTTTTTCTGGCGCTGTCTGCTGGCATGGCGTTTTTTCTGGGCGGCTTTTTTGAGCGCGGCCAGGCTGACCTGACCACCTTTTTTACCTGGCACCCCTGGCTGTTTTTGATTCTGATGCCCGCTATAGGCATGCGCCTTTGGGCAGAAGAGCGGCGCTCTGGCACGATCGAGCTCTTAATGACGCTGCCTGTCAGCACTGCTTCGCTGGTTATCGGCAAGTTCTTGGCGGCCTGGTTGTTCGCGGCCATCGCACTCGCGTTGACTTTCCCCCTTTGGCTGACTGTCAACTATCTGGGTAACCCTGACAATGGCGTGATTCTGGCGAGTTACCTCGGTAGCTGGTTGATGGCCGGTGCGTTTCTGGCAGTGGCTGCCTTGGTTTCAGTCTTTACCCGCAACCAGGTTATTGCCTTCATTGTTGCGGCCATCGTCAGTTTTGTTCTCGTGATGCTGGGCAGTGAACTGGTGCTATCAACGCTGCGCGGCTGGTTGCCTGATGGCGTGGTGCAGTGGCTGTCATCCATGTCTTTCATTAATCACTTCGGACGACTGACTCGCGGTGTGCTTGAAGCCGGCACGGTGTTCTTCTTCGGGTCGCTCATTGTTTTGTGCCTGTGGCTAAACGCGCAGGTGCTGGATTGGAAACGCGGCAGATAAGGAGCTAAAACGATGAAGCTGTTTGCAAATCTTTCGCGTGGTCGCCGGCTGTTGCTAGGCGGCGTTCTGGCTGTGGTGACGTTCATCTCTGTCAATGTGGCGGTCGGCAATTTTCTGCCCAGCGTCCGCGCTGACCTGACGGACCAAAAACTCTTCACGCTCTCGCAGGGCACGCAAGACCTGCTCGCCTCGATTGATGAGCCGGTGCACCTGCGCTTTTTCATGTCGTCCAACCTGATTGATGTGGCGCCTTTGCTGGCAAACTATGCGAGCCGCGTGCGTGAAACGCTAGCCGCCTATGAGCAGTTCTCCAATGGTCAGGTCAAAGTCGAGATTATTGATCCCAAGCCCTTCTCTGATGAAGAGGATAGGGCCGTTGGTATGGGCATAAACCCCATTCCGGCGGGCGACGAGCAATCCGTTTTCTTTGGGCTTGCCGGCACCAACTCAACCAGCGGCAAGGCGAGCCTGCCGGTGTTCAGCCCCGATCGTGAGCCGTTCCTTGAATACGACTTGACGCGCATGGTGGCGGAACTGGGTAAACGCGGTAAACCGGTACTAGCCTTGTTCGACGGCATTGGCTTGTCGGGCAATCCGATCAATCAGTCGCCCCCGCAACAGGTGATCGTGCAGCTACGCCAGTTTTTTGATGTGCAACTCATCACGGGCGACCTGGACAAGCTGCCCGACAACACTGGCCTGGTGATGTTGGTGCATCCACAAAAAATGTCAGATCGCCTGCTTTATACCGTTGACCAATGGACGGTTGGCGGCGGCGCAACTTTCATCTTCGTTGATCCCTATGCGGAAAACATGCCTGGTCTTAGGCCGGGTATGCCGCCAACCAACCCTGGCTCTACAGCCGAGCCTCTGTTAGGCGGTTGGGGCATTGGGTTTGATGGCGACAAAGCGATTGGTGATCCGGTTAACGCCTTGCGCAGTCAACGGCCTTCAGGTATCGGCCGCCCGGTCGAAGTTGTGGCGGTGCAATGGCTCGGCTTACGAGAGCCGTCGTTTGTGACCGATGACCCGGCGCTGGCCGAACTCAACAGTCTGTTCATGACGACTGCCGGCTCGTTCACGGCGGCTAGCGACGGTGTTGAGATTGCCCCGCTGGTGATGGCCTCGGCCCAGGCCGGCACAATTAACGCGGCTGCCGCCGGAGATCCGGGCGGTGATGCCAGAGCGTTGCAGGCTGGAATCAAGCCGACAGGTACACGCCCGGTACTCGCTGCGCGCATCAAAGGCGAAATCAAGTCTGCCTACCCCGACGGCAAGCCAGAAGGGTCTGAATTCGAAGGCGAGCATCTCGGTGCATCTACCCAGCCATTGAATCTGGTGGTGGTGGGTGACGCCGACATGCTGATGGACCGGAACTGGATTCGTAAGCAACGCTTGCTGGGTCAGGAAATGATGTCGGCATTCGGTAACAACGGCGACTTTGCGCTGAACATGGCCGAGCAGATGATTGGCGGCGCGGGTTTATCCGACCTGCGCGGGCGAGGTATCTCGTGGCGACCCTTCGAGAAGATTGTTGAAATTGAGCAGGACGCTCAGTCGCGTTATCTAGCCACTGAGCAGGCGCTGACCAGCCGATTGCAACAAGCGGAAACCCGGTTGCGCGAGTTGAGCCAGCAAGGTGGCGAAGGGACCGATCTAATGTCTGGCGAAAGCCTGCAAGAAATCGAAAAATTTCGCGCCGACATGTTGTCGACCCGTGCCGAGCTTCGCGAGGTGCAATACAACCTGCGCGCTGAGGTCGATGGGGTAAAGGCATTTATCAAGGCGCTTAATGTTGGTGTACTGCCGGCCTTGTTTGCAGCGCTTGCCCTGGCGCTGGCATTGCGACGTCCGTCGCAAACCGTCCCGTCGAAATCGACACCTTGAATCCAACCATCCACGATCTGGAGAGAAGACAAGCATGCAAGCTAAAACCTTGACGAGTCTCGCAGTGTTAACGGCCGCCGCCGTTGTGGTGGCGGTTGTCAGTGGCTTGAATAAGCCTGGGAGCGTCAGTACCGCCGATCGCGGTAAGGCGGTTTTCCCCGGACTGGTCGATCAGGCAAATGACGTCGCCGAGGTTGTCATTGATGCCGGCGACTGGCAGGCCCGCCTACGCCGCGATGGAGAAGGTTTTGTCGATGACTCTGGTTATCCCGTTAGGCTCGAACCCATCAGAACAATCATCACGGGCCTGGCCACACTGACCTATGAAGAAACCAAGACATCAGATCCTGAGCGATACAACGATCTTGAGCTGGATGATCCGAGTGAAGCGGTCGGTGCCGGGCGCCTGGTGACCTTGAATGCCGACGGCGATCCTGTCGCAAGTTTGATTGTGGGGGATCTGGACTTAACCGTTGGGGGCCGACGGGGCGGGATGTTTGCGCGTTTGCCTGACGACCCGCAAACCTGGTTGTTGCGCGGCGCTGTCGATTTACCCGGTTCGCGTGGTGATCTCTTTGATGCGCAATTGTTGGGCTGGAACTCCAATGACATTGCCACCATGGCGGTCAGCACTACCGAGCCAGCTGCAACGCTCTCGTTCGTTAGCCCAGAAGCAGGTGCCCCGCTGAATCCGATCGATCTGCCGGCTGACCAGCAAACTGACAATGAGAAAGTGCTCGCTTTGGGCGCTCTTGTTAACAACCTTCGCTTTGGCGATGTCCGTAAAGCCACCGCAGGTGCCGCCACTGACGGAGCGGTGTCGTATGAGACGCGTAACGGTGTCCGTTTAACGATTGAAAGGCTATCGCTGGCCAACGGTGAATCGGCTGAAGCTGAGCGCTGGGTGCGATTGTCAGTGAGTGCGGCTGGGCAAGCCGATGAAACCGGCCGCCAGCAGGCGGCACAACTGGCGGCCAAGGTCGATGGTTATGAGTTCACTCTCTACGACTCGACCTACACCACGATTAGCCAGAGTCCTGCCGATCTTGTCGCAACCGCCTCGCCAACCGAAGCGCCTGCAACCAATTGAGCAGCGCTCAAGTTCTGGGCAATGAGCCCGTCTGGCTCTTTGCGTATGGCTCACTTATCTGGCGCCCGGACATCCCAGTGCTTGACGAGAGACCTGCCGTGGCCCACGGCTGGACGCGCCGGTTTTGGCAGGGCTCCCATGATCATCGGGGAACACCTTCGGCCCCCGGCCGGGTGGTCACGCTCGTGGAGGCGAAAAGCGACGCTTGCGAGGGCGTGGCCTATCAACTGGATGAATCGGTTATTCGGCAAACCTTTGAAGCGCTCGATCATCGCGAAAAAAATGGGTATGAACGAGCCGTCATTGCACTCGCCGGGCTTGATGGGGAAGCGTTTGATGCGGTGACTTATCTGGCGCCACCGGGTAACTTCGCATGGTTGGGCGAAGCTCCCTTGGTAGAAATGGCTTTGCAGATTGCGCATTCGCATGGTCCAAGCGGCGCCAACACTGACTACTTGTTTGGTCTGGCGCAGGCGTTGAGGTCAAGAAATGTCATCGATGAGCATGTTTTTGACCTTGAGGCGGCAGTTCGTCAGCAGATTTGACAAACTTGACTCATCCGTCACAAGTCAAATGCTCCGCTTGGATTAGCATGGGGAAATCCTTGCCATATCGGTGCCCATGATTCAAAACTCGCCAGCCGGTGCTCAAAATGTGATTCTCGTCACAGCTTGTAGCGGCCTTTTCTATGACCACTATGCCGATCTGCTGGATTCGATCGACGCGGTTGGTCTTAAGGGGCAGTTTGATGTGGGTCTGATCGACCTCGGGATGAATGAGGTCCAACTGCAGGCCTTGCGCCACCGGGGTGTGAAGATTGTGCCGCCCCATTGGCCAATAGACCCGCCGGCTGGCCAGCAAGCGACTCACTTACTGGCGTTTGCCGCCAAACCGTTCGCGAAAGATTTCTTTCCCGGCTACGAGACCTATGTGTGGATGGATGCGGACATGTGGGCTCAGACGGCTGACTTTTGGCCGGCACTGGTTGATGGCGCCCGCGAGGCTGGTTGTGCTGTTCCGATTGAAGTCGATGCAGGCTACAGCCCGATGACCTGGCGCCACCGGGCCTGGAAGCTACGCCATTTTTTCAATAGCTACGGCCCGCTTAAGGCCTTGCAGCTTTATCAGCAACCCATGATCAACAATGGCGTGTTTGCTGTTCAGGCGGATGCGCCGCACTGGCAGGTGTGGCAAAAGCACTTTGAGCGAATGGTCAGCCGTACCGAAAGAACACTGGCGATTGATCAACTGGCCCTGATGGCGGCTAATCTACTTGAAGGCCCCAAGCTCTCATTGATTGATACGCGGTTTAACTGGGTGTGCTCACTGGGAACGCCGGAGTTTGATCTCGAGCGTCAGCAATTCGTCAAACCTGGCGCTCGTCATAGCGCGCCGGCTGCGGGCGAACCAATCAGCATATTGCATATCACCACACCAGCCCGTGGCCGATCATTTCCCGTGTTGCAAAGTGATGGCGCAACTGTGCAGCGCTATCTGCACTTTCCGGGCGGGCGAATCGTCGCCCAACTCAATCAGGCGTCGGCCGAGCAACCCGCATCACACCTTCCTGCGTAACCACCGCGACCAGGACACCATCGCGCCGATAAATGCGCCCTTGAGTCAGGCCGCGCCCCGCTGTCGCGCTTGGGCTCTCAATACTGTAGAGAAGCCATTCATCCACTCTGAACGGACGCTGAAACCACATGGCATGGTCCAGGCTGGCCAGTTGAAACGCGCCCCGGCCCATCTGGGCACTATGCGGTCGCGTGGCAACGCTAACCAGCGAATAGTCCGACACATAAGTCAGTACGTTCCGATGCAGGTCTTCATCATCAGGCAATGGCTCTGATGTTTTGAACCACATCTCATAGCTAGGCTCACCATCTACCGGGCTTAGGAAGGGTGGGGTTTGTACCGGCCTGAATTCGAATGGTCGTTCCAGCAGGGCAAATCGTGGCAGCCGTGTTTCCGGGACGCGATCCAGATACTCGCGGCGGTAGTCGCCAATATCGCGCAGGGTTTCCGGCGCCGGTACGTCGGGCATCTGCGACTGATGATCCAGTCCTTGCTCAGCCTGCTGAAAAGACGCGGCCATATTCAGAATCGGCCGGCCATGCTGAATCGCAACGACTCGTCTGGACGCATAGGTTCTGCCATCGCGTTGGCGGTCTACTTCATAAATGATGGGCGCCTGATGGTCGCCCGCACGCAGAAAGTAGGCATGCAGGGAGTGAACAGTCCCGTTTTCAATGGTTTTATTAGCCGCGGCCAAAGCCTGGCCCAATACCTGCCCGCCAAATACCCGCTTAGTCCCAATATCCAGGCTTTGACCCCTGAACAAATTCTTATCGAGTTGTTCAAGGGTTAGCAGCCCAATCAAGTCCTGCACCAGTGAGGCCATCAACGCGCTCCACGCAACATGTCTAGTCCCGGGATAGTAACGCTATCGACTCCTGGGTGGCGCTACACTCTGTCCAACGGCACAACAGGAAAAAGAAATGAAAGTACTGCTCACAGGTGCGAGCGGCGGCGTTGCCACCATGATCCGCCCGTTATTGCGATCGATCTATTCAGAGCTTGTACTGTCTGACCGTGAACCGCCGGCCGATGTGCAGCCAGGCGAAACGTTCATCCCCGCGCAGCTTGATAACCTGGATGAAGTTGCGGCGATCATGGGGGGTGTTGACGGGCTCATTCACTTGGGTGGGCAAAGTGTCGAAGCGACCTGGCCAACCGTGCTCGAGTCAAATATTTGTGGTCTGTATAACGTGTATGAAGCAGCGCGTTTAGCAGGTGTGTCGCGCATAGTGTTTGCCTCGAGCAATCATGCGGTTGGTTTTTACCCGCGCGAGCAAATCATTGACCACACTGTCCCAGTCAAGCCCGATACTCGCTATGGGGTGAGCAAGGCTTTTGGCGAAGCGATGAGTGCACTTTATGCACACAAACACGGGCTGAAAATAACTGATATCCGAATTGGCAATGTGGGCTACGAGCCGCTCGACAGGCGTCGGTTGTCTATCTGGCTGCATCCTGAAGACTTGGTGCAACTGATTCAGATTGCACTCGAGCATCCGGATATTGAACATGAAACCCTATACGGTGCCTCTGACAACGCACGGGGCTGGTGGGACAATCGGCGGGCTGAGCAACTCGGGTATAAACCAAAGCATCAGTCTGAACCCTTTGCGGCTGCAATTCTCGCTCGCAATGAAGCGCCGGATGCAGTGGCTGACCAGTATCAGGGCGGTACGTTCTGTGCCGACGAGTACACCAACCGATCCTGACGACACTGCCCAACTTTTATATGCGCCACGCCGGCGCGGAGATGTCCATGTTTTATGAAGGTAGCAACCACGGACTCAAACATGATCCGTTCAAAGCCATAATCACGCCACGCCCCATTGGCTGGATATCTACAGTCGATGCTGACGGCGTGCCGAACCTGGCGCCCTACAGCTTTTTTAACGCGATGGGTTCGCGACCCTACTTTCTGGCTTTTGCGAGTGAAGAGCTCAAAGACAGTGCCCGCAATGCACGAGACACCGGTGAGTTTGTGTTTTCTCTCTGCACTGCGGCGTTGGCAGATGCGATGAATCTGTCCTGTGCGGGGGTGCCGCCCGAGGTGAACGAGTACGACCATGCCGGGCTCGAGGCGGCGCCATGCCGGTTGGTTAAGGCGCCTCGCGTCGCCATCAGTCCGGCTTCCATGGAATGCAAAACAGTCATGGCGCAGCCACTAACAGACGTCGATGGGAAAGAAACCGCCAACTATCTGGTTGTTGGCCAGGTGATGGCCGTTCATATCGATGATGAGTACATCACCGAGGGTCGATTCGATACGGCCAGAGCTCAGCCGCTGGCTCGCTGCGGTTATCGCGATTACGCGACCGTCACTGACGTGTTCGAGTTGATGCGCCCGGGCGAACAGGAGAACGGCGGGCGCTTCAATGTTTAGGGCACTGAGCCAACTCTAAAATGCCGGATCAAGCGGCGTGGGCACACAGCTTGTTACGCTGTCGTCGGCGCGCGTTTCCTGAACGCGCAGGAACATGCGGTCAGTTGGCCTGACCGATACAGTGATTGCCGAGCCATCAGTATTGCTCTCTGATTGCCAGATGCTGCCGCCAATTCTGGGGCTATCAACCAGCACGGATTCTGTCCGACCAGCTTCGTCAACGGTTTGAAGACCAAACAGGTCGCTGGATGAATCGTTCACCGTCAGCGCGCCATCTGTGATCGTCACCAATACAGCGGTGAATACGGGGTCAAATGAGCCTGCGCCTGCCGGGCGCCTCGCGCAGTTAAGTTGAATCTGGCTGTCGGTCCAGTTAAAGACATTTGACTGCAGTGAGAAGGGCGTACTTGTTGGTAGCGCCAGCCATTGATTGTCTCGATCTGCGCCGCACTCGACACTGTCGCGCCGGGGGTTGGTGCCGCCAAACTGATTGTGACCCGCGCGGGTCACTGTGCCATCGGTCGTCTTAGTGAAGAAGATGTTGCCACCGGCGCCACTACCACCAATGAAAGTACTTAGGGTGGCCGAATCCGGTTCGTTGTCGCGCGTGGCGGTGCTTGGGAACTCTCCCCCAAATGACTGGTTGCCGATGGTGCTGTTCAGGCTAAGCTGGCTGCCATCAAACGCAACCGTCCAAGGGCCGGTGATGGCGGTGTCGTAGTAAGGCTTCTCTCCGTAATAGCAGTCAAGCGTTTGCGAGAAAGCCTGATTCATGTCGATATCAGTACCCGTGATTCCAGGGGCAGGGGCTGGTCCAGGGGCTGGAGAAGGGGCCGGACCAGAAACCGCGGTGTCGTCGTTGTTGTCGCTGCCACCGCAGGCTGCAAGACTGAGCAGGGCGGCGATGCCTAGGGCAAGTGTTCTGGTCTTCATTTAAGTGACTCCTGGCATTGTGTTCTATATGTCTTAGCGGGCAGTCTGGTCTGAGCACGGTTGAAGAACCATTACCCATTGGTATCAAGCTATGACCGGGTAGCAATCAAAACCTGATAGCAAGCCATTCAACCCGACCCCAGACAGACTTCGTCGCAGATGCTGGGGTTTCGGAATAATGGCCGAAGGGCGGCGCCGGCAGGTGTGCAAAACCGCACAATCTCGGATAAACCTTACTCCAGCCCGTTTGGCACCTTGATGCCGGCGGGCGTTCGGAGAAAAAGAACCGCCGCTATCGCGCAGAGCACCGGAAACAAGGCTAGCCAGCGCAACGTGTTGGTTGGGTCACCCAGGTAGTCAAAGGCGAGACCGACGGGTAAGGGCCCGAGCGAGGCACCGACAACCGCAATCATTTGGGTCGTACCCTGAATTGAGCCCAGATGCTGGCGGCCAAAGAACCGAGGCATCAGGTAACCAAACATCGTCATACTGAATGCGTTGGTAATGCCAAAGACGATCGCGAACGCGATCGCTGTTGTCGTGTCGGTCACAAATGTGATGCCCACCAATCCAAGCGCCAGCACGACCAGGCCCATGCCGAACACCAGCCGCGTCTTAACCCGATCAAACAACATGCCCACCAATGGCATGGTGAGGACCATCGCTAGAGCCGACACGGGGAAAACACTGGCAGCTACGTTGCGCGCAATACCTTGTGATTCGAGGATTGAAATCTGATAGAAGTGCAGGGTTGTGACAAGCATGCCAATCGAGAACCAGCCAGTCGTCACAAGATAAAACGCACGGGTTCTGAGGGCTTCTTTCAATGTGAGGCCGTCAACCGCTTCAGTTGGCTGCTCCTGGGTGGGGCGTTCGCCGTCTGGCATCAGACCCAGGGGTTCAGGCTTGTCATGCACCAGCAACAAAATAGGCGGCAGGAGCAAGGCCCAGGTGAGCAAGCCCAGAACGAGCCAGGCTTTTCGCCAGCCGATCTCGGCAATCAGGAATTCTCCCAAGGGCGGATGAATCGCCATGGAACCGGCAAAGCCCAATGCCATAAGGCTCATCGCAAAGCCGCGGCGCCGGCTGAACCACTGAGCCGTGAGATTTGCGCATCCCATCATGAGCGAGCCCTGACCCAGAAACCGCAGCGCGCCAAAGCTCAATGACAGCGTCACCAGTCCCCCGACGGCCCCAAACGCCATGCAGGCAAACCCGAGCAAGATGGTCACAACAAAAAGCATTTGCCGCGGGCCGCGCTTGTCCAGCAGTTTTCCCATTAGCGGCAGGAGCAGCGCCGCCACCAGTGAGGCCAGCCCATAGGCCGAGGCAATCAGCGACTTGCCAAGACCTAGGTCCTGGCCAATCGGGTCGAGAAAAACGCTGAAGGTGTGCGATTGCCCGGGACCGCTTGCGAACAGGCCAAGACCGGCAAAACTCAACATCACCCAGCCGTAAAAAAAAGATTGATCGGGGCGAACTAATTTTTGCGTGAAAAGATGTCGGGTTGAATCAAACATAGAGCGCTACGGTCACCATCGGGCCAGTCGGCAAATTGGCCAAGAGGCCGGGCGCCAAAGTATCCCATGCTTGTTGGGATGCACCGTTCCGATACCGGGGCCCGCTTAGCTGTCGACGAACCGGCGCGGATCAAGAGGGGCTGGTACGCAGCGGATGCTTAGCTTCCCTGCTTGCCGCTGCTCAAGATCCAGCAAGTTGTAGTTGAAGCGAAAGCGCAGCGTTAAAGCGTCGATTTCCCCGTCGGTATCGCGCCGAGAAATCCAGATTCGCTGCCCACCGTCGCGGACGGTTTCATGAACAAATGATGCGCTGCGGTTTGTCCCGTCGGTGTGTGACAGGCTAATGATGGTGTTTGCCTGATCGGCTAGTGTGAGACTCAGTGCGCCGTTTTGATTGCGGTGTAACTGGCCCATCTCAGGGGTTTCATTGCGAGCGGCCGACAGGTCAGTGCCGGCGTATTGAACGCACTGCAAGGCAATGTTGGTGCCCGTTTGCCAGGTGAGCTTCTGTCCGTCCCGTCCAAAAGATTTGGGCAGCGCATCGTCTAGCCATTGCGTTGCGAACTCATCACCGCACTCGATCCGATCTGCGCCCGGACGGTGAACGATGCCAGCGCTAATCAGTTTACCGTTCAAGTCGCGTTCAAACCATAGCTTGCCACCCCTGGCGCCTCTGTGGGTATGCAGCGTAGCGCTGGTTTGGTTATTTGTTCTTACGATGTCGTGCCCGCTTGTACTAAAGCGACCACTGTCAACCTGTGCGTTCCCAGCAATCGCTAATTGATCGCCATCGAAACTAATGGTTCTTGGGCCTACCGCCGCACGGTCAAAGTAGGGCTTGATACCGGCATAACACGTCAACACTTGAGAGAAGGGTTTATTTAACACGACAACACTGCCGGGTGCATCGGCGTTGGTTGTCACGACCGCTTTGTCTGCGATGGCATGACTTGCCGGTAAAACGGCAATCATTATCATCAAAGCGCTGAAAAAGACGGACGGACTCAACACGGGCTCCTTTGCGGGCAGCCGGTATTTTGGTTGGTTGATGAACCGTTGCATGAGAAAAAGTTTACAGGTTGAGCAAATTTGCGGTGCTCACCTCTTTAGCTGAAAGGACGCAGAATATGCAAGAAAACGCAAGATCTGGCCGATTCAATGGCCATGGCAGTTTGCTCGCGTTGTGCTTGGCAGCCTGCCTGATATCGGTGAGTTTTGCGCGGACAACACCCACGCAAGAGTCAACCGAGCTCAGAGCGGTAACGCCAAGAGACGCATTGTTTGAGGATGAATCCCGCGACATTGGTATCTTTAATGTGGCATCACCATCGGTTGTGCACATCAATACCGTCTCTTATTCGCGGCGACAGTTTTCAAGGCGCATTTTGCAAACGCCTGGTGGCTCAGGAACAGGATTCGTGTGGGACGAACAGGGCCATATCGTCACCAACTTTCATGTGATTCAAGCAGGCAGTCAGATTTTGGTGACGCTTGCAGACCAAAGTGAGTGGGAGGCTGAGGTGGTCGGCGCTTTTCCTGACCGTGACCTGGCTGTTTTGAGAATCAGTCCGACAGATGTGGTGCTGACACCATTGGCGCTGGGCAGCAGTGCTGATTTGCAGGTTGGCCAGCATGTTTATGCCATCGGCAATCCGTTCGGGCTAGATCAGACCATGACACGCGGCATTGTGAGCGCACTCGAACGCGAAATCCCGAGTGACAACAATCGCACGTTGCGCGGTGTCATCCAAACCGATGCGGCGATTAATCCGGGTAATTCAGGTGGACCATTACTGGATTCGGCCGGCCGCCTAATTGGTGTCAACACCGCGATTTTTAGTCCCTCGGGGTCGTCGGTGGGCATCGGCTTCGCGATTCCGGTCGATGAAGTCAATCGCATCATTCCGCGCCTGATTCGCGACGGCCGTTTCAACCGTCCCGCCCTCGGGATCGAGCTAGCTCCACCCCGGTTCCTGGTAGCACTCGGTCTGCCGCCGGGGGTGGCCGTTCTGGGTGTGGCCCGTAACGGGCCAGCTGACCAGGCAGGGATACGACCATTCTTGCGACGCGCCAATGGCCGGATCATTGCCGGTGACGTCATCACGCAGGCAGCCGATCGCTCTATCCGCACGCTCGACGATCTGCATGCTGTGCTTGAGCAATACGAGGCTGGCGACACGCTGACGCTGACCGTTCAGCGTGGGCGCCAGGAGCGGGCGGTGACGATCACGTTGGCTGAGAGCCGCGGGCGCTGAGATGAAATTGAGACCATTTCGACATCACATCGAGGCAGCTCCGGGTCGAACGCGCAACGCGTGCTACCCATAATCAAGTCTTCTCCTTCCCCTCTCCCCCGAGAGCTCAGCCCGGCCACTTTGTCGCCGGGCTTTTTTTTTGCCTGTTTGTCATCGAGACCGATCGATAGGGTTGTTTGGATCGAATACTTAAATCCGGTTACAACTGAGCCGGTCGATATGTCCTTGCGGTTGTGAATCTCGCCAATCACGGGCAGCATTAAGTCAAATTCAACGGAGAGCCTCTTGATCCCCACTAAATTCAAACCGGCAACTGCCATTGCCACAGTCGCCTTTGCCACTGCCCTGACACTCCCGCTTGCGCCGCAAGCTTTCGCTCAAGGCGTGCTTGAGGGTAAGCCGGAGTCACCGGTACAGCAATTCTCATATGCTGTCGGCGTCAACATCGCTCAGCAGATTGCCAATCGATTTGCGCAGGACAATGTCGAGATCGATTCAGCCGCCATGTTAGGCGCCATGTTAGATGTGCTGGACAAAAAAGACCTGCGCCTGACACGCGAAGAAATGTCTGCTGCGCTGGATGCTCAGCGCAAAATTCAGGCAGAAAAGCAAGCAGAGTCCGCCAAGGCCAACCTAGAAGTCGGTAAGGAGTTTCAAAAAACTTATGGCGCAGGCGAAGGCGTGCAGAAAACTGCCAGCGGTTTGCTCTACAAGGTGCTGACCGCTGGCGAGGGTAAAAAACCTGCCGCTTCTGATCAGGTAGTTGTGCACTATGAGGGCACACTCATTGATGGTCAGGTCTTTGACAGTTCGTATCAGCGCAATCAGCCAGCCACATTTGGGGTCGGGCAGGTGATTCCTGGGTGGCAAGAGGTTTTGCAGCTGATGCCTACCGGGTCAACCTGGGAAGTCGTGATTCCCTCTGACCTCGCCTATGGTGCGCAAGGCACACCGAATGGTATTCCGCCCAACTCGACCCTTAAGTTCAAGGTTGAGCTCATCGAAATTAAGTAGTGCATTTTTCAGCGCCCTAACATGACCGATCGCACACAACATGACCTGATCTTTCGAGGGGCGCTGGTGGTCGATGGCAGCGGCAACACGCCTGTCGTTGCCGACCTTGCCATCTCCGACGACCGAATCTCTGGCTTGGGCGATTTGTCTGAGCATCGGGCAGGCACTGTCGTCGATGCCCGCGGGCGGGCGCTGGCGCCAGGCTTCATTGATGCGCATTGTCATGACGATGGCGAACTCATTACCGGGCCGTTGCTAACACCCAAAATCAGTCAGGGCGTAACGACGGTCGTCAACGGTAACTGCGGGATCAGTCTCGCGCCCACCCCTGCAGGTCTGCCGCCCGGGCCGCCACCCCTCAATCTCGTGAGCCGTGATGGGAGTCATCGCTTTGAGCGGTTTGCTGACTACTTTGCAGCCCTGACGCAAGACCCGGCGGCTGTTAACAGCGTATGTCTGGCCGGGCATACAAGCCTGCGCCATGCTGCCATGACTGATCTCAACCAATCGGCTAACAACTCAGAGCTGACTGAAATGAGTCGTTTGCTGGACGAGGCAATGTCTGATGGCGCGATCGGGATGTCCACAGGCACGTACTACCCGCCTGCGGCTGCTGCCAGCACGGACGAGCTGATTGCCTTGAGCAAGGTCATGGCGTCTCACAATGGTTTGTACGTCACCCATATGCGCGATGAGGCTAATGACATCCATTTGTCTCTTGAAGAGACGTTTCGGATTGGATCAGAGGCTGGTGTAAGAGTGATCATTTCGCATCACAAGTGCGTGGGTTCCCCCAACTTTGGTCGCTCGGTTGAAACGCTCGCGGCAATCGATACCGCCGCTCAGGGTCAGACGGTCTGGCTCGACGCTTATCCGTATGCAGCCAGTTCAACCATCTTGCAAGCTGACCGGGTTCAGAAGGCGACCAGAGTCATGGTGACCTGGTCGTCTGTGATGCCGGAAGCCACTGGGCGTGATTTGGCCGAGCTGGCACACGAGATGAATTGCTCTCCCGTCGAGGCGGCAGAACGTTTGATGCCCGGCGGTGCCATTTACTTTCAGATGGATGAAGCAGATGTTCAGCGAATTCTCTCGCATGAACACACCATGATTGGTTCCGACGGCATCATCGGAGATCAACACCCCCATCCGCGCGCCTGGGGAAGCTTCCCGCGCGTGCTTGGCCACTACAGCCGAGACCTCGGACTATTTTCGCTACAAGAGGCTGTTCGCAAAATGACCAGCTTACCCGCGAATCGTTTCGGTATGACCGACCGGGGACTGTTGCAAGTAGGTGCATTTGCCGATGTTGTTTTGTTCGATCCGGCGGTCATCATTGATAGCGCTACGTTTGAGCAACCGGCTCAACCGGCCGCCGGAATCGAAACCGTGTTGGTCAATGGGCGTCGTGTCTGGGATGCCGGATCGGCAACCGGTGCAAGGCCGGGCCGTGTTTTGCACGCCTGAACACCGCGACGGTTCTACCCGCTTGTGGCTGATCCAGCCCGTGTGACGGCAAACTCGCTGCCATCACGCCATCTTATTGCGCGATTGATTGGCTCAAGTCGATCCTAGACTGGCTTTGTCCAAGCTGATTGACCGTCCAATGAATTCATCTGAAGGGCTAAAGCCCGCCACTTCTTCGTTAGCGTCCGCCGGCGCTGTGTTGCAGACCGCTCACGGTGACGCGCAGGACCAATTGCTCAAGCGCGCTGCCAGCGGACAAATGGCAATTGGTGACTTGATGGCCAGTGCGGCGCAATATCAAAGCGCCGGCCAAGATGAAAATGCCCTGGCCTTATACGACCAGTGGCTTGCGCATTCACAGTCGCCTTATCAGCATGTTGCTTTGTTCAACCGCGGTGCGGTGCTGGGCCAGATGCGCCGTCATGCTGATGCCAAAACCTCATACGAGCAAGCGCTGTCGCTCTTGCCTGAGTTTGATCAGGCACGCTTGAATCTGGGGCATCAACTGGAGCACCTTGGTCAAGTGGAAGCGGCGCTTGCCCAATGGCAGCAGGTTTGCGAGAAAGGCGAGCAGCGCAGTGATGCTTTGAGTCTGGAGTTGAGGCTTCACGCCATTAACAACCGCGCCCGCCTGCTTGAGCAGCAGCGCCGCTATGCAGAGGCTGAAACCTGCATGACCCAAAGCCTGATGCTCAAGGCCGACCAACCCGATGTGATTCAACACTATGTCCACATTCGTCAGAAGCAATGCAAGTGGCCTGTCTATAAGCCAGTTGGCGGCCTGACCGAAAATCAGTTACTGATGGGCACATCAGCTTTGGCGATGCTCAGTCTGTCGGATGATCCAGCGCTGCAATTGTTAGCGGCTAATCGATACATTCGCGACAAAGTGCCCCCCTCGACTTATGCGCCCTTGCACGACGTTAATCGTAAGCCCGGCAAGCGGCTCAAAGTAGGTTATCTCTCGGGTGACTTCTGTTTGCATGCCATGGGCCTGCTAATTCCCGAGTTGCTCGAGTTGCATGACCGGACGCGTTTTGAGATTTACGGCTTCTGCTGGAGTCGCGAAGACGGCAGTGCAGAGCGTCAGCGGCTCATCACCGCAATGGATCACCATGTCCGCATCATCGAGCTAAGCGATCTCGATGCCGCGCGACTGATTGCATCAATGGAAATCGACATTCTCATCGACCTTCAAGGCTTAAGTAGCGGCGCCCGACCACAGATTCTGGGGCATCGGCCGGCCCCGATTCAAATCGGATATCTTGGACTGCCGGCTACTTCGGCAGTGCCTGGTGTTGACTACATGATTGCCGACCGTTATGTGATGCAACCTGAGTATTTGAAGTTTTGCACTGAGCAACCCATGTATGTGCCGACTTGTTATCAGGTGTGTGATCGCCAGCGAAAGCCAGCGCCCGCACCCAAACGGTCAGATTATGATCTGCCGGAGGACAAGTTCGTCTATTGCTCATTCAACAACAATCATAAGTTCAATGAGGAAGTCTTTAGCAGCTGGATGCGAACGCTTCAGGCGGTGCCTGACAGCGTCTTGTGGTTGCTGGGTGATAACCCAGTCTCACGAGAAAATCTGCTCGCTTGTGCGAGCCAGCACGAGGTTGCACATGATCGATTGATCTTTGCGCCTCGGGTCTCCCCTGCTGAATACCTTGCACGGTACGCGCTGGCCGATCTGTTTCTGGATACCTTTCCCTACAACGCTGGTGCAACCGCGAGTGATCTACTGTGGATGGGAACGCCGATTCTGACGCGCTCGGGCCGCACCTACATTTCCAGAATGGCTGGCTCATTGCTAACGGCCGTTGGTTTGCCTGAGCTCATCACGGAGTCACTTGCCGACTATGAAAAACTCGCAATTGCGCTCGGCCGAAATCCAGCGCGTGCGAAGGCCTACAAGCGATACCTTCTTGAGGCAGGTCATCAATCCAAATTGTTCGATGTGCCCGCATTGGTGCGCGACATTGAAGCGGGCTATCAGCAACTGAGCGATAAGTGGTGTCAGCGCCAGCCTGATCAGGTTACGCTTTCATGAGTCACCCACCTCTGGCCGAGGCGGCCCGCTGGTTGCTCGCCCATCATGGGCAGCCGATTTCAGTGGCCGCGCTGTTCGCAGACCTTGGTTTGCCAACGGATCTGTCACCTGACCATGTTGTCAGAGCCTTGCAGGACAAAGGTGTTCGGGCCGCTGTGCTGGAGCGCTCGCTTGATGAAATCCACGGCCTGCTAATGCCCGTGGTCTTGATCCTGAACGATGCCGACGCCTGCATCTTGCTGGCACGTTTGCCAGAGTCAGTTGATGACCCTCGCCGCTTCAAAGTGTTAGTGCCTGGCGAGCAAGCAGTTATCCAATGCTTGACTGACGAAGAAATGCAGGCCCGCTACAGCGGCTTCATATTGGCGGCAACGCCGCAGCTTGATCAGTCACACGCTGCGACAGCGTCTGGTGATTCATCACCCTGGACATTGGTGTCTGGTGGTCACTGGTTATGGGGCACTTTAAAGCGCTTCTTGCCCTATTACCGCTCAACCATGATCGCAGCATTGCTCAGCAATGTGCTTATGCTAGTCACCGGTCTGGTGACGGCAGTCATTTTCGACAAGGTAATTCCGCACCAGGCATTTGTGACTTTGTGGGCCTTGGCGGCCGGCGGGTTGATTGCGGTGGTGTTTGATTTGATCGCCCGGCAGTTACGCAGCCACCTCATTGATACTGCCGGCAAAAAGGCAGACATGCTGCTTGGCTCCATGTTGTTTCGTCAAACGCTCGGCTTGCGCATGGAGAACCGTCCGGCGTCGGTTGGTGCGCATTCGCATCATATGAGTCAGATAGAAACCGTACGGGAGTTCTTCGCCTCTGCCACCGTATCTGCCTTTACCGACTTGCCATTCATCTTGCTGTTCATTGGCATGGCGTTTGTCATTGGTGGTTCGATTGGTTGGATCCTTGTGGCTGCTGTGCCAATTCTGGTGATCATGGCTTTGCTCATGCAAAGAACCCTGCGCAAGGCAATGCAGGCCAACATGAAGCATCAGGCTGATTTGCAAGGCATGATGGTTGAGTCGCTTGAGGGGATGGAAGATCTCAAGGCGAGTGGCGCGCAAGGGCAATTTCTACGCCGCTTCGAGGCCGCCACTGCTGCAAGTGCAGCTGCAGCAATACGGTCACGCAGGGTTTCTGCGATTACGACCAATGTGTCAGCGGTTTCGCAGCAGCTCATTACCCTCATCATTCTTGTGTGGGGCGTGTATCTCATAGATGCAAAGGAGTTGTCGCCCGGTTCGATGATTGCATGCGTGATGTTTGGTGCGCGCGCGATTGCGCCGCTCAGTAGCGTGGTTGGCTTGGCATCGCGCTACCAGGCAGCTCGGGCGGCCCTTGTAGCGCTGAACCATTTGATGGCGCAGCCGCAGGAGCGCGAAGCGTCGCGTCCGTATCTTCAGGCACCGTCTTTCCGTGGTCGCCTTGCGATGAAAGACGTGAGTTTTAATTATCCTGCGCCTGACCCCAGCGCGGCTCCGCTTGTGCTGCGTCAGATTAACCTGGAGGTGAAGCCAGGTGAGAAGCTCGCGATTCTTGGCCGTATCGGCAGTGGCAAATCAACCGTGTTGCGTTTGCTGGCCGGTTTGTATCAGCCGTCGCAGGGGACGGTTGAAGTAGACGGTATGGATCTTCGTCAGCTTGATCCTGCAGACTACCGTCCCTCAATCGGTTTTGTGTCGCAAGAGCCACGCCTGTTCAATGAAACGCTGCGTGAGAACGTTCTCATGGGACGCACCGATGCAGATGCCACCCGCCTAAGTGAAGTGGCTGCTCTCACGGGTCTGGACCGTTTGGTGGCTGATCATCCGCTGGGCTGGGAAATGCCCGTCGGGGAGATGGGCAATCTTTTGTCAGGTGGTCAGCGACAGCTTGTCGCGCTGGCAAGGGCATTGGTGACCAAGCCGCAAATTTTGCTTATGGATGAACCCACCAGCTCCATGGACGCGCAATCAGAGCTGGCGTTTCTCAGGCAGCTTCGAGTCGCTGCGTGCGATTGCACGCTCATCATGGTGACCCACCGCCCAGCTGTTCTGGATCTTGCGAGCCGGGTGCTAGTGATTGATGGGGGGCGGTTGGTGCTTGATGGCCCAAGGCGTCAGGTACTCGATGCGTTATCTGGGCAGAAGGGCGTTGCAAGAGAGATCGCTGCCTCAGAGACGGCCGAGCGCAAAGTCATTGAGCGACCAGATACTCGTGCTGTCCCACAGACAGCGGGTGCCGCATCATGAGCGAAAAAAACGAGAACGAACGCCCGCTTACTGAAGACGAGATGGTCGTAGTGAATCCTATTCGCGCTGCACAGATCATTGAGTCGCCCAGGCAAATCAACTGGGCACTTTACTTGCTGCTGGGCTTTGTATCGGTCACGATTGCGTGGGCGGCGATTGCGCGTGTTGACGTCGTGACAAAAGCTGAGGGAAGGGTGGTGCCAGACGGCCGCGAGCAGATCGTCGCGAGCCTCGAAGGGGGCATTCTGCGAGAGCTTGCGGTGCGTGAAGGCGAGCAGGTTGTCGCGGGGCAGGTGCTTGCCCAGCTTGATCCCACACGTGTGGCGGCGATGCAAAGTGAAGGACGGGCCCGCCGTATGGCTTTGCTGGGCGAACAGGCCCGGCTACAGGCAGAAGTCAGTGAGCAGCCGTTGAGTTTTCCTGCTGAACTGTCCGATGAGCCTGGAATCATGCGCGGGGTAACAGAGGCCTATGCAACACGTCAGCGAGCCCTGCAGGATTCTCTTGAGGCCACAGGGAATAGTCTCGCGCTGTTGCAGCGCGAATTGCGTATTGGCCAGGAGCTCGCTGCAAGCGGGATGATGCCCAAGGTGCAGGTCATGCGTTTGGAGCGTCAGGTCAGTGACTTGGAGCAGCAGCGCCAAGAGCGCCTGAACCAGTTTCGCCAGGCTGCGAGTACCGAGCTTGTCAGGGTACGTAATGAGCTGGCCCTGCTCGAAGAACAGCTGATTATCCGAGATGACGTGCTGCGCAGAACAGTGTTGCGCTCGCCTGTCCATGGGCTTGTTAAACGCATCCATGTGGGTACCGTTGGCGGGATCGTGAACGCTGGCCGCCCCATCATTGAGATCGTCCCGTTAGGGGGCGACGTGTTGATCGAAGCGAAGATCAAACCGGCAGACATCGGTTTTGTCCGCGAAGGGCAGGGTGCGTCTATCAAGCTGTCGGCTTATGACTACAACACCTATGGCGGTCTAACCGGCACCGTTCAGTACATCAGTCCGGATGCCCTGGAAGACGCTTCGCGTCCGGGCGATGGCACCTACTACCGCGCAAGAATCAGTGCAGATCTATCAACCCTGCTTTTCAGGGGCGAATCCCTGCCGGTTCGTCCCGGAATGACCGGCAGTGTCGAAATCACCACCAACGACCGCACTGTGCTCAGCTACCTGCTCAGACCCGTCTTGCGGGGTCGGGAGGCGTTTCGTGAGTAAAGGCTAACAAAGCTGCTGCTTATCAATCGATTGCAGCCCTCAAGTTTGCGTTTAACTGTGCATATTCCCCGCTGAAGTTAAATCAGGAAGTTAACTCCCATGAACTCAACACTTTCTAATAACACAATGAATGCAGACCTGATGTCCTTGATCCCTGAAGGGGCCCGTCATATTGTCGACATCGGCGGCAAGCATGCAGACCTCGCCAAGGCCTACAAAGACGTTGCGCCAAATGTGGTGATTACCGGCCTTGAGGCTGGTGATGCCGATCAGTCTGAGGGTTTCGATACGACGGCCAATGGCAGCATCGACGCGCTCACTCAAGACCAGCTGGCTGAGCTGACGGCAGGCGACTGCTGGTTGCTTGGTAGCCACATTGAGAAAATGCGCGACCCCTGGGCCGCCATGAGACGTTTGCGCGCGCTTGTTCAGACGGACGATACCAGCGTGCTGCTTTGCGTACCCAACGCCCAGCATTGGAGCGTTCAGTGGCAGCTTATCTCAGGCAACTTCCGCTATGACGAGCAGCAAAAATTTGAAGACAATGCCGCCCGTTTGTTCACACGGACGACGCTTATTGAATTGTTTGCACAGACTGGTTGGGAAGTTGAAGATGGGTTGACCCGTCAGCTCACCACACCAGAGCAGAAACAGTATCTCGAAGCGGTCTACCAGTTTGCACAGACCACCGGCCTGGATCCGGATCTTGCTGTACAGGATGCAACGCCTTATCAGTACCTGTTCAGACTGAAGCCGGCTGCAATTCAGTAAATGCGCCTGCATGTTGTCAGCGCGACCCGGCGCAGCCGTGAGTCGTTCTGGGGGCAGGGGGCACTCGGGCTGTCGCTCAGACGTCTTGCCCATGACGACCGGATTGTGCCGTGGATTGCCTACGAAAACAGTCAAGGCCTGCCCGATATTTACAACCAGCTCTTGCAGCCAGGGATTGAGCAAGGCGCGGTTGTTTTTATCCATGATGATGTCTGGCTGGACGACGGGTTTTTCGTGGATCGGCTGTTTGCTGGTCTCGAACAGTTTGATGTGCTCGGCTTAGCTGGTAATCGTCGTCGCGTTCCCAGGCAACCCGGTTGGGCGTTCACGAATGAAGCATTTGAATGGGACGACCGTTCGAATCTTAGCGGCCTCGTGGGTCATGGTGAACATGCATTCGGCAAGCTAACCCACTATGGTGCAGCGCCGGCAGCATGCGAACTTCTCGACGGCATCATGCTGGCTGCAAATGTTCAAACCTTGATCGATCACGACTGTCGGTTTGATCCGACCTTCAAGTTTCATTTCTATGACCTTGACTTTTGTCGCACTGCGCGCGATCGGCAGTTACGCCTAGGCACCTGGCCGCTCAGCGTGACACACCAGAGCGGCGGCGCGTTTGGCACTGAGGGCTGGTGGCACGGCTATCAAAACTATCTTGCCAAATGGCAGGCCTAAATCGGCCAAAGGTCTGATGTAACCCACAGGCGGTTAGTCACGCCAAACAGATCTGCTCATCGCCCGCATTTGATTCTCAAGTCGACCACTATACAGCCGATGATCGCAGAGACGGGGGTCTGATCCTCCAACAAGAACTCTCCGATTTCTGCCAAGGAAACCTGTTATGCCTTCCATTATTTCAAGCCTCTCTACCGATCAGATTGCGGCGCTCGCCACGCAAACGATTGCTGGTCTTTCCACTGAAGACTGGGCCGCGTTCTCTACGGCGCAGATGGTAGCTTTGACGACGGCTCAGGTGCCCTCCATATCTGACAAAGGCATTGGAGCGCTGAATACAGCTCAGGTGGCCGCTCTTGAAACAGCCGACCTGGCCATATTCAACAAGGACCAAATCGAGAGTCTGACAACCGAATCGGTCGCTGCACTAACGACTGGTCAAATTGCCTCGCTTACAACGACCCAGGTGACCTACCTGGAAGCAGCGCAGGTTGGGGCGCTAACGTCCGGGCAGATCGCGGCGATCGAAACAGCCGATCTGGAGTCATTGACGATCAAGCAGCTCGAATCATTCGATACTGCAGCTATCGCGGCACTGACTTCGGCGCAGACGCCAGCGCTCACAACCCAGCAAGTAGCATCGCTTTCCGAAGCTCAAGTTGCAGCGATCGAAACGGCCGATCTCGCCGCGATGTCGACTGACCAGGTTGCCGCCATCAGCACTAAGGCGGTTCAGGCGCTGACAACCGCCCAAGTCTCGGAGATGACTTCTGATCAGCTCGGAAGCCTGACGACTAAGCAGGTCACATCGCTGACATCAGACCAGCTCACCAGCATTGCAACGGGTGATCTGAATGCATTCACGACCGGGCAGTTCGCCTCACTTAAAGCCTCACAACTTGAGGCGCTGACAACTGCGCAGGTCAGCTCATTGACAACCGAGGACTTGACCGCGCTCACCACCAAGCAGCTTGTAGCGCTTGGCTCAGATCAGGTGGCATCGCTCACGACCGCGCAAGTGGTCGCGCTAACGAGTGGGCAAGTGGCGTCTCTGACGTCCAAGCAAATCGACGCGCTCACAACCGCCCAGGTCGCGGCAATCGAAACCGCTGATTTGGCTGCGATGGGGACCAAGCAGCTCGACTCATTCGATACCGCGACAATTACTGCGCTGACCACTGCACAGGTACAAGCATTCACAGCAAAACAGTTTTCGTCATTGTCGACAGAGCAGCTGGCTGCTCTTGAAACTGCCGATATGGTGGCGTTGTCAACGGATGTACTCAGTGCGTTGCCCGATAAGCTGATGCCGGCATTTACGTCCGACCAACTGGCCGCTTTAACCTCAGATCAAATCGGGTCTCTGAAGATCAAGCAGGTTTCTTCGTTGACGACAGAGCAAATCGCCAGTCTTACGACGGATAACCTCAATGCACTGACGACAGAGCAGATTTCAAAACTCACGAATGACCAGGTTGAGTCGCTAACCTCGGCTCAGATTGTCAGCATGGTGACTGATGATCTTCAGGCACTAACAACCCGTCAGTTCAAATCACTCGACTCGGCTGACATCACGGCCATGACATCTGATCAAGTGGCCGCCCTGACCACCAAGCAGATCAAAAGTCTGTCGACCGAGCAGGCTGCCGGACTCGAGTCAGCCGATTTGGCTGGCCTTGGGGATGATTCTGTTGCGGCTATTAGTGTTAAGACGCTTGCCTCGCTCAGTACTGCCCAGATCGCAGCGTTTGGCTCAGACCAGATTCAAGCCATTACGACCAAGCAGATTACCGAACTCACGACCGGTCAGATTGCCGCGCTGACGACCGAAGACCTAAACGCCTTGACTACTGCACAGGTAAGTAAGCTTGAGGACAAGCAAATTGAGTCATTGACCTCAGCTCAAATGGAGGCTTTGTCAACGACTAATCTGCAGGCGATCACGCCGCGTCAGTTCGAATCAATCACGACGGCCGCCATCGCCGCCCTCACGACTGACCAGGCGGCGTCGCTGACAACCGATCAGATTGAGAGTCTGACGGATGATCAGATCGTTGCGATCGAAACAGCCGACATCGCTGCTATGACGACTGACGGCATTGCGGCCATTGACGAGGACCTGATTGAGGATCTGACGACTGCGCAACTTGCCGCTTTGACCAGTGATCAAACGGAAGCGCTGACGACCAAGCAGATTCAGGAACTCACCACTGAGCAAATCGCCTCGCTGGCGAGTGCTGACTTGAATGCGCTCACAACGGCTCAGTTCTCGAAGCTCGAAGCCAAGCAGATTGCCGCGCTGACTTCAGCACAGGTCAGCACACTAGCGACTGATGATCTGGTGGCCCTATCTGACAGACAGTTCACGTCTATTGCGACTGACGCAATCGCGGCGCTGACGACTGACCAAGCCTCCGTTTTGACGACATCGCAGGTCGCCGAAATGACGGTTAAGCAAATCGAGGCGCTTGAGACTTCAGACTTTGCAGCCCTGTCGACTGACGCGATTAGTGTCATTACAGACAAGCAGTTCAAGTTACTCTCAACTGCGCAGCTCGCCGCACTGGGAACAGACAGCATCGGCGCTATCACTAGTAAGCAGATCAAGGTTATGACAACCGAGCAGATCGCCGGCCTGACCACTGAAGATCTCAATGCTCTGTCGACCGCACAGTTCAGTGTGCTGGCTGACAAGCAGGTTGCTGCACTCACGACCGCTCAGATGGCGGCTCTTGAAACCGACAACCTGGTCACCATGAGCAAGAAGCAATTGCAGGCGCTCGGCACCGAACAGGTTCAGGCTCTAACAACTGACCAGATTGTTGCCATGACAACGGAGCAGTTCACCCAGCTGGACCCTGATCAGATCGGTGCGCTCACGACGGCCCAGGTCGCCAATATGGAAGGCGAAGATCTTGGCGCGCTTAGCACCAAGCAATTCGTGGCGTTTGAGACGGCAGCAATTGCCGCGTTTGCCACAGAGCAGATTGCAGATTTGACAACCAAGCAGGTAGCGTCAATGTCTACCGCTCAGCTATCGGCGATGGAAACAGCCGATCTGGCCGAGCTAACCACAGATGGTGTAGCCGCGATTTCACTGAAGTCTCTGCCGGCCTTGTCAACGGCGCAACTGGGTACATTCGGTTCAGACCAGATCGCTGCGCTGACGACAAAACAGGTTGCAGTGCTCACCACAGAGCAGATTGCCGGCCTGGCGACGGATGACTTAAACGCACTGACTACAGGTCAAATTGCCAACCTCACGGTCAAACAGGTCGGCGCACTGACGACGGCGCAGGTAGCGTCCATGGAGACCGACGACCTCGTTGCGCTATCGACCAAACAACTGGCGGCTTTCGGCTCTGGCGCGATTGGTGCTTTGACAACCGATCAGATTGCCTCAATGGAGACGTCACAGATTGCGGGTCTGTCGAGTGCACAACTCGATGCTCTAGACACCGCCCAAGTGGTTGCGCTCACAACGGATGGCCTGCAGGCGATTAGTACCCGCCAGCTGCCTGCCTTGGGGTCAGATGACTTTGCAGCATTGTCGTCAGATCAGATCGATTCTCTGACCACCAAGCAAATCAAATCTTTGACGACAGATCAGATCACAGGCATTGATACGGCAGACATTGCAGCCCTGAACACCGGTTCTATTGCCTCGTTGTCAGAAGACAGTATTGAGGCGCTATCAACCGCTCAATTGGCAGCGTTTGGTTCTGATCAGATTCAAGCCCTGACGAATAAGCAGGTTGTCGCGTTGGGGACTGAGCAGATTGCCGCTTTGCAAACCGATGACCTCAATGCCATGACGGATAGTCAGATCGGATCACTGACTCAGGCGCAGATCGGTGCATTGACGACGACACAGTTGTCGGAGATGACGACCGATAGTCTGACAGCGATCACAACCAAGCAGATCACATCACTCACGACAGATGCCATTGCGGCCATTGAGACAGATCAGATCTCAGCGATGACAACGGGCCAAATCAAGACGCTCACGACGGCTCAGTTGGTAGCGATTGAAACCGCCGATGTGGCGGCAATGACGACGGGCCAGGTAGCATCGCTAAGCGAGAAGCAAATTGAATCACTGACCACAGCGCAGATTACCGCACTGACGACTGACGCCCTGACTGCGATGTCTGACGACCAGGTAACGTCTTTGACAACGGATCAGATTGCTTCGCTGACGACTGCGCAAATCCCGGGTCTTGAGGCAGCTGATATCGAAGAAATGTCAATGGATCAGATCTTTGCATTCGAAACTGCTGATATTGCCGAAATGAGTTCCGCTCAGGTCGATGCAATGTTTGCTGCCACACCGATCATGCTCGATCTGAACGGCGATGGTGTTCAGACGCTCGCGGCTGGCGAAGGTGCAGTGTTCGATATGAATGCGACCGGAACAGTGAATGAGGTCGGCTGGGTGTCACCCGAAGACGGTTTGCTTGTTCGAGATCTAAACGGGGATGGGCAGATTAATGATGGTGCTGAGTTGTTTGGTAGCGGTACCGAGATGGCAGATGGCTCCAGAGCAGGTAACGGCTACGTTGCCCTGTCTGAAATGGATAGCAACCAGGACGGAGTCATAAATGCCTCGGACGCAAACTGGGATCAGCTCCAGGTTTGGGTAGATGCCAATGCCGATGCGGTCACCGATCAGGGTGAGTTGCTATCGATGGAGCAGGCCGGGGTGAGTGAGATGGATCTCGCCGCGCAGACCTCTACTGAGATGAACGCTGGTAACCGGATTGGTTTGGTTTCAAGCTACACCACCACTGACGGTGAAACGCGTGACATGGCCGATGTCTGGGTTGTCAGAGGCGACGAAGTAGCCGGACCGGCGGTCAGTGCCGACCAGTTACTTGCAGAGCCCGCTGAGCATTTGTTTGACCCTGCACCGGATCAGCCCGCGCCCGTGCCAGACGGCTCACCGGCCGCGCAGCCTGAACCCTTTGAGGACCTAAGCAGTACCCAACCGCTGATATAGCGATTGCAACTGGCAGGCATACCGCCCGATTCTGTCTATCTGAGGAATCGGGCGTTACTTTTTCGAGTTTCCGCAATCCTGTTTGGTACGTACTCGCTTATTGTGCTTACCGGCTAGCGCACCCAGTAACTAGTAGCATTCTCAGACAAGACTTCTAGCTCGGCGTTTTCGTTGGTGACGCCGCGGCGCTGCCAGGTGTCGGCTTTGGCCCTGACTTGCTGGAACTCGTACACCGGCTCACCGTCAGGCCCAGCCAAGCCAAAATTCGCTGGGATCACGATGTTCTCAGCAAGAATGTTGTGACTCGTCCAGCTGAGCACGAGACCGGTGCCCTTGGCATAAAGCATCAAGGACTGACCATCCGGCGACCAGGATGTGACGTTGCACCAGAGAAGCCCGAATTTTTCGACGAACGGAGCCAGTCGGACGTCTCCGGTTGATAAGCTCATCAGGTGCAATTCGCCTTTAAACCCAAAGGCCAGGGTTTCACCGTCCGGGCTGACCTTCAGCGTTGCCAGGCGTTCGGGGCCTTCCGCGTCAAGTTTCAAGATGCGGGTGCCTTCAGTTGCGAGCACCTCAGTTCTAAAGATCTCGTCCCTGTCGTAGAACAAAAGACTGTTGTCCGGTTGCTAGACCACCCCGCTGATGACGGTTCTCGGCGCCTTGGTCCTTGAAACGACATTGAACTGACTGTCGTAGATGTACACCCAGTTGTTATTGATGACTGCGGCAATGTAATTACCATCAAACGAGAGCTTGGCGCTACCAAAGATCTCGTGTCTTGACCCATAGAATTTCTTGACGGCTATCTCAGTGCCATCGGCCTTGTGCAAAGCCAGGCAATGGTCCAGGGTATAGAACCTGGAGCTATCGTTCTCGTTGAACTTGCAACTCTCGACAGTCAATACAAAACGATCACCGGAGTACGGCTGAGCATGCGCGTAGGCTTTCCACATGGAGGCGTATTCGCGCCCAGACAAGTCACCAAATTCCTGCACCCCGGGTACGAGGCTCACATTGCCGGTGGCTAAATCGATGACTCTGGCCTTGCGCTCGACATTGGTCATCATCAGCCTTCCTTGCAGCGCGGATGAATCACTGGTTTGCCCATCATCCAGCACTGCACCGGAACCTTCTTCGCCTCCACCGCACCCAGCCGCAACTACCAGCGTAGTTGAGAGACAAAGGGTCAGGAACCTCTTCATTCAATTGATCTCATTTAGTTTTCGACCAACGTATTATAGGCCGGCGTCACAGCCGGACAGTAATGGGGTGTAAGCGTTTTAGAGCTTCTTGGGCGCCTTCACTCTCCCCCGAATCAATCTAACGAGGTTCCAAAATTTTCATTCAATCGTGATCGAGCGTGATCAAGCGTTTGCGGCAGTCGTCTTCGCTTCTCAAATGTAGGCTGTTGATTTGCTACGAGTCTAAAAAGTGACGTCTGAAACGGGCCATCATTAGCGACCGATTGCTTTCTGAGCCGGCGGAACCCGATGGAATCGAATAGTCAACAATGACTAGTTCGATGCACGGGGGGGTTAGCCTGATCATGCGATAGCTTAGCAAGAGTCATACGGTCAATACTCAGTGCGTTTCACTTTGCAAATCGTCTCTAGCCACTTTGACCGGTGACTGTCATGCTGAATCTCTCAATATGGCTGTATCGCATTGTCGGGCCTTCGCTTGTCATTGCAGGTTTGCTCGGCGGTTGTACGTCTCTTGCGACCGAAGGCATGGAAGATTCCAAAGGCCAGCGATACGGTCTGGACTTCAGACATCCCTCGGATCGATGGATGGTCAAGCAAGAACTCGCCCTCAGCGGTTCAGTGTCAAAAGTCCCGACAGAGATGACACTGTTTGAAGAAGTGAGCTTTGGATTTATCCGACAACAGGCTCACCGCTGCCCACCATTCGCTATGTGTATCTGGAATGGTGCTGTCTTTACTTACTTCGAATTCATTTCGAATGGGCGCACGAAGCACATTGAAATCCCATTCGTCGACGGGGTGCCTCAATTGAACCGCTGGACTGACCTCCAGGGCTATCTCATCGGCATGAGCCCCGTTCGGTCGCAAGCAAGCGAATCGCCGAAGACGGTATTGGTCACAGTGGCGCGTCTTTGCTCTGATCCCTGGCTGGATCAACGTCTAGCGCTCGGTATGCCGGTTCCCGGGCCAGAGGCTCTGATGGTGGGTGGGCATGAGTTGCCTGACCCTACTCTGCCGCCGCAGTGCGACGTTGGACCTTAGCGTCGGTCAGGTCTATGGACAAAGCTCTAATGACAGATTTCCGTTCGACCATTCGTAAACTGACTATCGCGCTTGCACTGAGTATCGTTACCTCATCATGCGCGACTCAAAGACTCTGGGATGAAGAAAGGTTTCCTGACTATATCGAGGAAATTCTTATGGTCTATCTGTCGCCAGACACGAATCAACTGGCCGTCATTGGCCGCGAGTATCACTACGTGTTTGATCTGTCGAATGACTTGGCTGCTTCACTGCAGCCGGCTGAAGACGTAGGCGAGTCGCTGACGATCAGAGTTAAGGGTTTGGCGCTTTCCAGTGCTACAAAAGTCGCTGGGCATGTCGAGATTTCGAAGCCGGTGAAGCGTCGATGGAAAGCGAAAACGTATCGAACGTCTATCACCAAGCTGATAACAGGTACTCGATTCCTGTCGGCCTCTAGTGTTCATGGCCGTCCGCTATGGCCAACCAAGTCCTACGAAGTTCACGTACGAGGCTCATCTTCCTACCAGGTGACGGCACGAAAAATCTTGCTAACTCCCATTACCTTGGTCGCAGACGGGCTTGCAGTGCTCAAGATGGGCGAGCTCATTGGTGTATTGGTGGCAATTGGTGAGAGCTTTTGACTATTGCTTAATGGAGCTCCGATTTCTTCTTTTTTGCAAATCAGGTGCTACGCCTCGTTTGTATTGCATGACCAGCAAACGACTCCGGCGCATAGCGCGCAAACGCGATACCGGCTATTGCAATCATCAACGCAGCAGCGAGCAAAGCAATGCGTTCGTTCTGCCAATCGACCAGCAAACCTAATCCGATCGGCCCGATGACATAGCCGGCATCACTGAGCATGCGCTGACTACTGATGGCAGTCGCGGTCATGCCTGGCGGTGCTGACTCGGCGGCATAGGCAGAAGGCGCCGCCGCGCTGATCGACGTTGCCACTCCCCAGACCAGACAGGCAAAGACGAACCAGGCGAATGAGGGAGCGAGAAAGAAGCTCGCCATCGACGCGCTGACGAGAAGTGAGGAAGGGACAATGACCGCCTTGCGCCCATAACGATCAGCCAGGGCGCCTCCCGGATAGGCGGCAACCAGTCCCAGGACGCTGCCAGCAGCAAAACCAGCGCCAATCTGGGCGGCCGACAAACCTAATTGTCCGGCCGCAACAATGGGCACAACATTAAAAAGCCCACCTGTTCGGACGACGGCATGGACGAAGCCGAGCATGCAGATCAACGCGAAGCCTGGATAGCTGGCCAGTGCCCGAATGCGCTCGAGCATGGGCGCCGCTGGTGTCGCGACTGATGTTTGTGACCGTCGTGCGCTTTCGCCCATCGTGCGGGTTTCGGGGATCGTGAACCAGGCAACGATGGCAACCGCTGCGGCGGCAATGCCATAGCTTGCAAATGGTGTGGCAAGCGAGAAATTCTCCGCTAACAATCCGCCCGGCAGTGGGCCAATGCCTACTGCAAACAGAAAGCAGCCTTGATACATGGCCATCATGCGACCGCGTCGGGCCGGCGTACTGATATCAGTGAGAATAACGATGCCAACCGTCAGAACGATGCCCGCCCCGGCGCCCGAAACGAACCGGGCCATGATGAACTCAGCGTAGGAACTGGCAAACGCACACCATAGATTCCCAACGGCGCTGATCAGTCCACCCGCAGCGAGCGTTGGTCGTCGACCCAGCGTATCCGCCATTTGTCCGCAGGGCATCGCAATCAGAAAGCGTGCGAGCCCGTAGACGGCAATGGTCATGCCTATGGCTGATGCTGATACGCCAAACGATTGCGCATAAAGCGGCAGCACCGGCAATAGCGCGCCGAATCCAAGTTGGTTGATTGCGATAATGAGGCACATCCACGCAAGGACTCTCTTCTCCTGTCGCGTCAGCGCACTGATGTCGAGTGTTGTGTCGCGCTCAGAGTCCGTCAACAAACTTGCCTAGATGAGTGATAAAACCGGCAGGTTGTTCCGCAGGCAGCATGTGCCCTGCATCAGGCATGTCAACCCGAGTGGCGTCGGGAAGTAGTTCAAACAACTCATCGATGATCGGTCGGTCATAAAAGACGCGATCTTGCGTGCCGGTGATCACGAGTGTCGGCACGCTCAGCTTTGACCAGTCAATATCCCAATCAGTTTTACCCATCCAGGTGAGCAAATTCCAGGCGCCTGAGTCTTTAGAAAGCGGGGTGTAATCCGGTTTGTCTGACAGAAACTGAGCTCTGTTCGCCTGCTGGTACGGCTCGCCAACCAGCAGTTGGAAGTAAAGGTCTTTCATCAGGTTTGGCCCGCCCACTTCCATTACGCGCAGACTGGCATCATTCATCCAGGCAAGGCGCGGTGTGATCTTGCGCAGTGTATTGATGAGCACCAGCGCAGCCACGGGTGTGCCGTGCAGCATCGCGCGCGCTGCATAGAGGCCGCCAATGGATAGGCCAACAAGTACAGGGTTGGGCGCTCCAACGTGAGTCATCAGCGCTTGCAGGTCGCTGATAATCAGTTCGTCCGTTAACCGGGTGTCAGGGCTATACGGTGCATTTGCCTGGCCCCTGAAGTTATAGACCAGCGTGCCGAAGCCTTTAGCCTGCATAGCAGGCACAATTTGTTCATTCCACAGGCCAAGGTCGCCGGTGATGGGGTTGATAAACACCAGTGTCTTTCCCTGGGCGCCTTCGGCTGGCGCTTGATAGACATAGGGCAGTGCATTGTTGGCGTCAATTTCGAATTTATTCATGATGAAGGCTTGGTTGGTCGTTGATGACTTTGTTGTTCCACCCATGATGACAAATCATCTAGCAGGCTGGTCGTGGCTGCGTTAATTGCACGCACGGCACTCACGGCATCGGGGTTGGCAACGAGCGAGGTGTTTTCAAAGCGTTGCTGGGCAAGTTGACGACGCTGCGACGGATCCACCAGAACTGCTCGTACAACAACACGTGCCAGTGGTGGGCTCGCCGTTGTGTCGTGATACATCTCATCGAGCGTCAGGTTAAGCAGGAGGTCGCCGCGAATGCCTGCCGTGCTGCTGGCCACGACCTCAAACTGGCTTCGAGCGGTGAGCCTTTGTTCAATCAATACGGCGAGTCTCTTGGTCGGCCGTTCGGTCCAGGATGCAAATTGATAGTAGGCGCGCGCAATATCGGAGCGGCTATAGGCTAGTTGGGTGCTGTCGTAGAACGGATTCGATGTGATCGGTCCGATCAGTAGTGCGCCGGCTTTGGTGGGCTTGTTTGGCGTAGGATTTGCGACGATCGGTTTGGTCACACGCGATGGTGATTCCAACGCCTGATCGCTCAGTGTGTACCAATTCATGGCTTGTTGGCCGCCAATGGCCAGTCCGCCGCAAGCACTCACGGTCAGGCACAACCCCACCGCCAACAAACATTGGCTCAGATTGCGGCATTGCTCTGATACTGCCTTCATTGGCTCTCCCCCGGCCCTAGCTGCGTTTGGCCTGGCCCAAGAATAGCTGATCGCGGATCGCGAACCCGATCAAGCGTTCGCGACAAACTATCAACCCCGTTACGAAACTCCTGCGCGGTGGCACGAATTTCTGACAAGCCAACATCGGCTGCATCACCGGCGCGTTGGGTGAGCAAACTGGTATTGCGTTCCATTGATTTAGCGGCGCGCGCTACTTCCCGCAGCGTGCCGCGCATCTGCTTCAATGCTGCTTGGGCGTCTTGCGTCAGTGGTGCTACGCCAGCGCTTAGGCTGGTGAAGGATTGACCCATCTGAGAGGCAGTTTCGTTGAACGAGACGGCCGCCTCCGTTAGTGAGGCGAGTCGGGCATCCAGGTTTGCGGTGGTCTCGCGTACACCTGCCAGGATGTCACGAATGTTTCGCCTGTTCTCGGGCGAGAGAACTTCGTTCAGTGCGTCCAGCCCCTGTCTCGCTGAAACAATCAGCGAACTGGCTGATTCAGTGATGGCATCCAGATTAGCGCGGCCTTCTGCAATAGTGGGCTCAGCGGCATCGCTTGCACTGCTCACCAGGGGAGGGCCTGGCTCCCCTGGTGTGACGAGGTCGACACGGGCCAGGCCTGTCACGAGGTTCCGATTAATGATGGCTTCGGTGTTGGTGCTGACGGGTGTTTCACGGTCAACTCGAACTTTGACGGTCACTCGGTTAATGTTCTCGCGCGAGATACCGAAGGTCGTGACGCGGCCCACTTTCACGCCGCGCATGTTGACATCACTGCCTACCTGCAATCCTTCCAGTGACTGTTTCTCGAAGACAATCCGGTAGTTTCTAAAGCTGTCGGCGGAGCCAGCGCCTGAGAGCCAGACGAGTGCGCCAGCCAGCGCAAGGACGAGCGCAATAACCGAGGCGCCTATCAGGGTGTATTTTGGCTCTGGCTCCATAGTCAACCTGTCGTGTGCGTAGGGGCTGAACGCCCTGAGAAATAAGACTGAATCCAGGGGTCCTGAGTGCTCATGACCGCTTGAACGGATCCATCTGCAATGACCCGCCCCTGTCCCAGCACGATGATTCGATCAGCAATGCCGAGCAAAGTGTCGAGGTCATGGGTAATCATGAGCACCGTGATGCCGAGATCGTCGCATAGAAATCGGAGTAAGCGATCGAATGCGCGAGCAGTGATCGGATCGAGTCCGGAGGTGGGCTCGTCCAGAAACAGAAGATCAGGCTCCAGTGCGAGCGCTCTTGCCAGTGCAGCGCGTTTTTTCATGCCGCCAGACAACTCACTGGGCAGCCGGCTACCGATATCCGGGCTTAATCCAGCCTGAGCCAGGCGCAGGTTAACGAGTGGCCATAGCAATTCATCCGGAACATCGGCGTGTTCGCGTAAAGGCGTCGCCACGTTGTGGGCAACATCCAGCGATGAAAACAATGCGCCTTCCTGGTACATCATGCCAAAGCGCTTGCGAACATCGGACAGCGCTGCCGCATCGGCTGACCAGATGTTGGTGCCCAGAACTTCTATCTGGCCGCCGGTGGGCCTGAGCAACCCGATGATCTCGCGTAGCAAGACCGATTTACCGGTACCGCTGCCACCGATAAGCGCCACCAGTTCGCCCGGCGCTACATTAAACGAGACGCTCTTGTGTACCTCATGATCGCCAAAGCGAGTCTGCACCTTTGAGAGCTCGATGGCGGGGGCGGGTTGAATAGGCTGGTCCAAGCGGGTCACCAGCCAAGCTGCTGAAAGACAATCGCAAACACGGCATTGAGCAGGACCACCGCGACAATGCACTGAACCACCGTGGCGGTTGTGTTCATGCCAATCGAGCGCGTGTCGCGCGCGACGCTCAAGCCCATTGAGCAGCCGATGACTGCGATAACCACCGCAAAAACAGGTGCCTTGAGCAAACCAATGAAGTAGTGGCGCAGCGCCACCTCGCTGCGCAAGCGTTCTAAGAACGTGTCAGGCGTGATGCCTAGCATCAGGTCACAAACCAGCGCCGCCCCGGCTAGTGCGAGCACGCTGCCCACGAATACCAGCAGGGGGAGCGTGATAACTAAGGCCAGTACTCTGGGTAGCAGCAAAACCTGCTCAGCAGCCAGGCCCAGCGTTCGAATGGCATCGATCTCCTCGGTGAGTTTCATGGTCCCCAGTTGCGCAGTAAATGAGGCGCCTGAGCGGCCCGCGACAACGGTAGCCACCAGTAGGGGCGCAAATTCGCGAACAGTTCCTAGCGCCACCCCATCAACGACATAGATATTGGCGCCATATTGCTCGGCCTGCAGTCCAAGCAGGTAAGCCATCACCGCGCCAATCAAAAACATCACCAAAGCAATGACGGGTAGGGCCAGCAAACCGGTTTGAGCCAGCTGGGCGGTTAGTTCCTTAACTCGTAGCGAGCGCGGGCGGCGGATGACTGTGCCGAGAGTAGCCAGGGTCAGGCCAAAATAAGCAGCATGAGTTCGCATGAGGTCAACAAGTGACACAGCTTGCATGCCAATGCGCGCAACTAAGCCCGACTGATTTTGCGCGCCAGCGGGGAGGGCAGAGCCAGAGGGCAGTTGCTCAGGGTGCTGACGCAGGTGCGTCAGCACGCCGTTCAACACCCGCTCGTGTCTGGCAGACAGCCCTGTGACCTGAACGCCAGAGTCAGGTGTTTTCGCGAGATCCAGCTTTTGGCATAGGAGCAAGGCGGCTGCTGTATCAAGTGACTCGATTGCGGCGCCATCCACTTGCAGCGGCGGGTGGCTCTTCGGCGCCAATACCTGCTCGAGCGCATCACTAAGCGCTCCCAACGCGCCGATGCGCCAGTGGCCTCGTAATTGCAACCGGCCATGCGCAGGGTCACGCGTGACGTAGGGGGAGCGAGTTGATTGTGAAGATGTCGCCAAGACGAACCATGCTGACCAAAAGCATGATTCTATCCGGCGGCTATGTCCAGGCTAAGAAAGCGGCTGACTGAGCTCTGGCTCAAATTTGCGTTCAGTTATGCCCACGGCCGACATGCTTGGTAAGCAAGCCAATGTGACAAGCAGACCACGCATTGAGTTATGGCAGGATTTGGCCAGGACCGATTTGATTTGGGTGCGAACAGTCGATTCGCGGGTCCTTAACTCGGCTGCCACTGTTGCAGGTGTATGGCCCTGTACCAAGAGATCAAGCACGCTGGTTTCGCGAGGCGTTAATCCGATTAGGCTCGCATAGCTGCTGACACAATCAGGTGAGCACATTCTTGCGCGTGGCAGTCGAATCGCAATCAAACGACCATCTGGCTGCGGCACCAAGCCGACTGACTCTAACTTCGGATGCTGCGTTAACGCGTAGAACTGAGACTTGCCGGTTGCGCGTACCTCGGACAGGGTACTTAGCCACCTTGGTCTCAAATCAATAGAGGTTGGCAGCAGGCAGCCATCTTCGATGACCAGGCCAACACTCTCGAGGCTCTCGCGAAACCCTTCGTCAGCAAGCCGGATTTTGCCCTGATCAGTGACAACACAGCGGTAACTCGACGGCATCGGCGATATGTCGATGAGGCTGCGCGCTGGTGAATCTGGCATAACGGCGTGCTCAAAAATGGCACGGTTGTCGTCATCGGGCCCTGTCAGCACAGGCTCGTTTTTCAACACAAGAATGTCCCCCTGAGGTGCATCGTGTTCGTCGGCTCCATTTTTGCGACTGCGCGTCGCTGACCTCTTGGTTGCACGCACAAGAGGCTTGTAAGCAAACATTAAATGTGAATCAGTTCTGTGCCCATCCCTCTTCGGGGGGATCATTCAGCTTAATTGGGGGCGCGGTCTGCACAACTAACCTGATTAGGTCAGCACGACGGTTAGTTGCGGTCTTGTTCATGAGGCTTCTGACCTGAGTCTTGACGGTATCAAGCGAGACGCTGCGTTCATCGGCGATTGCCTGATTCGACCAACCATCAACAACGAGGCGACAGACTTCTACCTCGGCCTCGCTCAGGCCGTAGGCAATCGCAACTCGTCGCGTTTGAAAAGGCTGATGATTGCCGGGATCAATAATAGTGACCATCGCGCCAGACATGTTGCGTTGAAGCTCCCCCAGTGAGTCGCGGATTGGGGTGACATCAACCAAAAAGGGGTGCTCGTCGCTGAGTCGGTCGATGAGCAAGGTCTCGCCAGGCTGAAACGCTCGTCCTGCTGCTGTCAGCGCAACCTGGTCGATGGCCCGCCGTAACTGTGCGTCCCTCTGCGTGTTTTTGGCGACCAGGCGTTGCTCTTCGGTGAGTTGGATGCCATCTTGCATGGCCAGTATTCGCCGCGCTTCCTGGTTGGCAACCATCAGGTATCCGTCCTGATCGGTGATACAGACGCCAACCTGAACCTGATCAAGCGCGCCGATTACTGCCTGATAGCGTTGGTGGAGCTGGTGGTTGCTGCGTGAGAGTTGAAGTGCCTTGCTCACATGCGGAATCAATACATTCGCCTGCTCTACCGCGCCCGGCGGGATATCCAGAATGTCTTTGTCCCACTGGAACGCGATCGCGTCGTACCAGCTGCGATTGTCATTGAGCCTGGCTGTCATTCTTCTAAAGAGGCCCATCTGATTGATGACGTAGTCAAAGTCTGGACGGCTGCGAACCGCCTGCAAATCAGGATAGAAGACATCGTCCGTGAGGAGTGTGCCAGGGGGCAGTTTGCGCAGGTACTGCCAGGCATCGGTCTCCAACACGGCATGATGAGCCACGTAGTGGTCAACAATTTCGGGGTCAAGCCGAGCCAGTTGGCCGCTAAGCACCTGTAATGCGAAAGGTGCAGCGCCTGTGCGTTTGCCGGTTTCGGTCGTCACCACGAGCAACGAGGCCGCGCTGGAGCCGACCTGTTCCATCACATGGTCAAGTGCCTGTTGCCAGCGGGATTGATCAATCGCCGCGTCGTAGATTGAGATCAATGCCTCCTGGACATTGCTCATCTGCTTGATTTCCTGCGCAATGGCTTCTCCGCCCCAACAGCTGCACCCGGCGAAAATTTCCCAAGCCAGAGTAGTTTTATTTGGTTAACCGGTAAGTCTATGCGCTAGTCAATCTTAAAACATCGCCCAATGGTAGTAACCGAAGCAAATTAAGCAGCCAAGCAAGGCTACGCGTCCAGCCTAGTGACGTGCTGATCGGTCTTGCTGGCCCTGAAACATCGCACGCAGGTCAACACTTGAGTGATTGCCAAGAGCGTCGTAGTGTTGTTCGAGCCATTGTTGCGCGGATTGGCGACCAGCATCATGGAGCATTTGCAGAAAGGCCCACTCAGCGTTGAGCTTGGAGGTGGCGCCCAGCGGGTTGAGAACCTCCTCATTGCGCACCATATGCAGATGCATCTTGCGGTATTCCTTGGCCGTCAAATGCCCTTTGTCGATTAGCCGGGTGATGAAATCAATCGCACGTAGCTCTTTAAGCAGTGACGCATTGAAAGTAATTTCGTTCATCCGGTTCTGGATTTCCTGCGACGTGTCTGGTGTCTCCGTACGCTCTACCGGGTTTATCTGCACGATCATGATGTCGGCAGAGGCGCATCCTTTGAAGAAGGGAAAAAGCGCCGGGTTACCCATATATCCACCGTCCCAGTACGGAACGCCCCCAATTTGAACCGCCTGAAATAGTTGTGGCAGGCATGCTGATGCCATCACCATGTCAGCGGTGAGTTCATGACCATCAAACACTTTCACGCGACCCGTGTGAACGTTGGTCGCAGAGATAAAGAGCTTGACTGCATCGCAGTGTCGAACCCGCTCAAAATCAACCACCGAGACTAGCACATCGCGCAGCGGATTCAGATTTAGGGGGTTGGCCTGGTACGGGGAAAAAGTGCGTGACAGGGCTTCAAAGGCGAGGTAGCCGGGAGAGGTATCCAAGCTCCAATTACCCATCAGAACAGCCAGCGGGGAGCGCTGAATCGGGCTGCTGATTGCGGCATCACTAATGGCCTGCCAGAACTGCGTCAGGCTGGCCCTTGCCTGATGCCGTCCGCCGCGCATCAAGCCGTCGGCCACAACGACGGCATTCATGGCGCCCGCGCTGGTGCCTGAGATGGCTTCAATGCCGATGCGCTCGTCTTCCAGTAAGGCATCCAGAACGCCCCAGGTAAACGCGCCGTGTGAGCCTCCGCCTTGCAAGGCAAGATTAATCTGTTTGGTCATTTTTTTGAATCGTGAGGAGAGCTGTTTATTCTAGTGCTTGGCCAGTTCTCGTTTAGCGCGGCAGGACCTTCTTGTCTTGCAGCAGACCAAGCAACTCCAGATACATAGCCTGCGTATCAATACAGGGGGCAAAGCCCGCCTGTCGCGCTTTTATGGTGCTGGCCATGACATCCCAGTCACAGCGCCAGATGTAGTCGGCAAACGGCCAGTTCACCAGTTCGTCAAAGGGCTGGCTTTCGAGCTGATGCTGCTCACAGATCTGCGCCCAGATGTCGGCCTTGTCCGCCATCTGCGTGCCAAGATCCAAGGTCTGAACGGCACCGTACGGCATTTGGAAGTGATGAGCCACTGCCGGCCAGAGATGTTCCCAGCGGAAGAAGTCGCCATTGGTAATGTTGAACGCTTCATTTCGACAGGCTGGTTCATCAAGCGCCCACGCAATTGCCTGGGCGAGAATGCGCGCATCGGTTGCCTGGTTAATTGCGCGATAGGCGCCGGCGGTGCCAGGAAAACACAATGGCAAACCCAGGTGCCGCGAAATAGCGGCATAGACGCCCAATACGGTTAACAGGTTCTGGGGTGATCGCGCGCCGTAGCCGGCAATGACATGCGGCCGCAGGCATGTCCAGTGCCACGCTTGGCCCTGCTGAGCTTGCTCCAGAAGATCTTGCTGAGCATAGTAGTAATTAGGTGGCATGTGGCGCGCTGCGTCTTCACGTGCCGGCGTTGGAAAAGCGCCCAGGTGACTGCCGTAGTATTTCATTCCCTGAATCAGAATGACCCTTTGCAGCGGGGCGCCGCTGGCTTTAACGGCGGCAAGCGCATTGGCCAGCAGCCGCCGATTGGGGTCGACTTGCTCAAGCCAGGTGGGCGCGGGAACAAAGCCGGCAAAGACAAGGTCGGTGACGTGCGTGAGTGCACGACTCACCTGCTCCGGAATCTCGTCCTCGTTTAGATCAGCCGCAACATAGGTAGCGCGACTGTCAAAATCCAGTGGCCGGCGCGCCAAGCCAATCAGATCCCAGTCAGGCCGCTGGTGTTCGGCATACTGCAAAAAATAACGCCCGGCCATGCCGGTGGCGCCCACAACAAGTACAGTCTTTTTCATAGGTCGATTCGATCCGCATGGCCGCGCCCTGTCAAGCCTGATCGAAACGGGTACTCTTTGGTGTCAGTTTTAACGTTCATCTCACTAGACAGGAATGCCGATTTCCCAATGTCCAATATTGCCTACCTTGCCCTTCACTACCAAAACGAAAACTGTCATCCCGATGGCAAGATCCCCTACGGCGTCAGCCCTGAGATGCAACAGTGGCGCACGGAAATGCTCGCGGCAGCAGGGCTACTAGCGAAGTCAGTCCGTGAACACAATATTCCTGTCGTGCATGTGCGGCTCGAAACGCAACCTGGCCAAGTCGATGTCATTGGCAATTGCCCGGTATTCAGTGTCTTCAAAGACCGCGATGCCTGGCCAGTCGGAAGCTGGGGAGCAGATTTCATCGAAGGCCTTGGGCCCGAGCCCCACGACTATGTCGCCACCCACGGGCGAAATTCGGCTTTCTATGGCTCGCGCGTTGAGCAATACATGGCTACGCTCAAGCCTGACTGGCTCATTATCAGCGGCGTTTCGACGGCCTATGTCGTCGAAACGAGTGTTCGCCATGCCGCCGATCTGGGCTATAACCTCGTGATTGCCCACGATGCCTGCTCAACCTTTCGTCGCGATTTTCATGAAGCGAGCCTGCGCGCCATGTCCCTGTTGGGCCGGGTCGCCAGCGTCGAGCAGATTGCGGCCGCCCTGAAGACATCCGAAGGCTTGGCGTCGCTACCCTTCGAAATTCGCGAAATCCCCGAGCAATACCGGTAAGCGCGCAGGTCGGCTGCCCAGCAACCGCTACAATTACGCATCAACAACGCCAATACCTGATGAGCACCGATGAGCTTCAAGCGAGAAATCCACTCCGTAGAACTGTACTTTGACTTCTCCGACTGGGGACGGCATTCGCTGCAGGCCATTGAGGCCGCCGAACGGGCGGCTGCGCTGGTCGCGGCCGAAGAGGCAGAACTCGTCCAGGAAGCGCACGAACTACTCATGCGCGCCGAAGAGGACGATGATTTCAGTGACGCGCTGTTCGAGCAGCCGGATAACCCGGATTTCGCGGCCTATTGGCGGCTACATGCCATTGCTGAACAAGCCCGCGACGAGAAGCTGCCTGAGGGCATGAGCATTCCCGAGAAGGGCTATTACGCCTATATATGCCTGCCGCCTGACAACGTTTGATTTAACGCTAGGCATGCTAATTCAGGCAATTTTGCGCCAGTAGAGAACCCGCTGCTCCGGCTCGCCTGAATAGGCGCGCAGAGGAGGGCGTAAGACAAGCGTGTCCCCTTCAAAGGTCGCGTCTCGAACCTGATCAGTCCCAAACCAGGCCTGATTGGAGCTCGCATCAACGGCGGTGCTCAATCGTTTGCCATCAAAGGTAAACGCGCCGCAGTACGAGTTGTACTCGCGCTTGCCACCTGCCGGAATCTCAGGCCGGCTGTCGTATAGCACGCAGATCATTCTGCCGGCTTCATTAAACGAGACCAGCGCCATGGCGTGATCACCGCCATAGGGCGCAGGCAATGATTCACCGCGTGAATTAGTAGCGCTGGTTTTGATCAGTTGCCAGGTTCCAATGATTGATTTCATGTGAGTGAGTCCAGGGGGTTTTCGTAAAGTGCTTCGGGGCAGGGCCGCAGCGAAGGGCAGGATGCGTTGAGCCACTACACTGCGGGAACCGGATAAGTCTGCGGGGCACACAGCCCAACCGGCAGACAGGTAATAGTGGAGGTGACAGTATGAGTGATTTACCCGACAAGCCCGTTAAGCCTGATGAGCCGGTTGGCGCCGCCGGCATGCGTTCGGGCCTGACCCGATACGGCGATGCAGATTTTTCGCTTTTTCTCAGAAAGGCCTTTATTAAGGGGGCCGGGCTGACCGATGACGCACTCGATCGGCCTATCGTTGGGATAGCCAATACAGGCAGCGAGTACAACCCGTGTCACGGCAATGCGCCGCAGCTGATCGAGGCAGTCAAACGTGGCGTCATGCTGGCCGGCGGCCTGCCGGTGGTTTTTCCCACCATCTCTATTCACGAGAGCTTTGCGTTTCCGACCAGCATGTTTTTGCGCAATCTCATGGCCATGGATACCGAGGAAGCGATCCGAGCCATGCCCATGGACTCAGTGGTGCTGATTGGTGGCTGTGACAAAACGGTCCCTGCGCAAATGATGGGCGCCGCAAGCGCAGAGTGCCCGGCTATTCAGCTTGTGACGGGCGCCATGCTGACCGGCTCGCATCGTGGCGAGCGTGTTGGCGCCTGTACCGACTGCCGGCGCTTCTGGGCAAAGTTCAGAGCCGAGGAGATTGATGAGGATGAAATTGATGATGTTAATAATCAACTCGTAGCAAGCGTAGGCACATGCTCCGTCATGGGGACGGCAAGCACGATGGCCCTGACCGTCGAAGCGCTCGGCATGATGGTGCCCGGTGGTGCCAGCGCGCCCGCCGTCACGGCCGACCGGATGCGAATTGCCGAGCAAACCGGCACAACAGCGGTCAGCATGATTAAGGCTGGCCTGACACCAGCGCGCATCATGACGCGTCAGGCATTCGAAAACGCCTTTCGTGTGTTGCTGGCTGTGGGCGGCTCGACCAACGGCATTATTCACCTGACCGCTATGGCCGGGCGGATGGGTATCAAGATCGAGCTCGATGATCTGGATGCTATGGGCAAGGACACGCCAGTGTTGGTTGATCTGAAGCCCTCGGGCCAGTTCTATATGGAAGATTTGCATCGCGCTGGTGGCTTGTTGCCGATCCTGCGCGAACTAGCCAGTGACCTGCATCTCGACGCGATGACGGTGACTGGGCGCACCCTTGGCGAAGAAATCGACGCCGCCGCCGCGCCATTCAAGCAAACGGTTGTGATGACTCGGGACAAACCCGTATATCCCGAAGGGGGCATAGCCGTGCTCAGGGGAAATCTCGCGCCAAACGGCGCCATCATTAAGCAGTCGGCTGCGAGCCCGTCTCTCATGACGCACAGCGGGCGTGCGCTCGTGTTCGAAGATCTGGAAGATCTGGCAACAAGGCTCGATGAAGAATCGCTCGACGTGAATGCCGACGACATCCTGGTGTTGAGAAACATTGGGCCACTGGGCGCACCCGGTATGCCAGAGGCTGGCATGATCCCCATTCCCCGTAAGCTGGCCCGCCAAGGCGTCAAGGATATGGTTCGCATCTCTGATGGACGCATGAGCGGCACGGCAGGCGGCACGATCATCTTGCATGTGTCTCCGGAATCCGCCGCCGGTGGACCATTGGCACTGGTGCAGACAGGCGATCGAATCAGCCTGGATGTTGCTGCTCGGCGTTTGCAGCTTGAAGTGCCCGACCAAGAACTCGCGGCAAGACGCGCCGCTATGCCCGCGCCGGTCGTCCGACCTGGCGACGAGCGGGGCTATCGGGCTTTGTTCTTGCGCTCAGTCACCCAGGCAGAACACGGATGCGATTTTGACTTTCTGCAAGCGTCGCGGAGTTGATGGCATGGGTAAGACTCTCCCACAGATTGAAACCGTACTGCAAGCAAGCGGTCTACCTTTTGAGGTCTGGCCGTGTGACCCCGAGGCGGCAGACACGGCTGCATTTTGCGAGCGCTACAGTGTTTCGCCGGCCCATTCGGCGAACACCATTGTCGTTCGTTCAAAGACTGGCGAGTTGCGTTATGCCGTTTGTGTGGTGCTCGCGACTCACCGACTCGATGTTAACCATGTGGTTCGCAAGAAGCTCGGTGTGCGCAAGGTGTCCTTCGCTTCTGCTGAAGAGACCCGCGAACTGACCGGGATGGAAATTGGCGGCGTGACCCCAATTGGGTTGCCTGATGATCTGCCGGTCTGGATCGATCAGGCGGTGACTGAATGCGAATACGTGATCCTGGGAGGTGGCAACCGCAGTTCCAAGCTCAAGATTGATCCTGGTCTCTTCTCGCAGTTGCCCGCAGTAGAAATCGTGGCCCAGCTTGCTAAGGCGGGATAGTGGCGCAATCAAAACACCCCGCTAGCTCCCCCCGACGCTGTTCGGTGAGAGCAGACCGTCGGTCCTGGCGTGATGGTGGCTTGGGACGGGGCGCGGCAAGCTTAAAAGACTTCCCGCCTAGCGACGATTCGCCGCCCCAGTCTTTCCATGCCTGCCGAGCACCTGATTTCCATTTGTGGTCCGATTGCAACCGATGTGTTGTCACGGCATTGCTGCAATGACGCCTGCTGGGTTGAATCGCCAGGTACTGACAGTTTCGCACCAGTTCGCCAGGCTTTGGGCTCCGATGCTGGACGCTTGACGCTCGCCAGGCTCAATCAGGCACTGGCCAGTAGCCAGAGCGCGAGAGAATTCCGGCGTTGGATGGCTCAGGCACAGCGTCAGGCCGCGCATGATGAGATGCCGTTGCTGCTTGCGTTCCAGCGCTACTTTGATAGGCTTGCTGTCAGTAACTAACCCAAGTCACTGGCGGCAGGTCGATATGAATCAAAACACGAGTCTGCAGTTATATGATTCCATCGGCTATCTGGTGCAGCCGCAGATTCATATTGACGCCGCTGTGATTGTGACCGGTTCGCATGCTGGCGACAGTGCAGCCCGATTCGTACTCGAACATGGCGAGCGTCCACTTGCCGTGTTTTTCAATGACGCTGGGATTGGCAAAGATAGCGCTGGCATCTCAGGTTTGAGCTTGTTGCAAACCCACGATATCGCGGCAGTTGCTTACTCATTTGAATCTGCCCGCATTGGCGAGGCCCGTGATGGTCTTGATAACGGCATCACGACGCATCTTAATGTTGCGGCGGCTGGGTTGAATCTCTGGATTGGTCAGCCGGTGGCCCTGGCCGTTCAACAGTTGCTCAAACGGCGAACGCATCGGTTGTAATCATCCGGGCAGGTCTCTATCCCGAAACCTTGCTGCTCATATCAAGAGACTCGAAGACGCCCCAATCAAACGGGCGAAGCTCTTCGCGGTGCTGTCGCATGTATTCGATCAGAACCCGTCGTTTTTCTTCACCGCGTCTGCCATCGCCTGATTTTTCTCCTGGCAGCATAGCGGCATCCACACGATCGATTCTTTGATAAATGTCATGCCAGTTTTGGCGGACTGTGTCATAGCGAACGCCAAGTGATTCAGCAATGTCCTTGTCCCGAAAACCCTCCAGCGCTGCAATGATCAAGCGCTGCTGGGTCCGCGTCAATCGAAAGCGAGGAATGGGCTTTGATGTCGCGATTGCTGGTATGAGCGCCGCCAATCCAAGGGCGCTGTCTTCTTTGGGCCAGTAAAAGACATAGGCAGGCTCAGCATCTGCAGCCTCGCCTGGGCGAGGCGTGCATTCGCGCGTCCGATAGCCAATATTCGACATGATTTTGGCCGCGGCGGTATAGAACATCTCGTAAAACAGGATTTGCTCTAAACGGTAGCCGCCATGGCCGGCTTGCCATGCACCCGGTACGAGCGATAGCACGCGCAGCGTTTCCGGATTCAGTGGATCCCGTTGTCGGGTGGCCCAGTGCAGTACGCCCAGCTTGAGTGTGCCGCGAGCATTCTCGCGAGCGATACTGGCCCGGTCGAGCATGGGTGAATTGCCAGCTAGTACTCGCCGCCAAACCTCAGCTGCCACCTGGCCGTGAGGGGCGGCCTCGTAAGAGGCTGCAAATGCCTCAGTAAAAAACGCACTTAATCGAAACGCCACAATTTTGTAGCCGTCATCTTCAGCTTTTTCAAAGACCTGAAAAGACGCAAGTGCATCTTCATTCAAAGCAGTGTGCCAGAGCTGCGGCAGCGCATCCCAAACCGCTGACTCGGCAACGAATCCGCCGTCGGCACGCACAAGGTCAATGCATGCCCCAATGTCTTGGGAGGTCGCGTTACGGAAGTTCAAGTCAAACTCGATTGGTTTCGAAGAAGCTGCTTTTCGGGTGCGACGAGTTTAACGAATTCTGTTTGCGGGGCCAGGTGTGTCCCTGCTAACTGTAGCCTTGCTTGTTACAAAATTTGTCTATAGCTAGCGGCCCACTAGAGGCTTGCTTCGTTCTCAGTCGTTTGCGAGGGGGCCGCGTCATCTGCGCTGTCTTTGAGAAGCGAGACTAGTTCTGCCTGAACCTGCACTGCCATTGCATTGTCGACCTGGCAGGTACCGGCCGCCATGTGCCCACCACCACCATACTTCAGGCAAATCTCACCGACATTCTTCTTGCTTGACCGATCAAGAATCGACTTGCCAACTGCGAACACGGTATTTTGCTGGCGCAGGCCCCACATCACGTGAATAGACACATTGCTGGTGGGAAAGAGGGCGTAGATCATAAAACGGTTGGTCGCGAAGATGGTTTCTTCTTTACGCAGATCAAGCACCACGACATTATCAGTCTGCGTGGCGCATTTTTTAATCTGCGCGGCTGCCAATTGCTCATGCTCGCGATAGAGTTCCACCCGCTCAACAACGTCGGGCATCTGTAGGATTTGTTGAATGCTCATCTCACGACAGGCGTCAATGAGTTTCATCATCAACTGGTAATTCGAGATCGTGAAGTCTCTGAATCGCCCAAGGCCGGTACGCGCATCCATCAAGTAGTTCAGCAACACCCAATCGGTTGGGTGAAGGATTTCTTCGTGGCTAAATTGTGCCGAGTCTGCCTTGTCGACCGCGTCCATCATGGCTGCCGAGACATTCTCGAATCTCATGCGGCCGCCATAGTAGTCGTAGACAACCCTCGCAGCCGATGGTGCGTTGGGATCAATAATGTGATTCAGTCCAGCGCCGCCGGTTCGGCTTGACTCAGATAAGTGATGGTCAAACGCAATGTGAGCGCTTGGAACATACGGCAAGTTCGTCGTGATGTCCCTGGCGGTAATTTCAACCTTGCCATCCTGCATATCTTTAGGATGAACAAACAGAATGTCGTCAACCAGATCAAGCTCTTTGAGCAGCACCGCGCAAACAAGGCCGTCAAAATCTGATCGGGTGACAAGGCGAAATTTCTGCTTGGGCTGTTGGTCATTCGACATGAGGTAGGTGTCCGGTCGGTTAACTTAGGGGTTTCAGTTGCCAGTGTGCCGCGGTCGGCTGTTCGCGGCTCGTTGAACAAAGGCGGTTTTAAGGCCCTTCTCCGCCGGTCGAGCCTGAGCGCCTAAAATAACGCCATGGTTAAGCACAGGCACGCTGCCGCCCGACGACCGGCGCTCACCACGGCTCTGTCGGTACAAGCGTTTCGACGGTGGTATTGGCTCAAGGAAGAACTGGTGGCGTTTTGTCGCAAGCATTCGCTACCTGTGAGTGGTTCGAAGCTTGAGGTGGCCGAACGGGTGGGTCACTACCTACGTCACCGTGAAGTGCTGCGGCCGCAGGCACGCAAGAACAGGCGAGGCGCTATGCCGAATGTCTTTACGCTGAAGACAGTGATTGGTGAAGGCTGGCGATGCAACCCGGCGCTCGGAGCATTTTTTCGGGAGCACTGCGGCCGGGGGTTTCGATTCAATGCATCGATGCGTGCTTTCATTCATGAGGGCGCTGGCCTGACTCTTGCCGAAGCAATCGTTTGCTACGAGGCCAGCATCAAACGACCCAAAACCCCGCGACCAATCGCGCCCTCGCTCGAGTACAACCAGCACACCCGCGAGTTCTTCAAACAAAATCCAGGGGCTACGCGCCAGCAAGCCATTGAGGCGTGGTGGGCGAAGCGGCGACTACCCAAAACTAATGATTAATCAGTCTCATCTGCGACAAGAGTCGACTAGCGTTTGATACTTTTCGCAAATTGTTACGTCGGTGTTCTGTTCGCGTAGTCGGGCTATGCCCTAAGATGACCACGACTAACAAATACTCTTGGGGAGCTTTTCGCAGGTATGAAGTTTAGACGGGTCTGCACAACGGCAGCCGCGCTGGTGCTCGTTGCAGGCATTTTGTTTTATTTGCTGCCATGGCTGGTAACTGTTCCAGTGGTCCTCTTGTTTGTCACCGCTGATGCATGGCATGAGGGTCATAGCGTGTTTGTACGCAGCCTCGGCTTCGGCCTAATCGTGAGCGCTTTTTTAGTCTGGGGCATGAGAGGCCTGGCGGGGTCGGTCCGTCAGTTTGGTCTTAGCGCGGGCTTAAGCATTGCTTGCGTGCTTGTTGCCGGTGGGTTGGCTTATACCGTTTTGACGGGTGCTGCTGCGGCGCAGATTGAGCAATGGGGGATGCAGGCCCAGGTGAGTCAAGTGGCTGATGGTGCAGACGCCGGACGACTCGATCGCCAGGCGCCGCAAGTTCAGGCAGGCCCGAGCGCTACAACGCGGTTGGCGCTTGGCATTAGCGAGTGGCTGGTTTGGTTTGTTGCTGGTTTGATGGGTCTCATCGGGATCGTTTTTGGTGTCAGCATCATGCCGGACGAAAAGCCGCGCCGTCACAGGCGCTAGCGGCTCGCCCAATCGTTTCTACGCGTTAGCTTCAGCCCAGATACTCAGCTGGCGCAGCAGCGCCTGCGCGAATGATCGATTGACGATGATTTCAAACGACTGATCATCAAGCCGCGTGAGCACAACGTTAATCCGGCCCAGCAAAGTCGTTTGCGCGTGCCCGGGTAGCAAGCTGGTACTCGAAAGGTTAATGGATGTGCCCCGTGCCAAGATCTCACACGTTGCCGGTCCATGCAGCACCCATCGGCATCGTGCATCTGACTGATCAATCCAATTTCCTTCGTTTGGTTGATCGTCTCGCGTTTGGTTAATCCACAAGGTCTTATCAGGCGTCAGGTGCCGCCGGAATTTGTCTGTCTCAGTGGCGCCTGAACTAACCCCAAAATGCAGCATGAGCGCTGGGGTGGCTTCAATGCTTAGCGTGAGTTCAGCGCTGATGGCATTGAACTGTTCCAATGCAGTCGATGAAATCGGACCCTGCGCCTGGTGCATCGGGACTGCCTCGCGCGACTCGCCTGTTTCGTCGGCTGTCAGCTTCAAGCTCTCGGTGTTTGGCTGGCTGGGCCAGTTGTCGCAGTCGGCCAGAAAATCAGGTTGGCATATCTGAGCCACAGATGTGTTGCCACGCAGACCGTCACGAACTTCGATGCTTTGTCCGATTCGCTCTCGACCATTACTGAGTAATGCGAGCGCAATTGGTGATCCGATAGTGGGTGAATAGCAGGCGGAGGTCACGTGACCTTCGCTCACACTGTGCGTTGCACCAGCGCTGGTCTCTGGCAGGCTATAAAGGTGCGCACCTGCCTGCAATGCCGACTGCTTGTCGAGTGGCCGCAGGCCAACCAGTTGACCGCGGTCTGGTGTGTTTAGCCCATCGCGTTGCAGCAAGGCCTGACCGATATAGGATTTGTCGTTAGCGGCAAGGCGTCCCATACCGAGGTCTGACGGTGTGACTCGTCCATCAATCTCAGCATGGGTGACAAACCCCTTTTCAATTCGCATCACAGCCATGGCCTCTGTGCCATAGGCTGCAATACCCACTGATTCACCGACGGTCATCAGCCACTGGGCCACCGCTGACCCCTTATTGGCGGGCACCGCTAATTCAAAGCCCAGCTCTCCTGAGAAGGAAATCCGGAAAAGTCGGGCGACTGATCCATCTTTAAGCGTGACCTGGCGAGCAGCCAAAAACGGCATGGCCTCATCCGAGATCGACTCAGCGATGATTGCCTGTAAGACATCGCGAGACTTTGGGCCGGCGACGGCCATTTGCGCCCATTGATCGCTAACCGGGGCAAAACATAAATCCAACTCTGGCCACAGCACTTGGTGGCACCATTCAAGATGGGTGAGCACCTCGCCTGCGGCGCCGGTTGTAGTGGTGATCAGATAATGCTGCTCGTTTAGCCGACTGGTTGTGCCGTCATCGAGAATAAAGCCGTCTTCGCGCAGCATCAGCCCATATCGGGCTTTACCCACAGGAAGCTTCGCAAACTTATTGCAATAGATCCGATTCAGAAACTCGGTGCTGTCAGGGCCGAATAGTTCAATTTTTCCTAGCGTGGAAACATCGGTCAGCCCCACGCCACGTCTAACTGTTTGGACTTCCCGGTCAACTGACTCGCGCCAACGGGTTTCCCCTTCTCTGGGAAACCACGCGGCTCTGTCCCAGAGTCCGCTTTCGACAAAGCTTGCTCCGAGGGACTTAGCCCATTCATGAAGCGGCGAGTGTCTGCGCGGCGCAAAGTCCTCGCTGCGAAAGGCACCGGCTAGCGCGCCAAAAGAGACCGGCGTGTAGAACGGGCGGAAGGTTGTGGTGCCAACCGCGGCACAACTGATCCCGCGAGCCTGTGCGAGCAACCCGATCGCGTTGACGTTACCGGACTTACCCTGATCGGTTGCCATGCCGGTTGTGGTGTATCGCTTGGCCATTTCAACATGGCCATAGCCCTCTCGAACGGCTAGGGACAGGTCGGTAGCAACCACATCATTTTGAAAATCGACGAACGCCTTGGTTCCACTACCGCCCACATGCCAGCTAGGGTGCGCCGTTGTGTTTGTACTTGTTGTCTGGCTGACTGCGCTTCCTGACTGAGACAGGCATTGGCGCGCGATTCGCTCGCCATGTTCTATGCAGGCGGGCAAAGATTCATGTCCCGCTGCTGCGCCGCAGGCAAACAGACCATCGTGGTCTTCTGGTGCGGCGAACCAAAGGCGTTGTTCATCCCAGCGTGGCTTGGCGCCACGCTGGCAGGCCAGATGAATAACTGGACTAAAGCCGCCCGCCATTCCCAGCGTATCCAGAGCCAGGCGCTCGGTACCAGTAGCGCTTTGTATTGTGACCTCGCGCAACCGTTGTCGCCCCTTTGTTGCGACAACGGTTGCGTTATTGATCACGCGCGTCTGGGTACTTAGTTGCTGCACAAGCGAAGAGCTTGATCGGTCAGCGCGTTGGTCGATGATGGCTTTCACGGGAACGCCCGCGGCCAGCAAGCTTTCCGCTGACCGATAACCCGCCTCATTGTTGGTGATGATGCCAACTGACTGGCCAGGCATCACGGCGTATCGATCAACATAGGTTTGTAGCGCGCTGGCTAGCAAGATACCGGGGCGGTCATTGCCATCAAAGACCAGCGGGCGCTCCTGCGCGCCGGTGGCCATAATGCATTGGCCAGCGACGATTCTCCAGAGTCGCTCTGCGACCGGCTGTCCGACTCGCTCGAGCGCACCAAACACACCTGAGTCATAGTGACCGAATACGGTGGTTCGTAGCATCACGCGAGCGTTGGGAAGACTGTCAAGTTCTGCCAGGCAGCTGTCCAGCCATTGGTCGGCAGAGTCCGTGCCAATGACTTGTTGCTCGTTGGCATCCAGACCTGACCGGCCGGCAAGTTCTCCGCCAAAGCAGTGCTGTTCATCGACTAGTATGATGCTGGCCCCTGTTCTGGCCGCGGCGAGTGCTGCGCTGATTCCGCTGGGGCCTGCGCCAATAACCAGAACGTCGCAGTGCGCCCAGCACTTGTCGTAGGCTTGCGGATCAGGCAGTGCACTGGCTTTACCCAGGCCGGCTGCCCGCCGAATAAGCGGCTCATAGCACCGCTCCCAGAAACTGGCAGGCCACATGAAGGTCTTATAGTAGAAACCGGCGGCCAGCAGCGGGCCAAACAGTCCATTGACCGCGCCGACATCTCGCCGCAACGACGGCCAGCAGTTTTGGGGGGTTGCAACCAGGCCGTCATGGATTTCGAGCATGGTCGCGCGAACATTGGGTTCCGTGTGTGCCTCTGAGCCTGTCGTGACTAGGGCGTTTGGCTCGGCCGCGCCCGCGGTCAGTACCGAACGCGGTCGGTGATACTTGAAACTGCGCGCCATCAACCATTGGCCGCTCGCCAGCAGGGCCGAGGCCAGCGTATCACCCGGGTGGCCAGCATAGACCTGACCATCAAACTCAAATCGAATAGCCTTCTTGCGGTCAATCAGTCCGCCGCTTACGCGTCGATGGCTGCTCATGAAAGGCCAGCCGCATCTTGAACCTCAAAGACTTCATGAGTGGTTGTGTCACGGGTCACAACCAGCCAGCGTCGACAACCACCGGTATGGTGCCAATGCTCTTTCAACCGACCTTTGGGATTAGTGCGCAAGTGAACATAGTCGGACCAGACACCTGGCGGATCATCAGGCGAGGGCCGCGGTGGGGGCACCTGCCCGCGGGGCGTGAACTCTTCGGTTGCGCGTTGCCCGCAGTGAGGGCAGTTAATTAGGCTGGCCAACAGTTAGTCCTAGTGAAGATTTGCCTGTGCGCCGCGTCCGTTCTCATCGATGAGATGGCCACTGGCAAACCGGTCAAGTTGATAAGCTGCCGCAAGCGGGTGTGATTCTCCAGTCGCGAGCAAGTGTGCAAAGCACCAGCCTGATGCCGGCGTCGCTTTGAAGCCGCCATAGCACCAGCCCGCATTAAGAAAGAGGTTGTCGATGGGTGTTCGATCGATAATGGGCGAGCCATCCATACTCATGTCCATCACGCCGCCCCAGGTGCGCAAAACCTTGACCCGCGACAAACCGGGCATCATCGCCACACCGCTCTCGACAACGTGTTCGACCGTTTTCAGATTACCGCGCTGCGCATATGAGTTGTACCCATCAATGTCGCCACCGAATACGAGTCCGCCTTTATCTGACTGAGAAATATAGAAATGACCAGCCCCAAACGTCACCACGCCATCGAGCATAGGTTTTATGCCTTCAGAGACGAAAGCCTGAAGCACGTGCGTTTCAATGGGCAGGGTCAGCCCTGCCATGGCGGCCACCTGCGATGAGTGACCTGCCGCCGCCATGCCGAGGCGGTCGCAGCCGATTGGCCCACGACTGGTCATGACGCCAACCGCTTTGCCATTTTCAACATGGATGCCGGTGACTTCGCAGTGTTGGATGATGTCTACGCCCAGCTGATCCGCGCCGCGGCCAAATCCCCACGCAACGGCATCGTGACGGACCGTGCCGCCCCTGGGCTGAAGTAGTCCGCCCATGATGGGGAAGCGGGCGTTTTCAAAGTCAAGCATCGGCAGCCTTTGTCTGACCTGATCCCGATCAAGTAGTTGGGCATCTGAGCCATGACCGAGCATTGCATTGCCCCGTCGCACTGCTGCATCACGTTGGGCGTCGTTGTGAAAGAGGTTCAAGACACTCCGCTGTGAAACCATCGCATTGAAGTTGAAGTCCTGTTCGAGCCCTTCCCAGAGTTTGAGTGAGTGTTCGTAAAAGGGTTGATTACCAGGCAGCAGATAGTTGGCCCGAATAATGGTGGTGTTACGCCCCACATTACCTGAGCCCAGATAGCCCTTTTCCAGCACCGCCACGCGGCGGATGTTGTGCCGGCTGGCGAGGTAGTACGCGGTTGCCAGGCCATGGCCCCCGCCGCCAATGATGATGACGTCATAGTGCGGTTTTGGCTCTGGCTCTCGCCAGGCCGGTTGCCACTGTCGATTGCCGGCCAACGCCTGCCTGATGAGATTGAAGCCCGAGTATTTCATTGTTTGATGTGCCTACCGGATTGCCTGACGGTTCATACGCAAGCATGCGCGCAAGGCGCCTGTAGCCGGATTCTGTCATGATTGTGTCTGTAGCCTGAACACGGCCTTTGCAACCATTCCAATTCAACGATTGTCATGCAGAAGCTCACCCCTGCCGATCTAAGCACTCTCACGCGTTTTCTCACCGGCGTCGATAGACCCGATGGCACCCTGAGCTACCCTGCGCTCGAGGGTTTCCTGTTCGCGGTCGTTTGTTCGCCGGCCGACGTCCGACCCGCAGACTGGTTACCGCTTGTTTTTGCCGGCGACTCCGCGCACTACGCCAATCAGAAACAATCCGATCAGATCATTGATTTGATCGTTAGGCTCTACTCGAGCTTGCTCGACGCGTTCATGGATGAAGTAGACGAATTGCCTGATGACTGCGCAATTTTGGCGCCGGCGATGGCTAACTTTGATGACGAGGCGCCGCTAGCGCAATGGGCGCGGGGGTTTGAGCTGGGGCATGAGTGGCTAGGCCCTCATTGGGAAGCGGCTATTCCTGCCGAGTCATTCGACGAGGCGGTGGGAGCGGCTGCCACGCTTGGCTTTTTTGCGTCCAGTGAACAGGCCAATGCGATGCTCCAGGACCCTGACGAAGCGCCCGATCGTGACGAGCTGGCCCATGTCGCCTCTGCCGTGATTGCGATGTTGCCAGATGCCTTGAATCGCTACGCAGGCGTACGCAGACGAATCGAGGACGAGGCGGAGGATCAGGATCGCCAGTCTGAGGCGTTCTCGGCGGCGCAGATAGGCGCCATTCAGTCTGATCGAAGCGGCGGGCTCGATGTGGCTGACGAGCAGCCTTGCCCGTGTGGCAGCGGGAAATCCTACCGGCGCTGCTGCGGCTCGCGTTTGCAGTAGCTGCCAGAACGGGTTGGGGAGCAGGTTGAATCTGCCGTCTGAGACCGTTTTGAGACCTGAAGGTGACCAAACGGCATTCAGACCGAGTATTGGCTGCTATCAGTTGTGGTGACAATCAACGCATAGGATCTAGTCGGTGCATCCAAGCCGCTAGATCGGGTCAGCGAGGTCATCATGAATATTACAAAATCACTCCCCTTTGTCGTGGCCGCCAGCCTGCTCTGTGCCGGCGCGGCGCTCAACGCCCCCCATGCTCTGGCGCAGGAACTGTTCGAGCCAAGCAATAGCCATTTATCCCAGTCGACTCTGGCACCCGGCAGTCGCTTATTCATTTCGGTTGAAGACGAAACTGCGGTCAGAGCCAATGAACGGTTCGTTAGCGACCCAGCGGCCGGTGCGGTGGTGTTTGCTCCCACAGAGCGAAAAGCCATTGCCCATTGGCTGGCTCGCGCTGAGCGGTCCATAACCTTCACTCACGATCATCAGGCGCTGACGGTACCGATGCGGGTGACGTACACAAACGAACCGTTCTATGCCAATTGAAGCGGTTAGCTGTGCCGTTGAGATGGGTGGATGAGTTCGCCAACGGCCTGGCGGATAACTGACCAGGCCGAGGTGAGGGCTAGTACGGCCATCAGCCCAGCGACCATCAAATCAGGCCAGCCAGACTGAGTCCCGAAAACGCCAGCAGCAGCGAACACAACTGCCAAATTACTGAGTGCATCGTTTCGGGTGGCCAGCCACACGGAGCGTCGGTTAGCGTCGCCTTCACGGTGGGGAAAGAGTAACGCTGTAACTGCTAGATTAGCCAATAGGGCCAGTATGCCAATGACGCCCATCGTGAAGGCCGCCGGAACGGTACCAGCTTGCATGTGACTGTAGATCTGTAGGCAGATAAACACACCAAAGCCAGCCATCACGATGCCTTTAAAGAGCGCAACCCCGGCGCGTCGGGCAGGGCTGGCGGTCAGTACCAGTAGCGATACCAGATAGTTGCCGGCATCGCCGAAAAAATCGATTGCGTCGGCCAACAATGAAAGTGCTTGAGCACTCATGGCCCCAAACAGTTCCACTACGAACATCACCGCATTAATCCAAAATGCGAACCACAAGACGCGACGATAGTTGGGAAGCGCAGCGGTTGCCTGTTCAGATGATTCGCGTACACCCGCTGGTTGCTTGAGAGGCCTGGTCATACTCACGATCATAGTGTTAACAGGTCCTGGTTGCTCACCGCAAACTGATACCATGCCTGCGCACTACGGCGATTGAGCCGTCGGCCCGATTCAGTGAGTGAGAGGATGATGCCCGCAACACCTAATGAGCCTGAGCTGGAAACAGCATTTGTTGAAACTGCCCGACGATTTGAGTCGAGGATTTCCACTGCAAATCTCCCGGTTTATCGGGCATCGACAGTCTTGTTCGACAACCTGGCGCAGGCCCGTGAACGCGGCCGCGAATCTGCCACGGGCGCGCGCCATGCCAGCACTTACGGTACCGTTGGGACGCCAACCACATTTGCATTAATGGATGCGCTGGCTGAAATCGAAGGCCGGGGGCATGAGTGCCGCGCAGCCATTATGCCCAGCGGCCTGGCTGCCATCACGACCGCATTGCTTGCGTTTCTCGAGCCCGGCGATGAAGTGCTGATGAGCGATTCCGTCTACGGGCCCGCGCGCAACTTCGCCCAAGGCATGATGACGAAGCTTGGCATTCGCCCGGTATTTTTTGCCCCCACGGCTAACGCAGATGAAGTTGCCGCACTCATCACGCCTGCCACCAAGGTTCTATATCTGGAAAGCCCGGGCAGCTATACATTCGAGCTGCAGGACATGCGTGCCTTGTGCGCGATGGCGCGTTCACGTGGTTTGATCAGCATGGTCGACAATGCTTGGGCGTCGCCCGCGTTTGCGCGTCCGTTTGACTGGGGAGTAGATGTATCGCTTTTGCCCTTGACCAAATATTGGAGCGGTCATTCGGATGTCTTGATGGGCGCCATCGTTGTTCGCGAGGCTCACTGGTTGCCCGTTTATAGGGCCGTGCGTGAGTTAGGGCTTTGTGTCGGCGGAGATGATGCGTTTTTGATTCTGCGTGGGTTGCGTACTGCCCAGGTACGCATGCGTCAACACGAAAAAGGCGCGCTGGCGGTAGCTCGTTGGTTACAGCAGCAACCGGAGGTTTTGTCAGTGTTGCATCCCGGCCTGCCAGAACATCCGCAGCATGAGCTTTTCAAGCGAGACTTTTCTGGCTCGAGCGGATTGTTTTCATTTGAACTCGACCCGCGCTTTGACGAGAACGCGATTGCCGCACTCGTCGATCATCGCGCTCACTTTGGTATTGGTTACTCATGGGGTGGCTATGAGAGCTTGATCATGCCAGCGAGTATCGGCTCACTCAGGACCATCAAGCCCTGGGAGGGAGGCCCGCTGGTGAGACTTCACATCGGCCTTGAATCACCCGACGACTTGATTGCAGACCTGGGCCAGGGTTTCGAAGCCATGAGAAAGGCGTCAACATGAATGTCACGATCGTAGGAGCAGGCGCGATTGGCGGGCTGATGGCTGCACGGCTGGCAGCCAACGTTCCAGAAGTAAAGCTGACACTGCTCGCGCGGGGACAAACGCTCAGTGCACTGCAAGCTAACGGCTTGCAACTCTTTGAGCCCGACGCAGACCGCTCGGGCGAGCATGCAAAAGTGTTCGATGCGCCGGTGTCAGCCAGTGATGACGCTGGCGCCATTGGTGAGCAAGATCTGGTTGTGATTTCGGTGAAGTACAACGCCATGTCGAGTCTGGCGTCTCAGTTGCAGCCACTAATCGGGCCTAACACGATTGTGTTGTCCGCTATGAATGGCGTGCCCTGGTGGTTCACCACCGGGTTGGAGGGCGCGCCCGCCAACCTGGCACTCAATGCGGTCGATCCGGGCGGTTCCGTTAGTCAAGCGTTCCCCGCTGGTCAGGTATTAGGTTGCGTCGTTCACCTGGCTGGCTCAACGCGGGCACCCGGTCAGATTCAGCGCAATCTGGGCAATCGGCTGATTTTCGGTGAACCGTCGCGGCAACTGACTGATCGATTAACGCGGATAGCGGATCTCTTTAAACAAGCAAAGTTTGATGTTGACGTGTCAGACAATATTCATGCCGATATCTGGTTTAAGTTGTGGGGCAACATGACGATGAATCCGATCTCTGCCATCACCGGCGCTTGGTCTGACACCATTTTGCAAGACCCTCTTTTGCGGGGTTACCTGTCAGCGGTCATGGCTGAAGCAGCACAGGTCGGTGCGAAAATCGGCCTGCCGATCACGACCGAGCCCGAGAGCCGTCATCAAGTCACTGAGAAGCTGGGTCGATTCAAAACTTCGATGCTTCAGGATGTCGAGGCTGGAAAGCCGCTCGAGCTTGATGCGCTGGTGACGGTGGTGCGCGAAATTGCCACACAGGTAGGGGTACCGACCCCCCATCTTGATTCATTGCTAGGCTTGTCGCGCGTGTTTGCGAAATCGCATCAGCTCAATTGAATTTTTTCTAAAAGCAGTCAGACACAAGAGGCAGAGCACACGCCATGGATTCGGTGACTCAAATGGCGCTCGGCGCCGCAGTTGGTGTCGCAGTAATGGGGAAGCGACAACCGGTTTGGCGCAGTGCGCTATTGGGCGCAGTGGCCGGCACATTGCCGGATCTGGATGCTCTGATTGACTTCGGTGACGGCATTTCAAACATGGTCCGTCACCGAGGAGAGACACATTCGTTCTTTTGGCAAACGCTTGCCGCACCGCTCATTGCATTTTTATTTGCCGGGGTAACCCGCAGCTTGAACCAGTTCTTCCGATGGTGGGTCATGGTGTGGTTGGTGCTGTGCACGCATGCTGGTCTTGATGCCATGACCGTCTATGGCACGCAACTGTTTTTGCCGAGAGATGACACGCCCGTTGGCTTAGGTAGCATTTTTATCGTTGACCCGCTTTACACGCTGCCGCTGATCATGGGGGTCATCATCGCCATCTGGTCGGGGCGAAAATCCCGTTTCCGATGGAACCTGTTCGGTTTGATCTTATCGACAGCCTACCTCGGTTGGACGGCCTACGCCCAACATCAGGTCACGCAGGTTGTCGCGCAGACTTCGGCTGCCAGTGGCTTGCCAGCCGACCGAATACTCGTTACGCCAACGCCGCTAAATTCCGTCCTTTGGCGTATCGTGTTGATGCACCCTGATCGCTATGAAGAAGGCTACTACTCGTTGCTTGACCCGTTCGTAGCGCCTGAACAGCAGATTCGATTCACGGCGTTTTCGCGTGATGAAGCCCTCGATGCTGAGACAGCCGATGTCGTTTCTGCCAATAGAATTCGAAGATTCTCAAAGGGCTTTTACACCGTGAGCGAGGTCGATTCAAGTGTCAGAATTACGGACCTTCGCATGGGCCAGTATCCATTCTTCGTGTTTTCATTTGAGTTTGCCCGACTTGAAGATGGCAGGCTGGTTGCTGTTCCCTCGACAAACGTCGCCTCGCGCGAAAACCTTCAGGTTGGTCGCTATCTGGACTGGCTGTTTGCCCGTGCACGGGTCAAGACGGTAGAGCCGCCGAGTCTGGGCCAATAGCCCATTGTTGAATTTCGGACTGACAGGAGTAAGCTTGCTGCAAAGCGGCGGCGTAGAGTGAAGCGCCCGAGCGCAATCCAAATAGGAGACCTGAATGAGCGAGTTAATGCGCGAGACAACGGCGGGCATGTTCGATGATGATTTGCCCCAACTCGAAGCAAACTTTGCTGCACTAACGCCGGTTTCGCTTGTCTACTGGGCGGCAGATGTCTATCCGGATCGTCTTGCAGTTGTGCATGGTGAGTTGCGGCTGACCTGGTCTGAGGTTGCGCGCAGAGCGCAAAGTCTTGCGACTGCATTACAGCAAATGGGTATCGGCGCAGGCGATACAGTCGCGGTCATGTTGCCCAACACACCGGCCATGGTTGATGCGCACTATGGCGTGCCGATGCTCGGCGCCGTGCTCAACAGCATCAATACCCGACTGGATGCCGCCACGATTGCATTCATTCTCGATCACAGTGAAGCGCGGGTGCTGATCGCAGACGCCGAGTTTGCTGAGCCCGTGGAGGCCGCGCTAGAACAGATGCGTAAAAATGGTCAGCCGTTGCCGCTGGTGATAGATGTGCTCGACCCGGTGTTTGTTAAGGGGGCGAGTGCCGAGGTCAAGCGAGTCGGCGAGCATGATTTTGATCACGTGCTTGAGCGAGGCGCTCAAGCACTGGACACACAATCGGCTTCAGGCATTCCAACACCGAATGATCCAACACTGAGCGGGCCTGATCACGAGTGGCGTGCCCTGGCGCTGAACTACACCTCAGGAACGACGGGCAACCCGAAAGGCGTGGTGGTACATCATCGTGGCGCCTATCTAAATGCGGTTGGCAACATCGTTGCCTGGAATCTGCCTCGTCACCCGGTGTATCTGTGGACGCTTCCCATGTTTCATTGCAATGGGTGGTGCTTCCCCTGGACCATTGCCGCTGTCGCCGGCACGCATGTTTGCTTGCGCAAAGTAGATCCTGCCCTGATTTTTGAATTGATCCGAGCCCATCGAGTCACCCACTACTGCGGCGCGCCAGTCGTACACGCGGGCCTAATCAATGCACCGTCTGACCTTAGTGCGGGTATCGACTGGACTGTGAAGGCCATGGTGGCGGGTGCTTCGCCGCCGGCCAGCATGATTGAAGGCATGGATCGTCTCGGTTTTGACGTTACCCACGTTTACGGCCTGACAGAAGTCTATGGCCCGGCCGCTGTGTGCGCTAAGCAGCCTGACTGGGCGCAGCTTCCGCTTGGCGAACAGGCTCAGCGCAATGCGCGGCAAGGTGTGCGCTATCAGGTCCAACAAAGCATGACGGTGCTTGACCCTGAAACCCTCAAGCCGGTGCCGGCAGATGGCAACACAATGGGAGAAGTCGTTTTTCGCGGCAACATCACCATGAAGGGCTATCTAAAGAATCCATCCGCCACAGCCGAGGCGTTTGCGGGCGGGTGGTTTCACACGGGCGACCTTGGCGTGATTGACCCAGATGGCTATGTCAAACTCAAAGACAGGGCGAAAGACATCATTATTTCCGGCGGGGAAAACATTTCATCGATTGAAGTGGAAGACGTGTTGTACCGGCACGAGGCCGTCCTGGCGTGCGCCGTGGTTGCCAAGCCGGATGACAAATGGGGCGAGACCCCACTCGCATTTGTAGAACTCAAAGCTGGTGCAACGGTCGATGCCCAGGCGCTGATAGATCACTGCCGCGGTGCCTTAGCTGGCTTTAAGTGTCCAAAAGAGGTCCGGTTTTTGGAGCTTCCCAAAACATCAACCGGCAAGATTCAAAAGCATGTGCTGCGAAAGCAAATTGATTCCGCCGGTGCCATTGACGGGTGAGTGCAAGCCGAGTGCAACTAGTTGCACTATGCGGCTGTAACAAGCGGCCAGTCTAATCCAAGATAGTCCAGCCCTTAGGCGTTTGGAATTCTGCGGCAATCATGGCGCTGGCATGCTCGCTCACCTGGATGCGTCTGTCCTTCGTCAGCACACCAAGCCGCGCACAATCGTCATGTGGCCCCCTTAAATGCAGAGAAGTCATCACGGCGCCCCGGGACGGAAGCGTTCTGCCCGGTGATGGGTGATTCCCCCAGTTAATCAGGGACGGAAAAAGCATATCGGTCGGACGCCCTGCCATCGGTCTCAAGGCCAATTGCCAGGTCAGGTCGCCTCGGGTCATTTCTTTGATGGGACCTGGGTCGTAGCCGATAAGCGCAGCCAGTGCTTCAATCTGCGCGGTCCTCATCACATAGTGAATTAGGCGAGGTCTGACCGCGATACGCTCACGTAGTCCGGGACTGTCCAGCCCAAATGGCCGAGGCTGATCAGGCGCCGGCTGAGACGGGTCTGGTGCGATGACTTCGAGATAAGTACCGCCACCGACCTGCAGCAAACTGTTGTGGGTGCCATAGCCCAAGTGCTGACCGCCGGGTTGCGTCTCCACACCAAAGCGTTGCAATAGATATTCATTGCCCGATGCCAAACTGTCTGCCGCTAGCACCAGGTGGTCCAGGGCGAAAGCGAGATCCGGTTGGTTCGGTGGGGAGACAGTCATGAGTCGTTGGTTGTTTTAATTGAAACCGACAGGTCGTTCGGTCCGGTTGGCGCAGCAGACCACAGTGTGCGTAATTTTAGGTAGCACTGCCAAGTACAATTGTTTGCATGTTACGCGAACAAAAAGATCTCATTGCAGCGCAATTCGATTCCGCGCTTGAACACTTGCTTGCCCAGGCGGCAGATTTACCACCGGACTATCAGGCGCCCCGTGCGACCCTCGATCGCCCTCGCCAGGCCTCGCATGGTGACCTTGCATGTAACCTGGCGTTGCAAGTGGCTAAGCCTCTGAAGCGCAATCCCCGCGAAATTGCACAGAGCTTGCTTGACCAGGTCATGGCGCACCGGAATGAGGCGCTGATCGACAGTCTCGAGATTGCTGGGCCAGGCTTTATCAATATTCGGGTGAGTGATCACGCTCGCCGGGAAGTGGTCGGGCGGGTGTTGCAGGACGGAGCCAGCTATGGCGTTAACCACGATGCGAACGGGCAGCCGGTGGTGGTCGAGTTTGTTTCGGCCAACCCGACTGGGCCGCTTCACGTGGGGCATGGTCGACAAGCGGTGCTGGGGGATTGTTTGTCTGCTTTGCTCGCTGCTAACGGCTGGCAAGTGGCGCGCGAGTTCTACTACAACGACGCGGGCGCACAAATAGAAAATCTTGCGTTGTCGGTTCAGGCCCGTGCCCGGGGTCTCAGCGTCGATGATCCTTCTTTTCCCGCTGATGGCTATCGCGGTGACTACATCGCTGATATTGCATCAGATTATCTGGCGGGTGCCAGTCTGGATGGCGGAGACCAGGGTCAGGTCACAGCCAAAGGCAGTGCCGATGACCTTCAGGCCATTCGCGAGTTCGCCGTCGCTTATTTGCGAGCGGAGCAAAATGCCGATCTCAAAGCCTTTGGTATTGAATTCGACCGGTTTTATCTAGAGTCGTCACTTTATGAGGACGGTCGGGTCGAAAAGACGGTTGAGGCACTGATTGCGTCTGGCCATGCCTATGAGGCTGACCAGGCCTTATGGCTGCGCAGTACCGACTTTGGTGACGATAAAGATCGGGTGATGCGCAAGACCGATGGCGGGTATACCTATTTTGTGCCCGATGTGGCCTACCACGTGACGAAATGGGAGCGCGGTTTTACCCGCGCCATCAACGTCCAGGGGACAGATCATCATGGCACGATTGCTCGCGTTCGCGCGGGCCTGGCTGCACTCGAAGTGGGCATTCCCAAAGGCTATCCTGATTACGTGCTGCATAAGATGGTGACGGTCATGCGGGGCGGCGAAGAGGTCAAAATCTCAAAGCGCGCCGGCTCCTATGTCTCCGTTCGCGATCTGATTGAATGGAGCGGCGGTGCCGGTATCGATCACGGTGAGCCCGATATCGTCAGAGGTCGGGACGCCGTGCGCTTCTTTTTGATCTCTCGCAAGGCGGATACAGAGTTCGTCTTTGACATCGATCTGGCGCTGTCGAAATCGGACGAGAACCCGGTCTATTACATTCAATATGCCCACGCGCGCATCAGTTCGGTGTTGCAGCAACAGTCGGCAGAAGTTGACTCGATTTTGCAACAGCCGGTTCAGACGAGTGATCTCGCCTTACTTACAGCTGAACGTGAGTACTCACTTATGAAAAAGCTCGCTGAATGGCCAGACGTCATCAAATCAGCAGCGATAGATCTCGCGCCGCATGCGCTCGCCTTTTATCTGAAGGACTTAGCTGGCGAGTTGCATAGTTACTATAATGCCGAGAGATTTCTCGTCGATGATGCATCGTTACGACGCTCGCGCCTCACACTGCTGCTCGCCGTTCGCCAGGTGTTGCAAAACGGTTTGAGTCTGATTGGCGTTTCCGCCCCTTCCCGGATGTAACAACACAGCCCTATGTTTATTCACAATCAGCTCCGTCCTTTGTCGGCACTGCATGGCCTGAGGTCTCAGCGGACTCGCCAGCGTGGCGGTACGGCGGTTGGTTTTCTGGTGGGCATGGTGGTTGGCCTGGCGGTTGCTGCGGCTGCGGCACTGCTGGCTAGTCGCGCACCGTTGCCGCTTATTAACAAGAGCGACAAGGTCAATGCGATTGTCGTGGCGCCCGAAACGGGCCTGGCCCCTGACCCCAACAAACCACTGTATCGCGAAGAGCAGGCTGAGCAGGCCCAGGCAGACCCCGCTACGCAGGCTGCGCCAGAGTCAGACGCCGCCCCAATTATCGCGGCAGCGCCACGGACCGCGCCAGGGGCAAGCACCACCTATTTGCTGCAGGCGGGCGCATTTCGGGTGCAAGCTGATGCGGATGCGATGCGAGCCCGTCTGACGCTTATTGGCTTCAAGCCAGAAGTCGCTGCGGCCCAGGTCAATAATGAGATTCTTTATCGGGTGCGGGTCGGCCCATATCGAGCTTTAGACGCCATGAACATTGCCCGATCCAAATTGGCGGACAACGGGATTGAAGCGTCAGTCGTTAGACAATAGAGTATCGGCTGGTCGGTATTCGATAAATTTACGTGACGTTGGCCGAAGATAGTCAAATTTAACGAGTTTTAAATGACTGCGGTGGCGGAGTTCGCTCAATAGGACTGGAGAAAAGACATGAGTAAGCGAGAATTCTTAATTTCTGGCGCTGCGCTGTCAGCGGCAACCCTATTGCCGGCAGGCGTTGCCTCCGCCATTCAAGCCGGCAAGGAGTATCGCGAGGTACGGCCACCACAACGCACGGCGGTTGAAGCAGGCCAAATCGAGGTGCTGGAATTCTTCTGGTATGCGTGCCCCCACTGCTATTCGCTACATCCCTCAATTGAAAACTGGGCCAAGAAGTTGCCTGATGACGTGGTCTTTCGTCATGTGCATGTTCAGTTTCGCTCGCCGTCTCACCAGCAGATTCACTACACGCTGGAGGCTATGGGCAAAGATAAAGAACTGGGCGTAAAAGTGTTCGAGGCCATTCATCGCGAGCGGAAGCGCATGCGTGATGAGAGCGAGATCCGCGAGTGGGCAGCAGCTAATGGTTTGGATGAGCAGGCCTTTATGAAGGTCTACAGCTCCTTCGGTGTGCGAACGCAAATGAAGCGAGCCTCCCAGGCAACGGCAGCATTTGGTGTTGACGGGGTGCCCATGATTGCCGTCAACGGTAAGTACCTCACATCGCCGTCCATGACGGGCAGCAATGAGGCGGCGTTGCGAGTCACTGACGCCTTAATAGAGATGGAGCGCAAAGCTGCCTGATCAAACTCGACAGTGCGGCTTGGCGCTAGCGGATGAGGAGCCGCTGGCACCAAATGGAAAAACCTCGGCGTATTTTTATTACAGGCGCATCCAGTGGTCTAGGCATGGCACTGGCGCGCGCCTACGCGCAGACAGAACCCGGGGTCGTATTGGGGCTGCTGGCTCGTCGTAGCGATCGAATTGAAACGCTGGCCTCAGAACTGGTCGGCGCAAGCTGCCATTGCTATACCGTTGACGTCCTCGACGCCTGTGCATTGAAAGCCGCTGCCGAGCAATTCCTGCGCGACGCGGGCGGGGTGGATATCGTGATTGCCAACGCCGGGATCAGCTCAGGCACGGTGACGGGTGAGTCTGGCGATAGTGAGGTGTTTGCAAGAATTGTGCAGACGAACCTGACTGCGATGGCGCAGACCTTCGATGTGTTTTTACCGGTCATGCGCGCATCTGGCGCTGGACGGCTTGTGGGCATTGCGAGCGTTGCTGGCATTCGCGGTCTGCCGGGCGCTGGCGCTTACAGTGCCTCCAAAGCCGGTGCGATTGCCTATCTCGAGAGCTTGCGGGTTGAGTTGAAAGGCTCACCCATCAAGGTCATCACGATCGCACCAGGGTATATCCAAACGCCAATGACTGAGCACAATCGCTATCCGATGCCGTTTCTGATGCCGGCCCAGCGCTTTGCTGAAAAGGCATTACGAGCCATTGATGCCGGGCGCTCGTTCGTTGTGATTCCGTGGCAGATGGGGTGGGTGGCGCGCGTATTGAGACAACTGCCGAATGCTGTCTTTGACTTTCTGTTTAGTCGCGCACCAAGAAAAGCCCGCGAGCCCGAGATGGGTCCAGGCAATGGGGCTGAGTAAATGGCACCGCGCATTGTCTCCCTAGTGCCCAGTTTGACCGAGTTAGTCTGTTCGCTCGGATTGGGCACCTATTTGGTGGGCCGTACAGGGTTTTGCGTCCACCCTCGTGAGCAGGTCAGACAGGTGCCCAAAGTTGGCGGTACCAAGGCGGTTGATGTCGAAAGGATCCGACAGCTCAAGCCGACGCACTTGATTGTGAGCCGGGAAGAAAACGAGCAGCCTGTCGTTGCCGAACTGGCCAGTTTCATTCCGGAAATCATCGTGACTAATCCGATCACACTAACCGATAACCTTGGGCTATACCGGCAATTCGGTGACCAATTCGACCGTCGCGACGAGGCAAATCGGCTGGTTGAGCAGTTTGAACAGGCACATGCGCGACTCTTGTCACGGCAAGATCACCCCGTTCGTGTACTTTATTTGATCTGGAAATCACCCTGGATGACCGTGACCCGAAATACCTTTATCAGTCAGATGCTGGCTTGCGTCGGCTTCAAATCAGTACCGGATATCCAGGGCGAACGGGATGCTGATCGCTATCCGGTGGTTGCCGATAATGATTGGTCAGATTGGCAGCCGTCGCTGGTTCTGATGTCTTCTGAGCCTTTTCGCTTTGGGCCCCAGCACTTTGATGACGTTCGGCAGATGCCCGGTATGAGTGATACACCGTGTCGACTGATCGATGGTGAAATGACTTCCTGGTATGGCCCACGGGCGATTGCCGGCCTGCATTACCTTGCCGGTTTTCGCGATGCGTTAAACCATTCATTCGAATTGCAAAGGGGCTGATCATGAGAACGGCCGCACTTTTTCTCGTCACGGCATTTGTCGCAGCCTGTGGCTCGACTGCGCCCAAGCCAGGCGCCTACTATCAGAATGATGGTCCCGGCACGCGGCCGGCGGCTGAGTTTGTAGATGCTGTCGATGCCATCCCGCGGGACGAGCCGATTAAGCCTGCCTCGGTTAAACCGTATCGCGTTTTTGATCGCCAGTATGTTCCGATGACCAAACGTCAGTCGTTCAGGCAGTCAGGTGTTGCGTCTTGGTATGGCAAACAGTTTCAGGGTAAGCCGACTGCGATTGGTGAGTCATACGACATGTACGCGATGACCGGCGCGCATCCAACCCTGCCACTGCCGAGCTATGTCCGCGTCAAGAATCTTGAGAACAACCGTTCAGTGGTTGTCCGCATCAATGATCGTGGCCCTTTCAGCAACGGCCGGATCATTGATCTGTCATTTGCAGCGGCAGCCAAGCTTGGCTATATCCAGAAAGGCACAACATTGGTCAGCCTTGAAGTGGTGGATCCGGTTGTGGTGGCCATGGAGCGTCAGGCACCAAGTACGCCCCAGGCAGCACCGCAGCTAAGCCAGCGCAAAGCCAGAACCGTCGCGCGCAGAGCGCCAGCGGTGGCCAGTCAGGCTGCGCAGGCGTCCTTGCCAGTGCCCGGCTTTCCACAGGTTGCACCGCAAAAGGTCGCAGGCATGAAAGAGAAGCGGGCAAGTGGGCGCGATTCTACGGGGCAGCGCGTGGTTACATTGCGTGGGTCGCAAGCCAAGCCTCGCGTAAGCCAGTCAGCGCCGCAGGTTGTTGTCGGCGGCGATGATTCGCCGGCTGTTGTCATTGAAACAATTCCGGCCGGCGGACTACGCCCGGCGGTCCCCGAACCTGATCAGGACATCCGAAAGGCAAGACGTGATCCTCTTGCGCCGTTTGATTGGGCGAAAGCGAACCAGACACCCGCACAAAAGGCGGATGAGAAGCAGATTGAATTAATCGCTGCGGCGGCGCGACGGGTTGAACTCGATAACCGTTCGTCTCTTGTAGAAGATCCGCTAATCTATTTGCAACTGGGCGCATTCGAAACAGAAAAAGCTGCGCGCCAGAATCTCTATAGCAACAGCGGCACGCTAAACGGTCTTTTCCTGCCAATCGAAATTATCGCGGAGCGTGGGCTGCACAAAATCCAGGCCGGTCCGTTTGCTGACGCGGCGCAGGCTGAGGCCGCGATTCGTCGCATAAATCAGGAATCAAGTCTCAGGCCGTTCTTTGTGTTTCGCTAAGACTTTGCCTAGAGGGACTGGCCGTGTGACTGGCCTTAGGGCTAGTCGTCCAAGATCGGCGGTGAACGGCTAACGCTGCGATTGCAGTTCAACCGCCAGCGCGTAAAGCGCTTTCTGTGGCAGCCCCGTTAACGCACGAGCCAGCTTGACGGCACGGGCCGGCGGCATTTCGGCCAGAAGCCTGCGCATCAACTCACCGGCTGTCGTGTCGACTGTCACCGGTGTGACCGCCGTGACAACAGACTCGCTAGGCTCATCTGATGCTGCTTCGGCTACAACAGGTTTAGGCGAGATCGCCAATACAAATTCACCGCGCTGATGGTTCGCGTTACTGGACAGCCAGGCGGGCGCCTCGGCACAGCTTAAGCTTACGATTTGCTCGAACCGTTTGGTGAGTTCCCGCCCGATGACGAGGGTACGATCCGGTCCGAATACCTGGCTTATATCAGTCAGACAGTGCTCAATGCGGTGTGGCGCCTCCATGATCACCAAAACCGCATCGGTCTGGGTCAGCATACTCAAGCGTGCTTTTCTTGCCGCAGCTTTGGCCGGGAGAAAGCCTTCAAAGCGAAATCGATCAGCGGCGGGGCCAAAGCGGTCTGCATCGAGTCCTGCTGCGCTAAGCAAGGCAATGACCGCACTCGGGCCTGGAATTGGCACAATTTGATATCCAGCCGCTCGAACACCCGCAACCAGACGCGCACCAGGGTCACTGATGGCAGGTGTGCCCGCATCACTGACCAGCGCGCAGCTTTCACCGCCGGAAAGAATCTGCACGATCTGATCGACTCGGCCTCTTTCATTATGACTATGGGCCGATACAAGCGACGCATTTGATCCAATATGGGCCATCAATTGGCCGGTGTGACGCGTGTCTTCGGCTGCAACCAACCGTACGTCGCACAAGACGTTGCGTGCACGAGATGACAGGTCGCCAAGATTTCCGATTGGCGTGGCCACTACATATAATGCCGGCTCACCAGGAGTAATCACTGTCGTGTCCATTAATCGCCGTTCGTATCGCCCGTTAAGTCATGTTTGCAACCCGTCGCCCAGCGGTCCTCTTGAGGAAGCGCTGAGCCGCCGCGCTGCACTGTGTGCGATGGGTAAGGGTTTGAGCCATGGCCTGGCAGTTGCTGGTGCTTCCAGCGGGCTGCTCATGCCTGCCGCATTTGCCCAAAATGCCAAGCCTGACTCAGCTGATGCTAACGCGTTAGGCGATGCCGAAGACGAAGAAGAGAAGAAGAAGTCTTCACTGGTATCAGATGTTGAGGAGTTTGGCCGTGGGCGCACTCGTATCGCGCTGTTGTTGCCCAACATCGAAGGGCCGTATCGCTTTGCGGCCGATGCGGTGCTGCGTGGCGTGATTGCGGCTCATGAGGTTGACGGCCGGGGTGTGTATGTCAAAGTGTTTCGCATCGAAGAGCCCGATTTTCCTGACGCTGCTGAGATTTATCGTCAGTTGCGCAAAGAGCGGTTCCAGATGGTTATTGGTCCCCTGATTCGCAGCGAGCTAAACGGGCTGGCTCGCCTGCCCGAGCTATCCATTCCGACCTTGGGCCTGAACCTGCCCGACCAGGGGCGCCAGATTCCCGAGAACTGCACTTTGTTTAGCCTTGCCGTGGAGTTTGACGGGCGCAGTGCGGCGCGCTTTGCATTTGCTGATACTTACCAGCGCGTTGGCAACGTCCGACCATTGCGGGCACTTGCTATCAGCGATACCAAGTCATTGTCACAACGGAGTGCTGACGCTTTCATTGAGGGTTGGCAAGCCTTTGGTGGCGAGGCTGAAAAGCCCATCGTGCGCAATATCAAAGGGCGCCGCGAGATGAGCCGCCTACTGACGGGCGTACGGGCCGATGTGGTGTTCGCGGCGCTTGAGCCCGACATCATGAAGGAAATCCGCAGCGCTTTCTCGCCTGCACTACCAATCTATGGCACCTCACAAATGAATGTGGGTGCGTTGCCGACAGTCGCCAAGTCAGAGCTGCTGGCCGCTCCGGAGCTTGATGGGGTGAGATTGGTGGCGATGCCCTGGCAACTCTTGCCAGACCATCCGGCGGTAGCTGCCTATAAGCGTTCAAGGCGCTTGCCGCACAATGAGATGCAGCGCCTATATGCATTCGGTGTAGACGCTTACCGACTATCACGCAGCCTGATCGAGCGCGGGGCTGATCCCGCAGCGTTTGGACCCATCACCCTGGATGGGGTGACGGGCCAGCTTTACCTTGATCCTGATCAGGACCCCAGAGTCCTGCGCGAGCCTGTGTTGGGCGTGTATCGGAGCGGTATTTTGCAGCCTGCCTATGCGTCTGTTCACGATGTCCAGGCAACCGAACCTGCAAAGCAGCCTACCAACTGAGTTGTGGCTCGCACCTCGCAGCAGCTCACTGGCGATGCTGGCGAAGATCAGGCCCTGTCAGCGTTAGAGAGTGCTGGCCTGATACTGGTGGCGCGCAATGTTGGCAGCAAGCTGGGTGAGATCGATCTGATCATGCTCGATGAGCAAACCGTTGTATTCGTTGAGGTGCGCGTGCGGCGCTCAAGTGCGTTTGGCGGAGCCGCGGCCAGCGTGACGCCAGCCAAGCAACAACGGCTTCAGCGCCAGGCTCAGGCATGGCTCAAACGGCAATACGGCGATCGCCGGTGGCCGGCCTGTCGTTTTGACGTGTTTGCCATTGAAGCGGGTCAGCCCAATTGGATTCGAAACGCATTCTGACGCGCTTACGCCGACAAATCCGCTGCTCTGCCTGCCCGGGCAGCCCCGACCCGTATAATCTGGTGACAACGATAAGCCGAGAAAGCCCGGGAGAACTGTTGATGCCCAAGGTGATGCCCCTATCCACCCCACGAGTTCCGCAAACGATGGCAGCAAATCAAGACCAGACGCCTGGCGAGAGTGCAGCTCCCGCAGGTCGGCGCCTATTGGCGCGGACCGCCATGATCATGACTCTGGTGGTGGCGTCACTCATACAAACAGCGTGTTTCACGCTGGCGGCCACCGGTGTAGCGCTTGGTGCACTTGCCGCCATTGACCGCCGTTCGATTGGCGCGCAAACCGAGGATCAGACCATTGAGCTCAAAGCGCGATCTTTATTGCGTGAACGTCTCTCTGATGCTTCTGGCATTGCGGCCACCAGCTTTAACCGGCGCGTGCTCCTGACCGGGCAGGTATTGTCTGATCAAGACAAGCAGCTTGCTGGCGCAACCGTTGCTGGTTTGCCCAATGTGCGCGGTGTCTATAACGAGCTGGAGATTTCCGGGCAGCCCTCCCTGCAAGTGACAGCAAGTGACGTGACCATCACCACGCGCGTCAAAACGAGTTTGCTACGCGATCAACTCGTTCCCGGTAATTCGGTCAAGGTTAAGACCGAAAGTGGCTCTGTCTATTTGATGGGCTTGGTGACTAATGAAGAAGCTGAACGGGCGGCAAGTATCGCAAGCCGGTCAGGTGGTGTTCAGAAAGTGGTCACAGTCTTTGAGATTATCTCCACGGAAGAGGCTGCCTCTTTGTCCACTGATGCTGCTCGAAAAGAGGCCAGTGGCAACCGGCCAGCTTCTGGATCACAGCCTCGACAATAAAAGTAATCCCAGTCGGCGAGTGGTACTTGATGTTGCGGGTTTGAGTGCAGTCAGGAGTTGATTCGTATCACGCGACCGGCCGTTTAGTCTGCCTATCGCCGCGTTTATCGCCCGACGACAGTCCCGCCAGATAAGTGTCCCTGCCATCCCGATAGGCGGTGCGCCGTGTGTGGCGTTGTTGGCATGAATAGCCTGACAATGATTCCGGTATTCGAACAACCGGAGAAAGGTGGTCATGTCAATCGAAACAATCGTCTTCATCTCGCTGGCAGGCGGGCTATTGATTTGGGCCGTCGTGTCCTACAACGC
>JBGCFG010000040.1:0-8492 GCA_045106815.1 Burkholderiaceae bacterium | reverse complement strand
GCACTCACACCGGTTTTTGATGGCCTTAAAAGCACCCGTGATTTACCCCAGGCCTGCACCCTCAATGGCAAATGCGCTGAGGTCTGCCCGGTTGAAATCCCACTGCCTACTCTGCTGCGGGGTTGGCGCGACCGGAGTTGGCGCGATGGGCTGGAACCGATGCCCATGAGGCTTGGTATCGGGTTCTGGGCATGGGCTGCCCAGCATCCCTCAGTTTATCGATTAGGTTCACGAGTGGCGGTGCGCGTCATGCGCTTGTTCAAGCGCGGCGGTTGGATTCAAAAGATGCCGATGGCTGGCGGCTGGACCAATCAAAGAGACCTACTGGCGCCTGAGAGAGAGACCTTTCTAGCCAGTTCGGCTGCGCGGGAGCGAAGGGTCAAATGAGTCTATCAGCACGTGACGCAATTTTTGAGGCTATCGGCTCGAGTGACGCAGACAGCGACCGAACCGACCGAATTGATCGTGAAGCCCAAGCCTTGCTAGCGAACACCGACGCCATACGCCCGGCGCGCACAACGACTGACGTGGTGCAAGCCTTCATTAACAGGGTCAACGGCGAAAAGGTTGCCGCCACGGCAATGCTGACCGACTCGCTTGATGACTTACCCGGCATCGTCAAAGCCCTGCTGACAGATGATAAGCAGCCGCCGGCTGTCACTGTGCAACCCGCCACCGAACTCATGTCATTGGACTGGGCGGGATCAGGCTTGAGCCTGGCAGATGAGCCAGACGATGGCGTCGCGGTAACGCTCGCACTCTGGGGAGTGGCAGAAACAGGCTCTTTCGCGATTCACTCAGGGCCGCAAAGCCCTGTGCTGCTGCACTTTTTGCCAGCGGTGAGCATCGTAGCCGTGCCGGCTGGCAAGATACTCTGGCACTTGGAAGACTACGCGGCTCAAGCTCGTCAGGCGGGTCTGTCAACACCGCGCAATGCGTCGCTTATTACCGGCGCCAGCGGTACGACAGATATTGAGGGCAGGCTCGTCACGGGCGCGCATGGTCCCGGCAAACTGTATGTCGTGGTGGTTGGTAGCAATCGCCAATAAAGTGAGCCTAAATCAATTGCCAAAACGCGGGGCTCCCGGCGGTGCTTCGAATCGCTCGAGCGGCACCTCCGCCACGCCCGAAATTTCGATCACGAGACGGGGGTCATACAGTGATGAGACTTCGACAGTCGTCGTGACAGGGTATGGCTCAATAAAATACTTCTGTCTAATCGACCCGCATGCCATGAAAGCCGCGATGTCAGTCGTGAAGTGGTTCAGCGAGACGATATCGCTCATACGACCGTTAACCGAAGCCAGCAGGTCGCGCAAGTTGCAAAGGACCTGTTCAACCTGACGAGACATATCGTGGGCGCCGACGACCTCACCTTCCCGGTTTAAGGAGACCTGCCCCTTCAGATAAAGCGTTTTGCCTGACCCGCCAATAACCATCTGCGAGAATGCGCCGAACGGTTGCCATAGGGTGTCAGGATTGAAAGCTTTTGCCATGTTCGAAGTGGTTGTCCTTGAATGGTTACAGCCGACTCAGCCGCTAGAAAACAGACTCACTTGGTATGCTTAGTCACGCTATCAGCCCGCATCGAGTAGCCGGTATTAACGTCGGACGAGCCATCAACGAGTGACAACTCGTGCGTTCCCTTTTCGGTGGAAAGCACACCCTCCACCCAGACAGGCTCAAACAGGGCGCCAGTCTGATAGGGCTGGTCGAGCTTAACGTAGACCATTTGGTTTGCCGGCGGTGGCGGCACATGGATGCACGCGCCCACATACGGCACCAACAAAAACTCCCGCACCGCTACCCCTTCTGTTTCCAGCGGTAGCAGGTACCCGGGCATGCGAACGGTCTGCCCGTCTAACGACCCATTAATTTTATCGGCTGCCGCTTCAGCCTCGGCGCGGACTTCTTGTACGCGTTCCCATAAGGCAAAGAGTTCGGGCCGCTCTTTTTCATAGTCGGTCTCGAGCCGGGTTTTCTCTGCGGCGGTGAGGCTTTCGGCGTCAATGAATTTGAGTTCGATACGGCGTTTTAGCCAAACTTGGTCATCGATCTCGTAGAAGAGAGAGCGCTTTGTTTCATCAAGATCGTCAAGTGCCGCCTGAAGCGTCTCGATGTCTTTTGTAAGCGACTCGCTTTGAGGGGGAACCAGCGCCTCCCAGGTAATTTCATTCGACTGTTTGTTCGCCAGACCGACAGACGCAAACACGCCAAAAGAGACAATCAGTACAAGGACCTGAAAAAACCGGCGGGGAAATGGCTTCATGAAATTGATCCGAGCTGTATGTTGACGAGGCTACCTGTTGATATTCAAAAACGATAATAGATGGGATTAGTTCTGTGCGGCTCCTAAATCCGGCCGATGCGAGGTGTTGGCTTCTAGACGCCCTTGAGGCGCCCCTCTGTAATCGTCTCGACGTCACTTAGACCCGGCACATGATGCTTTAGTGCAATTATGTTGCATTAAAGCATAGATAAAGATCAGTTAATGGCGAATATGCTGCCAACGAGGACTAAGTCAGGCCTAAGTTGCCTTAGCCGCGCAGTCTCGGCAGCGCCCGCGAACGAGCAACTCCGACTCTTCTGCCCGAAACCCATCGGGCATTTGAACCGTCACAGGCTGCTCGCGCTCTTCCAGGCAAAAGATCCTCTCGCACTCACGACAGGCGAAATGGCCGTGCTCTTGCTCGACTTGTTCGAGCGCATTGAACTGCCATGACCGAGCATCGCTCGAAACCCGATGAGCCAGCTTATGATCAACCAGCCAGTCCAGAACACGATAAACCGTTACACGATCAACTTCGCGGCCCTTTTTGGCAAGTGCTTTTGAGACATCATCTTGTGTTGAGGCGCAGTCAGAAACAAGCAACATCGCGAGTACCTGGGTTCGCGGGCTAGTGACGCGATGGCCATTGTCGCGGAGTCTTTGTTGGGCAACCTGCAAAGCCTTCGCAAACGTCAACGATTGATTGGGGCTGTTCATGCGCTTGATCTGTTAGCTAATGGGCGGTGTGATTCAAGCACATCAACGGGCGCAAGACAATGAAGCATGCCTGTTTTCACAGTTCGCATGAAGACCGACCCTCGCAACCCCTGATCGTTCAGCCAGCAATCTCGCCGCGCTCAATGACGCATTCTCGATCAAGCAACTTGTTGGCGTGATTCAGTTCAGACTGTGCAATCAGAATGGAGAGCTTTTCATCCTGCAGCGAGGCAATGACCTGAGTAATACGCTCTGACAGCGCCGGGGCCACACCCTCAAACGGCTCATCCAGAAACAGCAGTCTTGACCCGGCGACCAGGGCACGCCCCAGGGCGACAAGCTTTTGCTGCCCGCCAGATAACTGAAGGGCCTTCCGGCCTTTCATGGGTGTTAGCTCAGGCATTAGGTCATACACGATCTTGAGGCGGGCAGGACCATCAATGGCCTTGTTCACCCATGCCGGCAGCAACATATTCTCTTCGACTGTCAGCAAGGGCACGAGCCGCCTGTCTTCCGGCATGTAACCAAAACCCAGTTGCGCGCGCTCATCTGACGGCATGGAGGTGATGGGCTGACCGTCGAACAAGACTTCGCCGCTAACAGGATGAGCCAGGCCCGCGATGGTGCGCATCGTGGTGGTTTTGCCCGCACCGTTGCGGCCAATCAAGCCAACCCTCTCGCCTGGGCCAACTTTGAGATCAATTGACCGTAGGATTGGTGATGCTTGAATCGTCACATTGATTTTTTTGAGTTCGAGGCTCATGCGGCGCCTCCGGTGACGTAGCGCTTGACTTCGGTATCGGCTAACACTGTCTCAGGATCATCATTCGCAATTACCTGACCAGCATAAAACGCGACCACTTTTTGTGAATAGCGACTGACAATATCCATGTCGTGTTCAACGAACAGAATCGTCACACCAGTGCCGGTGAGCGCCTGAATGACGCGATCCATAATGGGAAATTTCTCGTCCGAGGCGACGCCACTGGTAGGCTCATCAAGCATCATGATTTCAGTGGGGCCCGCCATGGCCATCGCGATGTCGAGCAGTTTCTTCACGCCGCCCGGTAACTCCGCCATGGCATGGTCGCGAAAGTCAGCAATGCCAAAGCGCTCCAGTGTTGCCTCAGCGCTTTCAATCCGCTCTGCGCGCTTTGCTGAGCGGAAGAACGAGGGCTTGGTATCACCGTTAATGGCCTCAGCGACCATCATGTTTTCAAGAACAGTCAGGCCACCACACAACTGGGCAATCTGAAACGAACGGTGAATGCCCATCTGGGCGATTTGCCTTGGCCCTTCATTGGTGATGTCTTTGCCATTGAAACGAATCGTGCCCTGATCAGGCTTTATATACCCCGTGACCATGTTCACAAAAGTTGTCTTGCCGGCACCGTTTGAACCAATCAGGCTGTAAACCGCACCGCGGGGTACATCAAGGCTGACGTTATCAGCCGCCACCACAGCACCAAAGCCCTTGTATACCCCACTCGCCTGGAGCACTAAATCTTCAGCGGCCATTGGGAACCTCCGCAGCAGTCGGGGCGGTATCAGTCGTTCTCGATATCGCCTTGGCTTTGGCCTTGCGTCGAGTCAGCGAACCAAGCCCATCAGGTAACAGGAAGATGACCGCCAGCAAGAACGCGCCCAGAAACAATTGCCAGGTGTTTGGAAAGTACAAACCCGAAAACGAACGCACGAGTTCAAGCAGGATAGACGCGATAAACACGGCAGGGATCGACAGGTAACCCGCCAGAATCGCAACAAAAACAAACTCGCCGGAAGTCGTCCAGAACGAGAGTTCAGGGTCAACATGGCCAAGTGCAAGCGCTGCAATCGAGCCGCCAAGCCCACCAAGAGCACCACCGATGATGTAGTTGATTGCCATGACGCGCCTGACCGAGGCACCGAGATACTCAACTCGCAGCTCATTGTCTTTGATCGCAAGCGACAACGAGCCTTGCTCTGAATCAAAATACAAGCGGAGGAACACCCCAACCAGAACAGTCACACCTGCCGTGAACAAATACAGCGCCACCTGTAACTCATGACCCTCAGGTGCATACCCAAGGAAGGTCGCTGCCGCCACATTGAGGCCATCTGTACCGCCAATGATGGTCATCTGCGAGAGCGCACCGTAGAGAATCATCGACAGGGACAGCGACAGCATGGCAAAGAAGATGCCTCGATATGTCGCGAGCAGTGGCCCAAACAGCAAGCCCATTAGCAGGCAGAACACCGCCGCCGCAAAACTGAGTAAAAAGATATCAGTTGACCCGGTACCGTTGGCTACCAGCACTGCAACATAGGCGCCGGTGCAGAAGTACAAACCCTGACCAAACGACACCAAACCACCGCGCATCATCGTCACGATGCCCAGTGCCGTGAGGCCCTTGGCGAGCGCCATGGTCACCAGGAACAGCGCCCAGTTGGGTAGCCAGTAGCTGCCACCAATGAGAATAGCCAGCGCCACTATGGCGAGCAATACGGTTTTAATCACGGCATTCATATCTTGCGCGCCTGATCTTTTACAAACAGGCCTTCTGGCCGGAAGAACAGTACGATGGCCATGACGAGATAAATAATGAACAACTCGGCCTCCGGAAACACATGCACAGAGGCCGCCCGGGCGATCCCAACCAGAAGCGCACCAATGGCGGCACCCTCAATTGACCCCAGTCCGCCAATAATCACCACGGCAAACGCAACGATAATGACGTTGACACCGAGCCCAGGCGTGACAGAAATCATGGGCGCGGTGAGTGCTCCGCCCAGAGCAGCAAGGAAGGCGCCTGCAATGAATGCGCCAAGATAAATCTTGTTGATATTGACGCCCATCGCCTGACTGATTTCACTGTCATGGATGACGGCCAGCACCACCTTACCAATTTGTGTTCGGTTCAGCGTGAGCCAGACAGCCAGACCAACCACGATAGAGGTGGCTATGACAGCAAAGTCATAGCCCACATAAAACAGCGGGCCAAGCTCGACGTTGCCAAGCAGTGAATAAGGCTCGGAAACAAAGTACGGGTCAACACCCCAGATTAACTTGATGACGTCTTCAAGAATCAGGAAAACGCCGTAGGTGACGAGTACGATCAGCACTTCGTCGCGGCCGTAAAAATATCGCAGCAGGAAGCGCTCAAGAATCGGCCCAACAATGATCGCGACTAAAAGCGCGGCAATGATCAGCGCAGCGTAACTCCCGTACGGAAACGCCTCACCGCCAACACTGAAGTAGGCGCCAACGACCGTCGCGGCGGCGTACGCACCAATAGCATACAAACTGCCGTGTGCGAGATTCAAAATGTTCAACACACCGAAGACGAGTGTCAGCCCGACAGACACAATGAAGAGCCAGCCGGCATAAATCAGCCCGTCGACCAGAATGGTCGCCAGAAGTTCCATGATCAGGGAATCCCGAAAGAAGTACCGAGAGAGAGCCACCCAAATTAATCAGCGACCGAGCCAAGGCTCAGCCGCTGATTAATGGACAAAGATCAAACAGCCAGGCTGTTAGCAGCTAGCGCCAGGAAAGCCAGCTTTGATCCAGTCGGCCGCCTTGGTGCCGGCAGGCGGATTAACGCACTCGGCGTCGTAGTACTCAATGTCAATGAGGGTCATCTGCTTTTTGCCCTCATCCCATTTGGTGCGACCAATGGCATTGGGCTGAATGGCCTGATGCCCGTCACCGAGCGCCATGGTGATTTTGCCGGACGGCGCTTCCCAGCTAAGACCCTTCATCGCTGCGGCGAGTTGCTCTGCATTGGGCTTGGTACCGCCGTTATCGGCCATGGCTTTTTCTACTGCGGACTTCAAGCCGAGTAGGCCTTGCCACATCCGAAACGGCGCCTGAACCGGGAACACATCATGCTTAGCTTCATAAGCTGCCCACAGAGTTTCGGTCAGTTCACCACCGCGCGCTTTTGCAGATAAACCGTTCACACCGCGAGCGCCGAGAATAATGCCGTCGGGCATTTTCTTGCCAAGCTGCGGCATGACATGGTCACCCGCTGACAGGGCAATCATCGAGCGCTTGTGCAATCCGCGCGCGGCAGCCTGCAACACGAAGCCCTGCAAGTCACCACCCCACAAAGATGAATGAACCAGGGTTGGCTTTTCTCTCAGAAGCGCTGAAATCTCAGTACCGTATTGTCCGGCACCAAACTTGGGAAAGAGTGAAGTCTTGGTTTTGACTTCTGGCTGCAACTGCCCCATTGAGGCTTCAAAGTCGGCCCAGGAATCCTGACCCCATGCATAGTTTTGATTCAACCCGGCAATGGTGTCGATCTTCAAACCGCGCGACTTGATGTAACGCGCAAGCGAAACATTGTCCATAGCAGCGTGAGCGGCTGTCCGAAACACGTACTCATAGCTGGCATCTTCAAATACACGAGGTGTGCCGCAATCATACAAAATGGTGAATGCTTTAAGTTCATCGGCTACGGGCGGAATCGCCAGGCAGTCGCCAGAGCTGACATAGCCAACGACCGCATCAACTTTCTCGCGCTGAACCAGGTTGCGAAACTCCTGAACCTGCTTGGTTGCGCCGCCTGCCTCATCAACCAGCACCACTTCAATCTTCATGCCGCCAACGCCGACCTTGTCATAAGGCGCGGGCAACTTGCCCCCCTCGTTAAGCAGGTCAACCAAGACCTTGCCGCCGTTCCAGGCTGGTACGCCAAAACTCTCAGCTGCTTGCCCAGACAGGAAAGTGACAACACCAATTTTGAAAGTGTCGTCGGCCGCCTGCGCCGGCAACGTTCCGGCGGCTAGCCCGACGGCGGCCAGCGCAGAAACGATAGTTCTCTTGATGGGGAATGATTTCATACTGTACTCCTCCTGAAATGCGCTCTTCGACTCGACGCGTCGAAGGATGAAAGCGCTTTCTGTTTTTCTATCTGACCCTGTCTCGGGGTGCCATTTTTGCACCGACCACGCTGCCGGGCATGCCAATGGGCTGCCTGCATAGAAAATGGACGTCAATGAGTAACCGATTGATTGTTCGTCAATCGCTCCGCAGATTATGCAGGAATTGGACGCTCGCCTCAGTGATACCGCGGTGACGCCAGGGTCGAGCATGAAAACCGCTGGGTCACACCCGCACGGTTGAGCCACTCGCATTCGACTGATACACAGCTTCCGCAATACGAATATTGCGCAGATAGGCCTCGCCTGTGTTTGCAGAATCAACCTTGCTCCGGATATCACGTACGACTCGCGCCTGCAGTGCAAACACGCAATCTCCGCCAAAGCCCCGGTTGTGCCATTCGTAGGCATGATCCGCTGCCGGCTCCCCATGAGGCTTAAAGCGCAAAGCGCCATCGCCATTCAGATGCATAACGCCGGCTGACCCTTCAAGCCAATGCTCACCCATGGTTAAGCGGGTATTGGTGGCCGAATGATCATTCAGTCGATTGCCGTCAATAAGCCCCGTCGTGCCGTTAGCAAATTCAAGCACGATGTAACCGGCATCCTCGCCCGCAATGGCAGGGTTCATTCTTCTCAG
>JBGCFG010000004.1:0-79290 GCA_045106815.1 Burkholderiaceae bacterium | reverse complement strand
ATGCAAGAGTTAAATCGGGAAGCCAATACACTAGGGTCAAAGGCCAGCGCAATTGATATGACCCAGGCTGCGGTGGATTTGAAGGTCCTTATTGAACAGATTCGCGAGCAGGTGCAAAACCTTGAATGAAGCGGCCAAGTTCCCCGACACGCTTCCCCAGGCTTACGCCGGGAGCCTGTTTGTCGTGATTGCGCCCTCCGGCGCGGGTAAGACATCCCTGGTTAGGGCATTGCTTGATCAGCATGGCGCCGTTCAATTATCGGTCTCATTCACAACGCGAGCACCGCGCGAGGGCGAGGTTGACGGCAAAGACTATAACTTTGTTAGCCGCGAGAGGTTTATCGAGCGGCGCGATGCAGGTGAATTTCTGGAATGGGCTGAAGTCCACGGCAACCTCTATGCCACTTCGAAGCGCTGGATTGCCGAGCAGATTGAAGGCGGCGATGACATCCTGCTCGAAATAGACTGGCAAGGCGCCATGCAGGTCAGAGAGCAGTTTCCAGATGCAGTGGGCATCTTTATCGCCCCGCCGTCGGTCGAAGAATTGCGCAAACGCCTCAAGCGCCGTGGCCAGGATGCGGACGAAATTATCGAACAACGTGTTTTGGCGGCAACCAATGAGCTTAAAGAAGCCCACAGATTCGAATATGTTATTATTAATCAAGACTTTGCCAGTGCTTTGAGAGAGCTCAGCTCGATAGTCGAGGCGGCCCGCGTTCGTTATCGTCAACAACAGGCACGCCACGCTGAACTCTTTGGTACGCTTGGTTTGAAAAAGCGCTAGTGTTGGTTGAAACGCTAGGCTTAATTTAATAAACGCGATTCAAACAACCAGCACCCCTCGAATAAGCTTCTGTTCCCGGTATTTCCCTAACCTGCGAGTAAATGATGGCCCGAATTACGGTTGAAGACTGCCTTCACAAGATCCCCAATCGGTTTGAACTCACACTGTGTGCGACTTACCGCGCCCGCATGCTCGCCCAAGGGCATACGCCCAAAGTGGATGCCAAAGACAAGCCGACCGTTACCGCCCTTCGCGAAATAGCCAAGGGTGAAATCGGGATCGAGATGCTCCGCCGGGTCCCAACCTGATCAACTGCGTTTGAATTCAGTCGACCCCCAAGCCGCTGAAGCAGCCAAAGCACTACAGGCTGCTATCCCTGGACATACCGGGGCCGGGGTCGCTGTTGCTTCGCCATCCGGCGAGCAGGCATCCACTTCAGCTAGCCCTGAGCAAGCTGCCTCTGACACGGATGCATCAAAACTCATCTACGCGGCGCTTCCTGAGACCACCCATGTCGCTACCCTCGCATCGCTATCAGAGGTACTGGCGTCCTACCTGCCCGAGAAAGACCGGAAACGGGTTAAGGAAGCTTATCGTTTTGCGGATGAAGCCCATCTCGGGCAGTTCCGAAGCAGTGGAGAGCCGTACGTCTCCCATCCGATAGCCGTTGCCGAGATTTGCGCCGGCTGGAAGCTGGACGCTGAATCGTTAATGGCTGCATTGCTCCACGATACGGTTGAAGACACCGATGTCACCAAGACTGAGGTACATGAACGATTTGGTGCGCAGGTCGCTGAATTAGTTGACGGCCTGTCCAAACTCGACAAGGTCAGGTTTGCCACTCGCGAGCAACATCAGGCCGAAAGCTTTCGCAAAATGCTGCTCGCCATGGCCAGAGATGCGCGCGTCATTTTGATCAAACTGGCAGACCGGCTTCACAACCTGCGCACACTTGATGCGGTCCCCCCGGAGAAGCGGCGCCGAGTCGCCACTGAGACTCTGCAGGTTTACGCGCCGATTGCGTCGCGACTGGGTCTGTACAAGATTTATCGAGAGATGCTTGATCTGTCGTTCAAGGCGGCCAACCCCCTGCGCTTCAATGTCCTGAGCAAAGCAGTCGCAGCGGCGCGCGGCAACCAGCGTGAGTCGATTGCCAAGGTCTATCAGGAAGTCACCCGAGCGCTCCCCAAGGCTGGCGTCAAGGGCGAAGTCTTTGCGCGTGAGAAAGCGCTCTATTCGATCTACCAAAAAATGCGCAGTAAGCGTTTGCCGTTTTCTAAGGTCTATGACGTGTACGGCGTGCGAGTCATTGTTGACGAAGTGCTTGCGTGCTACCAGGCCCTAGGCGCACTGCACCAGGCTTTCAAGCCCATTCCCGGTCGGTTCAAAGACTACATTGCACTAGGCAAGGACAACGGTTATCAGTCGCTTCACACCACGTTGATGGGCCCGGGCAATATTCCGATCGAGTTTCAGATTCGCACGCAGGAAATGCAGCGAATTGCCGAGTCGGGGCTCGCCGCGCACTGGCTGTATAAAAGCGAAGCCGAAGAATTTTCTGACCTCTCAAAACTGGCGCATAGCTGGTTGCAGACCTTGCTGGATATCCAGAGCAATACCGGCGACGGTCTTGAATTCATGGATCACGTCAAAGTCGATTTGTTCCCTGATGAGGTCTATGTGTTTACGCCTAAGGGTGAGATCAAGGCACTGCCGCGCAATGCCACCCTGCTCGACTATGCGTATTCAGTGCATACCGACATCGGCAACCACGCGGTCAGTGGCCGCATCAACGGCTTACCGGCACATTTGCGCGATGAGTTGTCGAGCGGCGACATGATTGAAGTATTGACCGACGAACACGCCCGGCCCAAACCCACATGGCTGACTTATGTGCGTAGCGGCAAGGCTCGCTCGGAGATCCGTCACTACCTCAAGACGATGCGCTATGAAGAGTCAGTCGAACTCGGGCGCAGCCTGATGCATCAGGCACTCGCGGCACTGCGGATTGATCCCAATGCACTTGATACCGAACTGACTGAAAAAGTTGCTCGCGACAGTGGCGCCAAAAGCGTTGAACAACTGTTTGCAGAGATCGGCATTGGCAAGCGCCTCGCACAGCTCGAGGCGCGATCCTTGGCTCTGCAACTGAGCGGTAAGCCGGCGGCTGCCCGGATCATGCCCAAGCTTGCGCCGGTCCTGATTCGCGGCAATGAGCAAACCTCGATTGCGTATGCAAGCTGCTGCCATCCGATTCCTGGTGACCCCTTAATTGGGCACTTGCGCGGCGGACATGGGCTGACCTTACACCGACAACGCTGTACGACGGCACTACGTCAGAAAGAGCGTGACCGTGAGCGCTTTATTGAAGTCAGATGGTCGGATTCGATGAGCGGTTTATTCCGACTGGACCTTGACCTAACTGTGGCCTCAGATCGAGGCACCCTGGGCAAGGTAGCCGCTGAAATCTCAGCCTCGGAAGCGAACATCGTCAATGTCGATATTGAAGAAGGCGATGAGATTGGCAACTTGCTCATGAGCGTACAAGTCAGGGACCGCACGCACCTGGCGCAACTGCTCCGTAACCTGCGCAATCTGAGCGTGGTCTACAGCGTCAAGCGGGCCTAGCGCCTAGCGCTTGTCGGGCTCACCATACGACACATCCAGAATTTCCAGCGTATCAACACCAGCAGGTGTTTGAAGTTCGACCTCGTCACCAATCTGGCTCTTGAGCAGCGCCCGGGCAATCGGTGAAATCCAACTAACGCACCGGTTTGCAGGGTCAACTTCATCAATCCCCACGATGCGAATCGTTTCTTCGGTTTCTCCGTTGCGCAGCAAATCAACGGTTGCACCAAAGAACACGCGATCAAGTTGGGTTTGCGCTGCCGGATCAACCACCTCCGCTTTTTCGAGGCGCTTGGTCAAAAACCGGATACGGCGGTCTATTTCGCGTAGACGCTTTTTGCCGTAGATGTAGTCTCCGTTTTCAGATCGGTCGCCGTTACCGGCTGCCCAGGAGACGATGTTGACGACCTCCGGTCGCTCGACATCGATTAGCCTCAGCAACTCCTCGCGAATCCGCTGGTAGCCAGCGGGCGTTATGTAGTTTTTGACGCCCTTGGGTACGGCCGGTTCACCGACAAGATCGTCGTCGTCGGTCTCAGTGTCTTCTTTGACAAAGGCCTTATTCATGGACCTTGATCAAGTGCCGGCAATCGACATTTCGCCGAGCAGCACCGAGCCGGTTTTCTTCCCGCCGCGCTGCATGACATCTGAGCCTACTGCCTGTACGTTCTTGAACATATCTTTCAAGTTACCGGCAATGGTGATCTCTTCAACCGGATATTGAATCTCACCGTTCTCTACCCAATAGCCAGCCGCCCCACGCGAATAATCTCCCGTGACATAGCTAACACCCATGCCCATCAACTCAGTCACGAACAACCCGCGATCGAGTTTGCGCAGCATGGCCGGTAAGTCGTCACCGGGCTTGGTCTTTTTGCTCTCAAGCGACAGCAGGTGAGAACCGCCTGCGTTACCAGTCGTTTTCATCTTGAGTTTTCGGGCTGAGTAGCTCGACAGGAAGTAGCCTTTCAGAACACCGGCATCAACCACTTTGCGCGAGCGCGTTTTAACGCCTTCGCCATCAAACGGAGCGCCGCCAAGGTTGCGCTTCAGATGCGGCTCTTCAGAGATGGAGATGTGTTTGGCAAACAGCGGCTTGTTCAATGCGCCTTCAAGAAAGCTGGACCCTCGATAGAGGGCCGAGCCACTTGCAGCTTGCGTGACATGTCCCAACAAACCGGCCGCAATCGGCGCTTCAAACAAAACCGGGGCGCGTTGGGTAGGCAAGCGCCGGCTACCTAATCGGGCCAACGCCCGGCGGCCAGCATAGTCACCGATTGCAGTAGCGTCTGCCAAGCGGGTGGGGTCGCAATCAACGGCATACCAGTAATCGCGCTGCATGTCGTCGCCCCGAACTGCGATTGGCACGCACGACAATGAATGCCGACTGTAGGGATAGCCATTGTTGAAGCCCAGCGAGTTGGCCAATACGAACTGGCCGATGCCCGTGCTCACACTTGCCCCGTCGGTATTGCCGATCTCGGCACTGAGTCCTAGTGCTGCTTGCTCGGCTTCTGTCGCAATTTCGATTGCCTGCTCAGTACTGAGGTCCCAGGGATGATAGAGATCTAGATCCGGCACTTTTCGGGCCAGATCAGACTTAGCTGGCAGGCCGGCGAATTTGTCAGGCGCTGTGAAGCGCGCGATGTTTAAAGCCGCATCGACGGTTTCTCTGATAGACGCCATTGAAAAGTCTGCACTGCTCGCGTTGCCACGGCGATCACCAATGTAAGCAGTGACGGAGAACGATTTATCCCGTGTTTGCTCGACCGTCTCGACATTCTGGCGACGAACCGTGACATTTAAACCGGCGTTTTCGGAGATTTCGGCAACCATGGCGGTTGCCCCCTGCGCCGCGCCGTATTTCAGGGCGTCATCGGCGAGTTCGCGGAGAGTTGAGTTATCGAACTGGAACATGTGAGAGGCTTAGTTGGATTGAGTATCATCATAACAGTGGCAACCGCGCCCAAGCAGATCTTCCCTGCTCTGTGCGTCGCTATCCAGACACTGCCTGAACCCGTTTTGTTTTTTGCCACTCGCCCGTTCTTCTCTCGGATAACTCTAGCCCGACATGCCTCGCCGATCCCGCCGCCACCTAACTGAACAAGCGCCCGCTGACAATGAAATGCTGGCTGATGACGCCCTCGATTCAGAACAGGAGAGGCCCAGCAAATCGGCTCTCAAGCGACAAATGCATGCCCTTCAGGCGCTAGGCGAACGGCTGCTGGCACTCAAACCCGCCAAGCTTGCTGAATTGCCCATCTCTGACCGCTTACGAGAAGCCTTAGACGACTATCGCCGCATTAGGCCGGGCGCGCGAGAAGGCAGGCGTCGTCAGTCTCAGCTCATTGGCAAGCTCATGCGCCATGAAGACACGGCCGCGATTGCCGAGCAACTCGACAGTGAGCGCGATGCTCACAAAGCTCAGGGCCTCACCCAGCAGCTTGCTGCCCAGTGGCGCGACCGACTTGCTCGCGGCCCAATTGAAGAACTGTCAGCATTTGAGAGCGAATACGGCCTGAGCGGGGATTTACGCGACTTAGTGATGCGAGCACGCCGCGAACATGAGAACGACAAACCGCCTGAGGCTCAACGCCTGCTCTACCGCAGAATTCTCAAAAGGCTTGCGATCTAGCCGCCAATCACCAAGGAACATCCTATGAGTAGCTTTAACCCGCAGGGTCTGCATAAGGCCATGCGTGCACAGGTTGATCGTCATTTCCTGCCTGGCGTATCGACTGCCCTTTTTCATGGGCAAGACGTTGTTGACACCTTTTGCTATGGCCAGGCGGATATCGAAGCGGGCCGCGCCCTTCATGAGGATGATTTGTTCCGGGTGTTCTCGAATACCAAGCTCATAAGCTCGGTCGCGGTGTTGATTCTTTGGGAGCGTGGTTGTTTCGAGCTCGACACACCGGTTGAAGAGTTTCTGCCAGCCTTGGGCCAGCGGCAGGTACTGCGTGCCGGAGCCACCCGCATCAATGACACGGAACCGGCCGCCTCACCGATCACGATCAGGCATTTGCTCACGCACACATCTGGGCTGTCATACGGTCTTTTTGATCCGGGCAGCATTATGTATCAGGCCTATCAGGATGCTGTTGTGCGCCACCCGGGCAAGAATCTGGCAGAACAACTGGAGGCACTGGCAGGCCTGCCTCTGGGGTTTCATCCCGGGACGGCATGGGAGTACTCAGTAGCCACGGATGTACTCGGTAGGCTCATTGAAGTTTTATCAGGTCAGTCGTTCGGCGAGTTCCTAAAGCAGGAAATTTTTGAACCGCTTGCGATGACTGACACCGATTTTTATGTGCCATCCGACAAAGCTCAGAGACTGACAACGCTTTACATGAGTGCCACACCGTTCACGCCAAGCCTGCCTGGTCTTGTGAGAGCAGATGACAAACCCTATCCCGGCGCTTTTCTTACCAAGGTGCCAAACGAATCAGGCGGGGGTGGTTTGGTGATGAGCCTGGGCGATATGGTGAAAATCGTGCAGAGCCTTTTGCCGGGTGGGCAATCACGCCTAAAGCCCGAGACGATTCAGGCGATGAATACTAATCAATTACCCGAAGGCATGTGCGTCGCGTTCCCCAATCTGCCACGTCTAACATGGCGCGGGTTTGGGCTGGGCTCTTCGGTTGCCATTTCAAGAGGGCCGCTTGACCCGGCTGGCATCGAAGGTTGCGTCACATGGGGCGGCCTTGCAGGCACGCATTGGTGGTACCACCCAACGTTGAACGTAGGCGGCGTACTGATGACTCAGCGGTTTTTTGGGCAGGCAGATTCGCATGTCGTGGCGTTTCTAAATGAGTCGTTTGGCGCGCTGTCAGCACTTGCAAACAACCGTGCTCCATGATGCGACACCGCCCTAGGAGCCTGTCTAGTCGCCAGTTGTTTGGTGCCATAGACGGAAGCTGGGCATGGTAACTCGCAACAAGAATTAACGGCTACGCAACCCCTGCGACAAACAGCGCCATCTATCTTGCACTAGAACAACCAGGAGTTGGCGACATGCGAGATTTCATTCATCAGTTAGCAGAACGTTTTTCTGGACCCCTCAGGTATGTAGGCACAGGGAGGCGATTGTTCGGCATTGGAACAACCACAATGCTGGTTGGGCTAGGGGCAGGCTTACCTGCGGGCCCCGCGTTGGCTAGCTCACCCTATTCAGGGTTTAATGTTGCCGTCCAGCATTTGTATGAATGCGCAGAAGGTACGCGCTCAAGTTGCACAACATTGCAACAAGCTGCTCAGGCCGGCGCAACGATTGTCAGGCTCGATTTTGCCAAACTGCCTTTCGTCGATCAGGAACCACCCTATGCTGACAATGACGAAGCCTACGCCTTCCTCGACACGCTACTCTCGCAAGCCGCAAGCGCTGGACTGCGCGTCGTCGTAGATCCGCACGCAATGCCCGGCGCAGCCGGCATACAACGCTGAGCGCAAGTGACCGTTTCTGGATCGACCCGAGAGCGCGCGACGCTTTGTTTCGGATGTGGCGACGCTTGGCGCAACAAACCAAAGGTTCACCCGCGATCATTCATGGGTTCGACCTGATCAATGAGCCCTACAATGTCGCGCCCGGTGTGAGCTTGAACGCGTTGTATCGCGACCTGGTCCGAGAGATTCGTAATATTGATCCCAACCGCAGCGTCATCCTCGACTTTTACAATCAGCACTACCACGACTCTGATCGGGTCCCAGGCCTGTTTAAGCCGCAGCTACCCACTTACTACGACTCGCGCGATTTGGGTACTCGTGGCAACACCAACCTTGCCGGCCGTATTTACTATTCCACTCACTTCTACTGGCCTGGAGACTATACGCATCAGGGCATCAGCTTTCGCACGGGCGATGGCTCAATCAAGTCGTTGCCTGCGGGGCAGCGCTGGCCCGACGCGGCGCGCGAGAGCAACCGCACCCCATGGACGCGGGCCGGACTGGAAAAGCGACTTGTTGGCGTACGTCGCTTTGCTGACCGAGTCGGTTACTGGCGAATGTTCATCGGTGAATATTCTGCGTCTGCCTGCCCTGCTTGCGGCTGGGAAACCCGCGACTCTTTAACGGGGCAGCGCCCAGCCAATGGCGGCGATACCTGGCTCTACCACACCGCCAACTATTTTGACCGCCAGGGATGGAGTTGGACCTATCACTCACTCAACGGTGCAAACTTCTGGGATGCTGCCACGCCGCGCTGGCGTTGGAATCATATTCGATACCTCCTGAGTCAATGAACATTGCGATAGGCAGCACGCTGAGTTCATCGGCGAGAGACCTGGTTCAATCGTGGCATCGGTGCTGCATCGAGGAATTCTCCCCAGAGCTGCTTCCAGGGTGGCCAATCATGGTCGCCCGGCGCTGAACGGAATTGGCCCTCAGGCAGCACGCCATCAAAGACGCGGGCCATTTGGTCGTAACCATCGTCGATACCAAAACCAACATACAGTTTAGGCAGCTGCTCATCGGCGTCGCCGTAGCGCTTTAACCAGGTCAATAAATTGCGCTGCCAGTCTTTCGGCTCCGGTGTTACGTTCCAATCGCGCAGCCCGCCCGCCGCGGTTACCTCATCCAACACCTTGTCGCTTGCAACGAAGGGTGCGAGTGCAATCGCCCCTGTAATTTTGTCTGAATGAAGACTCGAATAGAGCAAGGTGCCGAACCCGCCGATTGATATGCCAGCAAGCCAGATTTCGTCATAACCCTGCGCGATCGCCGGCTCAATGACGTCCAAGCGCAGTCGTTCTTCGAACAGGCCGCCGGTGTAGTGTCGAGGTGCGGCATCCGCAATCATGATGTCTGCTGCGATTGCCCTACTTCTTACTTGCTCAACAAAGCCTTGCTCAATCAAGTCCTGGGGAACCTCCTGCGAGCCCGGGAGAAAGACAATCAGCGCACGATCCGACACGGGCAATGCACTGTCGATCCGGTCGCTGATGAATGGCATGGGCACCTGTGGGGTGCGCAAGACGGCGCAGCCGCTCAGGACGCCGAACGCAGCCAGAACAGCCGCGCTAAACACAATCAATCTGGCCGTGGATCGCCACCGGCCCATCACTAGAGACTTCAAACCACCTATCCTTGCTTGATCAAGATGTGAAGTATCGCCCGGTCAAAAAATCCGGGCTGATAATCCCATACACGGTCTCTCGCCGGCTCAGGCAAGATACTGAAATCTGACTACTCTCAATCAATTTGAAAACCGGATTCTTATGAGCAATTCCATCAAAATCGGACTCGTCTCCATCAGTGACCGCGCCTCGGGCGGCGTCTATCAAGACAAAGGACTACCTGGATTAACCGAATGGCTCACCAAAGCACTCACCAGCCCGTGGGAGTCAGAGACCCGGCTGATTCCCGATGAAACCGACACCATTAGCGCCACGCTGAAAGAACTGGTCGACCAGGCAGGCTGCCATCTTGTGCTGACAACGGGCGGCACGGGTCCCGCACCGCGAGACGTGACCCCTGAAGCCACCCTTGCGGTGGCCGACAAAGAAATGCCTGGCTTCGGTGAGCAGATGCGCCAGATCAGTCTGCAATTCGTGCCCACTGCGATTCTCTCGCGTCAGGTGGCCGTGATTCGCGGGCAGGCGCTGATCATTAACTTACCAGGACAGCCGCGCGCCATCTGTGAAACCCTGGAAGGGCTTCGCGATGCTGAGGGCAAACCCAAGGTGCATGGCATCTTTGCTGCTGTTCCCTATTGCCTAGATCTTATAGGCGCGCCGTTCATTGAAACGGACCCGGCGGTTTGCGCGGCATTCAGACCCAAGAAAAAGTAAATCACAGCAGCGTAAAACCACTAAAGCGGAAGCTTCGGCGACCGACAAAGTTGCTCCCTGGACCGTAGTCCACAACGACTGATCCCGGGCCGTCACGGCTGAAGACATCGGGTCGGGTGACGGTCACTGACCACCGCCCGGCCGAAGAGACAGTCGCGGTTAGTTGCTCATTGTCCCGGCCATTGCTGAAGAAAACTCTAATGGCTTGTCGTGGCCGTCCGGTGCCGCTAAGGGGTAACCGCCATTGATTCGCCTGCAGTGCTTCGTTAAGCGTCACCACGTCGTCGCCCGCAATGACATCAATTGACGGATTGCCCGACGGGTCAAGCAACAGCACAGGCCGTGTGCCGGCGGCACTGTTGCGGCCTGCCAAATTTGCGGTTGCGCTAACGGTTGTCTGACCAGGGGATGGGTAACTACCTGGCGAGAAAGTGACAGACCAATTTCCGCTCGAATTCACTGTAGCTGGTGAGGTAGTGGCGCCATTCCAAGACACCCGAATTTCGCTACCGGGTGTGCCGGTGCCCGATATCCCAACACCACTGCTCGCCTCTCGGTCATCGACCACATCATCGCTTGCCACGGCGTTGATTTGAGGCTGCGCAAGAGGCGGCAGCGCCTGAACCTGCACGCTAAGCGAGGCAACACCAGACGAGCCGACAGAACTGAACGCTTGCGCAGTCACCGTGGTGGTGCCAGGCGAAGGAATCTCGTTAGATGAGTAAACGGCTTGCCAGGCACCACTGCCATCGCTATCAACCGATTTTTCAATCTGACCCCAGTTTATTTCAAGCGAGACGCCGGGATCTGCGGTACCGGTAATCGTTACGCCGCTATTTGCCTCCTGAGGCGACACAACATTGTCGCCAGTAACAGCTGCAATTGACGGCGTCGCCGGGCCCGGCGGCACAAACGCCTCTATCTGTACCGCCACTTCAGCGCGATCGGATGACCCACCCGCGTTGCTGGCAACAGCGGAGACTACTCTGCGGCCCGGTTGTGGCAATTCGTTGGGGGCGTAGGTCACGGACCAGTTGCCGCCCGAGTCAGCAGTTGCCTCCTTTCGCGCGCCCGCTCTTTTTTCTGCGACACGCGCACCCCCCCTCGCCATGCCCGAAACAGCGCCCGGATTCTGCGTCTCGGGACCCGTCAAAATATTGTCGCCAGTGACAGCCCCAATGGCGACACTGGGCTGCGGCGGCAAAACGGTCACATCAAGACTGGCCGCCTCGCCAGTACCGTTCAAGTTGGAAGGCGTGGCCGTCACGCGCGAGTTACCGGGCTGCGGCACCTCACCAGCGGCAAACGTCATAGACCACCGACCATTTGGATCGATCGTTGTCGATTTGCTCTGGCCGGACCAATCCAGTTGCAAGGTCGCGCCGGCAGTACCGGTCCCTTCAATTGACACACCGCCACTCGCCTCGGCAGGCGTTACGCGATTATCGCCCGTTACGGCAGCTATTGTCGGCCGGGCTGGCACGGCCAAAACAAACCGCAGCACACGCGTGGTGGCTACACTGTCACCATTGCCGTTGGTCGCGACAGCGCTGAGCACCACATTGCCATCGGCTTGCGGTAACTGATTCGGCGCAAAGGTGACAGACCATTGGCCGCTGCCGTCACTAGTCGCCTGCTGTTGTTGCCCACCCAGGGTAACCGTCACCGTACTGGCCGGTTGCGCGAGTCCGTTGACAACTAGCGGCTGATTGGCCTCAGCGCGGCTGACTGTGTCGTCGCCAGCGATTGCCGCAACGCTTGGTGCGGGTGGCGGCTGATTTGGTTGTTCAACGGGTGCGCCGTCCACCGGTAGCGAGATGGGTTGGCCATTCTCTTCATAGATGCGGTTGTCTGTGCCGATGAACACGGAATCCGAACCTAGCCGAACGTCACCTGCGGTCACTTTCTGGTTGGAGCGGGTTCGCCACACGGGTGCCGGAATCGGCAAGCGACGCAATCCGGTAATCGGGCCCGCACCAACGAAGTTACCCTGCGTATCAAGGTATTCCCGATACTCAACAGCGTAGGCAGTACCGTCGCAATCAATCACGAAGGGCGCACGCGCCCAACAGAGTTTCGGCGCCTCAATCTGAATCGGTGCGCTGCCTGGCGCGATCAACTCTCGCGTCTCACCACCCTGCAAGTTTTCCACCGGGTTACCACCTGCATCACGGAAGATCACCGAATGGTCATGATCAAGATGCAGCAGTGAGCCATCGGCAAGCAGACCGAGAGTGATTTGCTCATTGCCGCTGATCTGCTTGGTGAGTTGATCGCCCAGCGGCAGCCCGGCAGCACCCGTGCCAGGCCGCCAGATGACCGACTGATTGTTCACATTGGTTCCATAGCAGACGCGGCCATTGCTCGCACCCAAACGGGCATCGCCTGCATTGGCAAGCGCGCCGCCAAACTCGGCACGGCAGGTGTAGTTCAGGATGCCGACCGGGGTCGGCTCCGGTGACAAGGTCCTGCCTTGCAACCGATAGAGCGATCCGTCAGACATTCTGATCACGGGGAAACCCGCATCAATCAGTTCGAGCATGCGCACCGTCGGTGACGGCGGCGCGACTTCAAAGAAGAATGACCCGTCCCAGGAGGTCGGAAAGACGAGAACGCCTTGTCCGTCACGCCGAAGAGCGATTACTGGCTCCACCCCGAAACGATAAAGCTGCGCATACACACGGTCCTGTCCGGGCCGGGTGTTTTGTCCACCATTGACTGACGGATTCAGATTGGCAATCAGCTTGCCATTGGACGCCAGGACATACTCGGTTTCGGAGACCGCGCCCCCCTGGCCCTGCACTGCCCGACTACGCACGACACCGATCGGGACGACATTCGTTGCCAGCTCATCCTGGCCGTTGCGAACCGCTGATTCACCTGTTGCGGTCGTCCAGGCCGACCAGAGCGAATTGAATTGGTACGGCGTTTGTCGCACCGTGTTAGTTGACTGCCCACCAGGCCCAATGGCATCGAGTTCGCCGTCAGACAAATCAGCGATGATTGTCTCAGCCATATCGAGCGCCGGTTCCGTGCTGTCAGGTAGCGCGGTGGCGCCCGCCATGTTCAGCCCGGCGACCAGCGCGCCGTAGGTGCCATTCTGATTTGCCGTTAGCGTGCCAGACCCCGGCTGGTCATTGCGCGCGTTAAGCATGACAGGTAACCGCCGTAAATCTTCGAGGCGGTAAAACCCAGGGAGCTGATCGTTGATAACCTTCAGCAGCTCTCGGTGAGCCTGTTCAATGATGGCGAGGTCTTTCCAGCCGTCATCACGCCCCTGAGCCTTGCCAATGGCCTGCGCGCGTTCGTAGAGCGCGTGCGACAGAGCTGTGACACCCACATTCTTTTCGTGGCTTGTAATCAGACCGATTCGGGTCTTGCCTGCAAACGACACATCGCGCCGGAGGCCTTCGTCATAGTAGAGCGCATCTGCTGTTTTGCCCTCAAATGTGATCTTGGCCGGCAGAACACCGCCACAGTGAACATAGGTAACCATTCCCTTAACATCGTCTACCCGCCACGGGCCAAACTTGGTTCCGCTGGTGAGCTCGATGGTGACATCCACATTGGTGTATTGACCATCACTACCACCAACGCCAACACCTTCGCCGCCGCCAACACTGCCATCGCCTTCACCGTCCCCGCCCTGACCTTCTTCAAAAGGCACCTGGGAAAAGGTCTGGTCGGTGATTGCACCACCAAACCCCGTGATCAAGCCACGTTTACATTCCGGGTCAACACGACCACCGCCGCCTCCACAGGCGGAAACGAGCAGGCACCCGATCAGCGTTATGCAGATGGCAAGCTTTCGACTGGCAGGCGATGCAATGATGGCTGGGCCTGGTGACACCATGAATTAATTCACTCCTCGAAACCGCTGAAAAACTTGCAAATTACCTCGCCTGGTGCGGTTCAGACTATCGCAGGACTCTGGTATGCCTAAGCAGGTATCTACCCGGCAAGCTAGGTTGAATCCGATATCTAAATGCCCAAATCGAGCAGGTTGTAATCGTGCAAATCCTGCCGCGCTGCGTCAGACCAAACATAGTGTTTGGGCGACTGCGCAAAGGGCAAATACTCGAAAGGCGCTTCACCTGGAAAGCGTTGCCGGCGCGCAGCGATGGCATAGCCCAACACGCGCGCACGTTGATCAATTCGGGCCTGGTCATACTGCGCCCGCTTGTTTTGCAATCCCCCACCCCAGGCACCGAGCACCGAAGCCCGTCGATGAAAACCCTGATTAAAGGTCACGCGCCAATCATCACTTGTATTCGCAAACGAGCCGTGCACTGTTTGCCGATTACATATAACAACATCGCCAGGCTCGCAGATTAGCGGCACCGCGTCGGGTAGGCGGTCCGAGCCGGCGTGCTCAACCCATGCCGGAATGTCGACTTGATTTAAGCGATGGCTGCCCGGCACCACCCAGACGCCATTGGCTGCCGTGCTGCCATACAGTTGCACCATAAAATTAAAGCCGTGGGTGTTTTCGTCCCAGTCGGGGCTGTCCCAGTGAGTCGTGCCATCTCGATGCCAGGCAACCGATGCCCCTCGGCCTGGCTCCTTGATGAACAACGCCTCCGTAAACGGCGTGAAATCCGGGCCATTGATACTCGCCGCGACAGCGAGCAACGTGGGATGACCGTACAGCCTCAGCGCGGCATCCGAAAACCGCAGCGGTGCCTGCACGAGGTAAACGATTTGCTCGGGCGCATCATCGGCTGGCGTTGGCTCGTTCATCTTGACAGGATGGCGTCCATTGGCGAACGCCGTGGCCCCTAGCGGATCAGCAAGAGGCTTTGACCAGAACAACGTGACCGATTCACTATCAGCACCAATCGCAGGGCGCCCGGACGAATCCAAGGCGCTCCCTTCTGCCACCGGGAGCCGCGACCGAATGTCTTGAAAGTCTGCGGCAAGATCGGTTAATTCCGCCTCATCAACGACCGACTCAAAAATATAGAACCCGTAAGTTGAATAGGCCTCGGTAATGTCTGGGTGGAGCCCGCCATCGCCGGCAAACCGAATCGGTCCACGGTTATTCAGCGCCAGAGCGCGCGCCTCACCGTCGCGCTGATAAGCCTGCATCGCTGCCTCGTGATCGCCGTAGTCCGGTCGCAAAACGCTCCTCCCGTGGTTCTTCTATGACCTCTCCGAATGACTATAACCGCTTTGCACGAGACACATCAGGAGACTGCTGCAAGCGGCTAAGCAATGCGGGGAGTGCCTGCGCCGAGGTCAGTGCGACCGTGATGCGAAGCAAGCCATGCTCGCCGCGCTGCTGACTTTCACTTTGCAGCAACGGGATTTGTTCACGTGCCAGGATTTCGGCTACTCGCTGCATCAAACCAGCTGCGGCACCGCCGGTCACCTCCAGGTCAACGGGATAGCGATCGTCTGCTTGACGGCCACTGTGCCGAGCATCTTGCGCACCGGCCGCCGCCGCGCCAGCCCAGGTAGCGGCAACCGTTCGCTCGGGCGAATGCTTCAGCATTTCCTGGAATACTCTGCAATGCTCGCGATGCACGGTCACCCCCTTGCCACGGGTAATGAACCCCCCGATCTCATCCGGTGGCACCGGGCGGCAGCATTTAGCCAGCTGGGTCATTAGCGCCCCCACGCCTTCAATCAAAACCCCGGCCCCTTGAACTCTTGCAGCCTTATCTGCCAATTGGGCCGGGTTCACAGAGCTGCCAATCGCGGCAGCCGGTTTCATCAAAGCAGTTGACCCTGAAGCGGCGCCGTGCGCCAGCAGCGCTCGTAACGCCTGTTCGATCGCCCGCGGCCCGACTTCACCTTTAAAGACGAGCGTACAAAGATGGCTCAATGACTCTGCCCGAAAGTACTCCACAAGCTTTTCCAGGCTGACCGAGCCCGCCCCCTCCCGCTGGATGGCCCGGTCAATCGTGCTGCGCCCCTGCTGTTGCTCACGCGCCGCCTCCTGCGCGGCAAACCAGTGCCGCACTTTGCCGCGCGCCCGATGGCTGACGAGATAAACCTGATCCGAATTCAGCCAATCGCGCGATGGCCCGGCATCGGCAGCGCTCTGCCCTTTGGCAGCCACGATTTCTACCGTATCACCGGTATGCAGCGTGTGAGTCAGCGGGACCATTGACCCATTGACCTTCGCGCCGCGGCACCGGTGCCCGAGTTCGGTATGCAAGTGGTAGGCAAAGTCGACCGGGGTGGCGCCGCCGGGCAGTGCTATCACGCGGCCTTGCGGAGTCAGTGAATAGACAGTTGAGTCGGGCTGGCCGCTGATCGTCGAGGCGCCGAGCGCCTGGCCAATTTCACGTTGCCAGACAAGCAACTGCCGCAACCAGGCCACGCGTTGCTCAAATCCGCCGCCTGCGCCAGTCGAGGCCGTCGCGCCTTCCTTGTACTGCCAGTGAGCTGCTCGACCATACTCGGCAGCCTCGTCCATCTCTTCCGTTCGGATCTGGACCTCGAGGACGACGCCATCAGTGTTTTGGACAATTGTGTGGAGGGACTGATAGCCGTTGGACTTCGGCGCTGAAATATAGTCACTGAACTGATCGATCAATGGAGCCCACTGATCGTGAACTACGTCTAATGCGCGATAGCAGGCCGGAATATCCTTCACAATCACCCGAAGCGCATGCAAGTCGTGAACCTGTTCCACACTTAGAGCCTTTTGAGCCATTTTGTTGGCCAGACTGTAAAGATGCTTCGAGCGACCAAACACGCTACCTCTAACGCTCGCCTGCTGCAAAGCCACTTGCAATTGCTCGATTGCGCCAGTAACCAGACGTTCACGCTCTATTCTGGTGCGCTTCATACTGCCCGCCAGCGATCGGTACTCATCCGGCCGCAAGAAGCGAAATGCGAGGTCTTCTAACTGCCACTTCAAGGCGCCAATGCCGAGCCGGTTGGCAAGCGGCGCCAGGACCTCCAGGGTTTCCAGACTGGTTTCAATTGGCGGGGTGCTTCCTGATTCGGCGTGACGGCGCAAGGTTTGCAAGCGGGACGCCAGGCGCAGCAGAACCACCCGCACATCAACCGACATCGCGAGCAGCATGCGTCGCAAGGTTTCCAGGCGTGCCTCGGCGGTGCGATCAGATCGATTTGAGCGGCCTGCTTCGCCCTGCGCTCGGGGCTTGCTGAGGCTGATTTCGCGAAGTCGCCTGAGCTTGCGCATACTTTCGACGATACGCGCTACTTCATCCCCAAATTCCCGCTCAATTACCGGTAGCGGCAAGAGCTTGGGCAACCCAAACAGCCCCGCAGCCAGTATGGCGGCAGGATCAGCGCCCAATTGGGCCAGGATGCCAGCACAACCTTCACCGTGAGCAAGGACGGACTGAGCTTCCGGAGAGGCCAATTGCTCCCCAAAACGCTGACGCAGGAATGCCTGAACGCGTTCGCGTTCGGCCTTGCCCGCGTTGGCATCAACGCCGCCGAGTACCTCAGGCTTCATTCAGAGACCTTCATACCGAATTATAGAAAGCCTGACCCTGTGACCAGTCCAACAGGCCCCGGTCGTGCAGGGCTTTCTAAAGTACATTACGACTGTCGAAGAGTTTTTCATTTCAAATCCTGCGACACGCCCTCGAACCCCGCTTAGGCAGGACGATTGATACAGAGATCCTTGGATGGTGCCGCGCAAAACACCGAGCAAGCCTCTTGAACCGGCCCCGCAAAATGGCCACAGAAACTAGCTTTAGCGACTGAACCGCGCGCATGGATTCTCAACTGTTGGGATTTGTCAGCTTTGCCTTCGCCTCTCTGGCGTTTGGCGCGCTAAGCCTATTGCTGGCAATCCGGGGAACCTCCGAGCCCGGCGGGCGCATGTTCCTGCTCGCTATTATCGTCCAAGCTGTCTGGGCAGCCATTATGGCGCTCGGCCTCACCGTCATACAGCTACCGCAGGCCATTGGTAGTAGCGCTGAGGCCCTACGCACCTTCGTCTGGACCGCATTTTTGCTGTCGCTGCCATTTCAGGGGGAAGGCAACAAAACAGAGCTCTTTGAGATGCGCCGCCTTCGAAGCGTCGCCCTTTTTGTTGCGCTTGGCCTGGCGTTTGCCGGCTGGATCATCGACTTGTCCGGTGCAGACCTGCGTTTGGTCTTTACGCTGCGCATTCTCTCCGCCCTGTTCGGCCTGGTGGTGCTAGAGCAGGTCTATCGCAATGCAACGCCTGGCAAGCGGTGGTCGATCCGATTTCTGGCGGTCTCTTTGCTGGCCATGCTTGGCTTTGACCTGCTGCTTTACAGCGATGCGCTCCTTTATTCGAAGCTGAACCTGCACTGGTGGACGGCCCGCGGCTTTGCCAACGCACTGCTCGCACCCCTGCTGGCGATCGCGGCGATGCGTAACCGGGAATGGAAACTCGATATTTCAGTATCCAGACGCGTCATGTTCCACTCCACTGCTCTGGTCGCGGCCTGCGTGTACATCACTGTCGTGGCGCTCGGTGGTTACTACGTGCGTCAGGTGGGCGGGGAATGGGGTGCGGTCGCCCAGGCCCTGGTGGTGTTCACGGCGATCACCGTCCTGCTCGGACTGATCTTCTCGTCAGGCCTGCGCGCGCGCCTGCGGGTACTGATTTCCAAGCACTTCTTTGACTACCGCTACGATTACCGGGAGGAATGGCTAAAGCTGACTCAACTACTCTCAAAGCCAGACGATCAACCCACGGACAGCCTGAACAACAGCGGTCTGGTTGATCGCGCTCTTAGGGGCTTGGCCAACCTGGTTGACAGTACTGGCGCGGCCCTGTGGATGAATGAGTCTGGCATTTACGCCTGGCAGGGGGGCGTGGACTTCGACGGCCCGACGATTGAAGTCTCTGGAAATCATCCGCTTGTCAGCTACCTGCGTACCAAACAATGGGTAGTTGATCTCAGCGAGTATGTTGAGGAGCCAGAGCACTACCCAGGGCTGGATGTTCCGGCAGACATGCTGCGCAAAGACTTATGGCTGATCGTTCCGTTACTGCTGCGCGATGATCTGGTGGGCTTCGTTGTGCTCAAGACAGCGGTTGCTCCGGCACCGGTCAACTGGGAAGTTCGCGACTTGCTCAAAACGGCTGGCAGACAAGTGGCAAGCTATCTGGGCGTTCAGCAGGCGACCGAGCAATTGGTGCAGGCACAGCAGTTCGATTCGTTTAATCGCCTGTCCGCATTCGTGGTCCATGATCTAAAAAATCTTGTCTCCCAGTTGACATTACTCACAGAAAACGCAGACAAACACCGTCATAACCCTCAATTCCAGGCCGATATGGTGCTGACCGTGCAAAACGTCCTGGATCGCATGCGGGGTCTTTTGCTTCAATTGCGGGCAGGCACAAAACCAATCGAAAGCCCAGTTCCTATCTCGATACTTGAAGTTGTTGAAAGAGCGTTACATGCGAAGCGGATGCTGCGCCCAACGCCCATGTTCGAGGCAGACCCTGACATTCGTTCGGTAAGTGTAAGAGCCCATGCCGAGCGATTAGAGCGAGTCATTGGGCATTTGGTACAAAACGCCGTCGAAGCCTGTTCGGTTCGCGGGGAAGTGAAAGTCCAAGTGCAAGCTGAAGCGGGAATGGTTAGCGTGATTGTTACTGATAACGGAAAAGGCATGAGCGAACGGTTTATTCGCAACCGACTCTTCCGGCCATTCACGAGTTCAAAACCGCATGGAATGGGGATCGGCACATTTGAAAGCCGAGAGTACATTCGTGAAATCGGCGGGCGCCTGGACGTGCAAAGCCAACCTGGCAAAGGCACATCTTTCAGAATTGCCCTGCCCCTGGCAACAGATGCCCTGGGGACGACTCATGAGATGGAGCAGCAGTAAATGGCCGATACGCGCCCGGTATTACTCGTCATAGAAGACGACCTCGGACTGCAAAAGCAGATGCGGTGGTCGTTTGACCGCTTTAATGTGGTGTTTGCCGAAGATCGCGAATCTGCAATCACACAGGTTCGTCGTCATGAACCGGCAGTCATCACGCTGGATCTAGGTTTGCCGCCCGACACTGATTCGTCAGAGGAAGGCTTTAGCGTCCTGGAAGAGATTTTGAGTTTGGCCCCGAGCACGAAGATCGTGGCCATAACAGGCCAGAATGATCGCGATAACGCATTGCGGGCAATTGCCACCGGCGCTTACGATTTCTTTTCCAAGCCATTCGATGCCGAAACGCTTGGCCTGGTGGTTGACCGCGCATTCAATGTTGCCGAGCTTGAGCGTGAGAATGAGCGCCGCTCAACCTTTGCCAACACCATGCCGATTGAAGGACTGATTACTCGCGACCCTGGCATGATCAAGCTCTGCCGCCAGATCGAGAAACTCGCGCCGACAGACGCGTCAGTTTTGCTGTTTGGCGAAAGCGGCACTGGGAAAGAAGTCCTGGCTCGCAGCCTGCACACGCAAAGCCCGCGAAAGGACAACCGTTTCGTTGCCATCAATTGCGCAGCCATTCCTGAAGCCTTGCTTGAATCAGAGCTATTTGGGCATGAGAAAGGCGCGTTTACGGGAGCAGTGAAGCAAACCGCCGGTAAGATCGAAATGGCCGCTGGCGGCACCCTGTTCCTTGATGAAATTGGTGATCTGCCGATGTCGCTGCAGGCAAAGCTGCTGCGGTTTTTGCAGGATCGCGTGATTGAGCGAGTCGGTGGACGCACAGAGATTGCCGTCGATCTGCGCATCATCTGCGCCACCCATCGTAATCTTCGCGACCAGATCGAAAACGGACAGTTCCGTGAAGACCTCTACTATCGCCTGACTGAAATGGTTGTCACGATTCCACCACTGCGTGATCGCGCTGGCGATGCGCCTTTGCTGGCTCGTGCATTCGTGAAACGATTCACTCAGCAGCAAAAGCGGGAAAAACTCTTCCTGCGCGACGATGCGATTCAAGCGATTGCCGACTATAACTGGCCGGGCAATGTGCGCGAACTGGAAAATTGCATCAAGCGTGCGGTGATCATGGCAGATGCCAACAGCATCGGCGCCGAAGATCTGGGCATTAACCAGAACATTGATCACCCTGCCCTTAACCTGCGTCATGTGCGCGATGATGCTGAGCGTAAAGCCGTGCTGCGCGCGATGGCGCAATCGGGCGGCAACATTGCCCGGGCATCAGAGTTGCTGGGGATCAGCCGACCCACGATGTACGACTTGTTGAATCGGTTTGGCCTCAGAGAGCGCCAGGCATCAGCCAACGCCGGGTAAGCCTGTTTCAGCAAGACAAAAGCACTTACAAGGAACGACCCGTTTCTTGTAAGTGCTTGCGGTTTTATGGCCCTTCTCGCGCATTCATGGGATAAGCAAAACCGACCTGACTGCGTAATCATCTCCGCTTTGCTGAGAAGCTCGGAGTTGTTCATGTTGTCGCGTCGTCGTTGTTTGTCACTCTTTGCGGGCGGTGCTGGCGCATCAGTTTTAAGCCCGGTGCTGGCCGGCGCAGCCGGTACAAAAGAGCCTCGGAAGATCTATCCGCTTCGGCCTCGGGACCCGTCACCGGGAAATCTTGTTAAGCAGATTCAGGTTAGTCTGCGCGAGAATGGGTTTGACCCCGGCCCAATCGATGGCATCTATGGGCGCAAGACGTCGCGCGCCATCATGGACTACCAACACTGGCGCGGCATTCCAGTCACCGGCGTGGTATCTACCGATTTGCTCAACCGCTACCTGAAAGAGAAATAGGATCGGCGTTGCCGATTGACAGGTAACCCGAACGCATAATCAAGTTGGCGGTCGCCGGACTGCATGCCATCGGGACGTCATAGACAGTTGCGAGTCGCGTCAAGGCTTTGACATCCACATCGTGCGGATGTGGCGAGAGCGGATCAGTGAAAAATATCAATAGATCAATCTCCTCCTGCGCAATCATTGCGCCAATCTGCTGGTCGCCGCCGAGCGGCCCACTCTTGGTTTTCCGCAAGGTCAGACCAGACACTTTGTCAGTCAACACGCCACCCGTCGTTTGTGTGGCTATCAGGCGGTGCTGACTCAGCAGCTGTGCCCAGTGCACCACCCACTCAGCCAGCTTTGTTTTCTTTCGGTCGTGGGCGATTAGCGCAATTGTTTTCACAAAACAGCCGCCACTTTAATCTGACTGCATCGCTAGATGTTCAAGCAGCCTTGCCACGGCTTCCGCTCCCGGGTCAATATGCCCTTCTAGCTGCTTGGCATTAATGTACGCAGCGCGGCCAGCATTTGCTTTGGTGAGTGTGCCCGTCAACTTGGCACCCTTTCTCGCTGCCTGCGCGGCTGGCCCGATACCATTTTCGAGCGCGTCCAATGCCGGGGACAAAGCATCGACCATCGTTCTGTCGCCCAGGCAGGCACCGCCAATTTCCTGCATACGAGCCAACCCAGCCTTGAGGGCCTGCTGAGCTGATTGCCCGCTTGAGGCGGCATCGCCTGCGGCTGCAAAAAAAATTGCCAGCAATACACCGGAAGAGCCCCCCATGGTTTGGCTCAATTCCAGCCCGATCGCACGATATAGTTGAGTATGGTCAGCAAGCGGCAAGCGATCCATCGCCTGAATCAGCGCACGAGACGCACCGGCCAAAGTTGATCCGGTATCACCATCACCAGTTTTGGCATCAAGCGCGTTGAGATCGGTTTCCGCCTCGATCATTACTTCGCAACAACGCGTCAGGAACTTGCGAGTCGGCGGATGAGCCGATGGCTGCGGCGGGATAGGTGAAAGGCCGTCTGGCAAAGCCAGGACTGGAGCGGCAGACAGGCTCGAGACCTGCGGCCAGGCTGGCAACGGTGTGGCTTGCTTGAGCAATGCAATCTCTGCGTCGCTTGCGGGGTAAACCGAAATTGAGAATCCTCTCATGTCGAGCGAAGTCATCATGGAGGCCGGACCAATCAGGCTGTTGATTCTGTCGCCAATTGGGGATTGGATCAGTTCGTTCACAAGAACCGACATTTCCAGCACGGTTGTGCCGCCCAGGTTGTTGACGAGCGCAACGTGAGGCTTATCTTCCATCGTGGCCAGGAGCTTATTTGTGATCGCATCAATTGCCTGTTTTGCCCCGTCGAACCCCACCTGCTCGACACCTGCTTCACCATGGATGCCGAGACCAAGCTCAGCCATGCCATGAGGAATACGTTCCTCTTTTGGAGAGCCAGGGATCGTGCATGTGTCCAAAGACATCCCAATGCTGCGCGTACCTGCCACCACTTTTCTTGCGGCGTCCCGAACCGCCGTCAGGCTGGCTCCATTCTCTGCCATTGCACCGGCGATCTTGTGCACAAACAAAGTTCCCGCCAGTCCCCTGGCCTGAGGCACATCGGGAAGGGCCACATCATCGTCAACAATCACTATTTCGACCCGCAGGCCAAAAGCTTTTGCGCGCTCCGCGGCTAGTCCGAAGTTAAGCCTGTCGCCTGTGTAGTTCTTAACGATCAGCAAGCACCCGGCCGTGCCGGTTACGGCCAAAATTCCCGCGAGCACCGCATCAACGCTCGGGGAAGCAAACACATCGCCGCACACGGCAGCCGTCAACATCCCTTCCCCGACAAACCCGGCGTGTGCTGGTTCGTGACCGGAACCACCTCCTGAAACAAGCGCCACCCTGGATTTATCCCAGTCCTTGCGCACAACCACCTTAATGTGCGGATACCCGTCAAGTCGTGCCAGCCGTCCACCGGATGCAGCCAGTGCACCGTCAATTGCTTCGGTCACGAGATCTTCTTTACTGTTTATGAACTGTGCCATTTGGGGCCTCGCTGTTAGCTAATCCTGTCGCCGTTGGAATTGAAGTAAAACGGCTTCCTTGGGGTTATCCTGACCGTGTCACCCGATTTGAGCCGGGTGTGCGGATCAGTCACGGTAATAATGTCGTGATCCTTAAAAATCAGGTGCAATCGAGTTTGATCGCCCAGATGCTCAACGCGACGAACCCTTGTCTCCTGTCCTTCGCCCTGCCCGATCTGCTCAGGCCGTAGCCCGATTGTTTCGGCACCTTCAGGTGCGGCACCAAACAGGCCGGCCGGTAGCAGGTTAATGCGTGGCTGGCCCAGGCGGCTCGCTGAATACAGACTCACAGGATTCTCGTAGATCTCGCGCGGAGACCCAAACTGGGTGATGCGCCCGTGGTCCAGCACACCGACATGAGTTGCCATCGTCATGGCTTCTATCTGGTCATGGGTGACGTAAAGCAATGTCGCACCCGAGTTCGCCTGAATGCCCTTTAGCTCAACTCTTAAATCGGCCCGTAGTTTCGCGTCCAGGGACGACAAAGGCTCATCCATCAAATAGATAGCTGGGTTGCGCACCAGAGCGCGCCCAATAGAGACCCGCTGCATTTCTCCGCCAGACAAGGCTGTCGCCTTGTTATCTAACTTATGCTCGATCTGAAGCATCTCAGCGACTTGTGCGACCTTCTGAGTAATCTCGTTCGCCGGCATATTGACCAAAGGAGATTTAAGCGGGAAGGCAAGGTTCTCTCGCACACTCAAATGGGGATACAGCGAATATTGCTGAAACACCATGGCGACATCACGCTCGGCCGGTGGCACATCAGTCACGCCGCGTCCGTCAATCTCAACCGTTCCTTTGTCGGGCTTTTCGAGCCCGGCAATCATTCGCAGGATTGTGGTTTTGCCTGCGCCTGTGGGCCCAAGCAACACGACGAAGGACCCGTCTGGTACCGTGATGGACACATCATCAAGCGCCCGGGTGGCACCAAAGGTTTTACTGACCTGATTCAGTCTCACGTCAGCCATTTGCAAGTACCTCCTGGTTTGCATCAGAGACCAATGCCGCACCACTGTCAGCCTTGAAAACGGTCAGCGTCCTCGAATCAAACACCAAGCCAACGTGATCGCCCAGCGCGACGGACTGGCTCGATGGCAGCCTGGCCTTAAGTGAGCCGTTGAGTGACTTCAGTGTCACGATTTGAGTTGTGCCGAGGTACTCAGTTGCCAGCACTTCCGCGCGGTAGCGGCTTGAGTCGTCGAACGCTACATGCTCTGGTCTGACACCTAACTCGAGCTTGCCCGTCGCAGCCTGTCTCGCCCTGGGTATGCCCACCTGCTCACCGCCAAGCTCAACAGCAGTCGCACCCTCTTCGATGACGCCTGAAAATGGCAAGAAATTCATGGACGGCGAGCCGATAAAATTGGCGACAAACATCGTCGCGGGCCAATCGTAAATGTCTTGCGGGACACCAAACTGCTCAACGACACCGTGGTTCATCACGACAATCTTGTCACCCATTTGCATGGCTTCCAACTGATCATGCGTCACATAAATTGTCGTCGCACCCATTCGATCATGCAGCGAGCGCAACTCCAGGGCCATATGCTCCCGGAACTCAGCATCCAAAGCGCCCAATGGCTCGTCCATAAAGAAGGCTTTTGGCTCACGCACAATAGCCCTTCCTAACGCGACGCGCTGACGATCCCCCCCCGACAATCCACCGACCGGTTTGTTCAGAATAGGCTCAATGCCCAAAATGCCAGCCACTTCTTCGACCTTTTGCCTGACGGCACGGCGACCCATGCCCTGACTCACTAGCGGGTAAGCGATGTTCTTGCGAACATTTAGATGCGGATATAGGGCAAACATCTGAAACACGAACGCAATATCCCGCTGGGAGGCGGGTTTCATTCCGACCTCTTCGCCGTCAAGATAAATCTGACCGCTCGTGGGCAGTTCCAAGCCTGCCATCATGCGCAGAGTTGTGGTCTTGCCGCAGCCTGAAGGACCGAGCAACATAAAGAACTCACCGTCTTCGATTGTAAAAGTCGAAGACTGAACGGCAGTGAAGTCACCGAACTCTTTCCGAAGACTTTCAATTCGAATCTGGGCCATTGCTCTCTTCCGGAAAGTGACTCACAACGACAAACATGATCGTCCCGACCAGGGTGACCAGGAATGAGTAGGTATATAGATTCAGGGAAAAGGGCTGCATCAACATCACAACGCCAATAGCGATCAATCCTGAGGCAATCAGTTCCCAAGGCCCTCGCCGGAATCGCGCCAGACCGCTGAGAAAATTCATCATTTGCGAACCGCTCCGAAGGTGATTCCGCGCAGCAGATGCTTGCGGAGCAAAATCGTGAAGACCATCACAGGCACGAGAAAGATGGTGGCGCCAGCAGCAATGGCTGGCCAGTCCTGACCAGACGTGCCAATAATGGTTGGGATAAACGGTGGCGCAGTTTGCGCTGTGCCAGAAGTTAAAAGGACGGCAAAGGCATACTCGTTCCACGCGAAGATCAGGCAAAAGATAGCCGTTGAGGCAATGCCTGTGGCGGCCTGAGGCAACACGACTTTATAGAACGCTTGGAAGCGGGTATAGCCGTCAATGAGTGCGGCTTCTTCGTACTCGATGGGAATTTCATCGATAAAGCCCTTCAACAACCATACCGACAGTGACAGGTTGACGGCCGTGTACAGGAGAATCATGCCCAGGTGCGTATCACTCAGTCCGAGCGACCTGAACATCAAAAAGATCGGGATCGCCACCGCGATAGGCGGCATCATGCGAGTAGAGAGAATAAAAAATAGTAAGTCGTCCTTGGCTGGCACGCGAAAGCGCGAGAACGCGTACGCTGCCATCGTGCCAAGCACCATGCATAGAAAGGTGGAACCAAACCCGATAATGACTGAATTCATGAATCTCTCACCGTAGCGAGAGGGTCCGGAGATCACCATGCCGTTTTCGCGCACCAGTTTGTCATACCAGGTTTGAGGTTCGCCAATCTGATCGATCGTCCCGGGATTGATGCGCGTCTGCGTGGTAAACAGATTCACATAACCCTCAAGAGTCGGCTCAAAGACGACTTTAGGCGGATAGGCAATCGCATCCGATGGGCTCTTGAACCCGGTCGCGACAATCCATAACAGCGGCAACAAGGTGACAACGGCGTACCCAACAACCAGTAAACCAGCAATCCATTTTTGTCGATCTGATGGTTCAGTAACTGAATAGCTCATCGCTCTTTCACCTTATTCAGTGCCTTTACATAGATTGAGGCAAGTCCAAACACCGTGACAAACAAGATGACCGCATAGGCCGAGGCATAGCCCGTTCTCCATTTCTCAAACGCCTCACGCTTTAAGTTAATTGAGGTCAACTCAGTTATTGAGCCAGGCCCGCCCCCGGTGAGCTGAACCACCAGATCAAACATCTTGAAGTTCTCAATACCTCGGAACAAAACCGCAAGCATCAAAAACGGCAAAACCATCGGTATCGTGATCGTCCAGAACTGGCGCCACTTGCTTGCTCTGTCACACTCAGCGGCTTCATAAATACTGTCTGGGATCGAACGCAGCCCGGCCAGACATATCAGCATGACGAATGGCGTCCACATCCAAGTGTCGACGATCACAATCGCCCATGGGGCAAGCGACACATCTGCAATCATCGAAAAGCTGGCTGGATCGGCGCCGGTAAAGAAACTCACAAAATAGTTAAACAGACCAATTTGCGGCTGATACAAAAAGGTCCAGAAATTGCCGACAACCGCGGGCGACAACATCATCGGCAACACAATCACGGTGGTCCAAAGATCATTGCCGCGAAATTTCTTATTAATCAGGTAGGCCAGCGCGAAGCCGATCAACACTTGAAGCACGATGGTCCAAATGAGAAAGTGCGCGGTTGCCTGCATCGTCAACCAGATATCTGTATCGGTCAGAATCCGCTCATAGTTTCGGAGCCCGATAAAGTCGACGTCTTTGTTCGGCCGATTAACACGATAGTTTGTGAAGCTCAACCAAACCGTCCAGATCAGCGGAAAAATATTAATCGCGAGCAGCAACACGATAGTCGGCGCGACAAAGATCCAGGCGATCGCGCGATCAGAGAGGCCACGAATTTGCCGGGCTACGCTGACAGGGGTGGCATCAGCGACCTTGTCGATAGGGGACGGAGTCATGTCATGTTTGTCCGGAAGGGGTTACCAATTGCCAAGCAGGTCGATTACGATAAAACCGAGAAACGCCAGCACAAACCGGGGTCCGTCAAGTGATCAGGCTGAGTTGACTGACTGCCCCGATCTGCGCCAAGCGATCTTTACGCCGCTACTTCTTACCTTCGTCCTCAAACACTTCATCCCAGTCCTTGACCAGACTGTCGAGCGCTTCCTGCGCAGTGCCCTTGCCGGCAATCACAAAATCGTGAACACGCTTTTGCATCGCCAGCAGCAAATCGGCATACGCAGGCTCCGCCCAAAAATCCTTAACAATTGCCATCGAGTCCAGGAAGGTCTGCGCATATGGCTGACTGGTTGCGAATCCAGGATCTTCGACGACTGCGCTCAGTGCCGAGTAGCCGCCTGCCTGCCACCATTTCTGCTGCACCTCTGGTTGTGCAAACCACTTGATGTACTCAAGTGCTGCGTCTTGCTTGTCCGAGTAGGCCACAACCGAAATCCCCTGCCCGCCCAGTTGAGCGAAGTGTCCGCCTGGCCCGGCGGGGTTGGGAAAATAGCCTGACTTACCGCCGCCCACATTAGGATCGGCTTCAACACCAGGCCAAATAAACGCAAAGTTCATTTGCATGGCGACCTGACCAGATTTGTAGGCATCAATGTTCTCTGACATGTACCAATCTGATGAGCCGGGTGGTGTACAGCAATCGTAGAGATCCTTGTAAAACTGCAGTCCGGCCGCCGCCTCGGCTGAATTAACGAAACCCTCAAGCGCATAAGGCGTTTTAGGGTCGTTGTATTCAAATCCATAGTTGTAGAGGGCATTGGTGACGCCCATCGTGATGCCTTCCGAGCCTCGCTCCGTGTAGATCGACGCGCCATAGACTGTTTTGCCGTCTATCTCGCGCCCCTGAAAAAATTCTGCAATGTCTTTTAGTTCTGCAAGGGTCTTGGGCGCAGCCAGATCCCGGCCGTGTTTGCTCTTGAATTCAGCCTGTAACTCAGGTCTGGCAAACCAATCTTTTCGGTAAGTCCACCCCACGACGTCCCCAAATGCTGGCAACGCCCAATAGTTAGGTGTGCCTTTGGGCCATTCGGAGTAGCCAGTGACAGTTGCCGGAATAAAGTCGCCCATCGAGATGCCCTCTTTGTCAAAGAAGGCGTTGAGCTTGACGTAGTGGCCATTCTCGGCCGACCCGCCAATCCATTGACTGTCTCCGATCATGAGGTCACATAACTGCCCGCCCGAATTCAGCTCGTTGAGCATCCTGTCGGCAAAATTGGGCCACGGTACGAATTCGAAATTCATCTTGTGACCCGACTGCCCTTCAAACTCCTTCGACAATTCGACCAGCGCGTTCGCTGGATCCCAGGCGGCCCAGCAAAGGGTGAGATCCTCCGCCTGGGCGTTGGTTGTCGTCAGCATTGCCGCGCTAGCGGCGACACCCATTGAGATAACTGACTTCATTGTCTTGCTCATTTGATGTTTCCTCCGTTTGCCTTTTCTCTTCCCAATCCCGATAGATAAGTCGGGTTGGGCGTAGCCGACGAAGTCATCACCCTCATTTGAGTTACGAACCTCATTTTTGTCTCCCACCTGAGCTTATCGTGCGTTTCGCGCCAACAACTGACTGAATGAAAGCCGAATTGCGCTGAAACGGAGTATATTGAGGTACGTACGTCAAGACAAGATTTATTTCGACTTTCTGCGATGGAGATTGCATGCGCCCGACCGTGAAAGACCTAGCCAAGGTGGCCGGGGTCAGCCTGGCAACCGTTGACCGCGTGCTCAATGAGCGGCCGAATGCGAGCAAACGGGCGATTCACAAAGTCAATGAAGCCATTGAGCAAATCGGATTCGTGCGGAATCTCGCTGCTGCCAACCTCGCAAAGAGCCAGACCTACCAGTTCAGATTTGTACTGCCCGCAGCGGGAGACGAATTCATGCGCGAGGTCATCCAGGAGGTGGGCGCCACAGAAGCCGCGATGAAAGCCGACCAAGTCTCTATCGATGTGAAGCGAATCCCGATCGAAGACCCACATGCGGTCGCGAACTACCTAAGCTCACTTTCCAAGGACGAGGTTGACGGTCTTGCCGTGATGGCACCAGAGTCACCGCAAGTTCGCGACGCCATCGCCCGATTGGTTGAACGCGGAATCAAGGTTGTACGGTTTATGTCTGGATCCGCGGATGACGAATCAGCCGACTTCGTTGGTATTAACAATCACGCCGCAGGTGGAACAGCGGCGCGGCTAACGGGTAGATTCAATGCTGATCGCCCCGGCCAGGTGATGGTCCTGGCAGAAACCATGCGCGCGCAAGAGTCGATAGAACGCCGCCTGGGCTTCGACAAAGTGATCAATGCATCTTTCCCGTCGCTTCAGGTTCTGCCCTCCCTCGAAACGCATGCTGATCCAGCGAGAACGCGCGAGGTTGTCAAGCGAAGTATCGAGCAAAATCAGATCGTCGCGGTATACGTGATGAGCGCGGAGGCACGAGTGCCGGTCATCAGCATCGCTGAATTTCTAGACCTAAATGATGTACTCGTGATAACTCACGAACGAACGCCCTTTACCGTGCAACATCTGTGTCAGGGCACCATTGACGCCATCATTGCGCAAAACCCCGGCCATGCGGTTCGAAGCGCGACGCGCGTGATGAAAGCACGGTCAGAAAATCGCGAACCGGTCGTCTCGCAGGAGACACTTCGAATTGAAGTCCTGCTCCCTGACAACTTATAAGGAACCGCTGTTCTAACGACCCACCATCGACAAGTCTGAACCGTTCGCATCAGCTACTGGCTCAAGCCTTGGCCGTCCGATACTCATGTAGTCGAACCCGCGTCGTGCCATCGTCTTCGGCTCGTACAGATTACGGCCATCAAAGATTACGGGCGATTTCATTCGTCGGTGCATTTTTTCAAAGTCGGGTGCACGGAATGCCTTCCACTCAGTGGCAATCAGTAGCGCATCAACGCCGTCAATGGCATCCATAGGGCTATAGGTCAGGATCAGGCCGTCACGCTCACCATACAGGCGCCGGCACTCTTCCATCGCCACTGGGTCATGCGCCTGAATCGTGGCGCCTTCAGAAAGTAGAGACTCGATCAGAATCCGTGACGGCGCATCGCGCATGTCGTCGGTATTCGGCTTAAATGCGAGGCCCCAGAGGCCGAAACGCATGCCCTTCAATGAGCCATAGCGTTGCTGCAGTTTGGCAAGTAGGACGCTTTTTTGGCGGTCGTTCACCTGTTGCACGGCCGTAAGCAATGACAGGGGGTGCTCGCTGTCGATAGACGTTTGTAGCAAAGCACTGACATCTTTGGGGAAGCAGGACCCCCCGTAGCCTGTACCCGGGTACAGGAAGTGGTGACCGATTCTCGGATCAGTGCCAATACCTTGGCGCACGTCTTCAATATCGGCGCCGAGCCGCTCGGCGAGGTTCGCCAGGTCATTCATAAATGAAATGCGGGTCGCGAGCATCGCGTTGGCCGCGTACTTGGTGAGTTCTGCCGAGCGCAGCGACATCACAATCGTACGGTCGTAATTGCGCAGAAACGGCAGGTAGACCTCACGCATGATCTCTTCTGCCTGAGGGTCTTCAACTCCTAATACGATCCTGTCAGGTCGCTGAAAGTCGTTGACCGCCGCCCCTTCTTTCAGGAACTCAGGATTAGACACGACAGAGAACTCGTGGCCAGCTCCGCGTGCTTCTAGCGCCTCCTTAACGACAGCCGCTACTTTGTCTGCCGTGCCAACAGGCACAGTGCTTTTATCAACGATGATCCGATAACCATCCATATGCTCAGCAATTGTGCGGGCAGCAGCCAGCACATATTGCAGATCGGCCGAGCCGTCTTCATCCTGTGGTGTTCCGACGGCAATCATTTGAACCAGGCCAAATTTCGCGCCCTCTACCGGGTCGGCCGAAAATAACAAGCGCCCAGCCTTGACGTTTGAGTGAACGAGCGCTTCAAGACCAGGCTCGTAAATAGGAATTTCACCGGCTTTCAGGCGCGAGACCTTCTCAGCATCGATATCAATACACATCACATCGTGACCGGCATCTGCCAAACACGCGCCCGACACCAGGCCGACATAGCCGGTTCCAACAACAGAAATTCTCATTCACTATCCACAGATTTTGGAAGACAACGCCATGGTCCACGCCACCGAAGTCAAATCGGTACAGACAACTCAATGAGCTCTCTGAATAGCGCTGTGACCAGACGGTCGATTCTAGCTGGCGCTATGGCATCGATCACCCCTTTATAGGGTTATGAGCACCATCAACTCCGGTTAACTTCGCGGGCCTGCAATCGTCAAACACCGTTGACTAGCGCTGCTAGGCTGAATTATGCGCGGCGAGCCACGGCAAAAGGGTGATGAATGTCATACCCGGCTACTCAAACGACAACAGCCCGATCGCTAAGATCGGGCTGTTGCGTGATACTTGCCAAAACAGAGGCTCAGCTCTTGTTCTCAACCCTGCCGTAGCGGTCGTCAAAGCGAACGATGTCATCCTCGCCCACATAGTCGCCACATTGCACTTCGATAAGCATGAGATCGACCTTGCCAGGGTTTTCAAGCCGGTGCTTCGATCCAATGGGGATATAGGTTGACTGATTGGCGTAGACCATCGTCTCTGTGTCGTCGCAGGTCACTTTGGCGGTGCCGGACACAACAATCCAGTGCTCACTGCGGTGATGGTGCATTTGCAACGAAAGCGTCTGCTCAGGCTTGACCACAATTTCCTTCATCTTGAAGCGCGGGCCTTCATGCAATACGGTGTAAGTGCCCCAAGGGCGCGCGACCGTCCTGTGCAGCGTTGCAGCCATGTGACCTTTATGCTTAAGTTTGCTCACCACCTCTTTGACTTGCTGGCTTGCGTCTTTACTTGCCACCAGCACTGCATCGGGCGTGTCAACAATAAGCAAGTTCTCGACGCCAACGGCGGCAATCAGACGATCGTCACTTTGTACGTGGGTATTGCGGGCCTGCACCATCATGTGCTCACCAACCGAGGTGTTGCCATCTTCATCGGCGGGCAGTTGCTCAGAAACGGCCTTCCAGGAGCCAATGTCGCTCCAGTGAAAGTCCGCTTTTACGAGCGCGATATTCTTGGCCTTTTCCATGACCGCATAGTCGATGGAGATGTCAGGCATGGTCATAAAGGCTTCTGCGTCAAAGCGAACTTCTGATTCACCCGTGAGCGAGGGGCGGCGACCAGCCGTCCAGACGCTGCGAACCGCCTTCATCAAATCGGGCGCGTGCTCGTCCAGCGCGGCAATGATTGCCGATGCCTTGAAGCAAAACATGCCGCTATTCCAAACAAAGTTGCCGGCGGCCAGAAACTCCGTCGCCCGGGCCGCATCCGGCTTCTCAACAAAGCGACGAACATGAAACGCGCCATCAGACGCGGACTCGTCAACCTCAATATAGCCAAAGCCGGTTTCCGGCGCGGTCGGCTGAATACCGAACAGCACAATTGCACCTGTCTCGGCAAGTGCACCTGCTTTGCGCGCGGTTGCCTGGAATGCCTGCTCATCAGGAATCAGATGATCGGCGGGCAGAACGAGCATCACCGGATCTGCGCCACTTTCGGTTGCGTTAAGAGCGGCTAGCGCAATGGCTGGTGCCGTGTTGCGGCCGGCCGGCTCCAAAATCTGATGAACCCGGGGGGAAAGATCGGCAACGCCGCCCGCCTCTTCCCGGGTTTTGAAGCCGTAGGCCTCATTCGTGACGATATATACGGATTCCTCGCACAGCGGAGCACACCGGCCCAGCACACGCTGCAACAGGCTTGGCCCGCCGGCCAGACGGATAAAGGGCTTGGGATAGGCCTCGCGGGAAACTGGCCACAGGCGGGTACCAGACCCGCCAGAGAGAATTACCGGAATCATTGTCATCAGTGCCTTGAGAATGCTTATCAGTATTAGGCTGCCTGGCCAGTCAACCGCCCACGGGGCAGTCTGGCGTCAAAACGGCAGTTTCGGGCCTTGGTTCAACGACCAATGAGCCCCTTTGGTATTTAAACGCAGAACCGCCCCGACGGGAGGGTGCAATTGATACACGCGTTGTATCAACCGATACAAGGCGCGGCTGACACGAACACTTACCTTCGGGTGTGCCAGGCCGCACAGACTAACGGCTTGTTTCACGTAACATGACGCCCTCTAGACAACACCCTCTCTGTGAACGCTGATGCAACTCAAAAAAGCAGTTTTTCCCGTTGCGGGCCTCGGGACGCGGTTCCTGCCAGCAACCAAGTCAATTCCCAAAGAAATGCTCCCCATCGTTGACCGGCCCATTATCCAGTATGCCGTCGATGAAGCCATTGAAGCCGGTTGCGACACCCTCATTTTTGTCACGGGTCGCTCCAAGCGAGCTGTAGAGGATTATTTTGACCGGGCGCCAGAGCTCGAGGCAGAGCTTGAGGCGAAGGGAAAGACGGAAGCGCTGGCCGCCGTTCGCAACATCATCCCACCACACGTAAAAGTACTGTTTGTACGCCAGCCGCAGCCCCTGGGCCTTGGCCATGCGGTTTTGTGTGCCGCCCCCATGATCAGCAAAGATGAACACTTTGCGGTGATGCTGCCGGACGACCTGATCGACGGGTATCCCAGCGGCGTCCTGAAACAAATGCTACCGGTTGCGGTCGAAAACGGCGCATCGGTTGTAGCGGTTGAGCAAGTGCTGCCTGAAGATGTCTCTAAGTACGGCATCGTTGACCCTTCTAACCAGGAAGGCAAACTGATGCAACTGAAAGGCATCGTTGAGAAGCCCGCACCTGAAAATGCGCCCTCAACCAGCGCCGTCGTCGGACGTTACATCCTGCACGCCAGCATTCTTGAAACGCTTGAGAACACCGGCGCGGGCGCGGGCGGCGAAATTCAACTCACCGATGCGCTCGCCGAGCAAATCGATTCACCCGGCCTGTACGGATACCAATTCAGCGGCAAGCGCTTTGACTGCGGCTCCAAGCGCGGGTTTCTCGTGGCCAATATTCACTTCGGCCTGACCTAGAGTAAAAGCAATCAGTTCTAGGATGACGGGCTGATTCTCAGCTCGTCCTCGCCGAACTGCACGACGTCACCGGCAACCAGTTTGCGCCGCTTGCGGGTTTCCACCACGCCATTGACCCGAACGAGCCCCTCGCTGATCACGATCTTGGCTTCGCCACCGCTGCCAACCAGTGATTCGAACTTAAGCAGCTTTACCAGTTCAACCTGCTCGCCGCGGATATTGACGTCTTTCATCTGACTCCGTCTTTCATCGGATGCCTTTAGCTGGCTCGCCCATTCGCGGCATTAGTCGCAGAGGGAGTATGGGCGCGTGACCGCCCTCCGCCTGCTTGATTGCTGAACAGAGCTACTTGCCAGCCGTGGCGAGCACTTCACTCGCCTGCGTCATCATTTGCTCAACGACCTCGCCGGCTGGGTGAATCTCGTTGATCAATCCCACGCCCTGGCCTGACAAAAACGGCATTTCCTCCCAGTCGGCTTCGGTATCCGGCGTGGGCAGCAGCACATTGAATTTGCGCATCGTCATGGTTTCGCCACCGAGCACTGTCGAGCCAATTTCGGGCTGATCTGACAGGTCTTGCGGAATTTCACTCAGGCGGTCGTTCCATTCATTCACGACCCGGTTACGAACCACCCGCATAGGATTAAAACTCGGATTGTCTGGTCCAAAAATGGATGAGAACACGGTGTCATCGCCGCTGGCTTCAACCAAGCGGCGGCGGTGCTCATCATGCACGCCCGACTCAGGCGTGGCCACAAAACGAGTCCCTACCCAGACGCCGTCGGCACCGAGCATCAAGGCAGCAGCGACACCCCTGCCGTCCGCAATGCCGCCCGAGGCAAGCAGTAGCGTGTCGTTGCCAATCGCATCGCGCACTGCCGGCACCAGCGCCATTGTGCCCATCCCCTGGTAGTTATGACCGCCTGCCTCGTGACCCTGTGCGATCACGACATCGGCACCATCGCCGGCTGCGCGCTTGGCGTCTTCCACACGGCCCACCTGTACCCACACCGAAACACCGGCGTCTTTGAGTACTTTGATGTTCTTTGCCGACGGATGCCCCCAATGAAACGAGACAGATGGCACTTTCTCTTCAGCGCAAATTCGCACCTGCTCGTCGTGATCAAAGTTGGTGAGGAAGTTAATGTTGAACGGCCCTGCATTAGCGCCTTTGAGCGCCGCAATCATCTGACGCACCACATCCGGTGGCAACAAGCCCGCCCCAATTGTGCCAATTCCTCCAGCGGCGGAAACAGCAATCGCCAGCGGCGGCGACCAGCCGGCAAACGCCATGCCGGCCTGCGCAAGTGGGTAGCGGATATTAAAGTGACGCGTAAATGCGGTGTCGAGTGCACTGCTCATTGGCCATCTCCTTTAGTAGTAATAGAGATCAGCTTACTCTCTATTGACGACTTTCGGCTCGCTACTCACTCTTGCTAGCGGATCCAACCATTGACGCCTCACAGGACGAGGCCTTGGCATTATCGTCAAAGCTGGCCACGAGCGTTCTCGCCGATTTGCTCTCATGTACGAACACCGCCTGAATAGTTGCGCCCTGCATTTCGCTACGGTCAACAATCGTCTGGCGACTGGCGATTTGGTCGTCAACATCGATTGACATGCCAAAGACCTGCTGTGCTCCAAAGGTTTTAAAGTCGATGGCGACCGACTGGTCTCCATCCGTGACGGTAGGTTCTGACGCGAGCACCGCCAACTCATCGTCATTTGTCAGTTGCCCGCCTGCCCGCCGGGTGTCGTTCGCATTGAGCTGGCGAAAAGGCTGAAAAACCTCCACGCCAGCACCGGTAGCAGTCGTATCAAATATCACTTGGCCAGCTGACGGTGCCAGGTCCCAGGTAACTTGCTCAATCGACCAGCCATCCTCGCTTTGGTTTGTCACGAGCAAGCGGTCAATGGGCGCCCCTTCGATAAAGACTGCTTCGATTGCAAGCTCGGGGTTCTTGAGAGAACAGGCTAGCGATACCGCTGGCGATACGAGTGAACTACAGAGCGCGACTATCGCCGCAGATTTACCAACTGATGCGGGGGAACTGAACTTTCTCGCCAGACTCATGAATTGCGTGCTCCGAAGCCAACCAAAGGAAAGTTGTTGACGATAGCGGCAAGTCGATGGCTCACGCAAACGAAAGGAATTGGGCCAAGCGGCTAAGCGTCGCGCTGAGTCTCGTTGAGTCTCGTTATTCCCACGTTTTTTGGCCGTTGAGCCGATTCCACCGTGCCCTCAAGACCGTTCGTCCCGAGCGGCTTGCCAAGTCGATTGGCCGGCGACCAGACTGAATAAGCGGGCTTAATGGCCCTCTTTCCTTTCGTTAGATCCAGCCAACTGCGAAACAATCGACCCATGGGTTTGTTTACAAAATCTCCTGCTCGTGCAGCAAGGACCGGCCGCGCCTCCGCGGAACCGGTCATGGAGACCCTCGCCCCCAGAATTCTTTACTCCGCTGATGCAGCCATGCTAGTGGCGCCAGTGGCTGACGGCATAGCCGGCGCCGATCAATGGCACCAATCAGCAGCGACGGTCGAGCAAACCCAGGCAGACCAGACAAGCCCGCAAATCGCCCAGCATCAGCAAGCCTCATCACTTGTTGTCATTGATGATTCGATAGACGACATCGATACCCTGGTGAGCTTTCTAAGCGCAGAGCAACGCCGCGGTGTCGATGTGGACTGGCTGTTAATCGATCAACAAACGGATGGCATTGGTGCCGTTGCCGACGCGCTTCAGGACGCTGATCGGCCATATGATGCTGTGCATGTGTTCTCTCACGGCTCAGAAGCGAGCCTGTCGCTGGGTAGCGCGCAGGTAAACGAGCAGAGCTTTGAGCACCACGAGCAAAGCCTCGCCGGGTGGGCACCAGGCCTCACGAAAGACGCAGACATCCTGCTTTACGCCTGTGACTTTTCGGCTAACGAACAAGGTAAGGCACTCGCGGAGAATCTTGCCGCAGCCTCAGGTGCCGACATTGCGACAAGTAACGACACCACCGGCCACACCGTACTCGGGGGCGATTGGCAGCTTGAAGACAGCACCGGGACAATTGAGGCGTCTGCACTTGTCACCCCGCAACTCAGCGCCAACTGGTTAACGACACTTGCCGTCACGCCAACCACTGTGGAACTGCCGGTAACCGTTGACACCGCGCAAGATGATCGGCTGACACTCGATTTTTCCAGCCGGCAGGTTGCGACCAATGGCACGATGACCGTCATTGTTTGGGAGCGTCAAGATGAAATATTCTTTCGCCGTTTTCAAATAGATGGCACAGCCCTCGATGCTTCTGATATTCAGATTCAGAACACCCTGTCTGTCAAACACGAAGAGCCGACCGTTGCGATGGCGTCCAACGGCGATTTCATGATCGTGTGGAAAAGCGATGACGGGGCCGGCGGCTCGGGTGTCAATGGTCAGGTCTTTAATGCCGACGGCACCAGCAAAGCTCGGCCGGCCGATGCCCCTGCTGACCCTTATACTAACCCTAGCGAATTTCGTATCAACAACACGACGCCCGGCGATCAGGAACGACCTGCCATTGCCGTCCGCTCCGACGACACCTTTCTCGTGAGCTGGCAAGGGCCTTTCACCGTCCTGAGCACCACATCCGACGGTGTGGCCTACACGCTGCACGATCTGGATGGCTCCAGGATTCGTAACGAAGCGGTGGCGTCACTAGGCGTATCGACTGACGAGGTCAGACCTGCTGTTGCCAGCAACCCGATTGACAACACAATGATCATCGCGTTTCAGCAAAACGGCACTGATGACCGGATTCAACTGCGTCGCTTGCAATCAGACGGCGATCTCGTACTGCCGGTGGCCGACGTGGAAGTCCCGGGCCGCAACCTTAATGACCCGTCAATCGCGTTTGCTAATGATGGGCGCTATTACCTCACCGCAAAAGCAGACAATGACGACATTCTGTTGTGGGCGTTCGCTGCCGATAACACCCTCATCACCGCAACCCCCGTTCAGGTTAATGAGGTCAGCGGCGGCAAGCTAAGCAATGCCGAGGTAGCTGTTGCGGCAAACGGCTCCGTCGTGGTGGTCTGGGATCATGAGCAGGGTCCACAGAATGACGAAATTTCGATACGGCAGTTTGATGCCAATGGCAATCCGATCACCGCCGAGACCTACGTCAATATCGATACTGACAAACACCAGCATCGTCCGAGTCTGGCCATCGCAGGAAACACTGCCCTGGTCATTTGGGGGGGCGACACGGTCACTGATAATCAGGACGTGACCTTGCGTCTGCTCTCAGTCGAGGTGCCAGCCATTCGGGTCACACCGTCTGGTAACACAACGACTGAGGCAGGAGGTACGGTCACACTGGCGGTCCGGCTGGACACAAAACCGGCCGGCATCGTTGCTCTGGGCTTTACGAGCTCAGATGGATCAGAGGGGAGCGTGTCCACTAACCTGCTCTCGTTTACTGCCGCCAACTGGGATACCGAACAGTTCGTCACAGTGACCGGTCTAAGCGATCTGATCGCTGATGGAGATGTGTCCTACAACGTCACAATCACGGCCACCAGTTCTGACTCTGACTACAACACACTCGCCGATACGATCATCACGCTCACAAATACGGACGTCAATGCCGTGGGCGCGGTTTCAGATTCCAATGCTGCGACGAATGAAGTCGCTGAGAATTCGCCTGCCGGTACATTGGTCGGTATCACGGGTTTTGCAGATGACCCCGATGCAGGCGATAACGTGAGCTATTCGCTCACTGGACCCGGCTCAGCGTTCTTTGACATCAACCCAACCAGTGGTGTCGTCACCACAAGTGCCACCCCGCTTGACTTCGAGACGAATACCGCGCAATCGATAACGGTAGTCGCCACCTCCGATGACACATCGACGAGTCAGCTAGGAATGTCGGTGACAGTGCTCAATCAGAATGACAACGCCCCCGTCATTGGCGCCGGTCAGAGCTTATCAATCGACGAGAACAGCGCGAATACCAGCGTGGTCGGCACCCCAGCCGTGAGCGACGCGGACGGTGTGACCACTTTTCAGAACTGGACCATCACAGGCGGAACTGGCGCCGCCGTGTTCAACATCAATGCCGGCACTGGTCAGATCACGGTGGCTGACAGTACAGCCCTGAACTTTGAAGCAAACCCCAGCTTCACACTCACGCTCACTGTCTCTGACGGCGTTAATACCTCGGCGGCTGAGAATGTCACGATCAATCTCAATAATCTCAATGAGGCGCCCGCGGGCGGCGATGCCGTCAGCAGCGGTCCGGAAGATGACGATATCATGCTGACCAGCGCAGAGTTCGTCTTCAACGACCCTGATACCGGCGACACCCTGCAAGGCATTGATATTCGTACCCTACCGGGAGTTGGATCCTTATTTCTGAATGGCACAGTCCTCAATGGGAGCACTGTGCTGCCCAGCTTTGTCTCAACCGCCGATCTGGACTTGGGCCGGCTGATCTATCGGCCGCCGGCAAACGCCAATGGCGCCTCCCTGACCAGTTTTGAGATTGCGGTTGTTGATCAAGCCGGCGAGCGCTCTGTGACGCGCACCCAGACGATCGACATACTCGCGGTGGATGACCCACCGATCATTACCTCGTTCGGCGGTAATGCCGCTGTCGCAATTGATGTTGCGGAGAACTCCACGGGCGTCGGCACGGTGATTGCCAACGATGCTGAGGGCGAGTTGATGCAATACACCGGCTCGGGCGACGATGCGGCGTTCTTCGATGTTGACGCTAATTCCGGATTGGTGCGGTTCCTTGCGGCGCCAGACTTCGAAACGCCCCAATCCAATAGCGGCAACAATGCCTATGAGATCACGGTCACTGCCACCGACCCTGGTGGTAATACCGACACCCAGGCACTGACCGTTAACGTGACTGATCAAAACGATATCGCCCCCGTAATTACGCCAGGCCAGAGCTTCAACGTAGCAGAGAATGCGCCCAACGGCACGACAGTAAATGTCCCTGTCGCAACCGATGCCGATGGACCGGGCACCTTTAACAACTGGACAATCACAGGAGGCACGGGGGCAACCGCTTTTTCGATCAACCCGGCCAGCGGCATGATTTCGGTGAGTAATTCCGGCTTGCTCAATTTTGAATCGACGCCCTCCCTAACGCTCGATACGACGGTCTCGGACGGCATCAACATCTCTGCTGCCGAAACCGTGACGATCAACCTCACCGATCTCAATGAATCGCCCACGGGCGCCAATGCCACCAGCAACGGCCAGGAAGATACCGACCTTGCTCTGACCAGTGCTCAATTCACGTTCAACGATCCTGACAACGGGGACACAATGAGCGGGATTGACATTCGCACCCTGCCCGCTGTTGGCTCACTGATTCTCAATGGGTTCGCGCTTAATGGCAGCACTCCCCTGCCTAGCTTTGTCTCGACAGCCGATCTCGACAGTAACAGCCTGCTCTATCGGCCACCCGCCGAGCTTAGTGGAGCCGGCCTCACGAGCTTTGAGATTGCTGTCGTTGATCTCGTTGGTGAGCGCGCCACCCCTGTTACACAGACGATTAACGTCGCGGCAATTGATGATCCGCCGATCATCACCTCGTTTGGCGGCAACGCGACTGTCTCAGTTGATGTCGCTGAGAACACTTCCGGAGTTGGCAGAGTGCTCGCTAGCGATGCTGAAAGCGAACTGATGCAATTCTTCGGCTCAGGTGATGACGCTGTGTTTTTTGATGTAGATGTCAATACCGGGGTTGTCAGCTTTATCGCCGCGCCTGACTTTGAAACACCTCAAGACAATGACGGTAACAACACTTATGAGTTAACGGTCACGGCATCTGACCCAGGTGGTAATACCGATGTCCAGGCCTTAACCGTCAACGTCACCAATGCCAATGATCTGGCGCCGGTCATCACGGCCGGGCAGCGCTTGACCGTTTCTGAAAACGCACTCAATGGCGCGTCGGTTGGAACGCCACTAGTGTCTGACCCGGATGGTTTTGGCATTACATCCAACTGGACGATCACAGGCGGCACAGGCAGCCTTGCGTTCTCGATTGATCCGGCGAGTGGCCTGATCTCTGTCGATAACGCAAGTTTGCTCGACTTTGAAAGCAACCCCACGCTGACGCTGGACATCACCGTCTCTGACGGCACGAACACCGCCACTGCAGTAACCGTCTTGGTGGACATCACGGGCGCCAACGAGACCCCGCAAACAGCGAACGGCGCCATTTCTGTCGACGAAGACACAGCCTACAGCTTTGCCCTAAGCGACTTCGCGTTTAGTGATCCGGATAGCGGCGATGCGCTGAGTGCTCTAAGAGTGATCTCTCTGCCAGCTCAAGGTGAGTTACAGGTAAATGGCATCTCCCTAGTTAACCCGTCTTTGCCCGTCGATGTGAGTCGTGGGGAAATCCTGGCAGGCAATTTCATTTATCGACCGCCACCTGATGCTGCCGGCACACCACTGACGAGTTTTAGTTTCGCTGTACGCGATGGCGCGGGCGCACAATCGGCGACTGCCTCGCAGACGCTGAATGTCGTCGCCGTCAATGACCCACCCACGGTTTCAGGCACACAGCAAGCAACCGTCCCCGCCGGCGGTACCGTGGTTTTCGATTCCGCGCTGCTGGCGACTCGCGATGTCGAAGATGGCGCCACCGCACTCACCTATACGGTTCAGACCAATCCCACGCTGGGCGTACTGACTGTTGACGGCGCAGCCGTTTCTCCAGGAGACCGATTCACTCAGGCAGACATCGAGAGCGGGCGCGTGCGCTATGCGAGTTTGGCGGCAGGGGACAGTATCGATTCACTGACGCTCAGCGTGTCAGATTCGAATGGCGCGAGCATTGGCGACGTGACCGTTTCCATTACCGCACTAGGGGCCCCTGTCACCACGGCACCACCGCCCGACAGGGCTCCTTCATTACCTAGTGATACCGACGATCAGACCGAGAGCACGACCGATGAAACCTCAAGCGGCGAAGAAGAGGAACAGGCTCAATCTGCTAACGTGCAGGTTTCACCGCCGCCCCTGTTTAATGCAACCGCAGGCAGCGCCGCCCAAAGCGCACTGCTCTCAACTGATGAACAGGGCAGCCTCGCGCAAGTGGTCTCTAGCCAGGCTCAGAGAGATCTCCTTTTGGCTGGTCGATGGCTGGCGTCCGGTCACTATGGTAGTGACCTCGCAAGCCAACTGAACACTGAAAGTCTTGAAATCTTTGGCCTGTCCGGCGATGCTGCCGGATCGGACTATGAGCGCATGAGAAGCGAAATGCTGGTCAGTGATTTCGACCGCATGCGGGATCTCCTGAACAACGAATTCTCCAGGCAACTGCAGTTTGATCAAACCGTGGTCGCGTCTTCGGTGGCAGTCAGCACGAGTCTTTCCATTGGCTACGTGTTGTGGCTGCTTCGCAGTGGCGCGCTGCTAAGTAGTGTTCTGGCCTCAATCCCCGCGTGGCGTGTGATTGATCCGCTGCCAATTCTGGCCTCCATGCCCACACGAGCAGATGACCAGAAGGATGAGTCGCTCGAGCAAATGGTCGACAAACCGACGGCAAATGACAGTCAAGCAGATCAGGATGGCGGAAACGAAAAGGACGAAGGCTCGCCGCCGTCGCCCTAACCCGCTCGACTGTGGCATTGCTACTTGTCTGCGTGCAAGCGCTCTTTAGGGAGATCAAAAGCGCCACGCGCGCTTTCATTTTCTGCGGTTGCCTGGTTGATCCCTAAGTCACCCAACTGCCGTTCACCCATGCTCGCCAGCAGTCGGCGTTCACGTCTGACCTGATCAACCAACTCAAGCCATCGCACGAGCGCAACAACACGACCGTAGACCGCGCGGATCTGCTTGCCAGCAACAGAGAAGAAGTTGCCGGCCACCGGCCAGCTGTACCCAATCATTTTGCGTCTCCGATTGAGTGTCCGGACATCCGTTTGGTGATTTCCGAGTTTTGCTGGGCGCCCTGATGTCGCGCATGGTCAGTCAATATCCGGGCGCATGTCACGGAAATGCCGTTGCGGCTTTGGTCAAGATGACGCATGGCCTGCTCAACGGTTTCACAGCCCGGGCCTTGCTGCGTTGAAGTCCCATGAGAGATACCCAAGGCAACCGTGGCGCAAACGGCTGTGACGCTCAGTACAGTGATGATTTTGTTCATGTCACGCTCCTGTCTAAGGTGATGACACGATCATGAGCTTGCCCTAAACTTCAATCAAACGAATAGTTTTGAAGTAAAATATTAGCAAGACTTAAGTATTAGTCAGCGGCATTGCCGCCGCGCAGTGCTAGCAAACATGGCAGCGCTCGCGCCTCGGCCATGTCGGTTCTTGTCATCTTTCGGGCCGCACCCATGAACGAACACCTCGACACCGAATTGCTCCAAACCCTCCTGGCAATTGCCGATACAGGTAGCTTTGCCGGCGCAGCGCAGTCCGTTCACCGCACCCAGTCCGCTGTCAGCATGCAGATGAAGCGGCTGGAGGAATTGGTTGGGCAACCCCTTTTTGAGAAGCAGGGGCGTCGCGCAGTGATCACCGTCCAGGGTGAAAATCTGTTGCTCTATGCGCGGCGCATTCTTGCGTTGCAGAGCGAGGCAATCGCAAGCTTCAGGAGCCCAGCCATCCAGGGCGAGGTCAAGCTAGGTGTGTGCGACGACTATGTCATGAGTTTTATGCCTGCGGTTCTGGCGGGCTATGCGCAAGCACACCCCCATGTGCATATCAGTTTGGATTCTCAAACCAGCGATCGACTAATTCGCGCGACCACTCGCGGCGCACTCGACATTGCACTGGTGAATGTTTCCAGCCCTGAAATCAGCTGCGAACAACTCAGGCATGAACCGATGGTCTGGGTTAGCAGTGCTAACCATCTGACGCATGAAGCATCCGTTGTGCCGCTAGCGATCGAAAACAGTTGTTTGTGGGGCAAGTGGGCGCAACAGGCTTTAGACAAAGCTGACATCCGGTATCGGCTTGCCTACTCTACGTTCAATCTTGGCGGCATGCTGGCAATTGTTGAGGCGGGCCTTGCTGTTTCCATCTTGACGCGTACGTCCGTTCCCCCTCACCTACGCATCCTGACAGAACAAGAGGGCTTTCCGCCACTGCCCTCAACGTCTATTGGTCTGGTCACCAACGGTAAGCCGTTGTCGCCCGCAGCACTTGCGCTTGCACAGTGCATTAGGGCGGGCTTATCTGAGACCGCAATCGCGGCATGACGGCCGGACAAGCAAGACTAATCGATCAGAGCGAGTATCACGCCCGTTCGCATTCATCTTCATGTTGACCCGGTGGTTCAAATCTATCCGGTCGATTCGGGTTTTGGCTGACCCCTTCATCAGGTTGAAGATCATCGACGATACTGCCGCCCTGATCGGGTCGAGTGGGCTCGGCAGCATCGCGATTTGGTGCATGAAGCAATTCGTCTCCCAGCCGTCCGGTGCCGGGCCGTTGGGGTGGCGCAGGCACAGCGTCCGAGCGAGTCTTTGCTGATACCCGCAGTGGGCTATGCATGCGCGCGCTGGCTACAACCCTCACGGGGAGACGCCAGCCAGGGGGACCACCAGGTTTGTCCGGCGCCCGATAGACAGCACAAGCCCATTGCCTTGCATCTGGTGAGGCATCCGGCGTCCCGAACCTGGTCGCGACTAATTGCAGGGGCTGCGCGGCGGAGCAGTCGTCCAGCCTCTGCATCACTTTGACAATAAGGGCTGATACCAGCGGCACCTGCAAAGGCACCCCCAGGGTCAATTGCACCGCAATTCGGTTGGCCTCCTGCACATTCACACCAGAGCGTGCACCTGCGGCATCAGAGCGAAACCGTAGATTGTCATTGGGCAGTTCGCGTGCGCCACTGACCGGCCGTCCATGCGCATCGATCGCTTGTTCGGCAAAGTCCTGGAACACCGTCGGTGGTGGCCAGACACGTTCCCACGCAAGCCAGCCCGCCTGCAAACCTTCAGCCAATCGCGCCACTTGTTGCGGCGTTTGGCTAATCCCCCACCATGGACCAAGCCCCTCAGCCATGCCGCGCTCAAGCGATTGTGCATCGCCCCGCTCGGTTGCAGAGGCACGTGCTGCCAGAAAGGCGGCGTACTCAGCCGCGTGACGCGCCTGCCAGATAATCGCCCATTGCAAACTCAACAGACCAATCATCAACACAATTGGGATCGCAACTAGCCATTCGATAATGGCTACGCCTCGACCCTGCCAGGCAAGCAGCCTGCCAGTTTGCCTGGGCTGGTTACTGGGCATTCTGAGGCTTGGTCGCGGGAATCGCAGCAGATAGCTCCTGCAAGCGCAACTGCATTTCATCGATCCATTTAGCGTCGCCACTACCCGGAGACTTCATACCCAGGGTCTCAAGAGCCGACTGCGCCTGGTCCAGCCCAAGCAAAGCTTGATTCATGACAGCGCGTTGCCCAAGCGCTGCAAATTCGGCGGACCGGGCTGCTGCCTTGGCGGCTCGCTTGTAAGCGTCGAGTGCACCGCTTGCATCGCCGCGCCGATGACAGATATTACCCACCCGTAGCCAAGCAAACGGATGATCTTCCATGGCGGCAACCATGCCGAACTGCTCCATCGCGGCACTCAGACGTCGCGCGCGATAATTGAATTCGGCAGTCTCTAATGTGGCATTGACAGGCGCCGGGTCTGCAAAGCTAGCCTCTCCTGCGTTGGGCGGTTCTATTTCATAATCCACCTGCGGCGCAGAATCCGCGTACGCGAGCATTGGCACAAAGGCACTTACCAGCCATAACAATCTCGCAGGCCTCATACCTGCCTGAAACATCGATCGCAAACAGTTCGTGACCAAGGGTGTCTCCTCCAACAAGCAGTTGGTTCAGTAATGGGTATAGGTGCAATGCGCCAAAGCTATCGCGACAAAAAGCCGTCGCTCATTAGCTGCATCGCCACGGGGAAGAGCAGCACCAGAAAGGTGCCGGGGAAAATGAATGCCACCAGTGGCAACAACAATTTGACAGGTGCCTGCATCGCACGTTGCTCTGCATCAAGAAAACGCTCTTCGCGGCGCTGCCCTGCCTGAGCGCGTAACACCGGGCTGAGGTCTGCCCCTTGTCTTTCAGCCGTGATAATCGCGGCAACCGCATGGCGAAGACCCGGCACTTGAAACCGGTCCGACATTGCCCGCAGGGCGTCCTGCCGCGATCGGCCTGCCTTGATTTCGCGCATAACGCGTGCAAGTTCGTCGCGCATTGGCCCTGCCGGTCCCCGCTCAACCGACATGGCAATGGCCAGGGGTGTCGTGGCTCCGGCCTGGACCGCCAGACTGATCAAATCAAGCATCACGGGTAAATCACGCACGAGCCCGCGCCGCCGCCGATAAACACTCTCGGTCAACCTCAGGCCCGGTAAGAGCCAGGCCAGCACCATCACCGTCATGATGCCGAGCCACCCAACTGTTTGATACGCGAACGCTGCCACTACCGCACCAGCCAGCATCATCAGCAGTAATCGCCCTGCGACAAACTGTGCGGGCGTAATCGCCAACTCCAGCCCTGCTTCACGCAGCTGGCAAGTCAGGTGAATCTGCCAGGCTACCGGCATTAACCGCCGGCATACCGGTGCGAGCCATTCGATAATCCACCAGCCCATTCGCCAAACGGCCGGTGCCGGATCGGGCGCAAGCTCGTCAACTGCTCGCTCCACTGGTTGGCGATCAGTAATGCTCGCAGCAATCACAAACAGCATGAGCGCAAGCGCACCACCGACACAGGTAGCAAATACCCATGGGGACGAAAGCGGTTGGGACCAATCGGGCAAAGTCATCTCCATCGGCTCAAACCTCGATCGCAACCATGCGTCGAATCACCCACGCGCCGGCTATCTGAAGTGCAACAACAAGCCCGAGTATCGTGAGGCCCTCCACCGTCGCAAAGTACAAGCGTGTCAGTTCGGGCTGCATAAACAACAATGCCGCTAATACCCCAAACGGCAGTAAACCCATCACCCAGGCCTGCATGCGCCCCTGAGCGGTCAGAGCCCTCACCTTGCCCTCAAGCATCAAGCGTCGCCGCATCGCGGTTGCCAATGCGAGCAGGGTTTCTGCCAGCGAGCCGCCTGCCTTTAAGCCCAAGCGAAGCGAACTCACGAGCAACATCGTTTCTTCCAAGGGCATCCGCGCCTCGAGCGAACTCAGCGCATCGTCCATTGAGCGACCCATTCGCTGTTCGCGCAGCAGCATGGTAATTTCCTGCCTGGCCGGTGGCGGCATTTGCTCAGCCAACTCACCCAGCGCAGAATTCAACGCAGCCCCTGCCCTCAAACTGACACTCAGCAGACTCAGCACTTCTGGTAATTGTCCGCGAAACGCCTGCAGTCGCCGACGCTTGATTCGCTTAAGAAAGAACCGGGGTGCCACCGAGAGCAACACGGCGACCGCCAGCGATGGCAACCAGTGCGCTGTCATCCAGTAGGTCAGCGCCGCCATCACAATAACGAGCGTGACGTTCAGGATGAACAGATGCGACACATTGGTAAACAGAAACGCCGCCTGCAATTCGCTTTGCACCTGTTGACCAAAACGCTCCCGATAGCGCATCAGGAATACCCGTAACGCAATGACGCTCAGGGCAAATCCGGCACTTGCCGCCAGAAAGATGCTGATCAACAGCGGCCAGGACAAATCAGCCGTCATGCTTCAGTCTCCTGAAACAGGCGTCTGAGTTCTTCGGTGTCAAGCGTATCGCAGTCATCTACTAGCTGTGGCACATGACCGCAACATTGGAACTGCGACGAATCTAGGTCAAAGCGGAACAGCGGCTGCGTTTGAATCACCGAGCCGTCCATGCCACCCACCTCGACAATCTCTACCAGCCGCCGAGATCCGTCCCGCCCCCGCCGCTGCTGGACGATCACATCTATTGCAGAGCTGACTTGCTCGCGAATCGCAATCACGGGAATGTCAATACCCGACATGAGCACCATAACCTCCAGTCTGGCCAGCGCATCACGCGCAGAATTGGCATGCACGGTTGTCAGTGAGCCGTCGTGGCCGGTGTTCATGGCTTGCAACATGTCCAGTGCCTCACCGCCCCGGCATTCACCCACAACGATGCGATCCGGACGCATTCTTAGCGCATTGCGCACCAGATCACGAATCGTGACGGCGCCGCGCTCCTCGCTGTTAGCCGGGCGCGCTTCCAGACTCACCAGGTGCGGATGGTCAAGCTGTAACTCTGCGGCATCCTCAATGGTGATGACCCGCTCATCTTCGCCAACGTGACTACTCAGCACATTGAGCAAAGTCGTCTTACCTGAGCCTGTTCCACCCGAGACCACGACATTGCGACGCTGCTTAACGCACCAGATTAGAAAAGCCATCATCTGGGCAGAAGCGGTCTGCAGCGTCACGAGATCGTGGGCGCTGTAGCGATGGGTGTTAAAGCGGCGAATCGTCAACGCCGGCCCCTTAACGGCTAGCGGCGGCACAACCGCATTGACCCGTGAACCATCGGGTAAGCGTGCATCGACCATCGGAGAAGATTCGTCAATCCGCCGCCCAATCGGACTGACGATGCGTTCAATCACCGCTTCGATCGCCTGGGCGCTGGAGAATCGCAGTGTTGTTGACTCGAGCTTGCCATGACGTTCGACATACACAGGCTCGCAACCATTCACCATGATTTCACTGATGTCGTCACGCGCCAGCAGTGGCTCAAGCACACCCAGGCCAACCGCCTCGTCAATGACGGCCTGTCGGATATCGGCAATCTCGGCCAACGAAGCCATCTCAGGTTGACCCGCAATCAGAGCATCGAGATGCTCACCGACCTGGGCCTTCAACTCGCTACTGTTGAGGTGGCGGATTTCCTGACGGCGCAAGTCCATTCGAGACAGGAGTTGCCGGTGGAGCCGACGTCTGACTTCCAGGCCTGCGTCGCTTGTAACCTCGCTTGAATCAAGCGAGGATCCAGAAGGGTCAGGCGGCGCCTGCTCACCCGTGGTATCAGCCTCGCTGATGAGTCCGGTCACCGATTGGACCCCTTCGCTCACTAACCGCAGCGTGAAGCCGGAGATTAAAACTTCATCGTCATGGGTGAGCGGGCCAAACTCGGCAATGCGCTCACCATTGACCCACGTCCCGCCAAGACTGCCCTGATCCACAATGGAAAACAGGCTGCCACTGCGACGAATTTCTGCATGACGGCTCGCCACCCGCCAACTCGACAGCACGATCCCGCACGACTTACGCCGTCCAACCTGACAGGGAAAGTCTGTAATCTGAACCAGTGAGCGAGTTTGTTCTGGAGAATCAACGGCAATCGTGAGCATAGTTAGTCCAAGATGCTCAGGCGCTGGAGCGCCTTATTTGCCCGCTCATCCAGGTCAGCCTGCGGGACGGTTACCGGCGGTAGCTTGGGTTGCTGGTTCTCAACGAAGCGCGGCGTGACGAAAACGACGAGATCGGTTTTTTGCGATCTGAAGTCTCGTGACTTGAACAGTTCGCCGAGCACTGGAATATCGCCGAGACCCGCGACCTGATCGATTTTCCGGGAGGCATCTTCAGCAAGCAGACCCGCAATCACCAGCGTCTGGTTCTCGCGAAGATTCACCTCTGTCTCGGCGCGTCTTTTTATCAGGCCCGGTACATCATTGACCATCACCTCAAAATCAATCGCTGAAATTTCGGTTGCTATTCGGGCAGAGATCATGCCGCCCTGCCCGGCCACCGGCGAAAAATCGAACTTGACGCCATATTCCTTGAAGGCAACCGAGACCGCGCCAAGACCTGACGACTGCGGAATAGGCAGTTCACCGCCCGCGACAAAACGCGCGGTGCCTCCACTGCGGCAACTGAGTCTGGGCTCAGCAAGAATGACTGCATCACCGCGCGTCACCAGAAAATCAAGCATGGAAGTAATTGACCCGGCCAAGCTAAACGCGGTGGCAAACGGCGCAACACTGCGCCGCGCCGTCATGCCTGCGGCCGCGGCCACCTCGGGTGAGCTAAACCCCCCACTGCGATGAAAATCTCCGACCACGCCAAAAGACGGTCCATTGGCGCTGCCTGACCAGCGAATACCAATGTTTTTAAGCGCGCTCTTTTTCATTTCGATCATGCGCACATCCATTGCAATCATTCGCTCGGTGCTGCTATCAGAGGCAAGGTTGAGCACATTCGGATGCCGCTCCATGACGGCGTCGATACGGGCCTTCTGCAAAGCGCTCAATGAATGTCCTTCAAGCACCACTGTTTCGCCTGCCAGTCGGGCTTTCAGGTTCTCTTCTGAACCGAGCATGGCCTGTACCTGCAGCAAGTGCTGGCCAACATCATCAGCCACAATATTGATCAGGTAGCGCTTGAGCGGACCGCGCCTTGGCCACAGGTGCAGACTTGTCTGACCAACCGCTTCGGGCAGTATCAGCACCTGCCGCTTATCGAGCGATGTCGCCTGCATGACCTTGCCGTTACCCACAGCAATGCGCCGCACCGAACCAGTCTTGAGCACCTTGGCCTGCCCGACAACAAGCGTCATCGTTTCAACCGACTCTGCGCTGGGACCCGCTGTGCGCGAAGCTTGCGTCGTCTTCTCTGCATACGATGAGCTTGTGCTGATGCAACACAGTAAGCAGATCAGACCTCGGATCAACGCTAAACCTGCCTTGTTCATTTCGCTTGAATCCTTGAGCGCACGACACGCCCCTGTCCGCCAACTATTAGTTCGACCTTTTGATGGCGCTTTCTGATCCGCTTGGCTGGCTTTGGCATACCGAGCAAACTGAACACATCCATCGCATCGGAAGCGATCGGATGGCGGTCTTCCGGGTTTCTGAGTAAGGCCGTCAGGCGGCCACTGCGCTGCGCAAGCACCAGCTTTTGTGCCTGCTCCGGGCTCACTTCAACCGTCATTGAGGTGAATCCATGACTTTTCGGTATGCCGCCAAACGCGGGGTTTATTGGATTACCGGTTTGACTACCTGTGGCGAGTACCTTGAGGTCTTGCATCAATGGTCGTGAAATATCAGAGCCGTTCGCACCGGCAATGGGAGATCGCGTTGAGAATAGGAGATCAATCCGATCGCCGGGGCGTAGCATGCCGGAAACTGAATTCACCTCATCGACTTCAATCGTCATGGCGCGAATGCCATGACGGACCTGCCCTGAGAACCCATCAGCCGGCAGACCCAGGGTACTGGTGAGCACAGGCTCGCCAGCCTTCATGGAAACCTGCAAGACTTTGCCAAGCACAGTCTCATAATCGTCTTCACCAACAGATGACACTGACGCATAGCGCACCGGGACTTCTCTGGTGGCGAGCATCGGTTCAGTCAGAAAAGTGCCAGCCGGTGTGTCACGACGCACCACGACAATGGGCACCAGTTGATGCTGACGCTGCAGTCTTGCTCGCTCAGCATCGATTTGCCCGGTAATAAATCCATGGGCACCGGTAATGCCGAGACCACCAAAACCCAGCGCGACGATTGACAGCAACCAAACGCGATAGCGTGAGAGAAACGGCATCAAGATCTGCGTAAACATTACGGCGCCGCCATCAAAACAGCGAATTGCTCGGCGCGCGCCTTGATCGCTTGAATCAGCTGGACGACAACATCATCGCCGGCAAGCAACAACGCGAGCAAAACCAGCGCGCACACCACGGCATATTCGATCAGCGCCTGACCTGACTGCCTCGTTTGCTTCAACTTAGTGCTCCTCTATGTGAACAACAACATTAGTCATGGCTGCCAGTGCACCCAGCGTGATCGCAAGCTCCTGACCGGCGCGCCGAAAAATCAGCATCTGGCCGGATGCCGGCACAACCATCTGCGCGCTCGGTGTGAACCCGCCACGGGCAGCCGCCTGAGTGATTCGTTCCCGAGCAACAGCGGGTGAACCCGGTAGCAATCCGGTGATCGTTGTCACGCGCCTGCCCACATCGATCCATCGCTCAACCTTTTGGGCTCGAAGTCGGGGTAACCAGGCCGGTGCGTCGAACCCATAGTCGGGCGCGGTCGTCGCGGCTGTGCGCAAAGCCGTCTGCTCAATCGCGCTGTAGTCAGTCATTGTGACCAGGCCATCGACCTGCCTTTGGTTTAAGGGGCGAATCTGAACCAGGCAAAACCGTTTCCCGAGCCAGAACGAAAAGGTTTGCCACGACCCAAGCTGATGGCGCAGCAGCCGGCCCGGTCGCGCGACCTCACTTAAGTCGTCGCGCAACCGCCTGGCAACCGCTCGCTGGCCTTGCTTGACATGAAAGTCGTGTACGTAACGCCGGGCGCCGCTGGGTAGCTCAAGGGCGAGCACGCGTTGAGTCGAAACATGGGGAAGGCAGTTTGCCGGTTCGTTCGGGCTGCGAGCCAGGCTCTGAGCCGAAACAAGCGAGCAGGCAATCACGCAGTTGCTCAACGCATAACGGATAAGTCTTGGCGCTATCACGGCCGTCGACCTGCTTTGTCTGGTGTGCGGTCTATCGGCACCAGATCCATCGGGACTTTATAGTGCTCAAACTTGTGTGCCTGGTTCTCCATGAGCAGCAATCGCATAGAGATCATCGCGGCCTTAGTCCCGAGATAGGCAGCGCGAAAGCCCTTTTCGATGTTGAACTTCAAGCGGCGCCCTTTATCAACCCGAGCGTCTACAGAGTGCGGCCCCCCGTAAGGCCCAGAGGCCTGCCATGAATCGAGCAGCATCGCCGCCTTTGCACTGGGTTTGAGCGCCATCCCGGAAAGCAGGTTTGCGTCTGCAGTCGCACGCTGGGATTGACGCAATCCAATGCCCGCGCTTGTCGTGATAAGTCCATGCTCAATATGCAGGCCGAATTTGTCTGGTCCGGCAAAGCGCGACAAGATCTTGCCGGCACTGAAGCCCGCGAAACGTTTGCCATTTTTTAGCACGCCGGACGCCGCACCAAATGCCTTGTCCGTGACACTCATTTCAATATGGTCGCCAGATTCAACAAGCGGGTCACCCGAGCGGTTGCGCCACAAGGCCTTGTGGCCATAGTCAACCCGTCCAGTGCCCATAAAACGCGCGCGAAGCCGTGCCTCGCTGCTATTGACTGGCGCGCTTGCAGTGCATTTGTCTGGCTGAACCGCACAGTCGAAGGCCAGCGCACGCGCTGCATGAGTGGCAGCCAGTTCAACCGCCTGCACTTTGGCAAGCGCCACTAGCAATAGCAATACCAACACCAGCACAGTCGCCCCAACCAGCGCTTCGATGAGCGCCTGACCAGCGTGATGATGTGATTGATTAACGCGCATGCGCCGCCACCCCTTTTTCTGCTGCACTTGCGGTGGCCAGCCTCACCTGCCAGAACGGGTTGTAGAGACTTGCGTATTCGCGGCGAGCCGGTGCACTGGGCGGCCGCCTGAAATACACCTCGGCAACCCCCACTGCACGAACTTCATCTTTTGGCAAAGTAATTTCAGGCGTGAGCCGCTCGCCATCAGGCAACACCGCGCCGGCCAGTCGCAAACGGCCTGTCTTAAGCTTGGTCAACACGACTACTCGCGAAACGGGAAAACGCTTATTCGGGAGTTTGGTGTAGTTGAGATCGAAAGCGCGGGCAATGCCTGTGCCCTGATGATTCGGCCTATCCGAGTCGGACATTTCATCAACCGCGTTAGACAGGGCGTTACGATTAGTCGCCACTGCCCCGGGGTTGTCAAGAATGTCATCTTCCTGCGAGCCGACCGGCAGCTCTGCAGCGCCCCAACCCATCGGGTAGATCTCAAGTTGAAAGCAACGACCTTTCCGCCGGGAAAACACCGGCACTTGAACTGACCCGGTATCCGCTGCCTCCCATCGGTCCAGGCCGGGGGCCAGTTTGGTGCCGCCGCGTTTGCGGTAGTGCCAGGTCGCTTCATGGGGTGGATCACCCGGCATGACGCAGGTGGCGGGTACGCCAAGGCTCAGATTGGCGTCCCGGGTGCCGGCAGTGAAGCGGTCAAGCGAGCGCTCGACGATGCGGCGCATCCGTTGGCGATCAGTATCGCTTGAGTAGTGTTTGATGAAGTCCTTGTGCTTGGTCCCTATGGGCAGCACGTAAGCCTTGATGCGATTGTCGGCCGTGCCAGCCACCTCTTGCGCAATCGCGGTGAGTCCGAAGTCACTCGCGCTGTAGTGCATGATGTGCTGACTGTAAGTCAGCATCGACTTGTACCCGATGGAAGGCCCATCACGAAGCCTGATTTCAAGTGCGGCGGCATATTGAGTCGCCAGCCGCGAATAATGAGCCGCCTCGGCTGCTGCTTTGGCGTAGGTGTAAACCGGCGGATAGATCTGCGAAAGCGTTTCAATGGACTCAGTGAACGCCTCGAAGTAATTTGCCCACGACTCAAGCGTGATCGCCTGGGCAACGGCGACTTCCTGCGCAACAATGGCCCGGTTGCTATAAGCGTTGTAGTTAAGAACGCGTGCACGCCAGGAGGCTGCACTGTAGGCCGCGGTATCGGCGGCCGTGAGCACGCGGGTCTTTGCACTCACCATTTGCCCGGCATCAAAAAGGAACAGCGTTGCCGCAGCACCAACGGATGTCAGCAAAAGACAGATCATCAAGACCTGACCACGCTGACGAGGGCCAAAAGTAGCCCTGCGTTGGCTCCGGGTTGGGATCACTGCGTGTTGCCTTCGTCGTAGTTGGACAGGCCCTTTTTCTTGTTGGCCTTGGCCTGTGCCTGGGTTGCATTGGTGCCAGCAGCAGAAATAGCCGCCCGCCCGGGCTTACCCGAGATTTCAAGTGCCAGACCGGCCGTTTGATTACGCACCGTTTGGCCAAGCAATGAGTAGGTGCCAATGGCGGCAACCGCAATCAGCGCGACAATGACGATGTACTCAGTCATGCCCTGGCCACAGACACGATTCCCTCGCACCGGCGCCAACCGCCCGATCGCGCACCTGTTGTGTTGCATAGCTTCCTCCAGTGATTGAACTGGAGTGAAGCTTGCGCGCCTGGCAGCCGCGCATCAATTGCACCGAACGCCTAGTCCGGCTTGGCGCAGTCTGCCGGACTAGTACGCAGGACTAGCCAGGCGGCTTAGGGTGCAGGATTAGTCTGCTGGATTAGATCCATTAGATTTGAGCAAACCGTTGCGTGCCTGACTGTGCGCTGAAGTTTCGGCGCTCTTCCAAAGCTGAACGGCCTCAGTCAGGGGACGTTGCATGAGCATCTCTATGGCTTCTCGCGTCTCACCCTGCAGCAATTGCGCATAACTGTCTGTTGCCACCAGCCCCGCCCCACTCACCATAGCGCCTTTAATCGTCCCTGCGGCACACAGCCTGCCCTGACTGACAAACTCAAAGACCATGTAGTTCCAGTGCTCATCAGAGCAGATCCAGCGAAACCTAACTTCGTAGCGCTGCAATAGATTCAACTGGCGCCGATAGGTGATCAGAACGCCTCCCGCCATCGGACGATGCCCTGCCCGCATCGCCGCCCGCAGGAAACCACTGCGAGCAAAAAATTCGAGAAGCGACAAATCGAGCAGCGTCAGATAACGCCCGTTGTTCATGTGCCGGTTCAGGTCAAGATCATTCGGCAAAACACGCCTGCCAGTGACTAGCGTGTCAGCGGGATGGATGCCCTGCCCACGCCAGCATCGGAACAGCGTTAACAGAAGGCGAAGATAAAGATTCATACGAGCCGACAGGAAAGTAACAAACAAAAAAACGGCCAGCTTGATGCTGGCCGTTTTATCAGAGCCTCAAAGTAAAAGCTCAGTCACAAGAACACCGATTAAGCGGCCTTCTTGTCGCCATCAAAGAATTGCTCGTCTTCGGTCGAGCCTTTCAGTGCAGCGGTAGATGCTTCTGCTTCAATCGTGGTGGTAACGGCATCAAAGTAACCGGTACCCACTTCGCGCTGGTGCTTCACGGCAGTGAAGCCGCGATCAGCAGACGCAAACTCAGCTTCCTGCAGCTTCACAAAAGCAGTCATCTGCTCACGGGCGTAGCCATAGGCCAGATCAAACATGCCGTAGTTCAAAGCGTGGAAACCGGCGAGCGTGATGAACTGGAACTTGTAGCCCATTGCGCCCAACTCACGCTGGAACTTGGCGATTGTGGCTTCGTCCAGGTTCTTCTTCCAGTTGAATGAGGGTGAGCAGTTATACGACAGCATTTTGCCCGGGAACTCTTTATGAATCGCATCAGCAAACTTCTTGGCGAATTCAAGGTCAGGTGTTCCAGTCTCGCACCAGATCAGATCGGCATAGGGGGCGTAGGCAAGACCACGTGAAATAGCCTGCTCAATACCGTTATTGGTGCGGTAAAAGCCTTCAACCGTACGCTCGCCCGTCAGGAACTCTTTGTCGCGATCGTCAACGTCAGAGGTCACGAGGTCTGCTGCTTCCGCATCAGTCCGTGCAAGCAGAATCGTCGGCACGCCCATGACGTCAGCCGCAAGACGAGCAGCGCTCAACTTGGCAACCTGCTCTTTGGTCGGCACCAATACTTTGCCGCCCATGTGGCCACACTTCTTGACTGAAGCGAGCTGATCTTCAAAGTGAACGCCTGCAGCGCCTGCATTGATCATGGACTTCATGAGTTCAAATGCATTGAGCACACCGCCGAATCCGGCTTCAGCATCGGCCACGATGGGCGCGAAATAATCAACATAGCCCTCATCGCCCGGGCCCGTGCCTTCCATCCACTGAATCTGGTCTGCGCGGGTCAGCGTGTTGTTGATGCGCTGAACGACTTGAGGAACTGAGTTGGCTGGATAGAGTGACTGGTCGGGGTACATTTCGCCCGCGCCGTTCGCGTCACCTGCCACCTGCCAACCCGACAGATAGATAGCCTTAAGGCCAGCCTTGACCTGCTGCATGGCCTGGTTACCCGTCAGCGCGCCGAGCGAGTTCACAAAGGGCTCTTCATTGATGAGCTTCCAAAGTTTCTCTGAGCCATTGCGCGCGAGGGTGTGCTCAACCTGCAGCGAACCACGCAGCTTCACAACATCTTCAGCACTGTAGGTGCGCTTAATGCCACGCCACCGGGGATTCTCGGACCAGTCCTGCTGTAGTTGCTGGGCTGCTTGTTCTCTTGTTGTCATGGTCTCTCCTGAGATAAAACGAACTGACAGGCTGCCCGGTCCTGCAACGGACAGCCCAAATTGAGCACCAACGGAAGATCGTCAGTGAGGACCAACGCCAGATAAGGCGTTGGTGCGCGACTCAGGCCAGCAGCCCGCGCGCCAATAACCCGCAATGTTATACGGTTTTGCTGCGCGGCAACAGATTTATCTCACAGAAGCCAACAAATAATTGTTTACTTTTTTCAACAACTTGCCATGGTTTACCATAATACGCAAGGGATTTTTCACCTTTGAAAAACCGCGATGGTGCACTGCACTATTCGAACGCTTGCGAATTATCCTTTTCGGACATCGATTTACCCTGAGCGGGCATCGGCGGCAATTCTTCTACCTGCGTCAATCGACGGGAAATGGCTCGCGAGCGAGACTCAGCATCGCCAATGCTGCCGGCCGCCTTTTCAAGTTGCTGGCGGGTCTTGGCCAGCATTTGCCCAAACTCGCCAAACTCAGTTTTAACGGTGCCCAGCAACTGCCTAATTTCCCCGGACCGCTGCTCAATGGCCAGTGTCTTAAGACCCATATGCAAACTAGACAAAATCGCAGCCAGCGTTGTGGGGCCGGCCACGATGACGCGCCAATCCTGCTGCAATGACTCGAGCAAACCTGGCCGACCGGCCGCTTCGGCAAACAGCCCCTCGACCGGCAGAAACATCAGCGCGAAGTCAGTACTGTAAGGGGGGCGCAAATACTTGCTGCTGATCGTGCGGGCATCCTGGCGTAGACGCGCCTCCAGCTTTCGCGCTGCGGCATCCGCCCCTTTCGGATCATGATCATCACGCGCCTGCAGCAAACGCTCATAATCTTCACGCGGAAACTTGGCATCAATCGGCAACCAGATCGGTTGATCGCCACCGGGCAGTTTCAATGCAAATTCGACGCGTTCGCCCGAGCCTGGCACCACTTCAACATTGGTCTCATACTGCGACGGCGCAAACAATTGCTCCAGCGCTGCCGCCAGTTGGGCCTCGCCCCAAACGCCTCGGGTTTTGACGTTTGTCAGCACCCGTTTAAGGTCACTGACATCCCCTGCCAGATGCTGCATTTCGCCAAGTCCGCGCTGCACCTGCTCAAGTCGTTCTGCTACCAGGCGAAACGACTCCCCAAGCTTTTGCTCAAGCGTGGACTGAAGCTTTTCGTCTACGGTCAGGCGCATCGCTTCGAGGCGCTCATGGTTCTCCTGACGCATGGCGCTGATCTGCCGATCGAGCAAGGCCTGAAGCTGACCGAGCTGGCCGCTCAGGTTAGCGCCAAACTCATTGACGCTACCCACAATTTCGTGGCGATTTTGGCTGGCAAGGTCGGCCGAGTCTCGCGCTGCTTGCTGCTGATGACTCATCTGCGCCGCCAATTGCTGCGCCAGCATTCGCAAGCTTGGTTCTGCATCGGGAACGCGCCGCATCAGGACAACACATAGCAACACCACACACAGGACGAGCAATGCCATGGCAATGACAAGCATCCAGAAAAAAAGGCTTGGGTCGGTTGTTTCCGGCATCAGGAGTCTTGTTTGAACGCCAGCGTGGGTTAGAACGCCAGCGCAGCTGGTTGTGCATACAGTGTACCCGATTGCCACCCGGGCAAACCCATCAATCAGGCCTATCGAGTCGATCCACGCGCGACGCCGCAGCGATTGCCAAAAGGGAACCAAAGGTCGATTTCTCGGGACAAACGGTCAATCTGTGACATCGATCACAGAGCAAGAACGGCACTAGCGGCGAACATCCCGATATGGGCGGCAAACGATCGCCCAAACCAGCCAACAGGAGTAACTGATGTTCTCGTTCCGTGCATCGCAAGTCACCGTACCCTTGTCTTTGGGTGCCTTCGCCCTGGTAGTTGCCTTCGCAAACGGCACCGTATTTGCCAGCCCCGCCGAAGCGGCCAAGAAGAAGGTCGTTGACACGACCACCAGCATCTTTCGATGTACGCTTGACGGTGGCGCAACTGAATACTCAGATAGACGCTGTAAAGACGCGATTCGCGTGAACCGCTGGAAGTCTGAGCGCATTGCGCCGGGCATTACAGCAGGTGCACAAGGTGGCGTCGATCTACACGATGATCAGGCGCCCATCATGCATCAGCGTGACGATCCCTATGTCACTTGCAAGAAACTCGGTGGTACCTACTACGTTGCTGCCAAGCTTTGCAAAATGCCGCCTGAAGCAAAAATCAGGATCTACATCCCTTAAGGCGCAGGCCCTAAGCAGTAAAGCCTCACCGCTCTGCAGGTCCTAGAAGTGCGCTCATTTCAGGCGCTTCTAAGGGTTGCGAGCGGCGGTGAGTTGAGTACCGGTCGCAAGCCCATCCAACCAGCGATCACGGCAATCAGCGCGCCCGCGATGATGCCACCGGGCAGGATCTCCCACCGGGTTGCCAGTTCAAACTGAAACACCCGATCGGCGAGCACCGCACCGGTTACCAGTGCACCAGCTGCTGCGAGTCCACCTGAAAGTCCGCCGGACAAAGCCAGCTCCCAAAACTGAGCTGCACCAAGTTGGCGCCTCGATGCGCCAAGTGCCCGCATTAGGCCAGCTTCTTTCGTACGCTCGTCTCGCGAGGTTGCCAGCGCGCCGTATAAAACAGTGATGCCAGCAGCGAGCGTTAGCAAAAACAAAAATTGCACCGCTTGAACGACCTGCCCCAGCAAACGCTGAATTTGCCGCAGGATCAAACCGGTATCAAAGACCGTGAGATTCGGGTGAGCCTTGAGCAGGGACCGATCAATGCCGACATCATCGGGCTGATTGAATGCGGTGACCCAGCTTTGCGGCATGTCTCCAAGGGCCGCTGGCGTCAGAATCATGAAAAAGTTCAGTTGCATGGAGTCCCAGGCAACTTTGCGAATGCTCGTGATCGTCGCGGTGACCTGTTCTCCACCGACGTCGAACGTCAGCGCGTCGCCCATCGCCAGGCCCAGGGAATCAAACACCCCCTGCTCGACCGAGACTTCCATGGCGGCAGGGTCAAACCACTTACCTTCAATCAGTTCATTGTGGCCGGGTAAGTCTTCCATGAAAGACAGATTCAACTCGCGGTCAAGCGTGCGGTCAGCCTGGCCTTCTTCGGGGCTGTCATCAGGTGCCTTGGCCGGCTCTCCGTTCACCTCAATAAGGCGTCCACGCACGATCGGGTAAAGCCCGGGTTGCTCGACACCACTGTCGCTCAGGATTTGTCCGACCGGCTCAATCTGATCTGGCTGAATATTGACAACAAAACGATTGGGCGCATCCGCCGGCGTGGCCCGCTGCCACCCTTCAATCAGGTCGGTCCGGGTAACGGTTAATAAAATCAGCGCCATTAAGCCAACGGACAAGGCCACCGTTTGACTGACCGCGGACGCACGCCGGCGCGACCAGGACGCGAGCGCCAGCCGAATGATGGGACTGCGGGCAATAAGAGGCATCTTGCGCGCCTTGCCGACAAGCCACACCAAAACAAATGCGCACACGGAAAAAACAATCGCACCAATGAAAAAGCCACCCAGCGCAAACGCTGCCAGGCGCTTGTCGTTGCTAAGCCAAAACAACAAGCCTGCAAAACACGCCACCGCAATCACGCCACCCAGCCAGACTGATGCAGACGCACCGCCCAAATCGCGCCTCAACACGCGCAGCGGTGGCACGCCGGCAAGCCTGACAAACGGAAATGCGCCAAAGCCCAGCAACAACACAAGTGATGCGAGCATGGCCTGGAACGCTGGCCATAGGGTGGGCTGCGGTAACGGAATACCGACCAGCGGCGCGATAGACCAGGCCAGACCAAAGTGAAGCGCCCAGCCTAGTAGTGCGCCGACGGCACCCGCCACCAGCGCCACCAGCAATAGCTCGCCCACCAGCACTTTCATAAGCAACGGCTGCGTCATACCGATGGCTTTAACGACCGCACAAGCGTCGAGATGGCGCTGCGCGAAACGGCGCGCGGCAAGCGCAACCGCCACCGCTGCAATCAAGGCCGACAGCAGCGCAACCAGGGACAAAAACTGCTCAGCCCGATCAAGGGTGACCTCCAATTGCGGCCGCCCTTCCCGCGCGGTTTCCAGACGCTGAACCGGCGTCAATTGCTCGCCGACCCAGTCTGTATATTCCGCGACGGGCCCGGGCTCACCGGCTACCATCAGGCGATAAGTGACTCGGCTGCCCACTTGCACCAACCCGGTGGCCTCAAGGTCTTCAAGCGGAATCAAGATGCGCGGCGCCAGGCTCGCGAATCCGCCTCCCCGGTCGGGCTCAAGCGCAATGAGTTCAGTCAGCGTGAACTGAACATCACCCAGTTGCAATGCGCTACCCGGGTTGGCATTGATCGCGGTTGCTAGCTGCGGATCAACCCACGCTTGGCCTGAAACCGGCATCGTCTCTGCCGCTCTGTCCAGCGCGCCATCGGTTGCGACCACCCTTAGTTCGCCACGCAGCGGGTAACGCTCACTGAACGCCTTGACTGATGCCAGGCGCGGCGCCCCTTCATAAGACACCATGCTCGGAAAACTGACCGTTTGGGCGGTGGTCAGACCAAGCGAAGCGGCCTTCTCGGTGTATTCGTCCGGGATAGTCCGTTGGCTACGGACGACAAGATCAGCGCCAAGCAATTGGGTCGCCTGCAGATCGAGTGCGACGCGCAGTCGATCCACAAAAAACCCCACGGCGGCGAGCGAGGCGACCGCAATAATGAGCGCTGCCAGCAAGAGCGTGAGCTCACCGCTGCGCCAGTCACGATGGGTGAAGCGCAATACATGTTGAACAGCAGTCATAAAGCCAATGAGTTACCAGGAGGGTATGAGGAAGGTTTTTGAGAGCCGGTACGATTCCCATTCTGTGCCGCAAGTCTATAGGCCCCGGCGCCGGCTTGCACGAGCATCCGTTAGCACCTGTCAACCACCCGTCCGTTAAGGAAACAAGCATGCGCTGGTACTTCGACTTCATTTCGCCTTATGCCTACCTGCAGAGCACCCGGCTGGACCGACTCGCGGCGGCAGAGCCTGTTGAGTGCATACCCGTTCTGTTCGCCGGGCTGCTCGGGCACTGGGGGCACTCCGGACCGGCGGAACTCGCCCCAAAGCGCAAGTGGACCTTCGAGCAGGTGACCTGGGTCGCTCACCGGGACGGCATTGAGATGACGATGCCGTCTCACCATCCGTTCAACCCGCTGCCACTGCTGCGCCTGGCTGCAGCGCTCAACAATGATCGTGAGGTCATAGCGCGTGTATTCCGCTGGGTCTGGGTCGAAGGCAATACGCCTGATGACAAGCCCGCGCTGGCGCGCCTGATCTCCGAACTGGGTCTGACATCGGAAGATATTGTGACGCCCACCGTTAAATCGGCCATCAAAAAGAACACCGAACAGGCGATTGAAGCGGGCGTTTTTGGCGTCCCCACCGTACAACTCAATGACCGGCTGTTCTGGGGGGATGACGCGACCGAGATGGCCCTGGCCTGCGCAAGCGCCAATGGCGATGAATCGAAATTTCCTGGCAGTGCGCTTGCGGCCGCTGCGAGCATGAAAGAAGGTCCGGGCAGGCAGCGCGCCTCAAGCCCATCGGACGCGCCGCCAGTCGCCACCAGCATCGCGCCGCGCCTGCCGTACCAGCCGACTGATCTGGCCGAACCCGCCGAACTGGTCAAGGCGGTTCGCGAACGCCGCGGCGGCGAACTGCTCGAACTCGATCGCATGCTGCTGCATAGCCCTGCGCTGACCCAGGGCTGGAACCAATACCTGGGCGCTGTGCGCACACAGTTGTCGTTGGACAAAAAAATTGGTGAGATGGTGATTTGCACGGTAGCCATTCTCAATGGTGCAGAGTTTGAGTTTGGCCAGCATGCGCCGCTGTTTATCAAAGAAGGCGGCACGCAAACTCAAAGTGAAGCACTGAGTCAGCCAGACAAAGCCGCCGAAAACACCGACTTGTTTGAGCCAACCGAGCTTGCCGCTTTGAAGCTCTGCATTGAAATGACCCGGCACGTGCGCGTGAACGATCAAACCATTGCGACGCTACGCGAACAGATGAATGATCAGGCGGTCGTGGAGTTGGTGGCTACCATCGCAGCCTACAACATGGTTTCGCGCTTTCTGGTGGCATTGAATATCCACGATCAATCCCAGGCGCACGGATAAAGACCTTAGAGCCGCGCGTTGGGGAAATAAATACCGGTCAGATTGCGGTCATGCACGGCGGTCTCGGTCTGGCCATGTCTTTGTCCAAACCGGCGCCAGTCCTGCACCCAAAAGATATCGTCGCAAACTTCGCGCAGACCCATGGTTTCGCGATCGCCCACCAAAATGCCCTGCACCCGCAACTGCTGCGATGACTTGATGCCCATCAAACGGCCACGGGTTTCGCGCGTCGCACCAAACTCGCCATCTGAGGCGATGATTAGATCGGCACGCTGCCAACGACTTGTTTGAATGTCGTCTAGCGCTTGTTCAATGGGCTCCACAATGTCCGTGCCGCCATGAAAGCTCCCGGCCAGAAAGCCTGCAATTCGGCTGATCCCGCCAACGCTCATCGGCAGGTCAAATGAGGTCAAGTCACCCGGCCCGCTAAAAGCATAGACACGACAATCCCGGCGTTCGCGATGAGCGATTTTCATCGCCTCAAGGACGACCGCTTTGCCCACTGCCTCCGGCCCGCCCGCCATTGACGATGAGGTATCAATGCAGATGATCAGCGGTCCGGCCTGCAGGCGCGGCCGTGGACGCGGACGCGGCTGCAGGGACACCTGATCGGATAGCACCCAGGTGGGTTCAATCCAGCGGTCACGCTGCTGGTAGGTCAATAGACTCTGCTCCACCAAACGCGCGGCAAATAAACGACGCAGCCGCTTGGCGCGCTTTTGGCCTACCGCACTGGCGGGCCGGCGCAATTGCATGGCCTCACTCGCGAGCAGTCGGGATAGATCATCTGATCGCCGAACGCCTTCGGTTTCGTACCCGGCCCCCGGCAAGGCCACGTCAGCCATCTGCCGCACCCATCCGCGGCTCCGTACTGACGCGTTAATGGTTGCAGTGGCGCTTTCAACTTCATCGTCGCCGGGGCGCGCGCGCCCGAGCTGGCGAATCAGGCGCGCAAGCTTGGGCAGGCTCGCAATCGCCCGGTGAGCATCCAGGACGGCCTGCCAGGCCTCTGTTTGAAGCAAACCGCGCAGCTCAGAAAACGCAGCAAAGTTCTGCACGCCATCGAGCGACTCAAACACATGCAGGATTTCTTTTAGATCAATCCGAGGTTCATCCCAATCGGCCTCAAAAGACCGCGCCACCAGATCGATCGCCTCGGCACGTCCGACATGCCCCTGCGCCAACGCAAGCCGATCAATGTGCCAGAGTAGACTGCGCATCACCTGTTCGGTCAGGGCTTCATGCGCGTGCGTCAGGCGAGCCAGTTCCAGCTGGTCCAGCAGCGGTTGTAGGACGATGGCCAGGTCCTCACCGGGCCAGCTATCCGTAAACTGGCCTGAGCCTGCGGCAGAACCGAGTGGATTGCGGCCTGCCAGGAGGCGTTCACGCCAGTGTTCTAAGCTTGCGAGACGCTCGTAAAACGAGCCTTCTGAATTGACCATGGCGGGAAGCCACATGGGTCGCCCGAGTTCTTCGAGCGGCTCAAGCGCACTTTCCAATTGGAAAGGATCGAATGCCGGAGCCGTCGCCGGTTCACTCATTCACGATATCAACGGGCGGCGGCACGACGCCATCATCGACTTCGGCAAGTGGCAACTCGTCGTACTGAGTGCGCACAACCTGCAACGCCTGTTCAACAGCGGCCATGCGCGCCAAAGAGGTTTCGAGATTCTGTTGAATGCGAGCAGCCAGCGCAGGCGGTAAGAAAACATTGCTCTGCAGCCGCTGCGTCAGTGCCGACCGGTATTGCTCACCACTGGCAAGGTACCCGGCAAACCGACCCAGCACTTCATCAATCTGTTTGATACGGGCACCAATATGCGAAGCACTGTAAAGCTTACGTTTACTAAACGCAGACATACGCGGCGCTGCACTTTGCAGCATTTCGTCATCGGCCCCTGATTTGCCTTTCATGATGGCCAGCTTGCCGGAATCATCAAACGCCAGTTCGGTTGCGCTCTCTTCCTGACCATATTGCTGTTCAAATGCTTCAACCACTCGAATGGCCCAGGTCGGTTGTACGGCAGACTCCGCGCCAAGCAAATCGCAATACCAGTCTTCGATAATCGCCACATACTCTGGCGTTTCACCGACCAAAGCTTTAATGAGCCACAGATCATCGGTTGCGACAGCATTGCGACCACAGGTGACCGCACTGAGCCTAAGCATTTGTACTGCCCTTACCCACCGGCGGTCAGATATCTCAATGCCGGTTTCGCGCAAGCGCACGCGCAGAGCGCCAAGCAAGGCAGCCATCTCATCGGGAAAAGCGACTTGCTGAGCCGCCTGATGCAAAGCGTGCACATGAGTTTCTGTGAGTCGTGCGGGTACTGGGCCAGCAGCAGGCACCGTCGCCAACAAATCCCCAAAGCGCTCATCAGACACCGCGCTCACTCGCGCACGCAACAAAAAGCGGTCTTCAAACGCGCGCAGCGTTTCATCGTCCGGGACTTCATTGCTGGCGGCCACCAGACAGATCAAGGGCACCTCAATCCGAGCCGGTCCCTGATCAAACTCGCGCTCATTGAGCAGTGTCAAAAGCGCGTTCAAGATCGCCGAGTTGGCTTTGAAAACCTCGTCAAGAAAGGCAATTGAGGCCCTGGGCAGGTAGCCGTCGATATCTCGCTCATAGCGGCCATCATCAAGCGCTGCGAGCGATAAGGGACCAAACAATTCTTCGGGCACTGAAAACCGAGTCAGCAGCCGCTCAAAGTAACGGCCACCGAATAGCCTGTGCAGCCGTTTTGCCAACTCGCTCTTCGCTGTCCCGGGTGGACCGATCAGCAACAGGTGTTCACCACTCAGCGCTGCCAGCACGAGCAAACGCACCGCCTCTTCCCGCTCGACCAGACCCTCGCCCGCCCCCGCGATAACTTGCCGCAGCAGGTCAGGGCCGGGTAAATCAGATCGGGCAGCATGGCCAGCATGTTTTAGACCGGGCGACGATGGATTCTCCATGACACTATTTTAGCAAGTCCTGATTGACCACCCGCACGGGTTGGCCAGCGACCCAACTTTCGATCACTTCGCCCAGCCCACCAGCAAACGCATCAAACACCGGCTCATTGACGTAACCCAGGTGCGGACAGAGCACTGCATCGGGTCGGTTCAACAAGGCAGCAAGCGGATCTTCCGGTCGAATAGGTTCGGTATCAAAAACATCCAGGGCAACCAGCCGGTTGCGCTGAGCGGCGAGCACCTCAACCAGGGCAGCCGAATCAATCAGGCCCGCTCTGGAAGTGTTGACTAGTATTGAACCGGGTTTCATTTGCGCCAATTCAGCCTGGCCCACAATGCCGCGCGTCTGTTCCGCCAGCACCAGGTGAACGCTCAACACGTCGCTGTGCTGAAAAAGCGCATCCCGTGCGACAGCTGTGACGCCATGGGCCTGGGCACGTTGTGTGGTCAGGTTTGGACTCCATGCCAAAACATTCATGCCAAAGGCATGCCCAAAGCGCGCCACTCGCTGACCGATCTCACCAAGCCCCAGCAAACCGAGTGTTGCGCCCTCGAACACGTCGGGCAATGGATAGGCTCGGCCCTGCTCATCGGCGCGCCAGTGGCCTTCTCGTAAGCCGCTTACAGCGGCAGTCAGACGTTTACCTGCCGCCAACGCCAGCGCCCAGGTCAGTTCGGCCGTTGAGGCTTTGCTGGGCCCGCCTGGCGTATTGCTTACCGCAATCCCCTGGCGCGCCGCCGCGGCCTGGTCACAGCTTGGATTCCGTGCCCCCGTAAACGCGAGATACCGCAGCCTGGGCAAAGCACTGATTAAGTCGGCGGGACAAGGCTGCCGCTCCCGAATCAGGCAGATCGCATCGAAGGGCTGTAATGCATCCGCCGCCCTCTCGACGGACCCAAATGGTCGATCAAACACGGTTATCTCAGCAGCACTCTGTGCCTTGGCAAGCGCCGGATGGGCGCCAAACGCTCGCTCATAGTCGTCAAGTATCGCTACTTTCAAGCGTTCTGATGCCGCCACAGTTGTCTCCTTTTGAGTTTATTGGCGGGCCTCTAAACCTGCCATTGCTGCAATTATCCCCTGAGATCGGAAATCACCCGCTGACGGGTAAACTCTGGCAATTCAAACCCGCTTCATCGGAGACAAGTGCCATGGCCGTGGTTCAAATGATCAAGAAATCCACTCTTCGACTCGACCCGGATGATGATGTCGTCATTGCGGCTCGCCCAATCAAAGCCGGAACGAGTCTGACAGATGAAAGTATCACCTGTCAGCAGGCAATTCCCGCCGGCCACAAAGTAGCGACCCGGCCGCTAACCAAGGGAAGCCCCGTCAGACGTTACAACCAGATCATCGGGTTTGCCACTGACGATATCAACGCCGGTGACCATGTGCACAGTCACAACCTGGCCTTTGAAATGTTTGACCGTGACTATGCAATTGGCCAGGATGTCAAAACCACGACACCAGTTGCGGCGCCAGCAACCTTTGAGGGCATTCGCAGAGCGGACGGCCGAGTCGCTACGCGCAATTACATCGGCGTTATCTCAACCGTGAATTGCTCTGCGTCCGTTTCAAAGTTCGTTGCTCAACATTTCACCGCAGAACGTCTGGCGGCCTATCCGAACATTGATGGCGTCGTACCCATCACGCACAGCGTCGGTTGCGGCATGGCCAGCGACGGGCGCGGCATGGACATCCTGCGCAAGACAATGGCCGGCTATATCCGTCATCCTAACTTTGGCGGTGTTGTAGTGATTGGTCTTGGTTGCGAAGCAAACCAAATGAGCGCGTTGTTTGCCACCCAGGGCCTTGATGAAACCGAGAAACTCAAATCGCTCGTGATTCAAAGTAGCGGCGGCACGCGCCAGACAGTGGCAGCCGCGATTGAAGCGATTGAAGCCATGCTGGGCGCGGTTAACGAAGTTAAGCGTGAGCCAATACCGGCAAGCGAAATCATTGTTGGCCTGCAGTGCGGCGGATCAGACGGGTACTCAGGCATAACCGCCAACCCTGCACTTGGCGCCGCATGCGACCTGCTTGTTGCCCACGGCGGCACTGTCATTCTGTCGGAGACGCCAGAAGTCTATGGCGCTGAACACCTGCTGACCCGACGCGCCGTCAGCGATGACGTCGCGCAAAAACTGATCAGTCAGATCAAGTGGTGGGAGCAATACACAGCGAAAAACGATGGCTCGATGGACAACAACCCCTCGCCTGGCAATAAGGCGGGTGGGCTGACCACCATATTGGAAAAATCGCTTGGTGCAGTCGCTAAAGGCGGCACAACAAACCTGGTTGATGTTTACGAATACGCGGATGCCGTGACGGCGAAAGGCTTTGTGTTCATGGATACACCGGGCTACGACCCGGTATCGATCACCGGACAAGTCGCCGGCGGAGCAAACCTCGTGACCTTCACCACAGGCCGCGGTTCAGTGTATGGCTGCAAGCCGTCGCCAAGCGTCAAACTTGCGACGAACAGCGCTTTGTTTCAGCGGATGCCTGAGGACATGGACATCAACTGCGGCGAGATTGTCGATGGCGAAGTAAGCGTTCAGGAAAAAGGACAGGAGATTTTTGAGACCTGGCTGCGGGTGGCATCTGGCCATCAGACCCTTAGCGAAGAACTCGGCATTGGCAACGAAGAATTCATCCCGTGGTTTCAGGGCGCCGTGATGTAGATCGTCAAAATGGAGGCGAACCATTAACCAGATGTTATCGAAAATGGGCGGTGCGATTGCCCGCTACCTCAGCGAAGAGCGCCCCGGGTTCGTACCACTCGTGGAGCCAGACCACACGGAGAAGCTTCGCGCGCTACTTGAACCGGGCGACGTGATTCTCATTGAAGGCACGACCAGATTCTCTGTAGGTATTAAATACCTCACTCAGTCAACCTGGTCACACGCAGCGTGCTATGTCGGCCCTGATGATTCGAACTCAAGCGACCCAAATTGCGTGATTGAAGCAGATGTCGTAAAGGGGGTGATTCGCCTGCCTTTGTCCGCGTATGACGGCATGAACGCTCGCATTTGCCGGCCCAAGGGATTAACCGCTCAACAAAAGCAACAAATTAAAAACTATCTGGAGTCGCGCCTGGGCGATCAATACGACTTGAAAAACGTGGTTGATCTCGCCCGTTGGTTGTTCCCGACCCCGCCTATTCCTGTCCGCTGGCGCAGGCGCCTGCTGGCGTTTGGTAGCGGCAGTGCGACAAGCGCGATCTGTTCAACCCTAATCGCACAAGCGTTTCAATCAATCAAGTATCCAATTTTGCCTATCATCAAGCAGCAGACGTTAGCCGATTGTGTGGGCGATAACTGCGCACGGGAAATCCTGCAGATCCGCCACCACAGCTTATTTACCCCGCGGGATTTCGATCTGTCCCCTTACTTTGAAGTCGTCAAACCGCGAATCAACGGCGCTTTCAATCCGGCGATGTTGGTCTGGCAAGACCCGGCAAACGAATCTGAACCTAACGTTGAATCTGAATTGAGAACTGAAAATGTCTGAAGTCACTGAAATGCAGGCCCGCTGGGAACAGTTTTTACCTGAGGGCCACACGAGCCCTGCTGCGGCCGACAAGTTGGAGCACACGAAAGACGAATGGAAGCAACGGCTCACCCCGGCGGCATTCGACGTACTGCGTAAAGAAGGCACGGAGCGCGCGGGTACGAGCGAACTCAACAACGAAAAACGACCTGGCGTCTTCGCCTGCGCGGGCTGCGATCTGCCGCTGTTCACCACTGAAATGAAGTTTGAAAGCGGGACAGGCTGGCCAAGTTTTTTCACAGCTATCGAGGGAACACTCGAAACCTCGACTGACTACAAACTGATTTTGCCGCGCACGGAGTACCACTGTAGCCGCTGCGGCGGCCACCATGGCCACGTCTTCAATGATGGCCCCCAGCCCACCGGCCTGCGTTATTGCAACAACGGGGTTGCGCTCAAGTTCATTCCCCGCGACGGCGAGTAATGAACCGACTATCCTGGCGGGTGCTGGCTCGCGGCGTCGCCGTCACAAGCTTATTGTCTGGTGCCCTGTTGCTGCCAGGCTATTCGCTGGCAAGTCAGCAGCACGCCCAACCGGTTCCCAAGATCAGCGTTAGCGCCACGGGCACGGCAGAGCTTGCACCTGACCTGGCCATTGTGACAATGAGCGTGCGAACAGAAGAGCCCACCGCTCGGCGTGCCCTAACCGTCAACAATGACAAGATGGCGCAGGTTTTGCAGGCGCTCACCGAATCAGGCATTGCTGACACTGACATGCAAACCTCTGGGTTTTCAATCAACCCACGAATTCAGTATCCCAACAAGCGCGAGCCGGGCGCGGTGCCCAAGACCGTTGGCTACACGGTCCAGAACACCCTGACAGTTCGCGTGAAAGACTTGTCCCGGGTGGGTGCGGTTCTCGACCAATCGGTCAGCCTTGGCGTGAATCGTGGCGGCTCAATTCGCTTCTCCAACCTTGATCCTGCCGATGCCATTAAGCAAGCTCGTATCGAGGCGGTAGAGCGCGCACGGGATAAGGCGGAAACGCTTGCGCAGGCAGCCGGTGTTGAGCTCGGCAAGATATTGAGAATCACTGAACAGACCCGCCAGCCTCGAGCTGCACCCATTATTCAGGCGGCTCGGTCCATGAGTGCCGAGGCTACCGCCGTGCCTATCGCAAGCGGCGAAAACACCTACTCGGTGTCGGTCAACATCGACTGGCAGATCAGGCAATAGCCGTGAGGATGTCCGGCAAACCAAGCATGTCGTCAAAAACCTGACTCGCGCCGGCATTGCGCAAAGCCTCATGGTTTCCGGTGCCGGCATAGCCCAGCACGGTAGCACCAGCCGCAATGCCTGCCGCAGTACCCGTTGGCGTGTCTTCAATAACAATGGTCCGCGCAGGATCGACATCTAAAGTCTGCATGGCGAGCAGGTAGACATCAGGCGCCGGTTTCCCGTGATTGACCATGTCCCGCCCAAACATGACAGGCTCGAACAACTCAAGCAACCCACACTTGCCCAGGGTCAGATGCATCTTTGGCCGATCGGCACCCGACGCCACTGCATAAGGCATGCTATGTGTCTTGAGATAGGCCACCACTTGTTCAATACCAGGCACCCGCTCCACTCGGTCTCGCAAACCCTCATCGCGCCGCACGAGAAACTCCGGATACCAGGTCTGCGGCAACGGCCGGCCGGTCATTTGTTCGATCTCAGGCAACAACTCCCTGACGGTCTTACCCATAAACAAACGCATTGACCCTTCGGTGTCTATATCGAGCCCCTGCTCGCGCAGCATTTCAGCGATCACACCGTTGGTGATGCGTTCGCTGTCCACGAGCACACCGTCACAATCGAACACCACGGCATGGATGTGGGCGGCGGGCGCAGGCCAGTGGGCAGGGTGAGTCAGATCAATACCCATCAGCGTGACAACGGCCGATACCGCAAACGGGTTGGGCGTGCGCCCTCTTCGCCCAAGCGCTCGCGCTTGTCAGCCTCGTACTCCTGATAGTTACCGTGGTAGAACGTCCATTGTGAGTCGCCCTCGGCAGCAAGGATATGGGTAGCAATTCGATCAAGGAACCAGCGATCGTGAGAAATCACCATGACGGAACCGGCAAACTCGAGCAGCGCATCTTCCAGCGCGCGCAGGGTTTCAATGTCGAGGTCATTCGACGGCTCATCGAGCAACAGCACATTGCCGCCCTTGAGCAGCGTCTTGGCCAGATGCAAGCGCCCGCGTTCGCCGCCTGACAAACTCCCCACCTGCTTTTGCTGGTCCTGACCTTTGAAGTTAAAGCGGCCCAGGTAAGCACGCGAGGGCATCTCAAACCGGCCGACGTTAATAATGTCCAGGCCCTGAGATATTTCCTGCCAGACATTGTGGGTGCCCTCGAGCGACTCGCGTGACTGATCAACAAACGCGAGCTCAACCGTTTTACCGATCTCGATCTCACCACTATCGGGTTTTTCAACGCCGTTAATCATGCGGAACAAAGTCGACTTACCTGCACCATTGGGCCCGATGATGCCCACTATTGCACCCGGCGGAATCGAGAAACTCAGGTCATCCATGAGCAGGCGATCACCATAGCTTTTGCTCACATTCTTGAATTCAATCACCGATCCACCCAGACGCTCGGCAACCGGAATAAAGATCTCCTGGGTTTCGTTACGCTTTTGATAGTCGTACGAACTCAACTCTTCAAAACGCTGTAGCCGCGCCTTGCTTTTGGACTGGCGCCCCTTGGGGTTCTGACGCACCCAATCCAGCTCTTTGCGAATCGCACGCTGGCGAGCCGACTCACTCGCTTCTTCCTGCTTCAGCCGGTCTTCTTTTTGATCCAGCCAATTGGAGTAGTTGCCCTTGTAGGGAATCCCGTGGCCTCGATCCAGCTCGAGAATCCACTCAGCCGCGTTATCGAGGAAGTAACGGTCGTGCGTCACGGCCACCACGGTGCCGCCAAATTTGGCGAGAAACACCTCTAGCCACTCGACACTCTCAGCATCCAGGTGGTTGGTAGGCTCGTCCAGAAGCAGCATGTCAGGGCTTGAAAGCAGCAAGCGGCAAAGTGCAACCCGGCGCTTCTCGCCGCCAGACAAAGGACCGATCTTGGCGTCCCAGGGCGGCAGGCGAAGCGCTTCTGCCGCTATTTCCAGGTTGTGGTCGCCTTCATTACCGCTGGCCGCAATGATCGCTTCGTATTTGGCCTGATCGGCAGCGAGCTGGTCAAAGTCAGCATCGGGCTCGGCATAAGCCGCGTAAATCGCATCGAGCTTCTCACGCGCTTCCTTGACTTCTCCGAGTCCGCCCTCAACGGCCTCACGAACTGTTTGCTCGGGGTCAAGTTCTGGCTCCTGAGGCAGATAACCCACTTTTAGATCAGGCATCGGCCGCGCTTCACCTTCAATCTCGGTGTCGATGCCGGCCATGATTTTAAGCAGTGTGGACTTACCCGCACCGTTGAGTCCGAGCACGCCAATCTTGGCGCCGGGGAAGAAAGACAGTGACACATCTTTCAGGATTTGCCGCTTTGGGGGGACGATTTTGCCCACCCGGTTCATCGTATAGACGTACTGCGCCATCTTGACGTTTAACTCCGTGCTGAATGTCCTGGCTGCAGAGCGCAACCAGATAGCCGCTTATTATCACTGATTGACGCCGCTGCTGCTGGTTTGCAGACAACAGGTCTGGTCCCCAGACTGCCTGAGACGTTGATAATGGCTGGTATTGCTTCTGTCTGCGGCTCTGACCGCTGCCTATCGCTGCGAGCGGCCAGTGTTTAGATCCCTGTTCAACCTCACGCACACCACGATCGCTGAATTTTTCAATGATCGAGCGACTCAGTTTGCCGCCGCCTTATCCTTTTACGCGGCGTTTTCGCTTGCGCCCCTGCTGGTCATCATGCTGAGCGTGCTTGCCCTGGTACTTGACGGCGCCGAAGCTCGTCAATATGTCATTGAGCGGTTAAACGGCAACTTTGGCCAGGAAGTCGCCGTCACCGTTTCTGACATGCTTGATCGGGCCAAACCCGCGCAGCGCAGCGGTTCGGCTGCGTTGTTTGCGTCGGCTGCGATGCTGATCGGCGCGACTGCCGTCATCATGTCCATGAAAAGTGCACTCGACCATATCTTTGGCGGGCATGACCACGCCACAACACGCGAACTCTGGATGTCCATCCTCAAAGCCAGATTCAAAGCTTTCCTGATGGTGCTGATCCTGGCCTTCCTGATTGCAGTCTCACTACTGCTCACCGCGTTTGCAGGCGGTATGACCCAGGCAATCGGGACCCGGCTACCGGAGTGGGCCGCCTGGATGGACTTAGCCGCCTGGGCAAACGCCGGCATCGGCGCGCTTCTGCTCACGGCTCTGCTCTACATCTTTTATCGGCTGTTTCCAGATCGCCCACCCGCCAGGCAACCCGCATTTATCGGCGCCCTGGTCGCGGTTGCGCTGTTTTCGCTCAGTAAAGGCATACTCGAGTGGTATATCGCAAAGGTATCCGGGGCATGGGCGTTTGGCACGGCTGGTGCCCTGGCAGTTGTTCTGTTCTGGATATTTGTTAGCGCAAACACTGCCCTGCTGGGTGCCGTCTGCGCCAAGTGCCTGGACCGCGAATCAAAACTGCGAATTTAAACTGTTTACCGAGGAGGCCTCGCCATGACTCAGTCTGCCAACGACTACTTCGACCTACGCTGCGAACTGGCTGCATCGCTGCGCTGGGCAGCCCGCCTGGGCCTTAACGAAGGCGTGTGTAACCACTTCAGCCTGGAAGTAGCGACCGACCGCTACCTTATTAACCCGCAGGGCTTACATTGGAGCGAGGTCAAAGCGTCAGATGTCTTGCTCATAAACGCCAAGGGCGAAGTGCTCATGGGGCCCCACACGCTGGAACCCAGTGCCTTCTTCATTCACCGCTGGGTCCACGAGATGAATCCGCATGCCAAATGCGTGATGCATACGCATATGCCCTACGCCACCGCGCTTACCCTGATCGACGATGGCGAGCTGGCCTGGTGCAACCAAAACACCTTGCGGTTCTGGAGCCGCATTGCCTATGACCATACCTATGGTGGCGTGGCGCTGGACGATGCCGAGGGCAAACGTATTGCGGGCATGCTCGATGGTAAAGATGTCATGTTCATGGCGAGTCACGGTGTGACAGTGGTCGGCCCGAGCGTTGCGTGGACCTTTGATGATCTTTACTACCTCGAGCGCGCTTGTATGCACCAGACGCTTGCCGTCCAGGCGGCGGCCGGCAAACCCCTTCGCAGCATTGACCCAAAAATGTGCGAGATGGTTGCAGCGCAGATCGCCGGCGAGCGTGCCCAAAGCGACATGCACTTTGCTTCGATCATGCGCATGCTCGATGAACAGGAACCCGGCTGGCGAGGCTAGTGGCACAACACGTAACTGATCAGCAACAATCAGCAGAACAGCAAACCCGGCGGGACCACGACAATGAGCAACCCCATAACCTCACGACTCAACAACCTTTACGCCTCAGCCGTTCATGATGTACTGCGCTCCCGAGGCGTAGAACCGTGTGTGTTGCCAAAAGAGATTCGGCCCCTGGATCCCAATCTCAAGATGGCAGGACCCGTCTGGACATTTTCCGGGCGCACTGAACCAGATGCGAGCGCACACGATACGCTGCTCGCCTGGACAACTGTCTTGTCTAAAGCCCCGGCGGATCATGTGATTGTTTGCCAACCTCATAATAATGACATCGCTCTTATGGGAGAGTTGTCGGCCGAAACGCTGCAACAACGAGGCACGCTCGGCTACCTTGCCGATAGCGGCTGCCGGGATGCCGACTTCATCCTGAAAATCGGTTACCCGGTGTTTCACAAGTACTTCACCCCGTCAGACATCATCGGCCGATGGATTGCCGACAAACTCGGCGAACCCGTCACGATTGGTGAGGTGACGGTAAACACCGGCGACTATCTCATCGCCGATCGCGACGGTGTGGTGATAATCCCAGCAGCGATTGCCGAGTCAGTCATTAGTGAAACCGAATCGGTGGCGGACACCGAGTCTCAGGTACGCGAGGCGATTCGCTCTGGCGTTGATCCGGTTGACGCGTACCTGAAGTTTGGCAAGTTCTAGGCCAAGGAGTCTGCGCAGCAGATCCGTTTCTGCCGCGCAAACTCCTAGTCAGGCGGCAACGGGCTGGGCAATCTGTTGCATCGCCTTCAGAAACTCTTTGACCTCATCCGGGCTGTTGTAGTGGCACATCGAGACCCGGATACAGGCCTCAAGACCAAGCGGTTTGAGAATATTGCTCGAGTAATGATCGTTCTTACGCACATGAGTGCGAATGCGCCGCTCATTCAGAGCCGTCACAACATCAGCTGCCGCCACTGACTCAACCGTCATAGCAACCAAGCCCTCGCGCAGCGGATTATCAGCCCCGCCGATCAAGCCAACGCCGGGTATAGCAGCGAGCCCAGGCAAATCATCAACGCCATGCACCATGCATTCGGTCAGGTGCGCCTCATGCGCCTTAATTGCAATACCAGCGGCCACGATCCGCTCACGACGATTAGCGGACTCCGTAAACTGGCTACCCAGCCAATCAAAGTAGTTCACAACATCCGTAAACGTTGCATAGGCACCGGTATCTCGCGTGCCCAATTCCCATTGACTGTCGGGTGTGCCGTTTAGCCGCTCATGCGGCAACGCGCACATGCGATCAGACACCCAGGCAATGCCATAGCCATGACGCGAGAAAACCTTGTAGGGTGAGATCGCATAACCATCAATGTCATAGCTATCAATATCGAGCCCCCCATGGGCCGCATGCTGGATACCGTCAACGATGATGATGCACTCGGGCGCGACCTTTCTGATCGCCGCTGCTATGCCACCGACATCAACCCCCATACCGCTAACGGGGCTGGTATGCACAATCGTCGCAACCCGCGTATCGGCCGTAATGTGCGGCAGATAGTCGCTGACCGACACGCTTCCAGTGTCGGGGTTGTGGGCCACCAGGACGTGCTCACGGTTGGTGAACCGAGCCCATTGATCACACGCACTGCGCGTGGCCGGATGTTCAAGTGTTGAACCCAGAACTCGCCCGCCGGCCTCTGCCACACCTGCAATGGCAGTGCGCGCTAGCCGGAACAACAGTTCGGTGCCTGACTCGCCGACGAATATCTGACCGCCGGTTGCGTTGAAGAAGGTGCGCGTGTCGGCTTTGGATTGCTCAATCACGCGAACCAGCGCGTGGGCCGCAGGATTGTCACGTCCCTGATTATCAGGAATTGCAGCATATTCGCCACTGGTCTGAACTACCGATTTAAGGGTCAGCGCGCCGCCAGCGTTCTCAAAGAAGATTCTTTTCCCCTGGTATGGGCACTCATCAACATGGGCGAATCGCTGGCGGACTTCGGAAAGTAGTTCAGGCGTAAACAAGGCGGGTCTCCAAGGGCGTTCTGTTCAGATCATGACAATGGCACCATTGTAACGGCGCCAACCGGGGCGCTGGATTCTGTTGCCAGATGGCCTGAACATCGAATTGCCGGGGCATATGGGCTCTTACTTAGCCTGTTGTCAGGCATCAAGGGCATTGATCGACACACCCTGATGTCGCATCGAGCCCAAAAAACGATCAGGTCTTCCAACTCGTAATACGATTACCCAGGCGAATGAAACAGGGCAGCTATGGCCCTAGCGGGAGAAATGGTTTTGCAAACAATCGAATCGAAGCTGGCCCTGCTGTCGGCGGACACCTTGCGCCATCTGAACCGAGGCGTCGAGAAGGAGAGCCTGCGCGTGCAGCCTGGCGGGCTGCTCTCAACAAAGCCTCACCCCCGTTCGCTTGGTTCCGCATTGACCCATCCGCAAATCACCACCGATTTTTCTGAAGCACAGCTTGAATTAGTCACAGGTGTTCACAACAGTATTGAGCAGGTGCTCACTGAACTGAGCGAAGTCCATGCGCTTGTCTACGGGGAGATCGATGAAGAGCGGCTGTGGGCCGCCAGCATGCCCTGCTACCTACCAGAGGATGATGCCATTCCGATTGCGCAGTTCGGCACTTCCAATGTCGGTATGTCAAAAACGGTCTACCGCAACGGACTAGCGCATCGATATGGGCGCCGCATGCAAACAATTTCGGGCGTGCATTACAACTTCTCGCTACCCGACAGTGCCTGGGCGGAACTCTCGCCGGGCCAGTCCGGGCCGCCCAATGAGCATGCGTTTCGTGATCAGGTTTACTTCGGGCTCATCAGGAACTTCCGCCGCTATAGTTGGCTGCTCCTCTATTTATTTGGAGCCTCCCCGGCCGTTTGCGGCTCTTTTGTCGCAGGTCGCGAGCACCGGCTTGAGCCGATCGGCGCTGGCTCCATGTATTTGCCGTATGGCACCTCAATGCGCATGGGGCCACTCGGATACCAAAGTGACGCGCAAAAATCGCTCGCGGTCAGTTACAACTGTCTGGAGGTTTATGCCGAGTCATTGCAAAAGGCACTCACTGACCCATATGGACCCTATACGGAAATCGGCATTCGTGACGGCGACGAATACCGACAGCTCTGCGACACGCTACTGCAGATAGAAAATGAGTTCTACGGCCTGATTCGTCCCAAGCGACC
>JBGCFG010000039.1:0-63258 GCA_045106815.1 Burkholderiaceae bacterium | reverse complement strand
TTGAGCAATGACCTGGCCAGTGTCTTGCGTCTCGATCTGGGCGATTGCATCGGATTCAGCCGCGATCAGTTCACCCAGTCGTCGCATGATGGCCGCCCGTTGCTCGGCTGGCCGCGCTGCCCAGGCTGGAAACGCCTCATGGGCAGCCCGAACCGCTGCGTGGGCTTCTGCCTCACCGCCAGCGGCTACCGACGCCAAAGCGTCTCCGGTCGCAGGGTTCAAACTTGTGAGATGGTCTTGGCTGTCAACGAACTCGCCGTTGATCAAGTGCTTGATCGTTTTGCCCATGGGGTGGTTTTTCGCTGTAGTAGTTTTTGGAGCCAGGCGACTATTTGTCTTGGTGAAGAGAGTACGTCACCCCGGCTCGGGAGGCGCAACAATGGTGTTCACAAGCTTGCCAAGCCCTTCGATTTCCGTGCTCACCACATCGCCGACTTTGCAGTCCACAACACCATGGGGCGTGCCGGTCAAGATCACATCACCCGGAGAAAGCGTCATCACGCTGCTGAGATAACTAATGAGCGCAGGCACTGAAAAAATCATATCGGCAGTGGTCCCCTGTTGTGTGATCTCGCCATTGACTCTTGTGGTGAGGGCGAGCTTCATCGGATCGGCAATCTCGTCGGCCGAGACCAGCCAGGGACCTAGCGGCGTACAGGCATCTCGATTCTTAACGCGTAAGTTCGGGCGTTCATAGTTCTCAAGGTAGTCCCGAAACGCATAGTCGTTGGCAATCGTATAGCCACTCACATGTTCAAGTGCCTGCGCCTCGTCAATGTTTTTGCCACCAGTGCCGATGACGACGGCAAGTTCGCACTCATAGTGCATAAAGGTGACGTCCGCAGGCCTAACTGATTCACTTGCGTGACCCGTGAGCGCATTGCGGCCCTTTAAGAAAACAAGCGGTTTTTCGGGCGCTTGGTTGAACGCCAGCTCTTTGGCATGGTCGGCATAGTTCAGACCGAGGGCAAAGATGGTGCCAGGGTTGACGGGTGGTAGCCATTTGCCTTTGCTGGTCAGGTCGTCAAATGCAATCTGCAGACCATCAGCCAGGGTGAGGACATCGGCATCGACCTGGGCCGTAAAGGTTTTACCCTGCCAGAGGATACGTGCTGTCTTCATCAGGCGGCTCCTGCAATGGTGTGAGACAACACACCCACGCTAGGCACTTCAATGCGCACCCGTGCACCAGGGCCAGCCTCAGGTGGATCATGGGGCAGCCCAATGAGTAAGAGGTCGCCAGGCTGCAAAGTCATGTAGTCGCTGACATCTGCAATTAGCTGTTGTGGTGACCGAACCAGGTCATCAAGGCGGCGCTCATGCGCCTGGCGCTCATTGATGTAGACCCGAATGTCCAGCGTTGAAAGCTTCAGCTTAGGGTGCCACTCCAGCGGCGGTCCAAGGGGCAGGAAGTTGTCGCGGCAGCGGGCTTCAAATGCAGGTCGATAGTGATCGGCCAGTGGCAGGTGCAGGTCGCTCGCAATCCGGAAGCCGGCGATGTGCTCATCGGCCTCTTCAACACTGACCTTGCGGGTCGTCTGGCCAATAATCAGACCCAGTGTCGCACTCACACACACCGACTCAGCGCCGGCAGGTAGATCAACCGCAACGCCTTGTCCGGCAACAGTGATGGCGGGTTTGACATAAAGAATTGGCGCTGACGGGGGGGCCTTGTAAGGGGCCTCGTGCAGGGCGGCGCCCAGGTGGTCCAGGGCCCGCTGGCTGTTTAGCATGACGCCGTAGACGTTGGCACGTTCAGGCTTGGTCAGCCTGACGGGTAATTTGACTGGAAACATCAGACTCGCGAGAAAAGTGGGTCGGTCGACCCGAGGCCGACAGCTCATCCGTATCCTAATCTACCTGAGCTGACACTGGCATCCCGCGATATGGGCGCTGGCTCGGGCACAATCGTATTTTTTCCAGGCCCTTACGGAGTACAAGATGGAATGGACCGTTTATCTATCCGGTGAGATTCACACCGACTGGCGCGAGCAGATCATGCGGGGTGCACGCGAGAATGACCTGCCGGTTAGGTTTGTTTCGGCCGTCACGCATCATGAATCCAGTGACGCGGCAGGCGACGTGTTGGGCGAAGAGTCAAACCCTTTCTGGCGCGATCATAAGTCGTCTAAAGTCAATTCAATTCGCACGCGCACCATGATCGAAAAGTGTGACTTGGCCGTCGTGCGGTTTGGCGACAAGTACAAGCAATGGAATGCCGCGTTCGATGCGGGCATCTGCGCCGCACTCGGCAAGCCGTACATCACCTTGCATGATGAGCAAATCGTGCATGCACTCAAAGAAGTGGACGGTGCCGCGATGGCCTGGGCTCAGACCCCGGAGCAGGTGGTCTCAGTTATTAAATACGTCACCACCGACCCGTCTACGACGCCTACGGCGCGATAGCAGGGCCTGCTCCATCAGGGTGTTGTGTCGATTGTGATTGTGTAGGTGCTGCTAATGGTCCCTAGGTTGCCCCCGCTGTCGACCAGACGGGCTTGAAACTCATAGTCGCCGTCGGGCAGCACCGGCGTCACGTAGTTGAATGTCGCGTCGTTGTCTGTGATGCTCTGAATGACTTGGCCGTTTTGAATGATCTGCAATTCATCGCCTGCACCCGGGGCGGAACTAAGCTGAATAATCAGTTGCGGACGAGTATCGTCGGTGGTGTCGCCATCGTCTACTGATCCACGGTCTGGTCCAACGTTGTCTATTACGTCAGTAATTTGCACGTCCTGGGAAGGCCCGGTCGTATCAACGACGACATTGCGAGAAAACACCGGGCTCGGGTTGTCCGCAGCATCTGATGCAATGGCCGTGATGATTGATGGGCCTTGCCCCGGCACTGACGAAAAGTTCGCCTGCCAGTTTCCGGCCCCATCGGCCGTGACGCTCTCGGTCAGGTTCTCCCAGGTCAGCTCGACTGTTGAGCCAGGTTCTGATCGACCATTGACGGTCAAACCACCCGCGAGATCGTCAGAAGATATGACACCGTTGTCGCCTACCTCAGCGATGGATGGACGAGCTGGTGGCCTGACGTCGACTGATACGGTTTCAGTTGTGACCGGCGAGGGGCCACCCGCATTCTCGGCGCGTGCTGTGACCGTGTTGTCACTGGTTGGCACCTGCGCGCGGGCAAAGGTCACCGCGTAATTGCCGCTGCCATCCGCGGTGTCTTGAAGCGTGGTTCCGCCCCAGTTCACTGACACCGTGGCGCCGGCTTGGGCCGTGCCGCTGACAACGACACCGGCGGTGGCCTCAGCGAGATTGACTACGCCATCACCGGCAATGGTGTTAATTGATGGTGCCGGCGGTGGAGGTGGTGTGTCATCCACCGTCACGGTCCGTGACGCAACCGGACCAACATTACCCGCACCGTCTTGAGCGCGGGCGGTAATGGTGCTGTCGCCAGCCGCTGGAACGCTGTTGAAATCAACGCGCCACCGACCGTTACCGTCCGCGGTGGTGACTTCTGTTTGCCCTGCCCAGACCACGGTTACGCGACTACCGGCTTCCGCAGTGCCGAGCACAGGCACGCCATCGGCGGCCTCTGCAAAGTCGATCACATTGTCGCCTTCGACGGTTGCAATGGCGGGTGCGGCCGGCGCGGCAAGATCGATCGCAACATTGAGGCTGGCCGCTGGGCCAGAGCCCGAAGCATTGCTGGCCACGGCCGATACAGTGGCGTTACCAGACGGAATCTGGCTGGCCGGTACGTTCACTGTCCATGAGCCGCCACCGTTCGCGGTGGTTGATCCTGTAAAGCCACCCCATGACACCGCAACCTGCGCACCTGCCTGGGCATTACCGGACAGAGTAATGCCGCCCGCCGCTTCAGCGGCATTCACGACGTTGTCGCCCGCTACCGTGTTGATGGACGGCGCGGGAGGTGGGGGAAGGGTGTTAGCCGTGACTGACAGGGATGCTGTACCGCTATCGTTGCCGGCGGCATCACTAGCCGTTGCACGAACGACTGAGGCGCCCTGGGCGGGTGCCGAACCGTAGACGACGCCCCAATTGCCTGCCCCATTGACAGTGGCGGTCTGAACCGAACCTGCCCAGTCGACCCGAACACTCGAACCCGCTTCACCGCGACCGGTGATCTGGATGCCATTGGCCGCTTCCGCGAACGTAATGGTGTTGTCGCCCTCAACGGTGTTGATGGTCGGCGTGCCAGGGGCAACCGTATCGACTTGAATGTCGCGCGTGGTAGTAGTGCTGGTGTTGTCGCCCGCATCAATAGCCCTGGCGCGCAGGGTGGTGCCGCCTTGCGCGGGCGGGCTGTCGAATGTGACAGACCAAAAGCCAGAGCCATTGGCCGTTGCAGTGCTGCGCGAGCCCTCCCAGAGCAGATCAATCGTGGCGCCCGCTTCTGCCTGACCCGTGATTTGTATGCCGTTACTGGCTTCGGCTGCATTAACTCGGTTGTCGCCCTCAACGGTATTGATCTGAGGCGCGCCGGGCGGCGTTGTGTCCACGAGTACGCTGCGAGTGCCGGTCGCAACATTGCCGGCTTCATCGGCGGTTTGGGCAATCACCTGCGTGTTGCCGTCGCCTGGCACGTTCGAGTAACGAACGCCCCAGTTACCACTACCGTCCGCGCGGGTGGTTTGAACCTGGCCGGCCCAGTCAACGCGGACAGCAGCACCTGCTGATGCCGAGCCCGTAATGACCACACCGCCAGCCGCTTCGCTACCGGTCACGATATTGTTGCCAGCCACGGTGTTGATGACAGGAGCGGGTGGGGGCGTCGCATCGATGGTGATGACGAATCCAGGCTCGCTCGATGGACCGTTGTTGTCAGCAACGTCTGACAGGTTTACCTGGTAAACATACTGCCCTTCCGCTAACGTGCTGTCAGTGAAAGACCAATTGCCGTTGTTGACTTGAGTCGTGCCGACAAGCGCGCCATCACGAGTCACTTCAACAAACTCTCCCGCGCCAACGCCGTTAGCCTGACCGACCAGCGTTGGCGTTCGATCATTGATGACAGCGCCGCTATCAACAGAGCGCTGGCCGCCCGTATTGTCGACAATCGAGTTGATTCGAATCTGTCCGTCCGGGACGTTGGTGTCAACAACAATTGGAAGGGTCGGCCCGTTGGTCAGGTTGCCGACTGTATCGGCAGCGATCACCTGGGCAGTGTAGTTGCCATCAGGGAGTTCAGCCCGATCGAAGGTCGCTACAAATTCGCCTTGCGAATCTGCGCGTAACTGGGTCGTCACGACAGAGCCACCACTTTGCGGCCTTAGGTTGACTCTGATGATATTGCCGGGATCGGCAAAGCCGCGCAGCGAGATGGTGTCGCCAGCCTCTGCTGCGTTGATTGCCGCGACAGGGCCCGCCAGGATACTGCCTTCACCGGTATCGAGCGTTGGCGCAGTTGGCAAGCCGGTCACGATCGTAAGCTCGCGTGTCGCCGCCGGGCTTTCGTTTCCAAAGTCGTCAATCGAGACGACATTCACCGCCTGCAAACCGTTGCCTGGTAACTGGTTAGCAGTGAATGGCACGCTGTAGGTCCCATCCGCTGCGACGCTTGCCTCTTGTGTGACGTTGCCAATCGTGACGGAAACTCGGGTGCCCGGATCGGCAGTGCCCGTCACTGGGACCGGCTGCTGCGCATCAGCGAACGAAATGGTGTCGTCATCACTGATTGTCGCAATGGTTGGCACTGCCGGGGCGGTGGCATCAACAGTCACCGTGTACGCCTGTCCACCCACTGAGCCGTTGCCCGCTAAGTCAGTGACGCGGGCTGAGTAGTCAAAGGTGCCTTCGGGCACATTGCTATCGGTAAACGTCCAGGTAAGCCCTTCGAGCGTTGCTTCGCCAACTGCGGAATCTCCCCGAAAGATGATCACGCGATCGCCTTGCGCAAGCGGACCGCTGATCGTGCCGGTGATGGTGGGCGAGCCATCATTGGTTTGACCGCCCGGCGCAATCACCCCTGGACTGATTTCGATACCAGGTGCGGTTGTGGGATTGCCGTTGGCGTCAACTGGTGCGGGCGCATCGGCAACCACCTCAGTGACTGAGGCCGTCTCAGTTGGCGGCGTGACGTCAATGGTGATGGTGCCGACTGTTAGCGGCCCAGAGTTGCCCGCTGCATCAGTAGAAATAATTCGCGCCGTAGACGGTGGCTCGATCGGCAGCCCTGCCTCGGGCAGGGAGCCTGAGAACGGTGTGTCATTTGCCAGGTCGACCGACCAATTGCCCGCGGCATCCGTTGTCGTGGTGTACGTGACCCGTTGACCCGAATCGCCGGCATCAATCGTGATGGTGATGCTGGTGCCGGGGTCGGCCGTGCCGGTGATGACCGGGCGAGGCGAGTTGCTGTTAAGTTGCTCGTTGATGACGGGCGCGCTGGGCGGCGTTCTGTCGGAAGCCACCGCACTGCTACCGCCGCCGGCGGCAGCACCCGCCACCAGAACCGCGCCGCCCCCGATCGCGGCGATCGGACGCCAGTTCAGATCTGAGCCCGGTTCTTCAACTGGCTCTGATCTCAGTTGCGGGGAGGCCCACAATAAGAAGCCGCCCGAGGTCAGTGCGCCTACTGGTTCGCTCTGAGGCGTGATCACGGTCTCGGTGTCGCCGCCCAACTCCGCGAGGCTGAACTGACTGCCTCGCGCTGTTGGGGTAAAGAAGCGCGTCAGTTCAATGTTCTGTCCGTTCTCGGGTAGTTCGACGACCAGATCACCATCGACCCGGCGCACCTGCGCGACCGGCTGCGGGGCGCCAGCATCGTCGCTGATAAGCCGGTACACATGCCCAGGTTGGGCATCTACCTGGGTGGTGGGGCCATTAGCCGCAACTCGGGTCACCGCGCCGTCGGGGGCGGTGATCTCGATGAACAATGCCATCGTTATTTCCTCTACCTGTTATTTGTTGTTAAGCGTGAACGCATAAGCGGTCTTCCCTTGAGCGCCCACTCCCACGAGACTCTCGGGGGAGCTTGTTCTCTGGCTGGGAGTTCGCTCCTGGGAGCCTCCCTGGGCGCTCATGACCGCTGTGTGCCTATGCACGGCGTCAGGCACGCTACTTTTAACCCTCTAAGGCGTCATAATGCCACGCGGAGCGCCGACTGACCTGATTCGCCACGCTTTGCCACCTTCGTTATGCTTGACTGTCGAACGGACATACATGAATGATTCCAATCAAGTGACAAATACAGGGGACCCACCCGCCAGAGCCTTTGGTGACGGCAACGCCTCGTTTTTAGCCGCCGGTGGCGAGGATGGCATCGCGCGCCTGACCGAAGCGTTTTACCGCCACATGCGTGACCGGCCTGGGGCGCGTAAAGTGCTCGAGATGCATGACCCGGATCTCACCGTATCGGTCGACAAGCTTTCCCGTTTTTTATGCGGCTGGCTTGGCGGGCCCAGGCGATACAACGAGAAATACGGCCAGATCAGACTGCCGTTTGCCCATGCCCACTTACCAATTGAGGCAGCAGACGGGCAAGCGTGGCTCGACTGCATGCAGGCTGCGCTTGATGAGCAGCCCTATGAGCCGGCGTTTGTTGAGTATCTGATGCGCCAGTTTGCAATCCCGGTGCAGCGGATCGTTTTGTCAGTTGCTAGCGCCGGGCGTCCCGTTAAGTGAGTACCTGATTGAGCACATTCGGAGACTGATATGGCAACGCTCGCAGATTGGCCTTACCCCCTAATGTGCGCACACCGTGGTGGTGGCAAGCTGGCCCCCGAGAACACCCTGGCGGCCTTCAGACTCGGTGCCGAGTTTGGCTATCGGATGTTTGAGTTTGATACCAAGCTCACGGGCGATGGCTGCGCGATCCTGATGCATGACGACACGCTTGAACGCACAACCGATGCTCGCGGCCGCATGGCGCAGTTATCGCTGGCGGATGTCATGCGGCTTGATGCAGGTAGTTGGCATTCGGCGGTATTTGCAGGCGAGGGTGTACCAACGCTTTGGCGCTTGGGTCATTGGATACTGGCAAACGATTTTTTCGCCAACATTGAGATTAAGCCGTGCGCCGGCCGCGAGTTTGAAACTGGCGCAGCGATTGCTCAGGAAGCTGACCTGCTGTTTCGTAATGCTGACATCGCGCCAGTGCTGTCATCATTTTCTGAAAGTGCGTTGGAAGGTGCGCGCGAGGCAGCGCCTGACTTGCCGCGTGCATTGCTCTGTTCGCAAATTCCACCCGACTGGCTGGCGCGTTGCCGGGCTCTTGAGTGTGTGGCGATTGACCCGCATCACGCCGCTATTGATGAAGCGTTTATTGAGCAGGCTCATGATGATGGTCTGCGGGTGCTGACTTATACCGTCAATGATCCGGCCCGGGCAATGCAGTTACGTGATTGGGGCATCGATACGATCATTACCGATGCGATCAACGAGATATCGGCAGCGGGTTGATGGGTGGTTCACTCAGTCTGAATCGAAGACATTTACTCGTTGGGTGTGTAGCGCTTTGTGCCGCAACCTCAATTGGCGGAACAATCGTGACCAGTAGTAAGCCAAGACTGCATGTGCCTCCAGAGGAAGGTCGGCATGAGAGAACCTTCATGCAATGGCCGGTCAACGCAAAGGTTTATCGGGACAGACCTTTCCTCAGATCTGTCCAGCAGACTATTGCCGATATTGCTAATGCGATCTCAGATTTCGAGCCTGTCACTCTTTTGGCAGCGAAGGAGAGCCATACACAAGCTCGCAAAATGCTCTCCGATTCGGTTGAAATATGGGATGTCCCGACAGACGATTTGTGGTGTAGAGACTCGGGGCCGCTATTTGCCAAGAATGCTAATGACGAATTAGTCATTAGCCATTTGCGGTTTAATGGCTGGGGCAACAAGCAGACGCATAAGCGAGATGGGCAGATCGCGGCACGAATTTCCGATCGACTAGGGTTGCCGCTCATTGCTAGCGGTCTAAAGGGGGAGGCCGGCGGCGTGGAACATGATGGTCGTGGATTGCTTATGGCGCACGAGAGTTCATGGGTCAACGAGAATCGCAATCCCGGTCTGTCTCGTGATGAAATCGAAAAGCGGTTGCTGCTCGCTTATGGCGCTGAGAGGATGATTTGGTCACCAGGGGTTTGGGGAGAAGACATTACGGATTACCACATTGACGGTCTTGCGCGGTTTACAGGTCCTGGTCGTGTGCTAATCAATCTGCCCGACAAACCAGATATGAAGGATACCTACCATATCGCGGCGCTCGAAACCCATGACAGGCTAGTCGCCGCTGAACTGGACATCCACGTCATCCCGGAACCAAAACGCCGGCGAGTGCGCAGTGTTGATTTTGTAGCGTCTTATGCCAACTACTATGTCTGTAATGGTGGGGTATTAATGGCCCAATTCGGTGACACCGAAGCCGACGAGATTGCACGAAAGGAAGTTCAAAAACACTATCCTGAGCGTGAGATCGTTCAGCTTAATGTTGACGCGCTCGGGGTAGTCGGCGGAGGTATTCATTGCGCAACTCAACAGATGCCAGTCTGACGATCGCTGAGACCGAATCAGGGGGAGTCGTTTGTTCGTTCCATGGAGGTCGCCAATACCTGACGAAGGGCTGGCCCCGATAGTCTGAGCTGCCTCACCCAAACGTACCATGCACAAACAAACTCTTACGACGCTAGGTGCCGGTGCTGGCACAAAACGGTTCTCCGTCAATTTGTGGAGTTAGCGACCTATGACGCCTAAGTCGTTTCGTCGGCAGCACTCGGTAAGCTATATGCAGGCGAGTTCGGACTCGCGATCCCAGATCAATTCCTTAGCAGTATTGCGAGGCGCTGACGTCGCGATGACTGACCGAGACACATTGGACAACGATGGTGTTTTTATTGGAACGAGTTTTCACGTATCGTCAGTTGGGCAGTCCGGGATGTAAGAAAACTCTGCTGCCTCAGTTTTGCGCTTGGTCAAAGCTGACTCGCAGATTTGACAGAATCGAATACGAATTGCCCTAAATGGGGTGGGACGAATTTGGGTTCCCAAGATGCAGTCATCTGAGACCGAAGCTCCGCCAGACGATTGATGTTCTGTGGGAACCGATCTGCCACCTCTGACAGACAGTGAACGAATGGCTATCGAGTTTCGTCAAAGCGCTGTTGATACGGAGGCATCCGGCTATAGTTGTGATTCACAGAGTCATGGCCTACCAAACTCATGAAAAAATTTCTGATTGGCGACAGAATTGTTGAGACGGAGCCAATGCAATTGCGTACCGTCGGGGGGGAGATCTTGCCGATTCGGGCGCAATCTTTGAAAGTGCTTGAATATTTTACTACTCATCCAAATGAAGTCATTAGTCGCGATGCACTAGTTGAAGCAGTGTGGCCTGGTGTCGTTGTGACTAACGAGAGTTTGACTCAGTGCATTCGCGACTTGCGGCGAGCGTTCGGTTCATATGGCAAAGAGATTATTCAAACCGAATATCGACGCGGCTATCGATTCAATACTTCTCAGGCCACGAAAATTGCGACCGAGGTTCCCCAGTTCTCCGATTTTGAGCAGCAAGTTGGTCACACTGTTAGTGAGGACGGCACCCAAATTTGTTATGCGGTCGCGGGCTCTGGCCCGGTTCTTGTCAGAGCACCACACTGGATGACGCATATTGACTATGACTGGTGTAGTGAGATTTACGGTCCACTTCTATGTCGATTCGCGAAAGATTTGACCTTGGTTCGCTTCGACGCCCGGGGGACTGGCAGGTCACAGCGAAACATTGGTCCGGGTGCGCTTGACGATTGGGTGGCAGACATGCGCGCAGTTATGGTGGCCACGGGCTTTGACCGGTATTGTTTGCTGGGTGGCTCTGCTGGTGCACAACCGGTCGTCAAGTATGCAGCGACCTATCCAGAAAGTGTTTCCAGCCTAATCCTGCTCGGGGGCATTGGGCGTGGCCAGCTACACCGCGGCGTAAGTGAGGAACATGTCGCAGCATTTGCGCAACTCGTACGCGATGGCTGGGCCCAAAAGAACCCTGCATTCAGACAACTAATGACCACCGGATTGTGGCCAGATGCTAGTCGGAGCATTCTCGAGAGTTTCAACGAATTGCAGCGTATGTCTTCGGATCCGGAGACTGCGGCAAGGCTACTGGAAGAGGTCGCGAAAACGACAGTCGAACCGTTCTATTCGATGGTCCAGGCCCCGACTTTGTTAGTGCACAGCCTGCACGATGAACGAGCTCCATACACTGAGTCTGAACTGGCTGCGCAACTGATTCCGAATGCGTCCTTGTATCCCCTTGAGTCAACCAGTCACACGCCTGTGTGGTCGGAGCCGGCTTTCGAGGTCATGATGAGAGCAATCATAGACTTTGCAACCGCTAACTCGTAGAGATTCAAGCTGTTTGCCTTCAGGCCTTTCAAAGGCAGACATTCTGAAAAAATTCTGAAATTTTGCTGGAACACATCCTTCCTGATGCAGACTTTTGTGTGACTTCTGGTTTTTCTTGAATACAAAAAAGTCGAGGACAAGATGCGATTTACAAGATTTTTGCTAGTTGCTGCAGTATTTGCGATATCCCAAACATCTCATGCGGAAACGCCACAGATCAAGACGGTACAAGTCAATGGAACCGATCTCGAATACGTCGAGGAGGGTAGTGGGACTCCAGTCGTATTTGTTCATGGGGCGATCTCAGACCTCAGACTTTGGGAAGGGTTTCGCAAGAAAGTCGGTATGAAACATCGGTTTATCTCCTACACTCGTCGCTACTTCGGCAAGCAGCCCTGGCAAGACAATGGCGAGAAATTCACCAGAGAATTTCAGGCTCGAGACTTGGTTGCGTTTATCGAGGCAGTTAGTAAGGAGCCGGTGCATTTGTTTACCTGGTCTTCCGGTGGCAATGTGGGGACGCATGCAAATGTTATGCGGCCTGATCTGATTCGTTCAGCAGTTCATTTCGAACCGGTGACTTTTTCGTTAACACCGGAGATTCCGGGCATGACAGCGGCTCAGAGCCAACAATTCGAAGCCCTGCCCGAAGTATTTAAGCTGATGAAGCAAAAGAGAGTAGGTGATGCAGCTCAACGTTTCCTTGAGGTCGTTTGGGATCTACCTAAGGGGGGAGCAGAATCCGCTGTTAGCCCAGCGGTAATAAAGATGCTTAGAGATAATGGTCATACAATATCTTTGAGTATGAATGCTCCGCCGTATAGCAAAACTACCTGTGAAGTTCTCGCTCGCATTAAGACACCAACCCTGGTTATGGTTGGTTCAGAGTCGAAACCGTTTTTCCCCATGCTTGCCGAGCGTCAGGCGCAATGCCAGTCTAATGCCATTGTTGCATCGGTAAAGGGCGTCAACCACAACGGACCGCTAGCTGCTTTGGAAACGGTGCTTAAGCGAGCGATGGCGTTTTATGCAATGTTCGACTGATGAATACTATAGATAGCAAGCATTGACTCGCTATTGAGCCTAAGTGCTGTTGGTGTTTTTTAGGTGTTGCCGGGAGCATAGTGCGTAGATCGAACTGGGCATAGCCTCAACCAAATTTGCCATGCACGAACCAACCCTTGCGACGCTCTCTAAAAATCCAGTAAAGCGTGTTGGTGTCGTCCTCAGCAACAAAGTAATCGCGCTGAATCAGGCGTGTGTCCCACCAGCCGGTTTCGATTCGTTCGGGGCCGGCCAGCACGGTTAACACACTGTTGAGCCAGGGGCGGTTGTTACGCTCGGCCAGCGGGCTAGGCTCGCGTAGTAACCAGAGCGGTCGGGGCAGGGTGCCGGTGCTGGCACAAAACAGTTCTCCGGCAATCGTTTTGAATTGATCGTGTTGTTCTGTTTCGGCCTGTTTTGCACGCTTGGTGGATGGCCGCGTCTGATTGGCCATCTTGCCCAGATCATCGAGTTTGTCGATCACGCGGATTTCATACGCGGCTTCAGGGCGATGGTCTTGCGCCAGGTGCAGGCGCTGGACTTGTTCACGCCCTAGCCGAACCTGCAAGCGCTCTAACAGGCGGCCCAGTCCTTCATGGGTACTCGCGGGTGTTTCAAACAAAGTGTCGCTGGCCTGGGCCAATGATTGCACGCGTGTGCACTGCAAGTGGATGGTGTGCACGGATGTGCGTAGCTGCAAAATATCAAGCCGCTCGCGTAATAAGCCAATGAGGCGGAGGGGATCACGGCTGGCATTGGTTAAGCGAACAGAAAGGGCGGTGACCGGTGGCGTATTGTGCTCGAGCATGAGGTCAAAGCTACGTACTCCAGCCTGCCGCGCGGCCAGCCAGCCAGCAAGCTCAAAAATCAGGCGGCGCCCGGCGTAAAGCAATGGCTCAGTGCGATCAACATCGGCCATGAGTTCAAGCTTCGCTGAAAACTGCTCAGGTGCTTTAAAAAAACCAATCGGTTGCGGGTGCGCGCCGAGCGCTGCATCAACCTCAAGCAGGAGTTTTTTGCCAAAGCGTCTGGCCAGGCCGGCGCGAGGGAGTTCGAGTAGGTCACCGATGGTGTGAGCGCCGATAGCGCGCAGCGCATTCAGATGTGATGCGGCATGTCGCATCAAAGACAGTGGCAACGGTGATAGGCGTTGCATGAGTTTGTCGGGGTCTTGCATCTGTTCGAGGCTTTGCGCTGCCGGTTGATTGGCTTGCGTGCTCTGGGTCTCCTCATCTGCATAAGAGGTTTGCTGATCACTGACCTGCATGGCGGTGACTGGATTAGGCGCCCGGCCCGGATGCGCCTGACCGGCGCGGCGTCTGGTAGGTAGCCGAACGACGGCTTGATTTGCAGCAGCCTGATTCTCTGTGACGCCTGGTTGCTGGCGTAAAGGCTGGCTTAACGCCAGCAACCAGGCGCCGTGGCAGGTACTCGCCACGCCGAGGTTGGCGTGATAGCCGAGTTGCTGCAAACCTTTGAGCAATTGTTCAAGCAGCGCTGCGAGCCCGCCAAAGAGTTTCAGGCTGGGGGCAATTTCAAGCAGCAGGCCAGCCTCGCCCGGGGTAGGTAATGGCACGCTGACGTGAGGGGCAGCGCCAGGTTCATGATCAGCCTCTTCGGGTTTAACAGAGGCGCGCCTTAAAGCCTGCCGTTCGGGTAGTGGAGCGGGGGCAAACGCTACCGAAGGCGTGAACTGTAGTGCCCAGCATGCCAGACTCGTGAGGGCCTGCTGTTCACGCACAGCGTCGTAGGGGGTGAGTTCAATGGCAGGCAACAGCGCTTGCGCCGAAGCGCGTCGGCTGCCCGGTGTAACACCGCCTTTTAAGGCTGCGTGATTAGCGCTAAGAATCTGCAGGTGATTGCAAATGGCGATGGGGGTTTCATCGCTACCAGGGCGGGCCCTTTCAATCAGGTCGAGTGACAGGCGCGGTAGGTGAAGAGCGATCCACAGCATCGTTGTGCAGAGCAGGGCGTTGCGCAGCCACTATCCGAGCAGGGATAGTTGTGCATCAGGCTCGGTGGAGGGGGCCGGCTGGCTCGCATGCACTGTGCTGAGTACCGTGACACTGTCGGGGGTGGTGATGCTGGTTTTAAGTGGTATGGAGGCACTAGGGCGCGGCAGATTGAGCATCATGGGGGTGGCCATGACCGGGCCGCGTCGTTTGAGAACCTGCACCGACAATTGCTCATTGGGGCGGGGTAGCAACAACAAGCGAAGCGGCGCTGGTGAAGGCGAGAACTGCGCGTCAAGTTCGCGAAATAAAAACACCGGGCCCGTGGCTGTTTGGGCGGCCAGTTGCATGCGGCGTAAATGTTCGGGGCGGGTACGCCGCTCAGGTAGCCAGGCCAGCAGCGCACCAAAGCTGGCGCTTTTAAGGGTTTGTTCAACTGCCCATAGACGGTCTGCCGCATTGTTGGCCTGAATGATGATCAGGTAATCAAGGTCAATCCCAAAACTGGCCAGTGCCGGTGCATAGGGAATCAGGGGGGGCGCGAGCAGAATGACGACTTTACCCGCCTGCGTGAGCCGGCGCAGCACAGGCACCAGCAAACGTAACTCACCAACACCGGCATGCCGCGTGATGAGTTCGGTGAGCATGCCGGTGGGCCAACCACCACCAGGCAATTGTTTATCGAGGGTGTCAAACCCGCTATCCAGCCCATGCGCGACTGACGGACTCATTTCTGAGGCGCGCCAAACGTTTTTAATTGCGGGGAGGGTAGCCATGGGTTTGATATGGGGAGTGTTTATTTAAAGGGCGCGGTTAAAGGGCTCGGCCGCTGCGCAGCAGACCGACCGCCAGGCCTTCAAGGGCGAATTCATCGCGACGGGTATCGAGCACGATGGGTTGGTAGTCAGGGTTCTCGGGGAGTAGTTCAATTTGGCTGCCCTGGCGGCGCCAGCGTTTAACTGTGACGTCGTCGCCAACCCGTGCCACGACAATCTGACCGTTGCGGGCTTCCCGTGTGCGTTTAATGGCCAGGAGGTCGCCATCCAGAATGCCGGCATCGCGCATGCTCATGCCGCGCACCTTGAGCAGGTAATCGGGCGTGTCTGAGAACAGGTTGGGGTCGAGCGCGTAGTGCGCATCAATATGCTCTTGCGCCAGGATGGGGCTACCCGCAGCGACTCGTCCGACCAGGGGCAGGCTCATGGCGATTTGGACGGCCGACGCGCCACTTTGCTGGGCCTCATCGGTCATCATGTTCAGGCGGATGCCGCGTGAGGCGCCCGAGGTGAGCTCAATGACGCCTTTGCGTGCGAGTGCCTTGAGGTGCTCCTCAGCCGCATTGGGCGACTTAAACCCAAGTGCCCGGGCGATCTCGACACGGGTGGGCGGAAACCCGGTATCAGCAATATGCTGTTTGATGAGGGTGAGGATCTCCTGCTGACGAGCGGTGAGAGGGCGCATGCGAGCTGTTCTCCATCCAGATATTCAAGAACTGTATTTTTATACAGTTTTACTGGATAGACAAGCGATTGTTGCGCTAACAAACCCCATTCGTATCAGTGGTGTTCATGCCGGCAGCCCCGTAAAGCCCGGCTATCAGGCACTTTGACCTCAACTGCTAAATGACAGCCACGGCAGCTATTCAGCCTGATACAACTGTGGCACATTATTAAATCTCGCCAAGAACAAGAACGAAACTGCCGTTTTTCTCCCTAATTTTGGGGGTTCGATATTCAGACGGAATCGGCTCGTATTCGCCTCATATTCGGCTCGCTGCTCTAAACGGAAGGTCTGCTGCGCTGACGCGTAGGGCTCACGATGGCGCACTGACTGATCGTGCGGGCAACGCAAACCAAAACCTATCGATGCTAGTTACATGCTTTCCAAGGACCTGACCGTTCATGGCTACCAAAATCTATGTGGGCAACTTGCCCTGGCGTACAACCGACGAACAATTGGAGGCGCTGTTTGCCGCCCATGGTGACGTTGCCGACGCCAAGATCGTGACCGATCGCGAGACTGCCCGCTCGCGTGGATTCGGCTTTGTTACGATGGCCGACTCGGCCGCCGCTCAGTCGGCCATTGAGGCCCTCAACGGCCACAACGTTGAAGGCCGCAATTTGGTGGTCAATGAAGCCCACGAACAAGGCCCACGCAATGGCCCCAATCGAGGCGCGCTATACCGGCCACGTGGCGGTCGCTAACTGACCGAGCGCATTGCCGGGATACACATAAACACGAAAGGTCCTGGCAATGAAGATAGGCATCATCGGGGTAGGCGCCATGGGCGCCGCAATGGCAACCAACTTGCTTGCCAGGGAATATGACGTCCATGTTCGGGACGTGATGCCTGAGCGCGAACAGGCGCTGGCAAAGCGCGGCGCGCATCCGCATCCGACACCTAGCGCTTTGCTTGCCGCTGTTAACGTTGCCATCATCGTGGTCGAAACCGCTGCGCAGGTTCGCGAGGTGCTCAGCGCCGAGAACGGTTTGCTTGCCGCACTCGCCACTGACAATGCCAAGACCATCATCTTGTGTCCGACCATCGCCCCCGATGACACCGAACGCTTTGCCAACGACATTACAAATGCCGGTGCAAGCGTGATTGACGCGCCTATTTCTGGCGGGCCGGAGCGCGCGGCCGATGGTTCCATGAGCATCATGCTCGCCGCACCACAAGAAACACTCACCGAATTTGATGCACTTCTGGCCGACCTGTCTTCCAAACGCTTTGTGGTGTCAACAAAGCCTGGTGATGGCGCTCGCGCCAAGCTGGCCAACAACCTGGCCGGTGGCGCTTACCTTGCGGCGGCAAGTGAAGCGATGTCGCTCGCGGTCAATATGGGTTTAGATCCGCAACTCATGCTCAAGCTGATGTCTGCCAGCTCTGGTCAGAGTTGGGTTGCGGACGACCGCTTACCGCGCGGTGTACAAGGGCTGATGCCAACCGTTGGCGCTGCCACGCGCGTGTTGCGTAAAGATTTAACGCTCGCTGTTCAAGCCGCGGACAACGCCAATTCACCCGTGCCGATGGCGACGGCCGCGCTTGAACGTTTTAGCGCGGCTTGCGAGAAGGGCATGGGTGAGAACGACGACTCCTCTTTGTTCACGCTCTATCAGCAACAGTCAGGTCAATAAGCTGTTGTTCACTGCCCTGTCATAAACGCTCCTTACGCTTGCGCCAGTTACATCGCGTAGCGCCCATTGTGCGTCACCGAGTCTTGTGCACACTCAACAGAAAGGAGTCTTCAATTGAGCCAGGCCACATTTGATCCCAAGGTTTATAACAGCAGCAACAACGAGCCGTTCGCATCGATTCTTGAAAAGACGATCAGCCGTCGACGCGTGATGCACGGCAGCATTAAGCTGGCAACTGCCACCATGCTCGGTGGCATTGGTTTGTCCGCATGCGGAGAGAGTAATAGCGGTGACTCAGGCACCGGTAGTGATCCTGCTACCGATACCGATGGTGTGACAACGCCCGAATTCAAGCTCGGGTTTAACTCGATCCCAGGTTCAAAGACTGATGCGGTTGTGGTGCCAGAAGGGTATCGGGCGCAGGTTATTGCGCCGTGGGGAACGCCACTGAATGCGAATGCGGCTGAGTGGAAGCCCGACGGATCCAACACCTCACAAGATCAGGCGAACTCGGTTGGCATGCATCATGATGGCATGTGGTTTTTTCCGCTGGGTGACGCGGGTGACGACGGCCTGTTGGTGATGAACCATGAATACATCGATCAAAACGCTTTGCATCCAAACGGTCGAACGGTTGATGAAGCAACAGGAAAGCGCGTAAGCGCTGAAGAAGTGCGCAAAGAAATCAATGCGCACGGTGTGTCGGTTGTTCGTGTTCGGCGCGGTTCGCAAGGCGCCTGGGCAGTGGTGCCAAACGACCCGCTTAACCGTCGCTATACAGGCGCTACCGAAATGTCGGTCTCCGGTCCGATAGCCGGTTCTGGTTTGCTGGTAACCAAGTTTTCACCCGATGGCGCCACCACGCGCGGCACGCTAAACAACTGCGGTAATGGCTACACCCCATGGGGCACTTACCTGACCTGCGAAGAAAACTGGCCGGGCTATTTCTTGAACACGGGCGAACGGCCTGACGACCAGCGCCGCATCGGCATCGGCACCGATAGAACTCGCTACGGATGGGAGACAGTGGCCGGAGACGCAAGCGAAGTCGATGGCGAGTTTGAGCGTTTCAACACCACCCCCGCAGGTGCCAGCGCTGAGCAAGACTATCGACAAGAAGCCAATGGCCACGGTTACATCGTTGAGATTGATCCCTACACGCCCAATGCCCGTGCGGTTAAGCGTACTTATCTCGGTCGCTTCCGCCACGAGGGCTGCGTGCCGGGCAAACTTGAAGCCGGTAAGCCCGTCGTGTTCTATTCAGGGCACGATGCGCGCGGCGAATACGTCTACAAGTTTGTATCGGCTGCGAACTGGGACCCAGCAGACGCCAACCCAACTGACCGCATGGCAACCGGTGCCAAGTACATGGATCAGGGCACGCTCTATGTTGCCCGTTTCAATGCAGATGGCCGTGGTCAATGGCTACCGCTTGAGACCAGCAATCCGGCGTTGACCAGATTCCGTAGCAATGCGGAGATTATTTTGCATACGGTTGAGGCTGCTGACCTTGTTGGCGCTACACCGATGGATCGCCCTGAGTGGGGTGCTGTCGATCCCATCACTGGTTCGGTGTACTTCACGCTAACAAACAACACGCGCCGCGGGTCCGAAGGGTCAGTGTCTGAACATAACCCCAACGCGCGTGATCTCCCCGATGCCGCGAACCCGCGTGGGCCCAACAGAACAGGCCACATCATTCGCTGGGACGAGGCTGATGATCCGCGCCAGTTCACCTGGGATATTTTTGTGTTTGGTTCTGATGCGGCAGGCGATGCTGATAAGAACCGCTCAGGCCTGCAGGAGTCGAATCAGTTCGCCAGCCCTGATGGTCTGGTTGTTGATCCACGCGGGATCATGTGGATTCAGACAGACAACGGTGCATCCGAAATCACCGAGTACACCAACGACCAAATGCTGGCGGTCATACCGTCAAAGCTGATCGACCAGACCGGCAAACAGGTATCCGTCAATGCCGAGAATCAAACTGAACTAAAGCGATTTCTGGTCGGGCCGAATGAATGTGAAGTGACCGGCCTTGCTTATACGGCTGACATGACCGCGCTGTTCGCAAATATTCAGCATCCCGGCAACTGGCCTGTGAGTGACGACGCGACGCAGGCAACGCCGGACGGTACAAAGATACGCCCGCGTGCGGCTACCGTGTTGATCACCAGAACCGACGGCGCGCCGGTTGGCGTTTAGCTGTAACGGTTGGCGCTAGTGTCATTTTCGGATTTGGCCAGTAGCGACTAGACACAGTAACTGCGCTAGTATTACTTTCAGAAAAGTAGATGGAGTGATCACCGCGCTATGGCTCAAGACGAACGAATAGATCCCGCCTCACTTCACGAGCGCTCTCATCACGATATGGGCGGCTTGGCGGCTGATGCGATCAATCAATCCGAGCACGAAAAAGCAGCCTGGGAAAAACGGGTCGATGCGCTGGTGAGGCTTGTGTTGGATCAAGACCCAAAATTAGTCACGGTCGATGAACTCAGACGCGGTATTGAAGCCATTGGACCAGAAGCCTACGATCGGTACAGCTACTACGAGCGCTGGATGGAGTCGATTACCCGCAACCTGCTTGAAAAAGATGTTTTGACAGTCTCAGAGCTTGGTGAACGGATGGCGCAGGTTCGGGCGCGAGAAGAGGCTGCGCGCAAATGAGTGATCAATCGTCAGCCAATCTCTATGCACCCGGCGATCGCGTTCGGGTTAAAGAGCAATACCCGCCCGGGCATGTCAGAACACCGTTTTATTGCCGGGGAAAGATTGGTGACATTGAGAGGTGTTGCGGCCGGTTTCCAAATCCCGAACTACTAGCTTATGGGAACTACAGCGGATCGCCTGTGACGCTCTACAGAGTTCGCTTTGTTCAGCAAACGCTGTGGGGTGACTACGACGGCCCTGACACTGACACGCTCGACATCGAAATATACGAACACTGGTTGCAACCAGTTTGACTTAGCCTTTGCGTGAGGATAATGCGTGAGCCATTCACCTGACAGCGAACATCACGACCACCACGATCACTCACACACCGAGTCGATGTATGACGTTGATCCCACCCATCACCACCCACCGCAGCCCGATGTAGAAGACTCTCCGCTAACACATCACCAAGTGATGCAAATTGCGGTCACGGAACTGTTGATCGACAAGGGTCTATTCGATGCGGCGCAGATGCGGCGCCAGATCGAAAAAATGGATAGCCTGAGTCCCGCACGCGGCGCGAAGCTCATTGCACGAGCCTGGGTGGACGCCGCTTTCAAACAACGTCTACTCACCGACTCGCGCGCGGCAGGTAAAGAACTGGGGATTGATCTTGGCCCGGTGCCCATTCTTGTCATGGAGAACACTCAAGACGTACACAATCTTGTGGTTTGTACGCTCTGTTCCTGCTACCCAAGAATGTTGCTTGGCTTTCCGCCTGACTGGTACAAGTCTCGTAGCTATCGCTCAAGAGCGGTGCGTGAGCCGCGTAAGCTTCTAGCTGAGTTTGGAACAAATCTCCCAGAGGGGTCGCAAGTAAGGGTTCATGACAGTACGGCTGATATGCGCTACTTGGTGCTACCGGCCAGACCCGCCGGTACAGAGACTCTTTCAGAGGAGGCTCTGGCGTCGCTGGTTACTCGTGATTGCATGATTGGTGTGGCAGTCGCTGACTCGCAGTAAGGAGCTTTCGCTGAGACCCACGTCCTCACAACGACTTAAAGAAATTCCAAACCTCATTGGTCATCTCAACATCGCCATTCTGGGTGCCAACGATCAATTTGTACAAAGCCGCATACCTTTGCGCAATGCTTGGTTCAGTGTGCCCCCCACCGGTTACTTCATAGTGTTCGACAACGGTATTGTTGGCCCCGTTTCGATATGAATATCGTTTTACGGTCGAATCATCATTCGAATCACGATCGGCAATGCTGGTTTCAACCGGCGCGGTATCGGTCTGGTTCCGATTGACCCAATAATTCACGGTGGCGTTTGTTGACTGAACGACACCGCGGTCCGTTCCGATCTGTCCCCCGTTATAAGGCAATATGGGATCGTCTGTGCCGTTCATGAACAGAACAGATAGAGGCACAGTCGAGTCAGCACATTCTGAATTGACAGGCTTTGATGCCACGATAACGGCTATCGCGCTCAACCTTTCAGGGATTGCCTCTGCCAGGCGCATCGACATAAGCCCACCATTAGACGTGCCTGCCAAAAACACCTTTGCTTCGCTTGAACCATATTCGCTTTTTACGAAGCCGATAAGTTCACTAAGAAAATTGACATCATCTGAGGCTGGATTGGTTGGTGCATCGTTGCGGCAATCATTCCAGCCACGTTTATCGTTTGGGCCCAGCGAGCCGTTCGGAATCAAGAGAACAATGTTCTCTCGCTCAGCAACATCAAGCCAGACTTTGTGGGGAGCCTTGGTTCTCTCAAGGCCTATGATCTGATCACTGCTACCGCCATTGCCATGTAGCAAAACAACGATTGGCGCACTCCGGGCGTCAGCGGGAAGGTACAGGTGGTACTCCCTGTCAGTATTGGACACGGTAAAGGACTGATTGATCGATAAGCTGTTGGCGCGAGGTGAACCTTGCGTCGGCTCATCATCTCCTCCGCACGCGCTGAGCATAAGAGTGATGCATAGAATCGGTAAGGCAAGTTTCATGGTTTCTCTGTACAGCTGAGTGCCATCTGGTGACCGACTATACCAAGGTGTCCTGCCGTCTGTTCGGCCCGAAGTTAAGGAGGTTTAAGTTGTACGAAGTTTCATTAAGCGAATTCAAAGCGTGTCTGCCATTAGAAAACTCCGGGCTGGTCAGAGAGTCACTTTTCGAGCACAGCCTCGTACTGAGCTGCACAAAGAAAACGCCACTCAAAATTGAGTGGCGTTTTCTATCCAACTTCGTCTTGCTCACATATTCGGATAATTCGGCCCGCCGCCGCCCTCGGGTACGACCCAGACGATGTTCTGCATTGGGTCTTTGATGTCGCAGGTCTTGCAATGCACGCAATTTTGCGCATTGATCTGCAAGCGGTCATCGCCTGAGGTGTCATCCTTTACGTACTCATAGACTCCTGCAGGGCAGTAGCGCGCCTCTGGTCCGCCAAACGTGGCGAGGTTGTGCTTCACGGGTACTGCCTCGTCACGAAGCGTCAGATGCGCTGGCTGATTCTCTTCATGGTTGGTGTTAGAGATAAACACCGAAGACAATTTGTCAAAGCTGATTTTCCCGTCAGGCTTCGGGTAAGCAATAGGCGTTGCCTCACTGGCTGGCAACAAGTAAGCGTGGTCAGGCTTGGTGGAATGCATGGTGTAGGGCATCTTGCCCCTGAAGACCACTTGATCAATCCCCACCATTAGCGTGCCCATCTTCAGGCCCTTGCTCATCATGGGTTTGAAGTTACGGGCGCGGTGCAGCTCATCGTGTAACCACGAGTTTTCAAACTTGGCGGTGTAGGCCGTCAGTTCATCGCGCGAGCGGTCTGCGCCGAGCGCTTCGAAGGCAGCTTCCGCTGCGAGCATGCCACTCTTGATAGCCGCGTGGCTGCCCTTGATGCGCGATGCATTAAGAAAGCCCGCGTCGCAACCGAGTAAAGCGCCGCCGGGAAAGGTCAGTTTGGGCAGGCAGTTAAGACCGCCGGCCACAATTGCCCTCGCGCCGTAGGCGACGCGTTTGCCTCCCTCAAAAAATCCTCTAATCGCCGGATGGGTTTTGTAGCGCTGGAACTCGTCAAACGGAGACAGGTGCGGGTTGGTGTAGTTCAGACCAACCACGTAACCGACCGCCACCTGGTTGTCTTCAAGGTGGTAGAGAAATGATCCACCGTAGGTGTCATGAGACAGGGGCCAGCCAGCGGTATGAATGACCAGACCGGGTTTGTGCTTGGCCGGGTCGATGTCCCAGAGTTCTTTCAGTCCGATGCCATAGCTTTGCGGGTCGCGTCCGTCGTCGAGCTTGAATTTCTCAATCAACAGCTTCCCAAGATGACCGCGCGCACCCTCTGAGAACAAGGTGTACTTCGCATGCAATTCAATGCCAGGCTGGAAGGCGTCAGTCGGTTGCCCGTCTTTGCCGACGCCCATGTTGCCGGTTGCGACGCCTTTGACTGCGCCACTGTCGTCATACAGCACTTCGGCAGCAGCGAAGCCCGGGTATACCTCAATCTCGAGTGCCTCGGCCTGCTCACCCAACCAGCGCACCACGTTCGCCAGGCTAACGACATAGTTGCCATGGTTCTGAAAGCAGCCTGGCAGCATGAAGTTAGGCACCGAGCGCGAACCGGTCTCGGTCAGAAACATAAACCGATCTTCGGTGACCTCGGTATTTAGCGGGGCGCCTTTGTCTTTCCAGTCCGGCATCAGTTCATTGATTGCCCGAGGGTCCATGACTGCGCCCGACAATATGTGGGCGCCGACCTCGGAGCCTTTCTCAATCACACAGACGCTGATCTCGCTGCCTTTCTCGGCGGCCAGTTGCTTGAGTTTTATGGCGGCAGACAATCCGGCCGGACCACCACCCACGACGACGACATCGAACTCCATTGATTCGCGTTCGACTTCCATTTGTTCAGCGCTCATTCAGACTCCGGGAACTAGTTATCCCTACATTGTCGCGGATTCGCAGACCTGCACGCAAACCCCGTCTGTGTGGGCAAGGGAATTGGCGCCTGCGCTAAGATCAGCATTCACCCAATCGCAGAATATGAACGCCCAGGAGGCTCACTTTGTCCACCCCATTCGACCTATCCGGTAAGACGGCCCTCGTCACGGGCGCCTCCAGTGGTCTTGGCACCCGGTTTGCCAAGGTGCTCGCTGAGAATGGGGCGCATGTCGTGTTGGCTTCGCGGCGTGAAGATCGGCTCAAGGAGTTACGGGCTGAATTTGAGGCGGCCGGCGGAACCGCCAGTGTGGTCAGGTTGGATGTGACTGAGACTGCCAGCATTGGCGCTGCCATTGATGAGGTCGATAGGCAGACCGACGGCATTGATATTCTGGTCAATAACAGTGGCGTTAGCACCACCAGCCGGCTCGTCGACGTCACCGAGCAGGACTACGACTTTATTTTCAACACTAACACCAAGGGCGCGTTTTTTGTCGCGCAGGCGGTGGCCCTGAATATGATCAAGCGGGCCAAGGATCAACCCGAGCGCCATGCCCGCATTATCAATATTGCGTCTATGGCGGGGCTCAAGGTGCTCTCGCAGATCGGTCCATATTGCATGAGCAAGGCAGCCGTTGTGCAGATGACAAAGGCTCAGGCGCTCGAATGGGGGCGTTACGGCATCAATGTAAACGCCATCTGTCCAGGCTATATCCGAACCGAAATAAACGAGCACCACTGGGAGACCGAGGCAGGGCAGCGCCTGATCAACATGCTGCCCCGCAAGCGTCTTGGTGAGCCAAAAGATCTGGATGGTCTGCTGCTGATGCTTAGCTCAGACCAGTCCCATTTCATCAACGGCGCGGTAATCGCCGCCGATGATGGGTTTGGCGTGTAAGTAGGGACTACGCAGTAACGGTTGTCACATCGAGTGGGCAGCCGGTTTTTTCTTGAACTTCTGCGGCAGTCACACCGTCGGCGAGTTCTACCAGCTTCAGGCCCCCGTCAGTCACCTCCATCACGCCAAGATCGGTCACGATGAGGTTAACCACGCCCACACCAGTTAGCGGCAGATCGCATTCGCTCAAAATCTTGAGGCTTTCGGTGCCGTCCTTCTTCTTGGCGGTGTGCTCCATCAGCACAATCACCTGGCCGACACCGGCCACCAAGTCCATCGCGCCGCCCATGCCCTTGACCATCTTGCCCGGAATCATCCAGTTGGCGAGGTCGCCTTTCTGACTAACCTGCATCGCGCCAAGAATGGCCAGGTTAATCTTGCCACCCCGAATCATCGCAAATGAGTCCGCGCTGGAAAAGATTGACGAGCCGGGCAGGGTAGTCACCGTTTGCTTTCCGGCATTAATCATGTCCGGATCGACCTCCTCCTCGGTCGGGAAGGGGCCAATGCCCAATAAGCCATTTTCGCTTTGCAGCCAGACTTCCATACCGTCCGGCACATGGTTGGCCACCAGGGTCGGCAAGCCGATCCCCAGGTTGACGTAATAACCGTCTTGCAACTCTTTGGCCGCACGCGCTGCCATTTGATCTCTGGTCCATGCCATTTTGATTTCCCCTGCTATGCCTGCCGAACCGTGCGCTGCTCGATGCGCTTCTCGGGACTGGCGTTAACCACAATGCGGTGTACGAAGATGCCCGGCAAATGCACGTCATCCGGATCGATCGCGCCGGTTTCCACGATTTCTTCGACCTCGGCGATGCAGACCTTGCCTGCCATCGCAACATTGGGATTGAAGTTGCGGGCGGTGCGCCGGAAGATCAGGTTGCCGGACTGATCTGCCTTTTTCGCCTTCACCAGCGCCAGATCAGGGACCAGTGAGCGCTCCATGACGTAGTGCTTGCCGTCAAAGTCGCGGGTTTCCTTGCCCTCGGCCACGATGGTGCCGTACCCCGTTTGCGTGAAAAAAGCCGGGATGCCAGCACCGCCGGCCCGCAGCTTCTCCGCCAGGGTGCCCTGGGGCGTGAACTCGAGTTCGAGCTCTCCGGCCAGATACTGGCGCTCGAATTCCTTGTTTTCACCCACATAGCTGGCGATCATCTTCTTGACCTGGCGCGATTCCAGCAGCAGGCCGAGCCCAAAGCCATCAACACCGGCGTTGTTGGAAATGCAGGTCAGGTCTTTCTTGCCGCTATCGCGCAGCGCCGCAATGAGCGCCTCCGGGATGCCGCAAAGACCAAAGCCCCCAACACCGATCATTTGCCCATCGGCAACGACGTCGGCCAGGGCTTTACTGGCTGATTCATAGAGTTTTGTCATGTTTGAAGTTCCGCAGTTGGCGTAATACGCATAAGCTCCGCGGATTATATCGGGGCTCGCAACGAGCTCTGACAATCGGGGCTAGCGGTCCGGCTGCGGAGCGCTATAATCTCCATTTCCTGATCGTGGCGCTCATGACCAAGTTTGTATTTGTCACCGGAGGCGTGGTCTCTTCGCTAGGCAAGGGGATTGCCGCCGCTTCAATCGGCGCGCTCCTGGAGTCACGCAAACTCAGCGTGACGATGCTCAAGCTTGACCCCTATATCAACGTCGATCCGGGCACGATGAGCCCGTTTCAGCACGGCGAGGTCTTTGTAACAGAAGACGGGGCCGAGACTGATCTTGATCTCGGCCACTACGAGCGCTTCGTCTCAACGCGAATGCGCCGGGTCAACAACTTCACCACTGGCCAGATCTACGACACGGTGCTCAAAAAAGAGCGCCGCGGCGAATATCTGGGTCGGACGGTTCAGGTCATTCCACACATTACCAATGAGATTCAGCAGTGGATCGAGCGGGCGACCAACCTGGCCCCAGCCGGTGAGCCAGTCCGCCATGCCGATGTGGCGATCGTCGAAATTGGCGGGACGGTGGGCGATATCGAGTCTTTGCCGTTCCTGGAGGCCGTGCGGCAGATGAGTCTGCGTATGGGGCGGGGCAGTGCCTGCTTTGTGCACCTGACGCTGGTCCCATTCATTCCCTCGGCGGGCGAGTTAAAGACCAAGCCCACTCAGCACTCGGTTCAGAAACTGCGCGAAATCGGTATTCAGGCCGATTTGCTGCTTTGCCGCGCTGATCGCGTAATTCCAGACGACGAGCGCGCCAAAATCTCGCTGTTTTCCAATGTTGCACTGCCTGGCGTGGTGTCAGTTGAAGATGCCGACAGCATTTATCAGATTCCCCGCCGCCTGCATGAGCAAGATGTCGATGCGCAAATCTGCGAAATCCTGCGCATCGACAACACCGAGGCCAACCTCACGCAATGGGACAGCCTCAATGCGTCTCTCCGAGCGCCCGAGAACGATGTACGGATAGCCATGGTCGGCAAGTATGTCGATCTGACCGAGTCATACAAGAGTTTGTCTGAAGCACTCGGCCACGCCGGTATTCATGCCCGCACCCGAGTACACATTGACTACATCGACTCTGAAGATCTGCAATCTGCCGGCGTTTCAGCCGGTGACCGTCTTGCCGGATTTGACGCCATTTTGGTGCCGGGCGGATTTGGCGAGCGAGGCGTTGAGGGCAAGATCAAGGCCATTCAGTACGCTCGCGAGAACCGCGTCCCGTATCTGGGGATTTGCCTCGGAATGCAACTAGCGGTGGTCGAATTTGCCCGCAACATTCTGGGCCTGACCGGCGCCAACAGCACCGAGTTCGATCCGTCGACAACAGTGCCCATTGTTGGCCTGATTACCGAATGGCAGGGGGCAGACGGTCAGATTGAGACCCGGAGCGAGAGTTCTGATCTCGGCGGCACGATGCGCCTTGGCGCGCAGCGCTGCGCGATTAAACCTGGCTCTCTGGCGGCCGATATTTATGGCGAGTTTGTTAATGAGCGCCATCGCCATCGCTACGAAGTCAACAACGGCTATGTCGATCAGCTTGATGAGGCTGGCCTGACGATTGCCGCTCGCACACCCACTGAAGGCTTGACCGAAATTGTTGAGCTGCCAAGGGAGGGCGCGCAATCTCATCCATGGTTCCTCGGGGTGCAGTTTCATCCGGAATTCACTTCGACCCCGCTGGGTGGACACCCATTGTTTAGTAGCTTTATTCAGGCCGCACTTGCGGCGGCCGTGATTCGGTCGCGTGAAGCGGCTGCTTAGTGACAGACCCTTCTCCTCCTAAAAAATAAAGGGCTTCAGCATGAAACTATGTGGATTTGATGTGGGCCTTGATCGCCCGTTTTTTCTGATTGCCGGACCGTGCGTCATCGAATCGCGCGACATGGCCTTTGAAACAGCCGGTCAACTCAAAGAAATTACCTCGCGGCTTGGGCTGCCGTTTATTTATAAAAGCTCATTCGACAAAGCCAATCGCAGCTCGGGCAAGAGCTACCGAGGCCCGGGCGTGGAGCAAGGTTTACAAATCCTGTCTGACGTCAAGGCTGAACTGGGCGTGCCCGTGCTAACTGACGTTCACGATACAGCGCAAATCGCGGATGCCGCGGCCGCTGTTGATGTCTTGCAAACACCGGCATTCCTGGTGCGCCAGACCGACTTTATTCGGGCGGTGGCGTCGTGTGGCAAGCCTGTCAATATCAAAAAGGGGCAGTTTCAAGCGCCGACTGATATGAAGCAGGTCATCATGAAAGCACGCGAAGCAGCCCTTGAGTCAACAGGCGGAGATGAAGCGGCAGCGGACAGACTGATGGTCTGTGAACGCGGCGCAAGTTTTGGTTATAACAACCTGGTATCAGACATGCGCTCCCTGTCTATCATGCGCGAGACCGGTTGCCCGGTCGTGTTTGATGCTACCCATTCGGTGCAATTGCCGGGTGGGCAGGGCGCCTCATCGGGTGGTCAGCGTGAACATGTGCCGGTGCTTGCACGGGCGGCGGTTGCCGTTGGCGTAGCTGGCGTCTTCATGGAAACCCATCCGAATCCGGCCGAAGCGTTGTCTGATGGTCCCAATGCGTGGCCACTGCCCATGATTGAGCCTTTGCTACAGACACTCATGGCCATTGATTCAGTGGTGAAGTCTCAGGGCTTTGCCGAACAGCAACTAACCACCTGATCACTCACTTACTTGGAGCGCCCCATGCCTGCATATGTCATCGCCGATGTTGTTGTCTCAGATCCTGAGCAGTACAAGCAGTACGCTGCGTTAACCCCAGAAGCGATGCGCGCAGCGGGTGGGGAGTTTCTCGTGAGGGGCGGTGAAACCGCTGTGCTTGAGGGTTCATGGGAACCCTCAAGAATGGTGGTCGCGAAATTTGAATCCATGGATGCAGCCAAAGCCTTTTACGATTCTGCGCTTTACTCCGAAGCCCGCGCCAAGCGCGCTGGCGCAACCGAACGATTCAATATGGTCATTGTGCAAGGCGTTTAGGCACCACTTGTTACAGACGGACTGCATTTAGAATAGCTTCACTTTTCACTATCAACACACCAACACAAGGGTTTGCATGAGCACGATTGTTGACATCATTGGCCGGGAAATAATTGACTCGCGGGGTAACCCAACCGTGGAGTGTGATGTCTTGCTTGAGTCTGGTGCGATGGGTCGGGCTGCTGTGCCTTCGGGCGCCTCCACCGGTGCGCGCGAAGCTATTGAGCTGCGCGACGGTGATTCAGAGCGCTACCTGGGTAAAGGCGTTCTGAAGGCTGTGGAGTTTGTGAATACGGAACTCTCAGAGGCCTTGCTTGGACTCGATGCGGCCGAGCAGGCTTATATTGATCGTGTGCTGATTGACCTGGACGGTACTGAAAACAAGTCGCGTCTTGGCGCTAATGCAATGCTTGCTGTTTCCATGGCGGTCGCTAAGGCATCGGCCGAAGAAGCGGGTTTGCCGCTATACCGCTATTTTGGTGGGTCAGGCGCGATGTCGTTACCTGTACCGATGATGAATGTCATTAATGGCGGCGCTCACGCCAATAACTCACTCGACTTGCAGGAGTTCATGATTCTGCCGGTCGGCGCCGAGAGTTTCCGTGAGGCGTTGCGCTGGGGGGCAGAGGTATTTCATGCGCTCAAGAAAACTTTGCACGATCGGGGCATGTCGACAGCCGTGGGCGATGAAGGTGGCTTTGCGCCCAACGTCGAGAACCACGAAGAGGCCATTAACTTAATCCTTCAGGCGATTGAGTCGGCCGGCTATGAGCCAGGCACCCAGATTGCCCTGGGGCTTGATTGCGCGAGCTCCGAGTTCTACAAAGACGGCAAGTACCAGATGGCTGGCGAGGGTCTGACGCTAAGCGCCGGGGACTTCGTCAATTTGCTGTCTACCTGGTGTGACAAGTATCCGATCATTTCCATTGAAGACGGCATGGCCGAGGACGATTGGCAGGGCTGGAAGCTGCTGACGGATGCCTTGGGAGACAAAGTCCAGCTCGTAGGCGATGACTTGTTCGTGACCAACACAGAGATTTTGCAAAGAGGCATCGACGAGGGGGTCGGCAACTCGATTCTGATCAAGATCAATCAGATCGGCACGCTGACCGAGACCTTTGCGGCGATTGAGCTGGCCAAGCGGCACAACTACACCGCCGTCGTGTCTCACCGCTCAGGTGAAACAGAAGACACCACGATTGCTGACATCGCGGTAGGCACCAATGCGCTCCAGATCAAGACCGGCTCGATGAGTCGCACGGACCGAATTGCCAAGTACAACCAGTTGCTCCGGATTGAAGAGGATCTGGGCGATGTGGCGTCCTACCCCGGGTCAAGCGCGTTTTACAACCTGCGATGATCTAAGACTGGTGAGTCGGGCAATTTCCTAAAATTGCCCTGAAGAAACCTACGCAAGCTCCTGATTTTGAAATACAATCGAGTGCCGCGCTAGCCTCCAAGGCTATCGCGGCCGATATTTCATCATGCGGAGCGTCCCCTCTTGCGGGCTTTAACAGTTGTCCTGACGGTAGTGCTCGGCCTGATCCAGGTGCCGCTCTGGTTCGGCGATGGCGGCTGGATTCACGCTTGGGAGCTCGATCGCAAGCTGCAAAAGCAATTGCAGATCAACGCAGCACTGACCTCTCGCAATGATGCTGTTGAGGCTGAGGTAAAGGACCTGCTCGATGGACGATCGGCGGTTGAAGAGCGTGCCCGCTACGACCTGGGCATGATCGGCAAGGACGAGGTCTTTGTGCAGATTAACGAGCCGATGTCGTCTGCCCCTCCGGAGCCGCCGGCATCCACTCGTACGGCCTCGCTCAATTAGATGGCTGGCGTACCTACGGCTCTGCCCGAAACGATTGGGCGCGGTGAGATCGAGTACAGCAAGACCATCGACTACATTCACCATCTCTATGAGACTCGCGGCAAGATCTTTCAGTTTGCGGTGGCACTCAACACGGGCTTATTGGTGATCGTGTTTCAGTGGTTAACAGAGAGCATCGCCAAGCTTGGTATGTCAGCGGTTGGTTTTGCGCTGACGCTCACCATGATGTTCATGGCAGCGCGATCGTGGCGCTATCTTCAAGAATTGGAAAAGTACGCCTGCGAGCTGGAGCTGGCGCTTGGTTTTTCGCTGGTCACCACGACGTCACGGCGAATGCCAAAGGGTCTGGATAGCACCCACTACTTATTGTTTATCTTTGCCATGTTCGTTTTGATGTGGCTCGCCCTTGGCGCAAATTATTCGCTGCGCTTGTTTGACTTGCCAGCTTTGTAGGCTCCTGAGAGGTTCGCAACTGTCGTCCCAGAAGCACGGCTATTGCCGGGTGTCCGTTCCACCCACAGCAGTAGGCTGAAAAAGCCCGGCGGCATCCACCGCGTCAAATTCGTACGGCGTGTTGCAGTACTCACAGTTCACGGCAATATGCCCTTGCTCCTGAATAATTGAGTTGATTTCATCAACACCGAGCATTTGCAGCATCGAGACAACTTTCTCTCGCGAACACGCGCATTCAAACCGCATGGGCCGCTGTTCAAGTTCGCCAGTCTTTTCCTGCCAGAACAGACGATGCAGCATAGTCTTGCCATCAGCGCTTAGCATTTCTTCGGCCTCCAGCGTGTCGGCAAGCTTTTGCAGGCGTGGCCACGCATCAGAATCTTTGCTAACAGGCTTACCCCCGGTCTGTGGCAGGCGCTGAAGTAACAAGCCCGCCACTTTTTGGCGGTCGGCCGCTAACCAGAGCCGAGTCGGTAACTGCTCAGAGCGAAACATATAGCGCTCAAGCAGACGCGCAACGCTATTGCCCTCCAATGGCACGATGCCTTGGTAAGCAGACTGACCTGGTTCGCGCGGGTCAAGCGTGATGGCAAACCGTCCCTTGCCACCAGGATTCACCAGAGTAGACACATCAGGTGTCGGCTGCGCGGGCATGGCGTGCTTTTCAGACAGTTTGATCGTCGAACGAAACGCACCGTTTGCCATGCACTCAACGACGATCAAACTAATCGGTCCGTCGCCAACAATCTGTGCCGTCAGGCTACCTTGATGCTTGAGCGTTGCGGCAAGGAGCAAAGAAGCGCCGGTTAGTTGCCCGAGCAGGCTCAGGCTTGAGTCATCCAGGTCATGCCGGTTGACCACCTCCTGCCACGCTGTGTCTAACTCAATCCATTCACCGCGCACGGGCGTGCCGGCAACTTGAAAGCGTAGTAGCTGATTGCTCATACCGATCAAACCGGCTTGAGTTCTTTCGCAAAAAGTGCTGCCCTTTCCACGTAGTTGCCAGAGCTGCCACTGAGGCGCTTAATCTCATCTTCTGTGAGCGGTCTCACGACCTTTGCTGGCGCACCAACAATTAGAGAGCCATCAGGAAAAGACTTGCCTTCCGTCACGAGCGCACCGGCGCCCACCAGGCAGTTTTTACCGATCACCGCGCCATTCATTACAACCGACTGAATGCCGATGAGCGAGCCGTTACCGACTGTGCAACCATGCAGCATCGCCTGATGACCCACGGTGACATCATCGCCCACGGTGAGCGTAAAGCCAGGGTCAACGTGCAGCACGCTGTTCTCCTGAATATTGCTTCGGTTGCCAATGTGAATAGGCGCATTGTCTGCGCGAATTGTCACCCCAAACCAAACGCTGGCTTGCTCACCCAGGGTGACTTCTCCAATGACGGTTGCCGTATCAGCAATCCAGGCGGAGTCGTGTATTTCGGGTCGTTTTTCCTGCAACGCGTAAACTGGCATCTTGGCTCACACAGAGTAAGTACTGGGCCCACAGTTTACGAGATTCAGCTTAGCCAATGAATTCAGCCCTACCGCGCTCGCGTTCTGATCTGCATGATTCTGCGGGCCAGGCCGCGCGTTATTCCGCTTGCCAAGTCAACCAACAAGTCGATCAGTTGCGATCGCTGGCGCAAATCGCTTGGTCCGAGCCAAACCCATCGCTCAAGTGCGAGGCTGTTGGGCGCCTGGGCGACGCGCTAAGTGCACTGCAGGGCAATGTGCTTGCTGATGTCACGACTCCAGAGGCTCCCGCCGCATGTGATATGACTGCAATAGCTGATGCCCCGTTAAAGCCCGGGCGGCCGCAGCGGCCCGAACTTGTTCTTGCTCACAAAGTGCCGCGGCGCTCAGCCGGTAGTCCGGCGGGCCTTGCGGCCTTACTACACTCAATTGCGCATATTGAATTCAATGCTATCAACCTGGCGCTGGATGCCGTTTGGCGATTCAATGCAATGCCAGCCTCGTTTGTTGCTGATTGGGTGTCAGTCGCACAGGACGAGGCGCGGCACTTTCAGATGCTCGTGCATGAATTGCAAACGCTTGATACCCAGTATGGCGACTTCACCGCGCACGATGGCCTATGGATGATGGCCAGACGCACCGCTGACGATCTGGTTGCCCGGATGGCGCTCGTACCCCGTGTCCTTGAGGCGCGCGGTCTTGATGCGACGCCCGTTATTCAGCGCAAACTGCGCTCGGCTGGTCATGATGGTGCAGTCGCCGTGCTCCAGGTCATTCTTGACGAAGAAGTGCGGCATGTTGCCATTGGCAACGACTGGTTTTCGCGCCTCTGTTTGCAATCCGGGTTCGACCCAGAGCAGCGGTTTCGCGAGCTCATTAAGTCGTTCGATGCGCCTTTGCCAAAAGGCCCCATCAACCACGATGCTCGTCTGGCGGCGGGTTTCTCGCAAGCTGAACTCGCTTGGTTGCAGCAAGGCCATGACTGAATCATTCGCTCAAGTCAGCGCCTATCAGCCGCAGCGTGCAGCGCGGTCGATGACCGTGTCTGTTCGCGGCCTTGATCTCAACGTCTGGTGTTGGGAGCCACTAGCGGACACCACGCCCGCGCGCCATACCCTGCTAGCGGTTCACGGTTGGATGGATCTTGGCGCAAGTTTCCAGTTTCTGGTGGACCACCTGCCTGCTGATTGGCGAGTGTTTGCGCCGGACTGGCGTGGCTTTGGGCGGTCGGCCAAAACCCCTGGTGACAGCTATTGGTTCTACGACTACCTCGGTGACCTTGATGGGCTGGTCAACCAGCTATTGCCTGATGAGCCGATCAACCTGCTCGGGCATAGCATGGGTGGCAATGTTTCCATGATGTATGCCGGCGCGCGGCCTTCGCGTATTCGCACTTTGATCAACCTGGAAGGAGCGGGCATGCCGCCAACCAGGCCTGCGCGCGCGCCGGGCCGCATGGCAAAGTGGCTTGATGAATTGCCGGAAGGCCAGCGCCTTTTCGAGTACGACAGCATTGAGGCTGTGGCGCAGCGGCTGAGCAAAAACAACCCGAGGCTTCGCGCCGACCGGGCACTCTGGCTTGCCGCGCAATGGTCTGAGCAAACGGCCAATGGCAAACGCAGGCTGCTCGCCGATCCTCGCCACAAGCAGGTCAATCCTTATCTGTATCGTGCCGATGAGATCGACGCCTTCTGGGAGGCAATTACAGCGCCTGTGCTCTGGGTTGATTCCGAGCACAAAAATAGCTGGCACGGGTTTACTGAGACTGAAGAATACAAAGCCCGCGTTGCTCGAGTTCAGCAGCTCACTCACCGCGTGCTCGCGCAGACCGGGCACATGCTTCATCATGATCAGCCAGACGCACTGGCTCAGCTTGTGCAGGGGTTCATCGAGGCTGGCAATGTCTGATACCGCTCGCCAATTGCGCCTGGGTCATATTACCGAGCATGAAGACCCGTGGCGGCTTAATGTCGATCTGCATTGCCATTCGCTTTATTCCGATGGTATTTTGGATCCGGCCAGTCTGGTCCAGCGGGCGCATGACAATGGTGTGCAGGCACTGGCTCTGACAGACCATGATGAGATTGCAGGAGTAGCGGCGGCCAAAGTCCGTGCGGATGAATTAGGCATGGTGTTCTTACCGGGTGTTGAAATTTCAGTTTCCTGGGCGCACACCACCTTGCATATTGTTGGCCTGAGAGTAGACCCTGAAAACGCTGCACTCAAGGCTGGTCTCGCAGCGATTCGTGATGGTCGTGACGCACGGGCTCGTGCCATGAGCGATTCATTGGCGGCCGCAGGTGTTAGTGGCGCTTACGAAGGCGCACTGCAATATGTGGGCAATCCCAGCCTCATTTCCCGTACTCACTTTGCCCGCTTTCTGGTCGAGCAAGGTCACTGTGATCATGTTCGTGATGTGTTTCAGAAGTACCTGACACCTGGTAAGCCTGGCTACGTCGAACATGAATGGGCCAAGCTGTCTGACGCAGTGGGATGGATTCAAGGCGCAGGCGGGAGCGCGGTGATTGCTCATCCAGGACGTTACCGGCTAAGTGATGTCTCGCTATGGGCCTTGCTCGAAGAATTTCGCGAGGCGGGCGGCGAGGCGCTCGAAGTCATTACCGGCAGCCATACGCGTCAGCAATATCACCGCTTTGCGCGTCTGGCGATCGAATACGGTTTCCGTGCATCGCGTGGTTCAGATTTCCATGGACCGAAAGAGAGTCGGGTCGATCTGGGAGAACTACCGCCGCTACCCGACAGCGTGGTGCCGCTTTGGCACGACTGGGACGAGCTACGTTCTTTGTCGGAGGCCCTGGTATGACCATTCTGTTTGAGTTGCACCCGGTCGATCCGCAGCCACGGTTGATGTGGCAGGCAGCGCAGATATTGGAAGGCGGCGGACTGATTGCAATGCCTACCGATGCCTGTTACGTTCTGGCCGCGTGTGCAACTGAGAAAAGCGCGGTTGAGCGCTTGCGCCAGATCAGGGCGATCAACAACAAGCACTTGCTCACACTGATGTGCCGCGACCTCACGCAGTTATCGGTCTATGCGCAGGTCGATAATCGGCAGTACCGGTTTTTGAAAGAGTGGACGCCCGGTCCTTACACGTTCGTGTTGTCTGCCACCAAAGAGACGCCGCGCCGGCTTTGGCATCCCTCGCGCAAAACCATCGGTTTGCGCGTGCCGCAGTCGCCCGTGGCGCAAGGTGTGCTCGAAGCGCTTGGGCAGCCGCTGCTGGTGAGTAGCCTCATCCTGCCCGAAGAAGAAGACCCGCTTCACGAAGCGGACGACATCATGGAGCGCATCGGTAAACGCCTCGATGCTGTGCTGGACGCGGGCGGGCAGGGGTTTGAGCCAACCACGGTCATTGACGCCACCGGGCAAACCCCGATCGTTGAGCGCATAGGCTGCGGCCCGATAGAAGGCATGTTGAACTGAGGCAGGGCAGGGGGCGGCCAGCCTTGCTACAATCGGCCTGATGGAACTTTCCGTCATGCAGCTTATCGCTGTCTATGCAATCCCCGTCATATTTGCGATCACGCTGCACGAGGCTGCGCATGGCTTCGTCGCCTACAGGCTCGGCGACCCTACCGCCAAACTGCTCGGCCGAGTCACGGCCAATCCCATCAAGCACATAGACCCCGTGGGCACGATACTGGTGCCTGGTCTGATTTTGCTTGCCAGCAAAGCGGTGGGCGGCGCCATGCTGTTTGGCTGGGCCAAGCCCGTGCCGGTTGATACCTACAAACTTGGCAAACCAAAACGCGACATGGGGCTGGTGGCGGTTGCCGGCCCGCTTGCCAATATCATCATGGCGTTTGCGTGGGCGGTCAGTCTCAAGATGATGGTGCTGACCGGCGTTGGGAATGAGTTTTTCATTCGTATGACGCTGGCAGGTATCTCGGTCAATCTGGTGCTCGCAGTGCTGAACTTGATGCCGGTGCCACCGCTTGATGGTGGTCGAATTCTGGTTAGCGTGCTGCCACCAAATCTTGCGCAGCCCGTTGCGCGCCTCGAGCCCTATGGTCTCGTCATTTTGCTGTTGTTGCTTGCCACTGGAGTGCTGGGCGACATCCTTCTGCCCCTGGTCAATACTGCCAGGGAAATTATTCTGACCATCCTCGGCTTTGAAAGGTAATCAATACTATGTTTCCTGAGCGCATTGTTTCAGGCATGCGTCCTACCGGCGCATTACATCTGGGTCACTATCACGGCGCACTCAAGAACTGGGTGCGACTACAGAGTGAGCACCCATGCCTGTTCTTTGTAGCTGACTGGCATGCGCTGACAACGCACTACGAGTCTAGCGAGACAATCGAAAAGAACATCTGGGAGATGGTGATTGACTGGCTCGCTGGCGGTATTGATCCGGAAGAGTCAACGCTCTTTATTCAGTCGCGGGTGCCTGAGCATGCAGAGTTGATGGTGTTGCTCTCTATGGTCACCCCCATGGGCTGGCTTGAGCGGGTGCCAACCTACAAAGATCAACAGGAAAAGCTCGCCGATAAAGATCTCTCAACCTATGGTTTTCTCGGCTACCCGCTACTGCAGGCCGCAGACATTCTGATGTACCGCGCGTCTCATGTGCCGGTCGGTGAAGACCAGGTGCCGCATATTGAGTTGACGCGGGAAGTCGCGCGCCGTTTCAATCATTTGTTCGGTCGGGAAGCCGGCTTTGAGGAAAAGGCGCGAGATGCCATTCGTAAACTGGGCTCGAAAAGAGCGCGTCTGTACCAGGAGATGCGCACAGCCTTCCAGGAGCAGGGCGATGATCAGGCGCTTGAACGGGGGCGTGAGATTGTTGAGCAAGCGCAGAATCTTAGCCAGGGAGATCGAGAGCGTTTGTTCGGTTTTCTTGAGGGCGCGCGCCGCATTATTCTCAGTGAGCCTCAGGCCTTGCTGACCGAGGCATCTCGTATGCCCGGCACCGATGGGCTCAAAATGTCCAAGAGCTACAACAACTTCATCGCGATGCGTGAAGAGCCTGAATCGGTCGACAAAAAAATTCGCACGATGCCCACCGACCCGGCCCGCGTACGGCGCACCGATCCGGGCGACCCGGCCAAGTGCCCGGTCTGGCAGTTGCATCAGGTGTACTCAAATGACGAAACCCGAGAATGGGTGCAGCAAGGGTGTACAACCGCTGGTATTGGCTGCATTGAATGCAAGCAACCGGTTATTCAGGCAGTCTTGAAAGAGCAGGAAGCCTTTCGCGAGCGCGCCCAGCCGTATCTTGACGACCCGTCACTCGTTCGCAACATTGTTGCCGATGGCTGTGAACGGGCAAGAAAGATGGCGCTTGAAACCATGCGAGAAGTGCGCGAAGCGGTCGGGCTTGACTACGACTGAACAGATCGGATGACCATGTCTCCCGTGGTGGCTGAGGAAAGCAAGAGAGCGACCACCGGGTTGGGGTGGTCACTCAAACTTCTGCTTGGGCCGCTTGTTGGCTTGCTTTACAGGCTGACGATGCTGATTGGAAATTGGTTTCGATCGAGCTACTATCGGGCTGAAACGCGCTAAGAGTCGAAACCGAATTCGACCAGTGCAGATCGCGCGAACATCTACTACGGGGACAATCCAATGAGGTTTTCGTTAACAGCTGGCGCTGCCGCGCTCCTGTGCCTAGCACTGTCAGCCTGTGGCGGCGGTGGGGGAAGCAACACGACGGGTAACGACAGCAGCAACAACGACAACAACAACACCCCGCGAGTCGAGAATCCAGATGCCCAAGCAACAGGTGTTTTTGACGGATACGCCGGCAGCCTTAATTTCGATAAAGAAGGTCAGGGTGGCGATGGTGGCGTCGGAGACGGTGGCGATGGTGATGGCGGCATAGGTGCAGGCGGATCCTTAGGGCAGTTTCGAGGCGTAGAAGCGGTCGTTTTCCTCGAGAACGGTGACGAACTGGGACGCACGGTCGTCAACAGCGATAGCGGGCTGTTCACCATCAAGCCGGGCAAGTCCTATCAAGGTGGTTTGCTCGTTGAAATCAGGGGGCGCGCTGGCGCTCAGTATTACGATGAGGCCAAGAAAGCATTTGTGGACTTCGGCCCCGGCCTTATCCTCAAGGCCCGTACCGACCGAGCAAATCGCAACATTGGCGTCACACCATTGACGAATGCTGCTGCGGTCTATTTGGACACTAATCCGGGTGCTGGCGGTGTCAGCATCGCTGAGCAAATCAGGGCGGCCAATGAGTTGGTGAGCAAAGAGATAAATGCTCGTCTGCCTGCTGAGTACGCCATAAATGATGTACTACAACTGCCCATAATTATCGGCCCTTCATCAGGGCAGGGCTCAGCAGACGATACGCCAGCAGGTACCTATGCAGTTGTGCTGGCATCGCTGGCAGATGCGGCAGCAAGCTTTAACTCAACGCTCAGTCAACCCGCTTTGTCCATATCGGAGAGCCTCGCCAGAGATCTCACCGATGGCAAGATCGATGAACGCCAAAAGAATGGTGATCCAGTTGCTCCTGCGGGCCAAGAAAGCTATGCCGAAGCGGAACTAGATGCTCAGCTGAATTCTGCAATCAGCAGGAGCGAGAATGAGATCGGCGAACCAAACAGTCCTCGCAACAGCAATAAGACGATTGCCTTGCTGGATCAAGAGCTGACAAGTGTCAGGGAAATCGTCCTTGTCTTCGATGACTCCAACATTGCGGGCCAGGGACCGTTGACCTCTTCCGGTCAGGCAGTCACGACGGCTACGGGCGGTAATCCGGGCTCTCATATTTCAATGGATATGACCTTGTTCGGCGGTGATCTATTGGCTGTCGGGGCCATCAAGGAAAACTACACCTATTCGCCCTCTATCGAGGGCGCGCTCGCCACCGTTTCAGTCCGCGTAGATGTGCAAGAGCTATCGACGGGCAGTAGTTCATGGAACCTGGCGGTCGAGCAAAACGATACGCTCTACTTCTCAGTCAGAAGCATTAACTTTTCAGGTAACTGGACAACAGCCGCTATCAATAACCTTGCTCAGCAGGACTTCGAAACCTTCGGAACCCCTAGTGCTACCAGCCCAGATTTCAGCGAGTCGGGCGCACCAATAAAATTCGGATTCGTTGTCTCAAACGTCATTGCAGGTGGTCAAACTACCAATGGCAGCGGACCGTTTTCAATTAGGCACGCGGTAGACAATCTAGACCTGACGATCACCAAGCAGTAATACGAGCGGATAGGACGCGCGAACACCAACTAAGCGAGGTAGCGTCCGCCGTTGACATGCCAGGTCTGGCCGGTCACATAACGCGCGCCCTCCGATGCTAGAAACGCGATGACCTCAGCAATGTCTGCGGGCGTGCCTAGCCTGCCCATCGGGATCTGAGTGCCGGCAGCAAATAGTTCTTCATCCGTCATCGCGATGCGTGGCTGGGCAGTATCGGTCAAGCCTGGCGCAACGGCATTCACCCGAATGTTGTGAGGTGCCAACTCCAAAGCCGTTGATTTGGTCAGGCCAACGAGACCGGCTTTGCTGGTGACATAGTGGCTGGCACGTGGCGAAGAATTGAACGCGGCGCCCGAGGTTATGTTGATGATGCTGCCACTCACACCGGCCACAATCATTCGCTTGGCGGCATGTTGGGTGCAGAGCATCGGTGCGGTGAGATTGACCGCCAGTGTGTGAGCCCAGAGCGATGGGTCCATCGACAGAAAATCTATCCTTGGGAAAACTGCCGCGTTATTCACGAGCACTGAGACAGGGCCAAGCTTGTCCGCCTCCTGAAACAGGGTGTCAATCTGCGCTGTATCAGACAGATCCGCCTGAATTAAATGCCCCGAAGCCCCGAGCGACTGCACTTCGTCCAAGACTGCGGCGGCGGCAGTCGCGTCATCGTGATAGTTGATCAGGACTTTGAAGCCAGCCTTCGCTAAAGCCACTGCAGCAGCCCGCCCGATACCCTGTTGGGCGCCTGTGATCAGCGCTGTGTTCGTTGAGCCGGTTGATACGGGCGCGTGAGGATCGTCACTCATGGCAATCTCTGGTGAATTTAGACAAACCGCTGGTCAAATCGCCGCTCAGTCAAGGACTGCGGTCGCCTCGACTTCGATCAGAAAGCCTGGCATGGCTAACGACTGTACGCCCAAGAGGGTATTGGCAGCCGGGGTGACATCACCATAGAAAGCCTGGATGGCTGGACCCAGGATGGCGAGTTTATCTGGCGAATAGTCAACAACATAAGTTCGTAGCCGGGCGATATTCGCTGGCGTAACCCCCTGGCTTGTGAGGACCTCGGTTAAGTTAGAAAACACCTGCGCGCACTGTGCTGCTAGATCACCTTCGCCAACGAGGTTGCATTGTTTGTCCCAGGCGACCTGACCGGCGAGGTGAAGCAAACGCGAGCCCTGGGTTTCTGTTGCATGAGAGAAGCCAAATTCCACTGAGTTGTACATTGACTCAGGGTTTACGGGTTTGACGAGCTTATTGGCCATCATCTTTCTCCGGATTTGCGATCAGGGATTCATGATATCGGTTCACTAAAAAACGCTTGTATATTAATTAATCAGGCGTACAATTAATAATCCAAATGGGAGACAATTCCATCGAACCACGCCCAAATGGGCGGTCCGAGATGCGATGAATTATTCAATTGAGTGCGTGGTCAGCGGTGAAAACCACCTTGGCGAGGGCCCGGTCTGGGATGTAAAGCAGGCCTGTCTTTATTGGGTCGACAGCACAGGCCGGCGCGTTAATAAGCCGGCAATCTGGCGTTTTGATCCGCGAACAGGTAAGACCTCTAGTTGGTCAATAGACCGTGACGTGGGCGCCATGGCGCTGCGCCAGGACGGCGGCGCAGTGCTGGCTCTGAACGACGGTTTCTACTTTTATGACTTCCCTTCCGGCAAATTGGAATGCGTCGCAACGATTGACGACGATACAAGTCGAGCACGCCTGAATGACGGCAAGTGCGACCGGAGAGGGCGCTTTTTTGCTGGCGGCATGGACGATCAGGAAGAGCTGCCACTATGCAGTCTCTGGCGGTTGGACACTGACCTTAGCGTGCATAAAGTTGATACGGGCATCATCTGCTCCAACGGCCCTTGCTGGAGCCCGGACGATCAGATTTTCTACTTCGCCGATACCTTTCAGCAGGAAATCTGGGCATACGACTTTGACATCGAGTCCGGTGCATTGAGTAACAGACGCGTCTTTGCATCAACCGCCGACGATACCGGATTTGCGGACGGTTCAACCGTCGATGAAGAAGGCTATGTGTGGAACGCTCAGGTCATTTCAGGTGATCTCATTCGCTATGCGCCCGATGGCACCGTAGATCGCAAGATTGGCATGCCGGTGCGCAACATTACGAGCGTTATTTTTGGTGGCGAGAAGCTCGATGAAATTTATGTGACGTCTATGGCGCGCGTTGCTCATCCAGCTGCGCATGACGAGTTCGCTGTGCAAACACGGCCGCAGTTTGGTGCTGGCAGCGTGTTTCGAATCACCGGTCTAGGCATTAGAGGCCTGCCTGAGAGTCGCTTTGGAGCATAGGACGCAAGTCTGCCGATGAGCAGGCAGCGCAAAGGAGAATACCTGTGAGGGTCAAGTCTTAGCGACCTGTATCAGGCAATAAGTCAAGAGGAGAGGCATGAAACCCGCAGCTTTTGAATATGAACGCCCCGAGTCAGTGGTTGCCGCGCTAGATCTACTTGCGCAAGATGATGATGGCACCAAGATAATTGCCGGTGGTCAGAGTTTGGTGAGCATGATGAATTTCCGCTTGGCACGTCCGAGTCGCCTCATCGATATCAACCGTCTGCCCGAACTGGACTATATCCGCAGCGAAAGCGGCCCCGGCGGAAACGAAATCGCAATCGGTGCATTGGCGCGACATGCCGACGTGAAGTCATCTGCATTGGTGGCTGAGGCATGCCCACTTATGCATATGAGCTATGAGTGGGTGGCTCATTCGGCGGTGCGTAATCGTGGCACGCTTTGCGGCAATCTGTGCCATGCCGACCCGGCCAGCGAGATGCCCGCAGTCGCGCTCGCTGTCGGTGCGACCATGGTGCTGCGCAGTAGGTCCGGTGAGCGCCGGGTGGCGGCGGATGACTTTTTTACCGGCATCTTCTCCACTGACGCACGCCCTGACGAAATGCTAATCGAAGTGCGTGTGCCCTTTGCCCCCGCAGGCCAAAAGGCAGGCTTTAGCGAAACCAGCATGCGTAAGGGTGACTTTGCGTGGGCCTTGGCGGCTGCGCTCATGACGCTGCGTGCAGACAAAATCGAGGAGGTAACCATTACCTGCGGTGGCGTGGGTGATCGCCCGGTACGGCTGACAGATGTTGAAGCAGCGCTGATTGGACAAACAGCCAATGACGCATTGTTTAAGCGGGCGGGCGATCTCGCGAAAGATGCGGTACAGCCCTACGGAGATGCCGCAGTATCTGCACAGTATCGGCAGGATCTCATTCAAACGCTTGTGCCAAGGGCACTGGCTCAAGCGGCCCAAAGCTAGGAGGCATGATGAATAAGCATTCAATCAGCATAGTGATTAACGGGCACAAGCATGAGGCCGAGTTGCCGCCGCGGCTCTTACTGAGTGACTGTCTGCGGCACGAGATGGGCCTGCCTGGTACGCACGTCGGCTGCGAGCATGGCGTCTGCGGTGCCTGTACGGTGATGATGGATGGCAAGGCCGTTCGGTCATGCCTGACATTTGCGGTGCAGGCTGACGGCTGTGAACTGACGACAGTGGAAGGGCTTGCCGATGGTGAAAAGCTCAGCCCGTTGCAAGAAGCTTTCTGGGAAGAGCATGGCCTGCAATGCGGTTTCTGTACGCCCGGGATGATGATGGCAGCACATGAATTGCTGAGTAACAACCCGCAGCCTACAGACGACGAGATCCGAGAAGCAATTGCCGGCAATCTGTGTCGCTGCACCGGCTATACCTACATCATCAATGCAATTCGTTCAGCTGCCGAGAAGATGCGGCAAGCGGCTCCGGCGCAAAGCCAAGCCGATTGAGCTTGCCGACACGCTGCTTAGAAATCGCTTAGACGTCAATAACGAGGCGCAGGCTGAAGGCTGTGCGTAGAGGAGAACATCGTGGCATCACATCTAGACAGTAACGTTCTGCCGCCAAGCCGGCAACGCGAGCTACCGGGTCAGCAACGCAAATGGATTGGCCAGAGCATGAAACGGGTAGAAGATCGCCGCTTCCTGCTGGGTAAGGGAAAGTACATTGACGACCACGTTGTGCCCAACATGGCTCATGCAGCAACGGTGCGTAGCCCTCACGCACACGCTCGCATTGTCAGCATCGATGTAAGCAAGGCGAAGGCCCTGCCGGGCGTTATCGGTGTTTATACCGGTGAAGACCTCGCCACTGTGGTCGACCCGTGTCCGAGTTTTGCGAGCCCGCCTGTTACCCAACGAGCCATGGCGATTGATCGGGCGCGCCACGTTGGCGAGGTGGTGGCAGCGGTTGTCGCCGTGGATCGCTATGTTGCCGAAGATGCCGCCGACCTTGTTGAAGTGGTCTATGACGTGCTACCAGCCAATGTTGATATTGAAGCGTCCGCCGACGCGAGCGGTGATGCGGTGATTCATCCCGACGATCGCACTAGCAATCGCGCACTTGATGAATCATTTAAGTTCGGTCCTGTGGACGAAGATTTTGCGCGCGCTGATCGTATTGTGAAGCGACGCCTGCGCTGGTACCGGTCGAGTGCGCAGGCTCTGGAAACGGCTGGCTGCATCAGCGAGTTCGACATTGTGTCAGGCGGTTATTCAGTCCACTGCAATACCAATTTCTCAAACTTCATCCCGTTTGTGATCGCCGGTTCGTTGCGCATCTCTCCCACTGCGCTCAAGATGTTGCCGATTACCACTGGCGGCAGTTTTGGGTCCAAGGTGTTTATCCACAAAATAGTGATTCTCACTTCCGGCCTGTCGCGTCTGTCCGGGCGCCCAGTCAAATATATCGAAGACCGCCTGGAGCACTTCACCAATTCAGATTCTCATGGCAGCGACCGGCTCTATGATGCCGAACTGGCGTTAACGAACGACGGCAAGATGCTGTCGCTGCGGTTTGATGTTCTTGATGACTACGGTGCGTTCCTACAATTTGGGGTTGGCACACACGGTAATGCCATGGCCCAGGTCACCGGCCCCTACCAGATTGGCTCCTTTGGTATGCGGGTAGTCGCCGTGCTAACCAACAAGTGCCAGCAAGGACCGTATCGAGGTTTTGGTTCTGAAGTGACCAATTGGATACTTGAGCGCATGGTGGATGCCGCAGCAACCGAAATGGATGTCGATCCGCTTGAGTTACGTGTCAAAAACATGATTCAACCCGATCAGTTTCCCTACATGATTCCCACGGGCAATATTTATGACAGCGGCAATTTTCAGGAAGTATTGAAGCAGGCTGTTGATCTGATCGGATATGACGACTGGCGTAAGAAGGCGGCAGATCTAAGGCGTGAAGGTCGTTGCGTTGGCGTGGGCATTGCGACATGTCAGGAACGCAGTGTGTATGGGCCCACCGAGTGGTGGTCGCTCAATAATGTTGAAACGCCTGGCTTCACGTTGACCAGCACGCCTGAAGGCGTGTCGCTGCGGATTGACCCGGTTGGCAAGATCTACGTCACGCTCAATTCCATCTTTGTTGGCAATAGTCCTGAAACAATCGTCACGCAGGTGCTGGCCGAGCAATTCACTGTTGATCCGTCTGACATTGTGGTGGGTTACTCTGACACGCACTCCGGTTTTAACGGTGTGGGCCCGCAGGGCAGTCGGTTTACGGCCATGGTCACAGGTGCCTGCGTGAGTGCGAGCCATAAAATCAAAACGAAACTCAAACGACTGGCCGGCCACATGCTTGAGGCCGATGAGCAGGATCTCGAACTTCGAGACGGTGCTGTCGCGGTGGAGGGAACTGATCGGCAAGTCAGCATCGCAGACATTGCGATGCAGGCCAACTTCTTTCGCCTGAACTTCCCGGATGAGCCTGAGTTTGATAGCGGCCTGGAAACGACGGCCGTTTATGATCACCCGATTTCGACGATGCCGCACCCAGAGCGAGAACATCTGGGCGTGTTTTACCCGATGGTGGGTCATATTTGTCATATCGCTGTTGTCGAGGTTGACCCCGGCACAGGAAAGGTGTCGATTCTTGACTACGCTGCGGTCCATGACAACGGGACGATCGTCAATCCCAAGACGTTGGGCGGGCAGGTGCTCGGCGGCACTGCCAATGGCATTGGCTCAACCCTCAGCGAGCAATTTATCTATGACGAAAGTGGGCAGTTTGTGAATCCGAACTTTGCTGAGTTCGCCATGCCCTCGGCGTGGGAGATGCCGGCAAACTTGAAAATTGGGCACGTTGAAACGCCTTCCCCTTATACAGAGTACGGAGTCAAGGGTGGCGGCGAGGGCGGCCGGCTTGGCGCACCCTCAGCGCTGTCGAGCGCGATTGATGATGCGCTTCAAGATTACGGCATCAAGATTGAGCAAATTCCCGTCCGACCCTCAACCCTACGTGCTTTGATCCGCGACTCTGGTCATTGACGTAGCCATGGGAGAACCACGGAAAGTCATTATTACTTGTGCATTGACTGGGGCAATTCATACGCCATCCATGTCGCCTCATCTGCCGGTTACACCCGAGCAGATCATTGACGAAGCCGTTGCGGCAGGTGAGGCCGGTGCTGCGATCCTGCATCTGCATGCGCGCAATCCGGCTAACGGCCAACCTGACCAAAGCGTCGAGGCGTTTGGTCGGTTTTTACCGCAGATCCATGAGAGAACTGCGGCCATCATTAACCTGACCACCGGTGGTAGTCCCTACATGCTCGCGAGTGAGCGGGTACAGCCGGCAGCAACCTTCCAACCGGAAGTCGCATCGCTCAACATGGGGTCTATGAATCTTGGTCTATTCCCGATGCTCAATCGATTCAAGACTTTTAATTTCGATTGGGAGAAGGCGCATCTGGAGGCGACACACGATCTGGTGTTCAAGAACACCTTTGCCGACATTGAAATGGTCCTGAATACCTGCTCTGAGAACGAGACTCGTTTTGAGTTTGAGTGCTACGACACCTCACACTTGTATAACCTGGCCCACTTTGCTGACCGGGGTCTTGTCAAGCCACCGTTTTTTATTCAAACAGTCTTTGGCTTGCTCGGGGGTATTGGTGCGCACGGCGACGATGTGTCTCACATGCGTCGCACAGCTAACCGGCTATTCGGCGATAGCTATGAGTGGTCGGTTCTTGGAGCAGGCAAAGCCCAAATGCCGATTGCTGCAATGTCGGCCGCTATGGGTGGGCACGTGAGAGTAGGCCTCGAAGACTCTCTGTGGGCTGGGCCCGGTCGCATTGCCAGGAGCAATGCGGAGCAGGTGCGAACGGTTCGGGCAATCATTGAGGGGCTGGGTTTGAGCATTGCGACGCCTGATGAAGCTCGCGCGATGCTGGCTTTGAAGGGGCGTGATAGTGTTGCGATCTGATCCCACACTCGAACAATATGCCGAGAAGATCCAAGCAGCAAGGGCTGGAAGAGCATCCGCCACTGCCGGCGCGTAAGGAACAAGCGCCCCGCAAGGCAGGGCGTCCAAGCGGCCGCCACCCAAACAAAACGCGCGAGAACATCCTGAACGTTGCCGAGACACTGTTTGCGAACAATGGCTATAACGGCACGTCGCTTCGAGACGTGGCACGCGCAGCCAACTTGCAGACTGCCGCAATCGGCTACCACTATCCCACGAAAGAAGAACTCTTCGACACCGTGGTCAGTCGGCGTGCGGTTGTTATGACGGAGTGGCGAGAGCGTGCGCTAGCTGAGATGCGCGCCGAATTTGGAGATCAACCTATCGCTCTTGATCGCCTGGTGAGCGCCTATGTCCAGCCATTCTATGAATCAGCCAGTCATGGCGATGCGGGTTGGCGTCACTATGCTGCCCTAATGGGGCGACTTGCTAATTCAACACTGGGAACAGAAGTCATCGCACGTCACTATGATGCAATGGCCCGTGAATACTTGTTGGAGTTCAAGCGCACCCTACCGGGTGTCAGCGAGCCAGCCGTCATAGACGGCTTTACGTTTATGGTTGCTTCAATGTTGGCGCTGTGCGCCGACACCGGCCGGGCAAAGCGATTGAGCCACAAGCCTGGTGAGCAGAGACTGCTGTCCGAACCTTTCGATAACCTTGTCGGCTTTCTCGTATCGGGTTTTCAGGCGCTGCCCGAACGTAAGCAGTGAGCCCACGTATGGCTTGTGAGTCCCGCGACAATAAGGACGCGAATCTGCGCTAGGCGGAGCCGCCGCCCCCCACCACATGCATTTTGCGAACGCCTGGCAGTGAGTCTAGAAAGCTCTCTAGATCTGACAGCGGGATGGGAGGCGAGATTAACTCGCCCTGCATGATCTCGCAGTCCAGTTCCCTAAGGCCTCGCATCTCTGCGGCGGTCTCTACGCCCTCCGCCATGGCCTGCATGCCCAGTTTGCCGGCCAGGGTTGTAACGGCCTGCACAATGGCCGCATTGCCTCGGTCGTCAGGCAGGTTGCGAACAAACGCGCTGTCAATTTTCAGGCCGTCAACGGGTAAGGTTTTGATGTGTGACAGGGATGAGTAACCGGTGCCAAAGTTATCAATGATGATCTTGGCGCCCAGCCGGCGGAGCTGACTAATTAGCTCGACAGTGCGCTCAGGGTTATCGATGAATGATGACTCGGTCAGTTCCAGCCGAAGCAACTCAGCAGGAAAATCCTGCTCGCGCATCTGACTGTAAAGACTCTCCAGAAAGTCTGGCTCTGCTAGCTGGCGTACCGATACATTAACGCTCACAGCCATTGACTCATATTTGTCCAAGCCGAGTCGAATGCGGTCTTTAATCGCTCGCCTCACAACCCAGAAGTCAATCTCACGCATGAGGTTGTTTTGCTCTGCCGCGAGCATGAAGCGTTCAGGGCGCAGCAAACCGAGTTGTGGATGACGCCACCGCAGCAAAGCTTCCACGCACTGCACCTGACGGTTACGGACGTCAAGCACGGGCTGATAAAACAGCTCAACCTCACCGCGTTTCATCGCGATGGGAAGTTCGGCAGCTAACTGCAGTTGCTCCAAGTGGGCGGGGCTTTGCAGATCTCCAGCAAAAAATCTCAGATCGTTACGTCCCTCTGATTTGACGTGATACATGGCCGAGTCTGCAGCTTTGATAAGCATCGACGCATCGGTGCTGTCTTGCGGTGCCAATGCAATGCCAATGGATGCCGAAAGAAAGTAGGCCCTGTTAGCCAGTACTAAGGGTTGCTCAATGACTTGTAATATCTGGCGGCCAATATTGGCAATCGCTTCTCTGCTTTGCGGGTCGTGAATGATCGCCACAAACTCATCGCCGCCCATGCGGCCAGCAAAATCGCCATCCGGTAAAGTGAGCGACAGCCGCCTGGCCACTTCCATCAGAGCGGTGTCACCGGCGGCGTGTCCTAGCGTATCGTTCACGACCTTGTATCGGTCGAGGTCGATATACAGAAGTGCGATTGGCCGGCCGGCTTCTAGCAAGTCACTGAGAACCTCGTTCACGTGCGACCGGTTCGCCAGACCGGTCAGGGCGTCGTGCAGTGAGTTGTGCCGGAGTCTGGCATCGGCCGCCGTACGTTGCAGGTAAAGCGACAGCGTGCGCGACAGTGCTGCAGCGACCTGACCAAGAAACTCACTGCCTCGATAGGCGATGGGGCCCGCAAAGACGATCAAATCTGTGACGGTACCGTCTTCTGCAACAACCGGGACAATTAGTGAGCATTGCGCATTGAGTTCTTCAATTCGATAACGCTTCGTGAATGCAGGTTCGTCTTTGACGCTAGCGAGCCATTGAGGTTCACCGGTATCGAGCACTCTCGACTCAACTGTGTCTGCTTCGATTTCAAATCGAGCTGGCAGGTCAGTCGCCATGCGCGAAAAAGCAGTGCTCCCCCAGTACTCGGCTACCTCAAAGTGAGCGTCTCGTCGGTTAAGCCTTACGCCGCCGAGCCAGGCCATGCGCTTGCTGACGGCCGCAATGATCGCGGTGACGATTCCTTGCGCATCGGCATGCTCGCGCATGATCGCGGCCATGTCGCTGTCAATTTGAAGCAGTAGTCTCTGTTGCTTCTCGTGTGTGATGTTGGTGCCGGTGCCGCGGTAGCCGGCAAATCGGTTTTGATCGTCAAAGATCGGCCTGCCGCTAATCGACATGTGCACGGCATTGTGTTTGGGATCGAGCTGGCTGTATTCAAAATTCTCGAACGGCTGGTGCGCGTCGAGCTTGGCCCGCAAATACGACCAGTCTGTTGGCAAGGGGTCTGATTTCACTAGATCCCAGCGGCGTTTGCCAAGCATGTTGCGCACCCAGGCGCCCAGCATTGTGTCGGCACTCTCGGAGATGTACGAGAAGCGATGTTCGGTATCCGTTTCCCAGACCCAGTCTGAACTCATATTGGTCAGATCGCGGAACTTGGCTTCGCTAGCGGCGATCTGACGCTGCATCGCTCGAATGCCAGAGATGTCTTGCACTGTGCCTTCAATGCGCAGTGGTCTGCCGGCGTCATCGCGGATCACTTGCGCCACGCTGCGCAGCCACCGCTCAGGCTGATTGCGGGCGGTATAGCGGTATTCAATCTTGGCCGAGCGATTTCTTTTGACCGCTCGCAAGTGCACGGCGCGCCAGCGACGCTGATCCTCCGGGTGAACCAGCTCTATAAACTCGGCGAAGGTCGGCTCTTGCAGGCTTCTTGATCGGCTAAACACCCGAAAGGCGCCCGAGCTCCACTGGAATTCATTCCCTTTCAGGTTTAAGGCCCATAGGCCAAGCGCAGCCAGTTGCTCAGCTGATTCATGTTTGGACTGCTCAGCTTCGAGTGTGACAAGTTGCTGCTGGGCAGCTCGTAGCTGCGAGGTGCGGTTGATGAGTACGAGTGACAGCAATAAGGCTGCGCCGAGCGCGACAACAACCGCCATTTGGGGCCAGGTCCAATTCTGATAGCCAATCGCGGCAATCAGCAACACAGCCAGCACCAGGACAAAGAGTCCGATGGACAGACGTTGCTGGAGCTGTCGGTTCGTGCTCATACGGTCACTCGGGGGAGGGCAAGCTTTGATTTGCGCCTATTATCCGGAGAAATCGCGTCAATGGGCAGCTTCGGTCAGATATGGCACACAAATCATCACTTTCGGGCGTTTCGAACCCGCAACCACCCCAGGCATCGGCCCCCCATCCCGCAATCGCTGACGCTATGCCCTGGGTTGTTCGCTGGCTGGCGGGCTTAGAGGCCGGTTCGACAATCCTGGATCTGGCCTGCGGGCAGGGCAGACACAGCCTGCTGGCGGCCGAGGCCGGTCATCAGGTGCTGGCTGTCGACAAGAATGACCAGGCGCTAAAGACGCTTGCCGCCAAAAACAGCCGGATTGAGACGCTGGTCTGTGATCTAGAGGCTGCGCCTTGGCCGTTCTCGCAACGCCGGTTTGATGCGATTGTGGTCACCAATTATCTGTTTCGGGAGCGCTTATCGCTCCTGCCGGGCTTGTTGGCGCCGGGTGGCAGGCTCATTTACGCCACGTTTGGTTTGGGCAATGAGCAGTATGGTCGACCGTCAAATCCGGACTTTTTGCTTGCGCCGGGCGAGCTCATCAGACTGGCCCAGCGCAGCGGCTTGATCATTGCGGGATTTGAGTCGGGCGTGTCAACAACGCCCAAACCAGCGGTGGTCGAAAGGCTCTGCGCATGGCGTCCCGATGCGTCGAAATCACCTGTCGGTATTGATCCCATACGCTGAAGAAGTGTTTCGTGGCGGGTCGGCTAAAATAAAAACATCTAAACCTTTTGTGGACAACCAGCTCATGATTCAGGGAAGCCTAGTGGCGATCGTATCGCCCATGAATGAAGACGGCTCACTCGACTTCGAGAGCTATCGCAAACTGATCGACTGGCATATTGAGCAAGGCACCGCCGCGATCGTCGCGGTGGGCACGACGGGCGAGTCACCAACCGTTAATCCACAGGAACACATTGAACTCGTGAAAGCTGCCGTTGAGCATGCGGCGGGCCGGGTGCCGGTGATTGCTGGCGCGGGCGGTAACTCAACGGCCGAGGCCATTGAGTTGACGCAGGCTTCCAAGGCCAACGGTGCCTGGGGCACACTGCAGGTGGTTCCCTACTACAACAAGCCCACTCAGGACGGCCTTTACCAGCACTTTCGCGCGGTCGCAGAGGCGACAGACCTGCCAGTCATTTTGTACAACGTGCCCGGCCGCACGGTGGCAGACCTGTCCAGCGATACGACGCTGCGCCTGTCAGAAATCCCCAATATTGTCGGCCTGAAAGACGCCACCGGAGATATTCCGCGTGGCATGGACCTCATCTCGCGCCTGCCTGAGGGCTTCGCGGTCTACAGCGGAAACGACGATTCGGCCCTGGCGCTGATGGCGATGGGCTCAAACGGTGTCATTTCAGTGACTGCCAATGTGGCGCCGGGCCTGATGAGCCAAATGTGCGGCGCGGCACTTGCCGGTGACTGGCCGAAGGCGCAGGCTCTGAACAAACAGTTATTGCCGCTACACATGAGCCTGTTTGTTGAGGCAAACCCGATTCCCGTGAAGTGGGCGCTGGCGCAAATGAAGCGAATCGGGCCGGCCATTCGCCTGCCCATGACGCCGCTTGCAGCGGCTTACCAGGAGCCGGTTCGGACTGCATTGAAATCAGCCGGAGTCCTGTCCTGAACTGCCGCTCCCAACATCGTTCAATGCTGACCAAAGTGACTAACAAGATTTCTTCCGCTTCCGCCCCCCTGTCGTCCAGGGGTATCAGGCTTGCGGGCCTGTTGTCTTTTATGGCGATTCTCGGCGCCTGTAGCTCATTCAGTTCAAACGATATCGACTACCAGGCTGCGACGACGCGTGAACCCTTAGACGTGCCGCCCAACCTGATCACGCCGGAGTCGAGCGACCGCTTTGATATTCCGCCTATCGGTGGCGCGACGTTGTCTGAATTCCAGCGAGAGCAGGGAACCGCCGGGTCAGACGGGCAGTCAGCTGTGCTGCCTCAACTACAAGGCGTGAGCTTTAAGCGCGAAGGGACTGAGGCCTGGCTGAACACCAGCCTGCCCGCCGAAGAGGTTTGGGTGCTCATGCGCGAATTTTGGCAGGAAAACGGTTTCGTCATTGCGTCGGAAGAACCGGAGTTGGGCATTCTCGATACCGACTGGGCGGAGAATCGGGCCAAGGTACCTGACGACTTCCTGCGTAATACGCTCGGTCGCATTTTTGACACCCTTTATTCAACGGGCGAACGTGATCGATTCAGAACAAGGCTCGAACGCAATGGCGAGGGCACAGACATCTTTGTGACGCATCGCGGGCTGGTAGAAGTGTTCGCTGATGATAGGGAAGAGCAAACCATTTGGCAGTCGCGTCCAACTGATCCGTCACTGGAAGCTGAGTTTTTAAAGCGGCTGATGATTCGGCTGGGTGGTGAGCCTGACCCTGTGTTGGCTGCGGCCGCCGCCACTAACCCGGGTGAGCCAAAACCGCTGCAGCCTGACCCGACTCGCGTTCAGAAACTGACTGAGGCGGATGGCGCCAAATTGCGCGTGCCTGAAACATTCGACAGAGCCTGGCGCCGGGTAGGTCTGGCTCTGGACCGCACAGGGTTTACCGTCGAAGATCGCGACCGTTCAAAAGGGACTTACTACGTTCGGTATATTGATCCAGAAAACCCGGAACAGGAACGACCGGGCGCGGTAGCCCGTTTTTTTGGGGCGAAAGAGCCTGAAGCTGAGTTGGAGTCTTACAGAATTGTTGTGGATGGCGCGACGACTGCATCAGATGTCTCTGTGCAGCCGCCCGAAAATACGACATCATTTAGCCCTGAGAGTCAGGCAACAGCAGGCAGAATGCTGGGTCTGATTGAAGAGCAGCTTAAGCGCTAGAGTTGGCAAAAAAACGCTGGCAAAAACACGCTGGCAAACAAAAAACCAATACGAGAGTCTCGCAGCGGGGTCTGATGCAGTTTGCAAGCCTGGGAAGCGGAAGCAAAGGAAATGGACTGCTCGTTAGAAGCAGCGATGGCGCAACGACGACGACAATTCTGATTGATTGCGGATTTGGCCCCAAAGAGGCCACGCAGCGGCTTAACGCGCTGGATGTCGAGCCGGCGTCGCTCGATGCCATATTTGTGACTCATGAGCATGGCGATCACTTCAAAGGTGTTTATAGCCTTGGCGCGGGCCATCAGATACCCGTGTATCTGACGCACGGCACGCATCGTGGCACCCGTCTGCCTGCTACGCGGCCCGTCACAATTGAATTTGTGTACCCTGACCAGCCTGTTACGGTGGGCGATATGTCAGTTTTGCCGGTGCCCGTACCCCACGATGCGCGTGAACCTGTGCAGTTTGTACTCGACGACGGGCGTCATAAGCTGGGCGCGCTCACTGACCTTGGGCATGGCACCGCGCATGTTAATAAATCGTATTCCGGGCTTGATGCACTTATTCTTGAATGTAATCACGACCCTGATCTGCTCGCCCGCAATGATCGGTATCCGCCTTCACTAAAGCGGCGAGTCGGCGGGCCGTTCGGTCACCTGTCGAATGAGGCGGCAGGCGACATTCTGTCAAAGCTGGATTCATCCCGCCTCAAACATTTGGTTGCCGCCCACCTGTCTGCCGATAACAATACGCCCGACCTCGCGGTCGCCGCGTTGACCACAGCTAACGCAATTGATCCATCAGATATCCGGATCGCCGATCAGGAAAAAGGGTTGCGCTGGTCGGCGCTAACCGTCTGATTGCACGCGGGTTGGCGCACTAGTTAGTGGTTGTGCCAGGAATCTTGCGTTTTGCGTCTTCCATCGCTTTATCAACCTTTTCGTCAGCCGCTTTCACCTGAGCTTCTGTTTTGCGCAACGTTTCTTCTGCCGACTGCGCTGCGGCATTAGACCCTGAAGCGGCCGCGCCTGCAGCAGCATCAGTACTGGTGGAGCCTGCCTGGCGCGCGCGTTCCACTGCTTCACCGGCCGTGCTGCGCACCGTGTTGTTGGCTGAGTCGCTCGCAACTGCGCCGCTCCCAGCGGCAGCCTGATCATCCTGTGGTGTGCAGGCAGCTACGAGCACACTGATGGCAATAGCTGAGGCTGTTGCAACGGTTCTAAGCGAAGAATAGCCAGCATTGGAATTAAGACGGCTTGGATTGAGCTGAGTCATATATACCTCCGTAACGCAGCCGCAAATGGCTGCTGAGGTGTCATTGTCAGTCTGCCGGCAGCGTGCAGGTGTAACCACTTTGCGGCCGCTTGTAACCCTGCATTTAGAACAATCAGGTTTTGGCTTGAAGCCAACCAGCGTCAAACCATGCCTGCAGCATCTCGCCATACGCGGACCAAATATCGCTGCAGGCCGCGCCGTTTAGCGCGCGATCGTTGGCCAGTGATTTAAGCGCCACTGGCAGTTTTCCTTGCACTGCAATGGCTTCTCCATTGATGAAAAGTGATTGCCTGCGAAAGCTGATACGCGATTTGCGGTGAAGTTTCACGCCGTTGCGTTTCGCATTATCCGCAAAACGACGGCTTGCCGCGCTGCCTGGCCGATCAAACCAGACATGGGCTTTTGGTTCAGTTAAGTATCGACCGATAAAGGCCTGATCCCACTTTTTGTCCGGACGCCAATTCGCAATCCAGTTTTGCAGAGTCGTATTCAGGTCGTCACTGATGCCTGCTGGATGCTTGCGCCATGCTTGTGGTTGGGCGGCCGCACGACGGTCTGAGTATTGCGTGTTCGGATCATGCTCGTGCAGGCGCTCCGCCTGTTCAGTTAGCCAGGCGCTGAGAAATTCGGCGCGATTAGGTGAACGAAAACCAATAGAGGCTGTCGAGCAAGGGCCCCGTGCCACCCCGTCATGGACCCAGCCCGGAGGTACATACAAAATGTCGCCTGGTTCAACTTCCAAGCTTTCGGTTGGCTCGAACTCAGTCACCAGTTTGACGGGCTGGTCTTGCTGAAATGTGTAGTGACCAGGTTTACCGAGCGTCCAGCGGCGGCGCCCGGTCAGTTGCAGCAGAAAGACATCGTATGAATCCAGATGAGGCCCAACACCCCCTTGATCGCCCGCGATGCTAATCATCAGGTCATCCAGCCGTGCCTGGGGGATGAAGTTAAAGCGATGCAGCAGATCACTGGCGCGCTCTAGTTGATGATCAACGCTTTGGATCAAGAGCGTCCAGGCCTTTTGTTTATCAGTTGGGAGTTCCTCGGGCTCAAAAGGACCGTGGTGCAGAGACCATCGTTTGCCGCGGCGGGTTATCAGTCGGCTTTCAGTCTCATCACTCAGCGCTAGTTGACGCATGGTCTTCGGACTTAGGCAGTCCTGCGCATCATCGCGGGTAGAGTTGGCGCGCAGCAAATCGTTGATTTCGGTCGTACTCAGCGCCTGTTTGATCAGCGCCGGCTTACGTTGCCAGACCGTACGCATGAAAGTGTCGCTGGCGACAGCGCTGGTGAGGGGGTTTACCATGCAGTTCTTCCTTGAATACCTTTTTTGATGCGATGAGTTCTGACCACGATTCTGATAGCGACGACCCCTTTGAAGACAGCGGCCCGTTTCCGCCTGCTGTGGCGGATGACACTTGGGTAACGGTGCACTACCAGATATTCGATTCCACCAATCAGCCCATTGAAGAAATGTCTCGCGAGATGCGCTACCTTCATGGTGGCTACGGGGCGATTTTCCCAAAACTGGAAGCTGTACTAGCAGGCAAAGTGCTGGGGGAAAGTGCCACTCAGGTCTTGCAGCCCGATGATGCCTTTGGTGATTATGAGGCCGACCGGCTGCATATGGTATCGGCAGATCTGTTACCGGAGGGCAGCGAGACTGGAATGACGTTTGAAGGTTTGCCCGGCGGGCAACCCGACGGTGTCGTCTACACCCTCACAGATATTGCCGAAGGCAAGGCGGTGCTTGATGGCAACCATCCGCTTGCGGGCATATCGCTGCGTTACGAACTCACGGTTGAAAAAATCACCTTCGCCAGTGATGAAGAGATTGAGCAGGAGCGTCGAGAGGCTGGTCAGGGTCTGCACTGACGTCGCTCGCACGACTTTGCTGGCATCCGCCCACTAGAACAAGTAAGGCGTCACGGTGAGATCTATCGGCGCGTCCGGGTCGACCGGCTGGGAAATTTCAATACTCACAAATGCACTGGCCGCCGGCGCTCCAATCCCGCGTATTCGAGTAAAGCGCTTCATTCTGCTTTGCGCGCTTGCCTGATCGACACCATAAGTTGGCAATGACGCTGCACTACCGCTGCGCACCTGCCGCGCCCAGGGCTGATCCAGCGCAAAAACGTGGGTGTCACCATTGAGTAGTAGCACGGTGCCGGGAAATTGCACGACGGTTTGATGCAGCGCACTGCGTAACCAGGCATAAGGCTGCATGCGATTAAGCGCATCAGTTTGCGAGTCCTGTGCCGACAGCTTGGCCGGGCCAAACTCAGCATGGCAGACAACAACCAGCACGCTGCGTTCGTTCTCTATAGCCAAATTCAGTGCGTGGCTCAGCCAACGTTGATTGGCCCGTGCGTGTGCGGCAATGAACTGCTCGTCAATGCCGGACCTAAAGCCATGGGCGCTGCCCGTCACACTCAAGCTTACAAACTGGCACGGACCCATCTGCCATTGCTGATTTTCCGGAAGACCAAGTCGGTCAATGTCGCCAACGGCTAAGGGGGAGGGGAGCAAACCACCGGCGGTTTGGTTCTGTACGCTGAGCGCTGGTTGACCAAGTGAGCGCTGCTCAGCAAAGACTTCACGGCGCAACCATTGCAAACGTTCGAGCGGATCGAAATTGCCAGCAACAATTCTGTGGCAATCAGTCCATTCATTATCGCCGGGTGTTAATAACATCGGGCGCGGTGCATCTTTCAGGAGCGCGAGCCGCCGCAACAGCAAACCGTCATCGCAGCGCTCACCGCCGCCTTTGATGTCACCCACGTGAATAAAGAAGCTTGCGCCTGGGGCGGCGCGTTGCAACGCCTGCGCAACCTGCTTTTCAGCTTTGTCGGAATACGGGTTGTCAGCGAACAGCGCGAAGCGCACGCTCTGCGATGCGGTATCTGCCTTGTCATTGGCAACCGCCAGTACCGGCGCCGGCACAGCACCGGCGCCGATCCAACCGGCCGCGCCGATCAGCAGGCCACGCCGGTTCGGGTTAATGATCTTTGCCTGTCGAGGTGAGCCGTTTCAATTCGTACAAGGCCTCAAGGGCTTCTCGAGGGCTCAGACTGTCAGGATCGATTGCTTCTAGTGCTTCGATCATTTCCTGCGCGTGCGGATCGGGAGGGGGCTCAGCCCACAGCGATTCAAGCGGTGTTGTTTCGTCACCGCTATCAAACAAATCGATCTGGTTGCTATCGGCCTGATTCTGCGCCTCCAGGCGGCTCAGCAAACCGCCTGCCGAGCGAATAACCGGCGCGGGGAGCCCCGCCAGGCGCGCCACCTGCAGGCCATAACTACGACTAGCCGGGCCATCACGGACCTCATGTAAAAACACAATGCCTTGGCGAGATTCGGCAGCAGACAGGTGTTGATTGATGACCTGCTGATGCCGCTCCGCCATTCGCGTGATTTCAAAGTAGTGGGTCGCAAACAGCGTGAGCGACCGGTTTGAGGTGACCAGGCGTTCGCCTATGGCGTGGGCGAGTGACAAGCCGTCAAAGGTCGAAGTGCCACGGCCAATCTCGTCCATCAATACGAGTGACTGCTCTGTGGCGCCATTTAAAATGGCCGCGGCTTCAGTCATTTCCACCATAAAGGTTGAACGACCACCCGCGAGATCATCAGAGGCGCCAATCCGGGTGAAAATGCGGTCAATGGGACCTATCGTGCAACGCGTGGCGGGGACAAATGACCCGACATATGCGAGTAGCGTAATCAACGCCACTGAGCGCATGTAAGTTGATTTGCCACCCATGTTTGGGCCGGTCAGGATAATGAACGGGCGGGTCGGACTCAATACGCAATCATTCGGTACAAATTGCTCAATCGTTGTTTCGACGACCGGGTGGCGCGCGCCGCGCAACTCAATACCGGGCTGACGCACAAACTCGGGCCGGCACCAGTGCCGCTCTTCGGCCAGAATCGCAAATCCGGCTAGCACATCAATCTGCGCGATGGCTGACCCTATCCGCTGCCACACCGACACGGCTGGCGCCAATGAGGTGAGCAGCTCTTCAAACAACTGCTTCTCGCGGGCCAGTGCACGTTCTTTGGCCGATAGGGCGCGGTCTTCAAACGCCTTTAGCTCAGGGGTAATGTATCGCTCCGCGTTCTTGAGCGTTTGCCTGCGCCGGTATTCGGCCGGTACTGACGCAGATTGCCCGCGCGACACCTCAATGAAAAAACCATGCACCTGATTGAATCCCACCTTCAGGGTTGCAATGCCAGTGCGTTCACGCTCTGTCGCTTCCATAGCGGCTAGGTAGTCACCGCAGTCTTCGTCTATGGATCGAAGCTCATCAAGCGTCTTGTCATACCCAGATTGAATAACCCCGCCTTCCCGAACAACGGCGGCTGGTTCTTCCTTGAGCGCGGCGCGTAGCTGCTCGTGAGCCTGCGCGGGTAAGGCAAGACTCTCAGCCAGGGGGCCAAAGCACTCAAGACCCGGCTGGGCGAGGATCGACTTGATTTCAATCAACGAGGGCTCTGCATCTCGGAGCGCGGCGAGGTCTCGAGGCCGAGCGCTACGCAGCGAAATCCGCGCAGCAATCCGCTCAAGATCAGGCACGCCTTTGAGTGCGCGAATGAGATCCTGCGGCCCTAGTTGCATGAGTGCGGCAATGCAATCGTGCCGTTCAGCGGCAACCGCATGATCCCGCACCGGGGCGACGAGCCAGCGTCGTAACAATCGCCCGCCGGCGCCGGTGGCACAACGATCTACCACCGATAACAGGCATGGACCGTCAGTCTCTCGCAACGAAGACAATATTTCCAGGTTTTGCCGAGCAGCTGGGTCAAGGCCAATCGCTTGTGCATCATCGTAGGCATGGATGCGCGTCAGGTGTGACAAGTCTCGCTGCTGGGTTTCACTCGCGTAGTCAATGAGTGCGCCGGCGCTGGCCAGGGCGGCCGGCCAGTCACCAATGCCAAACGCTTGCAGGTTTTCGGTATCGGTGAGTTTTGTCAGGGCCCGTTTGCCTCGGTCGGCATCAAAGCGCCAGGCATCCACCGGATGCGCTCGGTAGCGGCTGTCAAGGCTGATAGACGCATTGTCAGGAAGCAAAACCTCTGCTGGCTGCAACCGGTCAAGCTCGCCCGCGAGCTGATCGGCTGGCACCTGCGACAGCCAGCACTCACCGCTAGCCAGCGCCAGCCATGCGAGACCGCAAACCTTACCCGGCATGACGGCCAGCAAGAGATTGTCTTGCCGCTCAGGGAGCCATTGGTCTTCAACCAGCGTGCCAGGCGTGACGACTCTGACGACCTTACGCTCGACAGGTCCCTTGCTGGTCGCGGGGTCGCCAATTTGCTCGCAAAGCGCCACTGACTCGCCAGCTCGAATCAGGCGGGCCAGGTATTGGTCTACCGAATGAAACGGTACCCCTGCCATCGGGATTGGCTCACCATTAGAAGCCCCTCGCTTGGTAAGCGTGATCCCGAGCAGGCGCGATGCCCGCTTGGCATCGTCATAAAACAGCTCATAGAAGTCGCCCATCCGGTAGAACACGAGCATGCCCTCATGCTCACTTTTTATGCGCAGGTACTGCTGCATCATGGGGGTGTGCCCCGTGGCTGCTGGCGGTGATTTCGCAGTGCTCTTACTCGTCATGGGGCGCGTGAGTTTGCCGTGTTGTCGGGAGCGTATTTTCGCACTACTTGTCTTCCGGGCTTTTTGGCCAGCTTCGGCTTCGAACGGATGCATCTCAAAGTGACTGGCCGCAGTGCCCACTTGTTGCCAAATCTCACTCTTTACTCGATGAATCTTTCAGTTGAGCGGTGTTGCTTACCGGCAAATCAACATCACCAGGCACACGCTGCGGTTATATTTGTTTAACAAATTCCTCCAAGGCTACTGCGACGATGTTTAGACCTGAGAAAAGCGAATCCTCTTCCTGCGTGTTACTTCCTGACGGTACTTGGAAGAGACTGCCTTTGGCCTTGTTCACGGCAGCTTTCGTTGTGGCTTTGGCCGCATGTGGCGGGGGTGGTGGCAGCGACGTTAGCAGTGACGCGCCGGCTGAAAATGATCCGGCCGAACCCGAGTCGCCTGGAAATGAGGCGCCAGAGACCACACCACCTGTTGCGGGCGATCCACCTCCCTCTGGCAGTAACCCGACTGCGCCGGTAACGCAGACGCCGGCGCCGAATTACCCCGAGCGCGGCGATCCGGTTGCAGGCGTGATGAGTGGCACCGCGCAATGGCCGGTTGTGCCCATTCACGTTGCGCTCACGCCTGACGGGCGCTTGATGTCGTTTGGCCGAGACCCCGATTCTGCAAGCGACATGCTTTATGACGTGTGGGACTGGCGCAAGGGATTCGGGCCGGATGCTCACCTCACGCTGCCCAATCGTGTTGGAACTGACCTTTTTTGCGCTAACCAATTGTTATTGTCATCAGGCGAGATGCTCATGACCGGTGGCGATACACGCATCAAGACTAATGCTTCCAGCATTGGTGGTCAGGCTCTGCTTGGCAATAGCGATGCTAACGTTTTTAACAGCGACACCAATCAGATCACGCGGCGCGGTCAAATGAATCAGCCTCGCTGGTATGCCTCGATGACGGCACTACCTTGGGGCGAAATCTACGTACAAGGTGGTGAGATCGATGTAAACACAGCTGAGAAAGCCAAGAACGCCGAGGTGGCGACTGAAGACGGCAGTAGCTACCGCTTGCTTACGGGTATTGATGTAGAAAACCTCTTTCCCTACTACCCAAGAAATTTTGTAACGCGTACTGGGCACATTATCGGTTGGAGTCACAACGCGTCCTTCCGTGTTGACCCTCGGGGCGCGGGCAGCATAGTGAATTTCCCAAATCTCCCCCCGGGCTTTGAGTTGAACAATGGGTCGCTTGCAGTCATGTACCGACCGGGCAAGGTGTTCTTGGGCGGTGGTGGCCAGCCCAAGGCGATTCGCGCTGACATTACGAGTGGCGAACCGGTCTATGAAGCAGTGCCTGATATGAGTTCGCCGCGCCTATGGGGCACCGCGATAGTCATGCCGGATGGGAAGGTTCTGATTGCGAACGGCGGCAATAGTGACACCAGCATTCCTGGCGCGACACTCGGCGATCCGGCGTACCACGTTGATATCTACGACCCTGATACCAATAGCTACACGCGCGGCGCATCGATGAGATTTCCCCGCTTGTATCACTCCACCGCTATCCTGCTTCCGGATGCCACGGTCTTGCTGGCCGGTGGCGGTTTACCTGGGCCTGTCACCAATGACAACGGCGAGGTCTACTATCCGCCGTACCTTTTCAATGACGATGGCTCGCTAGCTACCCGCCCGGTGATTGAGAGAGCGCCAACCGTTGTGTCGCCGCTTGTAAACTTCGAGGCTCAGGTAAAGGCGGGCGACCAAATTTCACAGGTAGTGCTCGTGAAAACAGGTGCGGTTACCCACTCGTTTGATATGGATCAGCGCTATGTGCCGCTTCAGTTCAATCAGGACGGCCAGACCCTGTCGATTGAGATGTCGCCTTTTGCTGCGGATACGCCGCCCGGCTTCTACCATTTGTTTGTGCTGAACGCAGACGGTACGCCATCGATCAGCACCATCATGCGTATGAATAAATTCACTGGTGAGTTGCCGTCACTACCTGGTGAATAAGCGACTGAGCCAGTGGCAATAGAAAAAGGGCTGATCCGGAGAACCGGACCAGCCCTTTTTGAAGCCTACTTTCAACTACATGTAAACCGATTTACTTAAGCCATGTGCGGCCATTAGCGGTGGTGACCCAGACACGACCATCGGTGAGCACGGCGGCGTTACAGATACGACGACCTCCGATCTCGTAGGACTCCTGCAGAGTTTGAATAACAGCAGGGTTGTCCACGGGATTGCTCAGGTTGTCAGTGAGATCATCTTCAGCGACGTGGCCGTACAAGATCAACGAGGCGGTGCCCTTGGCGGCTGCTAGC
>JBGCFG010000038.1:0-3483 GCA_045106815.1 Burkholderiaceae bacterium | reverse complement strand
CCTGTTAAAACCTTGATGCCCATCACGCCGCGCCCATCGCTTGTCTTCGTGCGCGGTGAGGGCACTTGGCTATGGGATGAGCACGGCGAACCCTATCTGGATTTTGTGCAGGGATGGGCTGTTAACAGCCTGGGCCATTGCCCACCCGCTATCCGCGAGGCACTGAACCAGCAGGCGAGTAGGTTGATCTCTCCCAGCCCGGCATACTTCAATGCCCCTGCCATTGAACTGGCGCAGTTGCTTACGCAGCACAGTGGTTTTGATCAGGCGTTCTTCGCGAGCGCAGGCGCAGAGGCTAATGAAGGCGCAATCAAGCTCGCGCGCCGGTTTGGCGAGTCAAGCGGCCGCTTCGAGATCATCACCTTTAAGCGATCGTTTCATGGCCGCACGCTTGCCACCATGTCCGCGTCTGGCAAGCCCGCGTTTGAGCCCCTGTTTGAACCCAAAGTGCCCGGGTTTGCCAAGGCGACCTTGAACGATATTGATTCAGTGGCAGCCTTGATCAACGATCGAACCATAGCTGTGATGATCGAGCCGATTCAGGGCGAAGGTGGGGTTCAACTTGCCACGACAGATTTCTTAAAGGAGCTGCGCGCGCTCACATTCGAGCGCGATCTCTTGCTAGTGGTTGACGAAATTCAAACCGGCGTCGGCCGTACCGGGAAGCTATGGGCTTATGAACACGCCGACATCACACCAGACATCATGACGCTCGGCAAAGGGCTAGGCGGTGGGGTGCCACTGTCAGCACTGCTTGCGACCGAGCGGGCGAGCTGCTTTCAATATGGTGACCAGGGCGGCACGTATTGCGGCAACCCTTTGATGTGCGCGGTTGGCCTCGCTGTCGTGAATGAAGTGATGCAGCCTGCGTTCTTGGCGCAAGTGCAGGCACATGGCAAATATCTGGCAGATCAATTGCGAGCCCTCTCTCGCCGTCATCAGCTGGGTGAAGTTCGCGGGCAAGGCCTGCTCCTGGCGCTAGACCTTGCTCGGGAGAGCGCAAACCAGATCGTTGAAATCGCTCGATCAAATGGCTTGCTGATCAATGCGCCCACCTCTTCGTTGCTACGATTTATGCCGCCTTTGAATGTGACCAGAGACGACATCGATCTTGCGATCTCCAAGCTTGATGGCGCCATCCGAACCGCGCATGAGTTGACTTGAGTCCTGCGCTGACGGTGGGCATGCAAGCAGATAGTCAGCGATCTACGCTAACCTCGTGGTTCTTTGTTTCTGTCTCATAGCTGTTGTTTATGCCTACTCGCAGTCTTAGTGCCGGCGCCGCTGAAACCCGGCCATTGTTCGGTCCCATCCTGTTCTCCCGGGGGTCGGACGAGGCTCAGCATCGAGTTGATGCCGTGTGGGTGACATCCAGTAACGAGCCAGCCGAAATCAAACCTATGGGCGAAGCCTCGGCACCCATTCGTTTGCTCGATCAAGTCTGTGGTCACTATGTGTGGCAGGCGAGCTTTGCGCTCCCAGTTGCAGACACCGCCTTTTACCTGCTTGGCGAACAGCAGCATTCAGTTTGCACCGCGATAGCCGAGAGCACTCGGCTCGCTTATGTTTCCTGCAATGGCCAAGAAAACGAAGATGCCACCTGGACGGCCAGCGAGCGCAATCGAGTCTGGCAAATGTTGGCCGACCATCACGCGAAGCAACCGCTGGCGCTGTTGATGCATGGAGGTGATCAACTCTATGCTGACGATATCGTCAATGCCCACCCGGAACTCGCGCAGTGGTTTTTGGCTCCGCTGCCCGACAAAGGCGGCTTGGAGTTATCGCCGCACGCCAGGTCTGCGGCAGAGCACTTTATGTTCGAACGCTATGCCCGGCTTTATGGCCAGCCGGCTATCGGGCAATTGCTCGCCCAAGTGCCGTCGCTGATGATGTGGGACGACCACGACATCATGGATGGCTGGGGCAGTCATCCAACGGCCATGCTCGATAGCGAAATTGGACGCGGACTGTTTGAGATTTGCCGCCGTTTCTTTCTGATCTTTCAGCGCGGACTAGCCCCGGCAAAGCCAGACACGATGACTTATGCGGCTCACTATCCAGGCCTTAGCATCGTTGCACCTGATCTGCGTAGCGAGCGCCGGCCCGATCAAATTATGGGCGAGGCAGGTTGGCATGCTGCGCAAACGGCCTTGGATGAAGTGCCCGACAACACACAGCTCTTAATCATGTCCAGTGTGCCATTGCTTGGCCCGCGGCTTAGCTGGCTCGAGCGCGTAGCAGACTGGATTCCGGGGGCGGCGACTTATAAAGACGACTTGCGCGATCAATGGCAGAGCCGATCACACCGCGCAGAGTGGCAAAGGATGCTCAAAGCAGTGGAGCAACGAGCAGTCCAGAAGCGGTTGAACGTCACGGTACTGTCCGGCGAAATTCATCTCGCAACGCAAGCCAGCATGCCATTTCGCAATGACGCGCTATTAACGCAGTACGTCGCATCGGGCATTGCTCATCCGCCGCCGCCCACCGCGTTCGCGCGCGCTCTCGGATGGCTCGCCACGCTTGGCGAAGACCCCCTACCCGACCAACCCATCTCGATTAAGCCGATACCGGGGCAAACCCAGATCTACACAGCACAACGCAATTTTCTGCTCCTGACAAATAATACAAACGAGTTGACCGCACAGTGGGTCCTGGAGCGCGATGGGCCGACACCGGCAATCAGCGTGGCGAGAACTCTCTAGAACGATTCAATAACCACACAAAACTGCGGTATTTCTGCACCCAAAGCAACAACCGCACGCCGTTTATCTCCAGAGGCGACCGCCCGTACCAGAGCCGGATGCCAAATACCGAGTCTGCCCGGCCATTCCTGTCGCCTGTTCTCGGATAGAAACCGCCCATCTTCTTGAATTAGCCATCTACCGAGGCTAATCGCTACAGTTCGTGCACTAAATCACGGATCGCAATCCGTATTCCTGTTAAGGCAAGCCTGCCCTAACAGATCCAGTTCATAGTTTTGCCAGAAAGGGGTGCAAGATGTTTTACGTTACTAAGCGCCCAGCCAAGGAAATCAACCGCAAAAATGCGGCTTGCTCACAGAGCGCAAAAAGCGCCCGAGCTATTACGTTGTCAATTTCAGTCGCTGTGTTGTTGTCGGCCTGCGGCGAATGGAACAGCAATCACGGCGACTCTGCATCAGCAGACTCAAATGCCAACCCGGAATCATCGAACGTTCAAGTTAGCGACTCAGATTTCCGGCGTATTGATACCCAGACAAATGGTTTTCAGGCAAACGTTGCTCAAACAGACCTTCAGCTGCAAACCACGTTTTCCGGTAGTTGCAGTGCAGAGTCACCGCCTGGCGGGATCTCTCGGGTCGTCGTGAGTCCGAACAATCCGGTTGATGTGCCCAAGCACTTCATGGGCATGCACCTGGGTCTGCATATTCCATCCTGGAAGGCCGGTGCCTACTCTGCTATCCCCGCCCCCACCTACGACTACGGCTACTCCCGTACGCTTAAA
>JBGCFG010000037.1:0-7150 GCA_045106815.1 Burkholderiaceae bacterium | reverse complement strand
GCTGTTCGGCAAGCGAACATTCCTCAGTCAGGATGGGGTGGATTGGAAGCGAGCAAAATGGCCCTGGTATGCGCGCCTCTATCTGCGCTTTACGGCTTATCTAACAGCCTATGCGCCCAATGCTGTCATTTTCGATAATGTTTTTTGCAAGCGTGATTTCGAAAACCGCTTTAAGCGGGACTACGATTTCATTCCATTCGGCAGTGAGGTGTCAGATACCGACCTGGATGAATCCGTGTTTGAAGAGTTGGGCCTTAAGAAGGGTGAGTACTTTTTGTTTGTGGGCCGCTTCATTCCGGATAAGGGTCTGCACTACCTGATTCCTGCCTTCGAGAAAACCTTAACCGACAAAAAGCTTGTGCTGGTTGGCGGGCCGCCCAATCCGTCCAGGTACGAACAAGAACTATCTGCGACAAAAGACCCTCGCATTCTGATGCCTGGTTTCTTATATGGTCGCAAAACGCATGCGCTGATGAAGCATGCCTACGCCTATATTCAACCGTCCGACATCGAAGGGCTGTCGCCCGTCATTCTCGAGGCCATGGGTCTGGGTGCGCCCATTATTTGTAGCGACATTCAAGAGAATCAATATGTCGTGGGCGAGACCGGTACGCTTTTCAAGCAGGGAAATATCGATCACCTGGCACAAGTGCTTCGCTGGACGCTCGATAATCCGGAGGCCTTTGCTGAACGTGGGCGCCTTGGTCAAAAACGCGCTCAAGACGAATTCAGCTGGGATTCCGTAGCTGTCGCCCATGAAAAACTGTTTAATGGCGACCCGCACTCCGCTCCACCCGAAGAAACAGACCCGGATGATTCATTGCTTATGCCCGACACACTGATTCGGCAGCGGCAATAAGGTCCGCATCGCCAGAGCGTTAGGCGTGAGCGATGCTTGCCACTGGGGCAACATCAACTGACACCTTGATTTCGTGGCTGCCACCGCCGACGATAAAGCCCTTGATTGGACTGACGTCGCCATAGTCTCGTCCCCAAGCCAGCAGAATATGCTCGTGTCTCGGCATTGAGTTGTTCGTTGGATCAAAATCTATCCAGCCTTGCTCGGGTGACCAGACACTGAGCCAGGCGTGCGATTCATCTGCGCCTACCAGACGGGGTTTGCCGGGCGCCGGATGAGTGAGTAAGTAACCGCTGATATAGCGCACGGGTAAACCGAGCGCTCGAATCGCAGCAATTTGAAGGTGGGCAAAATCCTGACAAACCCCCTGACGCTTTTCGAGCACAGAACTCACCGGCGTCCAAATATCTGTAACGCCACCACGGTAGTTGAACTCTGAGTAGATGCGAGTGGTCAAGGCCATTACCGCTGACAAAATGGGCCGGCCCGGCGTAAAGACATCTGCGGTGAGTTCACCGATACCTGCTGGCACATCGACGTATGGCGATGGAAAACAAAAGCCAGCGGCCAGAGCAGCATCGCGGGTCACGGGTTTACGCACGGCCTCAAGCACACTCTCCCACGGCATCGACTGCTCGGGATCCAGGGCGTCAGGCGGATTGACTGTGATAGTCGAATTCGCATGAATTGCGAGCCTGCGGTGAGGTTCTTGCAAAGCAACGCGTATGAGCTGATTACCAAAGTAATCGTTGCGTTGCTGGCGCACCATTGGCGAGGGATCAATCAAAACGCTTTGACTATCAACTCGCTGGTTGGCAGATTCGCGCGGGCTAAGGCGCAGCAGTTGCTGCGACAAGGTGACGTTGCTTTGATAGCTGAAGCTTGTTTTGTGCTGAACTTTGTAGGTGAAACTCATAGCGATGCACTCAAGCCGGTAATGCGGCTTTCAAGCGTATGACTGAAGTAGCAGACAGTGAGGCGGTTAACAATCAGGTCGGCGTCTTTCTCAATCCGTTGAGTCAATCGGGTGACGGCCGGTCGAACCCCCGTACGCGCAGTGCTGCTCTTGAGCGCTTCGATATCTAATAGGCGCAGGGAAGAGTCAATGCGCTGCATCGCTTTGACCGCGGGCCCTGGCAGACCTTCCGGATCGACTTCGGGCATCGCGGCAAGCAACTCGCGCAGCCCTACAACCTGGCTGATCATGGAGCGCGGGTGGGAGTCATCACAGAGGAGTAAATCAGCTGCTAGCTCGAACGTGGGCTGCGCGCTGTATCGATTGCGGTAGGTGATCGCACAATCGGACAATTCGAGCAGCAGATTCAGTGTGCCGGTCTCTGCCTGGCCAGGTCGCGCCGTGAGTTCGCGAAACAATCGACAGCCCTGGCGCAAGCGTTCAATTCGCCTGCCTGACTCCAAGAATCGCCAGCCATTGGCACGCGTCATGTTGAGCATGATCATGCCGTTGACTGCTGACAGGTTGTCAATCATGTCATTCAGGATGGCGAGCGCGGTAAGCATATTGCGTGTAGGCCGGTTTGCATAGCGCCCTGGCAACTGAGTCAGGCGCTCAAGCAAGCGCCACATATCCGGAGACAAACGTTCGCGCACCAAATCTGATAAGCGCTCGATGTTCGCTAGCACTCTGGTCAGGCTGTCGTCGCCGTCAGGGTCGAAGATGGTGCTTGATAACTCCACGACAAATGAGCTACTGCCGCCTGCCAGCAGGCGGCGCGATCGCCGGGCTGATAGATGGCCCTGTGACACCAGCACCGAGGCGAGTCTGTCCAGTGCCGCCACTTGCTGACCGAGGGCTGTTTCGCCGCTCAGGTGTTGGAACAAACTGCGGAACAGGCGCGTGGCGCTTTCTGCGCGTTCCAAATAGGCGCCCAGCCAAAACAGGTTATCCGCAGTACGACTGGGCAGGTTCCGGTCGCTTCTTTGCAGCACCTGGGGTCGCGTGAGCAAGGATGCGACCGAAGCCGTATTGATCTGTTCGGACGCGCTGACCCAGATGTCTTTGTTCAGATCATTGGGTAAGCGCATGGCTGACTGAGCTTCTGCGCCCGGTAATTCCGCTCTGGCCAGCCCACCCGGCATCATTTGGTATGCGCCATCAGTTCCGGCGGTTAAGAACAACCGTATCGAAGTTTTGGCGGCGACCAGCGCTCCATCGTCTTGCCAGATAGGCGCGGACGAAACACGCATGGCTTCCTGACCAACAAACTCGTGCGGGTATCGTTTGATCAGCGCGCGTAGTTGATCCTGTTCGGCACTATTCATTGACTGGCCAAGGTAATGATTGGTTCGGTTACTTGCCCAGGTGCCCGCCGAATCGATGCGGCGGATAATGAGATCACCCAAATTGTCGAGAACGTATTGAAGCTCTTTGGGTTGTCCGCACCACCATGACGCAATGCTGGGTGTTAATAACTCCTCACCCAGCAAATGGCGGCACAGGCTGGGTAAAAAACTGCCCAGGGCCGGGTTCTCAGCAACCTCTGCGCCCGGCCAGTTGGCCATCACGACGTGCCCGCCCCGAACAGCCTGGAGTAAGCCCGCAGCACCGTCACCTGCACCCACGCGCAACTCCAGCGGGTCGGCGTTGTGAGTGTCAATGCGCCGCACCAGTAAATCGACGGGCCGAAGGCCGTGAATGGTCTTGAGATAAAGACGCTCGTCACGGACGGTCAGGTCGGGGCCTGCGACGACTGTGTGGCCCAGATAGCGACCCAGAAAGGTGTGCTCAAAATAGTCGTCACCGCGTTGCTGGCTGCTCAGAACTAGCGTGAGTGGATCATCCTGGCGTGACTGGCTGAGCAGCGACTCATTAAATGCTCGAAAAAAGCCGGCGATGCGCTGGACGTGATTGGCATCAAATTGATTAGGCAGACACTGCGAGGTAATGATTCGGTTCTCGAGCGCATAGCCAAGCCCCGAGGGAGAAGACACCCGATCACGCACGACCCACCACTTGCCATCCGGCCCACGCGCCAGATCAAAACCAACCAGGTACAGAAAGGTGTCGTTCGCCGGACGAATACCGTGACATGCAGGTAAAAAGCCACCAAAGCCATGCACGATGCCCGGCGGCAAAAAACCACCATAAATCAGGTTTTGGGGGCCCATGCAGTCACTGATAACGGCGTTTAGCAGCCGGGTTCTCTGCTCAAGCCCCTTTTGAAGTGACTCATACTCGGTTTTCTCGAGCATGAAAGGCATGAGATCTAACTGCCAGGGTCGCGCCGGCGCCTGTTGCCCGTGCGGCAGGTAAGTCACATCGTTTTCAAGCAGCAGCCGGCGAGAGTTCGCTCTGGCTTGCTCGGCATCGGTTGGACTCATCTGTTGCAGACTTTCATACAGCCCCTGCCAGTGCGGACGGATCTGGCCTTGCCCATCGAGCAATTCGTCATAAGCCCCTGGGCCAACACGGTATTGGCTCAGTAAGTCGTCAGAGAGTGATTGGGGAGATTGAATCGGCTGCATGCGGGCTCAGTGTAATCTAACTATGCACAGTTTTCGTGCGACCCTGCGCCCCCCGGGTCGGGACTAGACTCTCAGGGCCGCGCATGCGGCAATGGCTTCATCAGGAGATTTCAGATGGCGATTCAGGCCGCACTGCACCACCGCACTGCCTACCAGTATGACCGACCGGTAACGCTTGGGCCGCAGCTCATTCGTCTGAGGCCCGCCCCCCATAGCCGTACCCCCGTGACGAGCTACGCAATCAAGATTGAACCGGCGAATCATTTTGTCAATTGGCAGCAAGATGCGCATGGCAACTGGATTGCTCGCTATGTGTTTCCCGAGCCGGTCGATCATTTTTCGATCACCGTGGACTTGACCGCAGACATGACGGTCTACAACCCATTTGACTTCTTTACCGAGCCGGCCGCCGAACAATGGCCGTTTGAGTACGATGAGTCGCTACGCGATGACCTTGTGGCCTACCGACACCCCGATCCGGCTGGACCATTGCTACAGGCGTTCCTTGACCGGGTGCCGCGTGAGCCAATTAACACGGTCGATATGCTGGTGGCACTCAATAAGCAGGTTGCCAATGAGATTCAATATCTCATTCGTATGGAGCCTGGTGTTCAAACGCCTGAGGAGACACTCGGCAAAGCGAGTGGATCGTGTCGTGACTCAAGTTGGATGCTGGTGCAGGCGCTGCGCCATCTTGGCTATGCGGCGAGATTTGTCAGCGGTTACCTGATCCAGCTCAAGCCCGATCTAAAGGCACTCGACGGACCGGCCGGCACCGACGTGGACTTTACGGATTTACACGCGTGGACTGAGGTTTATATTCCAGGCGCTGGCTGGATTGGGCTTGATCCCACATCAGGTTTGTTTTGTGGCGAGAGCCATATTCCGCTGGCTGCGACGCCCCACTACCGAAGCGCCGCACCCATTAGCGGTGTCGCCAGTGATGCGAAGGTGGATTTCGGCTTTGAGATGACGGTTACCCGAGTTGCCGAACGGCCGCGAGTCACGCTGCCATTTGCCGATGACGCTTGGCAACGCTTGCTCAGTGCCGGCGAGACGGTTGAGCAGTTGCTTAACGCACAAGATGTTCGCCTCACGATGGGCGGTGAACCGACTTTTGTTTCCATTGACGACTATGAAGGCGGCGAATGGAATACCGATGCGGTAGGCCCGACCAAGCCTTATCGAGCCGATCAATTGCTGCGTCGATTGCAGCAGTCATTCGCACCGGGTGGCGTGATGCATCACGGGCAAGGCAAGTGGTATCCGGGGGAGACACTGCCACGCTGGACGTATTCGCTTTATTGGCGGGTTGATGGAGAGCCTGTCTGGCAAGACCCTGCTCTCATTGCGCTGCAGCCGGAGCCGGCGCCGGCACCAGTCTCTGAAAAAGACGCCGCAGTTCATGAGCAGGTGCAGGCCTTTGCAAAAGCGGTTGCCAGTGCGTTGTCGGTGGCCCCTGACCATGTGGCGGCCGCTTATGAAGATCCGGCGCACTGGGTCCAGAAAGAGGCTGAGTTACCGATCAATGTTGAACCGACAGACCCCAAGCTTGAAGATGCAGAAGCCAGGGCCCGAATGTCGCGCGTGTTTGAGCGCGGTCTGACAAAGCCAGTCGGTTATGTTTTGCCGGTGCAGCGTTGGCAGGCAGCGGCAAGTCGCTGGCGTAGCGAAAGCTGGGAGACACGCCGCGGCAAACTCTTTGCAGCGCCTGGCGACTCAGCGCTTGGCTACCGTTTGCCGCTTGGGAGCCTGCCTTATGTGCCGCCAGCGCAGTACCCATTTATCAATCCGCCTGATCCCAGTGTGCCGCGTGCTGCTCTGCCCTCGCGGACCGAAATGGCCCCTAGTGCGATTGATGAAACCGCAGCGGATCGCACTGCTGTCGCGGCCGCCCAGCAGGCGCAAATCAAAGCAGCAGAAGGCGGCGAGGCCCAGCAAATCAACGAACAGGTATTACCTGGTGAGGACGATGATGATGGCGCAGTCCGCACCGCGATTACATTCGAGTGGCGCCATGGTCGGTTGTGCGTGTTTATGCCTCCCACCGAAACACTCGAAGACTGGCTCGAATTGGTTGCGGCAGTAGAAGACACGGCAAAAGAGCGGCAGCAGCCCGTTCAGATAGAAGGCTATGAGCCGCCGCATGATCCGCGCCTAAACGTGATTCGTGTGGCGCCCGACCCTGGCGTCATTGAAGTCAACATTCATCCGGCGCGCAGTTGGGCCGATGCGGTTGAGATTACCAACACGGTCTACGAGCAGGCACGTCAAAGCCGGCTCGGTGCCGACAAATTTATGCTCGATGGCCGTCATACCGGTACAGGTGGCGGTAATCATATTGTGGTGGGTGGGGCAACGCCTGCCGACAGTCCGTTTTTGCGGCGCCCAGATCTATTGCCGAGTCTGCTCCTCACTTGGCAGCGACACCCGTCGTTATCGTATTTGTTCTCAGGTTTGTTCATTGGGCCCACCAGTCAGGCACCTCGTGTGGATGAGGCCAGACATGATTCGCTCTATGAGCTTGAACTGGCGATGTCGCAAATTCCATTGCCTGGCGACCAGGGGCAGGCAGCGAGCACGCCGCCCTGGTTTTTGGACCGACTGTTTCGTGATTTACTGGTTGACGTATCGGGCAACACGCACCGCAGTGAGATCTGCATCGACAAGATGTTTTCGCCCAACGGCCCGACTGGCCGGCTGGGTCTGGTGGAATTCAGAGGCTTTGAAATGCCGCCTGATCCGCGCATGAGTCTGGCGCAGCAATTGCTTATCAGGGCAATCATTGCGCGCTGCTGGCAGACA
>JBGCFG010000036.1:0-46242 GCA_045106815.1 Burkholderiaceae bacterium | reverse complement strand
GGCGAACATGCACCTGCGCGCGAGGGTGGCTGGATTCACCCGACTTGAAGTAAGCCTTACGCCACTCGTCAGGAGTGTCTACTTCCCAGGGAGGAGCCCGATCGACCGAGTTTTCTGGTTTGTGGGCAAAGCCTGCCGCGGACATAGGCCCAACGTGCGACGTAACGACACTCAGCGAACTAACCGTAACCTGTATATCAATTACGGGCTTGGCAGCCAGCCCATCAACGGCCGTTGAGCCGACGTGGTCAATCCGAATAGCATCATCGCCAAAGCATTCACGAAGGGCCTGTGCGAACCTCGCAAAGTCTTCGCGCCACGCGGCTTGATACGGTTGTAGTGGAATTAGCATTTGACTGTGGCAAGGGTAAGGACCAGCCTGTTTTTTACCTTGCGGCAGGCACGCCCCCGTAGGTAGTCAGATTGGCGCCAGCTAGCCAGCCAGCGTCGACCGGCAGATTGATCCCAGTGATCGCTGACGCTTCGTCGGAAAGCAAAAAAGCGACCGCACGCGCGACTTCAACGGGTTCGACCATGCGCCCGAGTGTTGACCCATCTGTGAGTAGTTTTTCATCGCGTAGCCCCTCTTCAATTTTGGCAAGCAACGGTGGGGTCGAAACATAACCAGGCGAAACCGCATTGACTCGAACGCCAGACCGGCCCCATTCGGCGGCAAGGCAAGCTGCCATATGAACTACCGCGGCCTTCGCTGGTGCATAGGCGTGTAGTGGCGCGGTACGGGATGCGGTGATCGAACCCGTAATGACGATTCCGCCATGGCCACGTTTAGCCATCCGACGCCCAGCAGCGAGACATGACGCGTAGACGCCGCGCAGGTTGGTGGCGATCACTTTGTCAAATTCGGCAAGCGGTAGATCTTCAACGCGCCCGCCCGATTGAATCACACCGGCATTCGCGAACAAAGCAGCGACAGGACCGTAGTCGGATTCAACTGCGCAGAAGGCCGCCTCGGTTGCCACCTCGTCTGTCACGTCAAACGGCACCGGTTTAGCGCCGATCTCAACCGCTGATTTCTCGTTAGCTTCGGCATTGATATCAGAAATCACGACCTGCCATCCACGCTCGATGAGCACCTTTGCGGTCGCCAGTCCGATACCGCTCGCGCCGCCTGTCACGATCGCAATGGGTAGTTGCTTGTTATTCGAATCCATCCACACCTCTTTCGTTCAACGTAGCAAGGGCCTCTCGCTGCTAATCATTCACCCGGCGCATTGGTCCCAGGCAGCGGTCCATATTCGGGTTCTCACAAATCAGCAGAAGCGGCTCGGTGGGATGGAAAACGACATACACAGAAAAGGCTGGCTGCTTGGAACCGGCTGGTCTGTCGGTGCAGTCTTGCTCGCCATTAGAGGTTCCGGGCGTTCCGTTCAACAAAAAGAAACCATTGCTGTCCGGTTGCGGTGAAATATCGTAGGTTGCTTCTGCGACCTCATCGCCACTCGTGACAGATAGAGAGCCATCAGCACGGTACTCGTAGGTTTCAGTGCACTGCTTTTCTTCAATGGTCCACTGCCACTTGCCAACAATCGAGTGAGGCTTGGCCGATTGCGCCTCAGGCGGCTTAGTACCGGTGGCCGCTCCCAGCGAACCGAAAACGCTCAACAGCGCGACGATTGCAATCAACTTTTTCATGGCTTCACTTCTCCTTGGGTTGACTTACCTAGCGCTATTTCTTGTCCAGCGCAGCGCGGAAGCTATCCATCAGACCGTCTGGTGCGGCAACCACATGCTCAGCGCCCGGGAAGTTTCCGTCATGCACATCCGTCACAAACGCTTTAAAACCCGCTACACGCTCCGCTTGAAGCTTTTGCTGCAACTCGTACAGATTACGGTATCGCTTGGCATGTCGCGGGTTTGGTGTCGCGTTGTTGCCCAGAATGTCTTCCGTAAACAAGAATTGAATATCACCACCGCTACCTGCACCAATCGATGAGGTCAGCAAAGTCGTACGGGGGCTAATCTCAACAAGCAAAGGCTCCGGAATGACTTCGACTTCAACGGCATAAGCGCCCGCATTCTCAAGATCTTTGATTGACTGAAAGACCCAAACTGCTTCATCCAGTGTCTTGCCAACCGCCCGCAGGCCACCAGTCCAAGTGCTCCTGCGCGGGACTAGGCCGGCGTGGCCCTGAACAGGAATACCGGCATCTGCCGCTGCTTCAATCAGGCGCGGGCTCCATTGGCACATGATGGCATCCGCACCTAGCGCCATTGCATCGTAGCCAAGGCGAACAGCTTCATCCGGTGTGGCAGCCGCGACGAGCGGCACCGAAAACGCCATAAAGGTATGTGGAGCAGCCTGCCGGATGGCAGCGGCCAACTCGGGATGCTTTGGGTCGAATCGAACCTTCATCGTGTCGATCCCCGCCTCGGCTGCCGCTATCGCCTCGTCCACCGAAAACGGCAGGGTTTCGACAAGCTTGCGCTTCCCTTTCTGATCACGCAGATCTTTGACGGTGTAGTTGCGGGTGCCATAGGCGCCGCCCAGCGTCATGATGCGTCGCAAACCTTGGTGAGTCGCGTCCCTGGACGGAATGCCTCCGTCACCTGTTGCATGACTGGCCATTGAAATCGCCTCCCGTTTCAACAATCATCAATACTACCGACCAATCGCTCAAGGCCTGTGCATTAACGCAGCCAACTCTTCAAATGGTGGCATCTCACCAAACGAGGGTTCTGCCAGCACGCTCGGATCCCAGGTTGCCTTTGAGTCGGTGTAAATGTGGGCCACGACCTTTAAATCAGGGTCACCATCGATTAGACCGACGGGTATCCAGATGAGATCAGTATCGCCCAAAGGATTTGGCACCGGCGAGCCGCAGCTGCGACAAAACTCCGATCTAAAGCCAGTCGCCTTTCGCCATTTGCCAACATTCCCTTCGCCTTGCAACCAGCGAAATTTATTCACAGGCACAAACGTCGTGGTGTTGGACGCGGAACCGCCCTGCTTTCGACACAAACGGCAATGACATTGAGTGACGCCAAGCGAATCCATATCGATCTCGAACTGAACGTCACCGCATAAGCAGCTACCTCGCACGTTATTCTCCTTAGGCACCTTTGACTTCTGGTGATTGATCTAGGGTTTACTGGCGGTCGGTTCTTGTCGGTGCAGGATCGGCCCCCATTCGTAACTGAAGGCGATCGCCGGTGTACGGATTGGCCTGAGCAACCGCTTCATTCAGTTCAACACCGATACCAGGGCTGGTCGGCACAATAATGTGACCGTCTTCCCATTGGATAGGCTTCTTCAGGATATCAGCCTGAAATCCATCCCATTGCTCAATGCCTTCCATGATGAGGAAGTTCGGACTACAGGCTGAGATTTGAATATTGGCGGCGCCAACAATTGGCCCGCAAAACAAGTGGGGCGCGATTTGCGCATGAAACGCTTCGGCCATCGAGGCAATCTTTTTTGCTTCAAGCAAACCGCCAACCCGACCCAGGTTCATCTGCAGGATGGCTGCTGCGTCGTGGCGCAGAAGATCCGCAAACTCGTACTTGGTCGTGAGTCTTTCACCCGTTGCCACCGGGATTGACGAGTTCTGAGCGACCCGCGCCATGCCAGGCGTGTTATCGGGCGGGATCGGCTCTTCAAACCACAAGGGATCAAATTGCTCGAGCCGCCTAGCGAGTCGAATCGCGCCGGCGGGAGTCATTTCTCCGTGGGTGCCAATTAGGAGGTCGCAACGATCGCCAACGGCTTCCCGAATTCGGCCCGTATAGCGTTCAGCAAAGACCAGCGTTTCCAGCGAAAGCTGGCGCGGATCAAACGCGGTGTAAGGTCTTGCCGGATCAAACTTCAGCGCGGTGAAGCCCAGCTCAACATATTCCAGCGCCCGTTCGGCAGCCGCATCCGGATTGTCATAAACCAATTGGTTCGACGCTGCGTCCTTAGGCGCGTTGAGATAGGTGTAACTGCGCAGACATTCATGCACCTGCCCACCCAGTAACTCATAGACCGGCTTGTTCAGGGCTTTGCCGATGATGTCCCACAAGGCAATCTCGATACCACTGAAGATACCCATGACGGTGGGGTCCGGGCGCTGAGAAAAGCCGCTGGAATAAACGTGCCGAAAGTGCCGCTCCAGCTTAAATGGGTCCGCCCCCACAAAATGACGCTCGAATAGGTCATCAATCATCACGGTGAGCGCTTTCGGATGAAACGCAACGCCATAAACCTCCCCATAGCCGACTACGCCACAGGCTGTCGTGACTTTGACGAACACCCAGTACGGCCCACCGCGATGAAGCGATGAGTTGCCCACGACAAAGGTTTTGATTGAGTCGATCTTCATTTGTGATCCTGCAGCACCATGTCGGCAGCCTTCTCTCCAATCATGATGCAGGCTGCATTCGTATTGCCCGAAACGACGGTGGGCATGATGGAGGCATCAGCCACGCGAAGGCGGTCAACACCCTTGACGTTTAGGCGTGGCGTCACGACCGACGCATCATCATTACCCATGCGACAACTTGAACTCGGATGGAAAATGGTTGAGCCGTTGTGCTGAACATAGTCAAGCAAGGCGTCATCGTCGGTCACCGACCTTCCTGGGCGAATTTCCTCGTCGATATACGGTTTGAGCGCGGGTTGCCTGGCGACCTCACGCACAAGCCGCATGCCGGTAACCATTGTGTCGCGATCTATTTCGTGGTCTAAGTAGTTTGGTTGGATTGCGGGTTTCTCCCGATGGTCAGCAGACTGAATCCGAACATAGCCACGGCTATGCGGTCGTAGCTGGCACATCGTGACGGTAAAGCCAGGAAACGCATCCAACGCACGGCCGCGCTTTTGTGCGGAATAGCGCAAGAAGTGGAACTGCACGTCAGGCGTTTCTAGATCGGCGCGCGTTTTGGCAAATACCCCGACCTGACCCGCGCTAAGAGACATTGGCCCCCCGCGGTCGCGCAGCCAACGCAAAGCAATACCCACCTTTCCTGCCCAGCTGCCAACTTCATCATTGACGGTAATGGGCTGAGTGCATCGATACTTACTGCTACAGGTGTAGTGATCCTGGAGGTTCTCACCGACCTCTGACAGGTGATGAATCGGCGTCACGCCGTGGGCTTTCAAAAGTTCGGTGTCGCCAATACCCGATAGCTGCAGAATCTGTGGCGAGTTGATCGCACCGGCGCAAAGCAGGACTTCTCGGCGCGCTTTGATTTTTCGGTGTTGACCTTGTTGATCAACCTCAACCCCCACCACCTGGCGATGCTCGATCATCAGCTTGCGAACCAGACTGTTGGTCTGAACATCGAGGTTAGCCCGGCCTAGCGCAGGCTTGAGGTAAGCAGTGGCAGCACTGCTGCGCCAACCGTTGCGGGTCGTCACCTGGAAGTACCCTGCCCCTTCCTGGCTGCTCCCGTTGTAGTCTGCATTTGGCGGAATACCCGCTTGCCCTGCCGCCTCAATATAGGCATCACACAATGGGTGCGCGCTGGCGCGACTGATAGCCAAGGGGCCATCACGGCCATGAAAGGCCTCGTCGATGTCGCCTATAGACGCCCCTTCTGCTCGCTTGAAATAGGGCAATACATCATCAAACCCCCAACCAGTATTGCCCAGATCTCGCCAGTGGTCGAAGTCTTGCGCCTGACCGCGTGCATAGACCAATCCGTTCACTGAACTACTGCCGCCCAAAACCTTGCCGCGCGGCCACTCGAATGTTCGGTTCCCCGCAGTCGGCACCACATCTGTGCGGTAACCCCAGCTAATTCGCGCGTCTTCCATCGTGCGGTAGTAACCGATGGGGATGTGAATCCAGGGATTACGGTCTTTGGGCCCGGCTTCCAGCAGCAATACGCTGTAGTCGCCGCTAGCAGATAGACGATTGGCAAGGACGCATCCCGCTGAGCCAGCCCCTACGACCACGAAGTCAAACTCAGCATCAAACATCGTGCAACGGTTGCCTCGATCGAATACCTATGAAGTCCGCAGCGGCCAATCACCTGCCGGCCCTCATTGTCCGGCTGAGATGCATTCCCTGCACTGCGTCATGTTAAAAAACCGGACCGAGTATATCTCGACGAAAACAAACCAACTTCGATCCAAATCTTTGGATTCTGGCCCAGCCAGCGGTGGTTTTGGTACACAGAGAAGGATGGTCTATAGTTAGCCGACAAAGCTGTTTGATCTGGTGCATTGCACCAAAGGTGGCGCAAAGGTCGCCGACAACGAGATTTCATAAGAAGGGGAGATAGTCCATGACCAAGAGAAAAACCTGGCGAGTCGGTCTGAAGGAAGCTTCATTGCTAGCGGCAGTTTGTGCGGCCATCGCGCTGCCATTGCCCGCAACTGCAGGCAAGGCAGACGACACACTCAATATTGCCTGGGAGCGCGAGCAAGCCACGCTGGATTACTACTACCAAAATTCACGCGAAGGCATCATCGTCAATCGGCATGTCTGGGACAACCTGCTCTATCACGACCCACTTACCGGTGAGTACAAGGGTTTGCTTGCTGAGAGCTATAAAGTCGTTGATGACCAGACCTTTGAGTTTGTCATTCGCCAGGGAGTCAAGTTTCACGACGGCACCGAACTGACGCCTGAAGATGTCGTGCGGACGATTACTTTTTTGACCAAACCAGATACCGGTGTCATTCAGGTCCGTCCGGTTTCGTGGATCAAGGGCGCGGAGAAGACCGGGCCAAATACCGTTCGGATCTACGCGAAAGAGACCACACCGTTGGCCTTGCTGTATCTCGCCTCAGACATTCCCATCTATCCGATGGACTACTACGAGAAAGTCGGCCCAGAGGGTATGGGCGTGAAGCCAATTGGCACCGGCCCCTACAAAGTGACCGACGTACAGCCAGGCAAGCGCATTGTGTTCGAGAAGAATGCTGACTACTTTGCGGACAGCCCTAAGGGTATGCCTCAAGTCGGCAAGATCATTCAGCGCACGATTCCCGACGTCAACACTCAGATTGTCGAGTTGGCATCAGGCGGCCTTGATTGGATTTTCAAGGTGCCGGCCGATCAGGCAGAGAAACTGACGTCACTGCCTAACGTGGCGGTGCAGCCAGCCTCCACGATGCGAATCGGTTACCTGACTTTTGATGTTGCTGGCAAGTCGGGCAAGAATCCGTTCCAGGATGTCAACGTGCGCCGTGCAGTTGCGCACTCAATTGATCGCAAGGCCATTGCAGAGAATATCGTCAGGGGTGGCTCGCAAGTGATCAACGCGGCCTGCTACCCGACCCAGTTTGGTTGCACCGACAAAGTGACGGCCTATGACTTCGATGTTGCCAAGGCGAAATCCTTGATGGCCGAAGCCGGACTCGCTGATGGGTTTGAGACCGAGATATACGCCTATCGGGATCGTCCTTACCTTGAGCCCATGATCAGCTATCTATCTGCGATTGGTATCAAGACTGACCTTCGCTACGGCAAATATGCAGCTACGCGTGATGCCTTGCGCGGTGGTAAAGCGCCGTTTGCGTTCATGACCTGGGGGTCTGGATCAGTGCCAGATATTGACGCCATCGTGTCGGTGTTCTTTGCCGGCACAACCGACGATATCACCGGCGATACAGAGGTTCAGGGCTGGCTCAAAGAAGGCGCGAGCACAATGGATCAGGCAAAGCGGCAAGAGGTGTATTCCAAGGCGCTGGCAAAAATTGCCGAGCAGGCCTATTGGATTCCCCTGTTTACCTGGCCGACGAACTACGCCATGACAAAGGATCTTGACTGGACAGCTACACCAGACGAAATTCCGCGCTTCTTCACGGCAACCTGGAAATAGTCGAGCCTTCTCGACCACCCAATCGAAAGCCCAATCAACCATCCGGTAGGCAGCGCTTATTGAAAGCTGCTGATCCGGATGGTGCCTTTTCGGATTGCTAGATTATGCTTGTCTATACCGCCAAGCGCGTGCTGTTGGCCATCGCTGTTGCCTTCACCATATCGGCCTTGGTCTTCAGCCTGCTTTATATGACCGGGGATCCGGCAACCGCCCTGGCTGGCGAAAACTCAACTGACGAAGCAATCGAGAAACTGCGCATTGCCTATGGCTTTGATAAGCCAATCTACATTCAGTACTTTTCGTGGTTGGGTAATGCGCTACAAGGCGACTTCGGCGATTCGATTTATTTTCGAATGCCGGTTTCCGAACTGATCATGGACCGAATGCCCACAACCATGATTCTGGGTGTGTTGGCCATTACGTTTGCGATCGTGGTGTCGATTCCGTTGGGTGTGCTTGCCGCCATGTATCCCAATAGTCTCATTGACCGGATCTCATTGTTCATGGCAGTGGTTGGCCAGGCACTCCCGAGCTTCTGGTTTGCACTCATGCTGATCGTGCTGTTCGCGTTCACCTGGCCTATTTTGCCTGCCTCGGGCTCAGACACCTGGCGGCACTTCGTGCTGCCAACCATTGTGCTGGGCTATTACGCAACACCTGCTTTCATGCGCCTGACCCGAACCGGCATGCTCGATGTCTTATCTTCTGACTATATTCGGACGGCGCGAGCGAAAGGGCTGCGTCCATTCACGGTTTTATTCAAGCACGCGCTGCGCAACGCGATCATCCCTGTCGTCAGTCTGGCAGCAGTCCAGTTTGGATTCATGCTGGGTGGTTCCGTCATTATCGAAACCGTGTTCGCACTTCACGGCGCCGGGTATCTCGCCTGGGAGTCTATTTCCCGTTCAGACTTCCCAACGGTCCAGGCAGTTTTGCTCCTGTTCTCGCTGATGTACATCGTACTAACGTTTTTTGCGGATCTGCTCAATGCTTGGCTAGATCCTCGTATCCGGGTTGGTTGATATGAGTGTTGTCTCCTCTGCACTACCTAGCACCGAAGAGATTGTCGGGCCTACCCCGGGTCAGCAGCTTCGCAAGCGGATTTTTGGTCACCGCGGCATTGTGATCGGCGGCACCATTATGGGCATCATTGTGCTCATGGCGATTCTTGCGCCATTGATTGCACCGTTTGACCCGTATGAGCAGATTCTCACTGCACGCTTAAAACCACCCATCTGGAAAGATGGCGGCACCTGGACTCATCCGCTTGGTACCGATCAGATTGGTCGCGATTATCTGAGCCGCGTCATCTACGGTGCGCAAATCTCGTTGATGATCGGGTTCTTGGCTGCGGTCTTGTCCGGCATTATTGGCACCGCACTTGGCGTAGCGGCGGGATACTTTGGCGGCAAGGTCGACCTCGTCGTGACTTTCCTGATTACCTGCCGCTTGTCGTTGCCCGTGATCCTCGTGAGCCTGGCGGTCGTCGCCATTATTGGCGGCTCACTCGAAATCGTGATCCTGGTTCTCGGCTTGCTTTTGTGGGATCGCTATGCAGTTGTTATGCGGGCCAGTACCTTGCAGGTTCGGGCACTGGACTATGTGGCCGCAGCGCAAGCAGCAGGTTGCTCCACATGGCAAATTCTGGTCAGCGAAATTCTGCCCAATGTCATGAATCAGCTGATCGTGATTGCCACCCTCGAATTTGCGCATGCTGTGTTGCTCGAAGCGGCCCTGAGTTTTCTGGGGCTTGGTGTTCAACCGCCACTGCCATCCTGGGGTTTGATGATTGCCGAAGGTCGCAACTACATATTGTTTGATCCCTGGCTAATTGCCATTCCCGGCACAGCTTTGTTCCTGCTCCTACTGGCAGTCAACTTGCTGGGTGACGGTGTTCGAGATGTCACCGCGCCAGAAAATCGAGGCTAAGGATCAGATAAAGATGACAGCATCCGACGTATCAACGCCTGGCATAAATAGCCAAGAACCCATAGGCGCTAAGACGGCAACCCTGAGGGTCGAGAACCTGACGGTTGATATTCCACTGGCCGCCGGAGATCTTCATGCGGTGCGTGGGATCAGTTTCCATGTTGAGAAGGGCGAGACTCTTTGCATTGTGGGTGAGTCAGGCTGCGGCAAGTCGCTCACCTCACTCGCACTCATGAACCTGCTGCCAAGCAAGGCGGTGCGTAACGCCAATTGTATTGAGTTATCAGGCACTGACTTGCGGTCAATGACTGAGCGGCAGATGTCGGACTTGCGCGGCAAGAAAATGGCGATGATTTTCCAGGAGCCTATGACATCGCTCAATCCCGCCTACACGATTGGGAACCAACTGGAAGAAGCCGTCCTGCGGCACCAAAACATTTCTGGCGCGCAAGCAAGAGAGAGAGCTATCCATCTGCTCGAACGGGTGGGGATAACCGCTGCAGCCAGTCGTCTGCAGCAATATCCACACCAGCTATCCGGCGGACTTCGCCAACGAGTCATGATTGCGATGTCGCTCATGTGCGGCCCTGATCTGCTCATTTGTGATGAACCCACGACGGCCCTTGATGTCACCATCCAGGCGCAAATTCTGCACTTACTCAAAGACCTTCAACGCGAATTCGATATGGCTGTCGTTCTGATTACTCACGATTTGGGGGTAGTCGCCCGCCTGGCTGACCGTGTTGCTGTGATGTATGCGGGTGAGATCGTTGAATCCGGATCGGCCAGCGAGATCTTTGCTGATCCCCGCCATCCGTATACCCAAGGGCTTTTACGGTGCATCCCGGTACCGGGGCGGACTAAGCGGGGAGATCACCTGGGTTCTATTCCCGGGGTGGTGCCTTCCCTGATTGGTGACATGCACGGGTGCGCATTTGCCAACCGCTGTGAGTTTGTTGAAACCGCCTGCAAACAATCGGTACCCGAGCGCCAACTAGGCGAGAACCGCATGATTCGATGCGTGCTGGCATCAGCCAACGAAGGGGCGCGTCCATTGGCTCAGTCCGAGGCGCAATCATGAGTGCGAACGAGACTTCGGCACCGCCCATCCTCGAAGCCCGCGACCTGGCTTGCGTATTCCAGGTGCGCCAGGGTATGTTTCAACCCAAGCGACCGCTAGCAGCGGTCAACGGTGTGTCGCTGAGTGTTGGCAAGGGAGAGGTGCTGGGACTGGTCGGCGAATCGGGGTGCGGCAAGAGTACGCTCGCGAAAATGTTGCTTGGCCTGCAGGCGCCGACCACCGGTGACGTACTGGTAGACGGTGAAAGCTTGTCCGGGCTTGACCGCAAAGCGGTTGCCCGCCGCGTGCAGCCCATTTTCCAGGACCCGTATTCATCGCTTAATCCGCGCAAGTCGATTTCCTCAATCATCTCCCTGCCCTTGCGCGTTCACGGGGTTGGCGGTCCAGCCGACTGGGAACGTGAAGTCCGCAAGATCATGGACCTTTGCGGTTTGCCGGCGCGCGCCTATGATGGCTATCCAAATCAGTTATCTGGCGGCCAGCGGCAACGCGTCGCAATCGCCCGGGCTCTGGTGATGCGTCCGGAGGTGGTGATCTGTGATGAACCAACCTCCGCATTAGACGTCTCGGTTCAGTCGCAGATTCTGAATTTGTTGCTGGACTTGCAACAAGAGCTCGGCCTGACCTACGTTCTGATCAGCCATAACCTCGCGGTTGTTCAGCACATTGCAACGCGTGTTGCGGTGATGTACCTGGGCCGCATTATCGAGCTAACCGACAGCGAAAGCCTTTTTCGCGAGCCGCGACATCCCTACACCCACGCCCTGCTCGATTCTGTTTTGACACCAGAGCCGGGCCTGGGCGTACCAGATTCACAACTGGGCACGGCGTTCCCCAACCCGATTGATCCACCATCGGGTTGCAGCTTCCACCCGCGGTGCAAGCATGCTATGGATGTCTGCAGCCAGTCTGCGCCCAATCCGAAAACCGTTGGTGGTGCGATGGTGGAATGCCATTTGGAGAGCAGCGTATGAGCGAACTGTGTGATTTGTCGGCGGTGATGCTGCGCCGAATGATCGGCGATAAAACCATCTCCCCGGTTGAATTACTCGACTCGTGCCGCCGCCGAATTGAGGCAGTCAACCCGCGCTTAAACGCCATCGTCACTTTCTGCTGGGAACGTGCCGAGGCTGAGGCCAAGGCCGCGGAGCAAGCGGTGATGTCCGGTGCGGTGCTTGGCCGGCTACATGGTTTGCCCATTGGTATTAAGGAGACCATGGTCACTGGCGGAGTCCGCACCACATTCGGCTCACCAATATTGGCGGACAACATACCTGCCGAAGACGAACGCATGGTGGCTGTGGTTCGCTCAGCCGGTGCGATTGTGGTGGGCAAAACCAATGCGCCAGAGTTTGGCGCGGGCGGCAATACGACGAACTCGGTTTTTGGGCCTACCGGCAATCCGTTTGACCCGAGCCGAACCTGCGGCGGATCTTCCGGCGGTTCCGCGGTTGCGCTGGCGACCTCAATGCTGCCACTGGTTACCGGCTCCGATACCGGCGGCTCGCTGCGCACGCCAGCCGCTTATTGCGGTGTCATCGGATTCCGCCCAAGCCCTGGTGTTGTCCCGATGTCGCGACGACCGATTGGATACTCACCGATTTCTGTTCAGGGACCGATGGGGCGCGACGTCGCCGATACCGCCCTGATGTTCTCAGCGGTGGCGGGGTACGACCCGATCGACCCGCTGTCGTTTCCGATGGACGCAAAAAAGTTGGCTGACCCGCCGCGCGTTGACCTGAGTCAGTTGCGCGTGGCAGTGTCAGACGACATGGGTTTTGCGCCTGTTGATGATGGTGTCCGCAAGACTTTTCGACAGGCGATTGCTGGCATTCAGAGCTGCTTTCACGGTTTAGTTGATGCACCGCCGCCCCTGGATGATGCTGACGAGATCTTTGAGGTTTTGCGCGCCACTGCCTTCTATGAAAGGTTTGAGCCTTACTACCGAGAAAAGAAAGAACTGCTCGGCGCGAACTTGATTGAAAACATTGAGCAAGCGATGGGTTACGGCTTTGCCGATGCAGTTCAGGCCCAAGCTAAGCAAAATGCGCTGTATCAACGTTTCTCAACTTACATGAATGACTTCGATATCTTGTTGTCACCTACGGCAGCCGTGCCGCCGTTTCCTGTTGAGCAACTGTGTCCTACGCATATCAACGGCCAAGCGTTGCGAACCTATTTCCACTGGCTAGCATTAGCCTATGGCACGAGCTTGACCGGCTTTCCGTCAGTGACTGTCCCGTGCGGGCTGGATGCGACCGGCACGCCATTTGGCTTGCATATCTGCGGCAAACGGTTTGGCGACCATGAACTCATGGGCATTGCTGCAGCACTTGAAAAAGTCCTAGCCGGCAAACCCGGTTTGGAACGCCCGATGCCGGATATCGCGGCGCTATCTTCCTAAAGCCCGAACTGCTCGCCGCTACCCTTCAGCCTCATGGCACGCAACACACAGCTTGTTGCCGTCGTAGTCTCTGAAGTACGCGCCATAGTAGTTGGCATGATATTCGGGTCTCAGGCCTGGCGGACCTTCACAGATGGCGCCTAGCTCGATCGCCAATTCGTACACGGTTGTAACCGTCTCACGGTCATGGGCCATAAATGCCACCATCTGGCCATTGCCGGGCGCATGAGGATTGCCATCGAACGGTGTGCCGATCGTCAGGTACGGCCGCGACTGACCAGCAGAGTGCCAACCGGCCCAGGGTCGATCACGCTCGACAAATCTCTCTTCCAGTCCCAGGGCATTCATCACGGCTCGATAAAACCGATAGGATCGCTCGAAGTCACTCACGCCGATTGATATATGTGAAAACACGGCTTGCCCACTTTGAGATTCAGTTTCCAGAGTTTAGCGCCCGGTCTACGAGCAGCGTATAGTGCAAGTGGGAATACTCAACAGACTCAGTGACGCGGCCTCCATAGGGTTGCCAGTGCACTGCCCGAGACTCAAGAAAAACTCTCGCACTATTGCCAACGCCGCAACTTGATCGGAGATGAATAATGAAGTCAGACGGAAAACTGAAGTTTTGTGCCATGAGCATCGCGGTTTCCACCATGATGCTGTCCCCATTAGTCACCTCCGCGAGCGATGGCCCTTACGTCGTGAGCGGTAACCAGCACATCATGGTCGGCATCACGCTTGACGAAGCAGCGGTTCGAGAAGCATTACCCAAGGGGCTGGAGCCAGCCGAAGGCATCACTGGTGGGCTTAACGTGTACAACTCCGAGGGCGGTGATGGCGTCGCAGCATATGGCCGGTTTTATGTCTGGGTCGATTTGAAGGGCCATGATTCAGTCAATGGTGCCAAGGCTCGCTATATCCTTTGGGCGGCGACAAGTACCGGCCCAGGGAAACTCAAAGCAGCCGGCAATCTTGAGGTTAAGGGTGACACCACCTTGAACAAAGACGGTAGCAACGTGACGGGCGTTACCACAATCGATGGCAAGCAGATCGTGAAAGCAGCTATCACGATGGCAGACGATGCCAAGTGCGGGCCTGCCTCTGGTTCAGTTAATTATCCGAGCCTCCCGGACCCGTCAGCGGGAATGGTGATGACGCAATACACTTTTTCTGCGAGCATCTGCGGCGCGACGCCTGTTTCCGCGGAAATCATGGTCGATGACGATCATCCGCTAGCCAAGTTCAAACCTCAGAAGGTTGTTTGGGCGGCGTTCGTGCCCAAGCTAAGCTTCTCTGGCAGCCCCCTGATTCCCATCAAGATGGCGGACAAGTAGTTCAGTCGTTTGACCCATTTAAGGCGAATACTTCCATATCGTCTTTTTTCGCCTACCTCAATTCGATCGCCAGTTTGACTAAGCGCACCATCTCGTCGAGATGGCGATCGCGCGTGAAGCGAGTAATTAGCCAGCGCCCACCATTTTTGCGATCAGGGTGCCCGATGCGATTCGTTGCATGAGTGAGACCATCACGCTTTACGATCTCTTTGGAGAGCCGAACATCTAACTCATTGTTGCCGTGAAAGTGAGCAACCTCTTTCCCATGATATTCAATCACAGTGAAGTCGGCATCTGGCTTCCAGCGGCGCACTTCAATACCCGGTATTCCTTCGAGTTTACTGATCAACCGCCTGCGTAGTTCAGCCATGCGGGTTCCGGTTTGGCGCAATCTGTGTGAGAGACAAGACGTTGCCGTCGGGATCTTTGAACCAGGCGACTTGTGAACCGTCCGGTGTTGCCCATATGCCCAGTTCGTCCTGCGGCAAATTTTCGAACTGCTCAAATGCGAGGCCCTTACTCAGCAGGTCTCGTACGGTACTGATCATGTCATTCACCTCCCACCCAAGCACGGTGTACGAGGACGGCGATACGGCCTCGACTTTCTGGACTCTAATCGCAACGCCGCCGGCCTCGAACACAATGGCGAAAGGCGACTCGTCAAGCTCCCTGAGGCACAACACCTGACCGTAAAAGTGTCTGGCGTCACTTGGATTTGCCGTTGCAACAAAGGCCATAGTTTTTGAGTTGGCTAGCATCTGGATGTTCCTGATGAGTTGAAGTCAGGATAACCGAACCTCTACCTCAAAGTGCCCAAGACCATTGAGCGCTGTACGATCACGTCATGGCACCCATGATTTTGATTGCATTGGCCATCATGGCCCTGGTCTGGCTCTTCTCGAAACCCGCCCGCAGGCGGCGCAGGCACGAACGCACAGGTGACCAACCGTTTCCCACCTCATGGCGGCAAATTCTGCGGCGTGGCATGCCCTACTATCGCCGTCTGCCGTTCTACCTGCAGCGACAACTGCAACAACGAATACAGGTGTTTGTTTCAGAGAAGAACTATATCGGATGCAATGGGCTGGAAGTCACCGAGGAAATGCGCGTGTTAATCGCAGCTCAGGCCGGCTTGCTTTTACTCAACCGACAAACCGCCTGTTATCCAACCCTATCGGACATCCTGATTTACCCCGACACCTTTTTAGTTGAGCGTGACGAAGTCGATGCCGCGAATGTCGTTCACCGCGTCAAACGTCCTTTGTCGGGAGAGTCCTGGGCCAATAGCCAGGTGGTTTTGTCGTGGCAGGACGTTGTTGAAGGCGCCTCTGACAGCACCAATACGAACAATGTCGTTATTCATGAATTCGCTCATCAACTTGACCAGGAAAGCGGCTACGGCAACGGCGCGCCAGCCTTTGCTGACGCCAACCAGGCCAGCAGATGGTCGGCTGTCTTCAATGACGAATTCAACCACCTCAGGGAACAGCTCGCGCGGCACGGCACGAGCTTACTGGACCCATACGGCGCACAGGATCCAGCCGAATTTTTTGCCGTCGCTACTGAAACCTTCTTCGCGAACCCGGTGCGCCTGCAAGCCGAGCGCCCATTGCTGTATGAAGAGTTAGCTCGCTTTTACTGTGTGAGCCCAATCATGTGGGTGGACTAATGACTCGCCGTTCGACTAGCTCGACGCCACGGTTTCGCTCATGCGCGCCAGCTCCAACAGATGCCCGTCCGTGCCTCTGGCCCCAACAACAGACAAGCCCAGCGGCAACCCGTTCATTGTTGCGAGCGGCAGACTGATCTCGGGTAAACCACTCAATCCGGCAATACTCAGCAAGCAAATCGCCTGGTAGCGATACGTCACCTCGACGGTTGATGTCGCGGTATCTTTCAGGGGAGCTACCCTTGGCGAAGTGGGCAGGCATAAGACATCACCCGGCTGCAGCAATTTCTGCATGCGCTCGACGATGCCCGCGCGAACGGCCTGCGCCGCCTGCACCTGATCTGGTGTAACGGCTTTGGCGCCTGCAACGCGGTCAACAATGCCCGGCCCCAGCTCTGGCTTGGCCTCGGTAATCCAGTCGCCCAGACTGTTCCAGATCTCAGCCCCCTGCACTATCCGGAAGCATTCCATCCAGGAATCAAGTCCTTCGGGACTGACTGTCACTTCCTCAACGGCTGCAAAGTGCTTGCGTAACTCACCGACTGCAGGCATGAGCGCATCGCGGATTTCCGGCTCTACCAGGGCAAAGCAATCAGTTGCGATCAGCAGGCGCTGAGGTTTGGCTTGCTGGTATTGACTACCCAGCAACACGGCACCGACTTGCTGAAGTGTCTTGGCATCTCGGGCAAACCAACCGACCGTATCAATACTGGGCGCAAAAGGAATCACGCCCTCGGTTGATACATGGTTGTGAGTAGGCCGCATGCCATAAACACCGCAGTAGCTTGCAGGTAAGCGAACCGAACCGGCACAGTCGGTGCCGATCGAAAAATCGACCAGATTGCCGGCAACAGCTGAGACGGACCCACTCGATGAGCCACCGGCTATGCGATCGGGGTGCTTGGGATTGGACGGCGTGCCGTAGTGAACATTCTCGCCACTCAAGCTGTAAGTGAGTTCGTCTGATACGGTTTTAGCGACCATCCGCGCACCACTGTGGAGCAGCAAGTCAATGATGGTTGCATGACGGGCTGCCGCATCATGCGTGGCGAGCCATGTTGGCTGACCGAAGCCGGTCTTGGACCCGGCAATGTCCATTACATCCTTGGCGGCAAACGTCAAACCGGACAAGGGGCCATCACTCAGCGGCGCCAGGGCGATATGGTTGTCGCGACAAAAAGCGCCTAAGGGATCATTGGGAACCGTCCAGTCTAATCCGGTCTTATCTGCTGACTTGCTGTTAGATGCCATGCTGATCCCTATTGGTGAGAGAAGGTGAGAGTAGTGTCAGCGAGACGCTGCCGGGCCTTCGACTACGCTGGTCTATATTACTTGTAATTGATTAACGATCTGGAGGGGTTTCGCATGTGCGGAATCGTGGGGCTGTTTCTGAAAGGTCCAAAACTGGCACCAGCACTTGGTGGCATGTTGACAGACATGCTGGTGACCATGACTAACCGTGGTCCGGATAGCGCCGGCATTGCGGTCTATACCAACACCACTGAAGACATGTCTAAGTTGACCGTTCAGTCAGAAGCTCCAGCCCATGAGTTTGATGACCTGGAGGATTCTTTAAGCGAAGCGGTCGGGGCACCAGTCACTCTGACACGCAAAGATACCCACGCCGTTATTTCGGTTGCCTCCCATCGGCTTGCCGAGATTCGCAAAGCGTTAGCGGCCTTACGTCCGCAGGTGCGCATCATGAGCACAGGCGATGTCATGGAGATTTACAAAGAGGTTGGGCTACCCGACGACGTGGCGAATCGCTTCAACATTAGAACCATGACGGGGACGCACGGGATTGGTCATACCCGCATGGCAACAGAGTCAGCCGTCACCACAATGGGCGCACACCCCTTTTCTACCGGCCCCGACCAATGCCTTGTTCACAACGGCTCACTGTCTAATCACAACAGTCTGCGCCGCAAATTGCTGACTGAAGGCATGCGGATTGAAACTGAAAATGACTCCGAAATTGCCGCTGCCTATCTGACCTGGAAGATGCAACAAGGCAGCACTTTAGGCGAAGCCATGCAGAGCAGTCTCGATGACCTCGATGGTTTCTTTACTTTTGTGGTCGGCACCAAAGATGGTTTCGGTGTTCTGAGAGATCCCATTGCCTGTAAACCTGCGGTAATGGCAGAGACTGATCAGTTCGTCGCATTCGGGTCTGAATATAGGGCGCTGGTCAATTTGCCGGATATCGGCAGCGCCCGCGTCTGGGAACCAGAACCGGCCACCGTCTACTTCTGGAGCCATTGACATGCAAACGCTTGATCTTGCTGTTGCCGGCTTGCGGCAAACAAACGCGGCGCTTCAGGCACAACAAGCAGGTGACCCCGCAGACTCGTTTGAGATCATTAATCCGCAAGGAGGCCATGCCATCGCCGTTGGTTTGGACGCGCCCATCGATGTCTCGATTAAGGGGCATACAGGCTACTACTGCGCGGGCATGAATCAGCACGCCAGGGTTGTTGTGCAAGGTTCCGTAGGACCTGGCGTCGCCGAAAACATGATGTCTGGCAGCGTGGTGATTGAAGGCAATGCCAGCCAGTACGCCGGCGCGACTGGCCGGGGCGGCCTGCTGGTGATTAAGGGCAACGCCTCTTCCCGATGCGGCATATCAATGAAAGGCATTGATATCGTTGTGCACGGCAACGTGGGCCACATGTCGGCCTTCATGGCGCAATCGGGCAATCTGGTGATCTGCGGCGATGCCGGAGATGCTCTCGGCGACAGCCTTTATGAGGCGCGCCTGTTTGTTCGTGGCAAGGTCAAGTCGCTGGGCGCAGACTGTGTGGAAAAAGAAATGCGACCAGAGCATCTCGAACTATTGAGAACACTGCTTGAATCGAGCGGTGCCGATGCCGACGCGAATGACTTCAAACGCTATGGGTCGGCCCGCCAGCTCTATCACTTTGATATCGACAACGCGAAGGCGTACTAGGTGGCGAACATGAGTAATCCTAAAAGCAAGGCGCCACGAGAATCAGTGCCGGTTCATTCGGACACATTCAGCGATGCCGTCAATGCTGAGATCAGGCGCGCTGCCGACACCGGCATCTACAGAATACGCGGGGGCGGTGCAAAGCGTCGTGTACCCCACTTCGACGACTTGCTCTTTCTTGGCGCCTCAATGTCTCGGTATCCACTAGAAGGTTACCGGGAAAGCTGCAACACGCGGGTCACGCTCGGCACTCGGTTTGCACAGAACCCAATTGAACTGGACATACCCATCACGATTGCAGGCATGAGCTTTGGGTCGTTATCGGGGGCAGCCAAAGAAGCGCTCGGCCGCGGCGCGTCGGCAGCGGGCACCTCAACCACCACCGGCGACGGTGGCATGACTGAAGAAGAACGCGGTCACTCGTCCAAACTCGTTTACCAGTACCTGCCCTCCCGCTATGGCATGAACCCGACAGACTTGCGCCGTGCCGATGCAATCGAAGTTGTGGTTGGCCAGGGGGCAAAACCCGGCGGCGGCGGCATGCTTCTGGGCCAGAAGATCTCTTCGCGCGTCGCCGGTATGCGAGACCTGCCTGAAGGCATCGATCAGCGATCGGCCTGTCGTCATCCTGACTGGACCGGACCGGACGACCTGGAAATTAAGATTCTTGAACTTCGGGAAATCACTGGCTGGCGCGTACCCATCTATGTCAAAGTCGGCGGCGCCCGCCCCTACTTCGACACCACGCTGGCGATTAAGGCAGGCGCCGACGTCATCGTGCTGGACGGCATGCAGGGCGGCACCGCCGCCACTCAGGATGTCTTTATTGAAAATGTCGGACAGCCCACACTAGCCTGTATTCGTCCAGCAGTTCAGGCCTTGCAGGACCTTGGTTTACACCGTGAGGTACAACTGGTTGTCTCTGGCGGGGTGCGCACTGGGGCGGATGTTGCTAAAGCAATGGCGCTGGGCGCTGACGCCGTCTCGATCGGCACCGCTGCGCTCATCGCGATTGGCGACAATGACCCAAAATGGGAGAGTGAGTACCAGGCGCTGGGCACCACAGCAGGCGCCTATGACGCATGGCACGAAGGCCGAGACCCCGCCGGCATATCCACACAAGACCCGGAACTGGAAGCCCGCCTTGATCCCATTGAAGGGGGCCGTCGCCTGCACAACTATCTGAAGGTGATGACACTGGAGGCGCAGACTATAGCGAGAGCCTGCGGCAAGAGTGACCTGAGAAGCCTTGAACCCGAAGATCTTTGCGCGCTCACAATGGAATCGGCCGCCATGGCGCGCGTGCCTTTAGCCGGCACCAACTGGTATCCGGGTCAAGGCGAGTCCTGACCGGGCCATGAGCTAATCACACCAACAAATATCCTTGAGGACTAACCGGCAATGAAATCCGATCTCACCGCCTGGGCAAACGAGAACAGCATTAAGTACTTCATGGTGTCGTTCACCGATTTGTTTGGTGTTCAGCGCGCCAAACTCGTGCCAACGCCAGCCATTGCCGGTATGCAGCAAGATGGCGCAGGGTTTGCGGCATTTGCGGCCTGGCTGGATCTCACGCCAGCACACCCGGATATGCTGGCAATACCAGATGCATCAACCGCGATTCAATTGCCCTGGAACCGAGAAGTTGCCTGGGTTGCCGGCGACTGCGTGATGGAAGGCAAGCCGGTGGCCCAGTCCCCTCGCCAAGTGCTTAAGCAAGTCATTGAACAAGCCCAACAAGAGGGCATGCGGGTCAAGACCGGCGTCGAAGCGGAGTTCTTTCTACTGACGCCAGCCGGTGAGCAGATTTCAGATGCATTTGATACAGCCGTCAAACCGTGCTACGACCAGCAAGCAGTTATGCGGCGCTATGAGGTCATCAAAGAAATCTGCGACTACATGCTTGAACTCGGATGGGGCCCCTACCAGAATGACCATGAAGATGCGAACGGCCAGTTCGAAATGAACTGGGCCTTTGACGATGCTTTGGTCACGGCAGACCGCCACTCGTTCTTTAAGTTCATGACGAAGTCTGTCGCCGAAAAGCACGGATTTCGTGCGACCTTCATGCCAAAACCGATTGAGAGCTTAACCGGCAACGGCTGCCATGCACACGTTTCGGGTTGGGACAGTGGCGGCCTAAGCAACTTGTTCGTGGATGAAACCGCCCCACTCGGCCTGAGCCACAAAGCCCGTCACTTCATTGGCGGCCTGTTGCAGCATGCACCGGCGTTGACCGCCATCACCAATCCGACCGTCAACAGTTACAAGCGCATTAATGCGCCGGTCACCAACTCGGGGGCCACCTGGGCGCCCAATACGGCCACCTGGAGCGGCAACAACCGTACTCACATGATTCGTGTGCCGGAGCCCGGTCGATTCGAACTTCGATTGCCCGACGGTGCCACCAACCCCTACCTCCTGCAAGCCGTCATCATGGCTGCCGGTCTCAGTGGGATTAAATCAAGCGCCGATCCGGGTAAACCGCTGGATATTGATATGTATGCCGAAGGTCATTCCTTACCAGATGCCCCCAGGCTGCCACTCAACCTGCTGGACGCCCTGCGTGCATTTGATAGCGACATTGCACTGAAGAAGACGATGGGCAGCGAGTTTTCGACGGCGTTTCTGAATCTCAAGCACAAGGAGTGGCTAGACTTCACGGCTCACTTTTCGAAGTGGGAGCATGACAACACGCTGGACATCTAAAGGGGTCCCATTACCGACTAGCCATCGAGATCCTCTCCAATCATGATTCGGTGACCATCAATCGTTCGAATACAGAACTCTCGCATTCCCCAAGGTTCACTTCGAATGGGCTTTGTGACGTCAGCTCCTTGCTCAACAACCTCATCGTAGTAGCGATCGGCGCTTTCCACGACCAGATAAGCAAAGTACGAATGGTCTCCCAAATCCTGTGCGGGCATCGCATCGGGACAATGCCCTGCCATGATCTGACAGCTATCCCGCTCAAACAAGCGCCATCCATCATCGCCAATTTCCCGAATGGTAAATCCCAGTACGGTTTTGTAGTAGTTCGCAGAATCAGTCAGATCCTGGACTGCAAGCACGAACATGTTTCGCTTGATCATAGTGACATCTGCTTTACTTTGAATGGACCAGCCATCATGCACCCAATAGCCATGTCTGCGCCATCATCTCGACTAATCCCGGAAGCATCGGCAACGCGATTGTGGCAACGCGCACCCACTGCGTCTCGATGAATTCATCGATGCGACTGCGATTATCATTCGGCGCCGCTTGCTGAGCATTTATATGCATCAGGTCGAGTCGACGCAGCCACGCAATTGCGCTGAGGTAAGCCGCTCCAAGGCACATGCTCATCAACAGGCCGCCGCCAAGGCTGATGGTAGGCGCGAGTTTCAGGAGCGGTTCACGAATTGGCGCCTGCAGTAAGGTCGCAGAGAGCCGATACATAGCGGTAGCGGTGACTATCCAGAAGACCAGCAAAATAGCCGCACCCACGACGATTCGTTGAATCGCCCGTATCTGGTCTGCTCGGTCGCCGCCGAATGATCGCGCATCAAGCAAAACCGAAATCGTTAGCAGCACCGTCCATGCAGCCAACAAGGCAAATGCGGTACTCAGTGACGCGAGCATTGGCCACCGATCGGAGACGCGTCCGAGCATCTCAACGACCGGTCCAAATGACATCAGCGGCATGTTCGACCAAAAAATGAATCCACTCAGTAACAGAATCGCTACAACAATGCCTGTCAACACAACCCGCGTTGCACCTGATGGCTCGTCTGCGGCGGTATCCGCCTTAGTCGCTTCGAAAAGGCACAATCCGATCACGACAAAGCCGACAACCCACTGAACGAAGCTTAACCCGAGCCAGCGTAATCCGGCGTCGACAATGGCACCGGCTTCACTGAAGGGAATGTTGTCGGGATAACCCGACAACACATGATCGCCAAACTGCGGCTTGGGCACGATGGCAGTGTCGAGATCAGCAATGATCGCCAGCACCACCAACACGAGCAGCACGGCACCCACGGACAGACCCGGCAGGAGACACCCAGGCCACCAGGGCGAGGCATTGCGCTCTGCCGAATCAGGCGTTCGCATCAGTTACTCTCACCGTCTTTACAAGATAGTCGCCCAGTATCAGCGATTTCTACAGGCGGCACCACCTGCTCTGTACGACTGAATGCTACCCCTTCGATCATTAATCGTTGCGGTTCAAAGCGCTTTGCCGGCAACAAATCAAGCTCGATGCGCGACTCGTCCTTAAAACTGACAATGTTGAACAAGCCTGTTTGATCCGCATCGCCGCTGTCTGGCGCAGCGAAATGCACTTCGTGGTGCTTGAGCGAGCCGCGTTCTATGACCTGATAGCGCGCAACCTCATGAGTCTGATTGCTGATCGCCCTCGCCATGAGGGCTAACTGGAACGACAGTGGATCCCAGGTGGGCCCTTCAAGCGTTTGCAAGCGCACCTCCCCGTCTCGGCCCAATTGCGTCTTCGCCACTCGGCCATCCCAGTCAAACACCGTTGTGACATTCAAAGATGAATCAGCGTCGTCTCGATGTCGATACTCAACTGGCTGCAAGCCATTTGCTGTGATCGAAACAATCGCACAATCATAGAAACGGCGCTTGTAAAAAGCCAGGCGCACCACCGATGCAATGGTGTACTTGAGATGGTCACGCTCTTGCTGCAACTGAATCGTGGCCTGCGCCCGAGCTGTCAGGAAGGCAATTCGCTTGCTGCCAACATAGTGCGCGCCGAAAGGTCCAGGCGCGCCATAGGCAGTGACGGGAATTGAGCCGGAGACAATTGCTACCAGCCAAATAAGTTTGGCCGAGCGCACCGTTAGCGCAGCGCTTACGGATGGTCGCTTATGACTCATCCCAAATTTTGTCAGTTAGGGGCAGGCCTGCAAGATGTACTGCCTGCAATGCAACAGTCGTTTGCACCCCTGCTAAGTCGAGCAATGACGCGACCTGACGAACATGCTGCGTCGAGTGCCAGACAGTCCGTTCCAAAACTTCATGCCGGCTCGTGCCGCCGTAATAGGTCGGTACGATTCTGGAGAAATCTTCATCCGCAACCCGTTCACCCCACGCCTTAAAGCGCAGCCGCACCGATTCACCAAAATCAGCCAACTGCGCACTCGTTGTCATGTCGCTGGGCGGTTCAACCGAGAAGCTCTCATAAGTCAGCGCATCACCGCTTCTGTCGGTATCGAGAAACGCCACGGGTATCTGAAACACATGATGCATCAACACCAGCCAGGAGCGTGGTCGATCCGGCAACAGATTATCCAGAAATTGATCGGGCATTTGCGCGACTAGTTTTACGGCCACCTGCAGGATGTGGTTGTAGCGACTGATCAGCTCGGACGGTGACAAGTCGGGCGCGGTGTCGTCATCCAACCCGAGAAAGGCCGTAACCTCACCGATCGCCTGCGCATAGACGAAGGCCTTGTCGCGTGAAACCACCGGGACCGAACGCGCGCCAAGCGCCTCTAATTCAGCCCGGCCGGCTGAATCCTCAAGCACGTTGATAGAGTCGAACTCGATCTCACGGATCGTCAGGTATTCCTTTACCCGAATACAACTCGTTCAGTGAGGTTGCCAGAAGACTTTAATCGTCATGGTTCGTCCGTTTAGTTTGACCAGGCTGATTGTCAGCCAGAACCCGTCGGGATCAATTGACGGGAGAGACAAAGCAATAAAGACAGAGCTTAAGCCAACGACGCGTGAATAGGGGCAAATGCTGGCAATTAGTCAGCGTTTTTCGTCATAGCGTGATAGGTCGACGGCTCAACGTCAGGCACGGCCTGGGCGCGTTTTTCCAGCCACCATCCGCCCGCAGGCGGCAGCAAGCTGAATCCATCAACGCCAAGCTTACGGGCAGCATCCATCGGCCAGTTGGGGTTGTAGAGCATCTCGCGCGCCAAAGCGATCAGATCGGCCTGGCCTTGCTGCAGAATCTCTTCCGCCTGGTCGGCATGCACGATTAGGCCGACCGCCATGGTGCTGATACCGGCCTGTGCTTTCAGTTTGTCAGCGAATGGTACCTGGTAGCCATATCCCAGAGGCACACTGGACTTGCCGCGCATGCCGCCAGCACTGCAATCGATCACATCAACGCCCCGCTGGCCAAGTTCGCGGGCTAGGCGAACACTGGCGTCTGGGGTCCATCCCGCATCATCGTCCACCGACAAGCGCATAAAGAGCGGCTTGCCCGCCGGCCACGCCGCACGCGTTGCTTCGGCGACTTCGAGCGCGAAGCGAAATCGATTGGTCTCGCTGCCGCCATACTCGTCCGTACGCTGGTTCGCTTCCGGCGAGAGGAACTGGTGAATCAGAAACCCATGTGCACCATGGATCTCGACAATGTCAAAACCGGCCGCATCGGCGCGCCGGGCGCCCTCCGCCCAGGCCTGGGTAAGTGACTTGATCTCATGCTTCTCTAGGGCTCGCGGCACCGGCGAGTCTTCGCTTGCGGGGATCGCACTGGGCGCTACCAGCTCCCATGCCTCCCAATCGGGAACCAGCGCTGCTATTTCCGCGGTGTATTGCAGGGGCCGTCCGCCTTCCCATGGTCGCTGAATGCGCGACTTACGCCCCGAGTGCCCCAACTGAATCCCAATAGCTGTGCCGCACCCATGAGCGAATTCAACCATACGCGTCATACCAGGGATGAATTGATCATCCCAGAGCCCAAGATCGCCCACCGTTCCACAGCCGCGGCGGTCTATTTTTGTGGATTCAACAAAAACCAACCCAGCCCCACCAGCGGCATAGCGACCAATATTGACCAAGTGCCAGTCGGTCGTGAACCCATGGACCGCAGCATATTGATGCATCGGGGCAACGACCACCCGGTTCTTCAATTCAAGATCGCGAATCTTTAGGGGGCTAAACAGTAGAGGTTGTGTCATGTGAACCATTCGTAGTGAAGCGATCGGAGCGTACTCGATAGACCTCAGTTTATCCAATTCGGGGCGTGACCCCTGTCACATAGGTGTTGCCGCTGGTGCGCTAGCATGCCGGTACGCCCTAATGGCGTGCGCTCCCTACAATGATAAAAACGGACATCACCAATGCGTTTCAGCCCAGCATGGAAACACTCAATTCTGTTAGTCGCCCTGGCCCTATCGATTAGCGCTTGTTCGAGCGGCGGCGGCGGTGGCGATACGCAATCGAACCAACAAGAAAATGCTGCCGCGCTAAGCAATGCGACTATCTTGTACAGCAAGCAACCGCGCATTAACGAAGAGCTCTCTCTTTCCGTTAAACAGCAAACCGGCTTAGAGCAAAGTTATACCTGGACAGTCACCGCAGAACCTCTGGGTGCGAACCTGTCGTTAACACCTCTGCCTGAAGTGAATGGTGTGAAATTGACGCCGACGGTGGCAGGTCACTATGAACTCAGGGTCACATCTGAAGCCGAGTCTGCGACGGTGAATTTCTATATTGACCCTAGGTTTCCGTTTTCAGCGAATAAGGTCAGTCTGTATGAAGGGACGTTTGCAGATGATTCCTACCATGGGCGCGTCACGAACCAGGTTTGGCTGTACTCGCAAACACTCGATCAGTCCAGGCTTGAGCAGCTAGCGGCTCAGTATCCAACTTTTCAGGTAGTCGGTTACGACCAGATCAACGGCCTACTACTGCAGTTTGATGATTCGAACATGCAAAACATGACTGCGCTTGGCAGCATGAGGCTAGCCTCCGGCATCAACAGTGTTGTCAACCGCGTTGTGACGGGTGACGGGTTAATTGAAGAATCTGACAGAACACCGGACGACGGCAGCGCGTTCGATGATGGCGGCGACAACTGGCACCTGGAACGCATTGGTGCGGAACAGGCTTGGGACATCACCACCGGTAGCGACAATATTCTCATCGGCATTTCTGAACCAGGCGAAAAGTTCTTCATCAATCATGAAGATCTAAGCGGTCGATTCGGCTTATCGCTTGAAGCAAGCGAGGGCGATGACTCACATCCCTCTTCTGTCGCGGGTGCCCTTGGCGCCGTTACCGACAATGGCAAGGGCATGAGCGGTATCAACTGGGTGACCAGACTATCCACCGCCGGCTCCGGTGAAGATGAACTAAGACGGCTGGCAGGATCGGGCAGCACCAAAGTCATCAACTCCTCCTGGGGGCTGCTCAAGGCGCCGGCAGAAGGCACCGACATGGCAGATGAGTCAGTCGCATCAGCACGCGAAGAAGCCGCTTTTGATATGACCCGCGGCTACAGAAAGCTGATGAGTCAATTTCCTAACCACCTGTTTGTGAACTCAGCCGGTAACGGTGTTAAGGGCCCAGATGGCACGGCCATTGATGGGCGTTATCACAGCCCAGCACTACAGTACTCTGACATTGGCACCTTCCGACCTGTATCAAACGTGCTGTTCGTAGCGGCGATGCAAGAAGACGGTAAGCTGAGGGAGTCTTCAAATTACGGTGAGTCAGTTGAGATCGCCGCACCTGCCGGCTACAAGTCGATTGACGGTCCGAACGGCTACGACACGTTCTCCAGCACCTCATCGGCGGCGCCGGTAGTAACAGGAGTCGCCTCGCTAATTTACTCCGTCAACCCGAACTTCTCGGCCCAAACGGTCAAGACGATCTTGCTCTCGTCTGCCACTGAATTTGTGAGTGAGCGGCATACCGAATCGGGTAACGATGGCGCTACTGAGCCGTTGCCCAACCGTATTCCAGTCGTCAATGCCGCCGCAGCTGTTCAAATGGCGCAAGAGCTCGCCGCCGGCCTGAGAGCCGAGCTGATACAAACTATTGACAATCCGTTCAGAAACATCACATCTGTTCAGGTTCAATCCGCCACTGGGCAATGGGAAACTGTCTCATTCCCCTACACCCTAAACAGCGCAGAAGGCTTTGCAACGGGCCCGGAAGTCAAATTAACGCTGGACGACCCAGCGGCTACCCTCACCTTGAGCAGCAACGCGGTCAAATTCCGTAACCGAGGGCTCGGGACGGCATCGACCGGCACGTTTGAGCAGGTGCTGGAAAACCCTCATATCGCATTGAATCTGTTCAACAGAACGTCAACACTGCCAGTGGCCAATGCGCAAATCACTATTGAACCGGTCAATGTGCTGAATGCGCGCTTCGAGAGTGTGACAGATGTCGCCGGCGCGAATGGACAAACCAATGTGTATCTGATGTCCGGCGCATACAGGGTCATGGTTAGGGCCGCTGGCTACGAAAACTTCACTACCCTCGTTAACATCGTTAATCAAGGCCAGCGGATTGTTGTCAATCTACCGTTAACTCCCGCGAATGGATCAACCGGGCCGATTGGCGCAGGCATTGATGCGTGCCTGGTGGGCAAATGGTCTCTCGACATTGCCCACTACCAGGCACAACTTGACCAGGCAGATTCTGGCTTTGTGGTGGCTGGCGATGGTATCGCCAGACTACTCCCCGATGGCAACGGCACGCTTGATCTCAGCCTGACTTACACCGCAGCCAGCGAAGATCAGGCTTTTGTGACGACGATTACCCAGAATAGTCGTTACAAGTACGAATGGCGTACCGATGCCAACGTGTACTCAGTCGAATCACTTGGCGCCATTGAGGATGTCATCAGCGTCGTGACGATTGACGGCGTAGTGGTTCCTGCGCCGCCGGCCGAACCGCCTGCCACTGCCCCCACTGACAGCAGCGCTCCTTACATGTGCGTCGGTGATGTCTGGACCGTGGAAGCTTCGGGGGAGAATACGATCGCTACGCGATTCAACAGGCTATAGGCATCCGCCAGGCAGTCTTAGGGTCTGACATATTCAGTATGCTGTTTGTTGTACTTGCTCAGATACTGCCTCGCTCTTGGCAGTGCGTTGTGCAGAAAATCTTCAGGCGCGCGAACGATCATGCCAAGCGACGCTAGCGCGGCAGGGTCGCACAAGTTGGCTTCTACCCGAACCAATTCGGCATTCCAACCTGGATACTCACGACAGTATTGCTGCCAGTGATAACTAACGAGCCGCTCGTTGTTTAAGTAGCCTCGATAGTCGAAAGCGACCGAACCATCTGTCACAAAGACGTGGTTTCCCCGGTGGCCATCACCGGGCTTGATCCAAACCGGATAAAAGTCTCGATTGGGAAACCGCTCCAGAAAGGCAAAGGCCAGGATGTGGCAAGCACCATGGCCGAAGAATGCGCGGTCAGAAAGATTCCATCGGCGAACAGGGTCTTGCTTCGTGCCTGGTTTCGGACAGTACATCCTGGTGCCTATCCAGCCCCCACTGCGCGCTTCTCCGCTTTCACCAGCCACTCGGCCCTGGCTTCAATCTGCGTGTCCCACAGGACCGGACCGCTCTCGCGGGCAACTTCGTTTTCAATGAGCGCACCGCAGCCCGGGCAACAGAACTGCCGGAACACCGGGCGCTCATCAATGTATCGCTGCCAGTCACCGATATTCGGGTTCGCGGCAGTGATTTCGCGGTCGATCTGCTCACACGACGTTTTGTAATTACTACCAAGCGGCCCCAGATCGGCTGCGCATTTCACGCAGCAAATGCGCACGGTACCCCGTGCCTGGCGAAGAGACAGATTGTCTGAAAGCTGGGCAACGACCCGGCCTTTTGCGCGGGTGACTTTGCCATCCTTGCGGCGTCTTGCGTCGCGCCGCCGCGCTCTAAGCTGCTCGGTGGCAGCTTCATCGAGTTGGTCATCGGAGGTAAACACCACCCCATAGATTTCATCGGCAGCAGTGCGCGACACTGCGCCGTTCTCAAAGACATCCTGCCAGACGCGCTGGGGGTGGCGCTCCAGTGGATCGCCGAAGCCGCCTGCCGCCGTCCAGATCACCGCATAGACATCGGCGGGGCGCTGCACGAAGTCTTGCTGACGTAGCCCCAGCTCTTCATCCTGGCCTGATACCTGTTGTATATCGTCGATCAGTTCGCCCTTATCCATGCGCTTGCGAATGTCAGTATCGCGCCGGAATTTGTAGATGTTCACGGTGGCCGGGTAACCGCCCATCATGCCAGTGGAGGTGGGCATCGCATTGCCGGAGGACAAGGTGTCGTGAATGATTTCCTCTGTGCGATGCGGTACAAAGCAGGTTTCGGCAGACAGGCCGCCGCGCCAGCGGCCCGCGCCACCTAAGTCAACCACCTCTTTGCGATACAAGGTGAGCATTGGGAAGGATTGCTCGTTGTGCTCGACATTGGGCAGGCGGCAGATCGGTGTCCGCGCCTGCCCGCCGTTGGAGATGCCATCGCCGGTAGAAAAGGCCCCAATGGCGCCGCCAATCGGGTCGACCAGCAGGTAACCATAGCGCTCACCCCACTGATCAATGCCGCGGAAGATCGATGCGGGCCACTGACTCGTGCCGCCAATACACATGATGTCGTCGCGCATGCGCGGATCTGGGAACAGCATCTTGGACAACACGTTATAGGCTGGGTAGAGAGAGATTTCCATCGCCTGAACCGGCGCAGTCGAAACGGACGCCGGAAAGGTCGCGCAATTGAAGGTCCCGGGGGTCGGGTCAAACTCAACATGCCGCAGTGCGCCGCCAATCGCAAAATACTGGTCCCAGCAAAGCAGTTGATTCAGCGCCACCATGATGGCGCCGCGCCAGCCCGAGAAGGTTGCGTTCATGGCCCCGTCCTGCGGCGCCGAACCACCATTCTCAAAAATCAGGCGCTGCCCTTCCTTGCGCAGAGTAAGCATAACCGTATGCGTACGCCGGTCTCCAGGGCGACAACACTCCACATACGTGCGGTCGCGCCACACACCATCAGGCAGGCGCTTGAGTTTGTCCAGGAACGCTTTCTCTGAGTTGCTCAGGATGCGCTTCATTACCCCTTTGACGACATCGGCACCATAACGCTCAATGAGCCGCAACACCCGGTCACGTGCGGTGATGTTGCCTGCAAACTGCGCCCATAAATCCAGGGCCACCGCCTCCGGTTTGCGCGAGGCGCGCAGATAGACTTCTTCAATGTCGCGGCGAATCTCACTGTTCTCGACAATCTTCACCGGCGGCATGCAAATGCCTTCTTCGACATTGTCGCTTTCTCAAAAAGTTGGCAGGGAGCAAACGATAACAAGATATCCGCCCGGTAATAACGTCGTATCAAGGCCCCCTTAAGCGACGAGAGTCCAGACTGGTCAAGGCTCACCAAATCGCGAGTTTCATGCACTCGACGACAGTCACTTACTCTCACTTCGGTTGCAGGACTTTCGCTAGACGTCAAGAGCGATCGAACACTCTCAACAGCATTCACGGCGCTTGCTTCTACGCCCGCCCAGAGTACGTGCAAAACAACGAAAGTTGCACCTCAAGCGTGCAACCGATTTCCCATACCCGGCGTCAGAATCGCTAAGACTCAAGAAAACAATTGTCCGCGGTACAAAAAGTCTCTGGCATGTTAATTGCCTGATCCCGGTATGAATTCTGATTTTCCGCGTCCAACGGCCGCACCCGTCGAAATATTGTCACTAGCGATGGATTCGCCAGAAGACGTGAGCTTGCTACGGACCAAACTGGGTCGAGAGTTTGAGTTTGATGATGTGCTGGCCATCTTCATCAAGAGCGAGGGAAATGGCCTAGACAACGACTTCAGCCGGCTACTTGCCGCTCGAACGCTTGAGTCATTGTTCGCGGCAAAACGTTTACCGATGCTGGTTATCTCTGGTGGTTGCGAGGGGTTTACCACGCCCCATATGCTTGTCGTCGCTGCCCGCAAGCTGCCGGCATCACTGGGTGGAGGCCCCTCCTGGCTGGTGGCCACTCGAATTCGCACGAACCAGTTGAATGAGTCCGAGATCGGTGGTCCTTGTCATCTTGAGCATTGCGCTGAAGTGATTCGCAACGGGATAAGTCACCTCGGCCTTGAACCCGATGAAATCGCATACATACATGCGTTGACGCCCATGAGCGATCAGGCGCACGCTTCCAAACCGGCAAGCCGGGCAGCCACTGCACTCGCTGCCGCTGTCGCCCTTGATGGTGTCGACACTAAGCAAGCAATTGAAGCGCTGCGAACCAACGATCAGACAGTCCATGGGAGTCGCTGCGCCGTCACAGCAGGTCTGACTGATGGCTTCGTTGAATTTCTCATCTTTGCAAATGTCTCACGAGCTAAAGCGGAAAAACTGCAACCAGGATCTGCTCCTGTTTTGTCACAACAGCAATTGCATTGCAACACCCTGCCCGACCCACTTGAGACAACCTTGTTGAAACAGCATCTACAGAACAACGGGAGCTCAAACCCCGGTCATGACCCCAAGCTTATATCGCTACTTTATAAGGCAGATCCACCTTTGCACGGCAGGTTACGAGGAGAACGCCTTGCAATTGATCATGACAGTGATATTCATACCTTTCGACATTTCCGCGCGGCAATGAGTGGCGTTTTGGCTGGTGCAACTGGCTCCACTCGGATTTTTATCGGCGGCGGCGCCGAGCATCATGGCCCGCCAGGCAGCGGGTTGCTCACCGTCGTAACAGAAACCTCCAGTTACGCAGGCACGCCCGAACAGGAGCCTGGGATATGACCTTGGCTCGGGCAGATTTCGACAGGTATGTCCAGTCCCTGACTCAAGATGGGTTCGCTGTGTTGCACGAGTATCTTGATACTCAATGCCTATCAAGACTAAGGATCAGTACCGACGCGCTTCTGAATCCGGACACGGCACCACCAGGATCACCAGAGCTTACAGATTACGAACCGCTTCTCCTTGACGGTCAGAACGTCGTACAGCGGATACGAAAACCGTATCTTTTGGATCCTCTATTTTTTGATCTGGCTCGTTCCGATCAAATTCTGAGCCTACTTCGACCGATTATCGGTCCTGATATTCGTCTGCATCATGGCAAGATCAACATAAAGGCGGCCACCGTTGGCTCCCCGCTTGAATGGCATCAAGATTGGGCCTTCATTCCGCATAGCAATCAGTCAATGGCCATTGTCTCCATCCTGATTGATGACTGCGCGCCCGAAAACGGTCCCCTGCAATTCGTACCCGGGACGCACAACGAACGATTGCACAACCATCATCATGATGGCGTCTTCGTCGGTGCCATCGACCCCACTGATCTCGACCTGGAAAAGGCAATACCTACCATTGGCCGCGCAGGCACGATCACGGTCCATCACCCCATGACAGTTCATGGCTCCGGCATGAACACAGGCAACTCGCCACGCCGAATGCTCTTCCTTGAATACGCGGCTGCTGACGCCTGGCCGCTTTTCTATGGTGTGGAATGGGCAGAGTTCAACGCGCGCATGATGTGCGGAGTAACGACGAACAAAATGCGCTTCTCTGAGAGTGAAGTCCGTATGCCTTTTCCCAATGGCAGCGAAGGTCAGGGTCGGATCTATGACCTTCAGAGAACCTTTCACAAGCGCTACTTTGAGACTCCAAAGCAAGCGCCAGGGCAGTCCGGTGAGTAGCGCTTTCAGAAAAGTCGTTTCGATTTCAGCGGGAACGGCCTCACTCCTTGCGTTTGTTCTGGGCGTCGCAATCGGAGGTGGCGCACTGATTGTCTTGCCCAGTCAAACAGGCGCGGGTAGCTACGCCAGTGCGCTAAGCGCCAGCGGGCCGGGTTTCTTCCCATTGATCGCTTCTGTTTTGACGATCTTCGCCGGATTGGCCTGTCTCGTAACTTCAGTACAGCCCTCAGAGAAACCGGCGCAGTTGCTTCCCTTACGTTCAATGCTGCTGGTAGGCCTTTGCCTCACGGCAATGGGTGTCGGTCTGACTTTTATCGGCCTTCTTCCAGCGTTGGCTCTCATGGCAGTTGGACTGGCGTTTGTCTTCGGGGAAAAGAAGGCTTGGCGCGCCCTTTTGCTCGGCCCAGCTACAGCATTCTTCATTTTCCTCGTGTTTGAGTTGGGTTTGAAAATACTCTTTCCTCGTGGACTGCTGTTCTGATGATCGATTCGCTCCTTGCCGGGTTTTCGTTGATCCTGAACCCAGCCAGCCTGGCCGCAATCATCTTTGGCCTGTTCGGCGGCATTCTTGTTGGGGCGCTGCCTGGGCTATCGGCGACGATGGCTATCGCGCTGCTATCGCCGTTTACATTTTTTATGCCGCCTGAGGTCGGCATTCCGTTTTTGCTAGGGCTCTTTAAGGCTGCTATCTACGCCGGTTCCATACCGGCGATCACTATTAATACGCCAGGCACCGCAGCCGCTGCCGCAACGTCACTCGATGGCTTTGTCCTCGCCCAAAAAGGTCAGGCACGTAAGGCTCTTGAGATGAGTCTGTTTGCCTCAGTAACGGGCGATCTAATCGGCACAATTGTCTTGATATTGCTGGCTGCCTGGCTAGCGTCTGTCGCGCTTTCATTCGGTCCGCCGGAGTTCGCGATGTTGTACGCGATGGCCTTGATCACCATCACCAGCGTTAGCGGCCGGCATGCAACCAAAGCGTTGCTAAGTGCCAGCCTCGGCTTGCTTTTAGCCTGCATCGGTCTGGATCCAATGTCCGGAGCGCAACGCTTTACATTCGGCAGCATTGACCTCTTGGGCGGCTTACCGCTTATTCCTATCCTGATAGGACTGTTCGCGCTATCCGAAGTATTTGTTCAGGCAGAGCGACTGCTAGCTGCCAATACCAATTCAGTTTTCAAAATCAAACGTGAAGAACGAGGCCTGACGGCAGACGAATTTCGGCGTACGACACCAACCATCGCGCGTTCAACCGGGATCGGCATGTTTATCGGCATTTTGCCGGGAATCGGTGCGGAAATATCAACCTGGCTTGCGTACGGCAGCGCCAAACGCGCATCCAGACATCCCGAAGAATACGGACAGGGCTCTCTCGAAGGGGTAGCGGCGTCTGAAGCGGGCAACAATGCAGCCTGTCCAGCGTGCTTGATTCCATTGACCGTTTTTGGCATCCCTGGCGATACAGTAACCGCTGTGATGCTCGGTGCCTTTATCGCGCAAGGCCTGACACCAGGACCATTGTTATTCGTAAACAATAGTCCGTTGATGTACTCGCTATTTGCCTCATTGCTAGTTAGCAACCTGTTGCTGTTGGTGATTGGCTACTTCGGTATCCGTTTGTTCACTCTCATTACAGAGATACCAGCGCGCGTGTTGTACCCGGTTGTGGCGGCGCTGTGCATCGCTGGCGCCTTTGCAGTGAACTCAAGCAGCACAGACGTCCTACTCACCCTGATTGCAGGGGTCATCGGCTACTTGATGCGAAAAATCAATATGCCCACGCCACCATTGGTCATTGCACTTCTGGTGGCTCCCGGTTTTGAGAATGCCCTTCGCCAGTCTTTAACGCTCTCCGGTGGCAGCTTGTCGATTTTCGTTACCCGCCCGGTGTCGGCCAGCCTTCTTGCGTTGATCGTCCTGGCCGTTTGCTTTCTCCTCTGGCGTCAGATGCGTCCGACTGAACATTCTCCGAATTCAATTTCTTCTACTTAACCTACCAAGGAGTCAGCCCATGAACATTTTGATGAAGAAAGTCCTGTTTTCACTGACCGCTGTTGGCACTTTAGCCGCAGGTCCGGTCATAGCCGAAACCTTCCCGGACAAACCCCTAAAGCTTATTACCGCTTATCCGCCAGGTGGGGGTACGTCATTGCATGCATCGATCATCACTGCCGTAGGCGAGCAACATTTCGGTCAACCCATGATTTCGGTCATTCGAGCTGGCGGCGGCGGCGTCGTTGGTGCTGCCGAAGTTATGCGAGCGGAATCAGACGGCTACACAATGCTGTTTGGCGACCCAACCATCAATTCACTCAGACCTCAGGTTGAAGACTTGCCGTTTCAGGTAAATGATTTCATCCCTGTTGCTCGCATTAATTACTCACCTGTGATCTTTGTGGCTGGGCCAGATACGCCCTTCTCGGATTTAAAGGGCATGATCGAATATGCCAAGAGTAATCCAGACAAACTCGTTTACAGCTCAGACAATGTCAATGGGCTGACGTACGTCGCCTTTGAGATGCTCAAACTAAAATCTGAAACCAAAATGCGCGGTGTTGAACTTGGCGGTGGTGGCCCGGCCATTACCCAATTACTGGGTGGCAATACCATGGCATATGCCGGTTTACCCGTTGTCGTTGGAGACCACATCAAGTCGGGTGCAGTGAAGCCGATTTGCGTGACGGATGACGTCAGACTGGAAAACTTTAAAGACATTCCAACTTGTACAGAAGCTGGGGCTGAAATCGTCTGGCGCTTCTGGCTCGGTGCGATGGTTCCTAAGGGAACTCCCCCTGACCGTGTTGCAAGCCTGTCCGCCGGCTTCAAAAAAATGGTCGATGACAAGGGCTTTCAGCGCTTGATCAGCAAAATTGGATCAAAGACAGACTACCTGGACCATGAAGCCTTCGCCAAAGTCCTGGAGCAGGAAGTCAAAGACCTCCGAACCCTTTACGACAACCTCAAGTAGTCGGAGCGAGACGATGCCAGACTCAAACGATTTCACGCTTCTCGAGGCAACGATAGTCAGCAGTCGTGATCAACTGTATGACACGGCCGCCTACGATATTGGGGTTGAGAATGGCATCATCTCTTACGTCTCGCCTGCCGGCCAACGCGAGCCAGTAGGCAGGCGTATCTCATCGAAGGGCAAAATTGTCACTCCTGGCTGGATAAACGGCCATACCCATAGCCACGAGGGTTTCTACAAGGGACGGCACGACAATCTGCCGCTAGAGTTGTGGATGAACAATGTGCGGCCTTTAAGACCGATTCCGCTAACGCCGCGCCAGGTATACCTGAGGACCCTCATTGGTGGTATCGATGCGCTACGATCTGGCACAACAACTCTGTGCGATGACCTGAACGCCAGCCCTGTACTAAAGCCTGACCATATTAATGCCGCTTTACAAGCATATGAGGATCTAGGCATTCGCGCTCTTGTAGGCCTAACCCTGTTTGATAAGCCGTTTTTCAGGGCACTGCCATTTGTTGAAGAAGAGTTTGATCGGGAGCTCTTAGGCCAACTAGACAGTAGTGGCGGCACCCCGGCTTCAGAGTATCTCGCGTTTGCCGAAGCACTGGCAAAAGAGCGACACCCACGGAGCAATCGGGTGGGTTACATCGCTGCACCGAGTGCGCCACAACGCTGTACCCGGGAATTCCTCGAAGCAGTTCGAGATCTAGCTGATCGACATCAGCTACCAACCATGATCCACGTTCAGGAGACACGGCTCCAAGCAGTCACCGCAAAGATCATGTATGGCTGCACAATGATCGAATACCTGGCATCGATAGATTTTCTGAAGCCGGCAACCAGCATCATTCACGGGGTTTGGCTGACGCCCAACGAATTGCAATTGCTCTCGAATGCCAATACATCGATTCAGCATAATCCTCAGAGCAATTTGAAACTGGGGTCTGGTGTCGCACCGGTCAGACACATGCTGGATGCTGGTGTCAACGTCAGCCTTGGAACAGACGGTTGCGGTTCTATCGAGAACGCAAATATGCTCAATGTGATCGCACAAGCAGCGCTCATCGGAAAACTCCGTGGCGATGATTTCGAGCACTGGGTTGGCGCAGAAGAAGCGTTTCACGCGGCGACTGTTGGCGGTGCCAAGGCGCTTGGCATGCAAGACAGTCTGGGCCAAATTGTCGCCGGTCAAAAAGCCGATTTGAACGTCTGGCGTACAGACACTATTGCCTTCATGCCTCTAAACAGTCCGCTGCGCCAACTAGTCTTTAACGAAGGCGGAGGCAGCTTGGAGGCCAGCTTCGTTGAGGGTGAGCAAGTGATTGAAGAAGGTCAGCTATGCAAAATAAATGAACGCGAAATTCTCGCTGAGATCGCGCAAGAGCATGCGGCGCTCGAACCATTGATTGCAGAAAGTGAACGGGATGTCGCACGCCTTGCACCCTCTTATCGAAGAATCTGGGACCGTTGCCAGACTATCCCGATCGATTCAGCCGTTTACGCCGCGCGATTTGATGAATGACACCATCGCTAGTTTGATCTATGCAGCTGCATTGCGATGCCGCGCAATGCAAGAGGCGATAACGGACACGAAACATCACCTCGTTCAGTCTTGCGCCCATCGCTTCGCTTAACAACCAAAGAAACAAAGCCCAGGCGGGCCCTGTTCTTCATCAAATCTGCGTAATCACTTCCTTTTTTTTCTCCTATTCAGTCTGCTGCGAAACAATAAAAGCGCCCTGATCCGCCCGTCTTGTTCAGCGCTGCCTCGCTGCAACCTGCCGACTGATGAGAGAAGTTCCAGCTAGTGGACCAATTGTCGGGCAAGGGACCGGTACGGTCGTGATGGCCAACAACGGCGGACCCTTCATCGTTGCTAGTCCACGCCTTACAGGTGGTATCTGTCTGTGGTGCAAACGCGGTGCCATCAGCACGAGAACCCGTCAAGATGTCATGCTCATTGGGTTTGTCGCCTCGGCCGTTGACTTCAAGCCCGCTTTCATCGAGCGCCGTGGCCTTGCCAACCTTGTTGCCGTTATGCAAGTGGTCAACAGATTTCGCAATCAATTCGCCCTTGGCGTTGTACCAGGGGCCGGCGCCAATGCGATCTCGGGCATGGATACCTGGTACTCCTGGCTTGCCAAACTTACCTGGCACGCTTAGGTAGGCGCGCCAGGTGCGCGCACCAGCCGCTGCATCTGCGCTGGTTGCGAGTCCCTGGCAATGTGCATCAGCCCCTGCCAACCCTCCCAGGTTAGCGCCGTTACCCATACCAGTACTCGTGATGAAAAAGCTCATGGGGCCAGTCGCGGGCACATCATCACCAGTCACACTTGCAACTTTGTTGGAAACAGCCTCAGTCGTTGACTGGACAGCAGAGCAGCCGCCAACTAGAACAGCAGACGCAATGGCGATAATGGAGATCGGTGTCAGGTTTTTCATGTCTTCCTCTTTTAGTGGTCTCAAACGGCGAGCGACGGCCTAGCCGCGGGTACGCAAGCTAGCAGAAAAACGCTGAAAGGGCACGTTGACCAACGGGTTTACTCGGGTCAGAACAACGGAACGTATACCGTGGCGTTACCTTTTCGAAATACCACGTTTACTCCACATTCTGCTCACATTCTTGGCCTAGTCATAGAATGCATAGCATCTAAGTGTGAACCCCAATGAGAAACGACCTGGCCAATATTGCAGGAGTGTTTATGAACCGCTTACCTTTTACCTTAGCGCTTCTTGCGTTGCTAACCTCAACGGCCTCGGCCGAAACGTTCTCCGCCGATGTTTGGGCCGACAATTGGTTCGAGATGCGGATCAATGGCGAGCAAGTTGCTGAAGACAGTACGCCGATCACAACTGAGCGTTCTTTCAATGCAGAGCGCTTTTCATTCGAAGCAACTCGGCCCTTTACGATCGGCTTCATCGCCAAAGATTTCAAGCAAAATGACACCGGCCTCGAGTACATTGGCTCGAGGCGTCAGCAAATGGGTGATGGCGGCGTCAAATTGCAAGTTAAGAATGCCGGTGGTATCGCCGTCGCGGTCAGCAACTCTAACTGGCGATGCTTAGTCACCCATACTGCCCCACTCGACAAATCATGCGCCGATAATGCGCATCCGATTGCTGGCCAGGGCGCCTGCACCTTCAAGAAAACGGCTGAACCTGAGAACTGGGATGAAGCGCGATTTGACGCTTCAACCTGGGCTGCGGCGAAGATCTACTCTTCGCGTGAAGTTCGCCCAAAAGGCAGGTATGACGATATCAACTGGGTGAGTGGTGCAAAATTCATCTGGGGGCCAGACCTGGAACAAAGCAATACGATACTCTGCCGCCTGACAGTTCGATAACGCAACTCACGATCGAACCGTGCCTGACCGCCGCTTAAAGCAGTCAATGCTCGCTATTCGGACGCTCAATGCTATGGTCAGTCGGCTGTGGCGTTACGGTCATCACTTTGACACCGTTGGGCGATTCAAAGCGATGCCAGACCCCTTTCGGAACCACCAGCAGTTGGCCTGACGACAGACTGCTGCGGTGCTCTTGGTTGTCGATCAGCAAAATAAGTGTCGTCTCACCGCTCAATACCTGAACCACTTCGTCTCCATTGGCGTGCCGTTCCCATTCGCTAGATCCGGCGTAGTGAACAATGAATATCGCGCCATCTCGGTAATCTGACAACCTGGCGAATGCGCCCTGGGCTTGTTCATCGGTGGTTTCAGGCGTTCTATTTTCTAAAAACTTGATTTTCGAAAACTCATTGTCAAGTGAAATGACTGCAGCTTTCGGCATTTGGTTAATCCTATTGGGGTACGAACGATGTCGATCCTTAAAAGCGGTTTATCGGTCCGAGCACGCGAACCATTTAGGCGTGGCGATTCTGTCGCAATCGTCGCGCATCTATTTGGTAACGCTTTATTCGGGAGTAAAGCGTCGTAGGGCGAACCCCTAGCAGCTCTGCTGCGCCTTCGCGGCCCGACACTTTCCCACCACATTGATTCAGCGCCGCAACAATGTTAGCTCGCTCACGGGATTCACGGCTCTGCTCGGTCATTATCGACGACTGCTCTGCCATCGGGTCGTCGATCAGATTTTCTGCTTTGTTGGCTGGTGGAGGATCAATCGATGGTTCAGGCGAATCGGCTATCGGCACATCCAATCGCAACTTGTCTCGGGTGGAAATGATAACTGCACGCTCAATGACGTTTTGAAGCTCCCGGATATTCCCTGGCCAATGATATGCACGTAAGCGAGCAACATCTGCCTGCGTCACCGGTAATTGTGGTTTGTTCAAACGCTCGCAAACGCCTTTGACAAACAGGCTCGCCAACAGACCAATATCGTCAAGTCTGTCTCGTAGTGGTGGTGAGTGAATAGGAAACACATTCAGCCGAAAGTAAAGATCTTCCCTAAACCGGCCAGCCTTAACTTCTTTAGCCAAATCGCGATTGGTAGCGGCAATCACCCGGACATCAATCTCTCGGGTACTCGGATCCCCTACGCGCTCGAACTGCTGCTCCTGCAAAATCCGCAACAGCTTGCTTTGCAAGGCCAAAGGTATTTCGCCGACTTCATCGAGGAAAATGGTGCCGCCATCGGCAAGCTCAAAGCGTCCGGTACGCTGAGCAATCGCACCCGTAAAAGCGCCACGCACATGCCCGAAAAATTCGCTTTCAAAGAGCTCATGAGGGATTGAGGCGCAATTGACGCGAATGAGTGGACGGTGGGCACGTTCACTCGCGTAGTGAATAGCTCTGGCAATCAACTCCTTACCCGTACCTGACTCCCCAGTAATCAGCACAGTAGCGGTAGTAGGTGCAACCAGTTCAATCTGACTGATGATCGAACGCACCGACGCACTTGAGCCGACAATTTCATGCTTGCTATTGCCGCTGTGCAATTCATCCTGCAGGTAGGCATTCTCTTGCTCAAGGCGTCGTCGCAAGGCATCAACCTCGTTAAGCGCGGTTTCCAGCTCGGCACGCGCTTGCCGTTGGGCGGTCACATCTCTAAACACCACCACTGCGCCCAGGGAACGCCCCCGCTCCTGAATGGGTGTGCTGGTGTACTCCACCGGAAACGCATGGCCGTCTTTGCGCCAAAACACTTCGTCATCGACTCTAAAAATCGAGCCTTGCTCAAATGCGGCATAGATCGGGCAGGCACGGTGCGGATAAGGATCGCCATTCGCATGGCTGTGGTGTAACAACGAGTGACCATTGCGTCCAATCACCTCGTTGGCCTTCCAACCCAACATGCGCTCTGCCGCGGGATTCACAAACGTGATTCGTCCTTTGGCATCAACACCATAGATCCCCTCCCCGGCGGCCTGCAATATCAGTTGATTGCCACGCTCCAACTCGCGGAACACCTGATCAAAGCGATTCTCCTGTGGTTGGCCGCTGCGATAGAACTCATCGATCTCCACCTTGGCGCGGCGCACTTTGTTGAGCTTTAAATCAAAGCAAAGAAACAAAAGAAGCTCTCGAGACCCATCTTCAACCACTGATCCGTAAATCTCAACGGGCAGGTGCCGCCCATCTTCCGCTCTGATAGATAGCGACGTCGTCCAGCCTCGGCGCGTAGCTAGACATTCCAGCGTAAAGCCTGACAACACGGACAGTTGCTCAGGAAACAAGCCGCTGGGTCTTTGTTGCGTCATCTGGTGGCCGCTTAGGCCCGTCAGCGAAATCAGTGCCCGATTGAACTGAATGATTCGATTCTCGACGGGATCAAAAACAAGCGCTGCCGGTTCAATGGCATCGAGCCCGCGCATCCAAAGCTCACTCGTGCGACGAGCACCCTTCAGAGAATCGGTTGATGCTGAGTCGGTCGCGGAAGGTGACAAGGAGGTAGATGGCTTCATGGTGAGGCATATGAATTCAGACGCACTTTCTCTAGAGCGCCGCACACTAAATTTCGTAATCCATTAAACCACTTTTCGTAATTCAAGGCACGCGAGTTCGTAATTACAAAATCACTTTCTGCACCTTTCTTGGGCACACTTTCAATAAGCGATTGGATTCATTCATTTTTATTTTTTTGCGAGATGGCTGGCACGGGTCTTGATAAGGCTTAGCTAAGAACGTCGCCGTATCGACGAGCGATGCAACCATCGAACAGAGGAGTTTTGAATGGGCGTCTTTACCAATCCGTACAACGCTGACGGCAGACTGTGGTCCGTTTGCCCATGTGGCCAGCACGACAGTCTTGAAGCACACGAACGCAGCCTGAGTGCGGGCGACGAGCCTACAGCGGACAAGCTGGCAGAAAGTACGGCGGATTGGGCCGACCACGACTCTGTTCTTGCCCGATGCGTTGAATCGGCCATTTTGAAAGGGCTTTTTCGAACTGATGAAAAGCGGCGTCAGTTCATACGTGCTGTTGGTGCAGGCACCGCGAGTGCGGCAATCGCCAGCGTTATCCCGATGGATAAGGTCAAAGCAGCCATCGTTGAGGCCAAAGGCCCGCTTGAGAAAACCAAGCTGAATATTGGGTTTGTCCCTATCACTTGCGCCACGCCCATCATCATGGCCAAGCCACTCGGTTTCTACGAAAAGTACGGTCTTGATGTCAGCGTGATCAAAACAGCCGGCTGGGCGGTATCTCGCGACAAATCACTCTCTGGCGAGTACGACGCCGCGCACATGCTCACGCCGATGCCACTGGCAATTACGGCTGGTGCCGGATCCAGCGCCACGCCCTGGACGATGCCAGCCGTAGAGAACATCAACGGCCAGGCCATTACGCTCGCGATGAAACACAAGGACAAGCAGGACCCCAAAATGTGGAAGGGGTTCAAGTTCGGCGTGCCGTTTGAGTACTCGATGCACAACTTCCTGCTGCGCTATTACGTTGCCGAAGCCGGGCTCGATCCGGACAAGGACATTCAGATCCGAGTCGTACCACCGCCAGAGATGGTCGCCAACCTGCGTGCTGGCAACCTCGATGGCTACTTGTCTCCAGACCCGTTTAATCAGCGGGCAGTGTTTGATGGTGTGGGCTTCATCTACAAGCTCACCAAAGAAATCTGGGAAGGACACCCTTGCTGCGCGTTCGCTGCGAGCCGTGAGTTTATTGACACCAATCCCAATACTTTCCTGGCGCTGTTCAAGTCTCTACTGGAGGCGACCGCATTTTCATCGGTTCATGAGAACCGCAAGCAAATCGCAGAGGCCATCTCCCCCAAGAACTATCTCAATCAACCCACCACGGTCGTGCAACAGGTTTTGACTGGTCGCTTTGCAGATGGCCTGGGTAACGTTAAGAACGACCCGGACCGCATTGGTTTCGACCCGTTCCCGTATCACTCGTTTGCGATCTGGATCCTCACGCAGATGAAGCGCTGGGGCTACATCGAAGGCGATGTGGACTATGCCGGCATCGCCGAGCAGGTCTACCTTGCGACCGATGCTCAGGCTGTCATGAAAGACATGGGCATGACCCCGCCTGAAACACTGTCAAAGTCCTACGTGATCATGGGCAAGACCTTTGATCCGGAGATGCCTGAAGACTACGTCAACAGCTTCGCGATCAAGCGATGACACTGGCTTACCTTCGAGCCGCCCTGCTCTCAGTCCTGATTCTCGGACTGTTTCTGGGTGTTTGGCACCTTTACGTCTTGTCCGACACCTCAGCGGCGCCAGCGATGGACCCGGAGTATGCCGCCTTGATGGGTGAGTCAGCGAAAGGACAATCAGCGCTGCCAACCCCGGCAGATGTTGGTAGAGAGATCTGGGCGCACATCACGGACCCGTTTTACGACAACGGGCCAAACGACAAAGGCATTGGGATCCAACTCGCCTGGTCGGTCTTCCGGGTGCTGAGCGGGTTCTTGTTGGCCGCTGTTGTGGCGATTCCGCTGGGGTTTGTGATTGGCATGTTCCCGTTGTTTCAGCAATCGCTCAGCCCATTTATCCAGATGCTCAAGCCAGTCTCTCCACTGGCCTGGATGCCACTGGCGCTTTACACAATTGAGGATTCGGGCCGCTCTGCCATCTTCGTCATCTTTATCTGCTCCATTTGGCCGATGCTAATCAATACGGCATTCGGGGTATCCGCTGTGCGGAAAGAATGGGTGAACGTTGCTCGGACGCTGGAAGTGTCGAACTTACGAACAGCATTCAAAGTCATTTTGCCGGCGGCTGCGCCCACGATTTTGACCGGTATGCGTATCTCGATTGGAATTGCGTGGCTTGTGATCGTGGCGGCAGAGATGCTGGTGGGTGGTACCGGGATCGGCTACTTCGTCTGGAACGAGTGGAACAATTTGTCGATCACGGGTGTGATCTCGGCAATCTTCTTTATTGGCATCGTCGGCATGTTGCTTGACATGGCGTTAGCGGGATTCGCGCGGGCGGTGACCTATGCTGAATAGCTCCGCGGACACCACGGCAACTCAAAAGCGTGTCTCGATCAGCGTCGAAGCGCTTGAAAAGTCCTTTCCATCTCCTGACGGCAAAGAAACTACTCAGGTGTTTGGCGATGTTTGGTTCAACGTCAGGCAGGGCGAGTTTGTCTGCCTGATTGGTCATTCTGGCTGTGGCAAAACGACTTTGCTCAACATTCTGGCCGGCCTGGATCAGGCTAGCAGCGGCACCGTGATTGTGGAAGACCGTGAGGTCGACGGGCCAAGCCTTGACCGAGCTGTGATCTTCCAGGGGCACGCTTTGCTCCCTTGGTTGTCAGCCACCAGGAACATTGAGTTTGCGGTGAAGTCCCGATGGCCTGACAAAAGCAAAGCTGAATTGCTGGCGCACTGTCAGCGCTACATCGACCTAGTTCACCTGACTGGATCAGAAAACAAAAAGCCCGCGCAACTGTCTGGCGGGATGAAGCAACGCGTGGGTATTGCCCGTGCGCTGGCGATCGAACCGCGGATTCTCCTGATGGACGAGCCGTTCTCCGCGCTTGACGCCTTGACCCGTGGCTCCCTGCAGGATGAACTGCTGTCGATTATCAGCCAGACCCACCAAACGAGCTTCATGATCACCCACGACATCGACGAGGCGATCTTGCTGGCCGATCGGATTGTTCTGATGACTAATGGGCCGAAAGCGCGCGTTTGTGAAATCGTTGAAAACACGCTGCCGCGCGACCGACAACGCGGCGATATGCACAAGCACCCGAACTACTCGCCGATGCGTAACCACTTGCTCGAATTCTTGGTGAACCGATCACGCTCATTCGGACGGGAACTTGCCGATAGTGGCTACGACCCGAAGAGCCCACCTTGTGTGCGCCCTACTGCCGCCTCGGAGCTCTCGTCAGAGCGCCTCCAGGAAACCCCTTCAATCCAGCTTGCCGGCTAACAACCCGGCCCTCTTTAACAAAGGAGTTCCTCATGTCAGTGCAAATCAAAATGCCACTCAGCAAACTCGAGATGACAGAAGTCATCATGGCTCACAAGCACACTAAGCGGCTTAGCTGGGCACAGATCTCCGAAGCTGCCGGCATGTCTGATGTCTTCGTGGTGTCAGCCTGCCTTGGTCAGAACACTTTGCCAGCAGAAGCCGCCGAAAAGCTCGTTGCCTTTCTGGAACTCGGGAGCGAGTTCGTTGAGGCGCTGCAAGAAGCCCCAAAGAAGGCTCAAAGTGCCGAGACTGTCAGTAAAGACCCATTGATCTACCGGTTTCACGAAATCACTTATGTCTACGGTGACACGATCAAAGCGCTGATCCACGAAAAGTTTGGCGACGGCATCATGAGTGCGATTGACTTTGA
>JBGCFG010000035.1:0-27976 GCA_045106815.1 Burkholderiaceae bacterium | reverse complement strand
TCACCAATGCCAAGAATCGACTCGCCGTCGGTCACAACCATTAGATTGATGTCGCGCTGGGAACTGATGGGCTTCAGGATTTCGCGCATGCGGCCACGGTGGGCAGGCGTGATCCAGATGCCCCGACCTCGTCGGAACACGCGTGAAAACTTCTGGGTCGCTTCGCCGACCGTGGGGGTGTAAACAATGGGCATCATCTCTTCGAGATGGTCGAGCAATAGCCGGTAATAGAGTTGCTCGTTCCGATCCTGCAAGTTAGACAGAATGATGTATTTCTGAAAGTCCGAACTTGCTGCAGCGAGTTGATCCAGCGTGCGCCTGACCTGGACATCCATCGTGACGGTGGCGCCCGGCATCAGCCCTTCGAGTTGGAAAATCTTGCGCTCCTCGGCACTAAACGCAGACCCCTTATTGAGCAATGGCTCATGCAGGAGGTCGGCACCGCGCAGGCGGATATCCATTGACAAAACACCGTCTTGATTTTTTTCGGGTCTGGGAAAGCGCATTTCCGAAACCTGAATGGAAGAGCGCCGGAGGATGACGCGCCGGGCCTGATCTGGCAAGCAATGTCACTGTTGCGAGTGCGGTACTTACCGGTCGCGCCCGTTCCGAATTCGCGCCCGTCGGTCGGCTGCGCCTACGGGGCAGTCTTGGTCTGCTTGAGCATCCAGGAGACCACCCAGACCCCGAGGAAACGCTGTGAAAAGAGCATTGACCGCCTGCCTGCCAGTCATCCTGGCCGCCTGTGGAGGTGGCACCGATATGGCCGAGCAGACACAGCAGCCAGTCGAGAACGCTTCGCAGTCGCAAGTCCAGCCACTGGCAGATGTCAGCCAGCCGGTCACTATCAATGTCGGCAGCCAATATGACCTGATGCCACGTGTTGCCGCTGTTGTGGCCCCGGCTTTGCCAGGCAAATCGGCTGCCGATGATGCGGCTACGGTTCTTGCCAAGCGCACGACCACGCTGGCGCTCAACGACGTTGAATACAGTGTGGGACCCGCTTTTGGTGCCAGCGCCAGCGACTGGGTGCTTCAACAGACGGATGTCACGGCACCGTTTGGCCTGATGGGTGTCTTGAACGACGCGTTAGCCAAGAATCTGTGCATGATGAGCTATTGGACGGACAGCCCTGATCAGACATTTGAGCCGACTGCCGTCCAGCTTTCCCTGGGTATTGATGCTGAGGCCTTAACCGGCAAAGCGGCCAAGGCGCTTCAAGGCTTCTGCCCAGCACTGACCGATCAAGATCTAACCGAACTGGCCGCTGCTGCTCCGCTCCTGATCTGGTACGAGGTGACCGATCTGTCGGTTCAGGCTTCGAGTGCCTACGAAAGAGTCCTGCGCTACCAGATGACGGGTTCGGCAAATGGTGAGGAGCCTGGTTTTTCAGTCGACGGTCAGTTCTTTCACACGGTTTCTTCGAGCCGTCTGCGTTTTTTGCTGACCGAACAGTCCGACTTTGCTGAAAATCTGTACCTTGCGTTTGATCAGGATGAGCGCAGTCAATCGTTCGCGCTCGAAGCGCATCAGATGACGGGTGACGCTCAGACGGGACACCAGGCCATCTACCGACTCCTAGGAGATGGCCAGGCCGATGAGCAGGCCACCTTGATTCATGCTCGTAAGGTCTCTGGAACGCCAGCGACCGACTTGGCTGTGGTGTTGACCTCACAGGTCTCACCTGGCGGTGAGGTAGCCATCAGCATGAGTGTTGATGGTGCCGACCCATTGCGCGACGCCTACGCATGTGCTGACCGGGATACGTTTCGAGGTAACCCAGTGGCTGGTATCAATGGTATTTGCGATGGTGCGATGGCGCTTTCCTCCTCACCATGGTTCGCCAACAAAGCGCGAGTGACGCCACTTGACCAGGCTGCCATCAATCGCCTCAATGAGACATCGGTGATTGGGTTCACTTCTGCAGTTGAGATGCTGACTGCCGCCTCAGTCAGCCGGGTGACTCCCTAAGGTTAATAGGCCCTAGAAACACCGCTCGGTCTGTCATACTCGTCGTTCGCGCTGTCAGGCGCTATCAAGCGTAAGCAACGACGGAGGAAAGAGTGGCCGAGAACCGCGAAATCATAATCAAGAACCTGCCCGAGGGCACCCTCGCAGAATCTCACTTTGAAATGCGGATCGGTGAAGTCCCGGTCATTGATGACGGGCAGTTACTGATTAAGACGCGCTTGATGTCAATCGATGCGGCTAACCGTGCCTGGATGCAGGGGGCTACTTATCGGGCGGCAGTCAATGCCGGTGATGTGATGCCGACCTATGCCATTGGCGAGGTGCTCGAGTCGCGTGACGAGGCGTTCAAGACAGGAGATATTGTCGCCGCTGAGTCTGGTTGGGCGGAGTTCGCCGCAGTCGTCGGGCGGCACGCCGTCAAACTCCCGGCGATTGAGCCGTTGTCAAACCTGATGTCAGTCTTCGGAATTGCTGGCAAGACTGCCTACCATGGCCTGGTGTCGGTAGGGCGGCCCGTAGCGGGCGAAACCGTTGTTGTATCGGCGGCGGCCGGTTCAGTCGGCATGTTTGTTGGTCAGATCGCCAAGGCGCTTGGCTGCCGTGCAGTGGGCATCGCCGGGGGCGCTGAAAAGTGCGCCTGGGTGACTGAAACGCTCGGTTTTGACGAATGCCTTGACTACCGTTCCAAGACGTTTTTCAAGGATCTGAAACGGGCGTGCCCGGACGGTATTGATGTTTACTTTGACAATGTGGGCGGCCCGGTTCTTGAGACTGTCCTGTTTCAGATGAACCAGAAGGGGCGTATTGTTTGTTGCGGTGCTGTCAGCCAATACGACGGACAGGCGCCGACGGGCCCGCGTAATTTGCCGGGGCTGGTCGTCGTCAAGCGCTTGCGTATGGAAGGCTTCATTGTGATGGACTTTGCTCACGAGGACGAGGTGGCTATAGGTCAACTTAAGCAATGGGTTGATGACGGCAAGATCACTGTTGTCGAGGATATTGTTGAAGGCTTGGCAGGCGCGCCGGGTGCACTCACCGGCTTGCTTGCAGGCGAGAACCGTGGCAAGCGAATGGTCCGTGTCTCTTGAAGAATATCGACAGCCAGATCAATTATGTTGAGTTGCCCGCCCGTGACCTTGAGGCGGTCAAGCGCTTTTACGGGCAGGCTTTCGGCTGGACGTTCGAAGACTTTGGGCCTGAGTACACAGCGTTCCACGGTGCTGGTCTGGCCGGTGGGTTTTTCAAAGCCAATCTCGCGTCCATTGCCCGAAACGGTAGCGCTCTGGTTGTCCTGTATGCCGATGATCTGACGACAACCCTGGAGCGGGTTAAGTCGTGCGGGGCGACAATTTCGCAGGAAATCTTCAGTTTTCCGGGGGGGCAGCGATTTCATTTTTCGGACCCGGTTGGCAATGAACTTGCAGTCTGGTCCGTGCCGCCGGATCAGACTGACGAGTAACCGCAGATGCTGGATATCCTTCGCCCCGATGCCGATCGCTGGTTACCGTTGGTGTTAGACAGCCCGCACTCAGGCAGCCAGTATCCGTCCGATTTTGGCTTTTCGATTGATCACCAAGTTCTGCGGCGATCAGAAGATGCCTTTGTTGACGAACTTTTTGCGCCGGTGACGCGCCTTGGCGGAACTTTTGTTCATGCCAGATTCCCGCGTTGTTACATTGATCCGAACCGTGCAGACACCGATATCGATCTGACCATGATCGCAGGTCAGTGGCCGCATCCCGTCAAACCCAGCGGCAAGATTGCCCGCGGTTCTGGCCTGATCTGGAAGCAGGTTAAGCAATACGGTGCCATTTACGACCGTTTGCTTTCTTGCGAGGAAGTGCAGGCTCGTATCGAGCAGTGCTGGGCGCCGTATCACCAGGCTGTGAGTCAGATTCTGCATGAGGCGCATGAGCGCGCTGGCGTTGTGATTCATTTGAACTGCCATTCGATGGCATCCTCTGGAGACAACACCACTGAAGATGGCTCGGTTAGACGCGCAGACTTCGTGCTCGGTAATCTGGATGGTGCGAGTTGCGATGATGAGGTCTTGCAAGTGGTGGCAAGCACCCTGCAGTCCTTCGGGTATCAGGTCGCAATCAATGATCCCTATAAGGGCCAGGAACTCATTCGACGGTATAGTGATCCTAATGACGGCAAACACAGCCTGCAGATCGAAATCAATCGTGCGCTCTACATGGACGAACAACAGATAAAGAAAACCGCCGGGTTTAAGCAGTTGCAAGAGCACCTGTTTCAGGTGTCCAGTGCGCTGGCCTCCTTGGCGAGTGCACGGCGGCGGCCAGAGACCCTCTAATGATCCAAAGACTTACCCGCGCCCTCAAACATCTGATCAGCGGAAGCTGGACGGTAAACGGTTATTTTTCCGATCAATCATTGCAGCGTATTGAGGAGCGAGTGACGGCGGGTGAGGTCGACCACAGCGCTGAAATCCGTGTCGTCATCGAAGGGTCTTTGTCGTTTGGAGAGGTGTTATGGCAAGACCGTCAGCCGCGTGAGCGGGCGCTTGAAGTGTTTGCCGACCTTCATGTCTGGGATACCCAGGCAAACAATGGCATCCTGATTTATCTGCTTCTGGCAGACCATGACGTAGAGATTCTGGCCGACCGAGCGGCGGACAAGGAGATCGCGCCAGCAGTTTGGGAAGGCGCGATCGAGCTCATTCGGGAGGCTTTTGCACGTCAGGCATATGAAGAAGGCGTCATCAACGCAGTGCAATCGCTGAACGAAGCTTTAGCTCGCCGGTTCCCACCCTCTGAGCGTAATCCGGACGAGTTGCCCAACAAGCCCGTGATTTTGTAACTTAGACGCTCGGTGTCTCGCCATTCAGAACCTTGGCGAGCACAGGCATATCGATATTCCCGCCACAAAGTACCGCACAGACTTGACGACCTTTGAGCGTCGCCTTCTCTTGTAACAGAGCGGCTAGGGCCGCAGCGCCAGCACCCTCGGCGAGGTTATGCGTGTCGGTGTAATAGGCGCGAATGGCGTTGGCGATCTCATCCTCGCTAACAGTGACGATTCGCGCGGCGCCCCGCCGGATGATCTCAAGCGGCTCTGCCTGGGGTTCACGGCAGGCCATGCCATCAGCAAACGTTTTGGCGGTGTCGGTCGCGATGATTCTCCCGGCCTCGAATGACTGAGCATATGCATCCGCTTTGTCAGCGACAACGCCGACAATCTCGGTACTAAGCCCCAGCAAGTCGCGTGTTGCAATCAGGCTGCAAATGCCTGAGCCCATCCCGATGGGCACATAGACCGCGTCAAGTTCACTAAAGCCGCTAAACAGTTCAAGCGCATAGGTGGCAACCCCCATCACCAGATGTCGATGAAATGACGGAATGAAGTGGTAACCCCGCTCCTGTTCAATCTGCGCGGCAACAGCCCGACTTTCATCAAAGTCTTTGCCAGCAATGACGAGTTCACCTCCAAACGCCTGCATCGCGGCGTTCTTCTCAGCCGAATTTCCCTCTGGCACGACAATAAGTGCGGGTATGCCAGCACGCGCCGCGCCAATCGCAATGGATTGCCCGTGGTTGCCGCGGGTAGCGGTGACCAGCCCCTTCGGCTTGTTGGGGCCGCGCATGAGTAAGTCAACGTAGACCAGTCCGCCACGCGCTTTGAATGAACCGGTGGGTGTGTGGTTCTCGTGCTTAATGATGACCTCGCAACCGGCACGTTGTGAGAGCAGCGGCCACGAGTAGGCGGGTGTGGGAGGCATAAAACTGCGCACCGTCTGTGAGGCGGCATCGAGTTCCTCGCGATTAAACAAGCTCATCTTTACTCCATACAAGGCGGGTGGTTGACAGGCGAATCACTAGACTTCAGGCATTCATCAGGGTGTCTGGGCACGTTTACGTTTATAGGCTAGATCACGTGGGTTCGCTATCAAAAAACGACCCTGGTACGACGCGCAGCGGGGTACTAAGATCAGGCAGATGAACCAAAGTCCAATGACCGGCCACCCCGCGGCAGAACCCGTCCGCAAGCTTGCAGTCGGTTCGTTCCAGATCGAGTTGCTGCCTCGTACAGCTTACTGCGCCAGCTACACTGCGTCGCAAGCCATCGTGGGCTTTGCGTTTGACTCTCAATCTGGTGTCCATGCTTACGGGAGCAGTCGGAGACATGCTTTTCGAACACGGGCAAATTCTATTGCGCTCGTCCCCGCCGGCTGCGATGTTTACTCGACATCAGATTGTGGCGGTGAATACCTGAGGATCGAGTTACCCGACCATCAATCGGTCGTGGGTCCATCTGAATCAGCCGTTACAAACATGGTTGATTCAGCGGCGGCGCAAGTGGCGCATCGCATTCGGCGAGAGGTGATTCGGGCCCAACCCCAGGGCAATACAAAGAATGAGGTAATTTCGCGAGCAAGTAGTGATTCACTTTCAATACTCCTAGGATACTTCTTGCGATGCCTGCCGGTTGCCTGGAGTGGGTTGAAGGGCAATGGGCTGTTCCGAGAGAGCCAACTCCAAATGCTGAATCGGTTTATTGATGTCCATCTCGAAGAGAAACTGACTGTCACGACGCTTGCTCAGCATCTGGGGCTTTCCACAGGATACTTCAGTCGCGAAATACGCAGTGTTACCGGGCGCTCGCCCCATCAGTACCTGCTAGACCGTCGTTTAATGCGTGCCCGGCAAATGATGTTGAATCCCAAAACAAGCTTAAGCGAAATTGCATTTGCGTGTGGATTTTCATCCCATGCGCATTTATCGGCTCAATTCGCGCGTCGCCTGGGCGTATCGCCTTCGTTACTGAGGTCGAGCGTGGCCGAGCGCACGGGTTCAAATCAGAGGCCGGGTGGCGCCGAGTAGTCACGTAGCCTTGACATTAGTCTTACCGCGGCCATACCGGCTGCAGCCTTTACACGATCACGGATTGGCGCGCGCTCGCCTGATCGGATGATCTGTGGCGGCCTGGGGTGCAGCCCACCGCGCCGCAGCAGGCGGTTGCAAGCCAATACTCTGGCTTGGTGCTGTGTCTGATCACTATAAAAGACAACACCCACAGAAATTGATGGTATCGGCTGCCCGTCATCAGTTGTTGAATCGCACCGTGTCATGTGCGGTGCGAGGCACGGAAAATACAGGCCTTTGCCCGGGGTCATATCCAAATCGTGCTGAAGTGGACGGATTGAATCCTGCAGCGTGACGTTTGCGAGATCGCGATTCAAAATAAATTTTTCGGCCGTTTCGTGATCAATCACATCGGGATCATTGGCTGGCCAGACGCTGATGGTTTTCCGGCCCTGAATCTGTAACCAGAAATTGTTTTCCCGGTCTATATGGAAAGGCGTCACTGACGGGGCGCACGAGATGAAGATGAACCCACCCAGGTTTTTCAGACCTGTTCGCTGTTGCGCAATGAGCGGCTCAAATTCCGTTCTAACTTGCGCCAGGAATGCAGCATATTCCGGATCAGTCTCTACGTTGTAAAGAGCCAGCCAGGCACCCGGTTGATCAATCTGGTCAAACACCTCGTCAAGCCCGCGTCCATCAGTGGCAGCGGGCTGGTGGTCGAATGCTGATGCCTGTGTGGCGGCTGGCGAAATATGGCGACACTGGCCGGTGGGTTCGAGCCGGTGTGCCAGCGCTTGGAGCGCTGGCATTGTCATCGAAGGGTGCACCGAAAACTCGTGCTCAAACGGTGCAAATCGGGTTGTATCGATGGCGTTATGAGCGGCACGTATCGTGGGTTGAGTCATTTGGATCGTCGCGGTTTGTGACAGTTGCGCCTACTGGAAGCTCGACTCAGGCGGACTAGATGATCGGATCATCATGCAAACGTTGAACCTCGGTCTTGAGTTTGATCATATCCAGCGTTGACGCAGGCATTGGGTCACCAAAGTGAATACCTACCCGGTTGCCAATACCACGCCGAAAGGGCCGGGTCATCGCGCGCCCAGCTTCCACCCTTGAGAAATATGAACCCCAAAGGTTCTGAAGTGAAACGGGCAGCACCGGAAGTTCGCTGGTTTGCTTCGGGGGCAGGCTGGCAAGTATCTTGAGCAAGCCGGGCTTGAACTGATGTAGTTGTCCATCCTCGGTGATACGGCCCTCTGGAAAAATACCCAGGATGCCACCATCTGCGAGCGTCTGTCTGGCCTGAGAAATGGCGCGCTCATAGACCACCTGATTCTCGCTGGCTGGCGCGATGGGAATCGCCTGCGCCAATCTGAAGATCGGTCCAAGCAGGCGGTTCTCAAAGATCCGATAATCCATTAAAAACCTCACCGGTCGGGGACTTGCGCCCATCAGCAAAATGGCATCAACAAAACTGACGTGATTGGCGGCAATGACCGCAGCACCGTTGCTTGGAATATGGTCGTCGCCCCGCACCTGAAACCGATAGACGAGACGCGACAGTACCCATGAAATAAAACGCAGCAAGTACTCTGGTACCAAAGTAAAAATATAGGTCGCCACAACCGCATTCAAAATACCGATGACCAAAAAGACCTCTGGGATTGAAGCGCCCGACGCTAACAGGGCACCTGCACCAATCGAGGAGATGATCATGAACAGGGCGTTCAGGATGTTGTTGGCCGCAATAATTCTGGCGCGATGAGTCGGCTTAGAGCGATGTTGAATGAGCGCGTACATCGGCACGCTAAAAAGGCCTGTGAAAAACGACAGCAGTAGTAGGTCAAATATCACCCTCCAATTCCCGGTGATGGCCAAGAACTCACTGACGCCAATGATGCCGGCGGCGTTCGACCCACGCGTGGCCAGGTATAGGTCAAGACAGAACACTGTCATGCCGATAGCACCTAAAGGTACGAGCCCAATCTCGACGTGGCGGCGAGACAAAAACTCGCATGCCAGTGATCCACCACCGATACCAATTGAGAATACGACAAGCAGCAATGACGCCACCTGCTCGTTACCTCCCAGGACATCACGCGAGAATGACGGAAACTGCGACAGGAACACCGCCCCAAAAAACCACATCCAAGAAATGCCCAGCAAGGAGCGAAAGACTGTTTTGTCCTGGTAGGCCAGACGCAGATTACGCACCGTTTCAGAAACAGGATTCCAATTGATTTTCAGATGCGGGTCGGTTGAAGGGGAAGAGGGCACCCATGAAGAAGTCAGTCGACCCAGTACTGCCAGTGCAACGCAGGTCAGCGCAACAGTGGTCGGGCCGATTGCCTCGATTGAAATCAACAGGCCGCCAGCCAGATTGCCAAGTAAGATCGCGACGAATGTCCCCATCTCAACCATGCCATTGCCACCGGTGAGTTCACGCTCGTTGAGGTGTTGCGGCAGATACGCATACTTAACTGGCCCAAACAAGGTTGATTGCATGCCCATCAAAAAGATGCAAGTCAGCAGTAGCGGCACATTTGCGCTCAAAAAGCCTAATGCTGCCAGCAGCATAATGCCGATCTCTGCCGTCTTCAGGTGGCGGATCAGGCGAGCCTTGTCGAATTTATCTGCCAGTTGTCCGCTCGTCGCGGAAAACAGCAGAAAGGGCAGGATAAACAGAGCGCCAATCACCAGACCGGCCTGTGCAGGTGGCAGCCATGACAATTGCAACTGGTACGTCACAAGGATGGTGAATGCAAACTTGAATAGATTGTCATTGCCCGCGCCGAGAAACTGAGTCCAAAAGAAGGGCGCGAAGCGACCCTGTCTGAGCAAAGAGAATTGTCCCGCCGACGGCGTGTCATCCTGACGGGTAAGTTGATGCTGTTGGGAGTGGTCCATCAGGTTTCCTTGTTGCATGAAGGCCGTTAATTAACGAACAAGATGGCGCGTCGTCCCGACACCGCTTGCGACAAGCCAGCGCAAGGCGGAATCGGCGGTGGTGGTGTCGATCCTATTGGAGAAGCGCAATCGGCTGGGATGATCGTCAAATGCAATGTTGGCCTTTGTCATACGGGCACCCAGGCGCTTGAATGTTGACAGGTGCAGCCGGTCAGGTTGGTAGGATTTGAACTTGAGCCAAGCCTGGGCTTGATCGCGTGTTCGAATGCCTGGCTCAGCAGCGAGCGCAATGGTTTCCAGCACCCATTGATTCGATTGTTGGTATTCAGTCGACCAAGGGTAGGCCACCATGTTGTAGCGCCGTTCGTGCATTCGCTGCAATAGCCGTTTGTCAGAAACAATGCTGAGCAGGCCAGCACTGATGTTCTTGTTGAGTGGCACGATTGTGGCGACCCACTCGTAGGGATCATCCTGATAAAACTCAAGTAAGCCCTGACGGTATAAGTTAGCCCTGTCAGATCCACAAATATTGAGCTTATGAATCACTCGCCAGGTCTTTGGCTGGGTGGGTGTCGCTTCTGTTTTATAGACAATTCCGATATGGCTGAATCTTTGCTGCCATTGACGCAGGTCTTGACCCGCTCGCGCAATCACAGCTACATCCGTATTCATCAAATTCAATTGCCGTTCGGTGCTTTGCGCTAGTTCAACGCTTCGTTCAACCTGCAAGACTGACAGGGGTTTGGCCGTGCAGGGCTGACCTGCTGTGGCCGGGGTTGTCAGCAGGGTGGTGATCACAATGGTTGCGCACATGGCCAATGCTGGCCAGGGCCGCCGTGTGTTCTTTCTGGGTGTCATGTTTTCTCGTATCACTTGTTATAGAGCTTGGGTGAGTCAGTGGTGGCTTGAGGGATTTGCCTATCGGGTCAGTTGCTCGTGGTGGCTGAGGGCTTCTCCTGCCTGATTCGGAATAAACGCGACGGCCTGCGATCCGTGATAGAGCAAAACACCGGCGCCCGTTATGGCTGTACTCAGGACAGTGCCCGCTCCCACAGTGAAGGCATGCGCGCTGTCAGTGGCAAACGTAATGGCGGTACTGACGCCGGTGGCGGCACTGGTGACAATCCAGGTTACGCCGCGGGCGCCAAGTTTGACGCTTTCAACCGTTAAGACGGTGACCCCGGCTGACAAAGCGGCGGGCGCGGCAATAGAGACGGCTACAGGTATCGCTGCAGACATGCCGGATGCCATGCTGGCGTCATGGACGGAACTCTGTGCGTGAGCAGTGGCTGGCGCAATGGCGCTCGAAACCGCGATGCTTGTTAGCGCGCTGTAAAGGGCCAGGGCTGCGATTTTGGAAGGCTTTTGTTCAGACCTCAAGGGTGATCTCCTGATCGTTGTTGGTGAGGAGCGAACTCTGCCCGGATCGTTCTTGTAGTTCAATTTATTGATACTAAGTGCTCAATAGAAGAACTCGGAGTATCAAATATTGATACTATCGATCGATCGCGTGAATTTGGCAGGTAGACAATGGCAACTAGCAAAGAACTCATCAAGGCGATCAGGCAGGAACTGCGGGCAGCTGACCTGACCTACGCAGATTTGGCCGAGAGACTGGGCAATAGCGAGTCCACCGTTAAGCGCATGTTTTCAAGAGCGGATATGCCACTGTCTCGGGTCGATGAGATTCTCAATCTGCTCGGTATCGACTTCAATGACCTGCTGCGACGTATGGCGCAGATTCAGGTTGCCCCTCTGGAGCTACGGGAAACTCAGGAGAGAGCGCTCGTAAGTGATCGAAAGCTCTTGCTGGTTGCCATTTGTTGTCAGAGTGAGTGGAGCTTTGAGCAAATTAAGCAGTCCTACTTACTGAGCGAAGCAGAAATCATTAAACACTTCGTCAAGCTCGACCGATTGGGCGTCATAGAGCTGCGCGCGCATAACCGTTACACGCTCAAGCTCGCCAGAGGGTTTCGGTGGCGGCCGCACGGGCCTGTCATGAACTTCTTTCGAGAGCGAGCCATGACAGACTACTTTTCGGGCGGGTTCGACGGTAACGGTGAAACCCTTGTGTTTACGCATGGCAGCATCAGCGCGACGGCGGCGCCCGCGTTCGTTGAACGCTTGCAGCGCATTGCTCATGATTTCTCCCGCCAGCACCTGGCTGATCAGGCCTTGCCTGACCAATACAAGGTGCCATGTTCACTGGTGCTTGGCATGCGCGAATGGTTGTTTGCTGAATTTGCAGAGTTCGTACGCGAGCCGGCCTGACGGCACCCTGTGGTTCACTGAGTGTGGCCAGGTTCCGGATTGCCTGAACGCAGCTTGGCGGCCTGAAGTGCTCGCCTGTCGTTTCTAAGCAGCCGCCGATCTTCGATCAATCGATAAAAGCAAAGGCTAATGGCTACAGTTCGTGCACTGGTTCACAGCTTGTAGGCCGCAATCATGATATGCGCGGCGCTGAGAATCACTTCTCTGATTGACCAACCAAGGGTGCCAAGATGTTTTATTTTGACCTGCACCCAGCCAAGGAAGTTGCCCGCAAAAAAGCGGTTTGCTCGCAGAGCGCAAAAAGCGCCAGAGCCATCATGTTGTCAGTTATTGCAGCGACCGTTCTATCCGCCTGCGGCGAATGGAACTCCAATCACGACAGCGCTAATCACGACAGCGCTTCGCAAAACAGGTCCGCCGAGAATATCGAAGGCGGTTCGGTTGGAGAGGTAACAGTCGCTGCTCAGGCCGCTGACGATCAGACCATACGAACAGTTGCGCCAAGCGCACCAAGTGCACAAGCAGGTGCTGCACCGCTGATGACTGAAGTCCAGCAGAGTAGTGCGCCTGTAGCTCAGAATTTGAGTACCGCTGAACTGAGTTGCCCGGCAAGACAAGCACCGGGCGCTATCAAGACCGTGTTGAATAGTTCGAGCGACCCGATCGTGGTGCCAGATCACTTTATGGGGATGCACCGAAGTCTTCACGTTGCGTCCTGGATGACCAATGCGTTCTCCGAGATCCCTGCCCCTCAATACGACTACGGCATTGTGCGTAACCTGCGCGTCGAAGTGGATGGACAGGAGGAGCGAGGCTTTTGGTCCAATATCGAATTGGCGCCGGGCGTTTACGACTGGCGCTACATGGATAAATGGTTTGCGGCCAACGCCGGTCATCCGGTCTTGTACATGATCTATGGCACGCCTACGTTCTATCAGAAGTATCCCAATGAACCAGCCCGCTGGCCGAGTTGGCGTGGCATAGGTAGCCCGCCGTCAGATGCGGGGCATGCGGCGCTCAAGCGATATGCGCAGGCGGTCAAGGCGCGCTATGGATCGCAAATCGTCGCGTTTGAAGTCTGGAACGAGCCAACACTCCCCTGGACCGGTGGCAAGACTTCTTATAACGATCGGTGGAGTCCTGAATGGGGCAGAGCCAACGGTCAATCAGCTGCGCCGTTTTTCTCCGGCTCAGCGTCAGACCTGGCGAACATTGCTTTTACCTTGTCATCGGCTCAGTTAGGTGTGCCAGTCCTTGGCGCCGCGTTCGTTGATATGTGGTCGTCGGGCGCAACGACAGTTGATCGGTTTCTGAATGCCCCAGTCACACTGCCCGGTGGTTGGGGGCGTGGCAAAGATCATATTCAGGGCTTGTCTACGCACTTCTATGACTACAACTTTGCACCCGAAAGATTGGCACAGCATATCGACGGATACCAGGCGAAGCTGGACAGTGCCGGCGTTGGACATCTGCCAATTTGGGGGACCGAAACCGGCGGCGAAAACGGTGGTGTATTCAATCAGTATGACTGGCGCGCACCCATCAGCATCCAGCGCTGGGTGTTGATTGGTGCATCCAAGAAGATGCAATCGCTTATTTTGTACGGGCACTTTGGTGGGAACACGCCGTGGAAGTATCTCGGCGGTACGACCTATAACCAGGACGTGATTGCCGCCCTTGATAATGCACATGACATTGGCGGCAAGACGATTTGCGATGCCGCGATCTTGCAAGACGGCAGAGTCTGGGTCACAACGGCGCAAGGCAAAGACTTTTTGATTTGAAGTTGTGACGCTGACTTTCGGTCGGCTTTGTCCGGGCACGCCAATATCGGGTGTCCGGGCAAAAAAAGAGCCGCCCGGAGGCGGCCTTAAGGACTGATGCTAGGAGTGATCGCAATCGGAGCATGCTGCGACACGTGCTCCGATCCGTCAGCATCCCGAAGGATGCGTAAGGGGTTATGCAAACCTTGTGCCAGTTTGTTTCAGAATCTCAACTGAATGAAAACAAACGACTTTTTTTGCGGGCGCTCGAGGTGCAAGCGCTTGCGAACAGCACTTCGTAAGCAGCCCCGACAGGGTTTGCACGCGAAGTTCCCTGTTTTCGGGGAAAGGCGGCAAGACTTAACCCGCAAAAGTGTCAGGCGGTCCAACAGTTAGTCGGGAGCGGTGCGATAATCAAACGCCTTGAATCTGAACGAACAGGCGTCATGCACGATCTCAACGTATTGGGCGGGCCGCTACAAGCGTGCTCCTACGATCCTCTCACTGGCTTTTACCGCTCAGGCTGCTGCGAGACGGGCCCGGAAGATCGCGGCAATCACACGGTCTGTTCCCGTGTCACGGCAGACTTTCTGGCATTTTCAATCAAGCAGGGCAACGACCTGAGCACGCCAAGGCCGGAGTATCGTTTCGCGGGGCTGAAGCCCGGTGATAGATGGTGCCTGTGTGCGAACCGCTGGCTCGAGGCTTATGAGGCTGGCGTGGCACCGCCCGTTATTCTGGAAGCAACCCACCAGCGCTCTCTGGAGGCTGTTCCCTTGGAAGCCTTGCAAGCCTGTGCGATGCAGTCTGGTCAGAGTACTGGGTAGCGCTAACGGCTGGGGTTACTTCTTCTTTTTGGTTTGCTTTGCCCAGGAGTCTTTAAGTGTGACGGTCCGGTTAAAGACCGGTCGGTTTGCCTGGTTGTCTTTTGCATCTGCGATGAAGTAGCCATGACGCTCAAACTGCAAAGCGAGTTGCGTGGTGTCAGCAATGGCAGAACTTTCGACATATGCGTCAATCAAAGCAACTGAGTTCGGGTTAAGCGCGACTAAGAAGTCTGAGCCGCCGCTACCAGGCTGGGGTTCAACAAACAGGCGGTCGTATAGGCGGATCTCGGCCCGTTGCGCACTATGGCCTGCTGAGGCGGGCAGCCAGTGGATATTGCCTTTGACTTTGTAGTTATCTGCCCCTGGCGTGCCTGACTTTGAATCGGGCATGACCTCGGCAATGACCTTTGCAATGTTGCCACTTTCATCAAGCTCGTGACCTTTGCACTCAATGACGAAGCCGTAGCGCAGTCGTACACGGTTACCCGGGAACAGACGAAAGAACCCTTTTGGCGGTTCAGCCGCGTAGTCTTCTTGTTCAATCCACAGCTCGCGAGTCAGTGGAATTTTGCGCGTGCCGCGCTCTGGGTGGCGCGGTAAGACCGGCGCTTCGCATATTTCTACTTGGTCTTCGGGCCAGTTGGTCAGTTCAAGCAACACGGGATTTAGCACGGCAGTTGCACGACTCGCGCGATTATCAAGGTCGTCTCTCAGGGCTTGCTCGAGCACGCCGTAGTCGATCCATGAGTCTGCTTTGGCTACGCCAATTCGATCGCTAAACAAACGAATGGATTCTGGCGTGAAGCCACGACGACGCAAGCCAGCGAGGGTCGGCAGGCGAGGATCATCCCAGCCGTCAACATGCCCATCAACGACCAGTGTCTGCAGACGGCGCTTGCTCATCACGGTGTATTCGAGATTGAGTCGGGCAAACTCGATCTGTCTGGGCAGTGGCGCTTCAAACGAGCCGGTCTTGGCGAGCTGGGCAATGACCCATTCGTAGATGGGTCTGTGGTCTTGAAACTCCAGCGTACACAGCGAATGCGTAATGCGCTCCAAAGCATCTTCCAGTGGGTGCGCAAAGTCATACATAGGGTAAACATGCCAGCGGTCACCCGTGCGATGATGGGCGGCGTGCAAGATGCGATACAGGACCGGGTCGCGCAGGTTCAAATTGGGCGATGCCATGTTGATCTTGGCGCGCAGTACATGCGTGCCCTCTGCATGTTGGCCGTCGCGCATCTCGCGAAAGAGTTGCAGGCTTTCATTGCCTGGGCGATCTCTGAACGGAGAGTTTTGACCAGGTTCTGTCAGTGTGCCCCGATTGGCCCGCATGGTCTCGGCATCTTGCGAATCAACATAAGCAAGGTCACGCTCAATCAGTGATTCGGCAAACGCAAAAAAGTACTCAAAGTAGTCGGATGCAAAGTAGAGATTGCTTTCTTCCCCATGGCGCCAGTCGAAGCCCAGCCACTGAACAGCATCAATAATGGCGTCGACGTACTCCTGATCTTCTTTGGCGGGGTTGGTGTCATCAAAGCGCAAATGACAGCGACCGCCAAAATCCAGAGCAACGCCAAAGTTCAGGCAGATTGATTTGGCATGTCCGATATGGAGGTAGCCATTGGGTTCGGGTGGAAACCGAGTACGAATCGCCGCCGGATCGGGCGGCGATTCGCGATGCTCGCTCGCCAGGCCGGGCTTACCTGCCCAGCCGCGTTGATCACCCTTCGATTTTTCAAGATCGTGCGTAATACGTGCGCGGATGAAATTGCTGGCGGCTGCGGCATCACTCATGATTCAGTCGCTCTAGACGCCCAGGAGTTCGACTTCAAACATCAGCGTAGCGTTAGGCGGAATGACACCGCCCGCGCCGCGCGCGCCATAGCCCATCTCGGGCGGAATAATGAGATGCCGCTTGCCGCCGACTTTCATGCCGACAACGCCTTCATCCCAGCCCTTAATCACCTGACCGGCACCCAGGCCGAACTGAAACGGCTGACCACGGTCTTTGCTTGAATCAAACTTGGCGCCGGCTGCCCCGTTCTCATAGAGCCAGCCGGTGTAATGCACCGTGACTTGCTGACCGGCCGCTGCTTCTGCACCATCACCAACTTCGATATCGGCCATTTGCAAGCCATTAGGTAGGGTTGTGAATTCCACTCGGGATTCTCCATTTGGGGGTTGAGAGGCCGCGGTTGCCGCGGCAGGTGTGGCGCTGGCAGCGCCCTGGGTTGTTGACGCAGAAAACTGTTGTCGCAACTGCTCAATGCGATTCCGGTTAGCGTCCAGATCAAGCTTGCCCAGCCGCGAGGCGGAACGGACGTGAATGAGTTTTTCGTCGGGCACGAGCAGGAATTCAACGTCATCGACAAATTTCAGCAGTCGGGTTTGAAACTCGGCATAGAGATAGCTGTCGGTTTGCTCGATGATGCTTGCGCCGGGCGTGCCCTGAACAAGGGTCTGAAGACGCGCAAACGCAGCGGCAGGATCATCGCCCGTCGCCAGCGGCTCAATCTTGTTGGCTGACTGATCGGTTTGACTTGACACCGAATTCTGGGGCTTGTTCGCCACGGAGGCCAACTGGCCGTCAGTGACGCCAAGGTTGTCAGGCCGTTTACCGGAAAGTAGTCCCATGGTGCCTCCAATCAACACAATGATGATGAATAGCGCGATTGCCCGAAACGTCCAGCGTAGCCATCGGAATCCGCCGGATGTGATGATGGGTTTTCGCGCCTGGCTGTCCTGCTGCGCCATCAGGATTTTTTAAAGCGTCTGATCAAGCTCGAAGTGTCCCAGCGCGCACCGCCGGCTGTCTGAACGTCTTTATAGAACTGATCAACGACAACAGTGACGGGTAGGGGGGCGCCGTTGCGATTGGCTTCATCAATACACAGGCCCAGGTCTTTGCGCATCCATTCGACGGCAAATCCGAAGTCAAACTTGTCGTCGACCATCGTGTGGCCACGATTTTCCATTTGCCAGGACTGAGCAGCTCCCTTGCTGATGACATCGAGCACAACCTTCATATCCAGACCAGCGGCCTGCCCAAAGTTCACGCCTTCGGAGAGACCTTGCAGTAAACCTGCGATACAGATCTGGTTAACCATCTTGGCAAGCTGACCACTCCCGGCCGGTCCGATCAATGTGAACGCCCGGGCGAAGGCGGCAGCTACCGGCGCCACTTCATCAAAGACTGCTTTCTCGCCGCCACACATCACGGTGAGAACGCCGTTGACAGCACCGGCTTCGCCGCCTGAAACGGGCGCATCAATGAAGCGCAAACCCTTCTCAGCGGCAACCGCTGACAATTCGCGAGCAACTTCAGCCGAAGCGGTCGTGTGATCAACAAAGATCGCACCCGGCTTCATGCCGGCAAATGCACCGTTTTCACCGAGGACGACTGATCGCAGATCGTCATCATTACCCACGCACGCAAACACGATGTCAGCGTTGGCTGCGGCTTCGCGCGGCGTTGCCACTGCGGTTGACCCGGCATGCGCCTTGGCCCAGGCTTGGGCTTTTGATTCAGTTCGATTGAACACTGTCACGGAATGACCCGCGCCATGAAGATGGCCAGCCATGGGACCACCCATAACGCCAAGTCCAATAAACGCTGTGTTAACGGATGGCGTGGGATCGTACGATTTGGTGCTCATTGGCGGCTCGCTCCATGGAATTGTTGGGTTCGCTCAAGCCATGCCGATTTATGCGTTCCGGCCAGGCTGCAGCGTGAATGAGGCGAGCATGGCCGCTGCGCCTCGCGATTGCACAGGATTGTAGGCTATCCCGTTTGGCTGGCAGTCAATGGCCGCTCGAGCGGGTGTGGGCAATGTCCGTGCCCCTAACGCGCAGGGGCAGTTTGAGTGCCAGTGGCTCAGGCGTGTTTTAGGCGTATTGGATACGCTCCACGGCCGCCCCTTGCTCCCTCAGAAAATCAACAAGATTCGGGGTGCCGACCAAATGAAACGCGCCCACCACCACAAACACGTTTTGCGGCATCTGCATCAGGGTCATGAGCCGACTGGCCATGCGTTGTTCACGCTGATAGAACAAGCGATCTCTCAGCTTGGCGAGCGATGCATCGCGACCGAATGCTTGATGTTTCAGTTCCAAAAGCGCCCGTTCGTCGCCGGTACGCCAGTGGTTTACCAGGGCCGTCAGGTTGGTTTTCCAGATGGATTCGGTGGCCAGTCTCGTTTTCAGTAGTGCCACCTGTTCGGCGATGGACCCGCTCGAAAAGGCTTTAATTTGTTCATCCGCCTGCTCGAGTTCCGACACAGGCCGACCTGCGCTTGCCGCGAGTTTCAAGAAGTGCTGGTCAATCCCAAAGGCCTCGCTGACTTCCAGGCTGGCGCTGTCGCGCTGCTGGAGCACCATGGAGAGCACCCAGGGCTGCAGCCGTGACAGTCGCTCCCAGCGAACCGGATCGATTTCAAACCGCTTGCGCATCGACTCGATCAGGGGTGGCTCCAGGTAACGCTCGAGCCGTTCCCCGTTAGGTAGCAAGGCCACCCGGGAGAATCCCGCTTTGAGTTGATCCCAGCGCGCACTGAGATCTAATTCGACAGCCAGCCGGTCAGCGCTGCGCCACCGTGACAGAACCGGCGCTGGCAGCGGATACAGGTTCTGCTCGCCCGCGTGTACTGAACCGAACAGCCACGCCTTGCCTGCGGCGGGCGCGGGTGGGTTTACCTCGAGCAATAGCGGCCGATAGTCACTTGCCTGGGCCGTTGAAGTGGTGCACGACGACAGCGCTGCGCCCACCGCAAGACCCGCCGATTGGCTTAACCAGCGCCGGCGGGCAAGCTCGATTCCCCTCATTTCTGCTCGTGCGTCACGTCGTTAGTATCCGGCCGCATGACCATCACGGCGGCTATCACTGGCCGCCACATAGCCATCATCCCGCTCATCGGAGAGACGCCAGATAAATTGCCCCGAGCCGAAATCCATGTAGCTGTCATTGGTTGCCTCAATGTTATGACCCATCGCGGCAAGCTCCGCCTGAACCGCAGTCTCCATGGTGTGTTCGAGATCAATGTTGAGGCCGTGATTGACTTTCCAGCGCGGTGCGTCGCAGGCCGCCTGAGGGTTCTGGCCAAACTGAAGCATCCGCACGAGCGTTTGCATATGCCCCTGTGGCTGCATGTTGCCGCCCATGACGCCAAAACTCATTTGCGGTTTACCATCGCGCATCAAAAAGCCTGGGATAATGGTCTGAAAAGGCCGCTTGCCTGGCGCCACCAGGTTGGGGTGGCTTGGGTCAAGGCTGAATCCCTGACCCCGATTCTGCAGGGAAATGCCCAGATCTTTCGACACTACACCGGAGCCAAAGCCCATGTAGTTCGATTGGATGAATGAAATCATCATGCCGTTTTCATCAGCGGCGGTGAGGTAGATGGTGCCGCCGGCAGGCGGGCGTCCCGCTTTGAAGTCGGTTGCTTTGTTGGGATTGATTTGCTTGGCACGCATGGCCAGATAACCGTCATCGAGTAGATCGGCTGTGGTGACGTCAGTCATGTAGCGTTCATCAGCAACATAACGATAGACATCAGCAAACGCTGCCTTCATCACTTCGATTTGCAAGTGTCGCGCCTGGGCGGAGTCGGGGTCGAGTCCGGCAAGGTCGAAGTGTTCGAGCATGCCAATCGCCATGAGCGCGGCGATACCCTGTCCATTAGGCGGAATCTCATGCAACTCGTGGCCAAGATACCCGCGAGAGATGGTGTCAACCCATTCTGGCTGGTATGCCGCCAGGTCCTGGGTTGTCATAGTGCCGCCGCAGGCCTGAATATAGGCGGCAAGGCGTTCGGCTGTTTCGCCCTCGTAGTATTCACGCCCACCATGTTCGGCAAGCCGGCGAAAGGCAGCTGCAGCGCCTGGCATCGCAAAGCGCTCACCAACGGCCGGTGCCCGTCCTTTGGGCATGAACACATCAGCAAAGCCCGGCTGATCTTTCAGGCCATCAATCTGGGCGACCCACTTACGCTGGGTGATCGGGGAGATGGCGAAACCACGTTCGGCTAATTCGATCGCAGGGGCCAGGCAGTCACCAAATGAACGTGATCCGAATTTTTCATGCAGTGCCGCCCAGCCGGCAATCGCACCCGGGGTAGTCACTGTGTCGGCGCCTCTTAAGGGCGTCTGTTCGCCATGCTTCTTGGCAAAGTAGGCTGGGTCCCAGGTGGCGGGCGCAACGCCAGAGGCATTAAGGCCGTGAAGCTTTTTGCCGTCCCACACAATTGCGAAAGCGTCGCTGCCAAGTCCGTTCGAGACGGGCTCCGTCAGCATAATGGCAGCTGCAGCGGCAATCGCCGCGTCAACTGCGTTGCCTCCCTGGCGCATGACATGCAGACCTGCCTGCGCAGCGAGCGGCTGGGAAGTGGCCACGATATTGCGGGCCATGACCGGCGTCCGGTTGGTAGGGTAGGCGGCGTTCCAGTCAAAGGGGGCATGCCAGCCGGGGCTGTCTGGTGTAGCAGTTGAAGTCATGTGTGGGCTTCTCGGCAGAATTAGAGGAGGGTTGTGCGATTGTGTCCGTGACTCATTGAGCCATCTGACGGGCCAGATCAATCATGTCGGTCGCGTTGTAGTCGAATTCGGATTCCGGTGATGTATCGATGGTTTCGCCCGCGCCAAATTCAAGCGGACGCGCAATGAATGCCGTTTGACAACCGCAGGCAGCGGCGGCCTGCAAGTCATTTTTGTGTGCGGCAACCATCATCATTTGGGGAGGCTCAATGGCAAACACTTCACACACACCCAGGTAAGTTTCGGGGTCAGGCTTGTAGTGCCTGAAGACCTCTGCCGACAAGATGAGGTCCCAGGGCAGGCCGCCGTTTTTGGCCATGTTGGCCAGCAGGCCCAGGTTGCCGTTAGATAGCGTGCACAGCGTGAAGCGTTGTTTGAGTTTGGTGAGTCCTTCAACCGTGTCGGGCCAGGGCTTTAGGCGATGCCAAGCCCGATTCAGTTCGTCTCTTGCAGCCGCGTCAAGCGAGTCAATTTTGAGTTGCTCAAGCACTTCGTCCAGATTCATTCGGTGCAGGTCGTCAATCTTGGTCCAGGGCAGTTCGCCCGAGCGAACCTTCTGCATGGAAGGTTGATAACGCGCGCGCCAGGCATTGGCAAACTCACCGCCCGCCACTGGCAAGCCGAGTGCATCCACTTCACGGGCGATGCTGTGATGCCAGTCAACCACCGTGCCGAAAACATCGAAAGCCAAGACAACTGGCTTTGGTTTCGCTGATGAAGTGTTCAAGGCTGTCTCCTGTCAGGTTTCAAGTCGTCTTACTCAACGCTTTTCATGTAGGCGGTCAACTGCTCATCGGTGAAGCCAAGATGTTTGCGAAGCACGGACTCTGTGTGCTCGCCCAGTCTCGGCGGTGCCAGCGCATAGTCCAGTGGCGTGCCCGAGAATTTGATGGGGTTGCCAACGAGCTTGACGGTACCTGCGTCTTCGCGCGGCAAATCGACGCGCAGGCCGCGCGCCTGGATTTGCGGGTTCTCAAACACTTCATCGAGTGTCGCAATCGGGCCGCATGGCACGCCGACCTTTTCGAATAGGCTTATCCAGTGAGCGGATGTTTCATTGCGCAGCATCGGTTTTAGCAACTCGATGAGAGCGGAGCGGTTTGCAATGCGCAAGGCATTGCTCGCGAAGCGCTCATCTGCGGCAACGCCGGGTTGCCCGCCAGCCTCACAGAATCGGCGGAACTGATCATTGTTGCCGACCGCCACGATGATCCAGCCATCCTGGGTCTGAAAGGTTTGATAGGGCACCACGTTGGGGTGTGCATTTCCCCAGCGGTGGGGAGGCTTGCCACTGGCCAGGTAATTCGTGTTCATGTTGGCCAGCGCTGAGACCATGACATCCAGCAAAGCCATATCAATATGCTGGCCGTCGCCACCGCGCTCGACATGCAGCAGGGCAGCCAGAATCGCCTGCGTGGCGACCATCCCGGTCATGAGATCTGATATCGCAACGCCAGCCTTTTGCGGACCGCCACCGGGTTGATCGTCTGCCTCGCCCGTTATCGACATAAAGCCGCTCATGCCTTGAATTACGAAGTCATAGCCGGCGCGGTGAGCGAGTGGGCCAGTCTGACCGAAACCAGTGACCGAGCAATAAACGAGCTTGGGGTTTTGCGCGCAAAGCGTCTCATGATCCAGCCCGTATTTTGCGAGCTGCCCAACCTTGAAGTTCTCGATCAGCACATCGGCTTTTTGAGCGAGCGAGCGAATCAAGGCCTGACCCGCCTCCGTGGTGAGGTCTGCCAGCACCGATTGCTTGCCTCGATTGGCGGCCAGATAGTAGGCGGCATCGGATGTGTCATTGCCCGCTTCATCCTGCAAAAACGGAGGCCCCCAACTGCGGGTGTCATCACCAGCGCCAGGGCGCTCAATTTTGATGACCTCTGCTCCGAGATCGGCAAGGCTCTGCCCACAACTTGGCCCGGCGAGCACCCGGCTCATATCGAGGATAAGTTTTCCTGCTAAGGGTCCTGCCATTGCCACTCCTCACTAAGGTTTTGCTGGTTAAGCGCTTGCATGAACCGATTCCATGAGCCGAACGCTAAGTGCTTGATTTTTCGCCTGCTTCAACTTCATTTGCAGGTAACCGCTAGTTACAGCAATTACCCCGAACTGCCTAGCCCGAGCCGCCAGCGAGGCATACAGTGTGTGTGCGGTCGCGGTTCCCCTGTCGCGGCCGGATTCGATGTTTTCATCGAGTCTCCTCCCTCCTCTGGCGCCTTCTGGCGCCTTTTTTTTGCCTGGCGCATTCAGCGGTGTCGAGAATCAGATGCGCCGGGAGCGACCGCTCATGCGCGATGTCGGGATTGAGACCCGGATGCTGCCTTGGGCCTCCAGAATGGGAGGGGCAAGTGTATCGTTTCCTGCCACCTGAGCCGATCGCTGTCGGGCCAATGATCCTCGGCGCCTGGTTGCAGTGCGTCATCCTCGTATCGGTCTGTAAACTAGCGGGCTTGTCTCACGGCGATCGCCCCAAAAAATGAAATCCGCTGAAATCCGCGAAACCTTCCTTCGTTACTTCGAATCCCAGCAGCATCAAATTGTGACGTCCAGTCCGGTTGTGCCTGGCGATGACCCGACACTCTTGTTCACCAATGCCGGCATGAATCAGTTCAAGGATGTGTTCCTTGGTTTTGACAAGCGGCCTTATCAGCGCGCCGTGACCGCTCAGAAGTGCATCCGGGCGGGTGGCAAGCACAATGATCTGGAGAATGTGGGCTATACGGCCAGGCATCACACGTTTTTCGAGATGCTCGGTAACTTCAGCTTCGGCGATTACTTCAAGCAGGACGCGATTCGCTTTGCGTGGGGCCTCCTGACTGACAAGCTCGGTCTGCCAAAAGACAAACTCTGGGTGACGGTTTACCAGGACGATGACCAGGCCTATGACATCTGGTCCCGCGAAATAGGTGTGCCCGCTGAACGCATTATCCGAATCGGCGACAAGGGCGGCCGCTACCAGTCAGACAACTTCTGGATGATGGGCGACACGGGTCCGTGCGGGCCCTGCAGCGAGATCTTTTACGACCACGGCCCGGACGTTGCTGGCGGCCCGCCCGGGAGCCCGGACGAAGATGGCGACCGCTACATCGAAGTATGGAACCTGGTGTTCATGCAGTTCAATCGCGATGAACAGGGCAACATGAATCCGCTCCCCAAGCCCAGCGTTGATACCGGGATGGGGCTTGAGCGAATTGCCGCTGTTTTGCAAAACAAGCATTCCAACTACGAGATTGACCTGTTTGTGAATCTCCTGGGCGCTGCGAGCGACGCTGTGAAGGCGGCTGGCGGCAACCCACCTGCCGACAGCCCATCGCTCAAGGTACTCGCCGACCATATTCGTGCGTGCGCTTTTACGGTCGTGGACGGCGTGATTCCGGGCAATGAAGGGCGTGGCTATGTGTTGCGCCGTATCACGCGCCGCGCCATCAGGCATGGTTACAAACTCGGGGCGCGCAAGCCTTTCTTCCATACGCTTGTTGCTGCGCTCGCGGCTGAAATGGGCGATGCCTATCCGGAACTTCGCCAACAGGCCCCCCGTATTACTGAAGTGTTGCAGCAGGAGGAAGCCCGGTTCTTCGAGACCATCGCCAACGGCATGGAAATGCTCGAAACTGCGATTGCGCCCCTGCGTGGCAAACCGGACGCCGTGCTTGATGGTGAACTCGCGTTTAAGTTGCACGACACCTTTGGATTTCCGCTCGACCTAACGGCTGATGTTTGTCGGGAGAACAATCTGCGCGTTGATGAGGCCGGTTTTGATGCGGCCATGAACCGGCAACGAGAGCAGGCCAGATCATCGGCCAAGTTTCGGATGAGTCAGGCGCTTGACTCTGACCGCGTGGCGACCGACTTTCGAGGCTACGACACGCTTGGCTCAGATGCCCAGATCACGGGTTTGTATCTCGAGGGGCAGTCGGTTCAAGAACTGCACGCAGGTCAGCATGGCGTTGTCGTGCTAGACAAAACGCCCTTTTATGCCGAGTCAGGCGGACAGGTGGGTGATCGCGGGCGTCTGTTGATTGGGGGGTCTTTGTTCCGAGTAGAAGACACTCAAAAGGTTCAGGCGCAGGTGTTCGGGCATCACGGAACGGTGCAGGAAGGCAGCATCAAGCTGGGTGACAGCGTCAATGCGCAGGTGGATGAGGTGGGCCGTGCTGACACGGTGCGCCATCATTCAGCGACCCACCTCATGCATAAAGCGCTGAGGGAAGTGCTGGGTGACCATGTTCAGCAAAAAGGGTCGCTGGTCGATGCGTCCAAAACCCGTTTTGACTTCTCCCACAATGCGCCCATGACGCGCGAGCAGATCCGCGAAGTTGAAACCATCGTCAACCGCGAGGTTCTGGCGAACGTAGCTACCGATACGGCGATGATGTCTTACGATGATGCGATTGCCTCTGGCGCGATGGCCTTGTTCGGCGAAAAGTATGGCGATGAGGTGCGCGTGCTGCGCATTGGGTCAAGTTGCGAGTTGTGTGGCGGAACCCATGTTTCGCGTACCGGCGACATCGGCTTGTTTAAGATCGTCTCCGAAGGAGGCGTTGCAGCGGGTGTGCGCCGGGTAGAAGCCGTCACCGGAGAACGCGCACTTGAACGTATTGAAGCGCTGGACGACTTAGTGGATGGTGCGGCAGCCGTTTTGAAAGCGCCCGTTCAAGAATTGCCCAGACGTATTGAAGGCATGACAGAGCAAGTGAAGACGCTCGAGAAAGAACTCGCTCAACTCAAGTCAAAGATGGCAAGCGCGCAAGGCGGTGACCTGGCGTCTGGGGCGGTTGAATTGAACGGCATCAAAGTGCTTGCCGCTCATATCGAAGGCGCTGACGTCAAGACGCTTCGCGAGACAATGGACGAATTGAAGAGCCGTCTGCATTCGGCTGCGATCGTATTGGCCACCAGTGCGCCCGGAAAGGTCAGTTTGATTGCGGGCGTGACTTCAAACGCTACTGATCGGATCAAGGCCGGTGACTTGGTTAATCATGTGGCGGCCCAGGTGGGCGGTAAAGGCGGGGGTAAGCCCGAAATGGCTCAGGCAGGTGGATCAGATCCTGACGCGCTGCCCGCAGCGCTTGAGTCAGTTCAGGCCTGGGCGACAGAGAAGCTGGGTGCCTAAGTAGCCGCACAGTTTTTGAAAGATTGAGAGAGGAGAAAAAATGTCTGACGCAATTGCTGTTGATCAGGAAGTAGATGCCAGCGGACTTAACTGCCCGCTACCGATTTTACGTGCCAAGAAGGCCTTGACCGCGCTTGAAAGCGGCAAGGTGTTGAAAGTGATTTCGACCGACCCAGGCTCACGGCGGGATTTTGAGGCCTTCTCTCGCCAGACCGGCCATGAGATTTTAAAGATGGACGAGGCCGAGAATCAATGGAGCTTCTTCCTGAAGCGTAAATAGAACCGGGACACACATGACAGCTAATTTTGATTTCTCTGGCCGAGTTGCGTTGGTCACCGGGGGCGTATCCGGTATCGGAGCGGCAACGTCGAAGGCATTTTTGAACGCCGGGGCGCACGTCATTGCCTGTGGGTTTACAGAAGCCGAGCTCGCTGCCGCAAAAGCCGATGCAGAACTCGGCAAAGCCGAGGTGGTGGCGCTAGACGTGACGGACAAAGCCGCGGTTGACGCATTGATTGCCCAACAAAAGCAGCTCGACTTCGTCGTGAATTCCGCCGGCATCATCAAGCGTGATCTCGAGCACGTCCCCGAGGAGTTCGACAAGGTGTTAGACGTGCATGTCAGTGGCAGCATGTGTGTTTCGACAGCAGCGCGTCCCTTGCTCAAGCAGAGCAAGGGAGCGATTGTCATGCTTGGCTCGGTGATGTCTTACTTTGGTGGGCCCAAGCAGCCGGCGTATTCATCGAGCAAAGGTGCATTGAAAAATCTGACCATGTCGCTGGCCTGCGCGTATGCGGAAGACGGTATTCGGGTCAATGGTGTTGCGCCGGGCTGGGTGATGACTGAACTGTCTCGTGGCGCACGCGAGAACAAAGAGCGTCACGCTCAAATCATGAGCCGCACACCGATTGGCCGCTGGGCCGAGCCTGTGGAAATTGCAGAGCCGATTTTGTTTCTGTGTTCAGACGCGGCACGCTACATGACTGGCACCATGATGCCGGTTGACGGCGGCTACACCTCAGTGGGCTAACCGGAGCACAAGCATGTTCAAACCCTTTGACTTAACGGGCAAAACAGCACTGATTACAGGCGGCAACGGTGGCATCGGACTGGGCATGGCAAAAGGCTTGTTGCAGTCAGGCGCCAACGTCATGATCTGGGGGTCACGAGCTGAGAAAACTGAAGCGGCCGTTGAGTCACTGCGAGGTGAGGGCGGTGCAGTTGAAGGTTTGGTTTGCGATGTTGGCGACGCGGCTGCCGTTGCAGCGTGTTTTGCCAAATCTGTAGAACAGATGGGCCCGATTCACGCCTGCTTCGCCAATGCTGGTGTGTCATCGACACCAACGCCTCTGCTCAACATGACGGCAGACGAGTTCCGCCGCGTGCAGCGCGTCAATGTGGATGGCGTGTTTCATACCTTCCAGGCGGCGGCGCGGCACATGGCCGATCATGGCCAGGGTGGCTCCCTAGTGGCAACGGCGTCGACTGCAGCGGTTGAAGGCGCCGCTCGCAATAGTCACTATGGCGCTTCCAAAGGTGCGGTTACCTCATACGTGCGAGCACTCGCGGTTGAACTTGCCCGCCATCAAATTCGGGTGAACTCGATTTTGCCCGGTTGGATCGAAACAGACATGACAGCCCGCGCCTTTGGCGATGAACGTTTTGCGAGCGCCGTCTTGCCCCGAGTGCCTGCGCGGCGATGGGGTTCGATTGAAGACTTCGCCGGCATTGCTATCTACCTGATGAGCGATGCATCT
>JBGCFG010000034.1:0-3006 GCA_045106815.1 Burkholderiaceae bacterium | reverse complement strand
TCCGGATGTGAGGGCTGTCTCCTTTACCGGCTCAACCACCACTGGCGAGCGCATTATTCGCTCGGCAGGTTTGAAAAAATTCTCGATGGAGTTAGGGGGCAAGAGCCCGTTTGTTGTCTTTGATGACGCCAATTTTGATCGCGCACTCGATGCGGCGATCTTCATGATTTTTTCCAACAATGGCGAGCGATGTACGGCCGGCTCGCGAATCATCTTGCAAAAGTCAGGCACTACATAGAACTTGGCCAACAGGAAGGCGCCGAGATGCTCACCGGGGGTGCTGATTCACCAGCGCTCGACTCCCCGTTCGACAAAGGCAACTTCGTCAAGCCCACAGTATTTACCGATGTCGACAACAAAATGGCTATCGCGCAGGACGAAATTTTTGGTCCGGTGGCTTGTCTGATTCCGTTCACTGATGAAGCCGACGCCATTGCGATCGCCAATGATGTTCGCTATGGCCTGTCCTCTTACGTCTGGAGTGAGAACATTGGCTGTGCGCATCGCGTTGCTGCCGCCATTGAAGCGGACATGTGCTTTGTTAACAGCCAGAATGTTCGCGATCTCAGGCAACCCTTCGGGGGAACCAAAGCGTCTGGCACCGGGCGAGAGGGGGGAACCTGGGGCTTTGAAGTCTTCCTAAAACCCAAGAATGTCGCCGTCTCGACGACCGATCACCGCATTCCGCGCTGGGGCCTCTAAGCTCTCTGGCCGTCGGGCCCGCAGACGTTCAGGTATCCGGAAAGGCGTGACGAGCAAGTGCCGCGGCCTCATCTAGCCATGCTTCGCGTTCGGCGGGTGCGCTGCCCGCAATGGGGCCAAACATTCGGCGGGTCACTGACGCCACCCCACAGTAAGGCAACACGCAGTTTTCCCAAATGCGCTGCAGTGGATCGCCCAGCATGGCCTCTCGGTCGGCCGGCGTATCTGACGTGTTCAGGATTAAGGCGGAGCGAATCTTGAGCAAACCTGCCGGCAAGCCTTCGCCAGACTCAAGCCGGTAGGCCACACCCGGCACGAGTATCCGGTCCATCCACCCCGCGAGCATCGCCGGCGGCTTTCCCCACCAATTAGGATGCACGACCAGCAAACCCTGCGCCTGAGCAATCTCGCTGCGGTGCTGTTGCACAACCGGATCACTGGCGCGGGCCAGAGTCTGCTCGATTGCGTCGCCTGTCGTGTAGGTTTCTTCCGCCCTCAGGACGGGATCAAAACCCTCGGCGTACAGGTCATGAACAAGGAGATCATGGCCGGCATCTTTGAGTCGCTCTGCTACGTGCTGAAGCAGCCCATGGCAAAAACTATCGGGTCTCGGGTGCGCGATGATTACCTGAATATTCATGGTCGCCATGGTACGGCCTGTCGATTGATTGTGTCCGAATGAACCTTTTTCGGCTGATATCGCACTCATTGAGAGCTAAGCCTTTGGGGCTAACCCAAGCCCTCTCTCTTACCGATACCAATGGCAGCGATCACATGAACCTGTACTTTAGACTCTTCATCGGCCTGATATTTGCCGCCTTTCGACGCTCAATCAGCGTGGCAGATAGTGCCCAGAACACCTTTCGCGTGTTGCCAACGGATATCGATCTGTTTGGCCATATGAACAACGGGCGCTACCTGCAAATTATGGACGTCGCTCGTAGTTGCTGGATGCTGCGTAGCGGTGTGATTGGTGTCATGGCCAAAAATCGCTGGTCAGCCGTCCTGGGTGGCGGCACCATTCGCTTTCGCCGCGCCTTGAAGCCGCTTGAGTCGTACCGTGTCACGACGCGGCTGATCTGCTGGGATCGGCGCTGGTTTTATCTTGAGCACGGTTTCATTGACCAGCGTGGCAACTGCATTGCTGTGGGCATGTCCAGAGCAGCCCTACGGCACAAAGGCAAATGGGTTCCCGCGCAACGCATGATGGATTTGGTTGCACCCGGTCTCACTTCTGAGCCTATGCCCGCCTACCTGCGCGACCTGAATGACAATGAAGAAAAGATGAACCAGGCTTTCGTGAATGCACACCTGTCAGCAACGCAATCGGCATCAACGTCACCAAGTGAGCGTTCTCCTGAAAACCTGCTACAGGCAAGATAAGTTAGCTGACCCAGCCGCCTGCAAACGGAAAGCTCTGACCCACAAAGAAATTCACTTCGCTGGAGGCCAAGAAAACGGCGAATAAGGCATCTTCCTCCGGTGTCGCCAGACGGCCCAATGGCACCTCACGCGTCAGCCGTTTCTGGAATGCCTCAAGGGCTTGCACTTCGGGCGGGAAGTAGGTGGGATTCTCAACAAAATTCTGGGCAATAAGATTGATGTGAATCTGCTTGGGAGCCAACTCAGTGCCCGCCGCGCGCACATACGAAATCTGCGCGCCACGCGCCGCGCTGTACGTGGAGGTTCGGCGCAGACCCCTGAGCCCGGTTGCACTTCCCATCACAACGATCTTGCCGTGTCCGCGCTCGATCATGCCGGGCAGTACCGTCCTGAACAGCCGGGGCAACGGGTCAACCAAATGGGCAAATACGTTGCGCCATTCATCGTCTTGCACATCCTGTACCAGTGTACTGGGCGCGGATACCGCCAGGTTGGCAATCAGCACATCAATATCGCCGGCCTCGGCCATCATCTCATCTACCGCGTCTACCGGCGCAAGTGAGCGCGCATCGCTGATTACCTTTGCACCGTGCGCCTCAAACGCCTGCCCCAGTACTGGCCCCATAAACTCGGTGGATTGTGTGATGAGGGTTCGCTTGCCTTTGAGGCTGTCGCCAATCTTTGTCATGATTTGTTCGAATCAGTTGGGTCTTTGATCGCACCGATCAGGTCTGGCATGGTCGGGGCGGCACGAAGCGCGCGAAAGAACTGCTGAATCTCTTCAGCAAGCGCCTGCGGCTCTTCCATCGCAGCAAAGTGACCGCCTCTGCGCATCACGGTCCAGCGTCGAATGTCGGTATAAACATGTTTTGCGAGTGATCGCGGCGGCCGCAGAATTTCGGCCGGGAACTCACAATACCC
>JBGCFG010000033.1:0-102507 GCA_045106815.1 Burkholderiaceae bacterium | reverse complement strand
CCCCCCGTCCAAAGCCCCCGACCCTCGCCGAATCACAAAAGAAAAAGCCCGACTTGTTTAACCAAGCCAGGCTTTCAGCAAGCAGCTAGACAGTCGGTCAGCCAGCCATCCCGAGGGGGGCAAGACCGTCAGCGTTTTGCTCGACAGGCTTGGCGGCTACTTTGCGGCTGAACCAGGCGCGGATGACTCGTGAGCGCTCAGCACGGGCGGCGGCGTAGACATTAGGCATGTCGACGAAGTCTAAGTGGGGGGTTTGTGAGTGCTTCAGGGTGGAGACGGTTGCTTCGGTTTTCATTTTGTGAACTCTTTATTTAGGTACTGCAAATCGAGGAGGCTTTGGAGAGGCAGTCTTGTGCGCTGCATCATGGGAGTTATATTATTCCGATCAATTCAAAATACAATAGGTTCTATCGGCACAATTTTTATTCCTCAGAGGCACTAATTGGGACAGACGGCAGCTCATACCGGAGAGATGGACGCTTTTGTCCGTGCGGCATCGCGGCAAAGCTTTTCAGAGGCGGCGCGCGAGTTGAGCGTCACCCCGTCGGCGGTTTCCAAGCTTGTCAGTCGACTTGAAAACCGGCTTGGAGTGCGGCTCTTTAACCGCACCACTCGCCGCCTACATCTCACCCCCGAGGGTGAGATGTTTCTTAAGCGCAGCCGCCGCATCCTGGCCGATATAGAGGAGGCAGAGTCAGAGATTCTGATGGTGGCATCAAAGCCTCGCGGCCTGCTACGTATGCACAGCACCGTTGCATTCGCTCACTATCAGCTCTCCGCTTCCCTGAGAGACTTTGGTGCCCGGTATCCGGACATCGAGGTAGACCTATCTGTCTCGGATACGCTGGTCGACCTGATTTCTGAAGGCGGTGACCTGGCTGTACGAACCGGGCAACTACCCGACTCCACACTGATTGCCCGCCAAATCGGGCGGTTCGAGCATGTGATTTGTGCCTCACCCGACTATCTGCGCCACTACGGCACGCCCAGCAAGCCCCAGGACCTGCTCGAGTACAACTGCCTGGCGTTTAGTGGCACGCCAGACGGCCGGCGCTGGCGCTTCGCAGACCCAGCGCGCACTGAGGCAGGTGCAAGCGACGCAGTCTATGAGGTCGAGGTATCGGGAAGGTATTCGGCCAACAATGCCGATATGTTGTTGCAGTGGGCCATCAATGGCGCGGGCATTGTCCGCCTGCCTGATCTCATGGCAGGGCCGGCTGTGCGCTCAGGCGACCTAGTTGCCCTGCTAACTGACTGCCAAATACGAGAAAACCGCCCGGTGTGGGCGGTTTGTCCTCAAGGCCGGCAGCGGTCACCCCGCGTGCAAGCCATGATCAATTTTCTGGTTGAGCGGTATAGCGATTCACCCTGGAAAATGAGTCGCAACGACTAGAACATACGATTACCGCCCACCCGGAGATGATCAGGTTTCGCGAGCGGCCTCAAGATAAGACACGAGCTTCGCACTAGTCTGACGCAAACGCTCAGACAACAACTGTACGAGTTTGAGCATGATCTTGTTGCCCAACTTGGGCTCATCAGAGAGCACCAGCATCATGGCGTCGCGCGTCAGCACGGCCACTCGACTTTGTTCCAGCGTGACACAAGACGCGAATCGCGGCTCACCGTCAAACATCGACATTTCACCCAGCGCATGGCCCGAGTGCGCCACCGCAATACGCGATGGGTAGTTGTAGCGATTCCGGCGCAGCACATCGACCATGCCGGTCATCAGTAGCATCATGAAATCACCCGTCTCACCTTCATTAATCAAGGTGACGCCGGCAGGCGCTTCATACACATACATAAATGCGCCGAGCTTGCGGGTTTCCTCTGCGTCCAGACCCGAGAACAGCGGGGTCTTGGCCATCAAAGAAAAGATTTGCTCTGAGTACTCGCTTGCGCGCCCAACGGGCTTCAATCCGAGTGCCAGCAAACGCTCGTGCGGGGTTTTACGGGTTGATGCAGTAGCCGTCTCAGAGGTTGAGCTTGCACCGGCTGCTGCGGCATTGTTTTGGACCACTTCCATGTGTTCGATCTCCTAGTCAGACCGATTTATAGCATGGCGTCTGTGCGGAAATACCCTTCAAAAGGCGGTCTCAGCACAAACCGGACGGCATGCCCGCCGAACGGTCGATTAGAGGGGAATGACCGGTCGGCGGGTTAAAGCTGACGTCGGTGGCGAACCCCTTCGGCCAGTGTGTTCAATACCGCCACACTGTCGTCCCAACCAATACACCCGTCAGTGATGCTCTGGCCGTAGGTAAGCGCTTTGTCGGAGGTTAACGATTGATTTCCGGCAATCAGATGACTCTCAACCATGACACCAAAAACACGGCGCTCGCCCGCACTGATCTGCTTCGCAACATCGGCAATGACCAGCGGTTGATTCTCCGGCTGTTTACGACTGTTGCCGTGGCTGGCATCTACCATCAGCCGGCATTTAACACCGGCTTTATCTGACTGCTGGCAAGCATCGGCAACGCTCGCCGCATCATAGTTGGGTTCCTTGCCGCCCCGCAAAATCACATGGCAATCTTCATTGCCGTTCGTTGACACAATGGCTGAGTGACCGCCCTTTGTCACTGAAAGAAAGTTGTGCTTTGCCTGCGATGCCTTGACGGCATCCAATGCAATGCGCAAATTGCCATCCGTGCCATTTTTGAATCCAATCGGACAAGACATCCCGCTGGCCAGTTCCCGGTGCACCTGCGACTCAGTCGTACGCGCCCCGATGGCGCCCCACGAGATCAGGTCGCCAATGTATTGCGGGGTAATCATGTCGAGCAGTTCGCTGCCAACCGGCAACTGCATCTCGGCGATGTCCAGTAGCAGCTCGCGGGCGATGCGAAGTCCTTTGTTTATCTGAAACGTATTGTCTAAATCGGGGTCATTGATAAGCCCTTTCCAGCCAACTGTCGTGCGCGGTTTCTCGAAGTAAACCCGCATCACGATTTCAAGATCCTGATTCAGTGCGGTGGCTTGGGCGCGAAGCCGCTCGGCATACTCACGCGCCGCCTTCGGGTCGTGAATTGAGCACGGGCCGATGATGACCAGCAGACGATCATCCTCGCCGGTCAGGATATTGTGGATACGACGGCGGGCGTCATAGATCGTCTTTGCTGCCGTGTCAGAAACCGCAAACTCACGGATCAGGTGCGACGGCGGTGCGACCTCGGTAATTTTCTCGATTCTGGTGTCGTCGATCCTGACCTGATCGGTATTCATGCCCTGCTCCTCGGGTTTGCGTGTGAAATGACGCGGCAAAAAAAAACCGCCGGGTTGCCGGCGGTTTGCTTGGGTTCGGATGATTCTCGCGCAATCAGCTCCGACTCAGCCCGCCAGCAGCAGGGAAGCCATAAAAGCTAAAAAACGAAAACCATTTAGAAACCATGAGCGGAGTCTACGAGGATCGCGTCATCGACGCAAGCCGGACCTGCATTAGCCCGTGCCGCCAACCGTTAGACCATCAATGCGCAGCGTTGGCTGACCCACCCCGACTGGCACGCTCTGGCCATCTTTGCCACAGACACCGATCCCTGGATCAAGACCCATGTCATTGCCAATCATGCTCACCTGAGTCATGGACTCCGGCCCATTGCCGATCAGGGTTGCCCCTTTAACCGGATATTGGATCTTGCCGTTTTCAACCCAATAGGCCTCAGACGCTGAAAACACGAACTTGCCGCTGGTGATGTCCACCTGGCCGCCGCCGAAGTTCACGGCATACAAACCCTTATCAAGCGACGCGATGATTTCCTGCGGATCGTCTTTGCCACTCGTCATGAAAGTGTTAGTCATGCGGGGCATCGGTAAATGCGCGAACGACTCACGCCGGCCACTGCCGGAACTCTTGGTTTTCATCAGCCTGGCATTAAGCGTGTCTTGCAGATAACCCTTCAAAATACCGTCTTCGATCAGCACATTTCGCTGAGTGGGATTACCCTCGTCGTCAATGTTTAACGAACCGCGCCGATCAGCAATCGTGCCGTCGTCGACTACGGTCACACCCTTGGCTGCAACCCGCTTGCCAATACGGCCAGAAAAGACCGAGGAACCCTTACGATTGAAGTCGCCCTCCAAGCCATGGCCAACTGCCTCATGCAGCAATACGCCAGGCCAGCCCGGACCCAGTACGACCGGCATGGTGCCTGCCGGCGCCGCCCGCGATTCAAGATTGACCAAAGCGCCCCGCACAGCCTCTGCGACATACCGTTCGATTATTTCGTCGGTGAAATAGTCCAGATCGAAACGCCCACCGCCGCCAGAGCTAGCTTGCTCACGCCGGCCATTTTGCTCGACGATGACACTGACTGATAAACGCACCAGCGGCCTGATGTCAGCGGCAATGAGTCCATCAGATCGTGCGACCAAGACCACATCATGTTCAGCCGCCAACCCTGCCATCACCTGCTTCACACGCGGATCTTTCGCGCGGCCGATCTTCTCGACTTTCTCAAGCAGACCAACCTTTCGCGCCGCTTCTAGCCCCGTTATTGGGTCACTTGTGCCATACAAACTATGCCGCTTGCCTGGCTTTAACTTGCGCGCCAGTGAACGCGTGCCGCCCCCGGCCCGGGCGATTGTGCGTGTGGCGCGGGCAGCAGACGCGAGCGCATCTGCGGTAATTTCATCAGAGTAGGAAAAAGCGGTTTTCTCGCCGGACACGGCGCGCACACCAACGCCTTGCTCAATCGAGAAGCTACCTGACTTCACAATGCCCTCTTCCAGTGACCAACCCTCGCTGCGGGTGAACTGAAAATACAGGTCGGCATAGTCAACTCGATGTTCAAAGATGGTGCCCATCGCGTCGAGTAGGTGTTTGTCGGTCAGGCCGGCCGGCTCGAACAAAAGGTGACGAGCGGTTGCCAGGGCGTTCAGGGAAGGGTCTTCGTTCATTTTCATAAGGGCATCCTACCGGAATCACAGGCTGAAAACAGGCAATTCCACGTCTGGCTAACGCTCAAGTGACGTGTTGCCCGCTCGCTGGTCGACCGCTCTCAGCCAGGCGCTAGTCGTTTGGACCGTGAATCGTGTCCAAATCGGGTGAAGGATCGATTGGCCGGGTTTGGGTCACCACCGGATCGGCCCAGGGACCATCGATTTCAAACTCATAGCGGAACAATTGGCGAAGCGGGTCTTGCAGCACCAGTTGAGCCAACAGTGTGCCAATCCCCACGGCCGGATTGGCGAGCGCAGCATAAGCAAGCGAGGCCAGGCCAGCGTTAATCGTCGGCAAAACCTCAACTGTCATATCTTGAGTCTCCGCCAGGAGGTTTGCCTGACCACCAATCAGCACCTGCGCCTGCACGCCATTCATCAACAGGTTCTCTGTGGAGAGATTGCCATCCTTGATTTGAGCCTGACCGACAATGGTGTCAAATGCGAATCCGGCGGCGAAAATGTCGCTGAAATCAAGACTGAGCCGGCGTGGAATCGATTGCAGGCTCAGGACGCCGATCAGCTTTGCCAAGCCCGGCTCTGTTCGCAGGAACTGGCCCGGGCCAAGCGCCAGTGTTAACTCGCCATTGAGCGTTGGAATGTCAAACGCGGCCGGCGCCCCGCGCCAGTTGATCTGCCCCGACAGTTTGCCGGCGCCCCCACGCACCGTATCGGGCTGGCCAAGTAAACCCAGTAGACCACCGGCATCGATCAGATCAAGGTCAAAGCGTAGATTTGAGCGTTGCGCCCCGTCGCTGTCGCGTCGCCACAATCCACTGCCAGCTAAGAGCGAAGCTGCATTTTCAAGCGACAACCTGGAAATCTCCCAGCCCTGAAAACGGTTCGAAGCAACGAGTTTCAACCGCCCCAGCGCGCGCCCGGACAATATGAAATTCTCCGCCTCAATATCAAGCGCAGGCAAAGAAGTCGTGGGTGTATTGAGTAAACCATCGAATTCGGTGGTGCGAGTATCGGGAATTTCCAAACGCTGAAACTTACCGATCAACTGCTGCTGACCAGGCGCGCCGCCGCCACTGACCCAGTTGATATAGCCATTGACCTGATCAGCAGCAATATTGGCAGACCAGACTTGTGCCTCGCGACTTGAGCCCAGCACGACATCGGTAAACGTCTTTTCGCTGTAGATGAGTGCGTCAGCAATCACGCTGGCCTTACTGGGCTCAAGCTCAAATCCAGCAAAATAGCTATTGTCCGAGTCGGCGTCATTCGCACCTGATTCAGAGTTTGTCGCTCCTGCCGAAGTTTCACTCTCGCCAACCAGTTCCAGTGCTTCCAGCCAACGGTCCATGTTGAGAGACCGGGTGCTAACCGCCAACGCCAAGCCCTCGTCTGGCATCGTTGGGACGCTATCGACCGTAATCACGCCACGCTTTACGCGCAGCTGGCCCTTGGCGTTTGGATCGCGCTCAAAAATTGCCTGCATGTCCTCACCGAGTCGTACTGCGAGCCGGTCACCCCAGCGAGGAGGATTGCGACCTGCCAGGCGTACAGGTCGACTTGTGATGGTGAGCGGTATCGTTTGCGCCGCCGCTTTTCTGAGCGGCTCAGGCAAGTTGATCGCCATGCCTTCAAGCTGACTTTTGACGTTGAGGCGGACCCCATTGTCTGCCGCGCTAATCGCTGCATCGTAAGTGGTCTTGCCGCGAAGCCTGCGCGTAATCGGAGTATCAACCTCACTGCGCAGACCCTCGTCCGTAACTTGGCCGCGCACATTGAGATCGAGCTGACCTTCGCGAGGCGTGACGGCTCTGACACTTGCCTTACCCCCAAGCATCCTGACTGTCAGATCGTCGGTTGAAAACCCGCTGGTGCCATAGCGGATGGTGCCGGTGCCCTCATTCATCTGCGGCAGGTACGAGGTGAGCCTGCCACTGGCGTTCTTGAGCCGGGTCTCCCCAAACACGATGCCCTCCTCGACGTTATTAAGCGGTACATCAATGTCCAGTACTGTTCGCGCTCGACTACTGATGCGGGCATCCTTCAGGAAATGATCTATCAATTCGCTTAACGGGGTGGCATTAACAAACCGCACAGCTTCCTGTGCCGGCCCGTCAACCTTCACATCCACAGCAAGCTCGGCAGTTTTGAACTCGGGAATCTTCACTTGCATTGTTAGATTGGAGCGCTTGAACACCCGCCCTTTACTCACATCTACATCCAGACCTGCGCCTTCCACCTTAAGTAGCGCATCAACGCTTGTTATGGCCGGGAACTCATCCAGATACTTTAGGGTCCCGTCACGAATATCGGCGCTAATCAGTAACTGCCCTTCAGAAGGCCGGCGGAACGGAAAATCAAGAAGGTCACCACGCAGTACAAAGCGAACATCATCCGATTGTCCGCCCAGGATCGAAGTCTCCATCCACTCTCGAACATCCTGCGGCAAATCAGTTGGGACATAGCGATAAGTGCGCTTGATACTGGCTCGCGTCAGCCTGGCCTTAAGATCAATCGTGCCGCGACGCGATTTGCCAGCCCCTGACCAAACACCGCTTATATCCGCGGTCGCATCATCGTTCTCCATCCGCAGCTTCTTGATGTTGACCGACAAGCCACTCAGGTCCGCAGCTTGCCCTGCCCGCGTTTGGGCAGCACTGACTGGCGCGCGCGCACTTCGGTTTGTTTCACCGGCTACAGGTGAAATAGTCCAGGCAACATCAGCATCAAGATTGCGCACCGCCAGTCTGGGCTCAGCGTAAATACCGGGCAAACCAATAGCGGCCTCTGGCGACTTCACCCCAATTTCACCGCCTTTCTCTGTCATGCGGATCGTCCCGCTTAACTGTTCGAACCATGGCGGCCGCGGATCAAATTCCAGCAAGGGTTTTGCTCGCCATCGTTCAGGTCCAAACGCAACATCAAGCGCCTGGAAATCAGCATTGACCTTGTATCTCGGCCGACCAGAGCGCGCGTCGAAGTCAACCTCGATCTGATCTACCGTGCCAGACAGGCGCAGATTCTCAAGCGCTTTTGTGAGTGAATCCGTGAGCGGCAAAGTCCGCGCCATCACAATTAGTCGCTCGGCATCAAACTGCCGCAGCGAAAAACGTGCCCGAACCGGCAATAGATCGGGACGGACCGTCAGCACCTGAGTCTTATTACTCAACGCAATTTCTGAGCCGGTCTGATCAATGGCACTCGCATCCAAAATCGTGAGATCTACGTTGCCGTTCGTGCGCCAGCCAACGTCAACCTCAGCCTGCACGGATACGAACCGCTCGTCCGGTTGCCGCGGGTTGGTTTGCCATTGACGGCCTTCGATCAGCAAGCGGGCGTCATTAGGTTTACTGTTAACCACTGAGAACCAGGCCTGTGCGCTTGCCACACCTGCAACCAATGCCTCGGGCAGGCGCAGGATTTTGGTCACCGCCGGCACATCAACACCGGCTGCCTCTGCATAAGCGTCGCCCTGCCAACGCTGGCCAGGCTTCGCGCCAGTCAGGCGCGGCCGGCTGAGCGTGGCCTCAAATTTGGCGGCGTCGACCAGCCCGTCTGTCCTCGGAATGCTCAGCCTGATTTTTCTTTGAGTCGCTGACCCTTCGGACGCGAACGACATCTTCCGCAGCACCGCTCTCTGACGCGTCTGACGATCAAAGTAGTCCAGTGATATTGAGTTGAGCTGGACCGATTGCTGCCGCATGAGCCAATCCGGCAGGAGCCAAGGTTCGTTGACGCCCACTGGCAGCTCAGACTGTCTCGTTTCGGGCAAATCGAAAGGGATACCAGCGACGAGCAACCGCTTTTCGGTCAGCCGTTCCACGCGCAACGCCACATCAGTCGACCGCAAAAACGCAAAGTTTGGCCGGCCGCTCAAAATGGTTCGCCATGACAGAACAGCTTGAGTAGGGCCGGCAATCAATCGCGGGTTGTTTGGGTCTTCACCTATTTCAAGCGATTGCCAGCGTATCGCCGGATTAAAGCCTTCAAATTCCCCCGCCAAGCCAGCCAGCTTGACAGGCAGACCGACCTGCTGACTTAACAATTGTTCAATTTCTGGCTCCCAACGATCCAAGTTGGGCATCAATAAATGCCTAACCCCCAAATAGCTCAAACCGATAACCAGAATCAAGCCACCCGTGAAGAACAGGCCCAGTCGGGCGAGCCGGCGGCGCTTACCGGGTCTGGCGGGCACGCCAGCGCCAGCCTGCTTGTTACCAAGGCTCGGATTCGGCGATGTTGAAGGCGCGGCCGGTGCGGTTGAAGAGACAGGGGGTTTCATGCGTGGGCCAATGCCCGGTTCTACCAGATAGTCGTATAAAGTCGTGGGAGTAGTCGCCAATTGAAACCGACCATGTCCTACGTCGCCGAGCCATTCTCAGGCTATTTTCGTCGCTCGCTCTTTGCCATCAGTGAAGACGACGCCAGCGTACAACACCTCAACGATATGGTCAGTCGGCCGGTGGACACCCAGGTCATCAGCGAGCTGATTAACAGCCAAGTAAGTCTTGCTACGGTTGAGACGGGATTACGCCGAGCCCGTCGACTCCTCATGATGGCACTCGCTTGCCGCGATATTGATGGTCACGCCGATCTAGATGAAATCTGTCGCGCGATGACCTGCTTTGCAGAACAAGTGACCCATATCGCAATCGAATCGGCTGCTCAGCCCCTTTTACAGCGATTTGGAACGCCTCGCGCCGCCAGCGGACAGGCAATTGATCTAATCGCCGTTGGCATGGGCAAAGCTGGCGCATACGAGCTCAACGTTTCCTCTGACCTTGACTTGGTTCTACTCTTTCGCGAATCTGGCGAAACGGACGGGATTGCGCCAGACGGCAGCCCAGCAGACCGATCACCCATCAGTGCCGAAGAGTTCTGTCACAAGTTGGCCCGTCAGGTCATCACGATCCTGGCGGATACAACGCCCGATGGATTTGTCTTCCGAATCGATACGCGGCTACGGCCCAACGGTGACTCCGGACCGCTCGTTTGCAGCTTCGGCGCACTAGAGGACTATCTGCATGTTCAGGGGCGCGAATGGGAAAGATTTGCCTGGCTCAAAGCGCGCGTCATTGCTCAGAGCCAGTTTGGCCGTAGCCCTGATCACGACGTACGCGCGTTAAACGCGCTGACTGAGCCCTTCGTGTTCAGACGCTACCTTGACTACACCATCTTTGAGTCACTGCGCCAGCTCCATGACCTGATACAGCAAGAGGCCCGTAAAAGGGATGCGCGTCGCAAGGACGGTTTCGATGTCAAGCTAGGCAGGGGTGGCATTCGCGAGATTGAGTTTTGCGCGCAGTTGTTTCAAATTGTGCGCGGCGGCAAAGACCGAGACCTGCGCAACCGATCGACGCTATCCACCTTGTCAACACTGGCCGAGAAAGGCGTCATACAGCCCGAAGAGGCATCGGCTTTGAGCAGCGCTTATGAATTGCTGCGACGAACCGAACACATGCTGCAATATCGAGACGATCAGCAGACGCACTTCTTACCCGGGCACCAGGAAACGCGCAGCGAGGTGGCAGCGATGCTCGGTCTTGACGCCGATGTGTTCGCAGAGCAGCTAAGCCACGCCCGCGAGGCTGTGATACAGGTATTTGACTCATTGCTCGCACCAGAGGAATCTGGTGCTGATGAAGACAAGCAATTGTCTGACTCACCTGCGGCAGCACCCCCGCAAGATCTGGTCGAGCATGAGCGACTGATTGCGGCCATGCGGGAAGGCCTCAAGTACCAGTCGGCCCAGCCCGATGCCCAGCGCGATATCGATGCCCTGCTCGAGTCGGCAATGGCAATTCCAGTCACCAGGCCCTGCCTGATTCGCCTGATTGAACTCCTTGAGACGGTTTGCCGTCGTCCGGGTTATCTTGCCCTGCTGGCGCAATACCCGCATGCATTCGAACGTGTGCTGAGCATTCTGGTGACTTCCGACTGGGCAGCCGGATACCTCACCCGACACCCGGTGCTCATGGATGAACTCATTGATAGCGATGTGCTAGGGCAACCCGATTTTGACGAGTGGCAAGAAAGCCTGACCCATGAGCTACTCGCCACCACTCGGGGAGGTGAAGCTGACGTTGAGCGACAGATGGACATCGCTCGCGAGCAACACCATGCACAGTTGTTTCGGATCCTCGCGCGAGATCTCGATGGCAGGTTGACCATGGAGCAGATCTCAGACCAGCTTAGCGATCTGGCCGATTGCCTGTTGAGAGTAGCCGTTAAAGTTGTCTGGCATGCGCTGCCATGGAAGTTCCGGGACGAGCCTCAGGTCGCCGTCATTGCTTATGGGCGACTCGGCGGTAAGGAGTTGGGCTATGCCTCCGATCTTGACCTGGTGTTCCTTTTCGAAGACTCAGATGAGCGCGCCCAACTCGCCTACGCCAAACTCGCCCAACGCATGACCACCTGGCTATCTGCCCAGACTGCGGCAGGCACACTCTTTGAGATCGACCTGCGGCTGCGTCCCAACGGAGATGCAGGCATGCTGGTCTCAAGCTATGACAGTTTTCGTGAGTACCAGCTTGAGTCTGCCTGGCTCTGGGAATATCAGGCACTCACGCGCGCGCGCTTTTGTGCCGGCGATCAGGCGCTAGGCGAGCGCTTTGAGCGTCTGCGGCGAGAGTTGCTGTCTCAATCGCGAGATGCGGCTGAGACCGCCGAGAAGATTCGCGACATGCGACAAAAGATGCACGATGGGCACCCTAACCGCAGTGAGTTGTTTGACCTCAAACACGATGCCGGTGGCATGGTCGACATTGAGTTTGCAGTGCAATATCTCGTGTTGGTCAACGCCTGTGAACACCCGGCTCTGCTCGACAACGCGGGCAATATCGCCTTGCTTGGCATTGCCGGATCAGCCGGGCTCATTGATGCGGACCTTGCCCAGGCAACTCAAGACGCCTATCGCTGCTACCGGCGGCTCCAGCATCAGCTGCGCCTCAGTGGCAGCCCTTATGCCCGCGTAGAGCACGACCAGGTAGCCAGCGAACAGGCGGCCGTTAGAGCCCTGTGGCTGGCTTGTCTGGGAAAATAAAAAAAAATTCTTCTGCTTTGTCGATTGCGGCGGCCTAAGTTCGTCATAAGAGCAAGGCCGGATCGTCCGGCCCCAATAACCAACAAGAGGACAACACCATGCGATACACCCTGTTTTTGTATTCTGACGAATCACAGATGGCCAATGTGACCGAGGAAGAGATGAATGAGCAACAAGCGATTTACGGCGCCTATATTGAAGCGCTGAACAAGGCCGGCGTGTTTGTTGACACGGACTGGTTACAACCCTCGAGCACGGCAACCACGCTTTCAATGGCCAGCGGCGAGCGGCGCGTTCAGGACGGCCCCTACGCCGACACCAAGGAGCAACTGGGCGGTTACTTTGTCATCGATGTGCCCGACCTTGATACCGCGCTTGATTGGGCTGCCAAGTGTCCAGCAGCACAATATGGTCAGGTAGAAGTCCGACCATCCGCGATGGGCGGGTAAAGTCGACGAATGTCTACGCAACACTGCCCGGCCGAGCCTGCTGCCCAGCAGCAGGCCAGCGCCCGGGCCGCCCAGATCGCACGCGATGCCTACGGCCGCCTGCTCGCGCTGCTCGCGAGTGATACGCGCGACATTGCGGCAGCTGAAGACGCATTGGCTCAGGCGTTTAGCCAGGCCTTACAAACCTGGCCGGAAAAGGGCATACCCGACAATCCACATGCCTGGCTACTGACAGTCTCAAGAAATCGTTTACTCGATCACGTCAAGAGTGCAGCTGAGCGCACGCGTGACGCCGTTCCCGTTGAGGAGCATCTCGAACTGGTCATGGCGCAAGTTGATCCCGATGCCATTCCAGACAAACGCCTGAGTCTTTTGTTTGTCTGCGCTCACCCGGCGATAGACGAAAAAATTCGCACGCCCCTGATGCTGCAATCGGTACTTGGCCTGGACGCTGCCCGCATTGGCCCGGCTTTTCTATTACCAGCGTCAACCATAGCCCAGCGACTGGTACGCGCCAAACGCAAGATTCGAGACGCAGGCATTGCGTTTGAAGAGCCGAACGCCGAAGAGTTACCTGCCCGACTCAGCTCAGTCCTGGAAGCAGTCTATGGCAGCTATGCCATCGAATGGGCAACCTCCGACGCCGGTAGTGAACGCGTCGATGACAACCTGGCTGACGAAGCGATTTACCTGAGCGAGTTACTCATCCATCTTTGTCCGACAGAGCCCGAAGTGCTTGGCCTAGGCGCTTTGCTCTGTTATTGCGAGGCACGCCGACCCGCGCGCTTTGATGAGCGCGGGCAATTTGTCCCCCTGAGCGAGCAAGACACCCGGCGCTGGGACAGACCACTTTTGCAACAGGCTCAACAGCTGCTGGCTCGCGCCAGTCAGCAAAATCAACTGGGTAGATTTCAGCTCGAGGCAGCCATTCAATCGGTGCATGCCGATCGGGCGGTGACAGGCCACACCAACTGGCAGGCGCTGCATCAGCTTTATGAAGGTTTGATCCAGATCGCGCCAACGATTGGCGCGGCCGTTGGACGGGCCGCTGCTATTGGCCAATCGCTCGGACCGACTCAGGGTCTGGCCGCCATGAGCAGGATCGACCAAGACGCCATTCGTGAATTTCAGCCGGCCTGGGCTACCAAAGCCGATCTACTGACAAAAGATCGACAGTTTGAAGCCGCCAAGAATGCCTATGACCAAGCGATCGTGCTAACCCATGAGCCAGCCTTACGGGCCCACCTGGTATCGCAGCGACGCAGACTCATTGACTAAACGATCAGTTGACTAAGCTGACGCCGGCACCACATCGGATCGCCAACCGGTTTGACGACCCAGCCAGAACACCGACCCCATAATCAGTAACACAATGGGCAGAGAGATCATATTGAGCACCGTCCATCCATTGACGAAGAGCAATGCGCCAGACGATGCTGATGTGGAGATCATGGTTGTGAATACACACACATCCATAAAGCCCTGAACCTTGTTCTTCTCCTGTGGTTCATACGCGCGAGTGAGCAAGGTCGAGCCGCCGGTATACATAAAGTTCCAACCAACGCCAAGCAAAACCAATGCGCTCACAAAATGCATCACGGCAACGCCTGATAGCGCCACAATCACGCACGCCACATTCAGAAGCGCGCCGACCAGAATAATCGGCAGCACGCCGAGCCGCGTAATGAGCCAACCGGTGATCAAGCCTGGCAGGAACATACCGATCACATGCAATTCAATGACCAGAGCGGTAAAGCCAAATGAGTGGTCATGCGCCTGCATCGCAAGCGGCGTTGCGACCATCAGCAGATTCATCACGCCGTAGCTCAGGGCTGCGCACAGAATTGCGACCCAGCAAATCGGCTGCGCAAGAATCTCGCGCAACGGGCGAATAGGACCACTGATTTTGGGTGCCGAGCGGCCGTCAGGCAGACGGATGAATTGAGCCAGCACCAAGGAAATCACCGCAAAGCCGATCAGGGTGAGATAGGTACCCGAAAAATCGGTCTCAAGCCAGGTGCGCGACCACTTGGCAAGCTCCGGCCCAATGACACCGCCCATGATGCCGCCGGTTAAGACCAGCGAGATGGCCTTAGCCCTAAAACTCGGTCGATATTCATCAGCAACGTCTGCCGCAGCAAATCGGATGCTCGCACCAAATGCGTTGTAAAACCCAGCAATAAACGTTGCCAAACAAAGCAACCAAAGGCTGCCCTCGCTCATGGCATACCAGGCCATTAAACCGCCAGCCATGGCGGCAAAGGATGCCAGTGAATAGCCGGCCCGCCGCCCGAACCGGCGCATAAAAGCGGCCGCCGGCATGGCCCAAACTGCTCCGCCAAGCACATAGCCGGTCACCGGCAAGGTTGCCAGCCACTTTTCATTGGTCAGCACATAGCCCGCCAGGCCGTTAATCGTCACCATCGTGACGTTATTAATCAGCAACAAGGCCTGCATGGTGGTGAGCAGGCCCAGTTGAAACTTGAGCGTTTGCAACCAGGAACGCTCGCCGGGCGGGCCAGACCCTTTTGTTTCGGTGGATGGGGATGGGGCAGCAGATGAATTCATACGGATAACAGCTAGGGCGCGCCAGGGGCGGCCAAGTTGGCCAGTCAGAACGAGCAGGCAGATAAGCGCAAAAAACGTGCGCGGGCGGGGCGTGCAGTCTAGCAAGATGGCCAGACCGACCCCTTCCACGACCTGCCGGCTGCCTGGCCCCGGTCATGGCCTGCTGCCAATACAGCAAAGAATTGCCAGGCTCTATCGGCAAAAACCAGCCAACCAGCAGAAATACCGCCGGGCCAGGAGGCAGCACCACGCTAGAATACAGATATTGCGCTGACGAGCCGCCTGGCGCCGGACCCCAAGCAAAGATCCGGCCAAATGGATTTCCGTCAGCTTGCCACTTTTAGGAGAACAGCCATGTCAATGGCAGAGATGGACGGGCAGATCTGGAAAGACGGAGAACTGCTCGACTGGCGTGACGCGAAACTACACGTACTCACTCATAGCTTGCACTATGGCATGAGTGTGTTCGAAGGCGTGCGTGCCTACAAGACGGATGCGGGTGATACCGCAATCTTCAGGCTCAAAGAACACACTCGGCGACTGTTCAACTCGGCAAAGATTTTGCAAATGCAGATTCCGTTTACCGAGGAACAAATCATGGCCGCCCAGCTTGAGGTTGTCCGTGTCAACAAGCTGGCTTCCTGCTACATCCGGCCAATTGCCTGGATTGGGTCAGAAAAGCTTGGCGTGTCACCTGTGGGAAACACCATCCACGTGTCAATCGCGGCCTGGCCATGGGGCGCCTATCTCGGCGAAGATGGCTTAACCAAGGGCATCAAAGTCAAGACCTCTTCGTATACGCGTCACCATGTGAATGCTTCAATGGTACGGGCCAAATGCAGTGGCTACTATGTCAACTCCATCCTGGCTAACCGAGAAGTGACTGCCAATGGCTATGACGAGGCGTTACTGCTTGATACCGAAGGGTATGTGTCAGAGGGCTCGGGCGAGAATGTTTTTATTGTCCGTGACAACAAGATTTACACCCCCGATCTTGCCTCCTGCCTTGACGGCATTACGCGGGATACGGTTGTAACGCTGGCCGAAGACATGGGCCTGCCAGTCATTGAAAAGCGGATTACCCGTGACGAGATGGTGATTGCGGATGAAGCTTTCTTTACCGGCACCGCGGCCGAAGTGACTCCGATTAGCGAACTGGATGATCGACCCATCGGCAAAGGTGGCAGAGGACCGATCACTGAAAAACTGCAGTCAGCGTTTTTTGATGTCGTCGCTGGCCGCAATGACAAACACCAAAACTGGCTCGCGAAAATCTAACGCGAACTTTTTAAAAGACTGCGACGATGACCAAGACAGACTCCCCCCCGGCGGTCGAACTCGACGGCGATGACCTGCCGGCGTTTTGTCCAAACCCCAAAATGACTTTGTGGAATGCGCACCCAAAGGTATTCCTGCCGGTCACTGATACGGGCCGCGCAAGCTGCCCGTACTGCGGGACGGTCTATGCGCTCAAAGAGGGCGCGAACATCAAGCACGGCCACTAGGACGCCCTGATGCGCACGCTCCTGATTGCTCCAAACTGGATTGGCGATGCGGTCATGACCCAACCGTTGGCTGCTGCGCTGAGCCGCCAAAGACCCGATGCCCTGATTGACGCGGTGGCGCCACCGCACATTGCGCCCATCATGAACGCAATGCCCGAGATCGATACAGTTCTGTCGATGCCCTTGACGCGCAAGAGTTTGCAGTTGCGAGAGCGCTGGCGTCTTTCGCGTGTGCTGCGCGATCGAGGTTACGACAAGTGCTTCGTGTTACCCAACACCTTCAAGAGTGCTCTTGCCCCTTGGTTTGCCGGCATTCCTGAGCGAGTCGGCCACCGCGGCGAAGCAAGACGGGGGCTGCTCAACAAGGTTCATGTTAGCGGGTCAAGTAAAGATCAATTGATGGTGAATTTCTACGGACAGTTGGCATGGGAACCTGGCGCAGCCAAGCCCGAGAAAATGCCAGCGCCCATACTCAAGGTTGACCCTCAGGTTCAGGAACGCGTTCGCAACGAGACCCTTGAAAAATTTCCGGGCGGGTTCATCGCGTTTTGTCCGGGTGCCGAGTATGGCCCTGCCAAACGCTGGCCCGCGCGACACTTCGCCACGCTTGCGCGGCTGTTGAGAGAGCGCTGGCCCCAGCTTGGCATCGTGTGTGTCGGCGGCCCGAAAGATCGCGGACTGGGGACAGAAATCCGAGCCTTGTCAGCGCTGCCCGTTACCAATCTTGCAGGCGAAACCAGCCTGGATGAAGCAATGGCCATTTTGTCGCTCGCCGGTGGCGTGGTGAGCAATGACTCAGGATTGATGCATGTCGCCGCCGCTTTGAACCGGCCACTGGTTGCCGTGTTTGGGTCGTCTGACCCCAACCACACGCCACCGCTGTCACCTTTGGCCAAAGTGCAGTGGCTTGATCTTGAATGCAGCCCATGCTTTGCCCGGGCCTGTCCCCTGGGCCATACAGATTGTCTGAACAATATTTCTCCGCAGATGGTCCTAGACGCCCTTAGCCAGCATGTGCAGGTCGGCGCCAGGCAACCGCCCATTTCGCGATGAGTGTTGCGCGATGAGCTTTACATTCAGCAACTACGACTCAGCCGAAGCGGCTGAGGAGGCGTTTTACGAGGCCCTGCGCAGTGCCGATGTTGAGACGCTGCTGGCCATCTGGGCTGATGACGATGACATAGTCTGCATCCATCCCAATGGACCGCGACTCGTTGGGCAGCAAGCGGTGCGCGAATCTTGGCAAAGTATTTTGGGTAACGGTGCGGTTGAGATTCGGGCTGTGCAGCAGCACTGTACAAGCAGCGCCCGGCTCGCCGTCCACAATCTGATAGAAGAAGTGACCGTGAGTGGTGCGCGTGGTTCGCAAACCGTGCTTTGCTACGCAACGAATATTTATGTCCGGGATATGCACGGCTGGCGACTCACCTGCCACCACGCCAGCCCGGCAAGCGATGATGAAGTAGCCGAACCCGCGCACGGTGGAGTTCTGCATTAAGCCATCAACACCCCGCGTCATGCCCGCCCCGTCCTTATCTGGCTTTAACAGCCCCGCCTGGCTCCCGGGCGCCCATTTGCAAACGATTTTTGTCGCAACGCTCGCGCCACGTGGCGATGTCACTTACGAGCGCCAACGATGGCAGACACCGGACGGCGACTTTATCGATGTCGATTTTGTGCGACCCGATGGGGAGCCAAAAGGACTTGTTGCGCTGTTCCATGGACTTGAAGGTAATTCCAGCAGCCAATATGCGTTGTCTGTAATGCGTCAAACCAAAGCGGCGGGCTTGATTGGTTGCGTGCCTCACTTTCGCGGGTGTAGCGGCGAGCCCAACCTAGCGCCGCGTGCCTATCATTCTGGCGATAGTCGCGAGATTCACTGGATTCTCGAGAGGCTCGCGCAAGACTACCCATTGATACCCCGGTATGCAGCAGGCGTGTCGCTCGGCGGCAATGCGCTGCTGAAATGGGCAGGCGAACAGGGTGAGTCCGCGAGCGAACTGGTTCGTGCGGTGGCGGGTATTTCAGCCCCGCAAGATTTACGGGCGGGCGCAAGTGCGCTAAGCCGCGGGTTTAGTCGTATTTACGCGCACAACTTTTTTAAAACACTGCGCGCGAAATGCCTGATCAAACTCGAGCAACACCCTGGCCTAATCAACCGCGAGCAAATGCTGCGTGCCAATGATTTTTTTGCTTACGATGATGCGGTGACTGCCCGCATGCACGGCTTTCACAGTTGTTTTGACTACTGGGAGCGCAGTTCTAGCAAGCAGTTTTTGCCTGCAATCCGCGTTCCCACGCTGGTTTTTAATGCCCGCAATGACCCTTTTTTGCCGGCCCGTCACCTGGCTCAGCCTGAAGCCGTTTCTTCTGCCGTCCAACTGGCCTATCCCGACACCGGTGGACACGTGGGCTTTTTGAACGGGTCATTTCCCGGTCGCATAGACTGGCTAGGCGAAAATCTAGTGCACTGGTTCCACCATGGATGAAAACGTTGAAAAAGCAATGGCACGATGGCCTGATGTGCCAGCCGCATTTGGATGGCTACGGCTGGACAGACGCGGCCGCTGGTATTTAGTCGACCGTAATGCACCAGAGTTCGACGAAGCACGAGACGGCAAAGGCAGTCTCATTACGAGCGACCCGATTGTGGAGTTCATCAGCCGTAACTACGCGTGTGATGAACAGGGTCGCTGGTATTGGCAAAATGGCCCGCAGAAAGCATATGCCGATCTTGATGTCGCACCACTGATCATGCGAGTGCTCACCGGGTCAAAAGGCCAGGCACTGGTAACGCATACCGGTTACCCCGTTAATCAAGTGCATGCGGCATTTTTGACAACGAATGATGAGCTCATGGTTCAGTCAGACCTCGGGCCCGGCGCTATCCATGATCTCGATCTGTCGGCGCTTGAACTCACGGAATCGAGCGTTGTTATTGCAGGCGAGTCATTTGAGTTAAACAGGCTTACCGAGGACGCAGCCAGTGCATTAGGTTTTGTTTTGCAACCTCGAAACTAACGAATTCGCTCGCGTTCACGCAGGATGAGCGCTTCAACTTCCCGCAATCTTGCATCGACTTGAGACAGTCTATAAAAGTCGAGTGAAGGATCCTTCTGAGCAAGTTTCAGTTGCGACCGAACAGCTCGCCAGGCACCGAGTAATGCATACTGCTCCGCCGTAGCCCAGTGAGCGAGTCCCGGGCTCTCGTTAGCGAAGTGCGCTTGCGCTAACGCCTGCCAAATCACAGGATCTGCGCGGTAGACCTGCTTTTCCTCGTCAAGAAATGCAATCGCTTCATCGTAGCGTTGCTGCCTAATCAAGAGATCAGCTTTGAGCCGGCGCAATGCTCTGGCATTGGGAAATCGCTCCAATGCGGCCAGCGTGAGTTCGTACGCTTTGCTCAGATCGCCGCTGTCTTGCTCAATCTCTACCTGCAGACGAGCAAAGAACGGATGCGCGGCCGGACCACCATCGCCATAGCGCTTAGCAGCCTCCTCAAGATACTCGCGCGCTTTGTCGAATTGCCTCTGCGCTGTGGACACGACCGCAAGCTCGTACCAGGTAGCCGTTTCATTGAGATAGCTGCCTTTGGCAATTTGATCCAGCAAGGACTTGCTCGCACTTCGCAGGCCATCGGTACTCTTGTTTGCCAATGCCCTGAGCTTAGCGCGCATCAAATGAAACTCCAGCGAGTCAGCCCGTTGTCGATAAGGCAGCTCGAGCACCCGGTTCTGGATGTCTGACATTCGTTCGCCGGTGAGCGGATGGGTGCGCAAGTAGGTGGGTGCGTCGCTTTCATACACCCGCGTCGCCTGCTGCATCCGCCGAAAAAACGCCACCATGTCTGTGGGTTGAAAGCCTGCCTCACGCAAGATATCCAGCCCAACGCGATCCGCCTCGCGCTCTGCATCCCGTGAGAAAGACAGCATTGTGCTTTCCTGAACCGATCCACCCAGTGCCACGAGGCCAGCCGCCGCATTCGGGTTTGCTGTTGCGGCGATGAGTGCAACGACAACTGCCGCGAGCGACAGCACTGAACTACGCTGATTTTGGGCGAGCATGCGGGCGACATGCCGCTGCGTCACGTGGCCCACCTCATGAGCCAACACCGACGCCAGTTCAGACTCAGTCTGAGCGGTGACGACCAGGCCAGAGTGAACACCAATGTGTCCGCCGGGTAAGGCAAACGCATTGAGCGAGCTGTCGCGCAGCAGAAAAAACTCAAAGCTCAAACCCTGGGCAGCGCGCGTTCGGGTCAGCTTGGCCGCAAATTGATTCAGGTAATCGGTGAGCTCGGCATCGTCCAGAACGGCTTCTTCACGCCTCAGATCGGCCATGATGGCTTCCCCAATGCGACGCTCAGTTTCGGGCGGTAGTTCTGCCCCTCCTGCATCGCCCAGGCGCGGCAACTCGTTGAACTGTGCGTGAGTTTCCGGCGCGGCGCTGACCAGCAGGGCTGCGAGGGAAATGGCGCCGAGAATTCGGGCGGATCGGCTGCGGCGAGCTTTTGAACGGGCTCGCCCGCGCCAAGTCACTACATCCATCTGAGCGTCCGAATGGCTGACTCTGGCTGAAACTGGATTTCGCATCCACTGATCCGGCAGACGTGGCCGTTTCACGTCAGCCCATGCTCGAGGTTATTCATGGAACCGATACTATATGCGATTGATCACTGCTACTACCAACAACCCATGAGTACATCTACCGGCTCCGAACTGACACACTTTGATGCATCCGGACATGCCCACATGGTGGATGTCGCCGACAAAGCCGTCACGCGTCGAATCGCAATTGCCGCGGGGAGCATCCGGATGGCCCCCGAGACTCTGGCTGTGATCATGTCGGGAAGCGCCAAGAAAGGGGATGTCATCGGCATTGCGCGGATTGCCGCCATTCAGGCGGCCAAAAAATCCAGCGATCTGATTCCTCTGTGCCATCCACTGGCCATCACTAAGGTAGCAGCGGAGTTTGAACCCGATCCCGCTACCAATACGGTGCATTGCAAGGTAACGGTGCAGTGCGATGGCAAGACTGGTGTCGAAATGGAAGCACTTACCGCGGTGAGCGTCGGATTGCTGACAATTTACGATATGTGCAAGGCAATCGACCGTGGCATGACTATTGAATCTGTACAACTTAAGGAGAAGCATGGTGGAAAGTCTGGCAGCTACCTTTCAGACTGAGCAAAACACCCAGCCGTCGCTGTCAAGACGGCGGATGCTCTTGGGGTGTGGTGCTGTGCTCGGCGGTCTGGGCGGTTTAAGCGGTTGCTCGAGCACCCCTAAACAGGTACCGGCTGACGCAACGGGCAGCGCATTGCCCAAGCAGGTGATTCCGTTTTCGGCCAGTGAACCCAACGGTGAAATTCCGAAGGGCTGGCTGCGCTCCAAGACCTGGTTGTCGAGTAAAACAACTGACTACAAAGCTATTGCAGTCGCGAACCAAACCGTGCTGCACGCCTACTCCAATGAATCAGCCTCAGGTCTTTATTGCGATGTCGATATCTCGCAAGAGCGAGCCCAGCGGATTCGCTGGCGCTGGAAGGTGGATCAATTGATCCCCACAGCCAATGTCGGTGATTCTGATCTTGATGACGCCGTGGCGCGAGTGCTCGTGTCAATGGGCGACAACGGTAAAAAGCTGTCATTTCGGGACATGCTGTTCCGCGAGCAGGCGAGCCTCTTTGCCGGGGTCGAACTGCCCCACAGCACTTTGCTGTATGTCTGGGATCCAAAGCACCCAGTTGGGTCTGTGCTTCCGATTAAGGAAACCTCCCGCATTCGCTACATGGTGGTGGAATCAGGCACAGATCGTCTAGGTCAATGGGTTGAATATGATCGCGACTTCCAGGCTGACTTTAGAAAAGCCTTTGATGACGAACCAACTGGTCCGGTCACTAGTGTCGGCGTTACGACGGATGCCAATCAAACATTCTCAACCGCGGAAGCCTGGTACGGCGACATCAGCTTAGGCGAAGCATAGTGGGCCAACCCTCAATTGATACCCCGTTTGCTCTGGCTCGCGCGACGGTACAGTCAGACTGGATCGACTATAACGGGCACATGAATGTGGGCTACTACCATGTGGCCTTTGATCTGGCGGCCGAGCCGTTCTTTGAATGGCTCGGCTTTGACCAGCGCTACCGCAAAGCCAGTGGCACTTCAACCTTTGCGCTTGAATCCCACTTGAACTTTCTACGCGAGGTGAAAGAAGGCGACGAAATCCGGTTTGAGGCTCGACTTCTCGCGTTTGATCACAAGCGCGTGCACTTCTATCAAGAGATGTTTCATGTCGCCGATGGATTTTTAGCCGCCAGCTATGAGTCCGTCTCAGCACACGTTGACATGAATCGTCGCAAAACAGCCACAATGCCCGATATGCTGCAGGCACGCCTTCAAAAGGTGCTCGACGCTCACCAGTCGCTTGAGCGGCCCTGGCAGGTTGGCCATGTGATTAGTGCAACGCCACCAGGAAAATAGTGCAGGCGACTAGCCATCCATGGCTCGCCCATTCGCTAGAGCCTTGAGCTTGAGGCCTAAGAGGGTGCGACAGACCATTTGTAGATTTGGGCAGCTAACCTTCCTCACAAGCTTTATTTACCTGCAGGCGGCCGACTCAATTGCCAGCGAGTGGACTACCCACAATGCGATGCCAACCGCACGCTCAGAGATTTACTGTGCCTCGGTTGAGCACAAAATATATGTTGCTGGTGGCCTGGGCTTTTTTCGAACAGTCGACGCTTGCGAAGTGTTCAATACAAGGCCATCACGCTGGTCTTCATGTCCCTCACTACCCTATCCTCTGCATCACGCGGCGATGGCGGCTCATGGCAATCGAGTCTATGCCAATGGTGGCTACGTGTCGCTGACGTTCAAGCCAGATCCAGGCTCAGCCCTGTGGTCTCTAAGCACCGATGGGCATGCCTGGCAACGGGTGAGTTCGCTTCCGGTTCCACTTGGTGAACACACCATGACGGCAGTTGGGGACGAGTTGTTTTTGATTGGCGGGCGCCATCACGGTGAAGACTCTAATCAGGTTTGGCGCTATGACATAGGGACGCAGCAATGGTCCCAGCAACGCCCTATGCCTTTGGCACGGCACTCATTCGCCGCGGTAGCAGTCGGTACGCGCATCTGGGTGATGGGAGGGCGCAGTGCCCAGGGCGGATCGAAGCTAACAGACGTCACCGTCTACGATACCGCGCTTGATAGGTGGCAAGCCGGCCCCTCATTACCAGTTGGCCGTGGCGGCCATTCAGCCGTTGTACTGGGCCAGCAAATTCATGTTTTCGGCGGAGAGCAATTCAACCCCAACCGAGTGCTTAACCGCCACGACGTGCTTGATATTGCCACTGGCCAATGGCTACAAAGCACACCTTCTCCTACCGCCCGGCATGGTAGTGCCGCCGGCAAAGCTGACGCCCAGGCATTCGTGATTGGCGGCGGCACGCGCCCCGGATTAAAAACGGTGTTTTCAGTTTCGCCCAAGACTGAAGCCTTGGCGATACCGAAGACATCGGACTAAGCTACCGGCGGCATTTTTTCGAAACTGGGTAAGTCCTCGTCTCGGAAGTGCCAGGATGCCGCAGACGCCGTATACAGATGCACGCCCGGCCTCAGATCAGAACTGTCATCAAGCGCCCCAAGTTTGATAGGCGTAAAAGGCATCAAGGGCGCGACACTCCATAGTGGTGAACCGCAGTTTGAACAAAACACCCGAATAGCCTGCCTGCCGCTTTCAGCCTCGCTCTTGTATTGAGCCGGTTCGCCCTGGGTCACCTCAAACGCATGCGTTGGCACGAGTGCTACATAGTTTGGTGGGCCACCAGATGCCTTCTGACAGTCTTTACAATGGCACACACCAACATCCTTTACTGGCGCGTTGATTACAAAGCGGATCGCGCCGCAGGCGCACCCCCCTAGACGTTTATTCATGCTGGCAACCTCACCAATTCAATTGAACAAGGAGGCAATCGTAGACAGAAGGACTGTCAATTTCTGTCAGTAGTCATCTCGGGGGCATGCTGGCCGCCCTGCTCGCGCCAAGCGTCCAGCAGCGCCTGTCGGCTGCGAGGATATCGCTGATCAAGCATCACGAGCGACCGAATGCAGTCGGTTCTGAAGTGTCTGATCGCCTGTCTCAATTCGCACCAAGCCACCAGAACCCTGAATTGATCAAAGTAGCCTAGCGCGAACGGCCAGATGACTCGGGAAGAGGCTAAGCCTTTCAGGCTCTGATACTCAATCTGAAGTTTTCGCTCGCTGCGGATTGCCTGGCGAAGCTGTTGCAGATCGATTTCTGATGATGGCGCGTCCGCCACCGGTCCCGTCAGGAGATTGGTTGAATCCAGCAGATGCCGGCCTTCGGCTGGCAACACCGCGGCGACTTTGCTCAAGGCTCTCTCTGCTGCCTCGCCCAGTGCTTTCTCACCGCGGTGCATGACCCACCGAGATCCCAGCACCAGGGCCTCGATCTCCTCTTCTGAAAACATCAGAGGAGGTAGCACAAAGCCGGGCCTGAGCAGATAACCGACGCCCGCTTCACCTTCAATTCGAGCGCCCTGCTCCTGCAAGGTGGCAATATCCCGGTAAAGCGTGCGCAGACTGATACCCAGTGACTGGGCCAATTCGGCTCCCTGAATAGGCGTTCGATGGTGCCTGAGTGTTTCCATCAATGTCAGCAGGCGTTGTGCGCGTGACATCAGGGTGCCGTAGGACGAATTTCGCTCACGGACCGAACATCAGGGATGCGAGCCCTAGAAAGATCATGAACCCCAGACTGTCGGTGCTGAAGGTCAGCAACACAGGCGAGCCCATGGCCGGGTCTCGACCTATTCGGTGTAGCGTCAACGGAACAGCGAGCGCGACGACAGATGCCAGCAGCAGATTGATCAGCATGGCCATCGTCATGGTCAGGCCCAGGGTCTGACCATGTGGCGAATCGGCATATAACCACCACGCAAACAAACCTGCGACGCTGCCCCAGACAATCCCGTTGAGCAAAGCCACACTGATCTCTTTGCCAAGCAAACGCCGAAAATTCGAACTATTCACCTGCCCGAGCGCAATAGAGCGAATGACCAGCGTCATGGTTTGATTGCCAGAGTTGCCTGCAATCCCCGCCACAATGGGCATCAAGGCAGCGAGCGCGACCACCCGCTCGATCGTCCCTTCAAACAGGCCAATCACGCGAGAAGCGAAAAACGCTGTACAGAGATTGAGCGCGAGCCAAAGCCAACGATTTCGGGCGGAGTTCCAAACGCCGGAAAACAAGTCTTCATCTTCGATCAGACCCGCCTGGTTGAGGAGATCGGCTTCGCCCTCCTCACGGATCACGTCAACGATCTCGGAGACGACCAGCCGGCCAATTAGCTTGCCATCGTCAGCAACCACTGGCGCTGACAGCAAGTCATAGCGCTCAAACGCCTGGGCGGCTTCAAAAATGCTGTCTGGCGGATCGAAGCTAAGCGAGTCGCGAGCCATAATCTCATTGACCACTGCCTCCGGGTCACTCACCAAGAGTTGATTGACCGATAAAACCCCCAGTAGCTTCTCGTCGCGATCCACCACGAAAACTGAATCTGTATGTTCGGGCAGTTGCTCAAATCGGCGCAGATACCGGAACACCGTTTCGACTGTCACATCTTCTCGAACGGTGACCAGATCAAAATCCAGAAAAGCACCCACGGTATCTTCGTCGGCTTTGAGGGCTTCGCGCAGTTGCTTGCGCTGTCTTTCATTCAGGCGCGCCTGGCCCAGTTCGACCACCTGCTCGGGCAACTCGTCTGCCAGCTCGGCGAGCTGATCAGCTTCGAGCGTTTTGGCTAACGTTAAGAGCTCATCCTCATCAAGCGACTCAATCAGCCCTTCCCGAACAGCGTCTGATACCTCCAACAGGATCGCACCGTCACGATGCGACCCGATCTGCTGCCAAACCTGGTCTCGTTCTTCAAATGGCAATGCCTCGAGCACATAGGCTGCATCGGCTGGGTGCAGCTTTTCCATACGCACCCGTAGATGAGCTAATAGCTGAGCCTCATTGACCCGCTCGACAATCCGATTGCGATCATCGCTGTCGCCGCTGCGAGCCATCTCCCGGATGAGTTCGAGCCGCTGCAGCCATTGCTGCACTTCCTGCAACGCAATCGCAGCGGCTTCATGGTCGGCTGGCAAAGCAATATCGTCAGCGGTCATGGCTGCAGCCGGTGAGGAGGCTGCGCGACTGGCCGCGCTTGCCGATTCCTCCTCTCTCCCTTGCTGACTGGTTTGATCGCTCATGACTGCCTGTCCTGCGGGCGATCAGAAGACGATGGCCGCTTTGGTGGATAGTTACCCGACAATTGGCGATTATGACTGAGCCAGACCGAACGCCAAAACCCTTAATTTGTCGTGTGATGGCCGCTCACTCATAATTCAGCCACAAATCTGAATTTCCTCAGGAGGACTCAATGACTCAAGCAACAACTCCCCGTAAGCGCGTCAAGCGCGTTTTGGCCGGTGTCGCACTTGGCGTGGCCGGCGCCCTGACCACGATTGGCTCCACGGCACACGCGGCTGATCTGGGTTGCAAAACAGCCAAGCTGATCGTGCCCTGGGGTGCTGGCGGTGGCACCGATGTGATTTTCCGAATCTTTGAATCTGCCGTAAACAAGCTGGGCGGTGACACTCAGCTTCAGGTCGTGAATATGGGCGGCCAGGGTGGCAACAAAGGCGCCAAAGAGGCACGCAAAGCCAAACCTGATGGCTGCACCTTGTTCGCGATTCACCAAAGTGCGATCACCAGCTACTTCATTGGCCGCGTCGATTTCACCTGGGATGCTTTTGAGCCGGTTTCGCTGCTCACCCGCACCCCTGCGATCGTGGGCGCAAACCCAGATGTCGCATACACCGACATGAATGGTCTGGTCGAAAAAGCGAAGGCGGCCCCGAAGTCTGTGATCACCGGCGGCACTCTCGGCTCAACCAGCCACTTCATCTTCGCACTGATTGAAGATGCGGCCGACATCGAACTGAAGCATGTGTCTTATGACGGTACTCGTCAGCGCATGACGGCATTGCTTGCCAAGAACATTGAAATTGGCGAAATCAATCTGGCTGCCGCCAAGAAGTACATTCAATCAGGCGAGTTGAAGGCATTGGGCATCAGCACCGCCGAGCGCAACCCTGAGATTCCGAATGTACCAACGCTGAAAGAGCAAGGCATTGATCTCATCTACGGCACCGATCGCGGTATTGTGGCACCCAAGGGTACGCCCAAAGCAGCCGTCGACTATTGGGCAGGCCTGTTTGCAAAAGCCGCACAGGACCCCGATGTCATCAAGCAACTTGAAGCCAAGGGCACCTCAATGATCTATAAAGATCCGACCGCCTACACGGCCTACTTCAAAGATCTGTTTGGCAAGTGGGAAACCGTTGCAACCAAGATCGGCATGTACAAGAAGTAAATCCCCCTCTGCTTTGGAACCTGCCCGATGAAACGCCTGAATCAAGACACTCTGATTGCAGTTTTCCTGCTGCTGTTTTGTGCGGTGTTTATCGGAGCAAGCTTTCAGATACGAGAAATGGACTTTGGCCAGATGGCATCCGCCACCTGGCCAAGGGCCATCCTGACACTACTCACTGTGCTTGTCATGGTGTACCTGGCGCAATCTTTAAGTAAGCCTGTCGACAACCGGGGGGCTGATGGCAATAGCGATAGCGATAGTGAAAGCGAAGATGCTCACTCGATTCGCGAGCCCGGACTCATTGGCTGGCTCAAGTACTACCGTAACGCTCTGTGGTGCTACGTGCTGTTCTTTGGCTTCCTGGTCACACTTGACGTGCTGGGTATGCTGATTGGCGGCGTGCTGTTTGTGTTTGGCATGCTCACCGTACTCGGTGAACGCACGGCAAAAAACCTCATAACCCACGCGCTGATATCGATCATTTCGGTGGGATTAATGTGGTCAATATTTACTTTCGGTCTGCGGGTGATTCTCCCCCAGGGCATGATTTTCACAACGCTCTAACAGGCAGACCGACATGTTCGTACAGAACCTGAGCGCCGCCGTCGCAGAACTAGCAACGCTGCAAACGCTTGGCCTCATGATGCTTGGCACTGTGGCAGGTCTCCTCGCAGGCGGCATCCCCGGTTTTACTATCGCCATGGCGGTTGTGCTGACGCTACCGTTTACTTTTGGTATGGAGCCCATGCAAGGACTCGCCACCATGATCGCGGTGTTCGTGGGCGGCCTGTCTGGCGGACTCATGTCCGGCATCCTCACGGGGATACCGGGCACACCGTCGTCGGTGGCGACCACCTTTGACGGATTTCCCATGGCCCGCAACGGCCGGCCTGGGCTGGCACTGGGCCTGGGCGTCTGGTCATCATTTTTCGGGGGTGTGATCAGCGCGGTGCTGCTCGTTACGCTTGCGCCTCAACTGGCACGAGTTGGGCTGGAGTTTGGCCCGTGGGATTACTTTGCACTGGTGATCTTTGCGCTCACCATCACCGCGAGTCTATCTGGCGAAAACCTGGTTAAGGGTTTGATTGCCGGTACCCTCGGCTTGTTGGTAGCCACCATTGGCGAAGATGAAATCAACGGTGTCGCCCGCTTTGATTTTGGTATCGATGCCCTGCAGCAGGGTTTCGCGTTTCTGCCGGTACTGATTGGTCTGTTCGCGTTTAGCCAATTGCTCAGTGACATACAAGATACCCGCAAAGCACGTCAGGCATTGTCGATTGATAAACAGAGTATTCGTATCGAACACCGAAGGGCTGCGATGGAGGTGATCAAGAGATGGGTCAACCTGGTCCGCTCATCACTCATCGGTGTCTTTACCGGCATTTTGCCAGCGGCCGGTAGCTCAATCTCCAACATTCTCGCCTACGACCAGGCAAAAAAAGCCTCGCGTGAACATGCCGAGTTTGGTAAAGGCGCTGTCGATGGCATTGTGGCGCCCGAGTCCGCGAACAACGCCACTGCGGGAGGCTCCCTGATCACGATGATGGCGCTTGGCATCCCGGGCGATATCGTCACAGCGGTCATGCTTGGCGCCCTGCTCATTCATGATGTGGTGCCCAGCCCGTCATTTATCAACGATGAACCGGTGCTCGCCTATGGCATTTTTCTCGCATTTTTCGTGGCGAACTTCCTGATGCTCGGAATGCAGTCATTCACCTTGAAGATTTTTGTGCTGGTCACCCGCGTCCCCATGTACACGCTGGCCAGCATCATCCTGGCGTATTGCGCGATCGGTGTGTTCGCGCTGCACAACGTCGAGTTTGATATGTGGGTGTTGTTTGGCTTTGGCATCGTCGGCTATGCCATGCGGAACCTGGGCTTTCCCCTTGCCCCGATGATCCTGGGTGTGGTGCTGGGACGGATTGCTGAACTCAACCTCTCGCGTTCATTGGCTACCAGTGATGACTGGACGCTGTTTTTCCTGCGCCCTTGGTCGATGTTCTTCGTGATCTTGTCGGTGTTCTCTGTTTTGTTTGCGATGTATCAGCGAGATCGGGGTCAAAAAACCTGGACGCTCTTTTACATGCCGGCGCTATGTATTGCGATGTCGGCGCCGCTATTCATCATGCCGGGCTGGATTCGACCTGTCGTTGGCGTGGCGCTGGCGCTATTTGGGCTTTGGCAGTTGTACAAGCATTGGCAAAACGGATTTGCGCTACCTAATGCGGTGAAGACCTAGCGCCTGAAGACGCGACCAACCTACAACCTCACAGCGATTCGAAGTCAAGGTTGATCACCGTTCTCACGATTGCATACTTTCGTAGGTTATGAGCGCGAAGCTTGCGCCTTGAGGGTCTTTGAGTGTTGCCATACGGCCCACCCCCGGCATATCCATCAAGGGCGAAATAACCTGTGCGCCACCCTTAATCGCGCGATCAACGCTGGCATCCACATCGGTCACCGTGAAATAGATCGTCCAGCCGGCATCGGGCTGAGGCTGTGGCGAGAAGTGTCCAATCGGCCCATCTTCGAGCATGATGCCCGGAAACGGCTCGCTTCCCTCAGGTGCCAAATCTCCCATCTGCCAACCCACTACTTGCTTGTAAAACGCAACCGCTGCAGCTGAATCTGGTCCTCCGTGCGCGATCCAACCTGAATTTCCCGGTGTTTTCATTTCTGGCATAACTTTCTCCTGGATTAACAATGAACCAGTCGGTAGACTAAACAAGAGACACTCTTTAGTCAACCTTCTGGTTTAGTATTTTCATTCAGGAAACGAGCGTGACGAAATCAAATGCCCTACTCGATACAACCTTTGCGGCACTCGCAGACGGCACACGCCGCGCAATCCTAGAGCGTTTGAAGTCTGGCGAAGTGAGCTTGTCGGATCTGGCCGAACCATTCGACATGTCACAAACGGCCGTCTCCAAGCACGTGCGCATTCTTAGCGACGCAGGTCTGTTGATCATTGAAAAACGCGGTCGAACCCGGCATTGCCGACTTCAGGCGAGTTCGATGAAGCCGGCTTGCACCTGGCTAATCAACTATGAACAGTTCTGGTCGGCCCAGTTCGATAACCTTGCCCGGCACCTTGCCGCCAAACGCTAGGAGCAACCCGATCATGATGCCGGGTTTCACACACTCAGAAATTGGCGCCGACCCGATCGTTGTAGACGCCTACTTTGCAGCCACCCCCGCGCAGGTGTTCGAAGCCTGGACAGAAGAGAGCGCGGTGATGCAATGGTTTGGTTATCAACCGCAGTCGCTTGAATCAGCGCTGGTCGATCTGCGGCCTGGTGGCCAGTGGCGGTTCACCTTTAAGCCCAATGACGGCAAGCAAATGGGCTTTGAAGGTAAATACATTGAGGTAACGCCCGGCAAGCGCCTGGTGTTCTCCTGGCATCACTTTGCCTTGCAAGCAAACGGCGAGCGGGAACTCACCCCCGCATCACGCGTTGAAGTAGATTTTGCAGCCAAAGGCATTGGCACTCAGGTACGGCTCGTTCACTCCGGTATCAAGTCAGAAGACGGGCTCAAAGGCGTTGGACGCGGTTGGGCGACCTCGTTTAACTCGCTCATGCAGGTTTTTGCCAGCGACTAATGGGTCTGTGGGCCTACGGCTGGCGCAATTGCTCTCGAAAGAACGCCACATTTGCGATTAAACCGGGAAGTAGCCATTGAAAAAGACGCACCATCTCCAATACCTCTTCGATTGACCCCGACTGCCGGGCTGCATCCCGCAGACCTTGCGCAGTGCAACCCGACGGATTGGGCAAACGCAGCGCCGCTTCAACAAACTGATCATGTATCTGCGTCAGCATTTGCTCATAAGCGGGAGAGGATACGACTGGCTGCAGGTCTGCCCACGCCATTCGGAAGTAGCTCGGCCACCGCGCCAACGCGCGATAATCGGTGTTTACGAATGGCAGTCCCAGCGTCTTGCGAATGTCATCATAAACCTGCACGGTGGGCGCATCCGCGTGGTGAGGTTCAACAAGAACAAACGGGACTTGACCATTGGGCGCGTGACGACGTGTGAGTAAGGTCCCTTGCTCGCCAGCAGGAAAAACGTTCGTCTCCAGCGCAAGTCGCGATAGCGTCACGATCATCGTGTAGAGAAAATTACCGTGCGAAAACACCTCGATCATCTGACGGATGCCGTCAATCTCTCTTGGGGCATACCCAAGTTCAAGCAAGGTATCGGTACGGCTTGGAGGAGCTAGCGTACCAATGCTCGCTTCAACATTTAGTCGCAACTGCTCACAACACGCGACGGTCTCCTCGCATTCGAACATGGGCGCCATGGCCATCCATAGCGCTTCATAGTACGGCAGATAGTGCGCATGAGCCATGGTGATTACACCCATCCAAGGGACCTGCAAAACGCGCTTAGTGTCGTCGTAGAGCAGCTTTTTCGGCCCGGTAACTGAATACTCAGGCTCGGGGTAGACGGCTGGAATGGGGTTGGGTTTGAGTCGCTTTAGCATCGGGCGTGGAAGAAGAACATCGCGAACTTCAGCTTACAAGCATTCGGCTAGCGTGGGCCACTTCCGTTTAAAGGCGGCGGGTTCTGGCGCAATTCATCAAGACCGATCTTCACCTGCGGGCCACGGTAGTCGAGGCGTGCATTATCAATAGTTGCAAAATTGAAAGACTGCCATTGCGAGCTGATGCGCTTGGATCGACTCAGGCCAGCGCCGGGAGGTCGAGCGTCAGTCTCCGTAACGCCGACATAAGGATAATAGTCGGCACCACTTTGCAACATCCAAAACGCCTGATCGCGATCATCCGCGCGGCTCGGATCCGCAACGACAAGGCGCGCCTGTACGGTGGTGAAAAGAGCGCGCATGTCACCAACCGCATCGCCGATGTCTATAACGCCTTGAGGCCAGATCCCGTGATAAACATTGGGTGAGCCACGATCAACGTCAATCAGTGTTGAACCGCCTGCGCCAGCCGATACACTGACCTCACCCTCGACATAAAACAGGTTGGCCTTGTCCGCGAAAAACCAGGCGGTGCCATCTGCGTGACCGATCTGGCGCCACTGGCCAGTGCGCTTGCTTAGATACCAGCTTTGTGGATTGCGGGTTTCAATACGTACATTGTCCGCCGCGTTACCAACTCCCTCAAACGCGATGAACCATTGAACAAACCCCGTCCAATAGTCGCAGTCTTTGTATTCGGCGCGCACTCTTTCGGACTCTTGCCACCAAGTGGGTGCAAAACAACCGCGCGGATCCGAACCCATCGACAGCTTGGCTGGTAAAGGATTAATCGCCCAAGCAAAATCTGGAATGCCATCAAGTCGCCCGTCGTTGGACAAACCCATGTCATCAATGATGATCTGAACATCGTTTTTCATGATCACGTCAGGCTCTGCCGTGACAGGCTCACTTTGGTCTGGGTCGACCGGTGATGTTTCAGACTCAGGAGTGTCTGCTGCAGTGGGCTCACTGGCCGAACCGCCACATGCTGCGATTGCAGCGAGCATGGCCAGCCCGAGCACACCGATGAAAAATCTAACTTTGTTGCAGACAATCATGCCAAGGTACTTCGTGAAGATTTGCACCACTGAGAGCGGCAACTAGGAAGCAACGTCAAGGCTTGAATTCCTTTAGAAAACTGGCAGGCAGCGAACAGGGTGTTGCTGGGCGCACGCAGTCTATTCGCCAGCGAATATGCCTGTCAACCGAAGCAACCTCTAATTGATAGCGTCGAAATTTCTGACGTACGCTTTGCACGATCACAATGCTGCTTACGCAAGCATTTGTATGAAGCCGTCCGTCAGCGGAGGGTTGGTGTTACTTTTTTCGCGTGCGAACTCCTAACGGCAAGTGGAAGATAGCCTCGGAAACTGATAATCGTCCTAATCGCTCATTTCGTTAAGAATTGATGCACTATTGCGAACATAAACTGACAATCTATGAGCCTACTGCGGATATGAGCTTACTAACTATTGCTGTCATTGGCGCCGGTCTGATTGGCATGACACACATCGACCGCGCGCTTAAGAATGCCACCGTCAAGCTGGTCGGCATCGCCGATCCATCCATGGCTGCTGCTAACTCTGCTCGCGCAAAAGGTGTTCGATACTTTGCCGACTACCAAGATCTGCTCGAACAACAAAAGCCGCGCGCGGTAATTGTCGCGACACCCAACCAAACTCACGCAGAAATTACAATCGATTGTCTAGCGCATGGCGCTGCCGTGCTCGTGGAAAAACCGATCGCCGATACCCTGGCTGACGCACGCCGAATCTGTGAAGCGTCCCACGCTGCCAAGTTACCGGTTCTGGTCGGTCATCAACGTCGTCACAACCCAATCATTCGCAAGGCTAAGACCATCATTGATGCCGGCACTCTGGGACGTCCTGTCAGTGCCACCGTGATGAGCACGTGGCGAAAGCCCGACGACTATTTCGATGTGGCATGGCGTCGTGAGCTGGGCGGTGGCCCGATTCTCATCAATCTCATTCACGACATCGACCTTATGCGGCACTTGTATGGCGACATCACGACCGTGCAAGCAATGACGTCTAACGCTGTGCGCGAATTCGAAGTTGAAGACACAGCAGTGGTGACGCTACGTTTTCGTAGTGGCGCTTTGGGGACGGTCACGGTTTCAGACAGCACGGTTGCGCCCTGGACCTGGGATCTCAGTGCCGGGGAAGCTGAGCGTTTTCCGCGCCAGGATGTCGATGCCCACTTCTATTCGGGCACGCAGGCGTCTTTGACCTTACCCCGCCTCGAACTGTGGCGCTACCGACCGGATCAAGGCGCGGCTCAGGGCTGGCATGACCCTCTCACGGTGGAGCGCACCACTTTGCATATCGAGTGTCCCTATGCCGAGCAGCTCCGCCACTTTGTGGCGCTTGTTCAAGGGCAGGAAACGCCGGTTTGTTCTGCCGGCGACGGTTTGCGCACTCTGGAGGCAACACTCGCGGTTAGCCAGGCAGCGGCGCAAGGCACAGCGATCACGATGAGCTAGCGACTAGCGCGCCTCGCCCGGCAAACGGACATTAACGATATCCGCCGCAATTCTCGCCGTGCGGGTGTCGAGCCAGTCGCTTTTGCGATTACGATCGTAGTAAGCCGGGCGCGGTAGCATGGCGGCGAGCCTGGCCGCCTGAAAAACCGACAGGCGCGCGGCATCGACGCCATAGTAATGCTGAGCAGCAGCGTGTGCACCGAAGACGTTGCCACCCCACTGAGCAAGATTCAGGTACAACTCCAAAATGCGCTCTTTGCCAAGTGCAAGCTCAAGCATGGTGGCAATCACAACTTCCTGCGCCTTTCTCCAATAGCTGCGCTTACCAGACAAATACAAGTTCTTGGCCAGCTGCATCGTGATGGTTGACCCGCCAAAGGCAATGCCTTCGCGTGCCTGGTTGATTGTCCAGGCACGATGAATAGCCAGCCAGTCAACGCCGAAGTGCTCAGCAAATCGGGCGTCCTCAGCAACTAATACCGACTTCTTCAAGTTGACTGACACTTGGTCGAAGGTTACCCAGCGATGTTTGAGCGTCTGACCTTTGCCAGCAGCGTTCAACTGTTCTGCTCTAGCCTGCATGAAAGCACTGCTCGCTGGATTATTATTGATAAGCAATATGACGCGCGCAAAGTAAGTTGCCTGTACAGCGAGAACGGCGGCAATGAAGAGCACAAGCGCCCAGGTCAGGACCCAACGCAGTCCGCGAGCCACCGTTGATTTTTTTGCTGGTTGTTTACGCGTCTTTTTTTTGGCGCGAGTTGCTTTAGCCACTGGTCGAATAACGTAATTGCTTGAACACTGGCTCAGTTTGAGGTCTTACACCCTGCCAGATCGCAAATGACTCAGCAGCTTGCTCAACCAGCATACCCAGACCGTCGACTACCTGTGCACAGCCGGCCTGACTGGCCTGTTGCATAAAAGCGGTTGGCTCTTTTGAGTACACCATGTCGTAGCAAAGCAGAGCTGTTTGTAGCAATGCAGCAGGCACAGGCAGCGTTTTCCCTGCGAGCCCAGCGGCAGTTGCATTAATAATAAGGAGGCGCGCGGAATTCGCCTGCCACTTCGAATGCAGAGCGGTCAGAGCATCCAACTCAAGCGCAACGGCATGCACTGCCACCGGCGAGCCGTCTTGACTCACTAGCTCGGCTAACTGCCGCGCCCGTGAAGGGGTTCGATTGGCGATCCAAATCTCAGAAACACCGGCAGTCAGTAACGGATGCAAGACTCCTCTGGCCGCGCCGCCCGCGCCAATGAGCAAGACAATTGAACCCGGCAGCGCCTGCTGCCATCGCTGAGACAGGTCATTCACCAAACCGGCGCCGTCAGTGTTGTCAGCGTGAATACCGTCCGTCTTGAAAGACAAGGTATTGGCTGCTCCAGCAATCCGTGCGCGTTCACTCAAATGATCGGCCAGCGCAGCCGCCTCTTCTTTAAAGGGAACAGTCACGTTCAGACCTTTACCGCCCTCGGCACGAAACGCCGTGACGGTGGCGACAAATGCATCTGGTTCCGAGGGTAACAAGCCGTACTCGATTGATCGATCCGTTTGCTCGCCAAACGCGTGATGAATCTGCGGTGATCGGCTGTGAGACACCGGATGCCCAATGACGGCGTAGCGATCCAATGCGGGAGGCTTGCCCTTATTGCTTGGCATCAGCGCTCGACATTAGCGCGAGGGCACAGCCGCGGCAGTCGTTTCAAGTGACTGGTTAGTAAACGTCCAGGTCCGTACGACTTGAAGAATGTCACCCTCGGCAGCCATCTCCGGGGTGAACGGCTCGTAAGGCGCACCGGCTAGTACGATTCTTTTCACCGCTTCATTAAGTACGTCGTACTTAGAGGCTTTGTTAATCACAATTTCGCCCACATGCCCGTCTTTCAGAAGCTCAACCGTGATGATCAGAGAGTCGTAAAAGCGGCCACGCGCTTCCTTAGGATAACGATCGGTACCGATCTGTTCGATCCGCGCAGCCCAATCGGTGACGTAGCGGGCATAGGTTGCACCCACCGCGTTAACTCCATAGGTCAGGCGGCGCGGTCGCTTGTTGTAGTCCTCAATGTTGCGGGCGATTTCAGCTTGCAGCCGCGCGATCTTGAACTGGATATCTTCTTCGTCCGCGCCCGGCTCAGTAGGCGCGCGCTGTGCATCAGGCCGGTCAACAAATGTTGTGGGGCTCCGAGCCAATGCCATCAACTGGCGTTGCATCTCCTCAAGCTCTGAGACTTTTTTGCGTTTGATTTCAACATCGGTGCCTTCGCGAATCACGTCTTCCGCTTTTAGGGGAGACTTGGCGCGACCCTGCTCATCTTGCCCGCCTGCCGTCATGTCAACCTGAGCGATGACGTCCGCCTGGGTCTGGTCATTTCGCGAGCCTTTGGCATTGAGCAGAATCACCTCGAGCCGTGAGTCCATGGGCTTAAATTTGATCGGCTCAGGCGGCGCGAAAGAAATCAACATCAAGAAAACATGCAAGGCGATTGAAAACGCCAGCGCCAGATTGAGCGGCTTGCTGGTTTGAGGAAGTTCGTAGAACTCGTCTGCTGTCACCATCATGCCTGCCCCGATGTGCCGGTATCGCTTGCTACGACTGGCGCTGCCTCAGACGGTACAGTCTCAGGCGGCGCTGTCTCATTGGGTGCGATCTCATCAGCGGATTCATCAAGCGCCTCGCTTGGTCCATCACCATGACCCTCAATCAGCTCGACAAAGCGGGCGTCCACTGACAAGTCGAGCAAGTCGTGGGTTAGAACATCAACCGTGAGCCTTCTTCCGGGCGCCACCATGGGCGCGCCGGAGGCGCGAAAATACAGCGGCGCGTCAGCGAGGCGAACAAGGTCATCACGAACCACGGCCGCTTCGTAACGTTGGGATGTCTGCTGGGTGAGCCAGCGCATGCACCAGTAACGCTCCATGCGCTGCTGAAAATCCTGGTAGGCCGAATGGCGCGCATCAAAAGCAGGCATCAACGAAAAAATCTCAGCGCTGTTAGCTGTCAGCACAGGCGTTGACTGTTCAACTGCTGCGAGTAGCTGACGCTGGTTAATGAGGTCGATGTAACGGCGCAAAGGAGAGGTTGACCAAATGTACTGCTGAACCCCAAGCCCCTCATGTGGCAAAGCCTGAGTGCTCATACGCACCCTGCCGCCCTGCTGTGATCGGTAGATACCGGCAATCTGGCGATCGGCCAGCAGCAAACCCCACTGACTGTTCGCCAAGATCATCATCTCAGCAACGATGCGGGACAAGGGTGCATCACGCCGGCGTTGAATGATGTCGACGTGGCCATCGTCGGTAATCGAGAAGCTGAAATCAGTCCGAAACTTTGGCTCGGGTTTGCCGCGCACGCGCTCGCGCTCTTTTAGCTGGGCCAGGGTGAGCTGCCAAAGGACTCGCATCGCCTGCCCATGAGGCAGTTCGACCGCATCATCCTCCAGAGCTGCCTGCGTAAACAACTCGTCCAGTTCGTCATGGCGCAGGTTGTCCGCGACATGAATTCGCTCGGCTACCGAGTAGGTCCGTCGCAAAGCGGTACCCGCTTCATTAAGCTCAAAGTAGAGCGACAAGGCCGGCACGTCTTTGCCTGCATCCAGCGAGAACTGTTGTACGACCGGCGCCGGAAGCATCGTGATTTTGTCGCCGGGCATATATACGGTGGACATACGCTCGCGTGCCACCCGGTCGAGATCACTATCCGGTGCCACCGCCATGGCCGGCGCTGCGATATGAATGCCCACCCGAAAGCGGCCATCTTCAAGCTGCTGGACCGAAAACGCATCATCGATTTCAGTCGTGCTCGAATCGTCAATCGAAAACGCTACCGTGGCTGAAACCGGCAGGGCTGAAAGCCTCGCGGCAGTTTCTTCATCCGGCGTCCATTGCTCCAGTGCCGTCGGAAAACCAACGCCATAGGGAAACTGTTCGGCAGCAAAGCGCTGTTGATGCAAGGCATAGGGTGACTCAAACGCGCCTAGTTCAAACAGCAGGCGTTCGGCTGACTGTTTGCTTTCGCTCATCGCCTTGTCAAGCGCTTTGAACTCAAGACTCATTTTGTCAGGGCGCACCAATAGTTCGGTGGCCTTGGTGGCGATTGCGTCAGGAAGACTGCCCTCGACCATCGACTGCGCGTAAGTGGCTATCAGGGCATCTCGTTGCCGCCGCTTTTCCTGGGCGGCCAACGCTGCCTGGACCTGCTCCTGAGGAGCCGCCCGAAATTGTCCGCGCCCCTTACGCTGAAAGTAGATAGGCGCAGACTTCAATTTAGCCAGCAGTGCGGTCATTTGGACCGGATCAGGCTGACTACCAAAGTATTCACTGGCCAGCGCCTGAAAACCAAATTCACCTTCCGGGGCACACTCCCACAGGAAATCGATATCAATATCGCCGGCTGCCTCATTGGCGGCTGGCAGCAGCGACTCTGCCGACGGTGAGTCAAACCGCATATAGATGTGAGCCGCCTTGATTTTGGCGCGACGACCCGTCACCAGTTCAACCTGCAAACTGGTGCCATTGTCAGCCAGGACGGTGCCAGATTTCAGGTCACCGTTTTCTTCAAATAGTGCAAACGCCATAGCTGATCGATTATACGGGCCGCGTGGCGCAGGAGCGGGGACAAACCGGCCATTCGTCGGCCCCGCCCCACTCTCCGCAACACCGTTGGCCCGCTTGCCAGGCTTTAGACCTGCTTCAAGCCCGCAAACGCGAAGACAGTATCGATGTGATCGTCAAAATCGGACAACCCGTGATCGCTGCCCTCAATTAGGCGAGTTTGCGACGCCGGGTACCTGGCGGTCATTTCCTGCCAATCCAGTACCTCGTCGCCTTTGGCTGCAATCAGGCAATAGCGTTCGGGCCGGGTAATCTCACCCACCGAGATCGCGTTTAACTCATCCAGATACTCGGCCTTGAACTCCATTGGCTGATCATCGTGATAAGTCCGTAATGGGCCAACATAAGGGGCCAGATCGCGCGCCGGAAAGATGGCGGGATTGAGCAGGATGGCTCGGCATCCGGTCTGCTCAGCTAACCAGGTCGCGTAATAACCCCCCAGCGAACTGCCTACCAGCGTATCGGAAGCGGCGAGAGAGAACTGCTGATTCAGCAATTCAATTGCCTCGCGCGGAGAGACCGGCAACGCCGGACAGGCATACTGCGCAGCCAAACCGGCCTTTGCCATTCGCTGGGCAAGCATTTGCGCCTTGAACGACTGCGGTGACGACCGGAAACCATGCACGTAGATCAACATTGGGCCAGCGCCTCAAGCAGCTTTTGGTGAATACCGCCAAAGCCACCATTGCTCATCACGAGCAACTGGTCACCGGGCCGCGCGCTGCTGACAACCGTGCGAACAATCGCATCAACCGTGTCGATCACCTGACAGCGGTCGCCGAGCGGCGCCAGCACCTCGGCGGCATTCCAATCTAATCCTGGATTGAAGCAGACCACTTGGTCGGCGCCCGCCAGGCTATTGGCCAGATGGTTTTTCATGGCCCCCTGGCGCATCGTGTTGGATCGGGGTTCGAGAATCGCGATGATGCGGCTATCGGGGCCAACCCGATCGCGCAGGCCTTCTATGGTGAGCAGGATCGCAGTTGGATGATGCGCAAAGTCATCAATCACCGTTACCTCTCTGACCGACCCGCGCACCTCAAGCCGACGACGCACGCCGGCAAACCGGTTCAGCGCGTCGATCGCACTTGATGGATCGACGCCGACATCATGGGCTGCCGCGATGGACGCAAGTGCATTGAGCCGATTGTGAGCGCCAGCCAAGGCAAGGCGACAAGTGCCCACTGGCTTGCCCGAATGCACGACCTTGAACTCATTCATCCCCTCATGCTCACGACTATCGGTGAGCGCCCAGTCCGGCGCCCCGGATATCGACGGAGAATCGACCGCTACGCCAAAGCGCTGATGGCGGCTCCAGAGACCACGCGCCAACACGTCATCAATCGCGCCCGACTCAGACGGGTGAATCACGAGGCCCGACGCAGCAATAGTACGAACGAGGTGATGAAACTGCGTTTGAATCTGCGCGAGGTCATCGAAGATATCGGCGTGATCAAACTCTAGGTTGTTCAGAATGGCGGTACGTGGACGGTAATGCACGAACTTTGAGCGCTTGTCGAAAAATGCGGTGTCGTATTCGTCGGCCTCAATCACGAAGTGTCGTCCTGACCCGGCGACTGCCGAAGGCGCCCCGGCCTCGGCAGACCCGGGTACACCGCCCACCAGATAGCCAGGCGCAAGGCCAGACTCACGCAGGATATGCGTCAACATTGCCGTGGTTGTGGTTTTCCCATGGGTGCCAGCGACTGCCAGGACATGCCGATGGCAAAGCACATGCTCGTATAACCATTGAGGCCCCGAAACATATCGGTGGCCCGCGTCAAGGATGGCCTCCATTAATGGGTTACCACGGCTGACGACATTGCCCACAACCCAGAGGTCGGGTTTGATAGAGAGTTGCTCCGGTCCGAACCCTTCAATCAGATCGATACCTAGCGCGGCCAGTTGGTCGCTCATAGGCGGGTAAACGTTCGCATCGCATCCGCTGACGTGATATCCCGCCTCGCGCGCAATAGCCGCGATCCCTCCCATGAAGGTGCCGCAAATACCAAGAATATGGATTGACGCCAAGACAATTGCCGCTTCGCTAGAATGAGTATGAGTTTACCCGAGCCGTCACCGCTAAAAACGTATGTCTACCTCCGAACTTTCGCCGGGCGCACCGGGCATTCGACAAGAAATCGCGGCTGCCGCAGCACTGCTGATTGCCGATGACGGACTCGACTACGGCAGTGCCAAACGCAAAGCGGCTCGCCAGGTCTGGGGACCTGGCGCCATGCCAAAACGTGCCATGCCTGACAACGAAACAGTTGATCAGGCATTGCTCGAACATCTGAGCCTGTTCGATGACGACCATCTTGATCGGGTGCGCCGCCGGCGTGAGGTTGCTCTAGAGCTGATGACCCTGCTCGAAGACTACAACCTGCATCTCACCGGGGCTGTCTGGAAAGGGATAGTCACTGAATTCTCGCCCGTTCATTTGCAGGCATTTCATGACAACACGAAAGAAATCACCATGACGCTCTTGAACCGCGGAATCGACTTCACCCCCGTTATGCTGCCGCACTTGAAAGGCTCCGGCGAAGTCGAGGCCATGACTTTCTATTGGAAGGATGAACCAGTCATCATTGCAGCCTATGAGGCGCGCGAATGGCGGAGCGCGCCGCGGTCGACCAACCCCGACCGTGGCTCCAAAGCGGCGCTGCAAGCACGGATGGCAACCTGATGGAAAAGCGCCAGCTAATCAAAGCCGGCGTGACGGCCGCCGTTGCTGTGGCGGCTGTTGGGGCCGGCGTGGGGGTGGGTTTGCGAAAGTTCAGCGTGACTCCAGCCGACGATGCCATCGTCGAAGACTTTTTGGGTCGTGAGTACCCGGACCCGGCTGGCCGGCAAACCACCTTGTCCACCTACAGAGGCCAGGTGCTCGTCGTAAATTTCTGGGCAACCTGGTGCGCCCCCTGCATTCAGGAAATGCCCGAGCTGTCCGAGATCCAAGACGAGACATTGGCCAGTGGCGTCAAGGTACTCGGCTTGGCTATTGATTCAGCGCCCAAAGTTCGCGCGTTTAGTCAGAGGCTGCCCGTTTCCTATCCCTTGCTGGTTCTTGGTGCGAGCGGTATTGACCTGGCCAAACAGTTCGGCAATACCAGTGGCTCATTGCCCTATACGGTCGTGATCAACCGAAGCGGCGCCATCGTCAACCAGACGCTCGGGCGATTTAACAAACAGACCCTGCTACAGACCATTGAAAAAACAGTCGCACGATCCTGAGAGGCCAACATCAAGGGGCAAAGTTCAGCGAACTTGCCCTATATAGACACTAATTTCTGCCCAATCTAATTCAATTTAACGATTTTTAGCCGAATTTAGACACAGAAGCACCGTGTCATTTCAAGGTCACAGATGTGGACAAGGCTGGACATATCGCACAAGTGCGCGGAAAATCAACCGTTCTGCTGCGAAAATGCCGGCAACATGACAAAATCAATATGGGTCATTCATGGCCCAAATCTTAATTTGCTGGGTGTTCGCGAACCAGCCGTCTACGGTCACACCACTTTGGCCGAGATTAATGCCGCATTGCTGGCCCATGCGCTTGGCCGGAAGATGAAATTACAGGCATTTCAGTCCAATCATGAGGGCGAAATCGTTGATCAGATTCAGAGAGCCGGCCGGGAAAAGGTCGACTATCTGATTATCAATCCGGCCGCCTACTCCCATACAAGCGTCGCTATTCGGGATGCGCTGGCTGGCGTCAATATTCCGTTCATTGAAGTCCACCTATCCAATATCCACCAACGAGAGTCATTTCGGCACCACTCTTATGTTTCAGCACTCGCCAGCGGCATCATCGCCGGCATGGGCGCAAGAGGGTATCGCCTGGCACTCGAGCATGCGATCGAACACCTAAGCCAGCAAAGCTGGCCGAGCCCCGACAAAGACTAAGGCGGCCATCAGCGCCAAAGTCACAAATAAAGAGATTCCATGGATCTGCGCAAACTAAAAACCCTGATTGATCTGGTCGCCGAATCGAGCATCTCTGAGCTCGAAATCACCGAAGGCGAAGGCAAAGTTCGAATCGTCAAAGAAGACCAAAGAGCGCCGGTTGCAGCCCCTGTGGCAGTCGCGGCACCCGCTGCCCCTGCTGCGCCCACCGCGCCAGCCCCCGCGCCAGCGGCCGAGCAAGCCGCACCGCCTGCTGCCGCCGCCGAAAACGGGCGTGGTCATTCGGTTAAGTCCCCCATGGTGGGTACTTTCTATCGCGCCGCTAATCCTGAGGCACCTAATTTTGTTGAGCCTGGCAGCAAGGTCAATGTGGGCGACACGCTCTGCATTATTGAAGCCATGAAACTGCTTAACGAGATTGAAGCAGACAAGGCTGGCACAGTCACATCAGTGCTGGTGGAAAATGGCCAGCCTGTCGAGTTTGGTCAGCCACTGTTTGTGATCGAGTAAGCGCCGCTCATGTTCGACAAAATTCTGATTGCCAATCGCGGTGAAATTGCGCTGCGCATCCAACGCGCATGCCGGGAAATGGGCATAAAAACGGTGGTGGTTCATTCACAAGCCGACACGGAAGCCAAATACGTCAAACTCGCGGATGAATCGGTCTGTATTGGTCCGCCGGTTTCCCGCGACAGTTACCTCCATATTCCCGCCATTATCAGCGCGGCGGAGGTAACCGATTCGGCCGCGATTCACCCTGGCTACGGCTTTCTTTCCGAAAATGCTGACTTCGCAGAACGGGTCGAGCGAAGCGGGTTTGTATTTGTTGGTCCGCGCCCGGACAACATTCGATTGATGGGCGACAAAGTCTCCGCCAAAGATGCAATGAAGGCCGCCAAAGTGCCCGTTGTGCCAGGCTCTGAAGGCGCCTTGTCCAATGACCCACAAGAGGTCATCCGGATCGCCCGCAATGTTGGATATCCGGTCATCATAAAAGCTGCCGGTGGCGGAGGCGGTCGCGGCATGCGGGTTGTTCATAATGAAGCCGCGCTGACAAACGCGGTGTCAATGACCAAGTCTGAGGCTGAGTCGGCTTTTGGCAATGCGGCTGTCTACATGGAGAAATTCCTCCAGAACCCGCGCCACGTTGAAATTCAAGTTCTGGCTGACGAGCATGGCTCGGTGGTTTATCTGGGCGAGCGGGATTGCTCGATGCAGCGACGCCACCAAAAAGTGGTTGAAGAAGGACCAGCCCCAGGCATTGCTCGCAAACTTATAGACAAGATCGGCGAGCGTTGCGCCGACGCCTGTCGCCGGATTGGGTATCGCGGTGCCGGCACCTTTGAGTTTTTGTTTGAAGACAATGAGTTCTACTTTATTGAGATGAACACCCGGGTACAGGTTGAACATCCGGTGACCGAACTCATTACGGGCATTGACATCGTTCAGCAGCAGATTCTGATCGCCAATGGCCAGAAACTGACGATGCGCCAGCGCGACGTTCAAATAAAGGGTCATGCCATCGAATGCCGCATCAACGCAGAAGATCCGTTTAAGTTCACGCCATCGCCCGGCCGTATATCAGCCTGGCATCCGCCTGGCGGCCCTGGCATCCGGGTCGACAGTCATGCCTACGACGGCTACGTGGTGCCCCCTTACTATGACTCCATGATTGGTAAGTTGCTGGCCTATGGCGACACCCGCGAGCAAGCGATTGCACGCATGAAGATTGCGTTGTCGGAGATGGCAGTCGAAGGCATTACGACCAATTTGGACCTGCACCGCGACTTGATGAATGATCCGGGCTTTGCGATTGGCGGCACCTCTATTCACTATCTTGAGGAAATGCTCGCGGAGAGATCGCCCAAGTGAGCACTGACGAGCAATCGTCTACCGGCTGGGTTGAACTGTCATTTGTGATTGACCAATCGCACGCGGATGCGCTCAGCGACGCCTTACTAGAAGCGGGCGCTTTAAGTGTGCAGGTTCTGGACGATGATGCCGGGACCGATGCAGAACAAGCTGTGTTTGGCGAACCCGGCATGCCCGCTGCCCCCCTCGGCTGGCGCGCCTCCCGGCTGGTTACCCTTTGTGATGACGAGGCAGGCGGACGCCTGGCCATCACACAGGCAGCCGCCCAAATCGGGCTGAGCCCGATTGAGTCAATCAGCGCAAACACGGTTGCCCCACAAGACTGGGTCAGCCTGACCCAGTCGCAGTTCGACCCGGTTGCGATCGGAGAGCGATTGCTGATTACGCCCACCTGGCATGTAGGCGACGCGACCATTGCTGAACAGGCTGGTCAGCGCGCAATGATCGTGCTCGACCCAGGTCTGGCATTTGGGACAGGCTCGCATCCCACGACGCGCCTGTGTCTGAGGTGGCTTGATGCTCACGATCTGACCGACAAAACCGTCATTGACTATGGCTGCGGGTCCGGCATTCTCGCGATTGCAGCCGCCAAGCTCGGGGCGCAGCAGGTCTGCGGCGTCGACATCGATCAGCAGGCACTGACGAGCGCCACCGACAATGCGAATGCCAATGAGGTTGCGCTAACCGTTTCCTCGACCGCTGACCCGGCGCCCGAGCCAGCGGATATCGTGCTCGCCAACATTTTGGCGAGCCCACTCAAAGTACTGGCCCCATTGCTCGAAGATTTGGTCAAACCCGGTGGACATCTCGTACTGGCGGGCTTGCTGGACCATCAGGCGGACGAAGTGGCCGCGTGTTACCGGCAGCTTGAAATGAGCGCGTGGGCAAGTGAAGATGGTTGGACCTGCCTGACTGGCAAACGCGACAAGGCGGTCTGAACGATGTTTTATCTGGTGTACATTGACCTAACAATCCGCCCTATTCCTCGCCCCCAGACAAAATAATCCATGGCACTGGCAACTACCTGTCCGGCCTGCAGCACCAGCTTCAAGGTCAACCCTGAACAACTCAAACTGCGGCGCGGCCTTGTTCGATGCGGCAATTGTGAACATGTGTTCTCTGGGGTTGAGTATCTGCGCTATGTGAGTGATTCGCGTACTGACGAAGAACTCAATGAAGACAATGACGGACAAGACCGCCGCAGAGGCGATCGGCGCGGCACGGGCCGGCGCCTGTGGGGAAACTCGGAGCCGTCGGAAACCTCTGATGCGTCTGACGCATCAGAACCGTCAGCAACAGATGAACTCAAGACCGCTTTTTTTCTGCCAGACACTGAGCTTGGCCCTGGCGAATCCGCGACCGAAGGGCCAGGCAACACGGCTCTAAAGTCACCGCCTAGTGGGGAATCTGAGCCCACCAGTACCAACAGCGATGCGCCGTCTGCTGACAAGCCTGAGCCCCAGGCAAAGCCCGCTTCTGAAAATGCAGACGCGCAAGCATCCGGCGATTCCGCCAGCCCGCCTGAGCCATCGACGGGAAAACGATCCAGGCGCGGTGGCGCACGCGGCAAACGCGGACGCGGTCGGCGTAAGCGCGCCGCGCGCGAGCAAGCAGAACAGAGCGAGTCGAACAAAGAGAGTACCCAGGACGACGCAGCGAACAGTCAGGATCAGAAAAAGCCTGCCGATGCCGAACTGACAACCGCGAAAGCATCAAAATCATCGCCTGACGACGCTGATGCAGCGACATCTAAATCGGCAGGCGAGCCTGACGCTGATGACAAATCATCAGACAAGCACGAAAAGTCTGGCTCTCAAAAACCAAGTCCGTTCTCCCCTAGCTCTCAGACTCGCGCTGGCGCTGTCATTACCTCTCCGCTAACTAAAGGTGCGCGCGGTGACTTTCAGCGAGCCGGTCGCGATGATGATTGGGCGTCCGCGCCAGTCTGGCCAAAAATTGACGAGCACTTTGATGAGCCGGATATCGAAGAGCCTGATAGCCGACCCGGTCCAGGCGGCGCGGAGTCAGCCGACGCTGCGGACAGTTCGAGCGAGGCGAAACAAGACTCCGAGCAGACTGATCGCCCCGCCAAGTCTGCAAAGCGCGACCCTGCGGAGCGAGTTGATGACGAGGATCTTGCTGCCTCGCCGCTGGCGGCTGCGGACAATGCCGGCGCACTTCACCAATCAGACGGTCTGCATGAAGAAGATGCAATCGACTTTTTCGGCAAAACCTCACGCCCGAGCTTCGACTTTGATCTGCCACCTCGTCAGGTCCTCATCATTGCTGCCGGACTGGTCGTGCTGCTGATACTGCAGTTGGCGATTGGTAATCGGGATGTATTGGCTTCGCGATTTCCGAGTATCAGTTCAGGTCTTGCGGCAATCAGCGCGCCATTTGGGCTGGAAGTCCGATTGCCCATGAACCGGGAAGAAATCAAGATCGCCTCTTTTGACTTGACGGCTGCCTCGTCGCGAGAACCTGATGCAAGCTACGTCATGAACTTGCTCATGCGTAACAATGCCCGCTACAAACTACGCTGGCCAGCCATTGAGCTAACGCTTCTCGATGGTGTGGGCGGCATTCTTGTGCGCAAAGTACTCATGCCCGCCCAATACCTGTCTGACGAGTCCATGATCAGTGCAGGGCTGGCGAGCAATAGCGAGCAACCTATCCGGGTTGCGTTGAAATCAACGACCGATGCCCCGGTTGGCTATTCGGTTTCATTGTTCTACCCCTAACGGAGAGAGGTTTGACTCAGTCTTCATTCGCTGCTGGCAAAGCCAGGAGCAAACCAGCGCGCGTGCTGGTCAGTGGTTCGGTTGCGTTCGACACCATCATGGTTTTTGATGGTCATTTTAAAGACCATATCCTGCCCGATCAGGTTCACATGTTGAACGTTTCCTTCTTGACGCCACGTCTGAAGAAAGAGTTCGGTGGCTGTGCGGCCAATATTGCCTACAACCTGGTTGGACTCGGCGGCCAGGCAACTGTGCTCGCCACAATTGGCCATGATGCTGATGGTTATCTTGGTAGGCTCAACAAACTCGGCATTGATACGAGCGCAGTCTTGCAAATCGGCGAAGAGTTTACGGCGCAAGCCTTCATCACCACCGATCTCGCAGACAATCAGATCATCGCGTTCCATCCGGGCGCCATGTCCATGGCTCACCAGGTGTCTGCGCTAAGTGCGGCCAACGCCGCCGGAAATGCCCCGGGCGATTGCCTGTGCATCGTCGGTCCCAACGGCAAAGAAGCGATGGAGCAACATGCTCAGGAGTGCGCGAGCGCCGGCATTCCCTTCATCTTTGACCCCGGCCAGGGACTGCCCATGTTTGACGGGCCAGCCCTGCAACAGTTCATTGAGCAGGCCAATGCGGTGACCGTCAATGACTACGAAGCCAAACTCATGGTTGAACGCACCGGCTGGAGCGAAGCAGAGATTTCCGCCAAGCTCGAAGCACTGATCGTGACGCGCGGCGGCGAAGGCTCAGACATCTATACCGACGGCACCAAAACCACGGTTGCCGCCATCTCGATTGGTCAGGCGATTGACCCGACTGGTTGCGGTGACGCTTTTCGTGGTGGCTTGCTGTTCGGCCTGTCGCAAGGTTGGTCATGGCTCAAGTCCACTCAACTTGGCAGCGTCATGGGTGGCCTCAAGATTGAGCATCAAGGGCCGCAGAATCATGCCGTGGAACCAGCAGCCATTGCCGAGCGCTTTGCGGCAAATTATGGCGACAAGCCCTGGTAAGTTCAGCAGGCAATAGGCACCAGCAAAACCATGCTTACCCTCTTTTTTGCGGCAGCATTGCTGGGCTTGATCTTCAATGCGACACCCGGCCCGATACTCGCCGCCACCATCCGATTTGGTATTCGCGATGGATTCAGACCTGCCCTGGCGGTGCAACTCGGGTCTTTAGCTGGAGATGCCTTGTGGGCGCTTCTGGGCCTGGCAGGTGTTGGCTTGCTGTTGCAGATCGACTGGCTACGCACCCCTCTGACCCTGGCCGGTATTGCCTACCTGTTGTGGCTCGCGATGGATGCATGGCGTGACGCGAGCCGACTAGACGCTGGCACATTGGAATCAAGTGCTCATTTGCCTGGCCAGGCGTTCCGCTCGGGCATGATTTTGTCGGTAACAAACCCACAGAATCTTGCCTATTGGGCAGCGATAGGCAGCGCCCTTGGTTCGCTGGGAGTAAGCGACCCGTCGTTCACAGACTACACGGTGTTCTTTGCCGGGTTTATGACGTCATCCGTGCTGTGGTGCTTTGTTTGCGCGAGCCTGGTTAATCGATTGTTTAGCGGTGCCGGTGTTCGCTGGATTCGCCTGGCAACACGATCCTGCGCGGTAGCCTTTGTAGTGCTGGCAATACTGTCAATGCGGCATTTCTATCTGACTGACCGCACGTCAGGACCAGCCCCGGCCGCTTTCGACAGCGTGCGCTGAGGGCAGCCAAGGCCATAAGCCATCTGATCCAAAATAATTAGCATAGATCCGGGATACTCGGGCAAGGAAACGCGGTTAAGACTAGAGCCTTCGCAACGACTCTCGATAGGCTGACCCCATGTTTCGTTACTCGTTCCCCATGGCTTTCCGGCGCTGCGGTCTACTCGTTTTGTTTGCATGCCTTAGCTTTCTGGCGACCAGTTGCGCGCAGATTAGCAAGGAAGAATGCACGACTGGAGACTGGCGGGCAAAAGGCTTGGAAGATGGCCAACGTGGCTTTGTAAAACTCGCCAAGTTCAACCAGTACTCTGGCGTTTGTCAGAAGGAACATGGCATCGCGCTAAACAGCGAACCGTATTTTGCAGGCTATGACGAAGGCTTGCCATTGTTTTGCACAGAATCAAACGGACGCGCGCTTGGCGGCAAGGGGGTCAAATACCAGGGTGTTTGCACGCCCGAATGGGAGCCACGGTTCATGTTGGGCTATGAAAAGGGCTTAGAGGGGTATTGCACCGCAGGAAACGGGGCAAGACTGGGCGGCCGGGCCGCGCAATATCATGGTGTTTGTCCGCAGGCGCTTCAGAAAGATTTCCTGGCCGGTTTCGTCCCAGGCCTTGAAGCCTCTTTATCTAAGCTGGACTCTGACCTCTTTTACCACCGCCGGGAATTGTCGCGCTTGGAATCCACTCATGCCCGTGAAGATGCAGAGCTGCGACATCAACGCTCGGAGTTGGCGAGAACCCGCAAGCACACACCAGAGTATCGCGAGCGAAAAAGAATCATCTCGCGCATCAAGAGCCAGAATTTCCGGCTAGAAAGCGACATCCGCAGCGCGGAGACGGCGCTGAGTCAACTTGAGAAACGCCATGGCCGCGCCCGCCAGCAACTGAGCACCTGGCGCCCTTTGATGCACGAATAGTCAGCCGATCAGGAATCGACCAAAGACATTCTGAATAAACGCCAGCACCACCTGCAGCCCGATGATCAACACGAGTGGCGAGAGATCAACGCCGCCCACTAGCGGCACCAGCTTTCTAATCGGCGCCAGGAACGGGCGCGATAAGGCATCAAGGGTAGGTGCAATCGGCGCATGGGGATTTACCCACGACAACACGGCATGCGCGATCACGACAAGTATCAATAAGAACACCGACCACTTAATTAGCCAGACCACAGCCGTCAAAACGAGCGCGCCGAAGACTGGCGCTGCCTGAATCCCAGACAAGAGCACCAGCACAATTGCCATCGCGACGGACACTACGAGTGCCGCCAACAGGCTTGCCCAGTCAATACGGCTGATTGCCGGCATGATGCGCCGGAGCGGCTTCACCAGCCAGTCTGTGACCGCAATGACAAACTGACCGATAGGATCGCGGGACGCGATCCCCAACCAGTGCATATACGCTCGCAATAAGCAGGCCGTCGCCAATAGCTGGCCGACCGTTTCTAGCAGGAACCACAAGGTATTGCCCATGAGTGTCTAGCGCGCCTTCTCAATCATCAGATAAGGATTCTGGCATAAAAGAAGCCCCGAGCGCCAAGCGCCCGAGGCTTCATAACGGCTTGCAGATCCGCCCTGCCCGTTATGGTCTGTTCCCGGTAGGGAAAGGCCACGCGGCCAATGGACTTTTCTTGCCAGCCGTTTTAGCGGCGGATGTTTCTACCGCTTTTTTTTTGCAGCTTTACGCTTGGCAGGCTTACGCGTTGCCTTTTTGGCTGTTTTCTTAGCCGCTTTCTTTGCTGGCTTACGAGTCGCCTTCTTGGCGGCTTTTTTGGCCGGCTTCTTACGTGCTACTTTCTTTGCCGCTTTCTTGGTAGCCCGTTTCTTGGCTGCCTTCTTGGCGGGTTTCTTCTTAGCCGCTTTCTTTGCTGGCTTCTTCTTGGCTGCTACCTTCTTCTTAGCCGGCTTCTTCTTGGCAGCTGCTTTCTTCTTGGCGGGCTTGCGCGTCGCCTTCTTAGCTGCCTTCTTGGCTACTTTTCTGGTTGCCTTCTTCGCCGATTTCTTCGCAGCTTTCTTCGCCGGCTTACGAGCGGTTTTCTTGGCCGCTACTTTCCGGGTTTTCTTTGCTGCTACCTTGCGGGTTGCCTTTTTGGCCGCCCTTTTCTTTGTCGCCTTGCGGGCGGATTTCTTAGCCGTAGCCATGACGGGACTCCTTGAAAGATATGGCATTCACGGAAACTCGCTGCGAGTGCACGAAATACAAGCAATCGTGCCGATCCAGCGGGCTATTCATCGGCGCTGGGTCGGGCCCGCATGGCGGGGCAGATTCAACGCTAATGAATTCGGGTGCCACCCGGGAAGCATCCCGGGGGCTAAGTGGCAGGGGCCATTGACAGCAACGGTGGACACGGGCCAGCCGGCTAAGCGGCGGCGGTGTCAAGTCAGGTTGGTGTCTTGGTGTTTCCCTCAAATGTCAGTCCTAGGTCAAGGAGTCAGCGCGCCGGGTCAGTCCCAGCTCAATGCGCCGCCGGTTTGATATTCAATCACCCGGGTTTCAAAGAAGTTGCGCTCTTTTTTCAGATCGATCATCTCGCTCATCCAGGGGAAAGGATTCTCTTCCTGGGCGAACATCGGCTCAAGGCCAATCTGTTGAGCACGCCTATTGGCAATAAAGCGCAGGTAAGCCTTGAACATGGAAGCATTCAGGCCGAGCACGCCGCGAGGCATTGTGTCTTCAGCGTATGCATACTCAAGTTCTACAGCTTGCTTGAACAATCCGGTCAATTCTTCTTTGAACTCTTTGGTCCAGAGGTGCGGATTCTCAAGTTTGATGGTGTTGATTAGGTCAATGCCGAAGTTGCAGTGCATTGACTCATCGCGAAGGATGTACTGATACTGCTCTGCGGCACCGGTCATCTTATTTTGACGGCCCAGCGCCAGGATCTGAACAAAGCCTACATAGAAGAACAGGCCTTCCATCAGACAGGCAAAGACGATCAGGGAACGCAGTAGCGACTGATCAGCCTCAGGGGTGCCGGTTACAAAGTGAGGGTCAGTCAGGGTATCGATGAAGGGGATCAAAAACTCGTCTTTGTCCCGGATCGACTTGACCTCATGGTAGGCATTGAAGATTTCGGACTCATCCAGGCCCAGCGACTCAGTGATGTACTGATAAGCATGAGTGTGAATGGCCTCTTCAAAAGCCTGACGCAACAAGAACTGGCGGCACTCAGGCGCGGTAATGTGCCGGTAGGTTCCCAACACAATATTGTTAGCTGCTAGAGAGTCAGCCGTCACGAAAAAGCCAAGGTTACGCTTGACCAGGCGGCGTTCGTCATCCGTCAAGCCGTTGGGGCTTTTCCAGAGCTCAATGTCGCGGCTCATGTTCACTTCCTGCGGCATCCAGTGGTTGGCGCAGGTCGCCAGGTATTTTTCCCAGGCCCATTTGTATTTGAAAGGAACGAGCTGATTGACGTCAGAGGCGCCATTAATAATGCGCTTGTCTTCTGCGCGCACCCGTCCGGTATCCCGGGCTTGCACGCTGTCGGGGTTGGAGGGCGGGGTTTGTTGCTGCGCAGCATTACTAGCAGGGCGCTCCATCGGGATGACATTAGCCATCGGCGACGTCGCCGGCTGCACGGTTTCTAACCGCGGCTCAGTTTCTGGCAATCGACCCGGCGCACGATTCTGAGGGGCGGCGGGTGCTGAGGATGTTGAAGGTTCGTCCCAGGACAGCATGGTTTGGTCTCACTCTAGTACATCGGTTTTGATACTGATCTGATTGGCGACTGACATTCCAAACAAATCACATGGGTTGAACATTTACTCGTCTTACTCATCAAGAGGTGTTGCCTTGTGCGTGACTGCTCGTGATGAATGTCTGATCAAACGTTCGGTATGACTTAACTAACCAATAACTTTTTGCTGCGTCAGTCGATGTACCGCGGTAAGAGTCCACTGTTATTCACAGTGCGAATCCTACTGTCGTTGTTAATTGCTTGCAACGATAGGAACAATTATCTTGACATTCCCGTTGCGAATGAAGCAACAACAAACGACGAGCGGTCATCAACAGACGATCAAAAACCTACTGACACGCTTCGCAATCGGGATCATCGATTGCACAAAACTTAGGCTCTTCAACAACTGATGACGCACTTATCGTTGCACCGTCATGCGCTGCAGCCGATCCGAATGATCCGGCACCGCCATCAGCATTAACTGCATTCAGCTGCCCTATTTTTCCAGTAGATTTCTCTGCACTGGTCGCGCCCATCGTGCGTAGGTAGTAGGTCGTTTTCAGGCCACGCAGCCAGGCAAGCATGTAGGTATCGTGCAATTTCTTACCTGAAGCACCGGCCATGTAAATGTTCAGAGACTGCGCTTGATCAATCCACTTCTGACGACGCGCAGCCGCTTCAACGATCCAGCGAGTATCCATTTCGAAAGCAGTGGCATATAACTCGCGCATGTCATCGGGAATGCGGTCAATGTTGGCCAATGAACCATCGAAGTACTTCAGATCGGCGATCATGACCTCGTCCCAAAGACCGCGCTCTTTCAAATCGCGCACCAAATGTTCATTGACCACCGTGAACTCACCAGACAAGTTCGATTTAACAAACAGATTCTGGAATGTCGGTTCAATGCAGGCCGAGACGCCAATGATGTTGGAGATAGTCGCCGTGGGTGCAATCGCGACGCAATTTGAGTTGCGCATACCGTGTTTGGCAATTCGAGCCCGCAAACCATCCCAATCGAGGGTTTCAGACAGGTCGATATCAACGAGCGGCATGTCTGCCTTGTCGCCGGTCAGCTGACCACGCTGTTTGCGCAGCAATTCCAGACTGTCCTTAGGCAGGATGCCCTGATCCCAGAGCGACCCTTTGAAGCTGGCGTAGCTACCCCGCTCTTCGGCCAGTTCAGTGGAAGCCCAGTAGGCGTGGTAGCAAATGGCCTCCATGGAGCGATCGGCAAACTCGACCGCCGCTTCACTCGCATAAGGCACCCGCATCATGTGCAGGCAATCTTGGAAACCCATTAGGCCAAGACCGACCGGGCGATGCTTCAAATTGGAGTTACGCGCTTTTCCGACCGCGTAGTAGTTAATATCGACGACGTTATCGAGCATCCGCATCGCGGTGCTGACCGTCTTACGCAGCTTCTCGTGGTCCAGCGACCACTGTCCCTCAGCGTCCTGGATCATATGCGCCACCAGATTGATCGAACCAAGATTGCACACCGCAATCTCAGTGTCGCTGGTGTTTAGCGTGATCTCCGTGCACAGATTCGAGCTGTGAACGACACCCGTGTGCTGCTGCGGCGACCGCAGGTTACACGGATCTTTGAATGTCACCCACGGATGCCCGGTTTCAAACAGCATCGAGAGCATCTTGCGCCACAAGCCTGTCGCAGACACCTGGCGGCTCGGTGACAAGTCACCCGCCGCGGCCATGGCTTCATAGCGCAGGTAAGCTTTCTCGAACTCGGCGCCAAACTTATCGTGCAGATCAGGACATGAGGATGGTGAGAACAAGGTCCACTGACCATCTTCGAGCACCCGCTTCATGAACAGATCTGGAATCCAGTTCGCTGTATTCATGTCGTGCGTACGGCGGCGGTCATCGCCGGTGTTTTTGCGCAACTCCAGAAACTCTTCGATGTCGAGGTGCCAGGTCTCCAGGTATGCGCAGACCGCGCCTTTGCGTTTGCCGCCCTGATTCACAGCCACGGCCGTGTCATTGACCACCTTCAGGAAAGGCACAACCCCCTGACTCTTGCCATTGGTGCCTTTGATGTGACTACCCAAGGCGCGAACCGGCGTCCAGTCATTGCCCAAACCGCCAGCAAACTTGGCAAGCAGCGCATTTTCTTTAATGGCTTCATAAATGCCATCCAAATCATCAGCGACGGTGGTCAGGTAGCAGGAAGAAAGCTGCGAGCGCTGGGTTGCCGAATTGAACAGCGTCGGCGTGGAGCTCATGAAGTCAAACTTTGAAATCTGGTTGTAAAACTCGATCGCGCGCGCTTCGCGGTCAATTTCATTGAGTGCCAGCCCCATCGCTACCCGCATGAAGAAGATCTGCGGCAACTCAATGCGCCGCTCATCAATATGCAGGAAGTAGCGGTCGTACAGGGTTTGCAGACCGAGATAGCTGAATTGCAGATCGCGATCGGCCTCAATGGCATCAGCGAGGCGCTTCAGGTCAAACTGCTGCAGCTTTGAATCCAGCAGGCCAGCTTCAATGCCGGTCCTGATGTAGCGTGGGAAGTACTCGCCATACCGCGTGGCCATATCTTCATGCACAACTTCTTCACCCAGTACTTCACGGCGCACTGTGTGCAGCAAAAGCCGCGCGGTTGCCTGTGTATAGCCCGGCTCCTTCTCGATCAGAGCGCGAGATGACAGGATTGACGACTTATAGACCTCATCAAGCGATACCCCGTCGTACAGGTTTTTGATTGTTTCGCTCAAGATGGGCTCGGCCACCACCGCCTCGCCCAGGTTTGAGCATGCTGATTCAATCAGACTACTCAAGGCCTGGATGTTCAAAGGCGCGACCACGCCACCGTCGTTCACGTTAATCGCAATGTCGGCCTGACCTACCTCAGCAACGGCCTCTTCCTGAGACCGCTGGGCTGCCCGCTCCTGGTTGCGTTTCTCACGATAAAGCACATAGGCACGTGCAACTTCATGCTCACCAGAGCGCATGAGAGCCAGTTCAACATGATCCTGAATATCTTCAATGTGAAAGGTGCCACCGCCCTTCCGACTGCGAACCAGTGCCTGAACCACAGACGCTGTCATTTCCTCCACGAGACTCCGGATGCGGGCCGACGCTGCGCCCTGCCCACCATTGACCGCGAGAAACGCCTTGGTCATGGCAATCGAAATCTTTTGGGGCTCAAACGCCACGACAGATCCGTTACGACGAATGATTCGGTAGTCTTCAAACCGAATCTCATTTCCCTGCGCATCCGTCGCCGTCAATCCCTTGGCGCGCGGCTGGCTGGCAATAGTGGCTGGCATTTGATTTGACTCGGCTGGTCGATCGGCAACCCTTTGCATCTTGTAATCCTCGTGGTGAACTTTTCGGTGGTCTGGTGTTCTAACGCGATCACACCCAACTGGTCGGCGGTTAAACGACCATCCGGTGTGGGTCTTACTGTGGTCTCTAGGACTGAATTTCGTACATCGCCACCCGAGTCCCGGATGGCATCCCCATCAAAGAAGGCCGCCTTTGCGACAACCTGTCTCGTTATTTGCTACCTGATGATTACTACCCGTTGAATCTTGGCCTTTTAACGGTTCAGGTCAGCGGTTGATAAAAATTAGTGTCTGGCTAAATTCGCTTTGTTAGGTACTACTGAGTGAGGCTGAGAGAGTCTTTATTGATCACTTTTTTGATGATCTTTTTTGGCGTAGTCGCCTGCGTCGATCAAACTTGCTGACTATCTAGTGTGTGGCAGGGCAGTGAGACCCGAACTTACGGCCTTTCTTACAGAAAATTTGCGCTGACACACTAGATGTAGTGCTAAGTCTTGCGAACACAACTAATTGTAGGATCAAACCCCTGTCAGATCAACCATTCAGATGAGCCGATAGGCGGATAATTGACGAGTTTTTGCAACTTCAATTGAAGCTCCGCCGAGGGTGCCCGCGGGGATCTCAGCACAGGCACGCAGCGCCAGAATCTGGCTTAAAAATCGCCTCCCGCGCCATACGGGCACTTCAAGCGATTTGCTGCTGAAACCTTGTGCAACTCAGTCCAGTCGAAGCGCGGTCCCGGGTCAAATTTTCGCCCTGGAGCGATGTCACTGTGCCCAGCTAAATATTTAATCGGCAAATGTTGAGCCAAGGCATCGACGACAAAGTTGAGTCGTTTGTACTGAGTTTTGGTGAACGGACGATCTAAGTCGCCTTCGAGTTCGATGCCAATTGAGAAATCATTGCAGCGCTGGCGTCCCATAAAGTTTGATTGCCCGGCATGCCATGCCCGGTCATGAACACTCACGAACTGAAGCAACTGTCCGTGCCGCCTGATGAGAAAGTGGCTGGAGACTTTCAAACCGTTCAGGTCGGCGAATGACGGGTGACTGTTGCAATCGAGCGTGTTGCAAAACAAAGATTCAATCGCTGTGCCAGCGAAGTACCCCGCTGGCAAACTGATGTGATGAATCACAATCAGGTCAATCTCTGTGCCAGCCGTCCTTTGATCGAAATTGGGGGAACGAACCGCCCTCGCCGGCGCAAACCAACCATCCACTGACCAGGGCGATCGAGTCAATTGATCTCCAGACGCTGCATTCGATAGCGCAGCGCCCGAAAACTGATGCCAAGCAGCTTCGCGGCGGCCGTCCGGTTAAAGCGGGTCTTTTCCAGGGCACAACTAATGGCCTCGCGTTCTACCTGATCGAGGTAGTCGGGCAATGATGAAGGAATCCCCTCAGGGGACAAATGCTCAGCGCTACTGATTGTCTTGTTCTGGGTCTCAACCTCTTCATCGTCCTGCTTAGTCTGATCCGGTGTTTCGGTTGCGTCCACAACGGGGTGGCTACCAGGCGCGTCAGGGTCCGGGCTGTCATCGCGCTCATTGACCGCCGCATCAGAGCTCTCTGGCCTCAGCCCCAGGTCTTCCACGTTTATTACTTCGCCATTGGAGAACGCTAGCGCACGCTCCAGAATATTCTCCAACTCGCGAACATTGCCGGGAAACCCGTAGCTTTGGAGATACCGCACCGTCACGGTTGCCAGCCGCGGCGGCGGTTCCAGACCAGCGCGGCTTGCCAAGCGGGCCAGCACCGATTCAGCTAGAACAGGCACGTCTTCCCGACGATCTCGTAGCGGTGGCAGATGTAACTCGATTACATTGAGGCGATAGAACAAATCCTGACGAAACCGCCCGGCGCTCACACACTGAGCCAGATTCTGGTGGGTAGCGCTAATAATGCGCACATCCACTGGTTCTTCCTGAGTTTCGCCCACTTTGCGAACCCGTTTCTCTTGAATCGCCCGCAGTAACTTCACCTGCATAGCCAGCGGCAGATCGGCGACCTCATCTAGAAACAAGGTGCCACCGTTGGCAGCCTGAAAGAATCCGTCTCTATCTTGATCTGCGCCTGTAAAAGCGCCTTTCCGGTAGCCAAAGAATTCGGCTTCCATCAGGTTTTCAGGAATGGCGCCGCAATTGACCGCAATGAAAGCGTCATCAGTGCGTGCGCCCGCCTCATGGACCAGCCGAGCGGCTAGCTCCTTACCGGAACCGGACTCGCCGGTGATCGCAACTGGCGCCATGCTTCGAGCCAGCCGAAGTATCTGCGCACGAACATCCCGAATCGCGTCCGAGTTTCCCAGCAATCGCCGAGCTGGCGAAACCGAGTTACCGGTTGCCGCGCCATCAGCATCCTGTTTGGCCGGGTCGGGCATGCTGACCGCTGAACGGACGAGATTGCGCAAGGCATCAAGCGCGACTGGCTTGGCCAGGTAGTCGAATGCTCCCGCTTTTAACGCTGCCACCGCATTTTCAGTGCTCCCAAAAGCAGTGATCACCGCAACCGGTGTGTTGGGATAGGTATCTGAAATCAGGCCGACCAGTTCAAGGCCGTCACCATCGGGCAGCCGCATATCGGTCAGGCACAGTGCATAACCATTGTCCTTGAGGTGGCCGCGCGCGCTACTCAGGTCTGCCGCGCAATCGACATCCAGCCCCATGCCCACCAGTGTCAATTCGATTAGCTCGCGCAAATCAGCTTCATCGTCAATCACCAGGACGCGCGGAATGGTCCCTGAGCGGGAAACGCTACGACCCTGATTGTCTGGTTGGTTCATTTCGTTTTCTGCCTGAGTTATTGCTTTGAAACGGCTGCCGGCTGGCGTGGCTCAATCAGGAAAGCACCGCTGTAACGATCCTGAACCCGCATTTTCTGATATCGAATGCTCGCCCCGTTCAATGCGCTGAGTTCTCGCGCCAAATACAGGCCCAGTCCAGTCCCGCGGGACTCAGTCGTAAAAAAAGGCTCGAATGCGTAGGCGACGGCATCTGGCCCGAGACCTGGTCCGTCATCGGCAATACTGAGCTCGAGCCGTCCGCTACCCAGTTTACGCCAGCCAATCATCACGGCCCCGGGATTGTCGGATGCGTATCGCAATGCATTACCGATTAAATTGACCAGAACTTGTCGCAACTGGTTTGAATCAAAGCGCATCGGATCGTTTGTATCGAGACTGACGCCAATTCGGTGGCGCTCATGACCGGCCTGATTCACAAACTCCGGCAAAAACTCATCGAGAAACCGAGCCATATCAATCTGCTCGTCCATGGCAGGCCCGCCACGCGAAATGGACAAGACATCTTCAATCACACGGTTAATCCGAACCGTGTTGTCTTCAACAATTCTTGACAACCTTGCCAGGGGAACAGATTCGAGTTGCTCGCCCAACAAGCTGTTGGCATGCCGAATGGCGCCCAGGGGGTTGCGGATTTCGTGTGCGATTGAGGCAGACAAGCGCCCCATCGACGCCAATTTCAGCTGCTGGGCGCGCTGCTCAAGCTCATGGAGGTTTTCCACAAGAATAACGGCATCTGCACCGGGCTGATCCAGCGCGGCAATGAGCCTCACTCTGACGCGCGAGGCATTCTCAGGACTGGCCCGCGCAACTGACGCGGTTAACTCAATTTCTTCCGGTCTTTCGCGTGCAGCCACCTGCCACTGCTGAAAACGCTCAACCAGCGCAGGCCATTCCCTGCCCAGCAGGTTGCGCAAATGCAGTTGATCATCCTGGCCGATCACGCGGCTTTCATCGACGCCAAGCATGGTTCGGGCCGCGCGGTTCATCGTTCGAACGCCCCCCTGGGCACTGACTACCAATACCCCTTGCTGCGATTCAGCGATCACGCGCTGCGTGACAGCCAATTGGTTTCGAACGTCCTCGCCACGCCGGTAAGCGAGTTCCTCCTGCGTTTGCAGGCGCATGGCCAGCCAGTTAACGGACAGTGCCGTCAAGAAGCAGGCTGCCCCCAACACACCCGCCTGGCCAATCTGGGTCACGTCAAGCTGGCCTTCGCCGGCAAAACCCAAGCCCGCCTGAGACAGCAATAAGAGCGTGGCGGCGGCCGCAAAGAAGGCGGCGAGACGACGAGTCGCCAGGACAGAGCCCGCCGCAACCGATGCGATCATGAGCGCGCCCAGCCCACCTTTGAGCCCACCGCTGTAGTAGACCAGTACAGTGATCAGCAGTAGATCAACGCCGACGTGCAAAAACAGTTGTAGCTGCAAGTGAGGGCGTAAAGGCCTGATCAACGCAAGCAGAATGATCGATGCCAGCACATAGAAAAGTGCGACACGCTGAAACATTGGCTCATTGAGTACTTCAATGAACTCACGATTGTTTTTCGCGTGGGAGGCCAGCAACAACAGCAAAGAGATCGCAACCCGGCTGATGCCAAACCAGGTCAGTGCTTTCCAGTAAGAAACCGGGCCCGGTTCAACCGCGAGACTGGATCGCTGCGAGCCCAGAGGCGCTACGGGCGCTGGCTGAATCTGCAGGGGATCGCTCGGTTGGCTCATGACCGGGGGCGATGTTCCGGACAGTAATAGGCTTGTTTGCCCACCTTAACTGCGTCAGAAGCAGGAATGTAGACGCCACAGGTAGCACACCGCACAACCGCCTCCTGCTGGTTGTCTCGCTCAGCCTTTAACTGACGCGCCGACTCTTGCTTGCGCTGCAAAATCGACAAAAAGCGCGCGCCACCCCACACGATCGCAATCACGCCGACCCAGAAAATGAGCTTACCCATTGATGCTGCACGCTCCGCGATTAAACGTCCTGAGGGTGACCACACCAAAGCGCGAGTTACCGCTTGGGGCGCCAGAGGCACTAGACTCGGCCAAGAACAGCCTCCAACACGAACCGACTACCAACATAACCCAGCAGCAGGACGATAAATCCAACAATCGTTAGGCGCAGCGCAGTGCGGCCACGCCAGCCCCACAGCCATCGGCCTAACAACAACATGCCAAAGACGGCCCAGGCGAGCAGCGTGAAGACCGTCTTGTGATCCAGGCTAAACGGCAGCCCAAAGATCTGCTCCGAGTAAAACATCCCACTCACCGCTGTGAGCGTGAGCAGGCCAAAGCCAAATCCAACCAGGCGAAAGAGCATGCGCTCCATGCTAAGCAGCGGCGGCAGCCGGTCAATGAATCGGGCGAAGGGACCCACGGCGGTAGCGGGCGCCGCCCGTAGCTGCCTTTCCGCACTCGCCATCAGTACCGCATGCAGCAGCGCCAGAAACAACACCGAGTAAGCCAGGATACCCACGAGCAAATGAGGGACCAATAAGCTACGGCCCGCGACCTCAGCCAGCTCTCGGCCCGGAAACACCATCGGCAGCAACGCGGTTAACGCGGCAATAGGCAACACCATGCTGCGCATGGCGCGAGCGTGGGCATCATCCAATTCAAGCCAAAGCAGCAATACCCCAATCCAGAGTGATGCCGACAAGACGTGGCTGAAACCGAGCCTGACGTTGGGTCCGGGCGCAATGGCCACATACAGAGAGGCCAGGTGGACGAGCAGGGCTAACAGCAGCAAAATGGAAGGCAGCCCCACGGCTCCGGGGCCGTCTCGCGCGACTAAGGCACCATGGGTACTCGCATAGCCGTCAGGTACGTCACCATTTGAGCTTTTGCGAAGGCCAAGCGCCCATGAAGCGGTATACAGGGCCGCCGGCAAGACAAACATAGATGTCAGTAGAATTTGCACCTCACCAGTTTAAACCAAGCCCATGCTCGAAAATCTTTCCCAGCGACTGTCGCGCGTCGTAAAAACCATGCGCGGCCAGGCTCGCCTGACCGAATCCAACACCCAGGCGATGTTGCGCGAAATCAGAATCGCCCTGCTAGAGGCCGATGTGGCGCTGCCGGTCGTCAAGGATCTGATTGCCCGCATTAAAGAAAAAGCACTTGGGCAGACGGTCACTGGCAGCCTGACGCCAGGCCAGGCACTGGTTGGCGTGGTCAACCAGGAGCTCACCGAGTTGATGGGTGGTGAGGCCCAGTCGCTCAATCTGGCAACAAAGCCGCCCGTGGTGATCCTGATGGCGGGCCTGCAAGGCGCCGGTAAGACAACCACTGTCGGAAAACTGTCCCGATGGCTCAAACAGAATCACCGGAAAAAGGTGGTCACGGTCAGTTGCGACGTCTACCGACCTGCCGCGATTGAACAGCTTCGTAGTGTTTCAGCGCAGGCGGAAGCGGAGTTTTTTGAGTCAGATGCTTCCCAAAAACCGGCTGACATTGCACGCGCTGCCATCGAATGGGCAACCACCCACTATATGGATGTGCTGATTGTTGATACTGCCGGCCGCCTGGCTATCGACGAAGAAATGATGACCGAGATCTCAGGTTTGCATCAGCAACTCTCGCCGGCAGAAACATTGTTTGTGGTTGATGCGATGCAGGGTCAGGATGCAATCAACACGGCTCGCGCATTTAATGAAGCACTGACACTCACCGGCATTGTGCTCACCAAGCTGGACGGTGACTCGCGCGGTGGCGCGGCCTTATCGGTCAAGGCAATTACGGGCGCACCAATCAAGTTTGTCGGCGTGGGCGAAAAACTTGACGGTCTGGAGAGTTTTTACCCCGACCGAATGGCCAATCGGATTCTTGGCATGGGCGATATCGTCTCGCTGGTTGAAGAAGCGCAACGCAATGTCGACACAGAAGCGGCCGAGTCACTCGCTAAGAAACTCAAGAGCGGCTCTAAGTTTGACCTCAACGATTTTCTGGCTCAGTTAGGTCAAATGAATCAAATGGGCGGACTGAACTCGCTCATGGACAAGCTGCCGGCCCAGTTTCAAGAGGCAGCCGCCGGCGCCGATATGGGCCAGGCAGAAAGCCAGATGAAGCGCATGCAAGGCATCATCCACTCGATGACACCTCGCGAACGCACCAAGCCTGACTTGATTAAGGCGAGCCGCAAACGCCGGATCGCCGCTGGTGCTGGCGTCACGGTGCAGGAAGTTAACCGTATGCTCAGTCAGTTCGAACAAATGCGCTCAATGATGAAGAAGATGCAAAAAGGCGGCATGGCCAAGATGATGCGTGGCATGAAAGGCATGATGCCGGGGATGCGCTAAATGAATACAGACACCACAACCCCTAGCGCTGCGAGCTTGTCGACTGACGAGGCCTCAAGCCTTCAATCCAGCCTGTCCAAGGCATTTGAAGGCCGATTGCTAACCGAAGGCGTCGATGTCGAACCCTTCCTGACCGATTGGCGCCGCCGCTACTTTGGCAAAGCACTGGCTGTTGCACAGCCCGACTCTGTCGCCGATGTCCAGGCGGTTGTGCGCTGGTGTGGCGAGCATGATGTCAAGATCGTGCCCCAGGGCGGTAATACCGGCTTGTCTGGGGGCGCGACTCCTGATTCGGTTGGCCGCACTGTTGTCATTTCGCTTGCACGTCTAAAACGCGTTCGAGCCGTGGATACGGTCAACAATACGATTACTGTTGATGCCGGTTGTACGCTTGCTGAAGTCAAGCAGGCGGCGGCAGACCATGACCGGCTCTTTCCGTTGACGCTACCGTCTGAGGGCAGTTGCACGATTGGCGGCAATCTATCAACCAATGCCGGCGGCTGCCAGGTCTTGCGCTACGGCAATGCGCGTGAACTCTGCCTTGGCCTGGAAGTGGTCACGGCCGACGGACAACTCTGGGAAGGATTGCGCGGTCTTCGTAAAGACAATACTGGCTATGACTTACGCGATTTGTTCGTCGGTGCCGAAGGAACGCTCGGTGTCTTAACCGGCGCGACGCTTAAGCTGTATCCGCAGCCAGCGGTGCAACTCACGGCCATGGCGGCGGTCCAAAGCCCGCACCATGCTTTGAAGCTGCTATCTCTTGCGCAGCAACACCTTTCATCGAGCCTGACAGCTTTCGAAATGATCGCCGACATCTGCCTGGCATTTGTTGAACGGGCGCATCCTGAGTGCCGCCGTCCATTTGATGATCACAGCCCTTACTACGTGCTGCTTGAATGCTCAGATGCTGAAGGCCACGAGCATGCCACTGCCCGATTTGAAGCACTGCTGGGCGAGGCACTTGAGCAGGGCTGCATTACAGATGCGGTCATTTCAGACTCAATTGCACGGAGCAAGGCCCTTTGGGCTCTACGCGAGAACATTTCGGAAGCGCAAGCCGCAGTAGGCAAGAACATCAAACACGATATTTCTGTGCCGATCTCGTCTATCGGCGATTTTGTCGAACAGACAAATGCGGCACTCGAACAAGCGTTCCCGGGCATTCGGATGGTGGTCTTTGGGCATCTCGGAGACGGCAATCTGCACTACAACGTCTCGCCATCAGCCGACCAGGAAGGGCCGGCATTTGAAGAAGCCTTCCTGGCAAAACAGCCGGCGATTAACAAGCTGACCCATGATGCCGTCGCAAGCTTTAACGGATCGATCAGCGCAGAGCACGGCCTGGGCGTACTGCGAAGAGATGAGTCAGCACGTTATAAGTCGGCGGTCGAGTTGAAGCTTATGGCATCGGTTAAGCACGCCATTGACCCCGACAATCGAATGAATCCTGGCAAGGTGCTACCGCCCTCTGTGTAGAAGGCGGCTTTACATTTGTTAGGTAATCGCTTGGCCGGTCTGCATAGCAACGACTGGCTCGCGGTCTGCGCCGAGCAGTTCTGTGATGGACCTGAACACGGCGCGCACCGCGGCAACTTCATCTGCAGTCTTGCTTGCCAGCTCCACTGAAAGCACGCACTTTCGCTGCAAACGCCTGACCGATACGACGGCAGACCCGTTGGTCAATTCGAACTCATGAGTCACATCTGACACTGGGGACCGCGCACTTCTCGGGGCAGTCGCTGCGGCGACCTGATCACGGGCGGCCATTAAGCCCTGGTTGACCAGGGCCAGTCTTGTCGAGAAAACCAAGGCATTCGGAGAGCGGAGCACCGGGCTGGAAGCCGCACAATTATCCCAGGTAGCGCTGACCGTAACGGAGCGCGGTGTGACTGCGCTACCCGAAGCAGACGGGTAGAACGGCCGCGGGTCGACTGATGGTTTTGCGGCGGAGGACTTTTGAATCAGGCTGGACATGCTCACTCCTTTAAATCGGATGTGCCGGATGTTATGCAATCGGCATGCCTGACCCGGTAAAAAGGTGTTACGAGTTGGCAATGACTGGCGAGCAAGAAGGCAGGCCTTGCGTCTGGCAAGAAAAACAGGCCGTCGGCGCACGCAACGCTTTCTAAACTGCACCAAATATGTGCTGAAAGCCAGGCTTTGCGGGCGATTGGCTGTCCCCGAAAGGGTGCAATCCACACCAGCCCAACAAGTGCCAGATCACCCTCGCGAGTCAGCCACCAACGACGAAGCGCCTTTTTCTGGCTGAAACGACCAGCGTTTCCATGCCCTGAGTATCTTATTGGGATACTTCGCCCGCCCCAGCGATCCGTTGTACCGTCCTAATGCGCGGAAAAGGTTACCGTTCTCGCGATCTATGTAATACCGCAAGATGGTGCATCCGTAGCGGAGGTTGGTCCGCATCTCAAACAAGCGAGACTCATTACCGTCACCGATCAGCCTCGCCCAAAAGGGCATCACCTGCATGTAGCCTCGCGCATCAGCCGACGAAACGGCATAACGCCGAAAGTAGCTCTCAACATGAATCACGCCTAGCACCAGAGATGGGTCGAGGCCTGCACGCTGGGCCTCATAGCGCACAGTCAACAGGAACTCTTCGCGCTCAGCCTGAGTCGGCTTCCACCGCTTTGGGAGCCGGGCTGACATGTCAGCGAGCCACTGGTCGCGCAGCGCCACGGATTCAAAATAAGGCTCCGGCACATCATGACTGTAGGAGTCCAGCGCTAGAGCGCTGCGCACCGATGCGGCCATAGGCTCATAGCGCTGCTGGCCAGCAACCGCATCATGGCCCAGCAGAGTGATCAGGCTGATCAGAAGCCATGCTCTGACCCAGGCCAGATTGAGTCCGAAGAATTTGAGCCACCCACGCAGGTCGCACCGATCGTGCTTACTGCGCTGAAGCACGGCATCACTCAAACTCGCCATTTGTACGCGATTAGTCACCGGTTGCGTGCCCCTAACGATGCCTTCACAAGTCCGTCGCCAAACCGCCAAGCATAGCGGCTAGCCAGACTGCAATGGTCGCTCGTAGCGCGTCTGGCGACGAACGGCTTGTCTCAAATGTTAGGTGGTCTCAGCCTTTTGCCTGTTGATCAAAAAACGACCCGGTTTTGGGTAACTGCGGCAGCGCCATTTCATATGCCACGGTGCGCACACGATGCGTTCGCTCGCCTGCCACGAGCAGGCCCTCATAGCGGTTCGGCATCGGGTTAGGCGATTGCACGACAGCATCGTCTGCCGAGTAAACGCAGATGAAGAGCGTTCGAGGTTGCGCAGACAGATTGGGGGCAGACCCATGCAGCAAGCGGGTGTGCATCAAGCAGACCGACCCGGCCCGGCCTGTGCATCGCACTGAATCGCGCTGGCATTGCTCGGCGATCGTATCTTCAATAGCACCCGTAAACTGACCTTCATGCCAGAGCCCGTGAATCGGCCCGGTATGCGAACCTGGCAACACGTCCAACGGGCCGTTTTCCTCCGTGACTTCATCGACCATCAATAAGGCAGTGACAACATCATCATTGCTATGCGGCGTAAACGGAAAGTCCTGATGCCATTTGACCGCCGTGTTCCCACCAGGCAATTTGCTGTTGATCTTGCTGTGGTGAAACTTCACGTTCGGGCCAATCAAGTCGGTGACCATCTGAGTCATCGCACTCTCACTCATCGCCTCAAAAAAGTCAGGCCCCACTTCGACCGGTGCATTGACTCGTTGCAAACAGGGCTGCTCTGGCCGGTGCGATTTTTCGAGATGGAATCGCGGCAATCCGTTTATGGTTTCACCCCAGCCGGTCGTGTGCTCACGGCTTTGGTCAACCCATTGCGAAAACTGCGATTGCAACCGAGCGAGCAACTCGGCATCTACCGCATCTTCAACAATGAGGTAGCCGTCACGCCAAAACGCAGCGCACTGATCGGGCGACAAACGCATGGGCGCTTTTCGTTTGTCAGAGGCAGACATTAGTGATTGTCCTTACAGAGCTTGTCGACTTGCTCCACCACTTGCTCAACAGCCAGCTTTTCAGTGCTTAAGCCGCGTCGCTGCACGACCTCAACTTCGCCATCTGCCAAACCTCGGTCACCGACATTGATACGAATCGGCACGCCTATCAGTTCCCAATCCGCGAACATCACGCCCGGTCGCTCGCCGCGATCATCCAAAATCACGTCGATCCCTTTTGCCTGCAGTTCAGCGTAAATTTTGTTCGCTGTATCACGTACCGCTTCTGATCGAGCCCAGCCCAGGCCGCAAATCACCACCTGAAAGGGCGCAATGCCGAGCGGCCAGATAATGCCTTTTTCATCGTGGTTTTGCTCAATAGCTGCGCCTAGCAACCGCGTGACGCCAATCCCGTAGCAGCCCATCTCAAATGGTTTGGGCTTGCCGTCTTCGTCGATGAAGTGCGCCTTCATTGCATCGGAATACTTGGTTCCCAAATAAAACACGTGCCCCACTTCGATGCCCCGCTGAATCGCGATCACGCCTTTTCCATCCGGCGAGGGGTCGCCCGGCAACACGTTGCGGATGTCTGCAACCATGAGTGAGGTATCACTGTCTGCCTCGGTCACATCGACTGGCTCGGGCAAATCTCGCCCAAAGTTCACACCCGTCAGGTGGACGTCTTTTTCATTGGCGCCGCAAACCCAATCGCTCATTGCAGCGACGGTTCGGTCAACGACCGTTCGCAACGGCCCAACTGTACCGATCGGCCCAATATAACCGGGTGGTGTGCCAAACGTGCTCAGAATTTCCGCTTCGGTCGCAAACCGGAAGCCGGCCAAGCCAGGGACCTTGCCAGCCTTGACCTCATTGAGGCTGTGGTCACCGCGCACGATCAACAGCCAGATGGTGGCGGCGCCGCTTTCTCCTTCGGGCGGATCAACCGCCAACACCAGTGACTTGACCGTATTGGCCAGCGGCAAATTCAAAAACTCGGCAACGTCTTCACACCGGGCCTTGCCAGGGGTTGGCGTGCGCTCAAGCGATTGGGTTGGGGCACCCCGCGGCTCAGCCGGGGCAAGCGCCTCGGCCAGCTCGATATTGGCGGCGTAGTCGGAATCCGCACAGTAAGCAATCGCGTCTTCGCCCGTGTCGGCAATCACCTGAAACTCATGGCTCGCCGAACCGCCAATGGCACCGGTATCTGCGGCAACCGGCCGGAATTCCAGGCCGATTCGATCAAAGATCCGAATATAGGCGTCATACATCACCTGATAGCTTTGCAGCGCCGCCTCATGGCTCCTGTCAAATGAGTAAGCGTCTTTCATCGTAAATTCGCGTCCACGCATGATGCCGAAACGAGGGCGTCGCTCGTCGCGAAACTTGGTCTGAATATGGTAAAAATTCTTGGGCAGTTGCTTATAACTACGCAAATCCTGGCGGACCGCATCAGTCACCACCTCCTCGGAGGTTGGCTGCACAATGAAGTCGCGGTTGTGCCGGTCTTTGATACGCAGAAGTTCCGGGCCAAATGCCGAAAAGCGGCCGGTCTCTTCCCAAAGCTCTGCCGGCTGCACGACCGGCATCAACATCTCAATGGCACCGGCGCGGTTCATTTCCTCCCGAATGATGTTCTCGATCCGGCGAATGACCCGCAATCCAATAGGCATATAGGTATAAATGCCACCGGCCAGTCGTTTGATGAATCCGGCGCGCGCCATGAGCTGATGGCTGACCACCTCGGCATCGGCAGGCGCCTCTTTCTGGGTGGCGAGGTGAAATTGGCTAGCCTTCATGATTGATTCCTGCGTAAGGGTTTGGTCAGGGGTAGGAGAGGGGCCGTTCTGCCCACCCTGGCCGATGGTCGATATAATGACCAGCAGTTTAAGTGATTAGGGAGTCAGCCATGCTCGACAGAGACGGCTTTCGTCCCAATGTCGGCATCATTCTGGCAAACGAGAGAAACGAGGTCTTTTGGGGTAAGCGAATTCGTGAGCATGCGTGGCAGTTCCCGCAGGGCGGCATCAAGCGCGGAGAATCACCTGAGCAGGCCATGTACCGCGAGCTCCACGAAGAAGTTGGTCTGCATGACTCACATGTTGAGTTGGTCGGGCGCACCCGGAACTGGTTGCGCTATGAAGTGCCTGAGCGGTGGGTCAGGCGCGAGTGGCGGGGACACTACCGCGGACAGAAACAAATCTGGTTTCTGCTGCGACTGACCGGCCGAGACACCGACATCGACCTTCGAGCCTCGGGCCATCCGGAATTCGATGCCTGGCGTTGGAACAGCTATTGGGTACCACTTGATGCAGTTATCGAATTCAAGCGTGACGTCTACAAAAAGGCGCTGGGCGAGTTGTCGGAGCATCTTTTCCCTGGTGGGAATGCACCGACTGATCATGACCAGCCCGGGCTCTGAGAAGCGCTCGCCAAATCAGTTGGGCGCTCGCGGTCGACCGTCGCAGCAGGTCATCTCGACTGGACGGGAAAATTTCCGGCGGGCTCTGCCACTGGCGTTCGTGCTGGGCTTGCCCGTTGGCCCGGTCAACGCCCAGATTGGCGATGTGGACATCCCTTATGGTGGTCCGCCTCCTGCGATTGAGTCCGAAGCACAAACCGGCCCGTCGCTCGTCCTCCCACAGACCCTACCCAAGGTCATCGCATTTGCTGACATGATGCCGTTTGACGTGGACGCGACCACGCCGAATACCTTTGCGCTCGATCCCGCCTCGGTCCAACTCACTGACCGCTACATGCTCGCAACGGTTGCGGTGCAAAGCCCAAGTGGCGCGGTCACCAATGGCCTCTACGGATTTGCCTGTGACTACGGCCAATACAGACTCATGGCTTATCCGCGCAAGAATGGGCGTTGGCAGCCAGCCAGCAAACGCGTGAAGTGGCGCGAGATTCACGATGGTGAGTCTCGCAACCGCCAGTTTCGAGCGGTATACAAAGCGGGATGCCGAGTGGGCGGACAATCTGCCGAATCAGTAGACGAAGTGCTTCGCTATCTGCGCGATGGTCGAGTCGTTGAGTCACCTTAAACATTTCCTCCAAGAGCCCGACACCATGAGCCAAAACGATCAAGTCCTGCTGCTTTCACCGCTTTATGCCCCGACGCAGCAGGCGCTCGAAAGCAACCATGCCTGTATCCGCCTCTGGGAGCAGGCAGATCGTGATGCCTGCCTGGCCTCGGTAGCCGACAAGGTGAGAGCTGTCGCTACCCACTCGGGTGTTGGCATTGACCGGGCAACGGTGCAGGCGCTGCCCAATCTAAAAATTGTCGCTAATTTTGGCGTGGGCATCGACACAATCGATCTACCTGCCTGTACCGAGCACGGTGTGACAGTCTGCAATACCCCCGACGTTCTGACCGAAGAGGTGGCCGACATGGCACTGGGGCTCATGCTCGCCAGCGTGCGCCAGATTCCACAAGGTGATCGCTATGTCCGCGAGGGCCAGTGGAAAGCCAAAGGTGATATGCATCTCACACAGACAGTACAGGGCCGCAAGGTTGGCATGGTTGGGCTGGGCCGCATTGGCCGAGCGATCGCCAAACGATGCGAAGCCTTCAATACAGATGTGGCTTACTTTGGGCCGCGCAAGAAAGACGATGCCCCCTATCCCTACTATGCCGACATCACTGAAATGGCGTCCTGGGCTGACATCATGATCGCTGCGTGCCCTGGCGGCCCAAAAACACTTAAGGTTGTCTCCCGGGCTGCGCTCGAAGCATTGGGCACAGATGGCGTATTTGTGAACATCGCCCGTGGCTCGGTGGTTGACCAGGAGGCACTTGTTGAGTTTCTGCAGCAAGGCAAGCTTGGCGGTGCCGGGCTTGATGTGTTCAATGATGAACCGAATGTACCGGCCGCTTTGATTGACCTGCCGCACGTCGTTTTGCAACCGCACCAAGGGAGCGCCTCGGTGAGTACCCGCATGGCTATGGGTCAATTGGTGGTGGATAACATCGGCAACTTCCTTGCGGACAAACCGTTGCTCACACCGGTAACCCCCTAGAACCATGGCACTGGTTAGACGGCTCGCCTTGATCCTACTGATCGTGGCGGGCACGGTTGGTTGCGATCAGCTCAGTAAATCCGCTGCCCGCGACCATCTGCAAGGACACCCTACTCAGCGCTATCTGGGTGATACTTTCCGGCTGCAATACGCCGAAAATCGTGGTGCATTTTTGGGCTTGGGCAAATCCCTGTCCAAGCCGGTACGACGGGCCATCTTCACCGGTGGCGCCATCCTGATGGTTGCTGCCGTTCTGCTTTATGCACTGCTGTCCAGCGCAGTGGGTCGGGCAGAACTAATATCACTCGCACTCATCGGCGCGGGCGGCGTCGGTAACATCATTGACCGGGTCCGCTTCGACGGCAGCGTCACCGACTTCATGAACCTGGGCATCGGGCCCATCCGCACCGGCATCTTCAATGTCGCCGATGTGGCGCTGATGATGGGTCTTGCTTTGATGTTGTTGACCGCCTGGCGAGACGCCAGACAAACGCCAGCACGTTAATCAAGCGTCATCCCCTTAGGGATACGCTACAACGCTGCTGGGAACGTCAGCCCCAATTCTTCCGCTTTGGCTTTAAGTGCATTCTGAATGCCGTCATTGAGCATCACGCCTTCTGCGAGTTGATGTTGCTTGCGCTGCAAGCCTCGTTCGCCCGGCAGGCGAACCGGGCGACTCGCATCAACGGGCCTGCTAGCGTGGCACGCATCGACAAGATGCTTGGTCTGTCTCTCAAATGCGGGCAGACCTGCAAACGCCGCCGGATCAAACACCTGCACAAATACAGTTGCCCCCCAGCCTTCACTGGGATCAGCGCGACCGTGACCAGACAGGCCAGCAGTCAGCGCCTCAACCTGCAACGCCAGCCCGTAGCCTTTGTGGCCCGCTTCCATACCACCTAGCGGCAGAATTGAACCCGGCGGCGTGGTGTTCAGGACGGCCGGATCCTGGCTCGGTTTGCCCTCACCTGTAAGCCACCACGCATGGTCGCCAGTTTGACCGGCAGCCGCCATGCGCCCAGACATGCCGTTAGTTGTTATGGAAGCCGAAATATCAATGATGATGGGGTCGCTGCCGGTGGGAATACCCCAGGAAATTGGGTTGGGGGTAAAGACCGGGTCACATCCACCAAACGGCGCCACGCTACCGTGGGCAGGATCTGAACATTGCAGGCTTACCAATAATCCTTCACGAGCCGGCGCCTCGAGGTAGGCGGCCAGACAACCAATATGGTGGCTGCGCTGGATAGCCACGGTTGCAGTGCCATGCTCGCGCGCGCGCGGCGCTGCCCACTTAAGCGCCTGTTCAACCAGGTGCGGGCCAGGCAAACGGCGTCCGTTCCAGGTGAGCACACTTGAGCGTTCCGAGATGACTTCCGGCTGCCCGTCACCGAGCATCGTGCCATCGGCGACCGCGCCGGCATAGCCAGCGAGCAATTGAAGGCCGTGCGTGTCATGCCCAAGCAGATCCCCTTCAACGAGAATGCGGGCGACGTCATCTGCCGGCGCTGGCGCCATGCCACTGGCAAGCAGCACCTCGCGGGAAAAACCTAACAGCGCTTCAAGTTTGAACGCATTGGACATCAGCATGCTCTCCCAGAATCAGTAAACGGCACGACCGCCTGACAAATCAAATACTGCGCCTGTTGAGAATGAACACTCCTCGGTGCAAAGCCATGCCACCAAGCCGGCAATCTCATCAACACCGCCGAATCGGCCCATGGGAATTTTCGACAACATGAATTCGATATGTTCCGGTGTCATCTGATCAAAGATAGCGGTGCGAACCGCCGCTGGCGTCACACAGTTAACGCGAATGCCCATCCTGGCAGTTTCTTTGCCCAATGATTTAGTCAGTCCAATAACAGCGGCCTTGGAGGCGCTGTAGGCGGACGCATTCGGATTACCTTCCTTACCGGCAATTGAGGCGATATTGACGATGCGACCATAGTCGTTGCTCATCATTTTTTCGACGACCGCGCGATTGCACAAAAAGACGCCGTGCACATTCACCTCGAAGACGCGGCGCCAGTCTTCCGGCGTGTACTGCCATGTCGTCGCGTTTGGTCCGGTGATGCCGGCGCTGCAAACGAGCGCATCTATCTTGCCCATAGCCGAGTTGACCTTGTCAGCCGCTTGCGCGACGGCACCATCATCGGTGACATCAACACTCAAGCTCATGTGCTCGCCCTGTTCCACTGGCGCCAGTTGCCCGAGCACGGCTGCGCCGTCATTGACATCCCACAGCGCCACTCGGGCGCCACTACTGGCAAGTCGTTTGGCTACAGACAAGCCAATGCCCGTTGCGCCTCCGGTCACGATGGCAGTCCGGCCTGCCAAATCGAGTTGGTTCATGATGACGCTCCCTGCGTTCTTTGAGGCAGGTATGCTAGCCCGGAACTGACAACCGGGCCGCCTCTCAGGCCTAAGCCGAACGAAAAGACGACATGAAAGTCCTGTTCACCGATTACGACATGCTCGATGTGACGCTTGAGCGGGATATTTTCCGCACTGCCGGGATCTCCCTGACTGAAGGGCAATGCCTGACCGAGCAAGCAGTCATCGAAGCAGCGCGCGAGGTTGATGCCTGCCTGATTCAATACGCGCCCATGAACGAGACCGTATTTTCCGCACTGCCCAACTTGGGCCTGGTTTCGCGAATTGGCGCCGGTTACGACACCATCAATACCCGGGACGCCGACCGCCATGGCATCTGGGTTGCCAACTCGCCGGACTATGGCGTAGGGGAGGTTTCTCTCCATGCGATGAGCATGTTGCTAGGGTCAATTCGTGGACTAAGTCAGTTCAATACTGATATCCATAATGGTCACTGGCATTACACGTCCGCCGGGCGCATCACAAGGGCACAAGATATGACCGTGGGCGTCTTGGGTCTTGGGCGGATCGGCAAGCGCTTTGCCCACTATGCCCAGCCCATCTTTAAGCGAGTGATTGCGCATGACCCTAATCTTATTGGCGGAGACTTTCCCCAATATGTCGAGCCGGTCGGGCTGCAGGCGCTGTTTGAGCAGGCCGATGCCATTTCAATACACTGCTTGCTTAATGAAAACACCCGCGGTCTGGTGAACGAATCGCTCCTGTCGAGCATGAAACCCGGTAGCTATTTGGTCAATAGCGCACGTGGTGCCGTGATTGACATCGCCGGGCTTGAGAAAATAATGACGACTGATCGCCTGGCAGGCGTTGGTCTGGATGTCTTACCCGAAGAGCCCATCAATGCCGATTCCCCGCTCTTGAAGGACCGGCGCGTCACGTTCTCGCCGCACAGCGCTTTCTACTCAGTGCAGTCAGAGATTGAACTGCGACGCAAAGCGGCGATGAATATCGTGAGCTGGGCAAAGACGGGGCGCCCCGACTACCCCGTTGTTGTCGGGTCGCGAAACCCACCTGGCTTGCAGGCTTAGTTAGCCGCCTGCCGCCATGTGGGTTACGCAGTGGCCGGTGGCAGGGTGACTTTGAAGCATGTCCCACCGCCATTGCGTGGCTCACAGCGCACAGTGCCTTGATGATGCTGGGCAATCTGTCGCACCAGTGACAGGCCAAGGCCCACACCGCCGGCTTTTTCGCTCGCACCTTTCACGCGGTAGAACGGCTCAAAAATTCGCTCTGCTTCGTCTATCGGAATACCTGGACCACGGTCGCAGACTGCCAACATAATCCCGTCAGTGCTGCCAGACGACATTAAGTTCACCTGTATGCCTGCCGTTTTAGTCCCACCTTCCTCAACAGCCGTGCCATAGCGAAGTGCATTTTCGAGCAAATTACGCACCAGGCGGCGTAGCAGCTTACGGTCACCCCGACAGTCAATCGACGCGACCTCGGGTTCAATTTGCAGCCGGGCACACTCCTCGGCCACCAACCCACCTAGGTCAAACACTTCCCAGGCTGGCTCAGCGTGCTCCGCGCTGGCGCCCGCCTGCCTCGCATCAAGCCGCGACGCAGTCAGCACCTCGTCAACCAGTTCATCGAGCTCCGTCACATTACGCATTAACTCGGCGGAGGCCTGATGACGCTGCTCAGCAGGCAAATCAGGCTCGTTAAACAAGGTCACCGCCATACGGATTCGCGCTAGCGGAGAGCGCAACTCATGAGAGGCGTTAGCCAGCAGGCTTTTCTGTGCACGCAACAAATCAGCGATGCGATCGGCGGACCGATTGAAGTGCTCAGCCAGTCTGGCGATATCGTCCTTGCCTTTAATGCTGGCACGAGCCGTTAGATCACCGCTGCCGAAAGCATCGACTGAAGTCTGCAAACTCTCTAGCCGCCGGGTGATGCGGCGGGCCGACGGGTAAGCAACGATGGCCACCGCCAGACCAATTAAGCCAAGCACGATCAGCACCGCCGCAAAAGGCGGACCCGCCCAGTTACGGCGGTTTTTGCGCGACAGGGAGGCGAGCACCCGATTGCCTTCGAGCGGTAGGTAGATAATCCACTGTTCATCGAGCCGCTGCCAATCACGGCCATCCCGCAAAACATCAGCAATACGGTTTTTGCCTGGCGCCGGAAACGGCTCGCCCGCCAAAGCAACAAGTGACCCGTCCGCCGCATATAGCGCCATATCCAGATCAGTCCGTTGGCGCCAGCGGTTCAGCACGGTGGTGATTTCTTCGCCAGCCAGGTCCGGCGGAATCGCGTCACTGACAAGCTGCTCGATGACCCGATCGCGCTGATCGCCATCATCCGGGTCAGCAAGAATCTTGACGCTCAGACCCACCAGCAGTGCAAACAACACGAGGCACGCCAGCACAGTCAAGTAAAGGCGCCAAAAGAGTCGAGACACGGTTTAGTCCTGCGACTGCGCGAACACGTAGCCAGCGCCGCGCACGGTTATGACGCGCTTGGGGCTTGAAGCCTCGTCTTCAATCGCAGCCCGAATTTTGGCGATATGAACATCAATCGCCCGATCCTGGGATTCGCTGCCATCGGCGCCAACGAGTGAAACAAGCTGGTCGCGGCTGAGCACCCGCCCAGCCCGCTCAGCGAGCACCAGCAATAAATCAAATTGTCGCGCCGTCAAAGTGCATGCATGGCCATCAACACTGACCTGACGAGCCGCCCGGTCTATTTCCAGGCGACCGAACTGCATCGCATCACTGACAGCGCTACCAGCACTCTGGCGCCGTAAAACCGCTCGAACCCGCGCAAGCAACTCGCGCGGCTCAAACGGTTTGGACAGGTAGTCGTCAGCGCCCAGTTCAAGACCAACAACCCGGTCCATGGTTTCGCCGCGGGCCGTGATCATGATGATCGGCAGCATGCGCTGTGACTGGCGAATCTCACGACAGACATCTAGCCCATCGGCATCGGGCAGCATGAGATCGAGCAGTACAAGGTCATAGGACTGTTGTTCCAGGTGCCTAAGACCACGGCCAGCATCTTCGGCCAGGGCAACCGTAAACCCAGCCTGGCGAAGATAAGTCCGCAGCATCTCCGCCAGCCGTACATCATCTTCAATCATCAGGATGCGAGTTTCTTGCTTGGGTTTCATTGCCATTGGCCTACTACTGGGTTTACTCAAGTTGGCTCAGGGCTACTCTGAGCTTGTGCCGGCATCGTGCCACTTCATCCGGGCGCTCAGTTTATCTTGGACTTCAAGCCGCTGTGCCGGCGTGAGTACCTCCGCAATATCGGCCAGCGCGTTGCTCATCACGGTCGAAGCCTTGTCGGCCGTTGCCATTTGCTCAGCGCGCAATGCGTCAATCGCTGCCCGGTCAATCTGCTCAGCAGAGAGCAGTTTCAGCGCCTGGCCTCTTGCTTGCCGAATTGACTGGCGCATGGGTTTGAGTTCAGTGACGGCCTGATTGGCAATGCTCGAGATCTGGGTTTTCTGAGCATCGGTGGCATCGACTCGGGAAAAGACCTTGTCGACCATCTTGGTCACGCGCTCTTCGCTTACACCACTATGGCTGTGGTGATGGCGGTGGCCACAAGCCGAGACGCCCAGCGTCAAGACAAGAGCCCCGGCCAGGCCCCAGGTCTTCAGGCGTGAGCGGCGACCAGCTTGGGGGGTGTCGGGGGTGGAAGAATGGGTATTCATGCTTGGCCTCTCAAGGGTTGTTCAGGTTGGAAACTGAATCATGAGCGGGCAATACAAACGCCTGATGTGCGAGCATGAAGAAACATGAAGTCTGACGAGGGCGCTTCCCTTGCAACAGGGGGCCCTCATCAGAGCAAGCTAGCAGGTAAGCGCTTAATTAGGCGCTTTTGCTGTACTTCACAAAACGCTGGGTCTGAGTGCCCAGCCCTTCGATCCCTAGATGTACCGTGTCGCGGGGCTTCAGAAACACCGGCTTGGGCTTGATCCCCAGGCCAACACCAGGCGGAGTACCCGTCGTGATGATGTCGCCCGGTTCCAGCGTCATGAACTGGCTGACATAAGACACCAAGGTCTTGCAGTCAAAAATCATTGTGCGGGTGTTGCCGTTTTGCCGGACCTCATCATTGACATTGAGCCAGATGTCGAGCCGCTGCGGATTAGCGACCTCATCGCGGGTCACCAGCCACGGCCCCACCGGCCCAAAGGTGTCGCAGCCCTTGCCTTTGTCCCAGCTACCGCCACGCTCGTTTTGAAACTCGCGCTCCGAGACATCATTGACCAGCACATAGCCGGCCACATAATCCAGCGCCCGGGCCTTGCTCACATAGCTCGCCCGCGTACCGATCACGATGCCCAGTTCAGCCTCATAGTCAGTCTTGACCGAATTCTTGGGGATCATAACGTCGTCGTCAGGTCCCTGCATGCAGGTGACGGCCTTGGTGAACACGATCGGTTCTTTGGGAATGGGCGCGCCGGTTTCCGCTGCATGATCGGCATAGTTCAGGCCAATCGCGATGAATTTACGGGTGCCGCTAAAGGGCACACCCATACGGGGCTTACCGCGAACAAGCGGCAACTTAGCCGCCTTCACCTTCGCCAGCTTGGCCAGCCCTTTGTCGCTGAGTTGCCCCGGCGTGATGTCACTCACGACGCCAGACAAGTCGCGCAGCTTGCCGTCTTCATCTATCAGACCGGGCTTTTCCTTTCCGGGTTTGCCATAGCGGACGAGTTTCAATGCATTTCTCCTGTGGTTGTTGGTGGGCTGGGTGTTGCAAAGACGGCAACCGAACATCAGGCTCAGCCTGTGCATGGTGCTTTTTTTAGCGGACAGTGAACTCGATTCTACTGGCGGCGCGGCTCAATTGGAACAATCACGCCACAGCGACTGCCCAACAATGCCATTGGTGCGGCGGGGACTGGTATCGTTCACCCACCTCTCCTCCTGCCCATCATCCACTGTGCTCGCTAATTCCCTGACCTTTGTTGCCGGTATCGCGCTGCTTTTGCTCGGCGCCGATGTTTTAGTTGCGGGTGCTACCCGCATTGCCAAAGCGATGAAGGTCTCCACGCTTGTCATCGGTCTGACGGTCGTTGCCCTTGGCACCAGCCTTCCGGAGGGGGCCGTCACCGTCAGCGCATCACTTGGTGGCAGCACAGATGTTGCCGTCGGCAATATTGTGGGCAGCAATATCTTTAATGTACTGCTGATACTTGGCATTGCAGCCGTTATTGCCCCGCTGGTCGTTAAGACCCAACTCATAAAACAAGAGGTGCCTTTCATGATCGGCATCTCCGTCCTGCTGCTCGTGTTAATGCTCGACGGTTCGTTATCGCGAGTCGAAGCAGGCGTTTTGTTTTCGATGGCCTTCATTTACACCGCCGTCCTGATCTTTCAAGCTCGCCGAACTGGCGTAGCCGTGTCAGATGTCGAGGCTGATGTTGCAGACGCAACCCGGTTTCAAATGATCCCGGCCCCGCTACTGGTACTCGCCGGGCTGGGCATGCTGGCACTGGGCGGGACCTGGCTGGTCGATAGCGCAACATTCTTTGCGCGCGCTCTGGGCATTAGCGAACTCGTCATTGGCCTGACAGTCGTCGCGATCGGCACCTCTTTGCCGGAAGTGGCTACCTGTGTAACTGCCGTGCTCAAGGGCGAGCGCGACATGGCCGTGGGCAATGTCGTTGGCAGCAATATCTTCAACATTCTCTTGTGCCTGGGGGCATCAGGCCTGGTGTCACCAATTGGTCTGCCCGCCCCGGCAGCGCTGCTCAATTTCGACTTGCTCGTGATGGTGGCCGTAGCGATGGTGACGTTTCCAATCTTTCTCACCGGGCGAACGGTTAGCCGTTGGGAAGGTTGGATGCTGCTGTTTTACTGCGTGGCCTATGTCTCGTATGTGTTACTGGCTGCGACCCACCATGACGCCTTGCCAGCCTTTTCTAATGCGATGATGCTGTTTGTGATTCCGCTAACGGCCGCCACCTTAATCGCATCGATGATCCGAGACGGGCGAAGCTCTGCGAGCTGAGCAAGCCAGATTGTCCGGCTCACGGCGAGCCTCAGCAGACGGGCCTGCGTCGAAACTCTCCGACGAGGCCCCTGCCAGGACATAGGCTCAAATAGTGATGCCGCCGTCGACGTTGAAGATTTGACCGGTAGCAAACGAACTTTCATCGCTGGCGAGGTAAACGACAATCGGAATGATGTCCGCTGACTGCGCGAGCCGCCCCATCGGCTGGCGGGCGGTAAACATTTTCCGCGCTTCGTCAACATCACCGAGCGCCTTCATGCGGTCTGCCAGGCTTGGCGTATCGACGGTACCGGGGCCTACCGCGTTGCATCGAATGCCCTGCGCCACATAGTCTGCCGCGACAGATTTAGTCAATCCGATCACAGCGGCCTTGGTCGTGCCATAAGCAAAGCGGTTGGGCAAGCCCTTGACCGACGAACAAACTGACGACATGTTGATAATGCTGCCGCCACCGTTTTCAAGCATCCGCGGCAACGCGGCGCTGATCGTGTGCATCATCGACTGAACATTGAGCGTGAAGCTGAACACTAGATCTTCTTCGCTGGCCTCAAGAATGGTGCCCTGATGCACAAAACCAGCGCAGTTGAACAACACATCCAGCGGTGGCATGCCTGCAATCAGGGTTTTGACGGCTGCCACGTCCGTTACATCTAAACGTGCCGTTTCAATCGGCAGCCCGCCACGAGCTTGAGCTTCCTCAGAAAGGTTGGTTAGCAGATCTTCCCGAATATCTGTGGCAGTCACCTTGGCCCCCTGGCACGACAGGGCAATCGCTGACTCTCGGCCCATGCCTTGCGCTGCCGCTGTGACCAACACCGTTTTGTCTTGAACCCGACCGCTCATCCCTTTCTCCTTTTTACTGGCCAATCTATTGTTATCAAGCCGACCGCGGTGCACTCGCAACCGCCTCATCAGGCGAGCCTGCGCTCACCTCGAATTGCATCGCTGCAAGCCTGGCATAAAGGCCTGACGACCGCAGCAGATGCTCATGCGTCCCGGTTTCAACGAGGCGGCCGCCGTCAAGCACAATGATTCTGTCCGCATTAATAATCGTCGCCAGCCGATGCGCAATCACGACTGTTGTGCGCCCCGCCATGGCGCGTTCAAGGGCCAGTTGCACGGCGCGCTCACTCTCGGCATCTAGTGCGCTGGTTGCTTCATCAAGCAATAGCAGCGGCGGATTCTTCAGCAGCGCACGTGCAATCGAAATGCGCTGGCGCTGCCCGCCGGACAACCTGACGCCTCGCTCGCCCAGATAGGTGTCGTAGCCTTCCGGCAGCTTCTGGATGAAGGTATCGGCTTGCGCAGCCCGGGCCGCCGCGAGCACTTCATCATCAGTGGCGTCGAGTCGGCCGTAGCGAATGTTTTCCATCGCGTTAGCCGAAAACACCACACTGTCCTGCGAGACCAATCCCACTGATTCGCGCAGACTGGCCAGATCATAGTCGGCAAGCACCTCACCATTGAGCCTGATGGCGCCACTGGCGGGATCATAAAACCGCAACAACAACTGAAACACGGTTGTCTTACCCGCACCGGAAGGACCGACTAATGCCACAGTTGCGCCTGGCTCAACAGCAAAGCTCAAATCGGCCAGAGCCAACTCGTCTGGACGACTGGGGTAGCTAAAGTTAACTCCTTCAAAGCGAAGCGAGGCGCCCCCGCGAAGCGGCGAGGCCGCGTCCACCGCGGTCAAAGGCGGACCTTCAAGCCGTTTAACCTGCTTTTGACCCGAGGCAATACCGGGCCGCGCATCCAGCAGTTCAATCAAACGCTCAGCCGCGCCCGCGGCTCTTTGTACGTCTCCCAGCACCTCTGCAATCACGCCGGTAGTGCCGCCAACCAAAGCCGCATACAACATGAACTGAGTCAGCAGCCCGCCGGACATTCGACCCTCAAGCACAGCGTGCGCCCCAAGCCACAGCACAAACACAATTGCGCCAAACACCAGGGTAATCGCCATTGCGGTGAGCATCGCGCGCGAACGGTTGCGTCGCACGGCACTTGCAAACGCCTGGTCGGTGGAATCGCGGTAGCGCCCTGACTCCATCGGCTCACGGACATAGGCTTGCACAACATGCATGGCATTGAGGGTCTCGCCTGCCAACGCGCCCGTATCAGCCAGGCGGTCCTGGCTGTCGCGGGACAACTGACGCACCTTGCGTCCAACCAGCAGAATTGGCAGCACAACGGCGAGTAGCAAGCCCAAAATGATGCTCGCGAGCGATGGGCTCGAATACACCATCATGATCAGTGACCCGATAAACAGCAGCGTGTTGCGCAGTCCAAGCGAGATACTGGTGCCCACCAGAGCCTGAATCAGCGTGGTGTCTGTGGACAGGCGCGATAAAACCTCGCCTGTCTTGAGCGACTCGAAAAAGCTCGGGTCCTGGCGCAGCACCTGCGCATAAACCTCCTGGCGCAAATCGGTCGTGATGCGCTCGCCGAGCCAGGAAACGCAGTAAAAGCGCACCGCGGTGCCAATCGCGAGAACCAAGGCGACGCCAAACAGCAGCAAAAACACCGTGTTGACACCCGCACCCGCGCCGCCTGAGGCCACCTGCGCCGGGTCTGGCGCCGTGAACCCTTGATCTATCAACATACGAAATGCGACTGGAATCGCCAGCGTAGCAAGCGCCGCAATGATCAGGGCGGCAGCCGCCAGCAGCGCTCGGCCGCGATAGCGCCCCAGAAAGGGCAAAAGCCGGGACAGGGTTCGCCAGGCCGAACGATCGGCAACTGCGGGCATTTCGGGGGAGGTCTTACGTGAAGTCATGTCCGGATTATCCGGTATATCCACAGTGGCGCCCTGCTGTTCAGTTGCGACTTCGGGCTGCTGGTCTAGACTTAGCATCCAGAATCCTGTTTGAAACGCACGAGAGCCCTATGAAAAGAGACGATATCCCGGAACGGTTTGGCAGCGGTCAGGCGGTTACCCGCCTGGAAGACGAAGGCCTGCTGAAAGGCGAAGGCAAGTTCACCGATGACTTTTCGATTACCGGCCAGGCTTATTTGTCCTTTCTGCGTTCGCCCTATGCGCACGCCAAAATTGCCTCAATCGACACGAGTGCAGCCAAAGCCATTGATGGCGTAGTCGCTATCTACACAGGTGCCGACCTCGCCGCCGCTGGCGTTAAGCCGTTGCCCCCCAGCTCAGAGGGCTGGAAGCGGGCCGATGGCAGCGACGGACTCACCGCGCCCCGGGAAGTGCTGGCAACTGAACGGGCTTACTTTGTGGGTCAGGCCGTCGCGATGGTGGTCGCTGATACCAAGCAGATTGCTGATGATGCCTGCGAGGCCATTATTGTTGACTACGAAGAACGCCCCACGGTCATTGGTCTGAAGCAAGCACTGGCAGCAGACGCACCCAAGGTGCTCGAAGGCACGCCCGACAACATCAGTGCAGTGATGAATCATGGCGATACTGACGCCTGCGACAAGGCGTTTGACTCAGCCGCTCATATTGTCAAGCTGGACATGTTCAATCAGCGGCTCGCGCCGAGTTCAATCGAGCCACGCTCTGTGCTGGCGTATGTCGCCGACGATGGTCGATTGACGGTACGCATGAGTACGCAGATGCCCACCGGCATTCGTGGAACCCTGGCTGACCCAGTGCTCGGCATGAAGCCAGAAGATATTCGTGTCGTGGTTGGTGACGTTGGCGGTGGCTTCGGCATGAAGACCGGTATGTACTCTGAGGATGCAGCCGTTGCGTTTGCCGCACGCGAAAGCAAAAAACCGGTCAAGTGGATCTCGTCGCGTAGTGAAGACCTGCTCACGGCGGCCCACGGGCGCGATGTGACCTGTCACGCTGAGATGGCTTTCGACAAAGACGGCAAGATTCTTGGCTATCGGCTGCGCTCAGATGCTGACGTTGGCTCTTGCGTTAACCCAACCGGTGTCGCCATTCAATTGCTGATCGGCCCATGGGTTGCCACCAGCGTGTATGACATTCCGGCCATTGATTTCCAGTTTCGGGCAGTGTTGTCTCATACCTGCGCCACCAGTGCCTACCGAGGGGCTGGTCGCCCAGAGGCAATCTACTTTACCGAGCGCCTCATGGATGAGGCTGCGCGCCAAACCGGTATCGATCTCATCGAACTGCGCCGGCGCAACATGATCCGCCCTGATCAAATGCCCTACTCCAATCCGATGGCGCAAACCTATGACACGGGTGAGTTTGAGTCCATCATGAACCAATGCCTTGAATTGGCAGACTGGCAGGGCTTTGACGGGCGCGAAAAAGCCAGCGATGGCAACAACAAACTGCGCGGCCGTGGCATTGCCACCTTCCTGGAGTGGACGGGCGGCAACGTGTTTGAAGAGCGCGTGACCATCAATATCAATGCCGAAGGCATCATCGAAGTCATGACTGCCCTGATGCCGATGGGCCAGGGCATTGCCACCAGCTTCGCGCAGATTATCGTTGATCAGTTTGGCGTGCCGTTCGATCAAATTCGCATCATGCACGGCGATACCGACCGCGCCAATGGCTTTGGCAGTGCCGGATCGCGGTCAATCTTTGCGGGTGGCTCAGCAGTTGAAGTGGCTTCTGAAAGAGCGCTGGAAAAAGCCAAAGAACTGGCGGCAGAAGAACTTGAGTGTGCCACTGATGACGTCACCTTTGAAGCGCCGGAGTTCAAGGTCATTGGTACTGACAAGGGCATGAACCTGTTTGACCTGGCCCGCAAGCAGCCCGATCAAAGCATCTTCATGGATTCAACCAGCTCAACTGACGGCTCAACCTGGCCCAATGGCTGCCACATCTGCGAAGTTGAGATCGACAAAGATACCGGGGCGATCGAGATCGCCCAGTATGCAAACGTCAATGATGTGGGTCGAGTCATCAACCCATTGATCGTGACCGGTCAGCTGGAAGGTGGTGCGGTTCAGGGCATTGGCCAGGCGCTGTGCGAAGGTGTTGTCTATGAGCAGGAAACCGGGCAGTTGCAAACCGGTAGCTTCATGGACTACGCGATGCCCCGAGCAGACATTGCGGTGGGTGAGTTCAAGACCTCGCTCGATCAGTCCATTCCGTGCAAGAACAACCGGCTTGGCGTGAAAGGCGTAGGCGAACTCGGCACCATCGGCGCTACCCCGGCAGTCGTCAATGCGGTGCTGGATGCGTTGATAAGAGCCGGCGTACCGGCTGACAAAGCGCTCGCGCTTGAGATGCCGCTGACACAAGACAAGATCTGGGCAGCCATGCACGGTTAGGCCGACCCAATCTAGGCAGACAACAAAAAAGGCTCAAACCGCACCGGTTTGAGCCTTTTTCTATTTGCTGGCAAGTGATTGCTGGCAGCCTCAAAATTCCTCAAGCGCCAGACATTTCATCCTCAAGGTAAACCTTGATGATGTCGTCAAAGCTTGTCTCGCTCTTGAAGCCCAGTTCAAGCGCGCGCGAGGTATCGAAGTCAGTCGGCCAACCGGCCACGATCGATTGAATCGTCGGATCGTCTTTGCGTTTGATCAGTTTGACTGCATCGGCCCCGACCACACGCCCCAGCGAGTCAATTTGCTCAGCCACGGTTGCCGACAGGCCCGGCATACTGAGGTTGCGACGCGGACCTATTTTCTGACCATCAATCGTGGCGGCATGAATACAGAAGTCAATAGCTGAGCGCGGACTGGCAAACCAGTGCCGCACGGTATCAACGACCGGCAATACCGCCTCAATGCCATTAATCGGTTCGCGCAGGATGCCAGAGAAGAATCCTGAGGCAGCTGCATTGGGCTTACCAGGACGAATGCAAACCGTCGGCAAGCGAATGCCCACGCCATCGAAAATACCGCGGCGGCTGTAGTCTGCAAGTAAAAGCTCGCCAATGGCTTTCTGCGTGCCATAACTGGTTAGCGGTGTCAGATGATAGTCGTCGGGAATTTTGGCTGGGAACGGCGCGCCAAACACGGCAATCGAAGAGGTAAACACGATTCGAGGCGCATACTGCTCACCGCCTTGCAACCGAATAGCTTCGAATAAATCGCGCGTGCCGTCCAGGTTGATGCGATAGCCTTTTTCAAAGTCGGCCTCAGCTTCACCAGACACAATCGCCGCCAAATGAAAAATCACATCGGGTTGGCTCGCAACCAGTTTGGTAGCGGTGCCGGTAGCGGATAAATCAGCCACACCTGTGGTGAATTTAATGCTAGCCGCAGGTGAGCCGGCCGGAACCTCGGGCACGGCCGGCGTCACGATATCTACCATCTCAATCGCGTCAATTGATTGGCCACCTAACTTGCCGTCAACAAGCAGTCGTTCAGCCAGTTTGCGGCCCACCATACCGGCGGCACCAATGATGAGGATATTCATACTCGATTCTCCAGAAGTTTTATTTTTCGAACAGGTCTGCAAGCCCTTGCCGGCTTGCCGCGCAAATACCGCGTTCAGTGATGAGGCCGGTGACCAAGCGGGCAGGTGTGACATCAAATGCCGGGTTCAACCCATCAGTGCCTGTAGGCGCGATGCGCACTCGTTTAACCTCGCTCTGATCCGTGAGCCCGCCCATAAAGAGCACCTCATCAGCCGAGCGATTTTCAATCGGAACCTCTGCCAGCCCATCATGCATCGTCCAGTCGATTGTTGATGACGGCAGCGCCACATAAAAAGGCACGTCGTTGTCGTGCGCAGCCAAGGCTTTGAGATAGGTGCCAATCTTGTTGCAGACGTCGCCACTGGCGGTAGTGCGATCACTGCCCACCAGACAAAGATCAACCTGACCATGCTGCATGAGATGCCCGCCGGCATTGTCAGCAACGAGCGTATGAGGCACGCCATGCTGACCCAACTCCCAGGCGGTCAGAAAAGCGCCCTGATTACGCGGCCGGGTTTCACCCACCCACACATGCACGTTGATACCTTCATCATGAGCTTTGTAGATGGGAGCCGTCGCCGTGCCATAGTCGACCGTCGCCAGCCAGCCTGCATTACAGTGAGTCAGGATGTGCACTGGCTCACCAGCCGGTTTGTTAGCCGCCGCCTGACGAATCAGGGTCAGCCCATGGTCACCAATGGCGGCGCAGAGCCGCGCATCTTCATCGGCAATTTCGTCAGCGAGTGCCCATGCGGCCGCCAATCTTGAAGACTCAGGCAAAGGCTCAAGCGCCGACATCATGCGATCAAGCGCCCAGCGTAAATTGACGGCTGTCGGACGTGCGCTATCTAGATATTCATAGCGCGCCTTGAGCGATGCGTCACGGGTGTCTTCACGCACCGCAAGCGCCATCCCGTACGCGGCAACCGCGCCAATGAGAGGCGCGCCCCGTACCAGCATGTTGGCAATCGCATCCCTGACCGCATCAGAAGAGGCAAGCGTGATGGTCACCAACTCATGCGGCAGGCGGGTTTGATCAATGATGCCAACCCCGGTTTGATCATTAGCCGGCCATACTGAGCGCCAGGCTTGCCCGTTGATTTTCATCCTAGCGGTGCTCCCACGCATCCGGGTCTTCACCACCGGGTGACAAACCCAGGATGTCGCCCTCGGTATTGATCCCCAGACCAAGCACCGTCCGGTTGGCGTATGCAAAATACGCCGTGACCTGATTGACTTCGAGAATCTCGCCGTCATCAACACCCGCCGCCCGCAACTGGGCGACGCTGGCTTTGCTTAGACCTGCCGGGGCTAGCGTCAGTTCGATGGCATAGTTCAGCAATGCGCTCTGCCCAGTCGTTAGCCCTGCAGTCTGCAATGCAGACCCGTCAGGCGCGTAACGCCCCTGCTCGTTCGGTTCGCCCAGCGCAGAGATGATGGCCGCGAAGCGCGCATCATCAGCCAGTAAACGCTTCAGGCCGGACTCATGATGCTCAATGCAGTAGGTGCAATCATTGAGCCGGCTCACCAGCACACCGACTAGCTCCAGAAACCACTTGGGTAGGCTGTTGCCGGGGTGGTGCAGCACATATTTGTAAAGCGCCATGTGACCTTCCATGGAATGGGGTCGCAGGCTATGAGCCATCATAATGTTGTCGACATTGTCGTCTGGGCCTTTTATCCGGTCGTAGAGTGTTTTTAGGCGGCCGGTGGCGTCACTATAGGCGACTGTGCGTATCCAGCTCATTGCGGCTCTCCAATGGCATTCGGCTGGTCTATGGCCAGCCAATCGATCTCAATCCTGCACCATTCCTGCTTCACTCTCATTCCCTTTGAAATCACCCATATGACAACGAACCAAGCCTTGACCCAAAACAATAGCGCCGAATTGCGTCAGGCCCTGCGGGGCGCTCTGTCAGCCCAAAGCCTCATCGAAGCAGCTGATGCACTCGTGCCCTATCAAACCGATATGCTGCGCAACAAGCAGGCCAGCCCACTACTGGTTCTGGCCCCAGAAAGTACGGAAGAACTCGCCACCGCCATGCGAATCTGCGCGGCACATCGAGCCGTCGTGGTGCCGTTTGGTGGCAATAGCGGCTTCTGCGGCGGGTCAATGACCGATGATAGCGCTAGCCAGATTGCCGTGTCGCTTCACCGGCTCAACCAGGTGCTGGATATTGACCTGCTGAACAATACGATGACCGTTCAGGCCGGATGCATTCTGGCCAGCATCCAAACCATTGCCAACGATAACGACCGCAGCTTCCCGCTGTCGCACGGTGGCGAGGGCTCGGCACATATTGGCGGCTGCCTGTCCACCAATGCGGGTGGCAATGCCGTGCTGCGGTTTGGCATGGCGCGAGATCTCGTGCTTGGCCTTGAGGTTGTGCTGCCGGATGGTCGCGTGCTGAGCGCCTTGCGCGGTCTTCGAAAAGACAACGCCGGCTACGACCTAAAGCAGCTCTTTCTGGGCACTGAGGGCACGCTGGGCATTATTACGGCTGCAGTGATCAAATTGTTTCCGATGCCACGACACCGCGAAACCGCCATGGTGGCTGTGACCTCCCCGGAAGCCGGCGCGCAATTGCTGGCCAGCCTGCGCACAGAGCTCGGTGACGTCATCACGGCTTGCGAAATGCTGCCGCGCCTGGGAATTGATCTGGCCATGACGGTATTGCCTTCGCCGCAAGAGCCGTTTGAGTCGCCCCATCCATGGCAGGTGCTGATCGAAGCTGAGACCAATAGCGCTCACTTTGCGCTGCGTGATGCGCTTCAGGAGGCCCTCGCTCACGCGATTGAACAAGGCATTGCACTTGATGCCCTGCTCGCAACCTCAGACAGGCAACGTCAGGCGCTCTGGAAACTCAGAGAAGGCATTGCGCTAGCCGCTATCAGCGACCCGTCAAGTCTCAAGAATGATCAGTCCGTACCTTGCTCAAAAATTCAGTCGTTTATTGACCAGGGCAGCGCAGCAGTGCAGAAACTCGTCCCAGGTGCGCGTGCTGTGCCATTTGGGCATATTGGTGATGGCAACATCCACTTTAACGTGTGGCGGCCAGTTGAGATGGCGCCGGAGGCATTCATTGAGCACTGGCCTGCACTGGTGACCGCACTTGAAGACACCGCAACGGCGCTGGGTGGCAGCATTGCTGCCGAGCACGGCATTGGCCAATCAAAGCGGGACGCGCTGGCCCGCGTCAAAGATCCGGTAGCGATTGACCTGATGCGGGCAGTGAAGCACGCGATCGATCCCGAAAACCGCCTGAATCCAGGCAAAGTTGTGCCCTGAGACAGAACGGAGATCTGCACGAAACCGAAGTGAACCCCTGACGTGTCGCCGGTGTCATGTGTGTGGAGAACAATGAAGTCATTCCTTCAGCACAAAGACAGCTTCAACCAACACACATCTTCAGGAGTCACACATGAACATCAAATCAAGCGTCGTCGCCATCGCCACCGTCTCAGCCGCGCTCGCCATTAGTGCAAATGCGTTTGCCGGCGAACTCTACGGTGGCCTCGAGGGCAACCTCGACGAGACCAAATCAGCGGTTTACTCAGTTTCGCAGACACCCGTGGCTTCGTTTGGCGAAGGTGAGGTCTATACCGCCGCCAACAAGGCGCTTGATGATGCCAAAGGGTCACTCGCTGTTCGCAAGCCTTTTGAGACCACTTTAGCAGTTGGCGGTGAACTTGGCTCGCCCAGCGGCTATGGCGACGACCGCTATAACGCAAGCAACTCTTCGTTTGCCGAATAAGCAGCCCTCTAAACCGATTATCAGCAGGAGTAAGACAAATGAACATCAAATCAATAATTGCCGCCAGCCTCACCCTCTCAGTTTTCGCTGCACCCGCCCTCGCAGGCGAACTCTACGGTAGTGTTGAGCGCAGCGCTGAAAGAAGCCCAAGCTCACTGGTCTTTCTGAAAAAACTGAACACACCCCTGACGGTTGACGGTGAGTTGCACGCTCAGGCACAAGACTCCCTCGACAATGCGGTCGGTAGTCAGGCCCCCCGTCGAGCTTACGTGACGACTCTCGCCGTCGGCGGAGAGCTTGGGTCACCCATTCCCGGCCCGTCGAATTTCGCAGGAGCGACCGCTCTGGCCGAATGAGCTTGCTGAGATTTCAGCCCAAAGCCCGGTGTTACCGGGTTTTTTTTCGTTTGTCGCGTGTGCATGGGGGTCAGTGGCCAGCTTGCTTGCCAACCTGTATCGCTGAGACAAACACGAGACAAAGGTGAAACCGAAGTGAGTTCAGACCGGGTTAACGAAGAAACATTGGGTCAGCACAATGAATTCATCGAAACAAACAACACGCACTACAGAACAGCAACACCAAATTCGTCACCCCCCACTCTTGTTTTCTTTCTTTTCTAGCTACATCCGAACCGAACCACACTGCTTAACCAGGAGCACAAAATGAACACCAAATTCGCCATTGCCCTTTTCGCTGCCGCTGCTTTCTCAACCTCCGCTATTGCCGGTGAGCTTTATGGTGCGGTTGAGCGGCAGATTAACGCCGCCCCCATCGCTGCCACTAGCGCTACCCCTTTTGAAACCTCAGTAGCCGTGAGCGGCGCCCTTTACCCAGAGGCATACGCTGCTATCGACAACGCGGTTGCGTCTGCTGAGCCTCGCGAAGCTTATGTCACGACCCTTGCTGTTGGCGGTGAGTTGGGTTCTCCCAGCGGCAGCGACATCTACGGTTCACCGATTACCCAAGGCGCATTTGCTGAGTAAGCAATCTGCCTGATTCCCGTCTCCTCCTTCCCGAAAGGGTTAAGCCCGGCACAAGCCGGGCTTTTTTCGTTTGGATCAACCCGTTCGTGTCTGCTCGCGCCTAGTTCGAATCAAAACGCACACCAGCCATGATGGTCCGAGGCTGGCTATTAAAACCAGCTGCAGTTGAGTAGTCCTTATCAGCCAGATTGATCACGTTGGCAAACACTTTGACCCGGCTTGAAAACGCGTATGCCGCATTCAGGTTTGCGGTCACAAATCCGCCTAGTCGTGTGGTGTTGAGCTGATCATCAAAGCGGGCGCCCGAGGCACGAATACTCGTAGCCAGCGAAAACTGAGTCCATTTGTATTCAACTTTAGCCGTTAGCTGGCGCTTGGCCCGGCGCGGAAGCTGCGTGCCAAGCGTCTTGTCTTTGGGGTCAAGAAAGTCCGCGTTCAGACGCCAGATAAACCCACCCATCTGATTGCCAAGCGAAAAACCAAGACCGCGAATCGTGGCCTGATTCACGTTGTCAGCACAGCCGAAGGCAAATTGCGGATCGTTGTCGGGGCAAACCGGCGCAAACGTGATCAGATCCCTGACTCTGTTTTGAAACACCACTGCCCGGCCATACCAGCCTTGCGAAGAACCCTGCTTGCGTTGATCCCAATACGCGCCCAACTCAATGTTTTTAGACGTTTCAGGCTTGATGCTGAGCCGACCAAACCCTGGAAAGTAAAGATCGTTAAAGCTTGGGGCTCTGAATCCAGTTGCGTAAGAGCCGCCCAGACGCAAACCTTCGTTGAGCAGGTATCCGTATGAGAACGTACCGTTCTTCTGTTCGCCGTATTGATCGCTTTTGTCGATGCGAAAGCTCAGTTGCAGGATGTGCTGATTCTCGCGGCCAGTAATGGCAGCGCCATAGCTCTCGGTTTCGCGAGTCGGTGAGACAACAGGCGCGTAAGACTCCGTCGTCACTTCCTGATCAAGCCGCTCATAACTCAACTGAAATTCCGTGCCGGCCGCCACTGGTTTTGTATAGGCCGCGCGCAACTGATCCTGCTGGGTTTCGAATCGACTCGCGAAGTTGGATGTCGTGTCACTCGTATCAGTCGACCGTCCGAATTTAAAGGTCAGCACCGAGCCATCTGCTAGGGCGTTGTCGTTGGTTAACCCAAGCAGTTCAGTGCGGCTCTTAACGCGCGCCCCCTCGAATGCACCATTGTCGAACTCCGTATCCACCTCGTTTCGCAGAAATACACCACGCAAGGTGCTGCCGGGGCCAATTTGAGCTGCGAGGTGAGCAAGCACCCCCTCACGTTCATACCCATCATCGTCAGCATTAAAGCCGAATGCGCCCGGTCGGGTGGCATTGAAGCCGTCACTTTTGTCTCGGGTTAGTCGCAAGCCCGCAGAGATTGGCCCAGATCCGCCCGACACTGCTGCCTGGACTTGCCGCGTGCCGCGCGAGCCTAATGCGAGATCACCCCCATATGACAAACCCTGCTTTGCATTCGGCGTGAACAATTGAATAACGCCGCCAATCGCATCAGCGCCATAAAGGCCCGAGGCGGGCCCACGCAAGACCTCAATGCGATCGGTAAAACCGAACGGCAACGATTCGTAAGTAGGTGCCCCCAACGAGCTTGAGCCCACGCGAAACCCATCAATCAACACAAGTGTTTGGCCGTTGGAAGCCCCGCGCAAAGACAGGGAGGTCGTTGAACCTGGCCCACCATTTGAGACCAGATCAACACCGGAGACGGTGCCCAGCAAATCAGCCGTTGACAACGCGCCTGAGGAACGCAGATCAGTCGTTGATAGCGAATCGATATCCGAAACAAGGTTGACGACCGATTGCGGCGATCGAGTCGCCGTAACGACCACCGGCGCTAGCTGGGTTGGTGACGCATTGTTTGTTGGCGCCCTGAGTTGGGCGTGAGTCGTTGTTGCTGCAACGAGTAACGTGACCGTAATTGCCGTCACGGGTGTTTGATTGCGATTGAATTGAAAACGCACTGACATGACTTCTCCCTCGATCCGGGCACGCCCCGTGCCATCCGGATCTGACTGTTTTAAAACAGCGCTTCAAGGAGTTTGTCGCGAGCAGGCCGGCGCCGCACAGGCACCGCAGTACAACCAGGCCAGGCGAAGTCAATCTTGCACGCTGTCACCCGCCGTGACGCGCTGAACACAGCAGTAGGCCGGTATCCGGGCTGTCAGGTCTCATTCTGGCTCCCCTTCCCGGTCAGATTCGGTCTAGACCAGTGGTTGTGGAGTGAACTAGCGCCAGCCAGACTGGCGCACCTGCTTACCGTTGCGGGGGCAGCGCAGTTCGGAGAGTGCTTGATCCAAAACCAAGACCTCCTACTGCTTCCCGTTTAACCGCGCTTTCAAAAAACAGCAAAAGCGCGAGCACCTAAAGCAGGTCGATTATAGCCATGGCGGTTAGCGACGTAACGTCTGGTTGCATTTTGCGACTGACCTGCCATTGCGGGCAGTCGCTGTAAGGCTGTCATACTTCACGGGACCAGTAATGCTCGGGCGATCGCCCGGAAGCAACGATCAAAATAATGGCTTAATCGCATAAATCGCCTAAAGGAGGCCTCATGCTCACCGTTCGAAATGTTCTAATCACTGCCGCTACTGCCATCAGCTTGTTAGCTGCACCTCTGGCCGCCCAGGCTGCAGATGGTCTTGTCACGGCACCTAGCTCCATGAGCGTCGCAGACACGATGGACAAGTTCGAAAAGTTTGTCTCGGGCAAAGGGATGAAAATCTTCGCGCGGGTCAATCACACGGCGGGTGCGAAGAGTGTCGGGCAGGAATTGCGCCCCACTCAGTTGCTTATCTTTGGTAACCCCAAAGGGGGCACACCACTCATGAAGTGCAGCCAGTCATTCGCCATTGACCTGCCGCTCAAAGCTTTGGTTTGGGAAGATGAGCAGGGTAAGGTCTGGCTCGGTGTCAACGACATGGACATGCTCGCCAAGCGACACAAAGCGACAGACTGCCCGGCCGTTGCCAAGGTGAAGGGAGCGCTGGGCAAATTCATGGCTGCAGCCGTTAAGTAGTGCTCTGACAGGCTGCATCAAAAGACTGACGCAGCCTGCGCGCGGCCTCTGGCATCTGGTCTACTGGTGTCGTGGCAAATGAAAGACGTAAGGTATGAGCGTCAGGGGCTGCCGCAAAAAAATTCTCGCCAGGCACGAAGGCCACGCCCGCATCAAGCGCATGCGGAAGCCAGGCACTCGCCGTAACCGGCGACGTTTGACTAAGCTGGGCCCAGCAGAACATACCGCCAGCTGGATCGTTCACACTAAGCCAGCTGCCCATTTGGTGATCCAGTGCCTCGCGCAGTGCCTGCTTTCGTTGCCTGTACTCCCGCCGCATCATCGACAATTGCGACTTTAAGCGCCCCAGTGCCAGATAGTGCCGGCTTGCATGCTGCATCAGGGTCGATGTCTGCAAATCCATCGATTGCTTTAAGCGTATGGCGCTGGACATCAAACCCTTGGGCATGATCGCCCATCCGACACGCAAACCGGGCGCCACCACTTTTGAAAGCGTTGACAGGTGGATCACCCATTCGCTAATGCCGCTTTCGCGATACTCGGCTGTATGAGCCAGCGCGTAAAGACTTGGCAGTGCATCGCCCTCAAACCTGAGCTCCCCGTACGGATCGTCCTCGACGATCAGCACGCGGTGTCGCGTCGCCCAGGCGAGCATCTCATGGCGCCGGCGCAGTGACATGGTGTTGCCCGACGGATTGGCGAAATTGGGCACCAGATAAATCATGCGCGGCCGTTTGCCTGACGCCACTATTGCCTCGAGTGCCGCGGGCGAAGGACCCTCCTGATCACACGCAACATCTTCCAGCCGGTCCGTCTGCAACTGAAATGCGGTGATCGCTGCCAAGTAGGCCGGACGCTCGACAAGGACGAGGTCTTGCGGCTCAAGCACCAACCTGGCAATCAGATCTAGCGCCTGCTGCGACCCTGTTGTCACCAGTAACTGATCCGGGTTCACAAGAGCCTGTCGGTTTGCCATCAGTTGGGCAATCGTCTCGCGCAGTGACTGATCCCCGGCGGTAGGCCCATATTGCATCGCCTGCTCCGCACTTCCCATCGTCATGGCCAGTGCCTGCGACATACCTTCAGTGTCGAACAAAGAAGGGCACGGTAACCCGCCCGCCAGCGAGATCATGCCATCTCGCATCGCATGATCAAGCAAATCGCGAATAGGTGAGGATTTGATCGATCGCAAGCGCGCAACCGGCAACGGACCGGTTTGAAGGTTAACAACAGATTGCACCGGCAAGTCTCCAGGCAGAAATAGAAGGCTCATCGTCTATCGTGCACGGCGTTATGATCAGTGACAATCGAACATCGGTTGACCGGAGGTGTGCCGGCAAGCCGGCCAGCACAGTCAGATGACGGAGACTATTACCCATGATCCGCTTAAACAGCGACACAGAAACCCTGCCAACCGACGCGATGCGCGAAGCCATTCGAAGCGCTGAGGTCGGTGATGAACAACGCCATGAAGACCCGAGCATCAATGCGCTATGCGAGCGCGTGGCATCTGACCTTGGCCAGGAGGCCGCCATTTTTTTGCCAAGCGGCACGATGGGCAATGTCATTGGCGTTAAAACGCACACGCAACCGGGCGATCTGCTGCTAGCCGAGTCAAAGTCACATGTTTTGCGGGCAGAGGGCGGCGGCGCTGCGATGATCTCCGGCGTCATGACCGAAGCGATTATTGATGCCAGCGCTTTGAGCTCACCTGCCCCCTCTCTTGCCCCGGGCACGTTCAATGTGCAAATGCTCGATGCCACTTTAGGCACAGCATCAGCTTTGCCGTCTCCTTACGCGCCTCCCCCGAGCCTGCTTTGCGTTGAGCAAACACACAACTTTGGTGGCGGCTCGATCTGGCCGATTGAACAACTGGAAAGTGTTTGCCGGGCAGCACATGAACGAGGGCTGCGTGTTCATATGGATGGCGCGCGACTCATGAATGCTGTGGTGGCGAGTGGTGTCAGCGCCGCGAGGTATGGCAACTGTGTCGACTCTTTGTGGATAGACTTTACGAAAGGATTGGGCGCACCGCTCGGCGCTGTACTGGCTGGCTCTGATGAGTTCATTGCCCGGGCGCGGCGGGTCAAGACGGCGGTTGGTGGCGCCATGCGTCAAGCGGGTATTGCGGCGGCTGGCTGCCTATATGCACTGGATAATCATGTCGACCGGCTCGCCCACGACCACGAGAACGCTCGCCGCCTGGCGGCTGGCTTATCGGGTATGACAGGCGTTTCACTGGTTTATGGCGCTCCTGAAACCAATATCGTCTTTTTCAAAGTCGACGGGACGGGCCTGAGTGCAGCCGACTTTTCGGCGCGTTGCCTGGCCAAAGGCGTGCGGGTCGGACCGGTAGCTGGCGCCGTAAGAGCCGTTACGCATCTGGACATCTCTGATGCTGACATTGACACCTCTTTGGCGGTCATTAAAGAGGTTATTCAGTCGGCGTAACTGACAAAGCATCCCTGTATCACGGTGAATCCGTGACGCAAGTCACGGGCGCGACCAGGCTTGTGTCAAGTTGAATGACAAAGATCACAGCGATACGCTGGGGCATTGCCAGAATCTCTTTATCGCCTGCGGGCCAAAGCCAAAAGAGACTGACAAATGGATCACTTCACGCACTCTGCCTCCCCCCTGAGCTGTCTGGTCAACAATGAAGCTGCGCTTGAAGCTGCTGGGCGGCTAGCGCGGGAGACCGAAGACGGTCTACGTTTTTGCTGCGAAAGTGGCGAGAAGCTTACTGTGGCTGAAGGCAGAAAGCGCGATGAAGCTGACGCTGCACGCAAAGCCAGATTCCATCAGAGTATGGCGGCACTGGAAGCACGCATGCTCGCGGCCGAAACTGAGGAGGCGCAAGCCGCTGCCGAATCGGCTGACATCGATGATGACGAAGACTTTGCTGAGTTTGAGTCAGACGATGATGCAGACTTCTCTGAAGTCATCTCCTCCAGTCTTGCACTTGAAGAAGAAGCAGACGAGTTGCACGAGTTGGAGTTGGTGTAATACAGACTTGGTTTGCTCGGTCACCGCAAAACTAAATTGCTTCTGTGAATCAGTTCGGGTTCTTCAACAAAACCAAGACGGGCGGCGATATCGCGCGATGCAGTTTTGAGAATTTTCTGAGTCTCGCGGCTTGAATAATTGATCAAACCACGGGCTAGCTCTTCGCCAGCCGCATTGCGACAGGCCACCACTGCACCGCGCTCAAAATCCCCACGTACTGCGGTCACACCAATCGGCAACAGGCTCTTGCCCTGCTCTAGCAATGCACGCTGCGCGCCATCATCAATTACAACGGTGCCAGCAAGTTGCAGATGACCGGCAAGCCACTGCTTGCGCGCAGTCAGTCTGGGCGTACGGGAAATAAACTGCGTACCAATCAATTCGCCCTGGGCGAGTCGCGTCAAGAGGTTCGGCTGGCGACCTGACGCAACCACCGTGTGAGCGCCACTGCGCGCCGCACGCCTTGCCGCCGCAACCTTGGTTTGCATACCGCCCTTGCCCCAAACGGAACCCGAGCCGCCAGCCAGGCGGTCGAGATGAGGGTCGCCGGCTGTGACGCTACCCAATAGAACCGCCTGCGTGTCTTTGCGCGGGTCTGCGGTGTACAGTCCTTCCTGGTCAGTCAGGATGATCAGCACATCAGCCTCAACCAAATTAGTCACCAGCGCAGCGAGCGTATCGTTATCGCCAAACTTGATCTCGTCGGTCACGACCGTGTCATTCTCATTCACAATCGGGACGACACCAAACCTTAAAAGCGATAGCAAAGTCGCACGGGCATTCAGGTAGCGCTTTCGATCACTTAAGTCATCATGAGTCAGTAACACCTGCGCGCTGCCCAGTGCGTGCTCCCGAAACGCGGACTCATAAACTTGCGCGAGTCCCATCTGTCCGACCGCAGCGGCGGCTTGTAAATCCTGCACCTCAGTGGGTCGGCTGGCCAGGCCGAGTCGTACAGTGCCCTCCGCAATAGCGCCAGAAGACACCAACACAACTTCAATCCCCTTGGAACGCAGGCTTGATATTTCGGTGGCCAACGCGGTGATTGCATTGGGATCGAGCCCGCGCCCTTCATTCGTGACCAGAGTCGATCCAATCTTGATGACGATGCGCCTGGCGGTGGGCACCAGTGGCCGGGCTGCAACTTGCCGGTCAGTCGCAGCGAGCGTGTCAGACCCGGAGGTCGTCATGTCATTGACCGAAGCTGAGGTCACGCCTGGTCAGCGGCCGCTGAGCCGCGGGTAAAGCGGATGTCTTCAGGGGCATCTGCCTCAAGGTCTTGCCCTGCATCGAGCATTGCCTGCACCTTCTGGCAAACCAGCTCGCAACCCTCGCGGCTTAGTGCTGAGATCTCAAACACGTGTTCATCCGCAACGACGAGCGCCTCTTTGCCGCTGCCTCGGTAGGCTGTCAGGAACTGCGCCACACGGTCCGCGCGTTCTTCGGACGGAATCATATCCATCTTATTAAGCAGCAACCAGCGCGGCTTATCAGCCAGCGACGCGTCATACGCGCGTAGTTCGCGAACGATTGCGCGGGCTTCCTGTGCTGGGTCTGTATCTTCATTGAGGGGCGCCATGTCAATTACATGCAGCAAAACACTGGTGCGCTGCAGGTGCTTCAAAAACTGGTGACCGAGCCCAGCCCCGTCCGCAGCTCCTTCGATCAAGCCCGGCACATCCGCGACGACAAAACTGCGCTCTGGCCCGACCCGCACAACGCCCAGGTTCGGATGCAAAGTCGTAAACGGATAGTCCGCCACTTTCGGACGCGCATTGCTGACCGCGCTAATAAAAGTTGACTTGCCCGCATTGGGATGGCCGAGTAAGCCGACATCGGCAAGGACCCGCAATTCAAGATGGAGCTGCCTGACCTGCCCGGGCGTACCAGGTGTGCTTTCGCGCGGCGCACGATTGGTTGAACTCTTGAAGTGAATATTGCCCAGGCCACCCTTGCCGCCCTGGGCCACCAGCACTTTTTGTTCATGCTCGGCCAGATCCGCAACGACTTCATCTGTTTCTAAGTCTTTTATGACCGTACCGACGGGCACGCGCAAAACGACATCATCACCGCCCGCGCCATACTGATCTGAACCCCGTCCATGCTCGCCGTTCTTGGCCTTGTGCTGACGCGCATAGCGGTAGTCAATCAGGGTGTTGATGTTGCGCTCGGCCACAGCATAGATGCTGCCACCACGACCACCGTCTCCGCCGCTCGGGCCACCTTTTGGAATGAATTTCTCGCGACGAAACGCCACGATACCGTTACCACCGTTACCGGCCTGAACTTCAATCTGCGCTTCATCAATGAATTTCATAATTCTAGGTGCCTAAATGCGAAAAAACCCCGCCAGGCGGGGTTCTTCGTCGCCGCCGATGAGAGGCGTTTACTGCGGCTCTACGTTAACCATGTGACGACGTAGTGGGCCCTTCACCGCAAAGTTGACAGTGCCGTCCTTTAACGCGAACAGCGTGTGGTCCTTGCCAATGCCAACGTTGTTACCCGGGTGAAACTTGGTGCCACGCTGACGCACGATAATGCCGCCTGCAGAAATCACCTGGCCACCATAGACCTTCACACCAAGCATCTTGGGCTTTGAATCGCGCCCGTTTCGCGTAGAGCCGCCGCCTTTTTTATGTGCCATGAGGATATTCTCCGATCAGTTGCGCTTACCGCCGTCCAGTTCGTCTTTGAGCTTGTCGAGCTCATCCCACTTGCCTGCCGCCGCAAGAGCTGCCTGTTCTGGCCAGGTGTCAGGCTTATGAATTGAGTAGCGAGGGCCAGCGTCATCGAGCACTTTCTGAAGCTGCTCCTGAGTCGCCTGAGCCAGTTGTGCAAAGGTCTTAATGCCAGCAGCCTGCAGATGCTCAGCGATCTTGGGACCAATGCCTTCAACCTTCGTCAGGTCGTCAGGTTTGGCATCTGCGCTCGCCAGACCCGCTGCTTGCGTGCTATCGCCGGTATCTGCCACTGCTGTCAGCGTCTCGCCACCCGGGCGCGCCTCATCGGCGGAACGGCCACGAGCAGCATCCCAACCAGCCGCCAAGGCTGCAGTTCCTTCACCCTGCGCAACAGCCAAACGGTCTCGGCGTGATTGCGCGTAGGCCATCGCCTCGGTGGCATCCGCTTCGGCCGCGCCAAGAGGCGACTCAATTTTGCTCACGAACAGTTCGGTAAAGGTCTGGCGGTGGCCCTGGCTCTTACGATAGTGCTTACGCCGACGCATCTTGAAGATGCGAACCTTCTTGTGTTTACCCTGGTTCAGAACCGTGGCCGATACGGCCGCTCCATTGACGGTTGGCTCGCCAATGAGGGACTTATCGCCGTCACCCACCGCCAATACCTGGTCGATTGTGATAACAGCGCCAATGTCCGACGGTATCTGTTCTACTTTCAATTTTTCGCCGGGGGCAACTCGATACTGCTTACCGCCGGTTTTTATGACCGCGTACATTCGGAACCTCAAAAAATAAAGTGCTAACCGCGATGATCACTGTGTGGCCCCGGTTGAGGACAGCGCCAGGAAAACGCGACTTGCTTTGAAAATTACTGCTTGTAAATACGAAAGATGATCCTGCTCTACAACGTCTGGCTATAGTCAACCTTTAATCAACCAAGCCCGTCTATAGTCAACCAAGCCCGTGTTAGCAGCCTTGTTTGTCTTAAACCTGTTTGACTGAACCCTGCCGGACGTGGTCCGTACGGCCGCCCCTGCTTTCAACTGAGTTTCATCCAGCAGATAAGCGCTATCGGTGCTGCTCAAGATAGGCCAATCAGGGCAGGCCCACCAGACCGGTCAAAGAACCACCGAAGACCCATCAATGCCCCATCAATGCCCCATCAACATCCTGGCAGGTCTCCGAGCACCCTGCCGAACCGTCTCAAAGAGATCTACCTGAAAATTCTGAGCAGAACCCGCGATTCTAGCCTTGAATCAGCCCCCTTAGCAAGGCAGCCTTAGATTAGAATACTCGCCATATGAAGCCCGCTGAACTTTTCCCGGTCCTGGCCTCCGATCTTGCTGAGGTCGACCAGGTGATTCGCACCCAGCTCCGCTCCGAAGTGGCGCTTGTGAACACTATTGCCGACTACATCGTCGGCTCCGGTGGTAAGCGTATGCGGCCAGTATTGCTGCTGCTGCTGGCACGGGCGCTTGGTTATAGGGGCGAACGCAATCACTTCCAGTTGGCGGCAGTGATCGAGTTTATCCATACCGCTACCCTGCTACACGACGATGTTGTGGACGAATCCGTACTGAGGCGCGGGCGCGACACCGCGAACGCTCGGTTTGGCAATGCCGCCTCAGTCTTGGTAGGGGACTTTCTCTACTCGCGCGCATTTCAGATGATGGTAGACACTGACCGAATGCGAGTCATGAAGGTCCTCGCCGACGCCACGAACGTCATCGCGGAAGGCGAGGTCCTGCAACTCATCAACTGTAACGACCCTGATGTAGACGAGAGTCGTTACATGCAAGTCATTCAATACAAAACAGCCAAGTTGTTTGAAGCCTCGGCTCGCTTGGGCGCGATCCTATGCGACGCCTCACCAAAGTGCGAAGAAGCCGCAGCGGCCTACGGCAGACACCTGGGCACAGCCTTTCAGATTATCGATGATGTGCTCGACTATTCCGGAACAAGTGAGGATATCGGCAAGAGCGTTGGCGACGATCTACGCGAAGGTAAGCCGACCCTGCCGCTCATTTACGTCATGACAGAAGGCAACTCAGCGGAGCGAGACCTCGTACGCGCAGCGATCAGCGAGGGTTCGGCTGAGAACTTTCCTGCGGTACTGACGGCAATTGAGCGCACCGGTGCGCTCAATTACGCACGCGACCGAGCGGCTGATGAAGCGCGGCGGGCACATGATGAGGTCGATACGATTGCGCCAGCGGGCAACAATGCTTCAGCGTACCGGGACGCCCTGCTATACTTCGCGACCTATTCGATCGACCGCGACAGATAGGTTTGACGCTTACAGCGGCCTGAACGTCTAGACAGCCCAGATTCACGGCAGTCTGTGTATTTGCTGCCAATGCAATGATGGTCCGATACGGGGTGTAGCTTAGCCTGGTAGAGCGCTACGTTCGGGACGTAGAGGCCGGAGGTTCGAATCCTCTCACCCCGACCATTCACTGCACTGCTAAGTCGCTTGGCGATTCGGCGAGCCTACCCTCTCTATCTCTCCCTACCTCCCCCTATCTAGACTAACCAATCTTGC
>JBGCFG010000032.1:0-21266 GCA_045106815.1 Burkholderiaceae bacterium | reverse complement strand
TCGTAGCCAGCCTTGAGTTTTTCATAGGCGTCCTGGCCGACGCCGTCCACAAACCAGCGGGTGGTGATCAACCCGGGGCACACCGCATTGACGCGAATGTCAGGCGCCAGCGCACGCGCAAAATGCAGCGTCATGGAATTGATAGCGCCCTTGGAGGCAACATAGGGAACAGACGATCCCATGCCCAAAGACCCGGCGATGGACGACACATTCACGATGCTTCCGCGACTTGCCTTTAGGTGAGGCACGCACGCGCGGGTCATTTGAAACGTCCCCAAGACATTGACATCAAAGATACGCTGGAATGCGGCAGGGTCGAGCGCATCCCAATCGCCTGATCCAACAAAGGTAGTGATACCCGCATTGTTAATGAGCGTGTCCACCTGCCCCCAACGCTTAACTGCAGCATCAACCATAGCTTTGCAATCGTCGTCGTCGGCCACATTGCCACGAATGAGCAAAGTGTCTGCGCCTGCCGCCTCACAAGCCTTCTGGGTGTCCTGCGCTTCTTGCTCGCTCTTGGAGTAATTGACCACCACGTTAAAGCCTTGTTTGGCCAGTGCCAACGCGGTTGCGGCGCCTACGCCGGTTGCAGACCCTGTGACGATAGCCACTTTGCGTTTAGTCATGATGCATATCCTTAAAAAACAGAAATCACTACCTGCATCAACTCTATCGCAAGTGACCGGTCAGGTCAGTGTCAGGCCAGGTTGGTCAGCGCGCAAACTCGATCTCTCTCGCAACAAACCTGCCGTTTACGATACTCCCGCGCACCTGCACTCGCGCCCCATCGATCAGATCAGCCGGGACTCCGTTTGTGAACCGCAAGTCTGGCAACCTGAGGTCTACTCGGGTGTTGCGCACCTGAAGACTGGTTCCTGCCATCAGGGCGCTGACAGTGCCGGCAACCGAGACATCCCCTTCCCGATTCAAATCGAGGAAGGTCACAAGGCTGGCCGATAGCGTGCGGTCTTCGACTTGCCCGCTAACCAAAACCAGGCGCCCCGGGGTTAGGTCGGAAATGCTGCCGATGGGGAAGCTTGCATTAGACACATCAATGCGATTGCGTCCGATAACCGCCACGCCATTCACTGGGGCCTGCCTGACAAACCCGATGGTTCGCCTGACTGAGCCTATCGTCGGCCTTGGCTCTTCAAGTTCAAGCCGCCTTGCCCGCAGTGAGCGCGAGCCGGTCGTATCCGCCCACACCGATACGAGATCCCCTACCCGCAGTTCTCGTGGTGCCACGTCACTACGTGTGCCATTGTCCAATTCAAACACCTGATCCCCAATTCGGATGCCCTGTCTGAGTAAGCCAATGAAGTTAATCGTGCCCGTCACTTTGATAAGGGTGGCCGGTCCAGGGGCACCACTTTGAATGCGCGTGGCAAACAGTCGACCAGCCTCACCAAACAAGCCAAAGACCGCTACCCGGTCCCCCTGATTCAGCTCCGACAGCGTGTCAAAGCCCGCAAACAGGGTCGGGCGCGCACCACTGGCCACGATCGAAACGGTCTGCCCGGCAACGACAATCTCCGTCGCTGTTACCGAGTCAACCGGTCCTATGAGCTGCGGGTTAATTTCTACGCTTTGAGCAACCGCCTCTTGCTCAAAGGTCAGGCGAATCTGCATACCCAGGCGAACATCATCTGGTGTCAGCGCAGGCGCAGACTCACCATCTAAATCTACTGAAACGCTCGCGTTCTCATCTTCGTAAACGGTGGAATCGACGATCACACTACCGAAGCCGTTCACGGTGCCTGTCTGAACACCGGCGGGTACGCCGCTACCGCCAGAGCCAACGCCAGAACCACCACATCCGACTAGTGCAACCAGGAGCAGACACGCAACCCTGCGGCTGACAATGGCAAAAATCTGCATTGATTTCATGATTTTTTCCCTGACGCTTTACCAGCTTTCTTCGGCTTGGTCTTGGTCGGCTTCGGGTTCGCTTTGTTGACCGCAGGTTTAGACTGATTGCGTTGCTTGGGCGAATCCGTTTTCGATTCATCCGCCTCGGTATACACATAAACGCCAAAACGAATACGGCCGGTGTGACCGCTCGATTCATCCAATGAGTAGCGCTTACGCGCAGCATCGACCGATTGATTGAAAACCGGCTTCCAAAGCTGCCCGGCTAGATTCGCCAGTTGTTCGATTGAGTCATTGGACAGGCCAGCGGCGATCATGCTGTGTTCGAGATGCGGCGGCGCTGTTTCATCTGCCACTGCATTCAGGTTCGCTACGCCGGCATTGAGATGATCTTTGACGTTCTCACTGAGGTAGTGAAGCGTGTCGGTCAATCGCTTGGTAGGCACCATCGCGGCGGCCATGGGCGTCACTGTATCGCCCTCTTCCTTTACCAAACCTAAGCGACCCAATTCATCCAAAATGGTCCGCCGCGACAAGTCCGTGCTGATACTGCGCGCAAGTGATTCGAATGATGGCGCCGGCCCAGTTGCTGGCAATGCCAGCGGCTGACCTTTCGCATCAAGGTAGCGGGCATCGGTTGTCCAAATCGTATAGACCTGTCCGGCAAGAGACAGAGAGCGTGGCGCATCTGCGCTGCTGAATGCGGCAGTTGTTGAATCAGCCGCTTTGTCGTCAGAAGGTTGATTCAGCACCCGCACATCTTTGCGATGCACCCCTGAGCGCAAGCTCACCGCTGCATCGGTCACTTTGGCCCCCTCCTCGCTCAGTTGCTCGCGAGCGGCCTGCACAAACTCAGCTTTAAGCGCTTTGGTCAATGCCGAATAGCTAACGCCTTGAGAGACGAGCAGACGAACAAGCGGCTGGAGCATCTCAAGCGATTGCGCCAGCACCAGATCATCAGTGGCCTCGGTCGGTGGTGCTGATTTAGGAGGTTTACGGCTTGGCACGGTTCGGAATGGGCGGTCTTCGTTGGTCGGTATAGAGATTGTGGCCCAGCCCACAATACAAAACAAGGGAATTTTTCCCTTGACAAGATGGACCTTGTAGAGCGATTCTCTCGCTTAAGGGAAATTTTCCCTCAATTGACATTCATCACTCGACAAGGAACATCCCCATGCAAAAGCACTTTCTCCAAGCGGTTCTGGCCGCTGCCATAGCAGGCCTGAGCGCCTGCGGCGGCGGCGAGGACGGCACCAATACCGAACCGGGCAATACCGCGAGCACTGAAGAAGTTTCGTTCGGGAGCGTCACTGGCTTTGGCAGCGTCATCGTTGACGGCACCCGCTACGAAGATGACGAGGCGCAAGTCACCGAAGAAACGGCCGCCGGGGTCGACAGCAATCTCTCGCTCGATGACGTTGAACTTGGCATGCAGGTGGAAGTCACGGCTGATGCCGAGCAGGCCCGCACCATCGTGATTCGCACCAGCCTGATTGCTGGCATTGAGAGCCTGCAATCAGATGGCTTCACAGCAGCCGGGCAGCGCGTGCGTGTATCAGAAGACACGATCTATAGCGGCACCCCCGGATTAGCCGATCTAACGGTTGGCACCCGGGTGGCTGTGCACGGCACCCGTGATGCAGATGACGTGATTGAGGCGCGGCGGGTAGCCGTGCGACCAGCCGACGCGGAGCCATTCGTCAGAATCGTGGGCATCGTACGAGACCTGGATGAAAACGCCCAGACCTTCAGACTCGGTAACCTGACAGTCGACTATTCGAACGATCCCCGCGTGGTGCCAGCCAGTGCCAGCCTGGCAGAAGGACGCGGCGTTGTCGTCTTTGGATCAGCGCAACCGAGCGTGGGCATGTTGCAGGCAAGTGGCATTCGCGTATTGCGCGCCCAGGTCATTGAAGGACGCCGCATACGAGTGGCCGGGCTGATTCGTGATCTCGACAGCACCGCCGTAACATTCAGGCTCCATGTTTCCAGAATTGATGCCTCTGAAGCGCGCTTTCTGAGAGGCACGCCTGCCGATTTGGCAAATGGCCGACGCGCCAGGGTGCTGGGCATCGTGCAACTCAATGCTGATGGAGAGCGCTTCATCAAAGCCAATGCTGTTTGGGTAGGCGGCTCCGATGATGACGCAACGACTGTTGCTGGCCCTGTCCGTAACTTTGTCAGCGCGGCAAGCTTCACGATTCGCGGGGTACCCATTGATGCATCGGGCGAGAACGTTAACTTTGTAAACGGGACTGCCGATAATCTGGCAGATGGCGTTTTACTGCGAGTCATTGGCGCGCCGAACGGTGAGAAGATCACCGCTACTCAGGTGACCTTCTTTGAGCCTGACCAAAACCCGCAACGCACCATTGCCGGTTTCATTCGCAATGCCAACCCTGCTGATTCAACCCTGCAGATCTTTGGCGTAAGCGTGAAAGTGCTGGATACCACCACTGTCTACGATGCCAACGGCGATGAAACTAGTACCGATGCTCTGCAGAACGGTACGTGGGCAGTAGCCAGAGGAGAAGTTCGCAGTGGTCAGCTGGTGGCAAATGAAATTCGCCTGCGCGATGGCGGTTCGATCGTTGTTGACCGAATTGAAGGCGTTGCTTACCGCGTCAATGCGTCAAACGGACGCTTTTGGTTGAATGGCGTTGCTATTCGTGTAGACGATCAACTACTCGGCACAGTCGCCATTACCAACCTGCGATCGGGCCACCGCGTCAGGGTCTCTGGCCGTTGGGTGAATGACGAACTGGTGGTAACGTCGATCACTCGGATCTAACTTCAGCCATCAAAAACGGGCGCCATTAGTGGCGCCCGTTTATCCTATTGAATTACCTCGATCGCACTACCGATCACCGCTACGAATGTCTTCCACTCGGAAATAGGCCCCTTCCTTATTCCACGCCATAATGGTGAAAACTTCAGTCGATGACATCAGACTCAGAAAACGTCGCGTTTGCATGGATTGAGCATCCATTTGAGTAGCACTCGTGCGCATGTGAAGTGGATGACGGCCACGCGCGTTGAATTCTACAAAGATAGCCACCTCGGTGTAAAAGTTGATCTTGTTGGGTTCAAACCTGTTAACCGCACGATCAAGCCAGGCACACTGACCAGGCCTCAAAGCACTCGCATTGCGTGAGTCATAACGCTGAGATGCCCGCTCAAACCAAAGATTAATGATGTTGTAGACCCGGTTACCCGTAAAAGGAGCGCCATTCGCAACCGGCCCGGCAGATAGTTGCATCTTCATTTGGCCACCGCCTCGACAAACGAGTGGATACGCCGTTTGGGCAAAAGCAACCTGTTGTAGCGCAAGGAGACCAAGCACGCAAAAAAGAGCCTTCGCCCCGTGGCGGATCATTTGGCTGCTAAGCGCCAGCGAGTTAATACGAGTTGCTTTCATCTTAGTCTCCCGCTCTGGCGTTGCTGATCTCGAAGTAACCCCAGTTCGTTTTGCGCGCCCACACCGTAAACGTGCCACTACTACGTGCCACCTCCATAAAGCGCCGGGTCAGTTCGACCGGCCAGCCGGTACGCGGATCACTTACGCGGGTGCCGATCGTGTCGAACTGCGAAGCCCACATGTGCAGGTTCACTCTGGCTGGCGTGATATGGAAGATCCTGTGCGGCTCACGCCAACTGATGGCTCTGTCAGTCCACGTACATTGCCCAGGCATTAGTGTGTCCCGGCTATACGCGCTCGCGGCCTTCTCGAAAGCAAGCTCAATGACGTTCTGCCCGTCTTGCAACTGCGATACGCTCATCCTCAGATCACCGCCACCCCGACAAACCATGGGATAGAACGGTCCGCTTTGGGCGTGAGCCGCGGTTGATGCCGTCAACGCGGCAACCAGCGCGACAGCGCCAAGCGCGGTTTTTCTGACCAGAGAGGTGCTCGCAGGACCATCCATTGCTCGACTCCGAAAAAGATTGCGTTATTCGTATCGGGAAACGAGCAGCCAACCACCTCAACGCGGGTGCAGCGGCACTCGACTTACCCATAAAAGAGTGAGTCGCGCGGTGGCCTGGATGGGTTCAAAAAAGGTTTACGGGGGCGGCATCAAGCGGGTTAGAAGACGGCGTGATCACCACGCTCTGGCTGACTCTCGCCACTCAGTACTTGTGCGTAGTAATCAAAGAGAGTCTCGCTGCCTGTTGAAGGCGTTGCGGCGGCATCGTATTGGTCCGTCTCATTGTTAAACACCAGCATTGACTCGGTCGCATAGTACCGGCCAATCCGGGCAAGCTCCGCCTTGGCCGCCATTGCCGGGACGACACGGCCAATTGCACTCAGGACCGCGATGATGATGTCGAGCATCCGAACCGGCACCTGCTTTATCTTGGGCGGCTGACCCAACAACGAAAACAAATGCTCGCCTTGCTGGCGGGGTGTTATCGCGTCTCCTGGGCCGCCAATGGGCAGAACTCGGTTATGTCTGGCAGGGTTGTCGATGCAGTCAGCAATGTAAGCGCCCAAGTCAGCGTCACTAATGGGCTTGCAAGCCGTTAGCTCTCCGTTACCAAACACCAGAAACGGCTTGCCCCTTTTCACCCGCTCTATCTGGCCCGACAGTGATTTAAAGAATGCAGTGGGTCGAACAATCGAATAAGTCAGGCCAGATTCGGTCAACACCTTCTCAAACGCTAGCTTGGCCCGTTGAAATTCGAGCAGCGGCTTCTGCACGCAAATCGCTGAGAGCAAGATAACCTGACTCACACCGGCCGGCTTTACTGCATTGAGTACATTCACATGCGCATTATGGTCAATCTTCCAGGCATCTTTGGGCGCGCCCGTTCTTGACGCAAGGCAAGAGACCAAGACGTCGAATCGCTCACCGCAGATCGCATCTCGTTGAATCGACCCAGGGTCTGTAACGTCGCTGAATCTCACAGTGGCCATCGGTATCGTTCGCGGTTCCTGGGTCATTGAGCCAGATCGTCCGGGGGGACGAACCAGGCAGACGACCTCATAGCCGGCGTCAGTCAGCTTGGTCACCGTGGCGCGGCCAATCGTGCCAGTCGCGCCAATCATCAATACTCTTTTGCCCATTCGTTGTTCAGATGCAATGTCAATTTTCCGTGGGCGTAAGCATAGGGGATTTGGGAAACCCTCATCAATGCGGCGCGATGACACCTAAAGACTAAGGGAACTTGCGGCTATCTCTTCGCAAAGAGACGGTTTTCTGCACCGAAAATCAAGACTTACTTCAACTCAAACTCAATACCTGAAGCACCCAGCGGGATCACGCCGTCGCTCAATGCGCTCGGTTCGCCTGCACTGACCTTGCCTGGATTGTTGTCTCGGTCGATGCTGACCTCAATCGCATAACTGCGCCACTTGGTGCGTTTACTCATGTCGATATTGGGGCCGACTTCGAAGTGGAAGGGAAATTTTGGCGACCGGTACATCCGGTAGGTGAGATCTTTCTCAATACCGTTCTCCGGGTGAAACAATTTAAAGACGAGTCTGTCGCCATCGGCGAGTCGATTTTGTATCGATTGATCGAGCGTTACGACGCCGCTAATCGTTCGAGAGCTATCACTTGCCGATGCTGCGATGCACGAGACAAAGATCGGCAGTGAGAACGCGAACAATCGAAACAGCGTAGGAAATCGTATTGATAGCGTTTTCATTGAAGTAATTTGCTCGAAAGTATTCAAAAAAGACTTGGATCGCACTGCACAAGCGTTTTTATTGGCGTAAACAGAACTGCTGCCAAATGTGACAATGATTTACTTTACGAATTCGCTGCGATTAGACTGAAGCGGCTGGACGGTTTCTCGATTTACAGAATCGGATGGATCTGTCTCATTAGTTTGGATCAACGCCGATTTTTTTGGAAGCTCTCGAGCACGAAAATTGCGTTTACAAAACACTCCATTAAAGGGGGAGACAATGAGACTTGCTATGAGCACCACCGGTTTAGCGGCCGGCGCATTCGCCATCGTCGGACTACTCGGATCGACCGGCGTCCACGCTAAATCCACAGCCGAAGATATCCGTAACTGCGCGGACGAAAACTGGTGTAGCTATCACCGAACCGTCGATCAGGCATGGCGGTACAGTCCGCTGAAACAAATCAACAAAGAAAACGTCAGCAAACTGTCAGCCGCGTGGATGTTTCTGCCCGGCGAAGGCCGCATGGGCATGCAATCCACACCGATTGTCATGAACGGCATGATGTATGTCAGCACCACACCATCCACAGTTTGGGCGTTGGATGCCAAAACCGGTGAGCGTAAATGGGTGTACAAGCCCGAGCAAGATGAAGCTGTCATTGCACGCTCATTCTTTGCGCATACGCGTGGTCTCACCATCGGAGATGGACGGGTGTACATCGGCACAGCAGATGGGCACGTCGTCGCTCTTGATGAAATGACCGGCAAAGAAATCTGGAAAAAGCAACTCGTTGACTCTTCAAAAGACTCCGCCGGCTTCAGTGGTGCAGGCACATTTGTGAGCTCAGACCTGCTGGTCATTGGTCAAAACGGCGGCGAGTACCCGGTAGAAGGCAGAATTTTTGGTCTTGATCCGAAGACGGGCGAATCGAAGTGGGTTTTCCACACGACCGGCCGTGGTGATGAAGCCGCGTTGGCTACCTGGGGTAAAGATTCCTGGAAGTACGGTGGCGGCGGCTCGTGGCAACCTGGCACCGTCGACTACAAGAACAATCAGATTCTGATTGGCGTTGGTAATCCGAACCCTGACTACGACTACTGCGGTGACCAGTGCATGGACGTTAATGTCGATGGACACCGGCCGGGCACAAACCTATACACCTCGTCCACGGTTGCGCTTGATCTGGATACCGGCAAGGTGAAGTGGTACTTCCAGGAGGCGCCCAGCGACCCGTATGACTACGACGCATCATCAGGCGAGTACGTCATTATTGATGACAAAGTGGTTCATCCAGGCAAGAACGGCTTTATGCACATCCATAACGTCAAGTCTGGTCAGCCGCTGAATGTCTATCCAGCCATGAAGAACCAAAACTGGACATCAGGTTTCAACAAGGAAACCGGTCAATGGGAAAACATGTTGTGGCCCAAGGCAGGAGAGAAGACACTGGTTTGCCCCGCAATTGACGGCGGCCATAGCTGGAACTCTGGCTCCTACGATCCCAACAGCAAGCTGTTCTTCAGAGTTGTTAACGAATGGTGCATGTGGCTAACCGTTAACCCCAAAGAAGGAGCAACACCAACCGCCGGAAGTGAAGAGCGAATCACTGAGCCATTTGCACAAGTGTTTATGGCTGCCGACTGGAAGGGAACGCATCCGGCTAACGACACCATGCATGGTCGCCTGGTTGCTCGCGAACCGATAACGGGCAAAATTAAGTGGGAGAAGCGCTACGACATCATTCCACATTCAGCCTTGCTAACGACGGCTGGTGGTCTGCTCTTCAATGGCACTTATGAAGGGCAGTTGGAGGCGATGGATAGCGATACCGGCGAAGTGCTCTGGCAGTTCAACAATGGCACCGGCCACAACGGCGGCATCATTTCCTATGCGGTCGACGGCGAGCAATATATCGCTGCGGCGGTGGGTCATGGTTCATACGTTGGCCGCGCGGTTGCCGACCACTACAAAGACAAGCTGCCCAACTATGAAGAGAGCGCAGCAATCGTTGTCTATAAGTTACCCAAGAACTGAAACTGAACGGGTCAGCAAGAGCGCGGGTTCAGCGAAGCAGCGCTGTGCCCGTGCTCTTGCCCAGGCGTTTGCCCGTGGCATCGCCGTCGAGAATGCCGATGATGTTCAGCTAAGGTCTATCTGAGGGGGAGTATTGCGTGAAGTCCCATGTTGGAAGGTTAAGAAAGACAACTCACATTTGGTCAGTTGCGCTAGTTATGGTTGGCGTAAGTGCTACTGGATTGGCAAGCGCCGAATCTAAAACCGAGGCGCCGGCACTCGTTAAGCTTGAGTCGGGTAATCCGATGTCCGGCGATGCTGATGCGATCAAAGCCGGTCGGAAGCTATACGTTCGCTGGTGTCAGCAATGTCATGGCGTCAAGCTGGATGGCTACTCGCCGCGCTGGGGTAAACATGGCGCAGACCTGAGGAAGTTCTGGCAGGGGTTTCGTCAGTTTGCACTGATTGTGCTTGAAGGCGTGCCTGAGAAGCGAATGCCGGCTCACAAGGAATATTTGAGCGGTGAGCAAGTGCTTCAGATTGGCGCCTACATTGAGACCAAATCAATGAAGGGGGCTAATTGGAAATGAAATCAATACGACCGTTTGGACGAATCTGGATCTACCCCGCGATGGCAGCAGCGTTCGCACTGACGTCGCCCGCGGCACTAGCCGCCGATGCAATGACATTCAAGCTCGGTAGCTGGGTTTGCCAGACGCCAGAAGACTATGAAAAGGTGACGCAGGCGGCAACGACGGGAGGTCAGTCTAATCGCGAATTACAAACCAACTTCAAGAGCCAGTGTGTGTTCATGGATGACGACAACATCGAAGACATGTTGCCGCCATTTGTGACCGTTCTCGACACGGAGAACGGTAAAGCCAAAGTAAGCTTCTTTGTAGAGTTCTACAAAAAGCTAGCCGTTCTCGAAGCAAATATTAAACATGTTCGTTTTGTTGGCTGGACATCCAAGGTCAATGTTGAACCGAGATAGAGAATCATCAGGTGGCTTGAGCAAAGCACTTTTTCTGACCTCGATTGTCGTGGCGGTAAATGGCTTTTTCGCGGTCAACGCGCAGGCTGGCTTAACGCCCATAACGGCTATTTGTTTTAAGACGCTTGGAGACAGTGACGTCTGTCTCTGCGCTTCCGACCAACTGGCAAGCAAAGTCAGCGCTGACTCAATGATGCAATATGAGAGCCTGATTGCTCTGGCGCTGGCACAAACGAATGTGCCTCGCGCTAAGGCTTGGCGAGACGCGCTGGGTCTGCAAGCCAAAGCCAGTGGCACGTCAGTTCGCGAGGTTCAGTTGAGCACGGAGGCGACGGGGCGGGAGCATAACCTTGCTGTGCAAGCGTGTCAGGCGATGTTTGTTTCCAAATAGTGCCCAGCAGGCTATACGAGCGAAACAGGTACCGCCGACAGCTACCAGAATTTGCTGACAGAATCTGCCTGCATGCGAGCCCGTCTGCGCTGATGGCGTTGCTCTGCTGACGACTCGGCTCTGCCGCGGGCCAACTCAATTTCGCGCATCGCCTCCTCCATATCCATGTCAGTTTCTTTGCCCTGCTGATCGAGCGAACTCTTGGCCTGGGTACTCTGGCGGCTTTGCTGCATGGGTACACCACCGCTTGGGTTCTCGTTGGACGACTCCTTTTGCTCGGCTTGCTCATCTGGTGCTTCATCAGTTGGTTTGTCACCAGGCTCGTTGGCCGCCTGGCCCTTGTTGTCAGATGTTTTCTGCTCACGGAGTTTGGCGTTGGCCTGGGCAAGCACTTTTTGCTGACGAATCTCTTGCTCAAGCAAGTGAGCCAGTTCAAGGTTGTAGCGGGCATCCTCAAACGAAGGCGCCTTCTCAAGACTGTCTCGGTAGTAGTCGGCGGCGGTTTGTAGCGGCGCGAGCGCATCCTGAAAGGTCAGCATATTCCCTATCGCCTGCTGATGCTTCACGACGCCCAGGTTGTACTGGATAGCCTGCCGCATCTCAGCATCAGCCATGGGTAGGGCCAGTGAATAGTGCTCAATCGCTGCGCTGTAGTCATATAACTTGAAGCGTGCTGTTGCCAGGTTGAACAAAGCGGTTGGTGACTCTGGCGCCAATGCCAGCGCAGCGGCATAGTGATCTGCCGCCGCATGAAAGTCACCTGTCTGATATTTTTGATTGCCCTGCTCAATGAGATCCTCCACATTGGCAGTCTCAGCCACTGAGTGGGGTGTGGCAAACATCAGCGCGGCCGCGACCACCAGGCCCAGCATACTCGCAACGCGTTGGGCGATGCCAGCAGGCAGCGTCGCCGACTCACGACGACGATAAACACTGATCAACATCTCAAGCACCAACAGTGCCATCGCGGCGCCCACAAACCACTGAAACCGCTGAACTGGTTCGTCACTGGTTTTGACGCTAAGTTGACGGCGTGGCTCCGCAGCCAAGCGCTTTTTGTATAAGCCTGACAAGGCGGCACTATCAGTGCCGGCCGAAACAAACTCACCCCCGGTAATACGAGAAATTTCTACCAGCGTGGCAGGCCGCATGCGCGTAATAATCTCTGTACCGTTGAGCGATACGAAGCGCGACCCATCTCCCTCGGCAACCGGTATGCGAGCCCCCTCTCGCGAATCCCCCACGCCAATCGCATGGATGGTGACACCAAGGCGCGCCGCCACCTGAGCAACCTCGGCCGGCCCACTACCATGATCCTCGCCGTCGCTAATGACTATCAAATCGGTAAACGGATGGGCCAACGCACCATAACCGTATAAAGCATGCCGCAGCGCATCCCCTATCTGACTCCCCCGTCGAATAGTCGTTCTTTCAACGGTCGAGAGCCGATTGAGGAACAACGCGTAGTCTGAGGTCATCGGCACCAATGGGCTCGCACGGCCAGCAAAGGCAATCAACCCAAGGCGATGTCCACCTTCCTCGCGTACTAGTTCGACCATCTCTTCAACCTGCTTGATGGCCGACCCTAGTCGATTGGGCGCGGTATCTTGCGCACGCATACTCAATGACACATCAAGCAGTATCAAGAAGTCGCGCCCCTGCCGCTTGAAACTCTGTGTTTGTTGCCCCCAGTGAGGCATGGCAAGTGCGAGTACCAGTAGCGATAAGGCCGTGATGCTAAGCAACGCGCCAACACCCGACCGGACCAAACCCTCACGCAGGGTTGGTCGGAACGGATTAGCGCCGCCCTGCGCGTGTAACAGCTGCCGCTGACGCCAAAGACCGACAAGCGCCACCAGCAGGACCAGGAGGACAGCCCCCAGCCAGAGTAGACGATCGGGGTGGGCGAATGACATCATGCGGTCGCCACCCGCAGCCAGGTGTGGCGCATCAAGACCTCAATGAGCAGCAACAGCAACGCGAGCCCGGCAATGGGGCTAAAAACCTCACGATAGGCCTGATAGCTGGTAGCCGTATTCCGCCCTTTTTCAAGACGGTCAATTTCCTGATATATCTCTGCCAAGGCTTTTGCATCCGTTGCCCGAAAATAGCGTCCGCCCGTATGCTCCGCCAGTTCGGTCAGGCCATCATCGTCAATAAACACCATCGTCGGACGCATTTCAATTCCACCACCACGCTTGCGCGCGGGCATCATCGCGGTGCCGCGCGTACCCGCACCAATGGCGTAGATCTTGATGCCCAGCGTTCTGGCCACCGCCGCGGCCTGCATCGGGCTCACCTGCCCAGCATTATGGCTCCCATCAGTGAGCAAGATAAGCACGCGCGAGGCATTACCCACCTCTCGCAAGCCATCAATGGCGGCCATGAGTCCCGCGCCAATGGCCGTGCCATCTTCTTCCGACAGAGTCACAATTCGAACATCATCGAGCATCCGGGTGAGCGCCTGGTGATCGAGGGTTGGCGGACTCCTCACATCGCTATACCGAGCAAACGTGACTAAGCCGATTAAGTCTCCGTCCCGGCCAGGCAAAGATTGATCATCGCCAGACATGAACGCGTTAAAGGTGTGCTTAACGACCGAGAGGCGATCGCTACGCCGCTCATCGAGCATTAAATCCTGCGCACCCATACTGCTTGAGACATCAACCGCCATTGCAATGGCTATGCCTTCTCGATGTGTCTTGGTAGCTTCGAACCCCCATTGCGGTCTTGACAGTGCCAGTACGCACAGCGCGAGCGCAAGAAATCGCAACCACGGCAACTTCTTTGCCCATTTGACGCGCCGGGTCTGTTTGATTGCCAACTGAAAACCGGTTAAGTCAGGATGAGCAAGCGCCAGCACTGATCGTTTTCGATACAACCACAAGGCCAGCAACGGCAACAAGACCAGCAGCAGCAAGAACTCTGGATTGGCAAATCGAAACGCCGTCATGAGGTTCTTCCCAATGCACTGGCTCGTACAAAGTCTTCAGCTTGCGCGACCAGGTTAAGACTTAGGTCCGGCTCGGGGTACTCATGCCCGAACCGGGCAAGATCCATCCTGCTCAGTACGCGATCCAGATTCCCTTGCTCGGCGCGAAGTGCCGTGTGTTGACTGACCGCGCGACTCAATTCCCCCGTCGTGAGTTCATGAGCCGGGATGTTAAAGCCGTCGTGTACATAATCGCGCAATATGTCGCTCAAGCGGGAGCAGTGTTCATCATGTTTACCATCACGCGGAAGCTTCTCGTTCCTCAGTCGGTCGAGTGCGCTTAACGCCAGAGCCGCCGGATCAGGCGCTGCAATCACCGAGCGGTCAATGTCTGACCCTGTTGAGCGTTTTCGCAAATGCCCGAAAGCCGCCAGCATCATCGTAGCAATCGCAGCTGCCACCCAGCCCCACTTGCCTCCGGCACTTGTGGTCGCTTGTGACTGAGCCAGCGACACGGGCGCTAGAACATCGCGTGGCCTTGTCAAATCGACATCTGCTGGGAGCACCGTATCGACCTGAATGCTTAGCGCATCAGTTGTGAGCGTAAAAATTGGTTGAACCGGACGGAAGTCAGTACTGCGGCGACCATGAGCACTGAGTTCGCAGTCATCAGCGCTCAAGCAAGTCGCTCTTGGTGGGACAAAGGCAACCGACAGCGCAGGCACCTCCGAAGCCCCTGTGTCTGTAGGCAGCAGCACATATTCACGCTGCCAACGTAAACGGTTCTCCGGTAGCGCAATTGGCCCAAACGGGTTGCGCTCAACCACCTGAAACGAACCGAGGGTTTCACCAATCCCATCGAAATCTGCCGTCAAACTGGCATCGGCTTCAACGACTAATAGATAGCGCAGGCGCTCGGCAATGCCAATCTTGGTCTTATCAACCGTGAGTACCAGGCTGGCACCCGCATGCGTTTTTTCCTGGGTAGCGCCCTGCACTGCGGACTGCTCAGCCCCAGCCATCGACATCGCTGTGACAAGGCAAACGATTAAGGCAAGCAAAACTCTCATCGGCCGATTGCCCGGCGTCGGAAATAGCGCTTTACGGGCCCCACGAACGACTGTGAGGTTTCGATATCGATGCTGCCCAAAGACAGACGCTTGAATACCTGGCGCCGCGCCGCCTGTAGATCTTGGTGCCGGGCCCTATAGGCACTTTGAAAAGAAGCATCAGAGCTATCGATCATGACCTGCTCACCCGTTTCAAGATCCCGCAGCGTGGCAAGCCCAATGTCAGGCCATTGCTCCTCAGCCGCGTCGCTGATACAGACGGGGATCAAAGCATGTCGTTTGCGCAGGCTTCGCATCGCCTTTTCATAGCCAGGGTCATGAAAATCAGAGATTACGAAACACATCGTGCGCTGGGGCACTCTCTTGGCCAGCGTTTCCAAAGCAAGAGAAATATTGGTGCCGACTTGCCGAGCCTGCGCACTAAATAGCGCGGCGAGAATCCGTGTCGTCTGGACTCGCCCTTTCGCCGGTGCCACATAAGCTTCAATTCGGTCGCTGAACATCAGCAACCCAACCCGGTTGTTGTGACGAATCGCGTTTAGCCCAAGCACTGTGGAAAGCTCGGCAATAATCTGGCGTTTTTGCCGTTGATGAGTCGAAAACTCAGTAGATGCGCTCACATCTGCTAACAGCATGACGGTTAACTCGCGCTCTTCAATGTAGCGCTTCACATACGGCGTGCCGAGCCGGGCAGTGACTTTCCAATCGATTGATCGGACATCATCACCCGCCTCATACTCACGCACCTCCGAAAACTCAGTGCCCCGCCCTTTGAAAATACTCAGGTAGTCGCCCGCGAAAGGTCCATCGACCAAGTGTCGAGCCTTTAGCCTTATTTGCCGAATCTGGCGTTGTAACTCGGATGTCAGCACACTTTTATCTGCCGCTTAGTTTCTGCCGCATAAATCGCTAAAAATCTCAGGGGACCGAAGTTTTGTCAAAGATCTGCTGTACGAGATCTTCAGCACTTAAGTCATCAGCCTCAGCATCATAGGTCACCAGGATTCGGTGACGCAGCACACCCATACCAACCGCTTTGACATCATCGGGCAACACAAATGCACGCCCTTCAATGAAGGCGTGCGCCTTAGCGGCCAAGGCCAGGTAGATAGATGCGCGCGGCGATGCGCCATAGGCAATATAGGGGCCAATATCAAGACCGGCAGCGGCTGGCTCGCGCGTTGCAAACACCAGATCGACAATGTATTGCTTGACTCTTTCATCAATCAAAATACTGTCAATCAATTCGCGAGCGGCTAACACATCGACCGCGCTGGCAACCGAAGCGATTGGCTCATCAGCCTGGGTATGAGCCATCATCTCGAGTATGCGTAGCTCTTCGTCGCGGGTGGGATAGTCGACCGTCAACTTCAGCATGAATCGATCGACCTGGGCCTCTGGTAGCGGGAACGTGCCGTCCTGCTCAAGGGGGTTCATGGTCGCCAGCACCATGAAGGGCCTGGGCAGCAGCAGCGTTTCTTCACCAATCGTCACCTGGCGCTCCTGCATGGCCTCCAGCAGAGCACTTTGCACCTTCGCCGGTGCGCGATTGATTTCATCCGCCAGGACAACATTCGCGAAGATCGGCCCCTTGCGGGTTCGAAACTCACCACTTTGCGGGTGGTATATCTGAGTTCCAACGAGATCGGCCGGCAACAAATCAGGCGTGAACTGAACGCGCTGATAGCTCACGCCGATTGCCTGAGCCAATGCGAGCATTGCGCGGGTTTTAGCAAGACCTGGCACGCCCTCAAGCAGAATATGACCGTTGGCAAACAAGCCCACCAACAAATGCCTGAGCAAATCCTGCTGCCCGACAATAGCGCCGCCCATAGCACCCAACAGGCGATCAGTTAGGGGGCGGTAATCTTGTATGCGTTGACCCAGCTCTGCTTCCTGATTAGTCATAGTAGGTGACCGGAAAGTAAATCGCTGTTTTTGTCGTGGTTTGGACTGCTTGTATGCGTGCCTATGTTAATGGCATAGCGGCGTCTCGGGCGCTGCACCGCATCATTCGGCCACTGGTAACCTAAGCAGATCTACTGATACTCATGAGTGATTGAAATGACAAGCGAACAACTCAGTCTGCGAGGCAAAGTCGCACTTGTAACAGGATCTACCCGCGGCATCGGGCTGGCGAGCGCCAAAGGCCTCGCTGCGATGGGCGCAGAAGTCATCATCCATGGACGCGCCGCTAACGACACCGAAAAGGCGGTTACCAGCATCCGGACTAAGACCCCAAAGGCTGACCTAAGGACCGTCAATGCCGATCTGGCCAGTGCAGCAGGTTGTGATGCATTGATCGAGCAAGTGCCCGCTGTAGACATTCTGGTCAACAACGTTGGCATCTACACACCCAAGCCATTCTTTGAAATCACCGATGACGATTGGCAAACCATGATGGATGTCAACGTGATGAGCGGTGTCCGTCTGACCCGGCACTACCTGAAGGGAATGTTAGACGCCAACACCTGGGGCCGTGTCGTGTTCATCTCGAGCGAGTCAGGCGTTGTCGTACCTAAGGAAATGGTGCACTACGGCTTCAGCAAGTCGGCCCAGCTGGTGATTGCGCGCGGCGCTGCCGAAACCACGAGGGGCACTCAGGTAACCGTTAACTCAGTCCTACCAGGGCCCACCTGGGTCGAAGACATGCAGGCTCGGCTGGAGAAACGGGCTACGGAGCAGAACACGACAGTTGACGAACTCAAGAAGCGAACCTTTTCTGAACGCCGCCCATCATCACTCATTCAACGCTACGCGACACCCGAAGAAGTTGCCAACCTGGTTTGTTATGTTTGTTCGCCCGCGTCGAGTGCAACCAATGGCGCGGCCTTGCGGGTGGATGGCGGTGTTGTTGCCAATCCGTTCTGAAAAAAGCGCCTTATGCTGCTCCCGACTGTAGCCCGGCACGGTCTAGCTTGCCATCGGAACTCTCTGGTGGCACGGTAAGGGGGCCGCAGGCGATTTGATGGCGCTCGCGGACGGTGTCGAGAGACGCCTGACAGTGCGCGAAATACTTGGCTTTGTTCATTTTGATATTCAAAAGTGCCGCGACTCGCCGATGCAGCGGAAACCATCGGTCCAAATCTTGACCACACTGATCCAGCGCTTTGAATGGCAAGGTGTCGATCACGGTAATAAGATTAATGAACCCAAGCGAAAGACTAGCCAGATGCCAATCTTTTCTGTTCTTATGAAAAAGCGCCTCTGAATCTAGTGCGTATAGCTCGGCGCTCGGCAAGCGCCCCAGATAGAACATGTGAGTGAGAAAGTAGGCCGAGACGGTCGTGAGAAAATGGATTGCCGAACGCGTATTGACTCTCAAAACATTGCCATACGCTGAGAGATACGGCTGCATGGGTTTTGATTCCCGGTACAGATGGCCTGTACAGTTCACGACCGTACTGCCAGGCGCTATAGACAGGGTTTTGCCGCTCTTGAATACCATCTGCGGCCCATCGTCAGTATCGCGGACATCAACAAGATACTCGGGGTGAGTGCTCGTTAGGCCCGCGGCAATCTCATTAGACTCTTCTTCCGACATAAAGCCAAACAGATTATGGTCACCATTGGGGGTTGGCTCGACAGAGTATGTCTGGCGAAAGTATTCAAAAGTCTCTTCAGCGTTTTTGCCGTTATAGCGCAGTGCCAAATCTTCAAGGCATCGGCTCAGCAAAACGCCTTGGCGCCAGTTTTTGAGCCCTTTGGGGGCGAAGATCTCACGCTTGACGTAGACCGTTCCGCGTCCGTTAATCAACGAGACTTCGCACTCGGGCGAACGGCGCAACACTTCCAGGACAGTATCCATGCCCGTTTTGCCGCCACCAACAACATAGACCGGCGCTTTGCTATCGGTCATATCGAGGTCCTGCGGTGCTACAGAATGAACTTGCTGGCTGCTGATACTTAGCGCGGAGGGTTGAGGGACATCAAAGCCACTTGCTTCGATCAACTTCTTGCTTGTGATGTGTATCAACCCATTAGGTTCATCCAGTTGTGTTGCCGTAAGTTTTACGTTGAATTCCTTCTCGCCGAGCACTTCTTCAACCTCGACAACACTGTGCCCGTAGAGTTCTGTTAGACGCACGCGCTGACGTAACTGCGCCAAACAGTACTCAAGATGTACCAGTACCTCGTCACGCGTCGCCAGATAGTCTTTGGGCTTATTCCACTGCCATTTCATGTTGCCAACAGTGAACATCGGGTGGGGTTGGTGCAGCCTCACATAGGGGTAGGCTGTATTCCACATGCCACCGCTAGTGGCGTGGCGGTCAATGAGCGCGACCCGCGCGGTTTTCGGCAGGTATTGCGTCGCGACAAACAGCGCATTTAGGCCGGCGATGCCAGCGCCAACAATGCACAAATCGTACGGCTGCTCCGCTTGATCGAAGTCTCCCGGGCGCGAATTGTCAGCCGCCATTTTTAGTCCCCTGTGCCCGTTGAATCGACTCTGCAGATAGTTGTGGGAAGATCATAGGCAGAAAAACCCTGACCCCGCATCATCAGCTCTGGGGAAATTGCGATGAAGTCACCTATATCTCCGAAGAAAAGACAAGCAACTGACCGCGACCCCGAAGCGACCAAAAGAATCATTCTAAAAGCAGCCACAGCCGAATTTGCCAGCAAAGGGCTGGGCGGCGCTCGGGTTGACGAGATAGCCGAGGCCGCCGGGGTGAACAAGCGAATGCTGTACTACTACTTTGATCACAAGGACGGCCTGTTTCAGGCAGTGCTGGAGGCCACATATGAGTCGATTCGTTCTGCGGAGACCAAGCTCAGTCTCGGTGAAGTGGACTCGATCGAAGCAGTGAGGCGGTTGATTGCGTTTACCTGGACTTATTATCTAGAGCACCCGGAATTCTTGTCACTGCTCAACACGGCGAACCTGCATGAAGCGCGGCATCTAAAGCAGTCAACCAAAGTGCGAACCCTGCATTCACCATTCGTGGCCATGATCGACTCTGTCTTGCGCCGCGGCGTCAAAGAAGGCGTATTTCGGAATGGCGTCGACCCAGTGCAGCTATACATCTCGATTGCCGGCCTTTCGTATTTTTACATCAGCAACCAACACACATTGGGCACTATTTTCGACAGAAAATTGCTAAAGCCCAAAGCTCGTCTAGAGCGCCTATCCCATATGAATGATCTGGTGCTGGGATACCTCGTGCGCTGATTCACCGGCTAAAACGCGCCATTAATGGCCTGTCAGCCATAACGATCCCATTCAAAGCAGAAACCTTCGTTGACACTTGGCTCATCAAGCCATAAAGTATTAACGAACTGGTTAAAAGCTGTCTTTCAGTGGTTTGGCAAGCTGGTTTTAGCCTCAAAACATGGAGACTCAGATGTCACTGACATCTTCCCAGATCGATGACTACCGTCGAGTTGGCCACCTAACCGTCCCGGCCGTTTTTGAAATCCCGCGGGTAGATGAGGTGGTTGCCGACATTCATGCCTGGGGCGAGAGTTTCCTAAACGATCTGCCAGCAGATCAGCGTGCCTGGTACATCGATAGTGGTGTCAAAAGCGGGACTGTCTTGCGCAAACTCGACAACCCTCATGCGGTGCGCGACTCAGTTATTGGGTTGTCTCGCGATTCGAAACTGGTGAGTATTGTTGAGTCAATTCTGGGGCCCGGTGTCAGCGTCTACTTCAGCCAGATTTTCTTCAAACCACCCGAAGGTGGTAGCCCGAAGCCTGCCCATCAGGACAACTACTACTTCGGCCCGAACAATCTGGAGGGTGTGCTTACCGCCTGGATTGCGCTTGATGAGGCCACCGTTGAAAACGGTTGCATGTACTTTGGTGAGGGCACGAACAAGGGCCCAGTCTACGATCATATTTCACCGCCAGACGAGCCCTTCAATCTTCAACTTGAAGCAGAGGTGCTGGCGAGTCAGAAAATGACACCCGCGCCAGTGCCCAAGGGCGGCATCTCGCTACACCACGGCAACACATTTCATCAGAGTGGCCCAAATCACTCTAACCACTGGCGCCGAGCCTGCGCCTTGCACTACGTGAGCAATGAAACCGATTTTGTCTCACCCGCCCTGCCCTACGACCACTCGCTCAAGCGGAAGATCACGTGACACCTGTCCGGTTTCTCAAGCTTTCGAGGTTGTGTCACCACTTCTTCGCACAGGTGTCATGGGATAGTTAACGCTCTCCCCCGGCTTTTTTTCTACAAGGTCACCATGAATTACTCCGCCACGGCACCTCTCTTTAAGGTTGAATCAGTCTCATTGACTGAATGGCCGGTTCGCTTGCGATTGCCATTCCGGTTTGGGCTGATTACGTTGACTCATGCGCCGCAGGCGTTTGTGTCAGTCGTGCTTCGGTTCGCCGATGGCAAGTCTGTC
>JBGCFG010000031.1:0-21765 GCA_045106815.1 Burkholderiaceae bacterium | reverse complement strand
ATCTTATCCAGTTATGGGTTGAGAATTGCTATGACCCCGGGCAGCGCTTCAATGGACCTCGAAACTGCTCTAACGGGCAAACGGGTACGAGTCGGATACTGCGTCGCGTCAGCCCACTCAACAACTACACCGGCCCCTACTTTTTACCATTGCCAAGCTAGCGCGATCGTCGCCGTCGCCCGATCCCGAATACGGGCGATGGACACCAAACGCCGAGCGCATAGACTGCCAGTTAGGCAAAGCTTTGGGTCTCGGAGTACGGTGATATGTCATCAAATCGAGGTGTCAGAGGTAGCAGAAGTGTCGGTGGCATCAGCTTTCGTCTAATTGCCACCATCATACTTGGACTGACAGCCGCCGCATGCGGTGGTAACGATCGCTACCCGTGCGCTGGCTCAGGTGGAGGCATCAGTAGCAAAGCCACTGACCAAGGCGAAGTCATCGTGACGGGCATTCTCCCTCTTTGGGTAAGCCAACGCGCTGTCGGTCAACCAAGCTTACGTATCGACCCATCAACCGAAGTCATGCCTGCAGAATTAGTCTTTGACGTTCAACTGCAATATACCTTCCCTAGTCAGACTAAGCGCCTTGAGCAGTGGCATGACCTTTCATGGTTACTGCCATCGGCCCACGCTTGCTCACCTCCATTCGTGCCGCCAAAGTTCAGCTCAAAAATATCAAACGCAGAACTGACGAGTGACGCTTCGATGGGCGCTGGATTTGATGCTGGGAGATCACTCGCTGCCGCATTCGTCATTGAAGGGGACGACCGCGCACTCACCAGCGACCACAGCTCTGACGTGCCGCCCCAAACTGCCCTAAGCAGCTTTGGCAGTCCGGAACCAGAGACCGCGTTCTTTGCCTACATCGTTAGTGCGTCTGCTGAGAACTCGACCCAGCTACAGCCGACTTCGACTGAATCTCATCGGTTCACATTCACCATCACGCTGGATGACGGCCAGACGTTTTCTGCCATGAGCGAACCGGTTCTGATTCGCCCGCCTGCTTAACCCGCTGCCACCTCATCTCCATCACCACTCGAGCGCTCGGGCCGCAATTGACGCAATCATGCGGTTCACGTCATCGGGTGCATCAAGTTGCGAGAAGTGACCAACGTTGTCCGTCACTTCGACGACGACGTCTTTGATGGACTGGCGAATCAGATCCAGGTAGGGCGTCGTTTCGCCCGGTTTTAGGCACAAACGGTTTCTTTCTGGCGTCACACTCGTGCTTTGAATCACACCCACCGGTATCGACAATTGTTCGAACGCCACTTGCATTCTGCCAGCGTCCCATGCCGCCATATGACTCATGAGGTGACTAAAAATTGCAAACGGAATTGACTCCGCGCGCGCGGTGATTGTTTTTTGCTCGTCCGGGTTACTCTTGTCGGTGAACATCATGGAAAACATCTTGTTCACAAACGGCTTGGCCTTTTCAGCGTCGCCCAACAAGGCCAAAACGCCGTTACGCGCTTCAACCGGATCACCGGCACCCTGCTTGCTGCCATCTACAAACACGAGACCAGCCACCCGCTGAGGCGCCTGCAATGCGGCAGCCGTAATGGCCCGGGTGCCCATGCTGTGACCAACCAACACCGCCTGATCAATCGACAGCTCATGGATGAGTGCGACTACATCTGCGGCCAGGGTTTCCTGATCGTATGGTCCGGGCAGACCGGCCGAGCGACCATGCCCCCGTAAGTCAACGCTTAAGCAGCGGTGGGTGTTTTTAAACGCCTCAATCTGATATTTCCAGTCTGTTGCGTCACAAGTCAGACCGTGAACAAATACTAGCCACGGCCCTTTGTCGCCATGCAGATCGTGTTGAATCATGAATGTGTGTCGCCCCTGAGGCGAGCCCGGTTGTCATCGATAATTGATGGTATCGCAAGGGCTGAACCTGCCGCTAACAGACTATCTACCGCACTGTCCGTTGGCACCCGGCAGAAAACAAAAGTCTCCAACAAGCGAGCTTTGTTCCCAAGGAATCTGAGCGTTGCGCGTGGCTCTCATGACCGACATTCGAACCCGCTTAAAAAGTGATTCGACGGGTATGCCCGGCTCGCGCAATTGTGAAGCAAGAGCCTGGGTAAACACGCTGTTGTCTGAATCGACGCCATCAGCCGCCAAAGAGCCTGGTGAGGTGGAATACGCAACCACTGTCCCGTGTGGCGCGACTTCTGGCACAAAACCTGGCTTGAGCGGATCTTCCAGGGAACGCGTACGGCTTCCCCGGCGATCCAGTAACGCAGTGGGGTCTGTACGGCAAGCATCAACAATCACGAAATTGACGCCACTCGCCTGGGCGGACAGACTCTGCACAACCGCAGACAACTGCAAAGCGCCGCGCTTGATCTGCTCCTCTGACTTAATACTGAGGTCGACTGGCACCAGAAAATTCTGCCCCTGATACTGAGTGCCATGACCGGCAAAGTAGAACGCCCTCACCTGCGCGTCCTGGCTGCGAATCATCCACTGACGCACACCGGCCACCATTTCTTCAAGGGTGCCGTTCTCTAGCAAGCCAACTTCAAAACCGATGTCCTGCAAGGTCGCGGCCACAAGGCGCGCATCATTGACAGGGTTACGCAACGGCGCCAACGGATAGTCTGCATTACCAATGACCAATGCCGTTCTTGCGGCGGCTGGCTGAGCATTAGCCCGGGCAGGCAGCATGGCCGCAAGCGGAACAGTGAGACCGGCGCTGACCAGAAGCCGGCGCGCGCTCGAGGGGAGCTGGCTCGTTTGCGACAATCGCACCGGCAACTCTCCTTCAATTACTCGCGGCAACCTGGCCATGTCGTCATTGCCCCGGGACGTAGGTATCGAGCGAGAACGATGTCACAACACCGGCTTGCTCAAGTTCTCCGCCGACGACCTTGAGGTCGCTGCCTTTGGGCGCGGTGAGTAGATACTCGCCAAGCTGAGTAGGCCCGGCAACAATACTGACGCCGTTAGCGGCAAGAGATGAGCGCAACTGCTTCTCAGTGACAGACTCTGTCAGGATCGCGCGGATGACGGGCTTAGGCGCTATCGTGCCAACAGAACGGTATTCAGCCGGCGCAGGGCCGCCGTCCGACAAGTAGCTAATGACGCCAGCTTGTACAACCACCAGCGCAGCCATGACCGCGCCCATACGTGGCGAGAACAAGCTGTTGAAGAAGCTACCGATTTTGTCGCCTATGCCTGACTGTTGAACAGCAACCGGGGCAGCCTGATCAGCCCGAGCACGCTTGAGAAGTTTTTCCCAGCCAATGTTGGCGGGTACTTCCTCAGCGCGGGCCTGCAGGCTCGCCGCAATCTGCTCGTCGAACTTCACCGCATTGGCTAGACCAGCGTCGTTTTCCATCTCCTGCTCAAGCCACGCACGGTCTTCGTCCGTAAGCGTGTCGTTCAGGTACCAGGGCGTTGCTTCAGCCAGCGAATCAGTGTCCCGATTCAGGGGCGAGCGTGGCGTCGTGTTGCTCATGGCTGCCTCCTTATTCACCAGCAATTTTATCTTGTACGCAAGTCTTGAGATTCTTGCGCGCGTGGAACAAACGGGTTTTGACCGTGCCTTCCGGCACTGCCTGCACTTCGGCTATTTCCGTCAGTGCGAGTCCCTCAAAAAATACCAGCTGAATACACTCTCGCTGGGCATCATTGAGCGCCTCAATACATTCACGCAGGAAGACGTTTTCTTCCTGGGCTTCAATGTCTGCAGTGACATCAGCATTCGGATCTTCGATCCGGTCTGCATAGTCGTCGACATCCTCGTGCGCCTCTCCGGCCGCGCGGAAAGCGCTAAGCACTTTGTACTTGGCAATGCCAAGCATCCAAGTTGAAAAACGGGACTCGCCCCGAAAGCGGTCTGGGTGCTTCCAGACTTCATATAGCGTGTCGATCATCACGGTCTCAGCGGCCTCTTCGTTTCGCAGCCGGGACATTGCAAAGAGAAATATCCTTCGGGCATACGTGTCATGGAGTTCGCGAAGTGCCGACTCGTCACCGCCGGCCATGCGTTTGAGCAGGGCCTGGGCGTCTTCAAGCGACAGTTCAGCGGGTTTCTTCATGAGATTGGTCGCACCGACACGGTGACAGGTTCACCCTATTGGGTTGGTTTCGACAAATTTAACGGAAGCTGACAGTTCAGCCAGCCTGGCGCCGTCACGATGGCCGAATTGACGTTTCAATCGCCCATTCGTCCGTAGGTGGCAGTGTAACGGTTATTAAGATTGTTAAAACAACCACTTACGGATTTTGAGCCGAATTTGAGTCAATTAACCCAAATGAATTTTCCAGATCAACCCATCTGGGTGGTCTGCACTGCCCCTGAGCCGCCCGGATGGGCGAGTGCTTGCCGCTGGCGCCGCGTCACGAGCGCAAATGCAGGCGGTGTGAAGTAAAACGACACGAGCGTAGACAGCAACACGCCACCGGCCACTGACATCGCAAACGGCGGCCAAAATCCTCCCCCGGCCAGAATGAGTGGCAAGAAACCGCCGAACGTCGTGATCGTGGTGGAAACAATGTGTCGGCTACAGCTAAGCACAACGCCAACAATAGCGTCAGGGTCCCCTGCATTGGCATGCTCGTCGGCCTGCAAGGCCGTCAGGATAATGATGGCCGCATTGATCGAAACGCCAATCGACCCGATAACCCCAATGATCGCGGTTACGCCAAACGGATATTGAAAAACGGCGAGGCTAAGCATACTGAGCCCTGCGGACAATCCTGCCACCACCACCGTGACAACTGTCAGCCTGAACGAATTGAAAACCAACACGATGGTCGCGATCGACAAGGTAATGATCAAACCCAGCGGCGCCAATAAATTGTTGACCGTGTTGCTTCGGGCGTCGGAATCACCGCCAAACTCGAGGCGCACATCAGCTGGTAACTCAACACCTTGGTCGTCAATAGCGGCAAGTACTGATTTCAATGCCTCCTCAGGTAAAACGCCGTACTGCACAAAGCCTTGGATCGTGTTGATCCGCTCGCCATTGCGTCGCTTGATTTCACTCTGTGCTGGCACGAGTTCCAACCGGGCTAGCGCAGACAACGGTATTGCCCCAGCCGGCTGCTGTCCCGGCACTGTAGCGCTATTGGTAGGTACTAATTCGAAGTCTTGTATGAACGAGTAGTCGGCCCGTCGTTGTCCGTCAACTCTGACGCGAACCGGTAGAGTCTCGGTACTTTCAACCAAGGCGCCCGCCGTTGCGCCCTCAAGGGCTGCCTCGAGTTGTCCCGCCACCTCGGTCAGGCTCATCCCTATCTGGTTGGCTTTGTCTTCATCAACTTCAAAGCTCAGCTTGGGCGCTCCGCCATCAAGCGAGCCGCGCGTAATGTCGATCTCAGGCACCGTCGCCATGACTTGTCGCAACAACTCCCCTGATTCTCTTAGTTGTTCTAGATTGGATGACACGAGCCGCAACTCAACCGGTGCGTTCACCGGCGGGCCCTGCACTAAATCACGAACCAGCACGCTGGCCTGGGGATAGCGGGCTCGCATCTCCCGTTGCAGTCGTGGTACCAGGCTGGCTGTAGCCTTTGGAGAGTCGGTGGTGACGAGCGCTTGGGCGTAAGTCAGCGCTTTATCTCTGTCGGCCTGCATGTTGTAGTAAAAAGCCGGCGCGCTCTTACCTGTCACCCACGCAACATTGACGATCTCGTCCCGGCCCCGCAGGTCACGGTTGATCTGCGACACGATCTGCTCGGTGCTTGCCAAGGAAGAACCAGTAGGCATTTCGACATCAATGTAAAACTGATCGCGATCCACACCGGGAAAGAACTGTGCCGTCAGGGTTGGAAAAGACAGAAAACCCATCACCGGCAAGACCAGCGCAAACAATATGGCATTGAACCGGTGACGCATGGACCAGCGTAGCGTGGCAGCAAACAAGCGTCCCAACCACTGCCATCGAATCCCGACGGACAACCATGACCGACCCTCAACACTGTTTGGCAACGTCCAGCCTGCAAGCGCAGGGGTCAGCGTTAGTGCAATGAGCAGAGACCACACGAGCATCACGATCACCGAGATCGCGATTGATCCGACGAAATCTCCGGCCGGTCCAGGTAGTAGAACCATTGGCATGAACGCTAGCGCGGTGGTCAGAGTCGAGGCAATGAGCGGACCGGTCAGACGCCCAACCGAAGTTCGTACAGCCTCGAGCCGACTCGCACCACGCGCGAGCGCCCGCCCAACTTCATCGGTCATTACGATTGCGGCATCAACCAGCAAACCCAGCGCGACAATCAGACCCGTGACCGACATCTGTTGGATGGAAAGCCCCATGAAATTCAGCGTTGCCAAGGATGCCAAGCTAACTAATGGCAAAACCAAGGCCACGATTGCGGCCGCACGCAATCCAAGCGTGAGCAACAGCACCAGCACCACAAGGCTCACGCCAATCAACATATTGGTCGCGACTTCGGTTAGCCGAGCAGCGGTATATTCGCTCTGATCGAAGATCTGCTGGTGGCGTAAATTATCTGGCAGGCTGGCTTCAAAGAGTGCCATCTCGTCGCGCACCTGTTGGGCCCAGCGATCAATCTGCAGTCCGTCTCCCGCTCGCGCAGCGACCATCACTGCTCGTTCATCGTTAAAGAACGCCCCTGACTCTCGCGGCTCTACGTAGCGCTTTGTAATGCTCGCGATGTCTTGCAAGCGTGTTGTAGCACCGTCCCGGCCGACGGCGATGGGAATTTGCCCGAGCCTCGCAAGCGATTCAAATTCACCCTGAACTTCTATCAGAAGGTCATTGGCCTCGCCGCGCAGTCGTCCGGCGCGCACCTTCGCATCGGCTTGCGCAATCCGGTTGGCCAGGGCGCGCGTGTTGAGACCGAGAGCGGACAACGCCAGCGGATCAACCTGTACGCTGACTTCTTCTTCTACAGCGCCGGTTATGCGAACGAGCTTTGTTCCCGGAATACCGCGCAGTGAGTCAGCAAGCACAGTTGCATAGCGTTTGAAAAGCGCCGGTTCTACAGGCGCACCCTGCGCAGTGATCACACTGATAGCCGCATAGGCACCGGCCTCGTTGTTGCTGAAATCAGGCGGAAAGGCACCCGCCGGCAGGCTGCGCTGGACCTCGCCGAGTTTGTCGCGAATCTCAGCCCAGACCGGTTCAAGTGCCTCATCTTCTAGCGTCTCTTGCAACTCAACCGAGATGATTGAGATGCCTGTAGAAGACGTGGATCGAATCTCATTGACTTCCGCCAGTTCCCGAAGCGACCTTTCAATCGGTTCTGAGACCAGGGCTTCCACTCTGGCCGGATCCGCACCTGGAAAGACGGTTTTAATCGTTGCAAAGAGATTGGTGATCGGCGGATCTTCCTGCCGGCCGATAGACAAGAAAGCAGATAGGCCCGCGGCGATGATCACCAGCATCGCCAGCGCAGTGAGCCTGGGCGTTTCAAAAAACAGTGACGACCACGCACGACGACCCGGTGGCGTTTCCTGATTGCGACCGTTCTTCATTGCTGGGTTAACAGACGAGTCACTCATGAGCGCTCCGCAGATGGCTTGACACCGTCAACTTGCTCAATGCGAACCCTCTCGCCGCGGCTTAATCGATGCAGGCCTGTTGTGACATACAGCGCACCATCCTCAGGGCCACCACGGACAAATGCCCGATCGCCGTCGGCATGCAACACTTCGACGGCAGAGCTGCCAACTTGGTACAACTCGTCGTCGCGGGGGTCTGGTGTCAGCGTGGTCATCGTCCACAGGCCGCGTTGACCCTCACGCAGTGCGGTCAATGGAATCCAGAAACCGTTGGCCTCAACCCGGTCATTCATCTGCAGTTGCGCCGTCTGACCAAAAAGCAATGAGGTCGATAGCGCAGAGTTGCCATCAGCCAAGGCTTCACGGCTAAATTCGACGATTGCGGAAACCGTTTGAGTCTGTGCATTCAGGTCGGGGCGCAATCGAACCAATCGGGCAGGCAATTGGCGATCGGCAATCATCAAGGTGAGTTCCTGGCCTGCCTTCAGCCCAGATGCCAGACGCTGCGGCACGCCAACACGCACTTGCGCGAGAGCTTGCTCGAAGACGGTGAGTACCGGTGTTCCTGGGCTGACGATTGCGCCCGCTTCGAGATTGAGCTGGCCGACAGTGGCATCAAACGGTGCACGCAGAATCGTTTTATCGAGATCGAGATCAATCCCGCGTAGCGCCGCATCAATCTGCTCGATGCGCGCACCCAGGCCCGCCACTTTCAGCCTGGCTTCGTCAAAGGCTCTGCCCGAAGCATAGCCATCGCCCTTAAGCCGCTTTTGGCGACGCGATTCCAATACGGCTAATCGGCGGTCAGACTGCAGCGCACGGCGCGCGGCTTCCTGCTCCTCACGGCGCAACTCAAGGGCTGAACGGTCTAGTGTTGCCAGGACATCGCCGACGTTGACCCGCTGCCCTTCATCGACTGCAAGTTCAATCAGACGCCCGGGAAGTTCGAACGCCAGGTCGGTTCGTCGCGCTGATTCGACGCGACCGCTAAAGCGGCGCTGCTGCTCATAGTGATTCTGCCGGTTAACCGTACCCGAGGTGACAATTGTGGGCGGCAGCCCGCCAATCTCATCGGCCATCTGCGCACGACTGTGCAGCAGAAAGGTACCGCCCGCAGTTAAAGCCACGGCAAGCCCGGCAAGCGACAAGCTTAAGAAGAACCCGCCAATGCGGCGCCAGATACCCCTCGGTTGTGCCTTATAAGCTTGCGCCTTTTCGCTATCAGGGGACGGTGTGTTCTCCGGTTTCGACATATGTTGACTCTGGAATGAAAGTTGAACTGAGCGTTTGGTCAGGAAACCTATGACTGCAATGTTAGCCGAGCTAACATACCAGAGGATTTCGTTCCTGATGTTATTGCCTTACTTTTTCATACAGGCTGAGGGGTCTTGCAGGCTTCATACGGGTAAGCATTTCGGATGGCAGAATCAACCAGAGCATTCCAATGAGGCAATCGGTGGCGGCGCAAAAATCAGTACGGAAGAAATCGTCCTATCACCACGGCGATCTGCGGTCAGAGCTGATTGAAGCCACCGGCCGGCTGTTGGTCACCCATGAACCAAGTCAGGTCCGTGTCTCAGACGCCTGCCGACTGGCTGGCGTGAGCACTGCGGCACCCTATCGGCACTTTAAAAGTCGCGAAGACCTACTCGAAGCCGTGGCGATTAACGGCATGCAGAGGATGGGCGAGCAGCTTCGCCAGGCGCTTAAGGACCAGACCAGGGGCTCCGAAGCGGCCATAGCGGCGCTCGGCAAGGCGTATCTGCAATTTGCCCGCAGCGAACCAAACCTATTCCGCATGATCTTTCAGCGCGATGACGATGCCGATCGAGCCGCCCGCCTGGAGGAGGCCGGAGCTCAAACCTACGGCATTTTGCTCAGTGAAGTAGCAACCCGCCTGGCCATGCCGGTGGATGCGCCGCGAGTATTGGAAGTGGCCCTGCCGCTGTGGGCGTTTGTGCATGGCACAGCGAATCTCATGATCGATGACCATCTCAAGGTGGCTCAGGCAGGCGAGCAGATCGATCAGATCGTCGACCGGGTTTCACGCCAGTTACTCAGCGATGTTCCGATGGCGACAACCAGCGGATAACCCTGATTTGCTCGGGGGCGGTTGAAATTTGTGATCATCGTCCCTACTATTAGCACTCCCTGAGGTTGAGTGCTAACAGAAACCACCCTGGGCAGCAGTCGACTCACCAGAATCACCCCATCGCGCCCGTCGGATGTCTCATTCGCTGGCGTTTTTCTCAAATCTAATCAGTAGTTTAGGAGCTTACGCATGAAGCTGCGTCCTCTGCATGATCGTGTGATCATCAAGCGCATGGATAACGAGCGCACGACCGCCTCTGGCATCGTTCTGCCCGAAAACGCCGCCGAGAAGCCCGACCAGGGCGAAATTCTCGCGGTTGGTGACGGCAAAGTTAGCGAAGACGGCAAAGTTCGTCCTCTCGCCGTCAAAAAGGGCGACAAAGTCTTGTTTGGCAAGTACAGCGGCCAGTCGGTGAAAGTCGACGGCGACGAAGTACTCGTCATGCGCGAAGAAGACATCATGGCGATCGTCGAAGGCTGATCCAGCCGGCCAATTGCCAACCCGCATCAAACAAAATCACTGCAATTCAAGGAGTTTTTGAATCATGGCAGCAAAACAGGTTCTATTCCATGACGACGCTCGCGTACGCATGGTCGAGGGCGTCAACCTGCTGGATAACGCCGTCAAGGTTACGCTAGGCCCCAAAGGCCGTAACGTCGTGCTGGAGCGTAGCTTCGGCTCGCCTACCGTCACCAAAGACGGTGTGTCCGTCGCCAAAGAAATCGAGCTGAAAGACAAGTTCGAGAACATGGGCGCTCAGATGGTTAAGGAAGTCGCTTCCAAGACCTCAGACCTCGCCGGTGACGGCACCACCACAGCTACCGTACTGGCTCAGAGCGTCGTTCGCGAAGGCATGAAGTACGTTGCAGCCGGCATGAATCCTATGGATCTCAAGCGCGGCATCGACAAGGCGGTTGTTGCGCTGGTTGAGCAGCTTGCTACTAACAGCAAGCCTTGTAGCACGCACAAAGAAATCGCCCAGGTTGGCTCTATCTCTGCTAACTCAGACGCTGAAATCGGCGACATCATCTCCTCCGCGATGGAGAAGGTTGGCAAGGAAGGCGTGATCACCGTTGAAGACGGCAAGTCTTTGAACAACGAGCTGGACGTCGTTGAAGGTATGCAGTTTGACCGTGGCTACCTCTCGCCCTACTTCATCAACAACCCCGACCGTCAGGTTGCGGTTCTTGAAGACCCGTACATCCTGCTGCACGACAAAAAGATCAGCAATATCCGTGATCTGTTGCCGGTGCTCGAGAAGGTTGCCAAGACCAGCCGTCCTTTGCTGATTCTGTCAGAGGAAGTGGAAGGCGAGGCGCTCGCAACGCTGGTTGTGAACAACATTCGCGGCATCCTGAAGACCTGCGCAGTAAAGGCACCTGGCTTTGGTGACCGTCGTAAGGCAATGCTTGAGGACATGGCTATTCTGACTGGCGGCACTGTCATTTCAGAAGAAACCGGCATGACCCTTGAAGCCGCTGAGCTGACCGAACTGGGTGAGTGTGCCCGTATCGAAATCGGCAAAGAAAACACCACGATCATCGACGGCAAAGGCGAGACCGCCACCATCGAGAACCGGGTGAAGGCCATCCGTTCACAGATCGAGGAAGCCACCAGCGACTACGACCGTGAAAAGCTGCAAGAGCGTGTGGCCAAGTTGGCTGGCGGTGTTGCTGTGATTCGTGTGGGTGCTGCCACCGAAGTCGAAATGAAAGAGAAGAAGGCTCGCGTTGAAGACGCGTTGCACGCAACCCGTGCTGCCGTTGAAGAAGGCATCGTTGCTGGCGGTGGTGTTGCCCTGCTTCGCGCCCGTTCGCAGATCAAGGTTGCGGGCGATAACCCCGACCAGGACGCAGGCATCAAGATTGTGATGCGGGCTGTTGAAGAGCCGTTGCGTCAGATTGTTGACAACTGTGGTGATGAGCCCAGTGTTGTGGTTGCCAAGGTACTAGAAGGCAAAGACAACTACGGCTACAACGCCGCGTCCAGCGAGTACGGCGACTTGGTTGCCATGGGTGTTGTTGACCCGGCCAAGGTCTCGCGTACTGCGTTGCAAAACGCTGCGTCTATTGCCGGTCTGATGCTCACGACCGACGCCATGATTGGTGAACTGCCTGAAGACAAGCCTGCGGGCGGCGGTGGTATGCCTGACATGGGTGGCATGGGCGGTATGGGTGGTATGGGGATGTAAGAGTTGGCCCCCACGCTCGCTTTGCTCGCTGCCCCCCGAGGGGGCTGCCGGGCCGGCGAGCGGCTACGGGCGGCCGGGCGCTCGCTCGACGGCCCGGCTGGTGGCTCTGAGTAGCTTTTCTGCTTTTGGGTTGCCGGCCACCCCGTTTTGTTATTGGAAGCCCCTGTGGAGACATGGGGGCTTTTGTTTGGAGGTGGGTATGTTTCGGACTTTTCAGGAGGGGCTTACTTTTCGGACTGAGGGGCGGGGGTCTATTGAGATCACGCAGGCTGTTGAGGCTGTCCTTAAGAAGAGTGAGTTGATGGCGGGGACTTGCCATGTGTTTGTGCAGCACACGAGCGCTTCGCTGATGATTACTGAGAATGCTGATCCTCGCGTGCGGCAGGATCTGGAGACTCTGCTTGGGCGGTTTGCGCCTGACGCTGATCCGGCTTACGCGCATGACGACGAAGGCGACGATGATATGGCGGCGCATGCACGCTCAATTCTGACGGGGTCTTCGGTGACAGTTCCGATTGGGAAGCACAAGCTCTTGCTCGGGACCTGGCAGGGCATCTATTTATACGAGCATCGAGCCCAGGGCTATGACCGGGAAGTGATCGTGACGCTTACAGGGCGGACGACGATTGATAAGGATCTGGCAAGGCAGCGCCACCCAACCGGCGAAGGGCCATAAGGTTGCGTATCAGGCCGATAGGTTTGAACCAACTCGCGACTTGTTCACTATGCGCGCGGCCCAGACGGCACCATTGGCAAAAGTGCTCACAGTTGTTCTTAACTAGCTGGTAACTGTCTTCCCCGAGCCGCGAGCGGGCACGTCGGACAATTTCGTTAACCTCGAACGTCGCAGACTGGCACCTGACAGTCCAGCCAAATCCATCCGAAAAGTCCTCGAGGCTGATTTCCTCGACTGGACGAATTTGAAAGCCCGAAGACAGGCCGCCATAGTGAATAACCCGCCCCTGGCCGACATAGATGCCGTGGTGGGTGTAGCCCCGACGCGGGGTGACCAGATGGGCTCCCAACGCGGGTAAATGTGGCTCAAATTGCGGCTCAAAATGACTGGCTGGCGTATTCATCAGATGGCCTCCTATGGTCATAGGTGACCTGGCACGCCAACATGGTTCAAACGCATACAATCTGTGCCTTCCCCCTCCCCGAATGACCCGTAACGCGAGACGTCAATGCGAGACACCATTAACTTTAGTGCCGGCCCGGCCACCCTACCCGAAGAAGTCCTAGCCCAAGCAGCGAGTGAGATGCTTGACTGGCAGGGCTGCGGCCACTCCGTGATGGAAATGAGCCACCGCGGTAAGCCCTATATGAGTATCCACGCCAAAGCCGAGGCTGACCTGCGCGAGTTGATGGCGATTCCAGACAACTACAAGGTGCTGTTCCTGCAGGGCGGCGCCACCTTGCAATTCTCAATGCTGCCGATGAACCTGCTCGCCGAGGGGGGCAGTGCCGATTACATCCATACCGGACAATGGTGCAAAAAAGCTATTGCGGGTGCCCGGCAGTTGGGCGATGTCAATATCGCCGCCTCAAGTGAATCAGACGGCTTTTGCCATGTGCCCGACCCATCAACCTGGTCGCTGGACAGTAGCGCAAGCTATGTTCACATCTGTCTCAACGAAACTATTGGCGGCGTTGAATATTTTGACACGCCCGATACCGGCTCAGTTCCGCTCGTAGCCGATGTCTCATCGACCTTTTTGTCCCGCCCGATTGACGTCTCAAAATTCGGCGTTTTGTATGGCGGTGCGCAAAAAAACATTGGCCCCGCAGGCCTGACAATCGTGATTATTCGCGATGATTTGCTCGGCCGGGCTCGAGCAAACACACCGCCCATGCTGGACTACAAAGCCAATGCCGACGCCGATTCGATGCTCAATACGCCGCCTACCTTTGCAGTGTATGTTGCCGGCCTCGTCTTTCAATGGCTTAAGCAACGTGGTGGCCTGACCGCCATTGAAACGGCGAACCGACAGAAGGCACAAGCGTTGTACGAGGTAATTGACAGCAGCGACTTTTATAACAACCCGGTGGCCCTCGCAAACCGGTCGCGCATGAACGTGCCATTCACGCTGGCAGACCCCGCGAAAGATGCGGCCTTTCTGGCCGGCGCCGAAGAACGCAAGCTCATTCAACTGAAAGGGCATCGCTCAGTTGGCGGTATGCGCGCCTCTATTTACAACGCAATGCCCTTCGAGGGTGTTCAGCGACTCATAGACTTTATGCGTGAGTTCGAGAAGCAACACGGCTAACCCCTGATCTGTGCCATGACCTACCAAATCCAAATACTGAACAACATCTCTGAAGCGGGCCTGATGGAGCTTCCGAGCGACCAATACGCTGTTTCTACCGAACACGAAGCACCCGATGCGATCATGGTCCGATCGGCTGATATGCATCAGATGCCAATCAACCAATCAGTCAAAGCCATTGCCCGCGCAGGCGCTGGCACCAACAACATTCCTGTGGCCGCCATGAGTCAGCGCGGCATTCCTGTTTTTAATGCGCCAGGCGCCAATGCGAATGCGGTCAAAGAGCTTGTGCTCGCAGCGATGCTCATGGCGGCGCGTCAGTTACCTGCCGCACTGGCTTATGTTGACCATCTCCAGCCCGATGCATCGGACCTGACCGAGCAGGTAGAGAATGGCAAGAAGGCCTATGGCGGCTATGAACTGGCCGGCAGAACGATTGGCATCATCGGCCTGGGGAAAATCGGCTGCCTTGTTGCTGATGCCGCCATCGCGCTGGGCATGAAGGTGGTCGGTTACGACCCCAACATCACCATTGATGCCGCTTGGAACCTGTCCAGCCAGGTAAAAAAAGCTGCCACCATTCCTGAGTTACTCGGGGGCAGCGATTTTGTAAGCCTGCATGTTCCCCTGGTTGAAGCGACCAAAGATCTTATTGACGCTCAGACGCTCACGAGCATCAAACCTGGCGCCGTGGTGCTCAACTTTTCTCGTGCTGGCGTTGTCAGTGAGACAGCCGCGATCGAGGCGCTTGAAGCGGGCCGGTTAAGCCAGTATGTGTGTGACTTTCCCACAGCCACCAGCCTGCAGGTAAAAGGGCTGATCTGTCTGCCGCATCTTGGCGCGTCAACAATTGAAGCTGAAGACAATTGCGCGCGTATGGTCGCCCGGCAGTTACGGGGATTTTTGGAACACGGTGATGTCACCAACACCGTTAACTTCCCCACTTTACAAATGCCACGGGAGTCCCGTTACCGGCTGGCGATTGCCAATGCGAATGTGCCCAATATGGTGGGTCAAATTTCAACACAGATGGCAGATGCGAGTCTCAATATTCACACCATGATCAATCGCTCGCGCGATGAGGTTGCCTATACTGTGCTCGATGTGAACAGTCCGGTTGAGGCTGAGGTGATTGCAGCGTTGTGCGCTATCGACGGGGTGCTCTCAGTCCGGTATCTTCCGACTAGCTAAAACCAAAACAGAGGAGACAAAACGTGAGTGGATTCGTAACCTTCCTGATCGGCCTGGTGGTGGGATGGCTGGCCTGCAAATTGTTGAGTGGCAGTAAGTCAGCCGACGCTACCCCCGCTCTGCCGGCGAATGCCACACCTGCGGCCGCACCGGCGCCTGTTGCCGCGGCCCCAGCCGCTCCCGCGTCTGCCGCACCCGTCGCCGCTGCGCCAAACGCAGTTGCCACTGCCGACCATGCTGGTCTGGCGGCCCAACTACATGCAGCCAAAGCAGAGGTTGACAGCCACGCGAATGAAGTGAAGCGGCTTGAAAGCGAATTGGATGCGGCCCGTCGCAACCTGTTGGCGGCCAAGCATACAGCTTCCAATCACGGCAGCACCATCTCAGCCTTACGAGATGATGTCAAAGGCCTGCAGCGTGATCTGAAAGCGGCGCTTGAGGCCGCAAAAGCCTAACAAGGCCAGACAGAGAAAGCAAAACTGTCGGCAGTGCTTACCTAACCGGGTTCCAGCGGCACCAGCATGCCGCTGGAGGTTGCTGAGGCCAGCAACTTGCCGCGCTCGTCATGAAGGTCAGCGGCTAGGGATGCAATCTTGCGTCCGCGCCGAACCACCCAGCCGCGTGCGATCACCCTGCCCGGCCCAACCTTCTCCAAAAACCGTACACTGATATCAAGACTGGCCACACTCAACGGTGGGTCAGTCGTCAGAATCACGGCATGGGCCATCGCCGAGTCCATCCAAGCGGTGATGAATCCGCCCTGCGCAATACTCGCATTGGTATGGCAAAACGCCGGGCGACAGGTAAACGCCAACGTGGCACTTTGCGATTGCTCATCAATGGCCACAACCTCCACACCCCCAAGTGATTTCATCAGTTCGGGGTTAGATGAAACAATCCGCTTTTGCTGCTCGTTCATTAACTTGAATTCAGGCATCGATCTGCCGGTCAGCAGCATTCGATGAGGACGCTTCTGGCTTAAACAAGACAAGCGTCAAGATGTCGTAGGACGCGACGATCGCATCGTCCTGATTTGTCACTTGCACATCCCAAACAACGACGCCCTGGCGCTGCTCTCCCGGGCGGGCCGCGCGCGGCGCCTTGCGTTTGCAGGTCAGGCGGGCTCTGATCGTGTCACCAATCCCAACCGGCTTGACGAACCTGAGCGTATCGAGGCCATAGTTCGCGAGGACCGGACCCGGCGCCGGCGATACGAACAGGCCGGCCGCCGCTGACAACACGAAATATCCGTGCGCAATCCGCTGGCCAAATTGCGATTCGCGCGCGGCGATCTCGTCAAAGTGCATATAAAAGAAGTCACCCGACAAACAACCGAAGTTAACGAGATCAGCCTCGCTGACAGTACGCCGGTGAGTCAGCAACGAATCGCCAATCGCAAGTTCTTCGAAGTGCTTACGAAACGGGTGCTGATCTGATTCATTAACCGGGGCGCCGCGTACATACTCACCCGTAATTGCACTGATCATCGCCGGTGAACCTTGAATCGCCGTGCGCTGCATGTAGTGCCGCACTGCGCGCATGCCACCCAACTCTTCTCCGCCTCCGGCGCGACCCGGACCGCCGTGCTTGAGCGCAGGAAGTGGCGCGCCATGGCCGGTCGATTCGACAGCCGCCTGTTGATCGAGCACCAAAAGCCGCCCATGACAGCTGGCTGCCTGCGCGGCAACTCGGGCCGCCACATCAGCAGAACCTGTCACCACGCTGGCGACAAGCGAGCCCCCACCCCAGGCCAGAATTTGCAGGCCGTCAGCCAACTCCTTGTAGGGCATTAGCGTGGTCACCGGCCCGAAGGCTTCAATCTGATTCGAAAGTCTTGCCCGCCCGGGTTCACGGTCAATCAAGACGGTTGGGGCGAAAAACGCGTCTGCGCTCACCTGCCCGCTGATAACCTCAACCGGTTCTGGTCCGCCAATCACACACTCGCATTCGGTCAGCAAGCTGTTGACCTGTTCAGTCACCGAGGCGCGTTGCGAAGCACTCACCAATGCGCCCAATGAGACGTCTTCATGATCTGGGTCGCCTGCCACCGTTTTCTGCAGTTGGCTCGCCAACGCTGACTGCATGGATTCAAGCAGCCCCTCAGGCACTACAACCCGCCGGATCGCGGTGCATTTTTGCCCCGCTTTGACCGTCATTTCACGAACCACTTCTGCGACGGCAATGTCGAACTCGGGTGATGCATCCTGAACATCCGGCCCAACGAGCAACGCATTGAGCGAGTCTGCCTCAACATTTAGGGCCACGCCGCGCTCAGTGACTGCCGGATGCGCGCGAAGCTTGTTTGCCGTTTCCGCCGAGCCGGTAAACGTCAACACATCATCAGTCTGAAGCGCGTCCAATAAGTCATCGGGAGGGCCAACCAATAGTTGCAAGGCGCTGGGAGCAATGAGTCCGCTACGCTCAATCAGGCGGACGCAGTGTTCGGTTACATAGCTCGTGTTGGTAGCAGGTTTAAACAGGCAGGGCATACCAGCCAGATAGGCGGGCGCAAACTTCTCGAGCATGCCCCACACCGGAAAGTTAAAGGCATTGATATGCACAGCAACCCCTGGCTTGGCAACCAGGATATGAGTGCCTGCAAAGCCACCTTTGCGTCCGAGCGGTATCACGGGCCCTTCGTGCCAGACTTGCCCGGCCGGCAGCTCAGCCGCGCCCATGGACGCAAACGCAAAAACGGTACCGATGCCACCGTCGATATCAAATGCGTGGTCCGAGTGAGTCGCCCCAGTGTCGCGCGACAGCGCCTCCAGTTCCGCCTTGTGGGCGGACAAGAATTTGCCCAATGCTTTGAGACGACCCGCGCGCTCTGCAAAACCGAGCCCGACGATTTCACTCTGAGCCCGCTCGCGCGCAAAGTCGAGCGCTGCAACCAGATCGGCTTCAAGTGCGCAGGTCTGCGCAATCACCTCTCCGGTAATCGCACTAGTGATGTCGCGATCGCCGGCGTGACCAGTCCATTGACCGGCCAGATAACTTTGAACTAGTTTGACTGCCAATTGAAGGCCCTGTTCAGAATGACTGGACCCGGCAGTTTAGCGTTATCCCGTCAAAGGGAATTCGCGGGGCGCTTAGCCCTCCAGCGAGATCATGAGCCGCACCAAGTCAACCTGGCGCTTAACACCCGCCTTGCGCTTGGCGTTCTTGAGATGTGATCGCACCGTCTCGACCGAACAGTCGCGAGCTTGCGCGATATTGGGGAGCTCATCACCGGCTGACAATCGCCGCACGGTGTCCAGTTCAGCGCCGGTCCATCGGTACATTTGATACGCTGCTTTGGCAAGATCCGGGGCGGCCTTTGATTCAGCAGGCTTTAGAGTCAGCGCATATTCCACCGTGCACAGTGACAAAACCGACCCAATTTGTTCGAACGGATACAAGGTGAAATGCACTGAACCAAGCGACGGCAGCGTCTCTCGCTGGCGTGCAACCGCACCATACGCCTTGGTGTCAATGCCGCTTTCACTGAGCAGTGCGCCCAACCAGGCGCTCGCGTTGTGATTGTTAAAGGTGAGCGAGCGACCTCGATCAATCACCGCGCCGGTTTCAATCATCTCGGCACCGCGGTCATTGGACATCACAAGCGCGCCATGACCGTTGAGCAAGAACACAGCCGTGTCATCTTCGCCCAGCCCAGAGGCTCGACTCAGGGCATTGGCAACCCCAATGCGCTCATGAGAAATCATGCGACGGATGACCAGCTCCAGCACCTCGCTGGCCGACTCATCGAAGTTGGCTTCGCTAACACCGCGAAAAAGGTGGAGCCCGTAAGTTGATGCATGCGGCGCATTAGGGCGAAGCCACGCACCCCGCATCCAGCGCAGATTGTGCGGTACCGCAAAATCACGGTAGTACTCGGATTGGAGGAGTTCTTCATCGCGCACAAGCTCCTCTCCCTTGACCACAACATAGTCGCCAGGTTGCGGCAAGACGGTCGCAGCGAAGCGTGGATCAATATGCTTAAAGTAGCTATGCCACTGTTCATTTGCCTGATCGCTGATACCGTCTCGAATCCACAAACGGTTCTTGGCGGACGGCGACAAAGCGACAATCAGCCCACTGCTGGCACCAGTACTTTCGATGATGGCACGCAGGAAATCCGGCCACTTTGAAGCGTCCGAAATTGCGTCGTCCAATGCGTCGAGTACCACCAAACCGGTAGCCCCGATTTCCCTCGTGTAAATCTCCATCCCAAGTGTCGAGTTAGTTTTGTATGTACGTATTTAGTCAAGCCATGCCTCGCACCTGCGACACGCTGGCTTCCGTTTACGTAAGCATAGAGCCTTAATGTGCGAACAGTCAGCGATTGGCGTACTCACTCTTAGACCTCGCATCCCCCAGAAGAACTAGACTTGTAACGTTATGGATGCGCTATCGGTCCGTTTCCGGAACGAGCGCCCAATCTCTCCCCCTTTTATGGGGGGACTCTGAGGCGGTTGAGCAATCTGAGACCGATTTCAAAGTCGAAATTAACGATTCTGGACATTTGTCTCATCTCGTCTCGTTACGATTATCGAGAGGCTTTTTCGTCTCAGATTGAGCGGCCGGCGCCCTAATCAACAACAACAGCAGCTGTCCGACCACTTATCGCACGCGATCGCCGCTGATGCCGCCGAAATGACCACTTGTCCGGCGAACTGTGTCTTTGACCGCAACCGCCCCTTAACTTCGCCTCCTGGATCGACTAAGCGTCACGACAGGAGACTTCGGCATATGACTCGGCGGCAACAACGGCAATCCGGTACCCGACTGGTCCTGGCAAGTTTGACGGCACTCGTTCTTGCCGCGTGCGGTGGCGGCGGTGGTTCAAGCGGCACCATGCAGCAAAGTGGTGGTGGTACGACCGTTCCCCCGACTGCTGCACCTGAAACCAAATCCGAGTCTTACCGATTCTTCAAGCAGGCGACTTTCGGCGCAACTGGCTTGCAGGCAGAGAACCTGTTAATCGACGGCTATGAACGCTGGATCAACCAGCAGTTCATCGCGACGGCATCATCAATGCGTGCGCAGATTGATCTGAGACTGAGGATCGATCCAGAAGCTTCGGCAAGAGCTGATTGGGTCTATGAGGCTTTCTGGACGAATGTTGCCAATGGCAACGATCAACTGCGTCAGCGTGTCACCTATGCGTTGTCACAAATCTTCGTAATCTCGATGCGTGACGCTTCCGTTGGCAAATATCCGCGTGGCGTTGCCCATTACTATGACTTGTTGGCCAGCAATGCCTTTGGCAACTTCCGCGATCTGCTGGAAGATGTTGCGCTGAACCCCATGATGGGCATCTATCTCACCCATCTGGCCAATGAGAAGGGCGATCCTGAAACCGGGCGCGTACCCGATGAAAACTTTGCGCGTGAAATCATGCAGCTGTTTAGCCTTGGTTTATATGAACTGAACTTGGACGGCTCCGTAAAACTCGATGGTGAAGGCAACCCCATCGAGACCTATGACACCGAAGACGTCGAAGGCCTCGCCAAGGTCTTTACTGGCTTGAGCTGGGGCGGCCCTGACACGCAACGCGGTCGGTTCAGGGGCTGGGTGAAATATCCAGACCGGGAAGTCATTGAGATGCGGGCGTATCCGCAATACCACTCGACAGAAGAAAAACGCTTTCTTGGCGTCGTGATTCCGCAGGGTTCAAACGATGTCATGGCGGATGTCGGCATTGCGATAGACACCTTGTTCAATCACCCTAACGTTGGTCCTTTCATTGCGAAACAAATGATCCAGCGAATGGTCATGAGTAATCCATCGCCCGCCTATATCGCCCGGGTCGCATCGCAGTTTAATGACAACGGCGAAGGGGTTCGCGGCGACATGCGCGCACTCGTCAAAGCTGTTCTCTTTGACGAAGATGCGCGCTCACTGATCATTGCAGCCCAGCCTTCTAGCGGCAAGATCCGCGAGCCCATCCTACGCTTTGCCGAATGGATGCGGACCTACCGGGCTGTTTCAACTTCCGGACGGTTCAGTATCGGTAACACTGACGACCAAGGCAACCGACTCGGACAAACAGTGCTGCGTTCGCCTTCTGTCTTCAATTTCTACCGCCCCGGTTATGTACCACCAAATACACCCATCGCTGAAGCATCGCTGGTGTCGCCGGAAATGCAGATCACTCACGAAACGTCTGTCGCGGGTTGGCTCAACATGATGCGCACCGCGGTAGAGCGCGGCTGGGGCAGTCAGCGTGATGTTCAACCTAACTATGAAATTGAGATGAGTCTGGCTGACAATCCAGCCGAGTTGGTTGAGCGAATCAACATCATCATGCTTAACGGCACGATGTCCAATCGCTTGCGGGCACGCATTCAGAGCACCGTTGGTGATCGTCAGATTCATGCCACGGATGCCGAGCGTGCTTATCGCGATCGTGCCAACCGAGTTCACCTGGCGGTCTTCATGACCATGGCATCACCCGAATTCGCCGTTCTTCAATAGGGCAAGCTCATGTCAAAATTTCACCGCAGCAATCCGTCCCGCCGCCAGTTTCTTCGCGCCGCCTCCCTCGCATC
>JBGCFG010000030.1:0-180976 GCA_045106815.1 Burkholderiaceae bacterium | reverse complement strand
AATAAACCGTCGTTTATGCTGTTTCGACTCTGCCTTGACCGTATTTTATGCGAGTAACGGTGATTTTAAGCGGAGTTAATGGTTGTTAGCCGCTGAATGAAGAAGTTTCGGACACAAAATTTCATGGCAACAAAGCTCTTGATTTCCGCCAGTGGTGACCAAGAGACAGCGCAAACCTTGGGGTTGCAGTTCGCTGTCCCTAAAAAGCTCCTCAAGCGTGCGGTCGACCGAAATGCTGTGCGCAGAGTCGGCAAGGAAAGTTGGCGAGCGGTAGTCGCTGGGGCAGGGCGCCTGGAAGGAAACTCGGCCGAGCGCTACCAACTCAGGATAAGACTTCTGAATCGCCCGAAGGCGTTTTTGCAATGGTCTAGGCCCGAAAGAAAACGGTTCTGGCGTCAGGAACTCGACCAATTACTAGCCAAAGTCGTCAAATGACCGAAGGATCAAGCATTCCCAGCAAGCCGGTCAGCGTGGTTGGCCTGGGTCAATGGCTGGCGATTCGGCTAATCAGGGTGTATCAGCTTTGCCTAAGCCCGTTTATACCGGCGCGGTGTCGCTACCTGCCAACATGTTCAGACTATTCAATTACGGCGATTAATCGCTTTGGATTGTTTAAAGGATCCCGGCTGGCTGCGAGTCGGGTTTGCCGTTGCCATCCTTGGGGGGGTAGCGGGGTAGATGAAGTCCCTCAGTCGCCCGATCACCCAAACAACGTTTAATACTGGATTCAACACACTATGCAAATGCAGCGAACGATTCTCTGGGTGGTGTTCACCATGTCTCTGCTGCTCCTTTGGGACGCCTGGCAAAAGCATGTTGGCAACCCATCGATGTTTGGGCCGGCCCCGACTGAAGCACCCGCTCCACAGGTGGCAGACGGCGTTCAGGCCGATACAGCCGCGGGCTCAGTCCCGGGTGTTGGAACTGTAGCGGGTGGCGCCTCAACATCAGCAACATCAGTTCCGGAGGCTGGGGCGATTGCCCAAAGTGGCCAGGCGGCAGCGCCCGCCACTAATGCGTCATCAGCGGGCCAGCCAACGGCTTCGACTTACCAACTTCGCAACGATGTTATTGCACTCGATATCAGCTCAACCGGTTCTGTCATTGTTGGGGCCGAACTCTTAAAGCACCGACAAACTGAGACTGATGGCAATGTCATTCTCTATAGCGATCAACCTGGCAAGTTCTACGTCGCTCAGACAGGGTTGATCAACGCTCCTGCGGGAAGTCAGTTTCCGACTCACCATACGGCTTTTGTACCCGTAGGTGATCCACGCGATGATCGTCTGGTTTTGGCAGCAGAAAGTGCTGGTTTACGCATTGAACGTGAGTACTCACTTATGCCGGGAGACTATGTGATCTCGGTGACGGAACGATTGACCAATACCAGCGGGGAGCCGATTAACCCAGTGGTCTACCGCCAATTGACCCGTGACAATCATGCGCCACCGGGCGACACGTTCTTCTATCAAACCTTCTCTGGTCCGGTGATTTACACCGATGAGCGCAAGTTTGAAAAGATTGACTTCGACGACATTATTGATGGATCCGCCGAGCATGCTGGTGTGGCGCCCGATGGCTGGCTGGGGATCATTCAGCATTATTTTGCTAGTGCGTGGCTTCCTCCCGAAGGCGCTTCAAGAGAGTTCTACACCCGCAAGTCTGGCGCGAGCCTGATTTCAGTCGGATACAAACAGGCGCTACCGGCCCTGGCGTCTGGTGCGACCAATGAAACATCAGCGCGGCTTTACGCTGGACCCCAAGACCAGGAAGTTCTTGAGAAACTTGCGCCCGGCCTGGATCTGACAGTCGACTACGGCTGGCTTACTGTGATCGCCAAGCCGCTTTACTGGTTACTGGCATGGTTGCACTCAATCGTCGGCAACTGGGGCTGGGCAATTGTTCTACTGACACTCATTATCAAGACAGTCTTTTTCCCATTGCAGGCAGCCAGCTATCGATCCATGGCTCGAATGAAAGCAGTGGCCCCCCGACTCACTGCGCTCAAGGAGCGTCATGGCGATGATCGGGCGAAAATGAATCAGGCCATGATGGAGTTGTACAAGACCGAAAAAATCAATCCCTTGGGTGGGTGTTTGCCCATTCTTGTGCAGATCCCAGTCTTCATTTCTCTGTATTGGGTTTTGCAGGCATCGGTCGAGATGCGGGATGCGCCGTGGATCGGTTGGATAACGGACCTCGCTTCGCCTGACCCTTATTACATCTTGCCGCTACTCATGGCAATTTCGATGTTCGTTCAGGTGCGGTTGAACCCAAAACCACCGGATCCGCTTCAGGCCAAGATCATGATGTTTATGCCAGTGGCGTTTTCAGTCATGTTCTTCTTCTTTCCGGCAGGTCTCGTCTTGTACTGGTTGGTTAACAACTTGTATTCGATTGCCCAGCAGTGGGTCATTACCCGGAAGATTCTCGATGAGAAGAAAGTAGGCTAAGCATTGTCGAGTGCCGCTGACCCGATTGTTGCCATCGCAACTGCGCCGGGGAGGGGAGCGATCGGAGTTGTGAGGGTCTCGGGCCCGGGAATCGGCGCTTTGAGAGACGCCGTTTTACATCGCTCGACCCCGCCACGCGAGGCTGTTTACGGCCCGTTTTTTGACGCTGCTGGTGATCCGATAGACCACGGATTGGCGCTATTTTTTCCTGGACCTCACTCCTATACGGGAGAGGATGTTCTGGAATTGCAGGCGCACGGTGGGCCGGTTGTACTCCAATTATTGACGCAACGATTGCTGGCGCTTGGCAGTTCACTAGGCCTAAGACTGGCCAGGCCAGGTGAATTTACCGAGCGAGCCTTTCTCAATGGAAAAATGGATCTGGCTCAGGCAGAAGCTGTTGCCGACCTGATCGATGCGCAATCGGTGCAGGCTGCCCGACTGGCAAGTCGGTCGCTCAGCGGCGAGTTCTCAAAAAAAATCGACACGCTACTAGAAAAACTGACGAGCCTCAGGATGCTCGTCGAGGCGACTCTGGATTTTCCTGAGGAGGAAGTCGACGTGCTGGCTCGGGAAGATGCCGCCGGAAAACTCAAAAACGTGCGGTCGGAACTGACTGCCGTCTTGGCTCAGGCCCAAATGGGAATGCGTTTGCGAGAGGGCATGACCGTAGTGATCGCCGGCGAGCCCAATGTTGGCAAATCGTCTTTGCTAAATGCACTGGCCCAGGAAGAGGTGGCCATCGTCACACCTGTCGCTGGCACAACGCGCGATCGGATTCGCGAAACGATCATGATCGAGGGTATGCCTGTCACGGTGGTGGACACGGCGGGGTTGCGCCAAACCGATGATGCAGTCGAAAAAATTGGGGTTCGGCGAGCCCAGCGGGAAATTGCCGATGCGGATCTCGTGTTGATTGTTCAGGCATTTAAGGACGATTCCTTGCCTGCGGAGGACGACTGTTCTCATTTGGTCGTTGCGGCTGAAACGATGGCCAGGGAGGCGGGCATACCAATGCTGCGGGTGATGAACAAGGTCGACCTGATTCGCGATAGGCCATCGGAAAACGGCGTTTCGAGCAATCAAGACGATAAGGTAATTGAGATTAGAACCAGCGCTTTAACTGGCGAGGGTATTGACGAAATTAGAAAGCGATTACTCACTTCGTTTGGATGGGAGCGTGTTTCAGAGGCGCAATTTATGGCCCGCGAGCGACATTTGCGGGCCTTGCAATCAACCGGCGAGCACCTCGAAAACGCTGTCAGCGGTCAAGCGCTTGGGCTTGAAATTCTGGCTGAGGAGTTGCGCCTGGCCCAGCAAAGTCTGGGCGAAATCACCGGCGTCATGACCGCTGACGATCTTTTGGGCGAGATTTTCAGCTCGTTCTGTATTGGTAAATGAAGCGGTCGCATTACACTGCCCGCCAACACAACTAGGAGGCGCATAAGCCTATCTTGGCGCGCCAGAATTTTGAGAGGAGACAGCGTGGAACCAGACCGACAAAAGCGGCTTGCGCTCTACACGATGATGATGCGCATTCGCGCGTTCGAAGAGGCTGCCAATGAGGCTAGTCAGGGTGGCGTCGCTGCCTTTGGCCAAAAGGTTGGTCAGGTTGCGAAGGTCCGCGGGCCCTTGCATCTGTCGATTGGTCAGGAAGCGGTCGCGACCGGCGTCTGTGACCACTTAAATCCGACAGACTATTTGACCTCCACTCACCGGGGTCACGGCCATACGCTTGCGAAGGGCGCCGATCTGGCACGCATGATGCACGAGTTGTTCGGCAAAGCGACAGGCTTTTGTGGCGGCCGAGGCGGCTCTATGCACATCGCTGATTTTTCAGTGGGCATGCTGGGTGCTAATGGCGTTGTTGCCGCTGGAGTGCCGATTGCCGTCGGGGCGGCGCATTCACTCAAAATTCAGGGCAAATCCGGCCTGGCGGTGTCGTTTTTCGGCGACGGCGCGATCAACCGGGGACCTTTTGCGGAGTCACTCAATTGGGCTGCGGTGTTTAATCTACCGGTTCTGTTTGTGTGTGAAGACAACCAATGGTCGGCAACAACACGAACGGACGCGATGTCTGCCGGGCAGGGCGCCGCTACCAGGGCCGAGGCGCATGGTGTGCCGGCGCGCAGTGTTGACGGGATGGACGTTGATGCCGTCTGGTCAGTTGCAGCGGAGCTCGTCGCCGATATCCGGGCGGGCAAGGGACCGCGCCTGCTTCATGCTGACACTTATCGGTTTACGGGGCATGTGTCAGTTGACCCGGCTTCGTATCGAGATCCAGCGGAACTGGCGCAGGCGCAGACGAGAGACCCTATTGCGATTGCGCGAGAGCGATACCTGGGGGCAGGCGTGACGGAAGCAGATCTGTTGGCTATTGAACAAGCCGCCCGCGAGGAAGTTGGCCAGGCGGTTGTGTCGGCGAACGACGCCCCGTGGCCGGATGAATCAGCCGCATCGTCAGAAGTACAAGATATGTTTGAGTCGGGGTTGCGCGCATGAGCCAGGAAATGATGACCTATGCTGGCGCTGCTGCGAAAGCAATGGAAGACACGATGACCCAGGATCCATCTGTGGTTGCTGTTGGCGAAGACCTCGGGCGCGGCGGGATCTTCGGCCAGTATCGAGGTCTGCTTGAGCGTTTTGGTGGTGAGCGCATTATCGATACGCCCATTTCTGAGGCGACGATTGTCGGCGCCAGTGTTGGGATGGCGCTCACAGGCCTGCGGCCAGTCGTGGAAATGCGGGTGGTCGATTTCGCGTTGTGTGCGATTGATGAAATTGTCAATCAGGCTGCAAAAAATCGCTTCATGTTCGGCGGTCAGGGCAGGGTGCCAGCGGTCATCAGAATGCCGATTGGTGTGTGGACGGGCTCAGCCGGGCAGCACTCGCAATCACTTGAGGCCTGGTTTGCACATATCCCAGGCCTGGTGGTTGTGTCGCCGTCAAGCGTGCAGGACAACTACACATTGATGCGCGCAGCAATCGCCTGCGAAGATCCTGTGATCTATCTAGAACATAAAGAGCTTTGGGCCGAGGCAATACCCAGCCAGGAACTTGTCACGGATGTGCCATTGGATAGCGCACTGGGTAAAGCGCAAACCGTTCGCTCAGGCAGTGCGGTGACCATCGTCACATGGAGCAAAGGTGTCCACTGGACGCTTGAAGCGGCTGAAAGCCTTGCCGCAAAAGGGATTGATGCAGAAGTGATTGATCTGCGCACTCTTTGGCCATGGGATCACGAACTTGTCACGAAGTCGGTCTTAAAGACCGGGCGTCTTGCGGTGGTTCACGAAGCGGTTCAGGCGGCTGGTTTTGGGGCTGAAGTTGCGGCAACCATAGCGGAAGCAACCGGCAAGCCGGTAATGCGCTGCGGTGCGCCTAGATCGCCAGTTGGCTATGCGCCAAACCTTGAGCAGGCGGCGCGAATCAGTAGCGCTGGCATTGCTGAACGCATAACAAAATGGCTGGGGTGATCTCCCGGCAGTGAGTCTCGCCCTTTTTCAAACTGTTGCGCTTGCCTTTGCTGGAGCGATCGTCTTTGACTGGGCAGGCTCGCCCTTGCCATGGTTACTTGGCCCATTGATATGTGTGGCGGCGGCGCGCATGCTGGGCGGCGAAATGGTTTGCCCAACGCCGGCGCGAGCCATGGGTCAATGGGTGATCGGCGTAGCACTGGGTTTGTATTTCACACCCCAGGTCTTTAGCCAGATGGGCGCACTGTGGTGGGCGATCCTGATCAACCTTGCATGGGCCTGGTTGATCAGTCTCACGTTTGCCATTGTGTTGTGCCGTGCTGGCGGGTTAGATCCGGTTAGTGCTTTCTTCGCTGGCGCCATTGGTGGCGCGTCAGAGATGACGATTCAAAGCGATCGGCAGGGCGCCAGAGTGGAACTGGTCGCTGCGATTCATAGTGTGCGGGTACTCATTGTGGTGGTCTCGCTCCCGTTCGTTTATCAGGTGCTCGGCTTGCAGGGTCTGGACGCGCGAACGATCAGCATTGCCATTGTAGATAACCAGGGGCTTATCGTGCTGGCCGCGTTGACCGTCGCCATGGGCTGGGTGTTTAGCCGGTTCAACGCGCCTAACGCCTGGATGTTGGGACCAATGCTCATGACGGTTGTGTTGACCGGTTCGGGATTGACCTTGTCAGGACTACCTGAATGGCTGATCAAACTAGGGCAGGTATTTATTGGTATGGCTCTGGGCAGTCGGTTCCGTCGCGAATCTATGAGTCAATTGCGTAGCCTGACTTCATTGGTGGTCGCTTCGACATTTGCGTTGATTTTGACGGCAGCAGGTTTTGCCTGGATGCTCAGTGTATTGTCTGGTGTACCGGTAGCCACGATGGTGTTGGCAACATCACCTGGCGGCATTGCAGAGATGAGCCTGACGGCAAAGCTGCTGCAACTGGGCGTGCCAGTGGTGACAGTGTTTCATGTCACGCGCCTGGCCTTTATGTTGATGACAGTGGGGCCTGTCTACCGAATGCTCGCCGTACGATACCAATGGAAACTTTGAACAGACCAAACGATATGACGACTCACCCAAGCAATCAGCAACCTGGGTCATTTGATGTGACTGATCAGGCAGAGTATTGGATTAAGACGTTGTTTGCGCCTTGGATTCAGGCGCTCAATCTTCGCGTTGTCTCGGCCAAAGACGGCCGGGCCGAATTGATACTGCCGTTTAGTGAACATTTATGCCGTGAAGGCGGAACCGTTTGCGGTCAAGCGCTCATGTCAGCGGCTGACACATCAATGGTGTTCGCGATTATGTCGTTGTTTGGCGAGTTCAGACCGACGACGACAGTGAGTTTGAATACAAGTTTCATGCGTGCTGTTGCCATGGGTGATGTTCATATCGAAGCAACGGTGCGCAAGCCAGGTCGAACGATGATGTTTGGCAATATCGACCTGACTGATCCTGATGGAAAGCTCGTTGCTCAATCCACTACTAGCTACATGATGATGTCCTGACTGGTAGCTTCTAGGGAAAGGCACTCAGCGTTGTTCAAACACACCGAGTTCGCGGTTTTTCCTGACCTCTTGCCATTGGTGCAATTGTGCATTCATCGCGACCCAAACACCGGCATCGACGTGTTGAGCCGCTGCAATGGCGTAGCCGAGATTAAAAGAGGCGTCTGAACTATTAACGCTGTTCGGCACCATAGCGCCTGTAAACACAATGGTTTTGTTCAGGGCGGCGTCATTCACAGTTGAGGCCGATTCCACCATGGTGTCGGTGCCATGCACGATGACCAATCTTGACTCTGTGGCTGATCGACACGCGTCAACCAAATGTTGGCGGGTTGTGTCCGTCATATCGAGGCTGTCAATCAACATCAACTCGGTTACTGGCAACTGGCATCTGGCAATTTTGAGTAGAGAGGAGACTTGAGAGTCACTAAAGGTCAGTTCGCCCGTTAGCGGGTTATAGACTTTATTGAATGTGCCTCCAGTGCAGATGATGCGAACAGCCATTTGAAACACCAAAAGAGTTTTGTATGACGACTAGAATACTACTGGCTGTCAGACCCAAAGAAACCATGTGAGCAGAGCAGCGCGGCGCGCAGGTTTTAACAACTCAACCCAGGCCTAATTAAGATGAGTGGCAGATTTCAAGAGGCAGACTTTTGTTTGATTCGGTAGTGTTTGCAGGCGGCGGGCATCGTTGCTGGTGGCAGTTGGGTTGGTGGGAGGTGGTCAGTGAGCAGATAGCGTTGGCCCCACGTCAGATTGCGGGTGTCTCAGCGGGCGCTGCTACCGCATGTATGCTGTTTGCCAACAATTCATCGGCCGCGCTCGCCTACTATCGGCGCGAACTCGGACAAGACGCAAAGAATTTCTACCCCGGCCACTTGCTTAAGCCGGGCCATAAGGTATTGCCCCATGAACAGATATACCGTGGCGCACTCGCAGAGTTGCTTGGCGGGCAGGCCTTCGAACGGTTAATGAAAACCGCGCCAGAGATACGCATCATGTATGCGAGGCCGCCACAGTGGTTGCCGCCGATGATGGCTGTGGGCGCAGGCTTGACTGCTTACAACATTGAGAAATACTGGTTGTCACCGCTGCACCCCCGTTTTGGCGTGGCACTGGGTTTTAAACCGGAAGTTGCGCTAGTTAATCAGTGCACTGATCAGCAAGCACTGATTGATCTAATCATCGCGTCCAGTTCAACGCCACCTTTCACGACGGTTCAACGCATGGGTGGTCGCCCGGTACTTGATGGTGGCCTGATTGACAATGTACCTGTGGCTGCCCTTGCGCCGCTCGCATCAGAAGAGCCGACACGAGCATCATCCTCGTCTAGCGCTCTACCTAGAACTCTAGTCTTGGTCACAAGGCGCTATAAAAAGTATCCGCTAGTCTTTGAAGAGGCTGACAGGCTATATGTACAGCCCAGCCGAAAGGTGGCTGCGTCAAGTTGGGACTATACCAACCCGGATGCTTACGCCGCTACGCTTGAACAAGGTCGGGAAGATGCACGATTTTTTCTTGAGTACATCAAGAACACTAACGAAAGGGACAGATGACAATGAGCGACAAACCGATTGCCTGGGTCACAGGAGGAGGCTCAGGTATTGGCCTGGCGACTGCCCAGGGGTTAGGACATGCCGGGTACCGCTTAATCCTTTCGGGTCGAACGGCGTCCAGGCTTGATGCCGCAGCGGATCAATTGAAAGCGTTGGGGCTTGATGCGGTAGCGCTTGCACTGGATGTGGCCGATGATGGTGCCGTTGAAGCCGCGGGCCAAACAATCGCTCACTCATACGGCAATGTCAGTGTGCTTGTGGCGTCGGCCGGGACCAATGTGCCAAACCGCTTCTGGCGTGACTTAACCGCGGCAGACTTTGCACGCGTGAGTGCAATCAACCTCAATGGCGTGGCCAGTGCAGCTTGCGCGGTTTTGCCGGGGATGCGCGCACAGGGACGCGGTGCGATTGTCGTGATTTCGTCCTGGGCCGGATGGCGGTTCTCAGCGTTCACTGGCGCGGCTTATGGCGCGACAAAACATGGCCTGTCACCATTGGTTGAAAGCCTGAATGAGCAAGAAGGTCGCCATGGTATTCGGGCAACTTTGATCTGCCCGGGTGAGGTTGCAACCCCCATCTTAAAGACCAGGCCCAAACCGCCATCAGATGCTGACATTGCTCAGATGCTCCTGCCAAAAGACATTGCTGATGCGGTGCTTTATGCGGTGAACGCACCTGATCGGGTCTGCATCAATGAGCTTGTGATCAGCCCGCGAGTCAACCGAATTTATAGCGGGGCAGATGATCTTGTGGGGAGTCAGGGCTAGGCTCGTCGGTTTGTGCTGCCTGAGTGGGTTCTAGGAGTGCGGCCAGGGGCTGCGCGGCGGCAAAAACGGCGCCCACGCCAATCAGAACAGGGCCGTTATGGCCTATTTGCCTGATGCCGTTCGCGAGTTGATTAAGAGGTCCTTGCCAGTGCTCTTCTTCAGGCCGGGAAACGCTCGCGCAGATAACGCATGGGGTTGTGGTGAGGGCACCCGCTTGCATCAACTTGGTTGCAATCAGGGACGCTGTTCGGCCACCCATGTAATAGATTGTTGTTGAGTCGTTTCTCGCCATCGAGGCCCAGTCCAGGTTGTCAGGCAATTCACCGTTTCGAGCGTGTCCTGTTACCAGGCGAACAGACTGAGCGTGGGCACGATGCGTCAGCGTGATTTGTAGTTGCGCCGCCATGGCCACTGCTGCGGTGATGCCTGGGATGACAGTCGTTTTGATCCCAGCAGATCTAAGCTCGTCGAGTTCCTCACCCGCCCGGCCAAAGATTGATGGGTCGCCGCACTTGAGGCGAAGGACCCTGCGACCACTAAGCGCCAGGTGCTTCATCAGTGAATTGATGTCGCGTTGTCTGCAACTTTTTCGCCCGCCGCGCTTACCAACAGAAATGCAATGCGCCGTGCTGGCGACAAGCTGCAGGATTTCAGGCGATACCAGATCGTCAAACAGAACGACCTCAGCATGCTGCAAGGCTTTTAGCGCTTTGATGGTGAGCAAGTCTGGATCACCAGGGCCAGCGCCTACCAGCACGACTTCGCCTGGCGGCTGTTGTTGGTTGGTGACCGCATTCGAACGTCCGCCATTAATGCATTTAAGCGGCATGGGCGATATCCGGTGTGTGTTTCTTGAGGAGATTGGCTATTTCACTCTTGCATGATCCGCAGTTTGTGCCAGCCCGCAATTGCTGACCTACGCCAGCAACGGTGACATCGGGCTGATCAGTAAGAAGAGCTTCGATTTGGCCGGCCCCGACGCAATAGCATGCGCACACGGTTGGTCCGGGATCAGGTTGATCGGCACCCGGCTGGCCGGCGACCAGTCGGTATCGATGTTGTAGAGGCAGGTGTGCGCAGCCTAGCTGCGTTCTCAGCCAGGCACGAGAGGCCGTAACGGGTTGACGATCAATCAGGGCAATCGCAATCAGGGCTTCCTGCTCGAACCATGCGCTGCGCCAGACACCGGATTTAGCGTCTTGGTAGGTCACGACATCACTTGGCTCCAAACCTGACAAGGCTTGCGAAACCCAGGCTTCTGGATCGGTTAGGGCTTCTTCGTATGCGAACTCAGTTTGCCAACCTTGGCTGACTCGAGCTGATGCCCAATAGGCAGCATCCGTAACAACTGGCTGGGTGCAGGCGAGCAAGTAGCCATAAGAGCGCGCTCGTAATAGGGAGACTGACACCGGTACATGCTTGGATGCGGGCTGTCCTGAAATCGGGTCGGTGAGCGGCGGGATTAAGGTATTGATGCGTCCGGTACTGCTGAACTGGTCAGTCCAGTGCATTGGTGTGAAAACTGTGCCCGGCTGCTGTCGGTCAGTAATGAGCACGCGCATCGTGACAACGCCAAGGGTGCTTTCTATATTAACGAGTTGGGCATCCTCGATGCCGCGCATGCCTGCATCGACAGGATGCATTTCGCAAAACGGTTCAGCACGATGCGCTGATAGTTTCGCGCTGCGGGCGGTACGGGTCATTGTGTGCCATTGATCTCTGATACGTCCTGTGTTCATCGTGAGTGGCCGGCTCTGACAGAGCCGCTCGGGGCGAACCGAGCTAATGGCAACGAAATTAGCGCGCCCGGTAGGGGTGTAAAAACCACCGTTTGCAAAGAAGCGCCTCGGGTCGTGGTGGCTGGGAGGTACTTGTGGCGCAGGCCACTGAAAGGGCTCAAGCGCGTTGTATTGATCGTGGGTTAAACCGGCGTAACCGCTAATGTCAAAGGCCCGGTCACCGTTGTTCTGAAAGCCTGACAGTCGGGCGTGTTCATCAAAGATGTCGGCCTCGTGACGGTAGTGAAACGCAGCATCAAAGCCCATTCGGTTTGCTACCTGGGTGATCTGCCACCAGTCTGCACGTGCTTCACCGGGCGGTCTGAGCAACGGACGTTGGCGAGAAATACGCCGCTCGGAGTTGGTGACGGTGCCTGATTTTTCGGCCCAGGCAGCTGACGGCAGCAGCACGTTTGCGAACCGCGCCGTATCGGTATTGGCCGTGATGTCAGACACCACCACGAAGGGACAGTGAGCTAGCGCTTCCTGGACTCGGTTTGCAGCAGGCAGTGAATCGGCCGGGTTGGTTGCCATGATCCACACAGCCCGAATGCGATCTTCCAGAATGCCGTCAAAAAGATCAACGGCCTTGGCGCCCGGTTTGGTTGCGATCGTCGGTGATGCCCAGAATCCCTTGAGCAGTTGCTGATCTTTAGAGCTGGCCAGATCAAGGTGCGCCGCGAGCATATTGGCCAAGCCACCAACTTCCCGGCCGCCCATGGCATTGGGTTGGCCCGTTACGGAGAAGGGCGCCGAGCCCGGTTTACCTATGCGACCGGTCGCCAGGTGACAGTTGATGATGGCATTGACTTTGTCAGTCCCTAGGCTTGACTGATTAACCCCTTGACTGAATACGGTGACGACGCGTTCATGCGATGCCCAGATCTTGAAGAATTCTGAAAGGGTGTTGAGGCTTAATCCGGTTTGCTCGCACAAGCCCTGTATGTCAGTAGTCTTGGCTGCGTCAAGCGCCTGAGGGAAACCCGTTGTGTACTGAGCGATGTAGTGTTGATTCAGCAAGCCGTTGTCTGCGAGGTAAGCGAGCAGTCCGTTAAACAGAGCCGCATCACCATCAGCATGGATGGGCAGGTATAAATCAGCGGCGTCTGCCGTAATCGTTCGACGCGGATCGATGACGACTAACCTGACTGAGGGGCGCTCCGCTCGAATCGATTGAATGCGTTGAAAGAGCACTGGATGGCACCACGCCAGGTTGGAGCCGACCAGGACGATCGTTTGCGCTTGTTCCAGATCTTCATAGCTTGCGGGTACAACATCAGCACCAAACGCGCGGCGATGTCCGGCAACTGTTGAAGCCATACAAAGCCGGGAGTTGGTATCGATGTTGGCGCTGCCAATGAACCCCTTCATGAACTTGTTGGCAACGTAGTAGTCTTCGGTCAGCAATTGACCCGAGACATAGAGCGCAACCGAGTCGGGACCATACTTCTCAATAGTCTCAGCAAAGCGTTTGGCAACCAGGCTTAAGGCGTTGTGCCAAGAGTCCGGGTGTTTATTAATGAACGGGCTAAGGAGCCGTTCCTCTGGCCCAATGGTTTCGTCGAGGGCAGAGCCTTTTGAGCAGAGCCTGCCAAAGTTGGCGGGATGATCGGGGTCACCCGTTACCCTGATTTGGTTTTTGGCTGGCGCCCGTTGCAGTTCGACGCCGCAACCAACGCCGCAATACGGGCAAGTTGTTTTGATCGTGTCGGATTGATGAAGGGGAATCATGGTCGGCATGCTTATTGAACGGCCGCCGGTTGAGTGCTGACTTCTGGCGGCCACGCGAGTTCAACCATCGCATCGTTGACTCGCAATTCATAGGTGGCAACCGAGCCTTCATCTGCACCGAGCACCGCGCCCGTTGACAGTGAAATTACATAGTTGTGCAAGGGACAGGTCACCGCATCGCCATGCACGATGCCCTGGCTAAGGGGGCCACCTTTGTGCGGACAACGGTCTTCGATGGCAAAGACCTGATCGTCCATTGTTCTGAACAGCGCCAGCTTGCCATTGGGCGTGTTGACGCATCGTGCGCCGCGGCGGGGAATTTCTTGCAACGGCAAAAGTTTGACCCAATTCATTCGGTCACCTCCATGGCCTGATTTTCTCGCTTGATCTGGATTGGTTGAAACTCATGCGCGTGCTGACCTTTGACTCGGTCGGCCCAGGGGTCTACTTGTGCAACCGTCTGGCTTCTGGCAAAGCGCTCGGCATAAGCCAGCCGGGTTTTGGTGTCGGTCATGATGCGCTCGCGAATTTCGTCAATGCCCACGCGCCTGGCCCACTTATAAATTCGCTCAAGGTAGTGACCTTGTTCTCGATACATCTGCACCAGTGCTGCAACATGCTCTAGAACAGCTTCTTCAGTCTTGATCATTCCCAGCACTTCAGTGCCCTTGATGTCGAGACCCGCGGCGCCAGCGAAATGCAATTCATAGCCGGCTTCCACGCAGATAATGCCGACATCTTTACAAGTCGCCTCAGCGCAATTGCGTGGACAGCCAGAGACCGCCATTTTGACTTTCGCGGGTGTCCAGGAACCCCACATGGCTCTTTCGATACGGATACCCAAGCCGGTAGAGTCCTGAGTGCCGAATCTGCACCAGTCAGTACCAACGCAAGTCTTAACGGTTCTGAGTCCCTTGGCGTATGCGTGACCAGAGACAAACCCGGCTTTGCCGAGATCGGCCCAAACGGCGGGCAGGTCTTCTTTGTGAATGCCCAGCATGTCAATACGTTGACCACCGGTCACCTTGACTGCAGGAATGTCGAACTTGTCAACGACATCAGCAATTGCACGTAGTTCTTTGCTGCTGGTCATGCCGCCCCACATGCGAGGCACGATGGAGTAGGTACCGTCTTTCTGAATGTTGGCGTGCGCGCGTTCGTTAATGAAGCGAGATTGGTAGTCATCCGCATACTCAGCCGGCCATTCGCAAACGAGGTAGTAGTTCAGGGCGGGTCGGCACTTGGCGCAACCACATGAGGTTTTCCATTCAAGCGCTTGCATGACCGCCGGAATACTCTTGAGTGCGTGCATGACGATGAGCCGGCGAACATCATCATGTGACAGATCAGTGCAAGCACACAGAGTGGTGACGGTCTTGGGTGAGAACGCATCGCCAAGACTCATGGTGAGCAGCTGCTCAACAAGGCCAGTGCAAGTGCCGCACGAGGCTGACGCTTTGGTGTGCGCTCTAACATCATCCACACTGCTCAGGCCGTCAGTTTCAATCGCGTTAAGGATGACTTTCTTGGAAATGCCGTTACAGCCACAGATCTGTGCATCATCTGGTAAGGCTGCAACGGCCGCCGTAGGGTCCAGATTGGCACCTCCCTGGTAGGCCTGACCAAAAATGAGGGTGTCGCGCCGTTCGGTAATGTCTTCCTGCTGACGAAGGAGATCAAAGTACCAGGGACCATCATTGGTATCGCCGTACAGCACCGCGCCAACAATCTTGTTTTCCGAAAGGATTAGTCGTTTGTAGACGCCAGCTGATGCATCGCGCAGCACGATCTCTTCTCTGCCGTCTTGTTCTTCAAAGTCGCCTGCGGAAAACAGATCGATGCCAGTGACCTTCAGCCGGGTAGATGTAACTGACCCGGTGTAAAGATGCGTTGTCTGCGCGTTCGCCAGATGCTGCGCAGCTGTTTGAGCCATCTCAAACAGAGGGGCGACCAGGCCATAGCAACTGCCGCGATGTTCTGCACACTCTCCCAGTGCGTAAATGGCCGGGTCGCTCGTTTGCATTGAGTCGTTGACGATAATGCCCCGACCCGTGTCGAGTTGAGCGGCGGCGGCGAGTCGTGTCTCGGGTTTGATGCCAACTGCCATCACCACAATGTCAGCTTCAAGCTCGGTGCCATCGTCCAGGAGCACGCCTTGAACTTTGTCTGAACCGACAATGGCTTTGGTATTCGCATTGGTCCGCACTTCGATGCCACGGCGCTTAATTTCGCGCTCGAGTAAATAGCCGGCTGCCGTATCGAGTTGTCGCTCCATCAGGCTGGGCATAAGGTGGATGACGGTTGTGTGCATTCCCTGGGCATGCAAACCGGCAGCGGCTTCAAGTCCAAGCAAGCCACCGCCAATGACAACCGCTTTGCGACAGGTTTCGCAGGCGCTGAGCATGGCCTGAACATCGTCAAGGTCGCGGTATGTCAGAACACCGTCAAGTTCTTTGCCAGGCACTGGAATGATGAATGGTTGGGAGCCGGTTGCAATGACGAGCTTGTCGTAGTGAGCTGTTACGCCGTGAATGGAAACTACGCTTTGCTCATCACGTTTGATTTCGCTGATCGGTTGCGACTTGTGTAGCGTGATGTTGTGTTTGGCATAGAACGCATCATCATGCGTAATGATGTCTTCGTAGGATTTTTCTCCAGATAGTACTGGCGACAACATGATCCGGTTGTAGTTGACGCGAGGTTCTGCGTTAAAGATCGTGATGTCATATTTGTCAGGACACAACTCAAGCAAGTGATCAATCATCTTGCCTGGTGCCATACCGTTACCAACAATGACGAGTTTCTCTTTCATGGTGTGGTTCATCCAGTGGCTGCAAGCGATGCCTGAGCAGATTTGGCAAGTCGTTTGGTCTTGATGGCTTCAAGGACTTCAGTCGAGGGATTAGCTCCGCCTTCATAGGCTTCCAGGAAGTCCAGCAACTCTTCTCGCAGCGCGTAGTAGTCAGGGTGTTCAAGGAGTGCTTTTCGGCTGCGCGGGCGCGGCAGATCAACCGACATGATGTTGCCTATTCGGGCGGCTGGCCCATTGCTCATCATGACGACACGATCAGCGAGCATGATGGCTTCATCAACATCGTGAGTAACACAAATAGCTGTGACTTTGGAGCGCCGCCAGACATCCAGTAGCACCTCTTGAAGCTCCCAGCGTGTGAGACTGTCGAGCATGCCAAAGGGCTCATCGAGCAGCAGCAACTTGGGTGATAACGCAAAGGCTCTCGCAATACCGACGCGTTGCTGCATGCCGTTGGATAGATCCGCGGCAAGCTTGTCTTTTGCATCGGCGAGTCCAACGCGTTCGAGGTAGTACTCGACGACATCGAGACGCTCCGCCGCATTGGCGTTAGGGTAGACACGATCAACCCCGAGCGAAACGTTTTGGTAGGCGGTGAGCCAAGGCAGAAGTGATGGTGCCTGGAAAACAACTGCCCTGTCCGGGCTAGCGCCGGCAATCTCTCGACCGTCAAGGAAGATGCCGCCGGCAGTTATCTCGTTTAAACCTGCCGCCATGGACAGCACAGTGCTTTTGCCACAACCAGAATGACCGATCAGTGTGATGAACTCGCCTTTGTTAATTTTGAGATCAAATTCGTCGACAACCGTGAGCGGTCCCTTTGGGGTTGGATACACCTTGGTGAGTTGACTGAATTCAAGGTAGCGGTCGTCTAAGACGGTTTTCTGGGCGCGTTTGTAGGCGCCAGGTAGTGGCTTTGCCTGAGTAATAGGGACGACGGTCGGTGCCTGGCGTGCGTCGCTGTCCGCTACGCGAGCCGCTCCCAGCTCGATCAGCGTCCGCGTGATGTTGGCGCGGAGTCGAACGAATTTGGGGTTCGCATTCATGGCGGCGCGGTCGCGCGGGTGCGGCAAGTCGATCGGGAATGCGTCACCGAGGCAGGCGTTGGGTCCTGGTGTGAGGGGAATAACCCGATCGGCCAGCAAGATAGCTTCATCAACATCATTGGTGATGAGGATGATGGTCTTTTTTTCCTGCCGAGAAATGATGGCTAGCTCATCCTGCAGTTTCGCACGCGTGAGTGCGTCAAGTGCAGATAGAGGCTCATCAAGCAACAGAATGTCGGGTTTGATGGCAAGCGCCCTCGCGACTGAGACGCGTTGCCGCATCCCGCCAGACAACTCGGCAGGTTTTCGATCTATGGCGTGAGTTAACCCGACCATGTCAATGTAGTCACGACAAAGCTTTTCTCGCTCGCGTCGAGGAAGTTTTTTGGCGACCTGGTCGACTGCCAGTGCGACATTACCGTACACACTTAGCCATGGCATCAATGAGTACGACTGAAACACCACCCCACGGTCGGCGCCGGGGCCGTCAACTTCGCGTCCGTTGATGAGCAAGGCGCCGCTATCGGGCTTGGTCAATCCGGCAAGCAATGACATCAAGGTGGTCTTACCCGAGCCTGAGAATCCGACGATTGCGACAAACTCTCCTTCCTCGACTTTCAGGTTCAGGCCTTTCAATACCTCGGTCCGATCTCCGTCTTCGCCATACGATTTCGTTAAATCACTCGCTTCAATACAGATCATGATGAGCGCCCACCGGTTAGCGGTTTGATGAGTAGGTAAAGGCCGACTGCAACGCATACATGATTCGGTCCAACAAGAATCCGATGATGCCGATCGTCAACACAGCCACCATAATTCTGGCGAGTGAATTGGAAGATCCGTTTTGAAACTCATCCCATACAAATTTGCCCAGGCCAGGGTTCTGCGCGAGCATTTCGGCGGCGATCAACACCATCCAGCCAACCCCGAGGGACAGACGCAAGCCGGTAAAGATCAAGGGCAAGGCGGAAGGTAGAACCAGCTTTCGAATCTTGGTCCACGTCCCTAACTGCAATACTTTGCTGACATTGAGAAGATCTTTGTCAATACTCGCTACGCCAAGCGACGTGTTGATGAGCGTCGGCCACAGTGAACACAAGGTCACGGTGATGGCGGAGATCACCAGTGACTTTGGCAACAGATCGTAGGTGTCGACATAAAGCGCCGAGACAACCATCGTGACAATCGGTAGCCATGCGAGTGGCGAAACAGGCTTAAATATCTGCACCAGTGGATTGATAGCATCGTTTATTGTTCGAGAAAGCCCGGACGCAATGCCCAGTGGCACGGCAATGACCGTTGCGATGAGAAAACCAAGCGCGACTGTGCCGAGCGATGTGACGATCTGATCAAAGTAAGTCGGTTTGCCGGTGTAGGCACGCCATTTGATTCTGTCTTCACGACCTTGCTCGGCTAACTTGGCGTTGCGTTTTTCCTGGCGCTCCATGAACGCTTGTTCTTTCAGGCGTTCATTCTGATGGTCTTCCCATAAAAAAACTGCCTGAGCCCAAACCTGCGCTGGCCCAGGAATTGCACCAAGAGATGTTTCTATCTTCGGCGCGAGCATCGCCCACGCACCCAGGAACAACGAAACCCCCAAGAGTGGAATCAACAGGAGCTTTTGGAGCTCCGCCCATTGAGCGCGAGGGTTGTCGCCCGTGACTAGTTTAAGGATCGGGACTAACCATCCAAAGCCAAGCGTGTTGAGGGTGCCCGTGGCGTTGTTGACCCAGGAACGAAGTCGAGGTTTAGCGGTAGCGGCGGCGTCGGGCATGGTTGCCTGTGCACTGGGCGTCGTCACAAGAGAGTCCTTATGTGAGTGAGAGAGCGAGGAAAGGCGAGCGCGGAGGGAGGCGCGCTTATTACTCGGCGGCTACTTCCGAGCCTTTAACCGTTTGCTTTGCCTTCAAACCAATCGTGAGCGAATCGATATAGGCATTCGGTTGCCGGCCGTCATAGGTAACGCCGTCGATAAACTCGCTCGTAGGCTCTTTGTATCCATCAGTTTTCCAGGGAACGTCTTTCTCTTTGATTAAGCCGTCTTCTAGTAAAAGCTTCGCGGCTGCAAGATAGAGATCGGGCCGATACACCTGGCGCGCGACCTCGTCATACCAGGTATCAGGCTTATGCTCGTCAATCTGGCCCCAACGTCGCATTTGAGTGAGATACCAAATGGCATCTGAGTAATACGGATAGGTGGCAAAGTATCGATAGAAAACATTGAAATCGGGGACTGCGCGTTTGTCACCTTTTTCGTATTCGAACGTGCCGGTCATCGAGTTGGCGATCACCTCTACGTCGGCGCCCACATATTCAGACTTGGCCAAAATTTTGACGGCATCCATCCGGTTGGCGTTGTCGTTTTCGTCAAGCCATTGCGCTGCTCTAATCAGTGCTTTCGTAAGCGCAAGGACTGTATTCGGATTTTTGTCAGCAAAATCTTTTGACAGCCCGAAGACTTTCTCCGGATTGTTCTTCCAGATTTCATAGTCGGTTATGACAGGGACGCCGATGCCCTTAAACACCGCAGCCTGGTTCCAGGGCTCACCGACGCAGTAACCGTTGATAGTGCCGGCTTCAAGTGTTGCTGGCATTTGGGGTGGTGGGGTGACGGAAAGCAAAGCATCAGCCAGGATCTGACCCGAGACATCATTGGGTGAGTAATAACCCGGATGAATACCGCCTGAGGCCAGCCAATAACGTAGTTCGTAGTTATGTGTCGAAACGGGAAAGACCATGCCCATGTTGAACGGTCGCCCCTCATTTTGAAATTGCTGTACGACGGGCTTAAGCGCATCGGCTTTAATGGGGTGCACGGGTTTACCACCTTCCATCGGAACGTTTGGCTTCATCATTTCCCATACTTCATTGGATACCGTGATGCCGTTGCCGTTCAGGTCCATTGAAAACGGGGTGATGAGATTGGCTTTGGTGCCAAAACCGATGGTGGCGGCGAGCGGTTGACCGGCAAGCATGTGTGCGCCATCCAACTCGCCAGTGATGACCCGATCGAGCAGGACTTTCCAGTTTGCCTGGGGCTCCAGCGTGACGAACAGTCCTTCGTCTTCGAAGTAACCAAGTTCTTTTGCAATGGCCAGGGGGGCCATGTCGGTGAGCTTGATGAACCCGAATTTAAGCTCGTCTTTCTCAACATCAAGTAGCTCTGCATGGACCAAGGAGGCGGTCCAAAGCGTCACACCCAGTGAGATTGTCGCGGCGATAAGCATGCGCCCCATACGCGCAAGATATTTTTGACTGTTCAACAGCATTATTAAGTTTCCTTCCCGTGGCGGTGCTTTTTCCCGTTTAGGGTCAAGACACGCAGTCGTTGTGCCGGCATGCATCTCAATTCGGATGCGGTCGGTTCAACGTTCACGATGCAGGTTCTATGCCACTGTCGAAATCAGGGTTTCTCGCTTGATATGGCCAAATCTTGAGCGGTTTTGGTGCGTGCGCTGACGCTACCACTTGAAATTGGTGCGACGCTCCATTATTCGTTGCTCCATTATGTGACGAATTCTTGGCCTTCATGGAGCACTGCATGAGGCGAGTTTGGGAAACGTTTGGGAAACAATTACGAGCGGGTTTGACTCGTGGGCTTGCGAGGCTAGGTTGCTTCGACTGGCACTGATTGAGACATCAGTGTCTCCCAGTCTTCCGAATGCGCAGGCCAGTCATGCCGGCCCAGCGCATCTAATTGACGAAGAATTTCAGCAAGATGCCAGGTTGGGGGCTGGCCAAGTGTTTCAGGTTTGTCACGCCAGAGAAGCCGGATAGTGTTTTCCGAAACTTCAAATCTTTCTGCCAATACTTGTATAACCGCGCGATCCTGGCCGGCATCAATGGCGCGGCGCAGGCGGGCAGCGCACTCAGTATTTTTTAGTGTTTCCTGCCGAGCACTGATTCGGCGCAGGTCATAGGCGGGCGGTTGCGGTTTCGCACCTGATTGAAGATCCTCTTGCTCAAAACTCTCCTCAATCTCGGCCATCCCAGAATACAAGTCTTCTACAGTTTGCGCCGTCGGGTGCCAGGTTTCAATGTTGAGCAGGCTCTCTGCAAAGTAACTGGCAAACGAAGGCAGGTTGGCAAGAATATGACTGCGCATTGAAGCATGCGTAGGCGACAAGCTTAGCCAGTTGTAGCAGCCCAGATGTTTACCCGCACCTGCTTTGTTCAGCTTGGTCATGACCACGGGATCTAGGCAGTCTTCTATTTGCGCACCAGCTCTCAGTTCAACCGATTGTTCTCGCAGGTCGATCGATCTCAGGATGCGTCCGTAGAAGTGAACATCGATGACTTGGTTTTTGAGCGCGTCACGACAAGCTGCGAGAAAATCCGGGTAACGACTGGATCGATCAAACAGGTTGTTGGGCAGACCAGGCTCGAGTCTGTCGTGCGCGTTCAGGTGTCTGCCCCAATCATCCCGACGCTTATCGAGAACGGTGAGCATTTCTCTGGCGAGCCCGGAAAACAGAATATCCAGGCCGTTGTCGGTTAGTGGCTGTGCTTTGGCGGTCTGACCGTCTGCGCTGGTCATGGAGAAATTTTGAAGCCGCTGTGACTCGCCTGCGCGGAGCCATTCAATCAGGCAGTGCAGCATGTCGTTGCTGAGCAGCGAGCGAAAATCGTAGGCCAGGCCGTTACGGTCAACGCCGACAAACCTGAGATTCAACCCCCAGGCGCGCGTGAGCTGTGTGAAAACGGGATTGCTAAGCAGGGACAAGCGGGAGGCTAGAGGTAGCACCAGCATGAACAGTCGCCACTCAGACGACGGCTGTCTGAAGACGATGGCTCGAGGGCTTGAGCAATAGACCTTGGCAAGGTGTGCGAGTTCTGGCCCGACTGTGCCGACATCAGTCAGTTCCTGGTCAAACGCTTGTGCGTCGACAAACAGGGCGTCATGGTTTTGCATGGTGAGGCGCGGCGGAACGGAAGGCGCGTCGCCGGTCAGCTTAGTCGGCGCGTTTGGCCAACACTAGCAAGCTGGCGCCGGCTGCAACAACGGCGCTCGCAATGGCCGCGCGGGTGGCTGAACCCCTTAACAGGGCTTCGGTGATAAATAGGGCGCCAGCGAGCAAGACGTATCTTGCCGTTGCTGCGGTTCTTTGAGCGGGTGTCATCTCTGCCATATACGGACTCTACAGCAGAACGCTGTGTCAGTGGGATTGCCCTGAGCCTAACCTGTGGGGATTAGGTTAGGGGAGGACGCTCAGGACGAAAGCCCTTGGCCACCGACCAGCGGCCGAAACGGCGATTTGAGCCCAACAGGCGAGGATTCAGACTGGCGCCTACCCGGACGGTTATCTGGGACCAATGCCTGCCATAGCGGCAATGCCTTGATTGATGATCTCCCGACCAGTCTTTTGGATGGTCATGCGCCATTGGGCATCATCAGGCCGGAACGCCTCCAGTAACTCAGCTTTGATTGGTTTGGCGATTGGATCTTCCAGCACATCATCAGGTCCATGCTGATGAAGCCAGTTATCCGCTCTCATGGCCTGGATCACTCTGACAACCGGGTAGGTGCCAAATTCAGGAAATACCATCGCGAACTGGCAACCTGCCGGCATTGCGCGCGACAAGCCGACATCAATGACGCCGTGTAGCGGCGCGGACAATGACTCGCCACCGTCGGCCGAGCGGGCCTCCGGCCAGATTTTCTGAGTAAAGCGGAAGCCGTCGCTATCTTTGGGGACGCCGCTGATTAACTCACAATCGCCAAGTTCTCCCAGCCCAGTATGAATGTCGATCCAGATCACGGTTTGGGCTTGAGCCAAATGCTCGGTTACGAGCGCGAGCAGGTTTTGGGCGGATTCCTCGCGGGCCTGCCCGCCAAACTGCACGCCGCCGGGATAGTGATATTGGCCTTCAGTGATCGCTTTTTGCGTGCGCGGCATGCCGTTGGTTGCGACGAATTCTTCCAGCTCTGCCCAACGATCAACCTCCTTTTCGGGGTCGAGATCTGGTGGGTTGAGCAGGTCATAGAGTGCCCTGTAATCCTCCGAAACCAGCTCGGTATCAAAGTGCTCAACGAAGTTTCGATTCAAGTCGACGTTGTTCTCAGTGACCCGTCTGAGCCACGCAAAACCATAGGGGTTATGACCGTGCACAATGACGATCGCCGTGTCTGGCGCAAGCGCTAACTGGGGAAGCTTATTCTCAAGAAAATCATGTTGTATGGCGCTACCCGCAAACCCTTCAACGCCGTGCGTCGCGCAGGAGATCAGAAAAACATGACGGGGTTGACGTGCACCAATCATGACGAAATCTTGAGCCAGTGTCTCACCGTCAGGCCCTTTGGCATTAATGGATCGACTGTCAATCATGACAGGGTATTTTTGAGAAATAGAGCCTAGTGAGGAAAGTAAGCGCTCACGTGACGCATGGTAAGAAGCTGGGAAATAATCGACCAATGGAGGCTCGTCGTGGAGGGCTTGGTGAGTCTGGTCGATTGACATGTGTTGCCTGTAAGTGAACTCGGTTAATGGGGACTGTTCGATTAAATCGGGGTGTCTGATTGCTCGATATCATCCGGACCGCGCAGATTTGAACCACAAATCAGGATGCCCACACGCTCATCAAGAGCCGGCTTATATTGCCTGTTAAGAATTGCAGCGAGGGCAACAGCCCCGCCGGGTTCAAGCAATAGATTGAAGTTAAACCAGGCATATTTCTGGGCCAATCGGATCGCGTCGTCATCGACCAGTACGCTCTCATTTACAAAATCGCGAGCGAACGGAAACATCAGGCTGCCAGAACGTTTGGCACCAAGGGAATCGGCCGCCAACCCCGAGACCTGAATGTCGGTCGGTGACCCAGCTTGGAGGGCGGCATGCAGTGTTGGGCACCCGACACTTTCAACCGCGACGATTTTCAAATCATCCTGACACCACGCGGCGATGCCGCCAATTAGGCCACCGCCACCGACGGCCACCAGGATGGTGTCGAGCCCCTGGGTTTGTTTGAGCCATTCGCGTGCAAGCGTGCCCTGGCCATTAAGTGTTTCGACCTGGTCATAGGCGTGGCAGTCCAGCGCATTGGTCCTGGCAATAAAGGCTTCGCACTGGGCTGCAGCGTCTGCATATTGCTCGCCTGAGACGGTCACATCAGCGCCCAATCTGGTGAGCCTGGCGCGTTTGGCTGCAGGGCTGACACTGGGCACAAAAATATTGGCAGTGACGCCCAGCGACCGGGCTGCTGTGGCGACGGCAATGCCGTGATTACCACCCGAAGCGGCCGCTACCCCGCTTTGCGCCCTCGTTTTATGTTTGATCAGCCGGTTGAAGGCTCCGCGCGCCTTGAAGGTACCGCTCAGTTGCAGGCATTCAAGTTTGAGTTCATAAGTTTTGTTGTCAATTTCGACGCTGATAACCGGCGTTTGGCGCACATAAGGCTGAATCCGTTCTGCAGCTGCTTCAATAGCAGATCGACTGATTTCATCCATGGCCAACTGCCAGGTTGAGGCCCGAGAGCCCGTCTATATTGTCCAATTGGCTTTGCCAGCGATCACCAGCTACCAAGACCTGTGCATCGGTTATCGTGCCCGTTGTAATGATGGAACCGGTCTGGAGTGTTTCGCCCTGATCGAGCTTGGCTTGTACCAGGTGAGCGAGCGCCTGGATGGGGCCATCTAATACATTGGCACCCTGACCTTGGTCTACCGGCTCTTTGGCCCCGTTTTTGTAGAGAGAAAGGTGCAAACCACTCAGTACCTTGGCAAGTGGCCGTCCTTGAGCAAGGTCAGCCGCATCTATTCTGGGGCCCACCAGGAGAGAGCCATGTAGGGCTTGCGCAGCAAATGACTGAGCACCTGTGAACTGCCACCCGGGATAAACGGATTGCACGATTTCAAACCCGTGCGCCACCCAGGCCACTGCGTCTGAGACGGCATCAACCGAGGCATCTAGCGGCGAGTGGCGCAAGCAGACAACTATTTCCGGTTCGAGTCGCGGCTCGGTGAAATCCGTCGGGTTGATGTTGCCAGCGTCTGACCCGTCAAGCATCGTCAGGGTGGTGTCATAGATCGGCCCCCAGATGGGGTGGTGTACCCCATATCGTGCCCAGATGGTCCGGTTGGTAAACCCGATTTTGTAGCCGACTGGTTTTTCGCCGCGGTTTTGTCGGGCTTGTCGGATTTCATCAACTATCGTCGCTGCCGCCTCGACCGTCAGATCATCCGGGATTTGGTCTGGCGTGACCTGACTGACCTGGTCATAGCTGGCCAGCAAATGTTGAGCAGTGCTACTTAATACCATGGGCTCCATCCAAGCCTGTCGGCTTAACGTTGGTTTACTTATGGCGCGAGTTTAGCGCCAAGGGATTTGAGCTTGAATTTGATGTGACTTTGTTGGAGGCGTAACAAAGCGTGATGTGGGACGCTCTTTACCACGTTAATCGGTATCTCATTCATCGGGCTGAGGTGTAACATCGCCCATCTCAAAGCTGTTCATGATCTGATATGCGTAAGCATGGTGCATCCGGTTCGACAGCGTTGGCCCACCAATCGCGGTTCCGGCCCGACCCAAACTGACTTGAGGTCTGACAAAAATCTAATGGTCTTGATTCACGATTACTGCACTCGGACCGAGCGGGCTATAAGCGCCCCGGGCAGCCTGCAGACCAAATACGAATCAGGTTCAAACTCGCCGATGGCTTTTCCCTCCGATGGGTAGCGCTGCCGCAAATGTGAATTTGCTGGCACCGCCATCGCACGCGCCGTTTTTCTATTAAGGAGATTTTCCGATGAACCAAGCGACTTCGGTGGCGGCCATGGCACCCGCCTACGTCAAAAATACTCGGTTGATTGAGTGGGTTAGTCAGATTGCAGCGCTGACTAAACCTGACGAAATCGTATGGGCAGATGGTAGCCAGGAGGAGTACGACCGTTTGTGCGCCGAAATGGTCACGGCCGGTACGCTTAAGAAACTCGATCCTGAGAAGCGACCTAATTCTTACCTGGCCTGGTCAGATCCGACGGATGTTGCGCGGGTGGAAGATAGGACCTTTATTTGTACAGAGCAGGAAGCTGACGCGGGCCCGACCAACAATTGGATGGCGCCAGCCGAAATGCGCGGCACGCTGGATGGTTTGTTCGATGGCTGCATGCGCGGACGCACGATGTATGTCATTCCTTTCTCAATGGGCCCGCTTGGTTCCCCGATTGCGCAAATAGGCGTTGAATTGTCTGATTCGCCCTATGTCGTAACAAACATGCGCATGATGACGCGCATGGGCAAGGGTGTTTTTGAAGTGCTCGGCGCAGATGATGATTTCGTCCCGTGTGTTCACACTGTGGGCATGCCACTCGTTGCCGAAGACGGCAGCCGAATCAGCGATGTTGCCTGGCCGTGCAACAAGACCAAATATATCGTTCACTACCCTGAAACGCGCGAGATTTGGTCCTTCGGGTCCGGCTATGGCGGCAATGCGTTGTTGGGCAAGAAGTGTTTTGCCCTGCGCATTGCGTCCAATATGGGCCGGCAGGAAGCCAAGAACGATGGTGTGGGCTGGCTCGCTGAGCACATGCTGATTCTCGGTGTGACTTCACCCGAAGGAAAGAAGCATCATGTGGCTGCCGCTTTCCCATCGGCCTGCGGCAAGACTAATTTTGCAATGCTCATACCGCCCGAGTCTTATCAAGGCTGGAAGGTCACCACCATTGGGGATGACATTGCTTGGATCAAGCCTCGCAAAGATCCAAAGACTGGGCAAACTCGGCTTTACGCGATTAATCCGGAAGCGGGCTACTTCGGCGTTGCGCCGGGAACTAACGACAAAACGAATTACAACTGCATGGCATCGCTTCGCTCTGATGCAATTTTTACGAATGTTGCCCTGACTGATGACGGCGATGTTTGGTGGGAAGGAATGGGCGAGCCACCAGCGCGCTGCACGGATTGGCAAGGTCAGGAATGGACGCCGGCTATCGGCAAAGAACAGGGCCGCAAGGCTGCCCATCCGAATGCCCGCTTCACCGTGGCTGCTGGGCAGAACCCGGTGATCGATGACGATTGGGATAACCCGGCCGGCGTGGCAATTGATGCATTTATATTTGGTGGTCGGCGCTCAACGACGGTGCCCCTCGTTACTGAGTCACGCTCATGGCAGGAAGGCGTGTACATGGCTGCGACAATGGGCTCTGAGACAACCGCGGCGGCCGCAGGTAAGCAAGGCGTAGTGCGGCGTGATCCGTTTGCGATGCTGCCTTTTTGTGGCTACAACATGGCCGAGTACTTTGGCCACTGGTTAAGCCTTGGTGAAAGTCTGGTGTCCCAGCAGGCAAGTTTGCCCAAGATCTTTTGCGTGAACTGGTTCCGGACTGATGACCAGGGCAAGTTTGTCTGGCCCGGCTTTGGTGAGAACATGCGGGTGCTTAAGTGGATTCTCGATCGCGTTGAGGGTCATGGGGGCGGCAACGAGCATGTGTTTGGGACGACGCCCGCATTTGAAGACTTGAATTGGCATGGGCTCGATTTTTCGACGGATCAGTTTGAGCAGATCACGTCCATCGAAAAAGAGGCATGGACCCGCGAACTAGATTTACACACCGAACTTTTTGAGCAACTCAAAGACAGGCTGCCTAAAGAATTGCTTGGTGTGCAGGAGGCGTTGCGTAGGCGTCTTGCCGCATAGACGCTCGACGCGAGCGACAAGCTGATTTGGAAAGGGCGAGCCGCGATGGCTCGCCTTTTCTTTATCCTTTGTTTGGAAGTAAGCGCTAACTTTCTGCTTGTTTCCTGTCAGGTGGCGATGTCATTTCAACGGCTGCCCTTATCGCGCACATCATGCTGTTTGCCTGGGCGATGCCTTTGCCAGCAATATCGAACGCGGTGCCATGGTCCGGGCTGGTGCGAACGAAGGGCAGGCCAAGCGTCACATTGACGCCATCCTCGACACCAAGATACTTCACTGGGATCAAGCCCTGATCGTGATACATCGCAATAACGGCGTCAAAGGTCCTCAGGCCTCGCGCGCTCATAAAAACGGTATCGGGTGGCAGTGGCCCTTGGGCGTCTATCCCTTTTCGTTTGGCCGATTCAATGGCCGGAGAGATGATCTCAATCTCTTCGCGCCCCAATAGCCCTGACTCGCCAGCATGCGGATTAAGCCCGGCTACCGCCAGTCGTGGTGCCCGACCAAGAGAGATCGTGAGCGCCCGAGCAGCAATCTCAATCGTCTCTTCGACTATCGCCTGATCCAGCATTTCAACCGCCCGGGCAAGTGGCTCGTGAATCGTTACGAGCACGACTCGCAGTTCGGGATTGGCCAGCATCATGCGTACCGGACAATCACCGGCGGTTTCGGCAAGTAACTCGGTATGACCGGGATAGGTGTGTCCGGCCAGGTTCATCGCATGCTTTGACAGGGGGGCTGTTACTAAGGCTCGGGCATTACCAGCCAAAACCGAACGGGCCGCTGACAAGACGCACCGATACGCATGGTCACCTGTAGCAGCAGACTCGACCCCTATTTCAAGTTGTTTTTCGCGAGAGTAAGTAACCACTTCAATATTGGGCGGCGGTGGTAGCCCGAGGCGATGGGCGGCGTCACGAAGTACCACGGAATCACCATGAACCACTGAATCGTGAGCCAGGTCTGACCGTGTGGCGAGTGCTTTGACAATTATTTCCGGGCCGATGCCAGCCGGATCGCCCTGGGAAATCGCGAGCGGTTGATGATCGTGACGTTGATCTACCCGAGTCATGGTCGGCCTATTCCTGATACAAATCTAGAGAAGTTTGGCGGTGGGAATGCGCACCGTCCCAATGAGTCTGTAACAATAGCGGGCTTCACTAAACGAGCGTGCGTTCAGTACGTTTATGTGACCAACATTCTTGAGGAAAGCACTATGGGCAGTTCTGATCAGTCGTTGCTCGACCAGGCGGTTGTTAGTCATTGGATTGATGGTGTCGCCGTCCGGCCTGATGGTCAGTCGCGAAAAGCATCAGTCTTTGATCCGTCTATTGGCGAGGTCGCTCGCGAGGTATTGCTCGCTGATGATGCCTTGGTCGACGCAGCCGTAAAGTCGAGCGCTAAGGCATTCCCGGATTGGGCTGCCACACCGCCCCTACGTCGCGCACGGGTGATGTTTAAATTCAAGGCGCTGTTGGAAGAGCACGCTGATCAACTTGCGGAGATTATTAGCCGAGAACACGGCAAAGTGTTTTCTGACGCACATGGTGAAGTCACGCGCGGGCTCGAGGTAGTCGAGTTTGCCTGCGGTATTCCGCAGTTACTCAAAGGCGAGTACAGCGAGCAAGTGGGTACCGGTATAGATCTCTATTCAATTCGCCAGCCAATGGGTGTTTGCGTTGGGATCACACCGTTTAACTTTCCGGCAATGGTGCCCATGTGGATGTTCCCCGTTGCGATTGCCTGCGGGAATACCTTCGTTTTAAAGCCATCCGAACGCGATCCGTCGGCCTCATTGTTGATTGCCGATTTGTTAAGCCAGGCCGGTTTGCCACCGGGTGTTTTCAATGTGGTGCATGGTGACAAACAGGCCGTTGATGGTTTGCTGCGCCACCCAGAAGTGGCCGCGGTAAGTTTTGTTGGCTCGACGCCGATAGCTCGATATGTGTATGAGACCGCGACCACTCATGGTAAGCGGGTGCAGGCTCTCGGTGGCGCCAAGAATCATATGGTTGTGATGCCGGACGCTGATCTGGAGCAGGCGGTCGATGCACTCATCGGCGCTGCATATGGATCGGCCGGAGAGCGCTGCATGGCCATCTCGGTGGCTGTCGCGGTCGGCCCCGCGGCCGATGCGCTGGTCGCGCGGCTCAAAGAAAAGGTTCCACAGATCAAGATGGCGCCAGGTATGACCGATGGTGCGGAGATGGGACCGCTTGTGACGGGAGCCCACCTAGAGAAGGTTCGCGGCTATGTGGATACAGGGGTCACCGAGGGTGCAGAGCTCGTTGTAGATGGCCGTTCAATGAAAGTGAGTGGTCACGAACAAGGCTTTTTTCTCGGTGGGTGTCTGTTCGACAAGGTGACACCAAACATGAAGATTTACCAGGAAGAGATCTTTGGCCCGGTGTTGTCGGTGGTGCGGGCTGAGTCTTTTGAGGAAGCCGTAAGGCTTGTCAATGATCATGAGTTTGGCAATGGCGCTGCGATTTTTACCCGCGATGGGGATGCAGCTCGCGAGTTTGCGAATCGGGTTCAAATTGGCATGGTCGGCATTAATGTGCCGATTCCTGTGCCCATGGCTTTCCATTCATTTGGCGGTTGGAAGGCATCGCTGTTTGGGGATCACCATATTCACGGCCCGGAAGGTGTTCGTTTCTACACCCGCTACAAGGCTGTGACTCAACGCTGGCCAACGGGAATTCGAGCGGGCGCTGAGTTTGTGATGCCTACGATGAAGTGATCCAAGCCAACCAACAAACCAGTCAAAGGTCGACAACATGACACTCGAGCTTAAGAAAGCAACCCTGTTGCGTCAGGATGCTTACATCAACGGAAACTGGCAGAAGGCCTCCGGTGATGCGCGTTTTTCGGTAACCAATCCGGCTACCGGCGAAACCATTGCAAAAGTCGCCGATATGGGCCGGCAGGAAACCGAAGCAGCCATTGCTGCCGCTGAACAGGCTATGCCTGCGTGGCGCAAGAAAACGGCGAAAGAGCGAGCTGTCATTTTGCGCCGCTGGTTTGAACTCATCATCGAAAATGCGGATGACCTTGCCTTGCTGATGACGACTGAGCAGGGCAAGCCGCTTGCAGAGGCAAGGGGCGAGGTAGTTTATGGGGCGTCTTTCGTCGAGTGGTTTGCCGAGGAAGGCAAGCGCGCATACGGAGACGTCATCCCCACATTTGCTGCAGACCGGCGAATTCTTGTTACCAAAGAGCCCATTGGCGTATGCGCGGCGATCACTCCGTGGAATTTTCCGATTGCCATGATTACCCGCAAGCTCGCGCCGGCATTTGCGGCGGGTTGTACGGCGGTTTGCAAGCCGGCTGAGTCAACGCCTTTGTCGGCACTGGCGCTAGCGGTGCTCGCAGAAGAAGCAGGATTTCCGCCGGGCGTGTTTAACATCGTGACTGGCGACATCGGTCGCGCCCCGGAAATCGGGCAAGCACTTTGTGAGAGCCAGGTGGTACGGAAGGTGTCATTCACGGGTTCTACCGAGGTTGGGCGCATTTTGCTCAGACAGTGTGCAGACTCAGTCAAGAAACTGTCGCTCGAATTGGGCGGGAATGCCCCATTCATTGTGTTTGATGACGCCGATATTGATGCGGCTGTAGAAGGCGCGATCATTTCAAAGTATCGAAACGCTGGCCAAACCTGCGTGTGTGCCAACCGAATCTATGTGCACGATAGCGTTTACGACGAATTCGCAGAGAAACTCGCCGCCAAAGTCAAAGCCTTCAAGGTTGGCGCAGGGATTGATGAGGGTGTTGTCATTGGACCCTTGATCGAACCTGCGGCTGTCGAGAAGGTGAAAGCTCATATCGCTGATGCAAAGAGCAAGGGTGCCAATGTCATATTGGGTGGGCAAGCGCATGAACGCGGGGGACTCTTTTTTGAGCCGACCATCCTGACCGAAGTTACCCAGGATATGGCGGTTGCGTCAGAAGAAACCTTTGGTCCGCTTGCCCCATTGTTCAGATTCAAGACTGAAGATGAAGCAATCGCCATGGCGAACGCTTCAGAATTCGGACTTGCAGCTTATTTTTATGCGCGTGATGTCGGGCGAATCTTCAGGGTTGCTGAGCAAATCGAGTCGGGCATGGTGTGTGTTAATAGTGGAGCCCTCTCGACAGAGGTGGCGCCATTTGGCGGCGTGAAGCAATCAGGCCTCGGGCGAGAAGGCTCCAAGTACGGCATTGATGACTATCTCGAGATTAAGTATTTGTGCCTCGCTGGGATTTGAAGGTTCTGAATAACTTGGATTTCGAATCAACGCTTGAGCTTTGAGCGATCAAATTTACGGGCTCATTGTGTCTGGCGCTGGCGCGGCATAGCCTGTGGGGGCAGGCTAGTGCATGGTTGCCTGAGACCATTAAGCTGCTTAAATATTGACGATTAACGCAAGTGAATACTTACTTTTCCCGTAACAGTTTGTACCTGACGCAAGGATGACGACTGCCATGGTTAGCCTGCGTCAGAGTGTTTGATCCGAATACTTTCGACGCTTTCGTTAGCTGGCTTTGCCGCGTCAAATCTGTTGATCGCGAGCGGACACTATAAGCATATTCGCCCGGTCAAGTTCATTTTGAAGTGGCCTATCTGCAGATCCATTTGGCTTCGTAAAAATTGGCAAGCGTTGGGCGTAATGATCTATGCCCAGCAATTACTCTGCCGGACCGGAAGTACCTGCTGCTACCGATAGGTGACTCAGTCTGTTGGTGTGCTTTGTCAATGGGTGAGCGTGTATACCCATCGTGCACTTAGAACTTGGGATCTTAAGTGCCCGTCGCAAACATCGTGGTCGGGATAAGTTCGACAAACGTCTTACGACTGGCCAAAGTTTGGTCTGGTGTGTATGCCGTGCCGACATGGCAGATCAGGATCGATCTGTTCCAGTAGTTGTTTGAAGAAGTCAGCCCCGTAGGTGAAGCGTCTCTTGAGAAAGAGCAAAGTAATCGGTCGAGCTGCAGCACTAGGATCTATGTTTAAGCCCTTAAGAGAAGTGAGCACTAACATATGTATGAATTCGACTCAGAATTACCATTGTTAGGCGTTGTAGGCGAGATTCAGAAGTTCACATTTGAACTGGACTACCGTAAAGAGATTTGGTCAATCCCGTAGCAACGCCGGGCATAAGGGCGAGATTGCACTGCCTATGCCGGAGAAAATTCACTCTGTGGATGTGTTGGCGATGTCAGCTAGCCCAGCCGGTAGTACAGATTCTCTGATTTTGATCACTAAAGAACCTAGTCATTGCAGAGTAGATTAGCACTAGTAGTTCGATTCAGCCTTCAAGATATCGCAAAATCGCTCCGGTTTGCTATGTCATTGAGTGTTTGGTGAACTACTTGTGGCGAGTAGACAGGTTGATCTCTATCTGATTCGCAAGTCCTGGCTGAGGCATTAGAGAGCTGATTCGTCAGAATCGACCGCTTCAACGGGCTTAATCCTAGGTATTTTAACGTTACCTGTATGACAAGCTCGATGGATTCATGAGGCAAGAGACAGGGCTTGCTCTCAGATCTGATCACTTGTGCGCGAACTGCTAGTTGGAGCTAGCATTCGCCTGGAGTCTCTCAGAACCTATTTCTTTTGTAGATGGATTGATTAATCGGGCTAGCAGATTGGAGATTTTCTTCCTGGTGCATTGGATTTAGGTAGGTTTCACGTGAAACATGCCAATCCTTGATGGATTCTCTACCTAAACGGTCAAACTACTATTCAGTTGGCGAGCTAAAGTATGGCCAGCTGGCTCGGTTGCTTCCAGCCGTAGAAATCGCCCCGAAATGAGTCGCGACTAGCAGTTGATCGGCCCAAGCTAAATGAATGTAGAAGATCTGGCTTCAGGTTCTCTCAATTGATGTACTTTTATCAGTGTTATACACGCACGAATAGATTGATTATCGCTTGTCGCTGCACGCAATGGATATTCTGTCTTCGATCAGATGGTCGGAATGGCGGTTTGATCTATTCGTCGTCCTCTTGGACATGTCTGCGAAACCTGCACGTCGTTTCAGCTTTAAGAACTGCGCCACGCGCCCCGCGGATTGCAGATAGGCTCAGTAGTCCGTTAAAAACAGGTGTTTCACGTGAAACACGGCGTTGTGTTGAGTTTGCTTCAAAAAGGATCCACTGTTCCAAGCACGATAGTCAGGTCGCTATCCCGAAATAGCGATCGGTGGCCGGCGCAATGTTGGTATGTTTCACGTGAAACATCCTTTAAGGGTGTTCGCCAACATAGAAACTCCACCAGGAAAGTGTGCAATGTGAAGTGCGACTGTGATGCTATCTACAGGAGCTAGCTTTTAGAGAGTTTCACGTGAAACATTCGATCGTGTTGGAGTTGTCTCTCTGAACGCGCGTGAGCTAAATAGGTAGGGCGCCAAATACAGCGGTTCCGAGAGTAGCATTGAGATCTTGAGTCGTCGGTCGCTGTCATAGTCTTAGACGCAAGACTAACGCGATAGTGGACTGTAAGTACATAGAGTGTACGGCTTAAGGCCCGACAGTACTGAGGATTGACTCGCCTGGCGGAACTCGTCTCAATTTGGCTTGGAATCATGTGCGCAATGGCGAACGAATGACTATTGAGATGAGTCGGATTGCCCATCGGTGAATATGAATGGCAGTTCACTAGATTCAGCGACAAACTTAATACCTTCGACCCATATTCCCAGCGATTTCCCATTGTTTCACGTGAAACATGGATATTTCGATCAAAAACTCGCTTAGTGAAGCCATATTCCTGATAGCTACGCCTATAATCCCCTACAACAAAGCATACAGGTGGCGAAATTCTTAACCGCCACAAAATAGCCATCTAGCATCGCCTGGACCCCTTAGATCCTGTGAAATTCCCTGAATCGTTTGATGTCATCGTCGTCGGAGGCGGTCACGCAGGCAGTGAAGCAGCTGCAGCCTCTGCTCGCGCGGGTAGCAAAACTCTTCTTTTGACGCATAGCCTAGAAACACTGGGCCAGATGTCTTGTAATCCATCTATCGGGGGCATTGGTAAAGGGCACCTGGTCAAAGAAATCGATGCCCTAGGCGGACTGATGGCTCAGGCGACCGACGAGGCTGGCATTCAGTTCAGAATTCTTAATCGCAGCAAAGGTCCTGCTGTGCGAGCAACACGGGCACAGGCTGACAGAGTTCTTTATCGGCAAGCAATACGTCGACGCTTGGAAAACCAAGAGAATCTTTGGCTTTTCCAACAATCGGTAGAAGATCTACTTCTCGACTCAACAGGTAAAACCGACGTCGTAACGGGGGTTAAGACTGGAATTGGTCTGATATTCAAGGCGCGGGTCGTTGTTTTGACTGCTGGGACCTTCCTCAACGGTAAAATTCACGTAGGTTTAGAAAATCACGCTGCTGGACGGGCTGGAGATCCGCCTTCTATTAGCTTAGCGCAGCGCCTTAAGGAGATTTCTCTTCCCCAGGCTCGCTTGAAAACAGGTACCCCGCCTAGAATTGATGGAAGATCTATTGATTTCTCACAATGTGAAATCCAAAAAGGGGACTTAGATCCTATACCGGTGTTCTCTACGCTGGGAAAACGTGATCAACATCCTGCTCAGTTGCCTTGCTGGATCACCTATACAAATCAAACCACTCACGACCTCATTAGAGAAGGCCTCGATCGTTCGCCATTATTCACGGGTGTTATTGAGGGGGTTGGACCACGTTACTGCCCGTCTATCGAAGACAAGGTTGAGCGGTTTTCTCATAAAGATTCGCATCAGATCTTCCTAGAGCCGGAAGGTCTCGACACTCATGAGTACTACCCAAATGGCATCTCTACAAGCCTGCCATTTGATGTTCAGATTGCCCTGGTCAGGTCAATTCCTGGGCTCGAAAATGCTCACATCCTAAGGCCCGGATATGCAATTGAATACGACTACTTTGACCCTCGGCAGTTGACGACCGGTTTGGCCTCAAGGGCAATTGAAGGGCTTTTTCTGGCTGGCCAAATTAATGGCACCACCGGGTATGAAGAAGCAGGCGCCCAAGGCTTGCTGGCTGGCATTAACGCCCATCGATACATCAATGATTTGCCATCGTGGACACCTTCAAGACACGATGGCTACCTTGGTGTGCTGGTGGACGACCTTGTTTCCAAAGGTGTATCTGAGCCCTATCGGATGTTCACGAGTCGCGCCGAATATCGCCTCAGTCTGCGCGAAGACAATGCTGATCGCCGTCTCACGCCCAAAGGGCGCGAGCTAGGCTTGGTTGATGACAAGCGCTGGCAGTTCTTCCAAGCGAAGCTTGAATCGATACAGTCAGAAGAGCGAAGGCTCAATCAAACATACGTTGGAGGCCCGAAACGCCGTGTCACGCTGCAGGGAAACTTGCTGTCACGTGAGTACTCACTTCGTTCCCTACTCGCACGTCCTGGCGTTACGTACGAGGAGTTGCTCAAAATGAGTGACCTCCATACGGAAGAACAGCTCACGAGCGGAAAGCATAAATTCGGTGAGTACTGGGCAGACCAAGTGATTGAGCAACTAGACACAGATGCGAAATACGAAGGCTACATTGCGCGGCAAAGAGCTGAGGTTGAACGGCAAGCGGCCAGCGAAAGCCTCGAGTTGCCGGCTGCAATGGCATTTGCTCAAGTAACCGGCTTGTCCACAGAGGTGATTCAGCGCTTAGAAGATGTCCGACCAGCGACCATCGGGCAGGCGTCACGCGTGCCGGGTGTTACCCCAGCCGCCATTAGCCTTTTGTTGGTCCATCTACGTAAACATACGCTTCAAGCGACGGCGCGGGACACGCCCGCTCAGGGGCCTGAATCAACAGCTAGTGCACTAGATGAGTCGTAAGCGGAGGATTGTATGTTAGTACTTACTTCTTCATTGACAGCTGCAGTGAAGCACTAAATTGAACCAAGCCAAAGAGATTCAGCTTGATCCGGTGTTGCGCCAGCATCTGAGCGATGGTGTGGCAGCAATCGGATTATCGCTAACACCGGACCAGTTGGATGGCTTGCTTGTGTATCTGGATCAATTAGTGCGCTGGAACAAAACCTACAACCTAACGGCAGTACGCGACCCAGCCGATATGATCGACAGGCATCTGGTTGATTCTCTCAGTGTGCTAGCACAGATCAACCAATTGTTTGGCACCAAGCCGATCCACCTGATGGATATCGGAACAGGCGCGGGTTTACCTGGCATTCCTTTGTCACTAGTTCGATCATCCACCTCACTCACATTAGTCGAGACAAGTGGCAAGAAGGCAGCCTTTTTGCGCCAATGTCAGATTACGCTCGGACTAAAGGCCATGGAGGTTTGCCAGTCAAGAATTGAAAACCTCGATCCAAAGTCACTGGTCTTAGGTAGCCCAGACCTTTTGATCTCAAGAGCTTTTCGACCGATCGGAGAGTTCTTGGAATTGGCTGCTCCTTTTGTATTGCCATCAACGATCATCCTTGCGATGAAAGGCCCAGCGCTGCAGGAAGAGCTTGAGCAGCTTGCCGAAAACGTCGAGAATAAAAAAGTCAGTAAGCGCTTACTGTCAGTACTAGATACTCATATAATGAGTATCGAAGCCTTCAACCTTGCTGAATCAGATGCCACCCGCCAAGTCGCTATTTTTCGCGCGACATCTCAAACGGGCCTTAATCAGCCCACAGCCTTTCTTCAGGAGTGACTCAATTGGCGAAGATTTTCGTCGTTGCAAATCAAAAAGGGGGCGTGGGTAAAACCACGACTGCGGTCAACTTGGCGGCAGCCATGTACAAACATGGGCGGCGAGCACTACTGGTTGATCTAGATCCTCAGGGTAATGCCACGATGGGGAGTGGCATCAATAAGAGAACGCTTGAAGCATCGGTCTACCAAGTCTTGATTGGTCAGGCGACTGTGAGCAAAGCACGCCGACGATCTGAGGCCGGCTACGATGTCTTGCCCGCAAATCGCGAACTCGCCGGCGCTGAAGTCGAACTGGTGAACTTTGAAAATCGCGAGTCACAGTTGCGCCGCGCACTTGAGGTTGTCGATGATGAGTACGATTTTGTTCTCATCGATTGCCCACCCTCGCTATCGTTGCTAACCCTTAATGGATTTTGCGCAGCTCATGGGGTGATCATTCCGATGCAATGCGAGTACTTCGCGCTTGAAGGCCTGGCTGATCTTGTGAACACCATTAAGCGTGTCCACGCTAACTTCAATACGAACCTCAGAGTTATTGGATTGCTCCGCGTGATGTTTGATCCAAGAGTCACTCTCGCGAATCAAGTCTCCGCTCAGTTGCAGCAGCACTTTGGAGACAAAGTGTTCCGCACCGTCATTCCGCGAAATGTTCGGTTGGCGGAGGCGCCTAGCTATGGAAAGCCGGGTGTCACATTTGATCCAGCCAGCAAGGGGGCGCGAGCGTACATCACGTTTGGCGCAGAGTTAATCGAACGATTGGGATCTACAAAATCATGAGCAAACCTAAAGGACTCGGCCTGGGGCTCGACGCATTGCTCGGCGACAGCATGGGCGCCGATGATGTCGCGACTGTGAATGCGCTTGAAATGGATCCGGCGATCCCGCCCGCCAAAAACGTGAATGCCGCCACGCCATCTGGGAAAAAGCCAGAGACCGACTCAGTCGTCAAACCAGAAGCGAAAGGCCCGGTAACAAGCGCCCCGATGGAAAACATCCAAGCCGGAAAGTATCAACCTCGTCAAACATTCGACGACCATGCCATTGATCAGTTAGCGCAATCGATTCGACAACATGGATTGATTCAACCAATCGTGGTTCGGCAAGTAGGCCCAGCCGGCAAAAACGCAAAATTTCCCCGCTATGAAATTATCGCTGGCGAACGGAGATTCCGGGCGTCTCAGAAAGCGGGCCTTGCAGATATTCCGGTTATTGTCAGAGAGTCTAATGATGAACAAACTCTCGCCCTCGCCCTTATTGAGAACATTCAAAGAAAAGATCTCAATGCAATTGAAGAGGCACGGGCAATTGCGCGCCTACTTGAAGAATTCAAGTACTCACATGATCAGGCGGCTCAGGCCATTGGCAGATCACGCAGCGCAACCAGCAATTTGCTGAGGTTGTTAAACCTCACCGATTTGGTGCAGCAGTTTGTGGTTGAAGGCACGCTTGACATGGGGCACGCGAGAGCTTTGTTGCCCTTGCCTGGTGCAGACCAAATTGTCATGGCCCAGAAAATAATTGATGACGGGCTCTCTGTTCGAGAAACCGAAGCAATGGTGATTACGCGCCTCAATGGCCCGGAGGACGGACCGGGCAAAAAGTCCAAGCCAGCCAAAAGTGTCCAACCTGACCGGGACATTCAGCGACTTCAAATGCACCTTGCTGACACACTCGCGACAAAAGTACAGATCAAACCAGGCCCAAAAGGTAACGGAAAACTGATTATCGAATACTCTGACGCAGAAAATTTCGAAGGGTTATTGCAACGAATGGGGCTTTCAACTGGCGCTGAGCACTAGTCCAACGCCAGGTTTGTACAGCGTAATTGATCGATTTATATGCCTTGGGGCCGCTTGAGGTAACGCATTCGATCGTCCGACTTAACTGAGAAATCACGATTGAATCCGTCCCTTGAGACGGTCAGTTTGACCTGAACGCCAGCGTCGCCAACCTGCCAAAGCTGGCGGTAGAAATCGCGCTGGTTCTGTACTGGTTTATCGGCTACCGCTAGAATTTTATCCCCGGGTGCAAGGCCTGCTAACGCAGCTGGCCCATCCTCTGAAACCCGTACCGCCACGAGTTCATCACCCAGCATTTCGGTCGATAAACCGAGCCAAGGCTGCGGTGCTACTGCCCGCTTGCCTCGCTCACGGAGGTCGGCCAAGATTGGCTTTATAAGATCGGTCGGGACGAACATATTGCCGGCAACTTTCGGGCTCGCTTGCGCGGCATCATCGACCATCAAGGAACCAATACCAACCAACTCGCCGCGCTTGTTTGTGAGCGCTGCACCGCTCCAGTTCGGGATTGGCGGGAAGGTGAACAAGGCTCGTTCCAGCAGGTATTCCCAACTGCCCGAAAAAGGTCGCGTGCTTACCACGACAACTTCAGTTGCCTTCTTATCGTGCGGATCTAGTGAGAGTAGGTACTCACTTTCGTCAATCGAATTTGACTCACCGAAAGTCATTGGCTGACCATCGAGTGGCAACGCCGAGCGAACAAGACCGAAACCGGTCGCATGATCATAGGCCAACACACTGGCGGGAAATTTTCGACCACTAGCGCTGGTCAGTTCAACCTCATCAGCCTCCAGAATCAGGTAGCCGATCGTTAGAACAGTTTGCTCATCCAGGATCACACCAGAGCCTGTTCTGGTGTCACCGAGGTAGGCAACCGTGCGGCCATCGGGAACAACCGTGCTGTTTACTTTGACGACGCTTTGCAGCAACCGATCGGGGTCAGAAGACAATCCGGCCAGGCCCTGCGAAGTTGCCTGAGCGACTTGCACCATCAGGGTTGCCAGCGCCAGACAAAAAACCCCTGCCATCAGGAGTTGTCTAAACGCCAGGTCACGTTTGGAAGTTCTGTTTGCCAGAGCCGGTTGAGCCTGTCGGCCGTCTGTAAGATAGGTGCGAAACAGTTTCATGCGCGTCTCCAAAAAAGAGGCTTTAGCTTGTCGAAGCTCAAAACAATTAGCTGGTGATCAGGCCATCGGTAATAGGGCACTTATTACGGTCAAAGCAAGATGAATGCCAGGGCAGGGATATGTCTCGCAAGCTTTCATAGCACTGTCCTAGACAGTCAAGGTAGATTCAAAAGACCATTGGGTGCGTGGAACACCCTAAAATTCTGTGGCTTCAGTTTGACCGTTTGACCGAATGCGAACTAAAATCCCGACTCTTCGCTCTTTGCGGAAATGTGATTCCAGGCGTGTCTACCTTGTTGGAGGCACAAAAAGCCAGGTGCTGGGTTAGGTGCTGGGTTAGGTGCTATACCGGGTACTGAATGTCGGGTACTGAGTGTCGGGCACTAAGCCGAATTCATTTGGCACCAAACGGGTACCGGATGGGTAGCAAGCGGGGTAGCAGCGGGCACCAAGCGCATTTGTAGTCTGCGGTCAGAAGCGCAAGATCTTTTTGGAGGTTCCATGTGGCTGGCAGTGTTGCTTCAATTTGCCGCCACTGGGGTCTTAGGGCTGGTAGCCCTGATAGTAGGAGGCCCTGTCAGTGGTTTGTCAGGGTTGTTGGGCGGTCTTTGTGCTGCGATTCCAAGTGCGTTGTTCGCGCTGAGATTAACGCTTCATAGGGGTCGCCCGGCGGAGTCGTATCCAGTTGTTTTCTTCCTCGGCGAGTTTGTCAAGGTAGGCCTAACGGTTGGATTGTTCGGGGCAGTGATTGCCTGGGACGGTGAAAAGAACTGGCTGGCCCTGATTTTAGGGCTGATCGTGGCACTAAAGATGCCGTTGTTTGCGATGGGTTTTGGTGGCCGCGAGGCAGATCCCATTCTTACAAACGGCGATATCAACTCGGGTGGTACAGCAGCAGAAGAAATCGCTTCGTCGGGTCGCCAAGACATTGGTCAGTCGGCGGCAGATTTAAAAAGCTGACGATGTTGCCGAATCATTAGACTGGGATTCGGCACACCAAATACATACAGATATTGAGAGACTTACCGAAGCGCGTCAGTGCTTCGTAAGTCGTGTTGAGCATAATCACTGGCTTCGCCAGATCTGGATCGTTACAAACATGGCTTCATCGCACGCGCCAACTGCGTCTGAATATATTGTTCATCACCTCGGCCACCTGAACACGACCGGGCACCCGCAGGAAAACATCGTTGACTTCTCAATCGTCAATATCGATACGGTGTTCTATTCGGTTGTACTAGGCGCCCTTATGTGCTGGGCGATGCGCAAAGCGGCCCTCGCCGTCAAATCTGATACCGCGCCCAATCGATTCGTTGGGGCGATCGAGTCGCTCGTTGAATATGTTCACGAACAAGCACGGTCGATTGTGCATGGCGACGTTCGCTACATTGCGCCGCTGGCTTTGGTCGCCTTTGTGTGGATTGTCCTGATGAACGCAATGGACCTGGTGCCGGTTGATTTGTTGCCGCGCATGGGTGAGCTAGTCGGCATTCCCTACATGAGAGTGGTTGCAACAGCAGACCTTAATGCGCCGTTAGCCATGTCGATCATGGTTTTGGGCACAGCAATCTATTACGGCATCAAGGTTAAGAATCCGGGCGGATTTACTCACGAACTGTTCACTGCACCATTCGGCACGTCGAGTAATCCACTGGCGGCGATTCCGCTGGGCATCGTGAACTTCGCGATGCAGATCATTGAGTACATAGCCAAAACCGTGTCTCTCGGCATGCGTCTGTTCGGCAATATGTATGCAGGCGAACTTGTCTTTATGCTGATCGCTCTAATGGGCGGCGCATTTGCATGGACCATGTCTGGCATGTTGCTCGGGTTTGGTCACATCCTGGCGGGTACGGCCTGGGCCATTTTCCATATCATGATTGTTTTACTTCAGGGCTTCATCTTTATGATGCTGACGCTGGTTTATATCGGCCAGGCACACGAGGCTCACTAAGCAAACCAATCAATTTCCTCATTCAGTCTTTCTGAATTCCAACTCAACATCATTTAAATCGAGCTTTTCTTAGGAGTCATCATGACGAACGTTGCTCTTGTTGCGATTGCCTGCGGTCTTATCATCGGTCTGGGCGCATTGGGTGCCTGTATTGGTATTGGCCTGATGGGTGGTAAGTACATCGAAGGCGCTGCACGTCAGCCTGAGCTGATGGACAAGCTGCAAACCAAAATGTTCCTGCTGGCTGGTCTGATTGACGCGGCCTTCCTGATCGGTGTCGGTATCGCTATGTTGTTCGCGTTTGCCAATCCCTTCGTGTGACCCAATCGACAACCGCAACGCAGTTTTCGATTAACACTTTTGAAGGGGGGCGGTCGTGTATCTAAACGCGACACTGTTTATTCAGATCATCGTCTTCGCGATTCTGTGGTGGTTTGTGGCCAAGTATGTTTGGCCGCCCATTACAGAAGCACTTGACGAGCGTGCTACAAAAATCTCAGACGGTTTGGCCGCGGCTGACAAAGCCAAGACTGAGCTGGTTGCTGCTGAAGCGCGCGTTGAAGCTGAGCTGAAGGAAGCAAGAGCCGGTGCAGCAGAAGTGCGTACCGGGGCAGAAAAACAGGCTGCCACAATCGTTGAAGAAGCTCGTGCGGAGGCCGCAAAAATTGTGGCTAACGCTCAAAAAGCTGCCGAAGAAGAAGCCGGTCTGGCTGCCCAGCGTGCTCGTGACGAGTTGCGTGAGCAGGTTGCCGCGCTGTCGGTCTCAGGTGCTGAGCAGATTCTTCGGCGTGAAATCGATGCTTCCAAACACGCTGATCTACTCAACAATCTCAAAAGCGAACTGGGCTAACCGACATGGCAGAAGCACTCACCATTGCGCGGCCTTATGCAGAAGCAGCTTTCAAGATTGCCAGCGAATCCAATGATCTGGCCGGCTGGGGCGACGCCCTTGCCCGAATCGCGCAGGTTGCCGGTAATGATGTTGCTCAAAATGTTATTGCCAACCCTGCCGTTCAGCCTGATCAGGTGGCATCCATCATTGCCGAAGGTGCCGGCGGTTTGAGCGACGTTCAGGCCCGCTTTGTTAACACGCTTGCCGAGAACGATCGTCTGAGCGTGATGTCAGAGATTACTGATCAATTCGTCAAGCTGCGTCACCACGCCGAAGGTGTGTTGGATGCCGTGGTGACCTCGGCGTTTGACATGTCCGAGGCCCAGCAGGCAGAGATAGCACAGACGCTTGAGGCGAAGTACGGCCGCAAGGTTGACATTCAGGTGGCGGTTGATCCTGAACTGATCGGTGGTGTATCGATTCGCATTGGTGACGAAGTGATGGATGCCTCAGTCAGAGGCAAGCTGCAAAAAATGGCATCGGCCTTAAAAGTTTGAGTCCGTAAGGGCAGGAGTTACGCATGCAACTGAATCCCGCTGAAATCAGCGAGCTGCTGAAAAGCAAAATACAAAACCTCGAGGTCTCGGCCGATAGCCGCAACCAAGGCACCGTCGTTGCGGTGACTGACGGTATCGTGCGCATCCACGGTTTGTCTGACGTGATGCAAGGCGAGATGATCGAGTTTCCCGGCGATGTCTTCGGTCTGGCGCTTAACCTTGAGCGCGACTCCGTTGGTGCGGTTATTCTGGGTGAGTACGAAAGCATCTCGGAAGGCGATACTGTTAAGGCAACCGGTCGTATTCTGGATGTGCCCGTTGGCCCGGAGCTGATTGGTCGCGTTGTGAATTCGCTCGGTCAGCCCATCGATGGCAAAGGTCCGATCAACGCCAAGATGACCGACGTGATCGAGAAAGTCGCCCCGGGTGTGATTGATCGTCAATCAGTTGATCAGCCGGTGCAAACCGGTTTGAAATCAATCGATGCCATGGTGCCGGTTGGTCGTGGTCAGCGAGAGCTCATCATCGGTGACCGCCAAACGGGTAAAACGGCTGTTGCGGTTGATACGATCATCAACCAGAAGGGCAAAGACCTTAAGTGTATTTACGTTGCGGTCGGTCAAAAGGCCTCCACAATTGCCAACGTGGTTCGTAAGCTCGAAGAGTACGGCGCGATGGACTACACCATCATCGTTGCCGCATCTGCCTCAGAGTCAGCCGCATTGCAATACATCGCACCTTATTCAGGTTGCACGATGGGCGAGTATTTCCGCGATCGTGGTGAAGATGCGCTGATCATTTATGACGATCTGTCCAAGCAAGCGGTTGCTTATCGTCAGGTTTCGCTTTTGCTGCGTCGTCCGCCAGGTCGAGAGGCTTATCCCGGCGATGTGTTCTATCTGCACTCCCGCTTGCTTGAGCGTTCCGCACGAGTCAATGCAGACTATGTTGAGCAGTTCACCAACGGTGAAGTCAAAGGTAAAACGGGCTCACTCACAGCGCTGCCAATTATTGAAACTCAGGCCGGTGACGTGTCGGCATTCGTGCCAACCAACGTTATTTCAATCACCGACGGACAGATCTTCCTTGAGACAGATTTGTTCAACGCCGGTATTCGCCCAGCTATTAACGCGGGTGTCTCAGTTTCTCGAGTTGGTGGCTCAGCGCAGACCAACATCATTAAGAAGCTCGGCGGCGGCGTGCGACTGGCTTTGGCTCAGTATCGCGAGCTAGCGGCTTTTGCGCAGTTTGCGTCTGACCTTGATGAGGCAACCCGTAAGCAGCTTGAGCGGGGTCGCATGGTGACGGAGCTGATGAAGCAACCCCAGTATCAGCCACTTGAAGTCTGGGAAATGGCGCTAACGCTTTTCGCTGCCAACGAAGGCTACTTTGACGACATCGAGGTCGATAAGGCGCTCGCTGCTGAAAAGGCATTGCGTGATTTTGCCAAGGCCGAACATGGATCGCTCGTTGACACAATCGAAGCTGACAAGAAATTCGATAAAGACATCGAGGCCAAGATGCATGAGCTTTGCAAGAGCTTCAAGCAAAAGGGTTCTTACTAAGTAAGCCGGTGACGTGTGGGTGACTTCCCGCACGTCTCTTAACTGGATAACGGTATGCCGAGTTCCAAAGAAATTCGTACCAAGATCAAGAGCGTGCAAAACACGCGAAAGATCACCAAAGCCATGGAGATGGTGGCGGCCTCCAAAATGCGCAAGGCACAGGACCGCATGCGTCGGGCCCGGCCGTATGCGGAAAAAATCCGCAACATCACCGCTCATTTGTCGAGTGCTAACCCGGAGTATCGTCATCCGTTTCTGGTTGACCATGATTCAGTTAAGGGCGCCGGCATTATCGTGGTCACGACCGACAAGGGTCTTTGTGGCGGCTTGAACACCAACGTATTGCGTGCCGTCACCAGCAAGTTGCAAGAGCTTGATGACGCTGGTGAGAAAGTGATCACCACGGCAATCGGTAACAAGGGTTTCAACTTTCTGGGTCGCCTGGGGCAGGACGTTGTCTCGCATGCCGTTCAGTTAGGTGATGCCCCTGTGCTCGAAACGCTAATTGGTCCAATCAAGGTGCAACTTGACGCTTATACCCGCGGTGAAATTGATCGCGTGTTCTTGGCCTACACGAAATTCATCAACACGATGAAGCAGGAGCCGGTCGTGGAGCAATTGCTTCCGCTCACGGCAGACCAGCTTCAAGGTAACGCAACTCAGCGCGAGTATGGATGGGACTATCTGTACGAGCCCGATGCGCAGGCTGTGCTTGATGATCTTTTGCTTCGCTATATCGAAGCTTTGGTCTTCCAGGCCGTTGCAGAAAACATGGCATCCGAGCAATCGGCCCGAATGGTGGCAATGAAGGCCGCATCGGACAATGCCAACACGCTTATCGATGAGTTGCAGTTGTCATACAACAAAGCTCGTCAGGCAGCTATTACGAAAGAACTCGCAGAAATCGTCGGCGGTGCCGCGGCGGTTTAACCGAATTTTCCCAAACCGAATTCGCAAGAAACAGGAAACGAAAGCATGGCTCAAGGTCAAATCGTTCAGTGCATTGGCGCGGTGGTCGACATCCAATTCCCGCGTGACAATATGCCCAAGGTCTACGACGCGCTCGTCTTGGAAAAAGATGACACTAATACACTCGCAGAGCAGGGCCTCACCTTTGAGGTTCAGCAGCAATTGGGTGACGGCGTTGTACGCACAATTGCAATGGGTTCATCAGATGGCTTGCGCCGCGGCATGGCTGTTGCCGGTACGGGTAAAGGAATCTCAGTACCCGTAGGCAAAGGTGTGCTCGGTCGCGTGATGGACGTGCTCGGTCGTCCGATCGATCAGCGCGGCGAAGTCGTTTCTGAGAACCGCCGCGAAATTCACCAGGAGGCACCGAAGTTTGATGAGTTGTCTCCGTCGGTTGAGTTGCTAGAAACCGGTATTAAGGTGATCGACCTTATCTGTCCCTTTGCCAAAGGCGGTAAGGTGGGTCTGTTCGGTGGTGCTGGTGTGGGCAAGACCGTGAACATGCTTGAGTTGATTAACAACATTGCGAAAGAGCACTCAGGTTTGTCTGTGTTTGCCGGTGTGGGTGAGCGTACTCGTGAGGGTAACGACTTCTATCATGAGATGTCTGACGCCAACGTGATCGTTCAGGAAGACCTGTCTGAGTCAAAAGTGGCGATGGTATTCGGTCAGATGAACGAGCCACCGGGTAACCGCCTGCGTGTTGCGCTCACCGGCTTAACGATGGCCGAGAGCTTCCGTGATGAAGGCCGCGATATCTTGTTCTTCGTCGATAACATTTACCGTTACACGCTTGCAGGTACCGAGGTTTCGGCTTTGCTGGGTCGGATGCCATCGGCTGTGGGTTACCAGCCAACCTTGGCTGAGGAAATGGGTAAATTGCAGGAGCGAATTACCTCAACCAAGACGGGCTCCATTACTTCCATTCAAGCAGTTTATGTGCCTGCTGATGACTTGACCGACCCGTCTCCGGCCACTACCTTTGCTCACCTTGATGCAACCGTCGTGTTGTCTCGCGATATTGCGTCTCTGGGTATCTACCCGGCTGTTGACCCGCTTGACTCAACCAGCCGCCAGATTGACCCGAACGTGATTGGTGATGAGCATTACTCATGCACCCGCGACGTCCAGTCAACGCTGCAGCGCTACAAAGAACTGCGCGACATTATCGCCATTCTTGGCATGGACGAGCTGTCTCCTGAGGACAAACTCGCTGTGGCTCGTGCTCGTAAGATCCAGCGCTTCCTGTCACAGCCGTTCCACGTGGCTGAGGTGTTTACGGGTGCGCCCGGCAAGTACGTCTCGCTCAAAGAGACTATTCGCGGCTTCCGGATGATTGTGGATGGTGAGTGCGACGAGTTGCCTGAGCAGGCCTTCTATATGGTTGGCACGATCGACGAGGCGTTTGAAAAAGCCAAGTCGATGAACTAAGCGGAATTCCCTAATGGCACATACCTTTCAAATCGACGTCGTCAGCGCAGAAGAGTCCATCTTCGAGGGCGAGGCCGAATTCGTCGCTTTACCGGGTGAGGCTGGCGAGTTGGGGATCTACCCTCAACACATGCCGCTCATCACCCGTGTCAAGCCGGGTGCGGTCAGAATCAAAGTGGCCAATCAAAGCGAAGAAGAATTTGTGTTTGTCGCAGGTGGCATTCTTGAGGTGCAGCCCGATCATGTGACGGTTCTGGCCGACACAGCGATTCGTGCTCATGATCTTGATGAAGCCAAAGCTGCTGAGGCGCAGAAGCATGCGGAAGAAGCAATGGCCAACGCCAAGAGCGATCTCGATTTCGCGCGAGCGCAATCGGAGTTCGCGATGATGGCTGCTCAAATTGCCGCCATCCGTAAGCTACGGGGAAAGTGATGGCTTGACTTTGGAGCGTCGCAAGCCTGGCCGAGTCACTGAAACGCCCTCTACCTAAGGTAGGGGGCGTTTTCTTTTGTGAGTTGCATTCGAGGCGACTGAATTGATGCAAATGGTTGCATTTGACGCTGTGACCCAATTTGCTACTGACGGAGCTTCTTACATCAGCTAATTTTCTGTCATGGAAGTGACTGCGACCACACCAATGCTACTTTTGCCCGTCTTGTTTCTCACTGGCCTGTTAATCGCCTGGCTGCTCATGCGGCGACATCAGGCCACGCTGTCGGAGCAAATCGAAAAACTCCGTGCTGACCGTCGACGGCTCTCACAAAAGCTGATTGTTGCCCGGGACCGACTTGTCGAGCGTCGGCAGACTGCGGAGTTGCTTCGTCAGGACAAGGTCAGACTCTCACGCGAACAAGATCGCCTCGAGTCGGAACATGCTGAACTTGCGGTGCGATACGCTAATCTCCAGGCTGCCGGCGCCGGTGGTCCTGCAGGTTCGGCGCGGCTAGCGACAAGCCCGGCTGACAAGGTCGGTGAAAAATCCGTTCACGAGATTACCGACAAAGCGGCGCTTGGCGCTGGCTTTACCAAAGCCTCGCGTCAGATGGGTCAAGCCTTCCTGGGTTCGACCGATGGCCATTATGCCAAATGGTCTGGGGAGGAACGCCGCCAAACAACTGATGAGATCGACAGCGCTGAAGACTGGGTAGCAGATACCGAGCCACTCAACATCAGGCCGCCACGACCCACGTCAGTAGAGGTTCCGTTGACTGATCTTGGGCCAGAAAGCTTGTCTGAGCCCGATCTTAGCGAGTCAATCGAAGGTCAAACATCTATTGAGTTAGTGAGTACTCGCTTTGCCGAAACGCTCGTTAAATTTGGTGATCGTAGACGACCCGTCCGGCAGCAGGCAATCCGGACACTTAAGGAGATGGAGCCAGACCTGATGGCCGATGGCCCACTGTCAAACGCGGCAAACGATCTCCCCGAGGAGTTGATGCTTCAACTGGCTGAACAAGACGCCGAGATTGAGCGCTTGAAATCACAGCTTGCTCCTCTGCTGGGACTACCGCTTGCAGTGAGTGCGCGAGAGGCCGAACGGGATCGATTGGCCCAACAACTCAAAGAACGAGACGCCCAGATCGAATCGCTGCACGCGGAGTTGGAAATACAGCAAATCGACGCGGTCACAACTGACAGGCCCGAATCTACCGTCATCGCACTGACGGCGAACGAGACCACTGGGCTGCATCAATCACCGATGCCTGATCAGATCGATAACCTCAAGCGCATTCGCGGCATTGGTCCGGTGCTTGAGCGCATGTTGAATCGGCTCGGGATTTACCAGTACCAACAAATCGCCGCGTGGACCCCGGATGATGTCATCTACTTTGACGAGCAGTTAAAAGACTTTCGTGGCCGAATCGAGCGTGATGACTGGATCGTTAATGCCCGTATCCAGCATCAGAGTAAATACGGCGAGACAAGTGAGTAGTTACTTACACTTAGCTGCCCATTTCGTTTATATCTCAATCAGCAGGAAGCTAATTTCAGAGATATAGTACGGGGCCATCAAAACTCAAGCTATCCCGCCCTTACCGGGTGTGCGGCGCTCAATGCATCGTCTTCTCCATTTTCGTTTTGACCGCGCAATGCGGTGGCTAACCACTTTTGGCTTGTCGCTAACCCTAGTGGTCACCGTGCCAGTGAGTGCGCGCGACGATCGCAATCCGTTTACCTCGACTGGGGCCCGATCGAAGGTTGCGGCGGCGATTGCTCACTACGAAAAGCTAACGCGGCAACAAGCATGGGAACCAGCGCCAGCGCGTCGACTTGATGCTCACAGTGGCAGTGCACTCAATGATCCGCAACGTGCGTGGGTTATCGCTCGCCTCATGGCAACAAGAGAACTGCCACCTAATGCAGACTCGTCGGTCCCGGTGTCAGATGCACAATTAAGCCTCGCCGTTAAGAAGTTTCAGCGTCGCCACGGCTTGCTACCCGATGGCCTGGTCTGGCCCGAAACCTGGCAGGCGCTCAATACATCTCCATGGGACCGGGCGCAGCAACTAACGCAGAGCCTCATTGAGCTGAATCGACTCGCCGATGTTATTCGTGGCGATCGCTACTTACTGGTCAATATTCCGGCTTTCGAGGTCTCCGGCATCCGTCACGGCAAGATTGAGATCCGAAGTGCCGTTGTTGTCGGCAAGCGTCACCATAAAACGCCGGTGCTAGACACAAGGGTGCGAGCAGTCAACTTCCATCCGCGCTGGCATGTACCGCCCAGCATCGTGGCCAGCCGTCTTTACCCGGCGCTGGCCAAAGATCCCCAGTACCTGGCCAGAGAAGGTTATGAACTATTCCATGCCGCAACAGGCCAACGTTTGACTCGCGAGCAGGCGCTCGCTGGGCTGTCACCAGGGCAGATCCTGTTCGAGAAGCCGGCCGGACCACGTAATCCGCTGGGACGCATCCGCTTGGACATGCCTAACGCTGATGCGATTTTCCTGCACGACTCGCCCCAGACCTGGCTGTTTGCTCGGCCCGCTAGGGCAATGAGCGCCGGCTGTGTGCGGGTTGCCCGGATTGTTGAACTCACAGCCTGGCTTTTGGAAGACACCCCATATGCAGATCTGGACGCGATCGGGAAAGTGCTTCACAGCTACGAAGCCAGAACTGTCAATTTAGAGACGGCAGTCCCGATTCATCTGGCCTATTTCAGCGCCTGGGTCGATACGGACGGGCAAGTCCAGTTTCGATCAGATATCTATCAGCGCGGCGCGCACGATTAGCGCTGCTTAGCTGCTCACTTCTCTCATCTCAATCAAACAATACGGTGCCCTGGTCGCACCACCCTTTAAGGACGCTAGAACATGAAGATTGCTTTGCCTCGCCCCGTATTGATCAGAGCCCTGACTGCCGCAGCCCTGACGACCACTGTTGTCCTTGCAGGTTGCTCCAACACCGGCCAGCTGGCTGATCAATTGCAGAAGTCCGGATTGCTCAAGGGCGTGGGTGGCGCATTATCAATTGATGAAATTACGGCCGGGCTGAAGGAAGCCCTGAGTAAGGGCTCGACTGCAGTCGTAGGACAACTCGGTAGCGCCGGTGGCTTCAGTGCTGATGAGTCGGTCCGGATCCCTTTACCCTCAACCCTGGCCAAGGCGCGTGACTTTGCGGCCAAAGTGGGCTTAGATGGTTCGTTCAACAATCTTGAGAACAAGCTGAATGAAGCAGCAGAGTTGGCGACCCCCAAGGCCAAGACGCTCTTCCTGGGGGCCATCAAGCAGATGTCTGTTGAAGATGCCAAAAGCATCCTGAGTGGCCCTGATGATGCCGCTACAAAATTCTTTGAATCTAAAACCCGGTCACAGCTAGCCAGTGACATGCGTCCCATTGTTGATAATTCGCTTTCTCAGGTCGGGGCGGTCAATACCTTTAACCAGCTCGCGGATCGGTACAAGAGAATTCCGCTTGCGCCCAAAGTGGATGCAGACCTAACAGGTCATGTTGTCAGCAAAGGGATGGACGGGATCTTCAAATACCTGGCGCAGGAAGAAAAAGCCATTCGTGAAAATCCGGCTGCTCGCACGACTGAGCTATTGAAAAAAGTGTTTGCCTCACAATAAGCCTCGCCCCTTAGAATGAGTGGATGCCGCGCAACCGCTGCGGCATCCACTAATAAAACAGGAGAGACACATGGCTTTGGAAGACAAGGTATGCACGCTGGTGCCGTACTTCACCGTTCAGGATGGCAAGCTAGACGACTTTAAGGCGCTCGGCGAACAGATGGTTGAGCGCACCAAGAATGAATCCGCTGTGCGTTTTTACGGTTTCAGCTTTGCCGGGCAGCGGGCGCATTGCCGCGAAGGATATGACGATGCTGCAGGCGTGCTCGCGCATCTTGAAAATGTTGATGCGTTGCTAAAGCAAGCCCTAGGAATTGCATCGCTCGACTTGCTGGAGGTGCACGGTCCGGCTGATGAGCTTGCAAAATTGCAAGGCCCGCTCGCAGCGCTTAATCCGACTTACTTTACGATGGAAACAGGTTTTCGTCGCTAACCCGGCCGGATATGACCTAGCTTACGCTGGTCGGGGTAAACATGCGCGGTGGGAGACCCTCATCGCGACCTCTCACTTTCGATGTTGACGCTCGATCTGTCGTGACATGCGATAAGTTGTCTGAACTATCTGCCTTTAGTTAGGACTTCTCCGATGCTTCTTGTTAAGCGAATTACAGTTTTGCCGCCCGATTTAGGAGAGCTGGTGCAGCAAAGCGAGGCAGAGGGGTTTGCATTCGTACGTCGGTTAGAGAGTGAATGGAACAATGATTCCAATCATTTCGACCGGGTTGGTGAGTTTCTCTTGGCAGCGTACTTGAACAACAAAGTTGTCGGTATCTGTGGTCTGAACATTGACCCCTACGTGACCGATCCCCATATCGCGAGGCTGCGTCACTTGTATGTGTCGCCCGCCCATCGGTCTGATGGTCTGGGCAGTATTTTAGTTAGGCAGTGTCTTGAGAATTTGAACCCCACTTTTAAAAAACTTCGACTCCGAGCTCCAGACAGAGCAACAGGAAAGTTCTATGAGAAACTCGGATTTGTGGCAATCGACGACGCGACGGCAACCCATGTCATAGATACTGACTGACAGTGTCTATGCGTAGACAACGGCCTTGTGTCTGGCAAATAGCGTGTGAGTCTGTGCCCCTCACCTAACCTCAACGTCTGGTACGCCGACAGAAATCACTTGCAACACATCATTCATCGATACCAGCAAGAAGTGTCCAACATTCGCGTGTTGCGGATCATCCTTTTCAAACGCTTTGTCGGCATAGCCTGATGCCATTGGTGAATCACTCAGGACGAGCGTGGGATAAACCCAATCAGAGAACGCGGGGTCTTTGCACAAAGGCAAATCTTTGGGAATTGGCATCACATTGAGTGATTCGTCTTCCCAGGCGAAATACATCGCATCCTTAAAGCTCAACTCAAGATCGGAGTCGTAGCCGCCTCTTACCCGAGAGAAATGCATTTGCACGACAAGTTGGGCATTGGTGCCTGAAGTCCAGTTCAGCGATATGTCCGCGCAAGGCACAGCCAAGCCACGAACGGGTTCCCAGATCTGCGCCTGACTCATGGCCTGCCTACCAGCATGCCTTCGACCAGAGTTTGCACGGCAAGCGCTTCATCGATAGTCGCCAGTTTATGATTGCGCCCGTGTAGCCAGTTATCTAACTCTGTGAGCTGACGTTGCAAAGCACTGCGTCTGGGGTCTTCACCTTTTGACCAGTCAATCGTTTCTGTCCAGGGCCCACCATCGGATTGCCAGAGTTGATAAAACTCTCGAAACTGATATGAGCGCTTTGTCCCTTTAACGGTGACTTCCTGACGATCAGGTTGTTGGCCGCCGGTTGTTCCGATGACGTTCACGACCTGTCCACGATCAGACTTAAGTCGCGCGAGCATGTCCAGCTCACATAAGCTGGCATCTGATGGGTATCTCGGGCAAGCGGTTTGTAAGTGCAAAGGACCCAGGAAACGGCTCGCGAGAAACAGAAAGTGCGAAATAACTTCTCGGGTGTAGCCGCCCTCATCGCGAAACCGTAGCCAGTCAGCTTCAATCTGCCAGGCGCGTGGCCAGGCCGGATAGTTCACAACAATATCGATACCGATTAGTTCGCCAGTTTCTTGCTTTGCGATTGCTTCGCGTAGTTTGTCAAAGCCGATCGAAGATGCCTGCGTGAAGTTCACTACAGGCTTTAAGCGAGTTGATGAAAGCCGCGCTGCCAAATCAGTGCTTTCGGCATTGTCAGTGCCTAGCGGCTTTTCCATGAACACGCCTTGGCCTGTTGCGCCTGCCTGTAGCGCATAGGCTTTACGCGGGCCAGGCGGACAAGCGAGATAAACAACATCTGCACCGGTCATTGCCGCCTCAGCGGATGAAGCAACATGGACTTCAGGCGCTAGCTCGCGGGCTTTGGCGATGGCGTGCTCTGATGGGTCCCATACACCGCAAACTTCAAACACGGGATGCGTCATCACATTGTCGAGCATGCGCCGCCCCATGATGCCAAGTCCGATAATCGCCATCTTGCTGGCCATTCAATTCTCCGGATTGATTGCTTACTCGGAATAGATGATCGAGCAGTCTATGCGGGGGCGTCTTCTTGAAAGAGCGTGATCCCCATTTTCAGAAATTGGTCGCGTTGTTCGGGTATCGATGGTGTTCCCATCGCTAACGCAATCTGCGTGCCTTTGAGTTGCTCCGCGACATTCCGCATGCAGTCATCTACCGTGCGAAGCGGGTAGTGCGGATGTGCGTCCAGGCTAAACGACAAATCGTTGGGGCCAAAGGTGACGACGCTGATTCCCGGTTTCGCGAGCTGGGCAATATTGCTGACAGCTTCGACAGACTCAACCTGAATGCCCAGCACTACGTAGTCGTTCCACCAAGCTGCGTATTCAAGTCGGTTCATGCCTTTGGCAGCACCGCGCAAACCACGACGATCAAAACCGCCCCAGCTTCGGCGGCCAATTGGGCCGTAGTAGGCATAGGCAATCGCGTCATCGACAGTTGACTCTTCCATGACCTCAGGAATCAGCGCTGCACTAGGCCCAAAATCAAGATAGCGCCCAACCAGATAGGCTTGGTAGGTATGTGGAATTCGAATTTGAACATCAATGCCAAGCGATTCAGCTGCCAGGCAATACGCGGCTAAATCGGGTTCATTGAAAGCTGTGTGTTGCAGGTCAATCCAGATGTAGTCGTAACGGCCTGATGACCAAATCTTCTCGAGTTCATCTTTGCTGGTTTTGAGTGTGCCGCGCAAGGCAACGAGAATTTCCCCATCGCGCATTCGCTGGCGCAGGGTTTTGGTGGTGGTCATACGGGCTCCTGTCGATAGTGTTAGTGAGGTGCTTGAAGGCTTTGCCATTCAGCACGCATCCAGCGCACACACTCAACCGCTTGTTCGAACAAAGAGTAGTTACAGCCTTCACCATAGTCAAAGTTGGGAATGAACTCAGTAGAGATCTGGCCCAGTTTTTCGTCAGTATCATTAGCGTGATACGCCAATAGGTGCCGAACAGACTCTTTCCACGGCTCAAGAGATTCTTCGCGCCAAGGAGCATGATACTGCCCGGACGCTGGCCGCTTGAAAGGGTACTGAATACCCCGCCCGTGCTCACCGTGCTCGTTGGTGGCGGCGGTGTTACGCGGATTGTTGGGAATGGCAGAGCGCGCATGACACAGGCGTACCCAGCCCGCGTCAATCCATTGATCAACGACGTTCCCTTGAGCAAACGGATCGAGAATCAGATCACCCGATTGCACAGCCGGCGCGATGTTCTGGATCTGCTGCTCGGTGGGGTGATCGATCTTGAAAATCACATGACTATGATCAAGTGTCATGCAAAACGGAATGCCGCGGCTTTCAACTGCTTTGCCCACTTGTGTCACCCGGCGAAAATCTTCCGACCACATATTGACGTGTACTTCGAAACACGGTGTCACGCCCAGGTTTTGACCCAGGTCGTAGGCCCATAGGTAGCAGTCAACGACTTCTTCGTTGGTGACTGGCTTACCGGTAACGTCGTGCGACAGTATCTGGACATTGTGTACGGCAGAGCCAAGGCGCTTGCCAAGCAACAGGTTTTGCTCAAGCAGTGCTTTATGCTCGCCCAGCTTGTAAAACCAGCCGCCCGCCAATACTGGCAAGTCATATTTCTGGCTGGCTTTTTCAAAGGCCTCGATTTCGTCTGGCGCCGGCGTTTTATCAACATAGTCAAACAAGCCCGTGGCTTTGACCATGCTAAAGCGGGTATCGATATCCGGCATCGGATCAGCATGAGCATGTTTGATGCCGTTTGTTTGAATACCGAATTTGGGTTGCCGAGTCATTGGTAAGTGGTTGCCGTAATAAACTCACCAAAGGCTTCACACCAGATCACAACGGTGTTGTACTGACTGACATCAATGCTTGAAGGCACATCAACAACGAAGTTGGTAAAGGTCTTAACATCGCCAACCCTGGCCATCTTGGATTTCAGTTTCTCAAATTCTTCTTCGGTTTCAACAAACTCAGGTGACAGGTAAAGCTTATAGTCCGGACCGGGCGCTAGCTCGCCCATATGGGAGATCGCTGTGCTTGAAATTGCGACGCTACCTTCTCCCCAGTGCAACGCATCGCTGCCGGCTAGTTCACGCTTAAACTCGCCTTTAAACTGAGCATTTGCGGCGACTGCATCAACTGCTTCAACGGTGGGTGAGTCTGGCGCAATTAAAATCGGCAAGGCGTAGATGCCACCGGCAAAGCCAGCACCAGCAAAGGCAAGGTGGGAAATTGATAGTCCAACAAAACGCATAAAACTCATTTTCTATCCTCGGTTGGCTGCGCCGGCAAACTGCGGCACATCGGAAGCAATATCAACCCATGATTGCGCTGAATCGCAATAGATATGGGCAACAGGTTTTAACCAGCTCGTATCGTCAAGTGTGCCGGCCTTGATAAACAATCGGTCCGGCAAAGCGGTCACTCTGGAATAAATGGGCGAGCCGCAATCAGGGCAAAAATGCCGCTCCACGGGGTTGCCACTGTCGCCCGTATCTTGAAAGGCTCTGGTTGTTCCAGAAATATTCAAGTCGGCCTGCGGCACGGCCACCAAGATGGAGAAACTCGTCCCGGTTTGCTTCTGGCAGTGTGTGCAATGGCACACCGCTGTCATGAGTGGCTCAGCAGCACATTCATAGCGAACCGAGCCACATAAGCATCCCCCTTCAATTTTGCTCATTGTTCGTCCCATTTTGGTTGCCTGACTCGCTGCCTTCGACGAAGTCGGTATGAATTCGAATCATATGAATAACGGCGCAACGCATCTGCTCGTGTCATCGCTGGTTGATGACGTCACAGGTAATTGCAGGACCTACCAAACTCGCCCAATACTACTGTCTGTTGATTGGGTGCAGGCTAGCGCCAAATCGAGTGCAAATATACCGGAGGGATTCAAATGGGGTGGTTGCGGGTACTACTAATCGTGCTATTTCTGAGCATCCTGGGCTATACGGCGATTGTTGTGAGCCATGATGGCTGGGGCTTGCTACCCGAGTTTATTGGCGCCATCCTGGAGCAATCGTGGCAAGGGCAATTCAATCTTGATTTCTCGTTCTTTTTGCTCTTGTCAGCAATCTGGATCAGCTGGCGTCATGGTTTTTCGTGGTCAGGCTATGGGCTTGCGGGCTTCGCCTTGGTGGGCGGCATGCTGTTCTTGGCGCCCTATTTGCTCGTTATTCTCGCAAAGTCGCAGGGTCAGGCCGCGTCATTCCTGCTAGGCAAGCATTCGCCTAGTTAGGCGTACTGATCGCTCGGTCCATGTTTGATCGGGCTGGGGACCCGAAGTAGTCCACATGGCATCAAAACGAGCCTAAGGGTGACGACAAAACTGTGACCCCCAAACGGTGCTGTTAACTCAAAGTGCATTAATGCGGTCACAAAGACCGCTGGAGTCGAAGTCACCACCAGAAACTGGCCGAGGGTTTTGAAACTTCAAGCTCTCGCAGAAGACTCCGTTCCACGTTAGTCTTGGGGACCCAAGCCGATTTAACGATGGACAACCTCCGATATGCAAGGCGGAAAAGACCTGGATGCCCTATTGCAGCAGCTATCTCCAGAACTCACGGAGGGTGAATTCGTTTTCCTGACAGTCGCCGGGTCGCCATATGGGTCATGTCCGGAGTTCGAGCCGGTTGCAGCCATCATGGAGAAAGAAGGGTTGACGCTCGTCATTCCGCGATCCAAAGCAGACGAATTTCAGTTGGGGTCAGAAAGCACCTTTAGGCGCATCACGTTAACGGTGCACTCAAGTCTTGAGGCTGTGGGCTTGACGGCTGCCGTCTCAGCCAAACTGACCGAGCATGGGATTAGTGCGAATGTAATTGCCGGGTCATTTCATGATCATCTGTTTGTACCGAGCGAGTTCGCTGAGCAAGCAATGTCAGCGCTGGCTGAGCTAAGCGCTTGAACTAATTCTGTGTCCGGCCCAGGTAGATTGGCGATTCAGGATGCGGCTGCGACCCGCTTGAGCGCATTGCGTGCAATCAAAATGTGAAACGGCATGATGACGGCCAGATAAACCCGACCACTCCAATGATTGGGCCGTACCCATGTGCTGAGATAAACCTGCCCTGCGTGTGAAATCACAGACACTCTGAAGTTCAGATGCTTGTCGTTGAACCCTGCGACTAATTCTTGATTCGTTTCGCTTTCGACTGGAAATGGACCCAGTTTGTCCGACGCTTGTGGACCATCATTGGACAAGCCGAATGGCGCCGTAATTAACCGGCGTATCACGAGCAGACCGCGCGCCCAGGAAGGAAAATGGGTGATGACCTCTGCGGCTCGGCGCGGCGGCATTGCAGAGGGAACACCATAGCAATCGATAAAGTCGCCTTCAATGATTCGCTGGTGCAGTTCGCTGAACGCCGGCAGCGTTGTTGCCTTGACCTGGTTCACAACTGAACCTTGCTCATCTGCAAGGAGACTTGCTTGGTGTTATTGGCGACCCACTGGGTGCCCATTTCCTGAAAGCCAAATTTGTCATGAAATGCTTTGGATGGCAGATTGGGAGGTGTGATGTTGTACTCACACGTGACGCTGTCCACCTGACTGTCGCGTGCAAAACCAAACAGGTCTTTATAGAATGCTCCGCCAACCCCCTGGCCCGCCAGGGACTTGCCCACGACAATGCGGTCAACATAGACGAAACGGCTGAGCTCGCGACAGAACCATTGATAGTTGTCGCTATCGTACTCAGTGCCTTCGCGGAATGCCAATAGAAATCCTCCCACTACATTGTCTACCTCGGCAACTTTGCAATAAGCAGACATCCGCACAAGTTCAGTCAACCTTGTCAGAGACATCGGGCTGGTGTGCTGCACCTCGGCCAGGTTCAGCTCAACAATGGCTGGAAAGTCGCGCTCGGTTGCATTGCGCAGTGTAGGCATTTCAGGCTCCGTTGCTTTTCAGGAAAAGATGATCGCATATCGGTGACTGCTGTGTCTGCCGTCATTGAACTGATGCGCCAAGACCCAAGACTATGGTGGGAAACGACCAAGCAAATTAAGCACGTACTGTCTTTCCTGCTTGTTAGGTTTGCGATGAGGGATGACTGTCATCACCAATCGCTCAGCAGGGTTTTTAGACCACAGCCAGAACATGCGAGCCTTTTGACCTTCAGCGAGCGTGACGATAGTCATGCCATAAAGCTGCGAATTTTCGCGCTCCCAAAACATCAGTGAACGATCTGCAATGTCGCCCCTATTCATGTGGACTTCCAGCCAGTTAAACGCCCACTTGGTTAGCGTGCGGCCATCAGGCCCGACGGCTTTCTCAATGGTGACATCGTAAAGATCATCCAGCTTGAAATGTCTGGCAGGTGCATCGCTATATCGTGCTGGCGCACTGCTGTTGATTTCTTGCCAGGGCGATGGCGCGAGAAATGCGGCAAGCCTGTTTGTAGACGGTGCTGAACTCGCAGGCAATTTGCTGGCGCGCTTATTGAGCCGATTGCCGCAACCTTTCCCCGCTGCTGTGACAAAGTCTACGATGGGTGTTGAGTCTTCACCCAGGATAAAGTTGCGTTCGCCCCAGAGTTCAAAGAAGCGGCTGCGATTTCGTGACTCGCAGATCACGACCATTGAAAACGCTCGCTCGCCGTTGCTGGTCTGAATCGTTCGGCCATACAACTTGCCGTTGGGAAACGGCTTTTGCATCACTTCTTCGGACCCAGGTTCAACTGTATAGAGGGCGGTCTGACCTGCTCGTACTCTGCGCTCGTATTCCTCTGGTTTGATCTTTGTGTGCCTGACCCATCGCTGGCTGAGTTGATGAGCAATGCCGCCCGAGTATTGTTTGGCTGTCAAAATGCCTCGTCCGGAAGTAGATAGATCCACCCAGCGCGACTGGCCTTTCGATTGAGGGGGTTCTGCCGCCAACAGGCTACTGGCTGCACCTATTTGCAAAGCAATGAGCGCAATCAGAAGTGGGGTAGGGATATGTTTCATTGTGCTATCAGACGCCAACTCGAGCGCATTCGGCTTACGTAAGCGGCCACTTGGGGCGACGGATTTTCTCGTAGTTGAGCATGTTTAGATCGAGGGTAACGGTGCCAGGAGCCGTGGCATAGATGACCTTACTTGCAACTTTGGAGAAATGCGCATAAAAGTGCTGCGAGGATTTGACTACGATTACTTGCTTGGTCTGTAAATCGCAACCGAGCTGGGTGAACATGTCAGTTCCCATGGCTTGATTGCGAAGACTGAACAGCACAATTTCCAAGCCATCAACTTCAATCAGCGCGCAGTCTCCGCAATCAATGCTGGTGCCTTCTGCCATGCCGGTCATTTTCAGGTCAGTGGCTAGGCCTTTGACAGTGCAATGCAGATCGATTGGGTCGCCCGACAGCGGACCAATTTTTCCGCCTACTCGGAGCTCAAGTCGCGCTCCCAGACCAGCATCGGTTGCAATGTTTACTGCGACTGGGTCCCACACCGGTCCGACCGCTGCAGACTTAATGTTGCGCTCGATCATTCGACGAATGAAAAACGTTGAGTCGCTTGCAGCACCACCACCAGGATTGTCGGCCCCGTCAGAAATGACAACAGGGCCTTTGCGCTCGGCGAGCGCTTGATCCAGCGCGCTATCGATGTCTGCAAAATCAATCTGCAGATCATCGCGCATGGCGATCACTTCATCGGCTAACTGTCTGGCTAGTGCTTGCGCTTTGGGAGCATCGTCGTTAGCGTATACCAATACCTTAGTCCCCATTTCGGGGACGTCGCCCCATGGGAAACCATGCGCGACTGATACAGACAAGATGCTGTTTTGCCCTTCACATGACTTAAGCCTTTTCACCAGACTCAGGCCAGGCTCGCGAGTGGTGTGAATCATCGTGATCATTTGGCAGTCAATCATGGCGGCGATGGGATTCAAACGGCCAGTTGCTTTGCCAACACACAGGTCGATCAACTCATGGGCACGTTCCAGAATGTCGGTGTGCGGATACTCTTTCCATATAACCAGCACATCTGCCTGTTCGATCATGAGCGGCGTGAGATGACAGTGAGGATCGGTCGTTGCGCCAATCACCGTGTTCGACCCGACGATTTCACGGACCCTGGCCAGCAGATCTCCTTCGCAATCATCGTAACCGTCAGCCACCATCGCGCCATGCAAGCCAAGCAAAACGAGTTGAACCTCGCCGGCTGCTTTTAGATCATCAAGGATCTGATCGCGCAAGCTTTCATAGGTTCGCCGGGTTGTTGTGCCGCTGGGCTGCGCGGCTGTGACCAGCCCTTCGATTACTTGCAGGTTCAACTCAGCGGACTTTTCGCGCAGCGCTGCCAGCGGGCCAGAAAACAGCGTGACTTCACTGGGGTGAGTGCCCGCGGGATAGAACACTTCCTGAAAGCCCCGCATCCCGGTTGGGCAGGGCGCAAAAGTATTGGTTTCGGTTGCGAGCGAAGCGGTGAAGACTTTCATCGTGAGCGCGCCTGGTTAGATGGTGAGGGCTGAGCGGTGTGACCGATTGCCTTGGCTTGTCTGCATTAGCTTGGCTGCGATAACCGGGCCGGCCCCAGGAGTTGTGCGTTGATACCATGTTGTGCGAGGTGCTCGGGAACGGCCTGGCCGCGAACCAGTGAGGCGCAGGCTTCGCCCATCGCGGCGGAGGTCTGAATGCCATAGCCGCCTTGAGCCACCAACCAGAAAAACCCGCTTACTTGTTCATCGAAGCCGCCAACCAGACAGCCGTCAGGCGCAAATGTGCGAAGGCCTGCCCAGGTTCGCTCAGGCCGCCGGATAGTTAGTTGAGTCATGGATTGAATTCGATCAATCCCCAGGGCGATGTCGAGTTCTTCTGGTTGCACGTCTTGCGGTGCGCAGTTGTCCGCGTTTGCCGGTGAGCCCAGCAGCAGACCCGATTCAGGCTTGATGTACCAGTCTTCGCCCACGCCCACCGTTAGCGGCCAGTCAGCAAAGTCAATCTGCTCGGGCGGTTGAAAGACAAATGCGGACCGACGCTTCGGTTGCAGACTAATCGGCGCGACCCCGGCTTTGTTCGCAAGCTCGTCTCCCCATGCACCGGCGGCATTGATCACGACAGGTGTTGAGACGCTCTGATTCGCGGTATGGATGATCCATGAGTCCTCGCGGCGCTCAAGCGTGGTGACGTCAGCGTTGCAGCGCAGTTCACCCCCGGCCTGGCGAAACCCTTTGAGGTACCCCTGGTGCAAGCTGTCGACGTCAATGTCTGAAGAGCCGGGATCAAGGACGGCACCAATGACTTGTTCAGGCTTAAACACAGGCACCCGCTTGCAAACTTCGTCGGCCGACATCAGCACGACTTGATCACTCGCCTCACGTAATTCGTCATAAAGTGCCTGCATATCGGCCTCCTGGCCTGGCGAACCAACTAGCATGGTGGCGCGCGGCGTAAGAACCGGATGATCAGTAAAACCTTGAGGTGGCGTTTTCAGAAATGATCCACTCGCACGGGTTAGCGCGCGCACTTGCGGCGGTCCGTAGCTTTCAACATACGCGGCGGCTGAACGTCCGGTTGAGTGATACCCGGGCTGTGACTCCCGCTCAAGCAGGAGCACCCGCGCATGGGGCGCTAGAAAGTAGCCAACCGACGCACCTGCAATGCCGGCACCGACGATGACATAGTCAAATGATTCCGCTCCCACGTTTGATGTCTCCTTGTGTTGTTTTGGGTCCTAGGTAATACCTGAACACCAGCCATTGTTAAGGAAGTCCCTAGCTCAGAAACTGTTTGATGACGCTTGCCTGCTGCATCTTGCCATCTGGATCAAGGTCGGTTTTAAGTTTGGCAAATGTTTCTGACCATTTGGAGGTGCGCGTCCTGATGGGAGGCTGAGCCGATTGAACACAGTTCATCACGACCGCTGCGACTTCGTCAGGTGTCTGATAGATCTCGGAACCATCCTGCCGGCCTTTTGAGCCCCCCACGTATTTTTGTAGGATAGGCAGGTACTCGTCTTCGAGCATACCGCCAGAGTCCTGCACCTGCTTCATCACATTGGCAGCGAAATCCGATGTGATACCGCCAGGTTCAATCGTGCTGAAGTGAATACCAAAACTCGGCGTGACATAGCTTGCCAATGATTCGGTAAAACCCTCTACCGCAAACTTGGCAGCGCAATAGATCTCGTTAAACGGCTGGCCAACCAAACCCCCAACGGACGAGATCGTGATGACATGACCGGCTCTGGCCTTGCGCATATGAGGCATCACTGCCTTGGTGCAGCGAACGACACCCATAAAGTTGACATCCATGACCCACTGAATGTCTGATTCACTCGCCTGCTCGGTTGAGCGAACGAAACCGGCGCCAGCGTTGTTGATCAACACATCAAGGTGACCCTTTTCATGGATGATGCGATCGACAGCCGTGTTCACGCTTACGGTATCTTGAACATCTAGGGCCAGGACTTCTAAAGACACACCAGCCTTGGTGGCTGCCGCGTCCAGCGCGGCGCGCTTGCCGACATTGCGCATCGATGCATAAACAGTGTGGCCAGCCTGTGCAGCCTGAACTGCAATGCTAGTGCCAAGCCCAGAAGAAGTGCCGGTAATGAGAATCGTTTTAGACATCGTGGTTCCCTTGGTTTGCGATGGAAGCAAGCGCTTGTTCGGCAATCAACTTTAACTGCGCTTTGTCACGATTCAATCGTCCCATAACGCATAGGCCCTGATAGCACGCCGTGAGGTGCAAAGCCAGTTTAGCGGGACTAGACGTTTGGCTGATTGAACCTGCGGCCTTGGCCTCGCGCAAACGTCGCTCAAGCGCCACCTGAATCTGCTCGATGCCGCCAGCCACGGTTGCTTGAATCAATTCGTTTTCAGCGACTTCTTCAGTCGCGGTATTGGTCAGCAAGCAGCCAAGAAGCTGATCGGGCGGCACTTGCTCGAAAGTGCTGTTAAAGAATCGGGCAATGCCGTTGAGCGGCTTGCCGCGATTGAGAATAACGTTAACGCGCTCTGCGACAACCTGCTCACGATAAAACTCAAGCACTTGGCTAAACAATTTGCGTTTGCTGCCAAACGCGTTGTATAGGCTGCCAGGCTTCAAGCGAGTGGCTCTTTCCAGATCTTGCATAGAGGTTGCCTCATAGCCCTGCGCCCAAAATACGTGCATGGCGGCCTCCAGCGCCTGGGCGCGAACAAATTCAGCAGGTCTTGCCATGAGATCAAAAATACCCTTCACATTCTGATTGAGATGAGTCAGTATACTGTTTTTGAGTGATCGATCAAAAACATGTCGAGGAGATTTGAACATGGCTCAGTTGCTTTCAGAATTTGCACCTATCCCCGGCCTGCCGAACATGTGGTGCGCGAGGCGCGGCACGCTCAGATGTACCGTCATCAAACTAAAAGGGGGAGGCGTGATGCTGTTTAGCCCGGTACTGGGGTTAACTGCAACAGGACGAGAACAACTTGACTCGCTCGGGGAAGTTAAATTCTTGCTGGCGCCAAACCACTATCACAACAAAGCGATGGCCGAGTATGCGCAGGCCTTTCCTGAGGCATCCATCGTTGCGTCACCGGATGCTCAGGAAAGACTCACGCGTGTAACAGGGCTTCAATTCGATGACCTAAGCGGCTTAAAACGTGTCTTGCCCCAACACGTGAAACTGCTAGCGCCACCGGGCCTGAAGACGGGTGAATGCTGGTTACGCGTTAAGACTAAGACTGATGTTGCCTGGATAGTCGTGGATGCGTTTTACGCACGGGCTAAGAATCCAAGGGCCCTAGAAGTTGCGATCCCGGAGATGCTGGGTACTTTTCCCAACATGGGCATTGCTAACAAACAAACATATCGCGCGTGGGTGCAGGCACAAATAACGGCTGATCAGCCGACAATCGTCGTGCCGTGTCACGGCTTGCTTATGCGTTCGGCCAATCTTCCGAAACGTTTAGCCTCACTGATGGCAAAGCTATAGTGCCTAATCAGTTATCACCAAGCTCACTGGCGGGAACCCATGGTGGCAATGGTTGCCCGCCCGTGTAATGATTCTCGGCGGGATTCTCTCTAAACAGAACGTATAAGTCTTTAGGGTCGATGTTTAGTTCAGTCTTGAGCAGCGCAGCGATGGCATCTACCAAGGCCTTTTTTCGGTCCGCTTCGCGGCCAGGCCGCAAGTCAACCGTAACAAGTGGTACCCCATCGCCAATATCGGCGAAGACTTCGCTTACCGCCACGTAGTCATACTTGGTTTCTTTTGGGGCGAGGGTATCTAGGACGGCTTGCTTGACCCCCAGCCGAATGTTTCGTTTCACCGTCGGTGTGGTGCCCTCTGGGACTTCTACACGGATGACCGGCATGTGCGTGTTTCCTTTGTCAGGTGAATTGGGTCGCGCTGATCACGCGATGCTACTCCTCAGGAACAGAGCTTAGCCCGTCCTGCTGTTCCGCTGTCACTTGTTGGTCTTGCGTCAGATCGAAAGTATCTGTTCAATGGACCCGGTGTTACTAGCAAGGAGTGAGCAGGATGAAGACGAAGAAGTCCACTGATTATTACGTTGATCTGCCGCCGGGCATCAAGACTCGGCAAGTCAAGTCAGCCGTTGCCAAGGCTGCGAAGTCCGCCGGTCTGTACGTCTCTCATATCGGAGGTTATTCCCGCACCAAGTATCCCAATTCCGTTCATTGGCACTTTAAGCGCGACCCAGCTGAGGTTGGCTTGCTGGATGCAACCTTTTGGGATGCCAGAGAATTGTTGTGGCTCATGATTCGCCATCGAGAGCCACAGTGGGTGAAGGATAAAGTACCGGTCTTGTTAGCGGCACTCAGGCGAGAACTGAACAAGGGTCAATAGCCGGAGCCTTTATCGCGCTCTCGTGCTGTGAAGTCACAATAGTGATGACTTGATTAGCGAAGTATCGTCATGATCACGCCGTTACCGGTGGCTTCTTGCTTAACCAGCGTCAGCTGCTGCGGGCTACTTCCATCAGCAAACAGGCGCTTGCCCGCCCCTAAGATGACTGGAAAAGTCCAGAGTCGAAATTCATCTATGAGTCGGTTCTGTAGCAGTAATTGAATGAGCTGCCAGCTGCCATGAACCTGCAACAAAGGACCGTTTTGCTCTTTCAGTTGCCTGATCTGTGCCGGGATATGACCACTCACGTGAACAGTGTTTTGCCAGTCCAAACCACTTGGGTGAGTGGTCACCACATACTTTCGGGCGCGATTGAGTCGCTGCGCGGTTGCGTTGCTGCTGTCAGCGTCGCGCATACTCGCTGCAAAAATGTCGTAGGTTGTTCGACCAAGCAACAAGTCATATGGATCGGCCATTGCTTCGCGTGTGACCTGACCCATGACTTCATCCCAGTAAGGTCCCGCCCAACCGCCATGGGCGAACCCGCTTGAATTGTCTTCGGCGGGCGAACTGGGTGCCTGCATAACGCCATCAAGTGTCTGAAAAACCAGTATGGCTAGCTTACGCATTCTGTTCTCCGGAAAATGCCTGAAGTGAGCTTAGCTTGAGTCACGAGGAAAACGTTAGTTTCATGCCCACGTGACTGGCGACAAAACCTAGTGACTCATAAAACCGAGCGGCATCGAGTCGACTCTTATCGGTTGTCAGTTGCACCAAGTTGCAGTTACGCCGGCGGCATTCGTCGATCGCCCACTGAAAAATCGTGTGACCAATGCCTTGTCCGCGATACGCCCTTGAAATGCGTACGCTCTCAATTTGGCCGCGCCATGATCCAAACCGGGAAAGACCAGGAATGAAGGACAGTTGCAGGCAGGCCATTACGCGGTCGTTTACCTCGCCCACCGCTAGCAATTGGTTGCAGTCTTGTTCGATAGCCATGAAGGCGCTCAAATAGCGAGTGTCTAGTGGTATTGAGGCATCTTCGCGACTCTGGCCTATTTCATCGGCGGCGAGCAACGCAACAACGCTCGGTAGATCCGCTTCAGTCGCAGGGCGAATCACTAGGTCGTTATTCATGAGTCAATCCCGGCGGGTCGGTGCGATGAATGATGATAGAAAAGCCCTCACTTGCGGCTGGTGGCTCAAAGTACTTTGTGATGGCATGAAACAATTCAGGCGTATCGGTGCCCTGGCGCTCCGGTTGCAATACACGACGCCTCTTCAACTGGGCAAGGCATTGCAAGTCGGTCCGTTCAAGGTAGTGAAGCGTGTGGTCAGCGCCTGCCTCAAGCGCAACGTCTAGCAGCCACCTTCTTTGCTCACGGGTGTTCGATGGAAAATCGAGTACGACTGAAACCCCTATTTTCAGTAGTTGAACAAAGTGAACTCTAAGCGCTGACTTCATTCGGTTAGAGCACTTCACATAGCTGGGAATATCGCTAATTTCACCCGGAAATAGTCCAGCCAACAAGGTGTCTTCTTCAAGCCGAATAGCTGACTCTTGTTCACTGACAATTTGTGCAAGAGTCGATTTTCCGGAGGCCATTTTTCCGCAAAGCAGATGCAAGTGGCCCGGGGAAATCGGCTTTGAAGTCAGTGTTGTGGCGTTCATTGTTCGCGTGGCGTTCGTGTTTGGATGCAGGCGTTAACGTCGAAAGAACGCCTGGTACTCGTTTCTCGCTTGACGGGTTTCTGACTCAAACTGATTCCATCCCAAAAAGCCATGCGGCGCGCCTGCAAACGTCAGCAACCTCAGCCGCTCAAACTTTGAGAATTTTGTGCGGCAAGCTTTGAGTGGCGCGATCAGATCTGCCTCGCCGTGAATCACAAGTGTCGGTAGCGCAATGGCTTGCGCGGGTAAATGGCGTGTAAAGCGGCAGGCCGGATACAACAACACAATGGCTGCTACTGGTAATCGTTTCGCTGCGGCAGCCATCGCGACAGCGCCACCCCATGAGATTCCCAGAAGGGTGATGGCGTCTGTCTTCACACGCGGTAGCTGACTCAATCGCCTGATCGCATCTACCGAGTTTTTGATCGCTATGTCTGTGGATAGCTCTCGGCAATTAGCGACTTCATTAGCTGCAATGAGATCAATTCGCATCGACATGAAGCCCATCGCTGCCCATTTTTGTTGGGATACTCTACCACTGGGGCTGAAGCCACCGCAGCCGGGGATCATCATCACCACAGGAAACGGCCCTTCCCCCTCGGGCGTAACAATACTCGTGTGGGCGTTGATCTGGGCAAACTCTGCGGACCACGCCGTGTGCGCCAGTGACAGCACCATGAGGATGACGAACAGACAGTGACGGTGCTTAATTTTCATGATTGTCTATCGCACAGATTAAACCGGGTCGGTTTTCTTGCCGTAGCTTAACCTTAAGTCGCGTTTGAGGATCTTTCCGCTCGGGTTCTTTGGTAGGCTTTCGGCAATAAATACCTGCTTGGGTACTTTGAAACCAGCGAGTTGTTCTTTGCAGTGAGCTATGACTTGTTCTTCGCTCAATGTGTTGCCTGCCTTAGGGACCACAATGGCCGTCACGGCTTCTATCCAGTAATCATGTGGCAAGCCGATAACGGCAACTTCAGAAACCCCCTCACAGGTGTAGATGGCTTCTTCAACATCGCGGCTCGCAACATTTTCGCCACCAGTTTTAATCATGTCTTTTTTTCGGTCGACCACAGTAATGTAGCCATCACTATCCATTGTCGCGAGGTCGCCGCTATGGAACCAGTCGCCTTTGAACGCGGCCGCTGTTCGTTCGGGGTCGTTGTAGTAGCCGGTTAACAGTTGCGGTGAGCGATGCACAATTTCGCCGACTTCGCCAGGGCGTACGTCTTCCATGTCGTCGTTAACAACTCGCGTTTCAACATTCAGGCTTGCGCGGCCCGCAGAGCCGGCGCGACTCATTTGCTCATGAGGTTTTAAGACTGTCGCAACGGGTGCTATCTCAGTCTGCCCATAGAGATTCCACAACTGTAGATTGGGTAAATAACCTGCTAGTTCCTTCAGCACTTCAACCGGCATGATCGAAGCGCCGTAATAGCCTTTGTTGAGATGATCCAGTTTGGCAGGTTCAAAGGCCTCAGACCTCATCATCGCAATCCAGATCGATGGCGGCGCAAAAAATGAGTTGGCACTGAATTGCTTGATGAGTTGGAGAATGTTCTCTGCCGTTGGCTTGTCGGTGATGACATTGCTGGCGCCCACTGCGACCGCTGGCCCTAAGAAAGCATCAAGCTGTGCACAATGGTAGAGCGGAAGGGCGTGCACCATCAGATCGGTCTCAGCAATGCTCGCATCAACCAGACATGCCGTGTATTGCCACATGACCGCACCGTGGGTTAGCAGTGCGCCTTTCGGTAAAGACTCGGTGCCGCTTGTATAGATAATCTGCAGCAAGCTGTCGGTCGTGATGTCGGCAGTCGGTTCCATCGCATCATCGCTTAACAGGTCATCAAACGTCAGCATGCCTTCGGGCGCAGGGTTGGTGGCAGTATCCTCGCCGGGTAGCCAGATGGTTTGTCTTATGTCTGTGTCTTTAGCGGCTGCCCGGCCTAGTTCGAGCATATCTGCACCCATGGCCAGGCAGGTCGCACCTGAATGCTTCAGGATGTAGTGCGCCTCCTGCGCGTTGAGCATAAAGTTAATCGGCACTAGCACGGCCCCGAGTCTGGCAAGTGCATAGCGCAGCGCCGCAAATGCATGGGAGTTCCGTGACAGCACGGCAATACGGTCACCAGCATTAATGCCATGAGTGCCCAGCCCGTTGGCGAGTCGATTGCAAATGCGGTCAAACTCGGCGTAAGACCAGTGCACATCACCACAGATGATGGCTGGTTTTTCCGGCAGCCGACGAGCGCTGCGGCGCAACAGGTCTCCGATGGTTTGGCGGTGGATGGCAGCGGTGGCGGTCATTTCGTCCCTCGTTTGTCTTATCTGTTGCGATGAGTGTATAGCTTGGCGGTTGTCACAACCGAATGCGCTTCTCGCTGTTGACACCCTCGATATCAGCCCTGACCATGATGTTCTTACCCATGACGTGCCGAGTGATCAGTTTTGAATGCAATCGTGCTGCAGGTTTTCCAGGCCAACGGATCCACTGAGTCGTTTGAACTTCAGCCTGGGGCTAACCAGCTTATTCCGCAGGCAACAGATAAGTACCGGATCAGCAATGCCGAGGGCGACACACCTGCCGAGCAGGCAGGTGCTCAGTGGGCGCCAACTGTATGGCGCGACGGTGATGACCTGATCATTGACAGCCCCAAGGCGAGCACCACGCTCACGATCAAGGAGTATTTTGCGGTTTGTGATGAGGCCGGTGAATGCCCGGTTGAGATTGCACCTGCAGGCGCTGCCGCCGTGGTGGTTGACCCGGCGACGCTCCCTTTGCAGACCATTGCTGATGGTCGCTCATTACTCGCCGATTTTTCACCATTGGCTGAGCTCACCGAGTCTTCACCCGGCGTGGGCGCGTATCTGTTGGGTGGTTTGGGAACGGTGGCGGTCCTAGCCGTTGGCGCGTCGGCCATCAATGACAATGAAGATAGTGGCGGGGCTACTGACGACGGTGATCTGATCATTGAACAGGTTGACGACACACCTGGTGCCATTCGTGTTGCTGGCGACAACGTCACTGATGTCACATTGGAAGGTGATGATCAGATAGTCAGCGCCAGTGAGGCCAGCAGCGATGAAAATCGCTTTGAAATTGTGCTTACACTTAACGGAGAGGTCGGCGAGTTGGATGGAGTAAAGCTCTATTGGGATTATGGCGATAGTAAGGAGTACGTCGAACTTAGCGATACACGATTCGATTGGAACCGCATTGAAGATGACAATAGTGTGGAGATCGAAGTGCGGCTGGATCAAAGACAGGGTCCAAACGGCACTACCGTTGAATTGGACGACCTGGTTGAACTAGATATCGTTTTAGTCGGCGACAATCCAAACAACGCTGACGTACCGGACTCGCGCGTTGATATCCCGCTGGATATACAGATTCGCCAGAGCGACGATGCTGTTTCTTCCAGCGACGCAATAGGGTCAAGCTCACTACTACCTGACATGGTTTATCTGCCAACGGTCTAGAGCAAGTAAACCGTCGCTAGCTGACGCGCTCATTTTTATTGAGCACCGGCTTTCGTTTAAGCGCAATCATCGCGAGTCCGACAAGCGCCACAACCGCGCCACCCGGGCCCATCATAGCCATCTCAAAGTTGTCCGTTAGCCAGCCACCCCAGACAGCGCCCAGACCCTGGCCAAGCGCAACGAGCGAACTGTTTACCGCCAGCGCGATTGGCGTAGCGGTGCCGGCCCATCGGGTAATTTCAGTAAGGTTCAGAGGAACCAATGCGAATAACGCGGTAGCGCCGGTAAAGGTCTGCAACGCGACCAGTGACGAAGGTACGCTGCCGGGGGTAACACCCAGTGTGATGTAGTAGCTGCATAGTGTTGCAATGATGATGATGAATACCCCTGACGTACCAACTCGGAAGTCGCCACGGTCCGCCAACCAGCCGCCCAGTGCAAGCCCGGCGATAGAACCGATGCCAACGAACACCTGAATCGCCCCGACACCTGCGCCGGTTGCGCCTGTCATCCGGGTCACCACCGGCCCGACAAACGCCACCACCGTGAACAGCGCAACGAATCCGAGCAGCGTGAGCGCAAGTACGTACAAGACGGGTCGATTGCTTGTGATGTCTGAAAGTCGAAACTTCGGTCCGGGTGCAGGATCGATACGCGGAACGATTGCCAGAATCAAAGCCAACGAGGCGACTGATACAGCCGCAGAAAACAGGAAGGTTGCCCGCCAGTCGAATGCCCCACCGATCACCGAGCCCAGGGGGACACCGATCACAAAGGCGATTGTCAGACCGCCCGTCACAATGGCAAAGGCTTTGCCACGTTTGTCTGCCGATACAAGTGATGCGGCCGCTACGGTGGTCAGTGATCCGGCGAACGCCGTTGCAATACCTGCAAGTATGCGCAGACCCATCAGGGCAGTATGGGAAGGGGCGAATGCGCAGGCAAGGTTCACCAGCGTGAGTGCCGCCAGGCCAATCGCGATAATGCGACGCCGTTCAATATTTCCGACAAGTCCAGTCGCAATCGGAGCGCCAATCGCGTAGGTGATGGACGTCGCGGCGATGAGCCATCCGGCTTGCGCAACGCTGACACCTAAGTCGCTGGCCATCTCAGGCAAGACGCCGGCAAAAGCAAACCCTTGCGTGCCAATCGCAAAATTGATCATGGCTAACGCATATAAAGCAATAGGCATTGAGAAGGTCTGTGAGCTGGACGAAGCGGCGAAGTATACGGACCTTAGAAATGGCTGCCCAAGCGACCCACCTGTGCCGCGGATATGTCGCAGGTCTGCCGCAACTCAGTCCTCTCGCAATTGCCGGGCCCGGGTGTGGAGTTCGGTTACCGCTGGATCAACGATGCCGAGTCCCTCAAGATGAATCACCAGGTTATCGACATATTCAAAGCTCGTGCCATAGATACCGGCACCCGTCGCGACGTAGTGCGCGACTTGTTCGATCGGCATGTCGGGCATATAAGGCGTACATCCTGGATCAACAATAAAGGTTAGCGCCTGCACATTGCCATGCGCAGTACTCAGCGTGACAAATTGAGGTTGATAGGTGCGGCGTAGCATCTCGCGCTTCCAGATAAGACGAGTCTCTTCGTGCACGAGAGACGCTGGGATCTTAAACGCAAGGCTTTGGCAATGGCCACCCACATCAAGTCCAACCATGACACCGGGTGATGCCGGTGAGCCTCTGCCGAGTTCTGAGCGTAGGCAAAAGCGTCGCTGATACCCCTCTAGCGTTGCTACTCTTACTTCACTAAAGTGAAAACCTGGGTCCCAGATGAGCGAGCCGTAGCCAAATAGCCAAAGGTCTTCATTGGCTGGGTGTTGCGAAAGTGTCTTGGCGCGCGAGGCCTCACGTGCTTCGTCGCTCACTCGCCAGTCGGCAGGCATACCGGCTTCGATCATCTTTTTATCCACCACGCTCAGATCAATTTGTCTAAAGCGTGAGGTGAGTGGATCAGCAATCTTGTCGCGCAGCTCAGGATGATGGCGGTAAGGGTCGTCTGACTTAGTCATTAAGGTCCGCCCGGTATGGCATGGCGGTTTGCGCGCCAGTTTTTAGACAAGCGATTGATGCCGCTTTGGTCGCCTGTGTCAGCGCTGCCTGTGTCAGCTTGCCTTTTGAATCAAACAGCGTCGCGGCGAGGTAACCGCAGAAAGTGTCGCCCGCGCCAACTGTATCTATTGGATTGATGTTTAGAGCTGGCGCATTCAGGGTTTGAGTTGGCGTGATAGCGAGTGCGCCCTGAGCACCCAGAGTCAGGACAACTGTATTGCCAAGCGCGGACTGAGCCCCTGTCGCAACTTCCAGGACAGAGCCTGGCGCAGACCCAAGCTTAAGTTCAAGCGCTGCGCCCAATGCCTGGCACTCGCCTTCGTTGACGACCACAATGTCGGCCTGCCTGGCCAGAGGTAAGCACTCGGTAGTGAAGGGCGCCAGATTAAGCATCACAATGCAACCTGACTGCTTTGCTCGAGTAATGCAGGGTGTCATCGTGGCGAGGGGAATTTCCAATTGCAATACAAGTACGTCGCCTTGCGAGAAAGCCAGATCACCCACCATGTCTGCTGTCAGCGCGAGGTTGGCGCCTGACATGACGGCAATTTGATTTTCGCCGTAATCGTCAACGATGACAAAAGCAGTGCCCGTGGCAACCTCCGCGCGATGTATAGCACTTAGGTCAACACCATCACGCTTTAGGAGCGTGAGTGCCTGGTCGGCGTACGGATCAGCACCGGTGGCACCAATCATGCGAACGGCAGCGCCGGCCCGCGCAGCCGCCAGCGCCTGGTTGGCGCCTTTGCCGCCGGGCGCCGCCATGAAATGATTGCCCAGAACAGTTTCGCCGGGTGCGGGCAGCCTAGGCACCTGGCCGATCAGGTCAACATTGATTGAGCCCAGCACGGTGATCATGGATCAGATCGCATCGATCTGAGCGCATGGTAGAGCTGCGCATAAGCTGGGAACAGTTCATCATAGTGGGCACTGTTTGCCGCGATTGGTTCAACCGAATGTGTCACGCGAACCATGGCGTCAATCGCTTCATCGATGGAGGCATAGCAGCCTGCACCATGTGCAGCCAACACCGCACAACCCAGCGCTGGCGCGACGGGGACCTCGGTAATCTCCAGAGGCAGGCCGAGTGTATCGGCATGCAGCTGCATCCAGAGATCAGACTGCAACGCACCGCCGGCAGCAACAACTCGCCGCGCCGCGAAGCTATCACCGAAGTTTTCCATGATCAGCCGCGTGCCATAACAGATGCTCTCAATAATCGCGCGGTACAGGTGGGCGGGTGTGTGTTTGAGCGTCAGACCCGTTACCGCGCCGCGCGACAACGGGTCTGTAAACGGCGTGCGATTGCCTTGGAAGTGTTCGAGGATCAGCAGCCCCTCAGCGCCGGGTGAAATCTTGCTGGCCTGGGCGTTAAGTTCATCAAAGCTTGTGTTGGGCGCGAAATGTCGTTTGAACCATGCAATCACTGAGCCGGTCGAGGTTTGACCGCCTTCAATAATGTTGCGCCCGGGATAGACGCAATCCAGGTAAGTGCCCCAAATGCCGTTGCCGTGGACCGGGCTGGCGGTCACGCCGAGTTGAAGATGCGAAGAGCCAGTGATGAGTGCCATCTCGCCCGGTTGCGCAACCCCCAGCCCAACCATGCCAATGAAGGCGTCGGCACCGCCCTGAACAACTGGCATGCCCGCCGGTAAGTCAAGATGCTTTGCCGCTGTATCGGTGAGGCCCTCAATCACTTCTCCGGGTGCGATGATTTTCTCAGGCCATTTCGAGAGGAGGTCTTCCAGGCCCAGTGATTTCAGCAATGAACGTGGAAAGCCGCCATGCTCGGTCTGGTAGTGCCATCGCATCGTGGCATTGTTCAATGAGCCCGTCCAAACCCCCGTCAAATGATAATTCAGGTAGTCCTGATACTCACCAATGCGGCTAGCCTGCTCATAGATAGCAGCTTGGTTCTGCTTGAGCCACAAGGCTTTGGGAATCATCCACTCCGCTGACACCGGCCCATTGCCACCACTGTTAATGCGTAGCGAGGCATCACCGGTGGCGGCGATTTCATCGGCTTGTTTGGCCGCGCGCACGTCCATCCAGATCATGGCGGGTCTGAGCGGTTCACCTTTGTCGTTGAGCGCGACAACCGAGCAGCTTGTTGTGTCCAGACAGATCGCTTTTACGTCTTTGCCGGCAATGCCCGCGCTGGTGACAGCGCCGCGAATCGATTCGCCCAAGGCCTGCCACCACTGCGCCGGGTCTTGTTCGGCCCAGGATGGTTGCGGGTAGTCGGTGGGGTAGGGGGTCGCAACCGACGCTATAACCTTGCCGGTCAGATCAAACACCATCGCCCGCAAGCTTTCCGTACCGCCGTCAACGCCGATGACATATTTCATATGAGTCGTTCCCTGGGCCAATGATGCTGGCTTAGCTGTCGCGGCGCACGGGTGATTCAACCGCGGGCGCGTCTCCGGGTTGAAGTTCGTGTGCTTGCTTGCCGTAAGACTTGAACCTAGCAAGCACTCGTTTCATTTCTGCAGCGCTCAAAATGGTAGGTTCCCCTAATTGCCAAGCCGCAAAGTATTGCTTGCACAGGGTTTCAATTTCGCCTGCCAGCCAAAGCGTCTTCTTCAGGTTCGGGCCAAACATAATCGCACCGTGATTAGCGAGCAGGCAGGCCGTTCTTTGCTCAAGGGCTTTGAGCATGGCATTTGACAGTTGCGCTGTGCCAAAGGTTGCGTAGCGAGCGCAGCGCAGAGTGTTGCCGCCGGTGCAGCCAATCATGTAGTGAAAGGCCGGTACATCTTCTCGCAGGGTTGACTGCGCTGTTGCGTAAACCGAATGGGTGTGAACGACTGCTTCAGCTTCTGGCTTGTGCTTATAGACATCCATATGCATGCGCCACTCTGAAGAAGGCAACCACTCACCGTGGTAACCACCCTCGAGATCCATAAACACAATCTGTTTGGGTTTTAACTCTTCATAAGGAATGCCCGATGGCGTAATCAGGAAACCGTCGGCTACGCGGGCACTGACGTTTCCGGATGTTCCCTGGTTAATGCCAAGACGATTCATATCTAGGCAGGTCTGAATGATTTCTTGTCGCAGTTTTCGATACTTGAGTTTTGCCATGGCTACCGACTATCCTTAGTTGTCTGAAGACACTGGAGCCCCATTTTGCAACACAAACGGCCATGACCGTTTCATCAGCAGATCCGCTCGACCGCCGCACCGGCATTGCGGTGCTCGATCTGGGCGCGACCCATACCCGCCTGATGTTGTTCAATGGTGCACTGCGACTAGTTGAACAGGTGAGTGTGCCATCAGAGCATGTATCTGATGGTCCGTACCCATCGTTACGGCTAACTCAGGCGACCGATCTCATTCGAGAGTATTGGCCGCGTCTGGATCGTTTGCTACCAATCGCTTGGTTGGTTCCGTGCGCTCATGGCTCGGCACTGGCGTTGCTTAATGAGGCTGGAAATCTTGCCTTACCCATCATGGACTATATTGCTCAGCCACCAGAAGATGTTGCTGAGGAATATTCGGTTATCGCGCCTGAATATGGAGAGGTTTTTTCGCCAACGAATCCAGCCGCGCTGACATTGGGCCGACAACTACTATGGCAGCAGCGTCATTTCCCTGTTGCTTTCGAGCAAGTGACTCAAATCATGCCGCTGGCGCAGTATCTCGGTGTGCTGTTGGGCGGGCAGGCTTGTAGTGAAATCACTTCGTTGGCAGCGCAAACCCATTTGTGGGACGTGCGCGCCAATAAGTTTTCAAAACTCGCGGTTAAGCAGGGCTGGGCGCAGCGGTTCTCTCCCTTACTTCCTGCCTGGGCGGTCAGTGGCATCACTAACGGTGGGGCAACCCAGGTGCTAGCCGGTGTCCATGACTCAAACGCCAATCTGTTGCGTTATCTCGTTAGCGGACATGATCGTTTCACACTGCTTTCTAGTGGCACCTGGATTATTGGGATGGCCAATGGCGCCAGCTTGAGTGTGTTACGTCCGGGGCATGATCTTGTCAGCAATACGTCGGTATTCGGAAAGGCTGTACCGTGTTGCCGATTCATGGGCGGCGAGGAATATCGCGTGATCTGCGACGAACTCGGTTGTGAACCAATCGACACGGCAGCCCATTCAACGCAGGACGAGGTCGTTCAAGCGCTTGAGGCGGTCTTTGAATCGGGGGCTATGGCCTTACCGGCCTTTACTGATTCCGGCGGACCGATACCGGGTCGTGGTGGATGTGGCCGCCTAGTCGGAGTGGAGGGTCTTGATCAGTCACAGAAACGCGCGCTCGCCGCAGTGTATTGCGCGCTCATGTGTGTAGAGTCGCTTGAGGCTTTAGAAGTTACGGGCAAGATCATCGTCGATGGGCCTTTTGCTGAGAATCAACCGTTCTTGCATGCATTGGGCTTGCTTATGCCGACTCACCCGATCTATGTCTCGTCCCTTGCGGAAGGAACCGCAAGCGGAGCTGCCGCGTTGGCAGTGTTATCAGCGTCAAATGGGAAGTTGCCACGACGTAGCAGCTTCCCATTGCCGCTCAGGCCGCTCTCGTTGACACGTTTATCGACAGCCAGACTGCGAGCCAGTGATTATCAGCAGCGCTGGCGCCAAGGCCTTAGATCTAACGTCTAGTTCTTGATAACGCCTTTGCAAATAAGAAAGCATGCATAGGGTCTTACTTCGGCCGTTTGCACTACGGCAAATGCTTTGCGGGCAGCCTCGTAAAAGGTATGACGCTCTAGTGGCGAAATGCCCACTTCGCGCCCCTCAGCCTGGCTGGCAACAGTTTGCATTTCAAGGTGCACTGGCAGGATCTGATCTGGCTCGCCCACAACGGCCATAAAGCGAATCGGTTCTTCAACAAAGTCGTCTATCGGGAGAACACTACAAATGGCACCAGCGGCGTCGCCATTGTGACTGGAGGGCAGCTGAACAAGCTTGCCGGATGATGTGGACTTAGCGACAGATTGCGCTGGAAAGTTTCGATCGACCAGGGCCAGTTCATCGCCATGGCCCATGGCTTGCAAGATCCAGAGTAGATCAGGGACCAGAAGCGGGTGGATGTTCTTAAGCATGCTTGTATTGGAAACAGAGCTTGGGTGGCAACTTGGCAATCGCGGCAAGTTACCAGGGCTGCTGTTAAAGCCCTGGCAACTTGTTGCAACTGACGTGACCTGAATAACAGCTTAGATTTTGTAGCCGAGCTTGCGGGCACCATCCAAAAAGTTCTTGTACTGGGATTTTTGATTATCAATCCCTAGCTTCTGAACAATCTTGACCCACTCTTCTGCGGCCTCATCCAGTGCCTGCTGACTGGTCAGACTGCCTGAGACGGCTTTGGAAATGTTGCGCCCAAGTGCATCGGCATATTCCGGTGCGCCTTCCCAGAAGAACTGCGGATAACCAACCTCCACATTGGCCAGGCCCGCATCAAGGTGGTCGCGTGCACGGCCAAAGGTCTTGAAGGTGCCGTCATTGGTTTTCCACAAATCGTTAGTGCCTCGTTGTGGGTTTGGCTCAATGTAGTACTTGGCGGCTTCGTCTGTGTAGTGCGACTTACCAAACGGATCGGAACCGCAGAACGGGTCGGCCACGATTCGGTTGGAATAGTCTGGATGCGACATCCGATAGATGAAGTAGAACGCAGCATCTTTAACGTCTTGCGGTAGGTTCTTCGGAATGGAGGCCGTGCGGCACCACAGCGAAATGGCGCGGTGAATAATCTCGCCATTATCGTGCTTCCAGCCGGGCACGATGGCAGCGCCCTGGTCTTCGGCAAGCTCAACACCTTGCTGCTGTACCGTGAATTCAGCCAGGTCAATCCACCACACGCTCATCACATCTGAGCCTGACTGCCAGCGCTGAATGGTGGTTCCAATGTCCATCGACTTCGCACCCGGAGGACCGAAGTTGATGATCTCTTTGTACATATCAAGCGCTTCGGCGGCTTTGCCCTGATTAATCACCGGGCTCATGTTCTCGTCAAAGTAATTGACACCAGCCGACGCGGCGATGTCCATCCAGAAGCCCCAGCCAAAGTTTGGCGGGTTGACGACCATTGAGGTGCCATAGATACCCTGGCTCGAAAGCTCTTCCGTCATGAACTGGGTGACTTTTAAGAAATCATCCCAGGTGTTGGGCACTTCAAGGTTTTGCTGAAAACGCTTGGAGAACTTGTCTTGCAGGGTTTTGTCGTTGAAATACTTTTTGCGGTAATGCAGCACGTGAATGTCGCCGTCAAGCATAACGCCAACGGTTTCACCGCTCCATTTGGTATAGAACTCGCGGTACGCAGGCATGACCCAGTCAAGGTATTCGTCGCTACCGGCATATTGCTCGAAGTATTTGTCGAGTGGCTCCAGTTGTCCGGTAGATGCAAATGCGCCAAAGTAGAGCGAGGGGTATTGCACCCAGTCAAAGCGAGGCTTACGTGAGAGTAGCTGCGGCAAGATTTTGGCAACCGCATCGCCACCGTCATACATCTCTCGCGACTTAATACCAACACCGGCTTCTTTCTTCAAATGCTCTGAGAGCCACATAGGGGCGTGCAACCAGTTGGAATCCTGGAAGTATCGCAGCTCAATATCTTTAAAAAGCTTCTTACCCGGTGGAACAGCTTCCCGGCCCCATGCCATTTGCCCAAGCGGCAATGACGACCCCGCCGCAGCACCTGCCGCCTTTGCAACATTAGACATGAACTTACGCCGCATGAATCCACTCATCATACTCATCTGTCTACCTCCACAAGTTATTAGTCTGCCGTCACGAGTGCTTCCGTTTCAGCATCAAACACCATTACATCGGCGGTGTCACAGCCTAGCGAAACTGACTCGCCAGGTTTGGCATAAGTGTCTGGTGGCACTAATGCCCGAAACTCCAGTGAGCCATTGCTCAGCGTCAGGATAGAACGCTCGCCAAGATATTCATTGATACGAACTTTGCCGGTGTTGGCATTGGTGCGCATGGCCAGGCGAAAGTTCTGTGGCCGAATGCCCAGCTTGAAGTCTGACTTGCCGCTCTGGCTGACAACTGCTGCGATGGAAGGGGCCAAGTCAAATGCCAGGGCCGAGTCAGTGACCTGCATTTGCAGCCTGCCATCGTGTTGTACCGCCTTGGCGGGAAAGAAGTTGGTCGGTGGCTCGCCAATAAAGTCGGCCACAAACATATTGGCTGGTCGGTTGTAGAGCGCATTCCGATCGCCAACTTGCTGGAGTAGCGAGTTAGACATCACCGCAACTCGATCAGCCAGGGCCAGCGCTTCAACCTGATCATGTGTCACGTAAATCATTGTGCGACCCAGTTCCTGGTGGAGCCGCTTCAGATCGAACAGCATCTGAAATTTCAAATGTGCATCTAGGTGACTCATCACCTCATCCAGGATGAATACAGCTGGCTCACGAATCAGTGCCCGGCCAAGTGAGACGCGTTGCTGCTGTCCACCTGAGAGCGACGGCGGTTTTTCCTGAAGGATGCCAGTAATCTGCAGCATCTCAGCAACCCGACGTGCTTGCTTTTGTCGCTCTTCCAATGGCACGCCGCGCGCTTCCAACGGAAAAGCCAGATTTTCTTCGATCGTGAAGTTCGGATAGAGGGCGTAGGTTTCAAACGCCATCGCCACATTCCGTTGCTGCGGGTCCAGATGCGTGACCTGTTGATCGTCGAACAGAATCTCACCCGAGGTCGTGGTTTCCAGGCCGACGATCATTCTCAGCGTGGAGGTTTTGCCGCAACCGCTTGGGCCAAGCAACGCGACGAACTCACCATCATTGACTTGGAGGTTGAGATCTTTTACCGCGTGTACGGCCCCAGCGCCGTGGCCGTAGATTTTGTTGATCGACTGGAGTGAGACTTGGGCCATGGCTAGGTCAGCATCAGGTTGCGGCCGGAGTCGGCATCAAAATACAAGAACGATGACGTATCGGCGTGAAGCGCAACGGATTCTTGCGGTCTGAAGTGCCGCTCTGGGCTGGTTAGTGCGGTGATTTTGATGCCTTCAGTCTGAGCAATCATGATGCCCATTGAGCCGAGTGCTTCGAAAATATCGACGGTGGCAGGCAAGGCTATGCCGCTGCTCATCTCATCACTTGGCCTGAGGTGTTGCGGGCGCAGGCCGAGCGTAATCTCCTCAACGCCGGCTCTATCAAGTGCCTTGGTGTGTTTCGGGTCAACCGGCATACCCACAGTACTACCATCGAGTTGCACCATCAATTGGTCTTGATGACGGTGCAATCTGGCCCGCAGCAAATTGATGGTGGGTTGTCCAAGATGCTCCGCCACAAACTGGCTGACAGGCTGCTCAAATAGCTCACGCGGCTGGCCCACCTGGATGAGCCGCCCACCTTGCCCCATGACACCGATCCGGTCACCGAGCGACAATGCCTCCGAATAGTCATGCGTCACATAAACTGACGCAACTTTTCGCAGTGCCTCCAGGGTATGGAACTGACTACGCAGTTCATGACGAATCTTGGCATCCAGATGGCTCAAAGGTTCGTCAAGCAGAAACACTTCAGGGTCGGCAACCAGGGTTCTGCCAAGCGCCGTGCGCTGCTTCTGACCGCCCGACACCTCGCCTGGTTTACGTGCCAACAAATGCTCAATGCGCAGAAGCTGCGCAACCTCATTGACTCGTTTATCGATTTCACCACGGCTGGTTTTGCGGGCGCGTAACGGACTGGCAATATTGTCGTAGACCGTCATGTGCGGGTAGAGCGCATAAGACTCAAAAGTCATGGCGATACGGCGGCGATACGGTGGTCGTCGTGTGACGTCTTCACCGTCTACGAGTACTTTGCCTGCATCAGGGTTTTCCAGTCCTGCAATCAATCTCAATAGGGTTGTCTTGCCCACACCCGAGGGGCCAACAATCACAAAGAACTCGCCTTCATCAACACTAAACGACAACTCATCCAGTACTGGGAAGTCCCAGCCTTTACACAGGCCTTCAATATCCAGTCGCGCCATCAGCCTTTCACCACGCCGAGAGACAGGCCGCGCACCATATAGCGGCGAAGAAGAACGAACAGCGCAACAGGCGGCACCATGGCAATCATGGAAAAGGCCATCTGCAGGTTCCAAAGCGTTTGCGAACCGTGAGTAAATGTGGGAATCACAATCGTGAATGTGCGCACATCGGTACCGACGAACAGATTGGCGAACAGATATTCATTCCACGCAAAGATCCAGCACAGCATCGCGACTGAGATCATGCCGGGCAGCACTAACGGCAAGGTCACCTTCACAAAGGCTTGTAATGGTGTCCAGCCATCAAGGTAGGCGGCTTCTTCCAACTCGCGCGGGGCGTCTCTGAAAAACACCATCATCAGCCAGGTGGCGAGTGGCAGGTTGAATGTCAGGTAGAGAATGATGAGCGACAGATGGCTGTCAGTGCCCCATGGGGTGGAGTCAAACAAAAAGAACATCGGCACCAGAATCGCCACCGGCGGAAACATCCGGTTGGATAAAATCCAGAACGCCAAGTTCTCACCGCCCGCCTGTCGCGGATAACGCGCAAACGCATAGCCGGCCAGCGAGCCCAGCACCAGGGCCAGCAGAGTGTTGCCGGTGGCGATTAAAAAACTGTCAATCAGGGCGCTGAAATTAGTGGGCTCCGCAAACACCCCCATGAAATTTTCTGGAAACCACTCGCGCGGCCAAAAGGTGGGCACGGTCAGGTTGGTCTCAGCAGCAGATTTAAATGCCGTGATAGCCATGAAGTAGAGCGGGAACAGCGTAAACACCAACCACAGTCCGAGAAACGCCAGGAACAGAATGCGTACAAATCGCCACTGAGATTGGCTCGCCGCCGGCGGCTGGACAGTGACAGCGCTCATGCGATGCCTTGCGCTTTCATGACTTTCTTCATGTACTTCAGGAAAAGCGTAATCAAGACGGCCGAGATCGCGAAGATCACAATTGCATAGGCGGCGGCTTCGCCAATCGCAAATTCTCGAATGCCCCGCTGGAAGGCAATATAGGTGGGCAGTTCAGACGTCTGCGCCGGGCCGCCTGAGGTCATGATGTAGACCAGATCCACAAACTTGAACGCATCGGTAAATCGCAAAATGAAAGCGATTGCAATGACTTCTTTGAGCATCGGCAGGGTGATTCGACGCATTACCTGCCACTGACTCGCACCATCAACGCGAGCGGCTTCATAGACCGCCGGCGGTAGAGACACACGCCCGGAGTACACGATGAGCAAGGGCAAAGCCGTCCAGTTCCAGATGTCAGCGAGGATGATCGACCACAATGAAATGCCGGCATTGAACCACTCGATATGACTGCTGATTAGGCCAAGGCTGAGGAGGGCCTCATTGACAGCGCCGTTTGACGGCGTCAGTAGAAAACGCCAGAGCACACCGACAATCGATGGTGGCAGCATCATGGGTAGCACGAGCAATATCAGGATCAGCGTGCGCGTGGCATTTGACTTCACAAGCTCAAACAGCGTCAGGGCCAGCACAGTGCCTAGCAATACTTGAAACGTTGCGCCAAACGTCAGGTATTGAGCAAGATGCCCCAAAGAATCGCGGAAGCGCTCGGAACTGACGACTTCGGCATAGTTGGCGAAACCAATATATTGATGATTGCCCGAGAACAGGCCAGTGATGTTGGTGTCGCGCAGCGAGTGATAAAACATCCAGATGGTTGGATAAATCACAATTGCGAGCAACACAAGCACCGGTAGACCAACCAACAACACAGGCACCCATCGTGACACGATGAGCTGCTGGCTGGTGCGCCGTGACTTAAACCAGTCGGGATAGGTCTCTGGCTTGCCTCTGACGACGGACGACGCACCGGAAGATGAAGCTACTGGTGGCGCCGGGTCAGGTAGGGCTGATGCCGTAACCGGATTGCTCAAAGGGGATGACTCCTCTACCTGCCTGTTCTTATTGGTGCCTGAAGCGCTTTGGCCGCGAGCATTGGTCAAGCGCATCGGCCAAATGAATGGGAGATGCAGGCAAAACTGCAATCCGAGGGTCAGCTTAGTGGTCTGACGAAAATTCGGCAACACTTGTGGACCGATTTTCGCGTACCGATTTCAATTTTGCACAGCAGCATTTTGGACGCAGAGCAGATCAGAGATAATTCGGCTCATCAATGGCATGCATTACCGGAGAAGACAATGAGTGCACTTCAGGACACACCTGAGGGATATGTCGCCCATAACCCAGAATCGTTGCGCCAGTTGTTGGCCGGTCTGCCGGATCTGTCAGCTCGCCTTGGCGGCGATGCTTCGAGCTGGACGATTACGGAAGTTGGGGATGGCAACCTCAACCTGGTGTTCATTGTCAAAGGTCGAGAGGCAGGTGTCGCCGTTAAGCAGGCGTTGCCTTATGTCAGGCTGGTCGGAGAAAGCTGGCCGCTACCTTTGAGCCGCGCGCACTACGAGCATTTGGCGCTCAGCGAACAAGCTTTGCATGTGCCTCATCTGGTGCCGCGAATCTATCACTACGACCGAACCCTCGCGCTCATTGTGATGGAGTTGTTTGAGCCGCATATCATCATGCGTCACGGCATGATCGCCGGCACGGTGTATCCAAAGTTTGCCGATGACATTGCAAGCTTTATGGCGGAAAACCTGTTCCGTACCAGTGATCTGGCTATAACGGCAGACCATAAAAAAGAGCTGATTGCCGCTTTTGCTGGCAACACTGCGCTATGCAAGATTACCGAAGACCTCATTTTCACGGAACCTTATCAGCACGCGGAGAACAATCGCTGGACACAACCATGGCTTGACCCCTGGGCAGCAGCAATCAGAGGCGATTCAGACTTGAAGCTCGCCGTGTCTCGCTTGAAGATAGATTTCATGGGCAAGACTCAGGCAATGCTTCATGGGGATTTACACACCGGGTCGGTGATGCTCACTGAAAACAGCACGAAGATTATCGACCCCGAATTTGCTTTTGTTGGACCCATGGGATTTGATATTGGCGCAGTGTTGGCCAATCTGTTGATTAACTATTTCTCGCAGGTCGGGTACGAGACTGAAGGGGGCGGGCGGGACGCCTATCGTGAATGGGTGCTCGATACGATTGAGCAAGTCTGGCTGGGTTTCAGAGCGAGGTTTTTGAACCTGTGGCGCTCATCGGCGGCAGCGGGCGACGCCTACCCGGCCACGCTGTTTACCGATGCGGCAGGCCGGCTTGCGCTTGAGAATGAACGCGAGCTTTATATGGATGCGCTGCTACAAGATTCACTAGGATTTGCAGGCGCGAAAATGAATCGCCGTATCCTGGGCCTGGCCCACAACATCGACCTTGAAAATATTGCCGATGAAAGACTACGCGCCAGCGCAGAAGCCAGGGTGCTGACTCTGGCGCGCGAACTCATCGTCAATACGCACCGTTTCACATCCATTGGTTCTGTGACTGATGCAGCTCGCCGTACGAATGCGTGGGCTGACCCGCTGACCGATCAGTTTGGCCAAAAGGGGCTAAGAACTTAGGGGCTAACTGCTCTGCGAACCCTCTCTGCCAACCCCGATCGTCTACGCCAAATGCCGCGACAGAAAATCTTCTGTGCGGCTAAGTGCCTGGCTTGCAGAGGCAGCATCATAAGAGCCGCGCTGATCACAGTTAAAGCCATGTCCGGCAGCATAGAAAAATGATTCTGCATCGGGATGCTGTTTAGCAATTGCCTGTGCCTGAGCAAGATCGGGCCGCTGATCGAGCTCGGCAAAATGAAGCATCATCGGGCACTGCGGCGCTTCTTCAGAATAGTCGGGAATACCGCCGCCGTAGTAGGCAACGCTAGCACTGATACTTGTTTCACGAGCGGCGGCAAGCCACGCGATGGTGCCGCCCCAGCAATAGCCCACAACGGCTACTTTGCCCGAGGCCTGCGCCATTGGTAAACAAGCAGCCAGATCACGCATCACTTCGTCAAAGGTGATTGTTTCAATAATGGCAATACCCGCAGCAATGTCGGTTTGCTCGTAACCTGCTTCATAGTCGCGTTCCGACCGATCAAAAAACTGCGGCGCAATGGTCAGGTAGCCGGCATCGGCATAGCCGTTGGCAACCTTTTGTATGTGACTGTTTACGCCAAAAATCTCTGGCGCAATGATCACGGCCCCTTTTGTACTGCCGACAGGGCTTGCCCTGTAAGCTTTAAAACGATGGCCATCGGCTGCGCCAACTTCGATGAAATCACCCATGGTTTTCTCCTAGTGGCCTGTGATCATACCGGTTAAACGAACAGGGGCGCCCACCCCTGTTTAGTCGAATGTATGCGATATTTTCAGCCATACACAAATAAAGAGAGACGGGTTGTGATGTTTGCCAAGATGTTCAAAGCCTATAGTGCAAGCGCACTTTTGGTGATAGCACCGGTCGCGCTGGCCGCCGATAATTCATTGGTTGAGTTGGGTCGGACGATTTTTAATGACACTAACCTGTCAGACCCTGTTGGGGTGTCCTGTGCATCCTGTCATGATCCGGCAAAGGCTTTTTCCGGTGACAATGGCTCCGGGATTGGGGTTGCGCGAGGGGCGCCGGCCGGTTCATTGGGCTTTCGCAAGTCGCCGACGCTGAAGTATCTCGCCACGAGCCCGGCTCTGGGTTGGGCGACCATTGACGATGAGGAGCAGCTTGTAGGTGGCATGTTCTGGGATGGCCGGGCCAGCTCATTTGAAACTCAGGCCGTAGGGCCGTTGTTCAGTCCCCATGAAATGAACAACGCAAGCCCAGAATCGTTGACCGCCAAGCTGGAACAGGCATCGTATGCCGGCCAACTTACGTCTTTGTTCGGGTCAGAGCTATTTGGGAAACCTGATGATGCCGTCAAGGCCGTGGCGACTGCCGTTGGCGCATTTCAACGTTCTGCCGAGTTCCAGCCTTTTACCTCAAAATTTGATGCGGTTGTTCGCAAGCAGGCAAGCTTCACAGAACAGGAAGAGCGCGGCTTGTCCTGGTTCACGATTGGTCAGAAAGGAAACTGCCTGAGTTGCCACGCGGTTGATATTGATAGCGACAAGCCGGAAGACTCTTTGTTTACCAATTTCGGCTATCACGCCATAGGCGCGCCCCGGAATATGGCGTTGCCAGCAACAGCTGACGCCACTTACAACGACTTGGGCTTGTGCGAAACGCTGCGCAAGGACAAGTCGTTTGAGAATCCTGATCAATTCTGCGGCTTTTTTAAGACGCCGACACTGCGCAATGTAGAACTCACCGGGCCATATATGCATAACGGTGTTTTCAAAACACTGCGCGAAGCGGTTGCGTTCTACGCAACCCGTGATACGAACCCGGAAGATTGGTTTCCTGATGGCGAGAAGTTTAATGACTTGCCAGAAGAGATGCGCGGCAATGTTGACACGACCAAGCGTCCTTATCACCGCAAGAAAGGTAAGCGTGCTGCCCTGAAAGAAGAGGAAATCGACGATATCGTCGCGTTTCTCAAGACGCTAACTGATGGTTACATTCCAGAGAAAAAGGCCGAGTAAGTCGCTTCAAAATAAAACTAACGGTTGGCCCTCGCCCCATGGCGGGTGCTTGACCATGGTCTGGGCAAAAAGCGCGCTTTGCAAGAACGAATCCAGCCAATTGACTAGCTGCGGCCATGGCTGTGCATCGAACCAGGCTCGATCCGTCATCGCAAATTGCCTAACGAAGGGTGCAATGGCCATGTCGGCCAAGCCAGGCTGATCACCGGCAAGGGTCGCCTGTTCACTCAGGATTGACTGCAGCGTTTGCAGGAAGCGCGATCCGGCCTGTCGGTGCTCAATCGGGTCGCAGGCCTCATAGCGGCTTGGATACTTATAGCGGTCGAGTGCGTGCTTAAACGAACCATCGCATTTGCTGATCAGCGTCAGCATTTCATCGCGATGCTGTTCGTTGCGACCGAGCCAATGTTGCGGGTCATGAAGCGCGAGCGCCCAAAGCATGACCTCAAGGCTTTCATCAATAATTCGACCGTCCGACAGGCACAGTACGGGCACGGTGCCTTTTGGCGACGCTTCGAGCATGGTCGTGGGTTTTTTACTCAGGAGCACCTCGCGCAACTCGCAGGTCTGCTCACTCACTTTCAATGCGAGGCGCGCCCGCATCGCATAGGGGCAGCGCCTGAATGAGTACAGAACAGGCCGGTCGTGTTTAGGCGCGTTCATAACATTCAGCACAGCGTGTGTCGGTCAGCACAATGGGTTTGCCGCAGTCGGCGCAAAGCTTGTAGCTCCCCGGTTCAAGCGCGCTGTTAACAGAGACACGCTCATCAAAGACGAAGCACTCACCTTGCCACCGGTTTTGCGCTGGCGGCACCGTTTCAAGGTAATTCAGGATGCCGCCGTCTAAATGGAATACCCGATCAAAGCCGGCCTGGCGCAACAGCGCTGTAGATTTTTCGCAGCGAATGCCGCCGGTGCAGAACATGGCCACCTTCGGTTTGCTCGCAAGCCTTGCCTGGTTTGCGACCCAATCAGGTAGGTCACTGAATTGCCTGGTGCCAGGATCCAGCGCACCTGGGAAGCTGCCAATGGCCACTTCATAGTCGTTGCGGGTGTCAATGACGACGACATCAGGGTCGTCAATCAGTGCATTCCAGGTTAGTGCGTCGACGCGTTCGCCCGCCATGCCAGCCGGGTCGATGTCGGGTTTATTCATCCGGATGATCTCGTTCTTGACTTTGACTTTCAGGCGCCGGTAGGGCTGTTCAGATGCCCAGGAAATTTTGATCTTGAAGTCAGCAAACCGCTCATCAGCCTGTAGCCAGGCAAGGACCGCATCAATACCGCTGACCGATCCGGCAAGCGTAGCGTTGATGCCCTCATGCGCAATCAGCATCGTTCCGCGCAAGTCGTACTCGACGCACTGCTGGTTGACCTTGGCTTGAAAGGCAGCGCAATCATCAATGCTGGCAAACCGGTAGAACGCCGCGATTTTGATCTTATCCATGAAACCCGAAGAGACCCACCTTAGAGATTTCGATTGTACTGACCCGTGTCAGTTTTTGAGGATGACCGCGAGCGCAGTACTATCACCTGCGCGGTGGAACTCTCACCAACAGAACTGCCGCATCAGAACCGCTGCAACAGAACTGCCTGAAAAGGCGCGCCGATCCTGACGCGGCGTCACCTCCTTGGTGTCTACCCCATGCCACTGCTTAGCCACATCACATTGCCAGTTCGTCAACTGGCGCCCGCTATCACCTTCTACGATGCCGTCATGGCCGTGCTGGGCGCGTCCCGGACGCAGTCTTCTGCGCATGCGAGTGCATACAGTCAGCGGGCCCCCGAGCGCCCGTTCCTTTGGATTACACCCAATGACGCGCGACCCGGTGCCGTCAGTACCCGTGCGTCATTGCAGGCCAGCAACCGGGAGCAAGTCATTCAGTTTCATCAGACTGCTATTGAAGCCGGCGCCACCAGTATTCAAAAACCGATTGCGATGCCGCAGTACGGCGGCTCGGCTTTTGGCTGTGTGATTCATGATTTGGATGGCCATCAGATCGAACTGGTGGCCTACGACGAGTCTGCCAAGCCGGCCGAGCGACCCCTGAACGATTGGCCTGACGGCGAAGCGCCCGACTACCCGGATTACTGAGCAGATGAGTCAAACGGCTGGCAAGCCGGCGCGTCAGAGTCGTTCCGCAGCGCCAGGCCAGCCTGCCACCAGGCAGCTCGCGACCGGCATTGCATTGGTGTTTACGACGGTTGTGATCTGGGGCGTGCAGTTTCCAATCGCAAAATCTGCCTTTGCTCAGGTTGACCCGTTCCATCTGGCGCTAGTTCGCTATGGCGTTCCCATGTGCCTGCTAGTGAGCTGGCTGGTGTTCTCAGAGGGCCTGTCGTCGCTCCGGTTCGACCGGCGTGCCGGTCTTGCTACCGTGGTTGGTGTGGTCGGCATGTGTGGTTCACCGGCGCTGGTGTTCGGTGGCCTGGCCATGACGCGACCCGAAATTGCCGCGATCATCATTGCGATTCAACCGGTGATGACCGCACTGGTGCTGTGGGGCATTCGCGGCAAGCGGCCCGATGCTTTTTCTCTGGCCTGTATCGCGGTGGCGTTTTTTGGGGTGTTCACGGTGATCACCGGCTGGAGCACTGATCTGGGCGGGGATCCGCGGGAGCTAATTGGCAACACCATGATTGCGCTGGGCGCATTTTGCTGGGTGATCTATACGATTTCCGGTGAAAGATTCTCTGATTGGTCAGTACTGCGCTACACCGCCCTCACCATGCTGCCGGGCTCTCTGGGTCATTTGTGCCTGGTCGCGACACTGACTTTCCTGGGGATTGTGAGCACACCGTCACTCGAGCAGTGGCAGGCGGTTGCCTGGCAAACAGGTTTCCTGATCTTTCTTGGTGTGCTCGCCGCCATGCTGATGTGGAATGCAGGCAATAAGCGAATCGGCTCACTGAACGCGATGCTGTTTGTGAACCTGATTCCGGTGGTCACTTTCGTGGTGCAGTATTGGCAGGGCGCGCGGTTTACGCCAGTTGAGTTGTTTGGCGCGGCGCTGGTGGTCGCCGCGTTGATCGCTAACAATCTGGCACTTCGTGCCCGCAACCGATCCGGTCTTGAAAAGCCCTAGAATGTGAAGATGGCTGAATTAAAAAACGATACCTTTTTGCGTGCGCTCCTGCGCCAACCTACTGATTACACGCCGCTCTGGCTGATGCGCCAGGCAGGCCGCTACCTGCCTGAATACCGCGCAACGCGCGAACGGGCCGGCAGCTTTCTGGCATTAGCCAAAACGCCGGAACTCGCCTGCGAGGTGACACTGCAGCCGCTCGATCGCTACGCACTGGATGCCGCGATTCTGTTCTCAGACATCCTGACCGTCCCTGATGCTATGGGCTTGGGCCTGTACTTCGTTGAAGGCGAGGGGCCTAAATTTGAACGGCCGTTGCGCGACGAAACCGCGATCATGAATCTGGCCGCGCCTGATCCGAATGAGTCGCTGCGCTACGTGATGGATGCCGTGCGGGTGATTCGCGACGCACTTGGCGGCCGGGTGCCCTTGATTGGGTTCTCCGGGAGCCCCTGGACGCTGGCTTGCTACATGATCGAAGGTCAGGGCAGCAGCGATTTTCGGCAGATTAAAACACTCATGTACCAGCGTCCCGATCTGATGCGCCATATCCTGCAAGTGACCTCCAAGGCGGTGTCCGACTACCTAAATGCCCAGATTGAAGCGGGCGCGCAGGCTGTGATGGTGTTTGATACCTGGGGCGGCGCGCTAGCCGACGGGGCGTATCAGAAATTCTCGCTCAATCCGATGAAGGAGGTTTTTGCTGCGTTGCACAAAGAGTCCGAGCAAGACGGCAAACCAACTCGCGTGCCATCAGTCGTTTTCACGAAAGGGGGCGGTTTGTGGCTGGAAGAAATTGCCGCTTGCGGTGCAGATGCAGTTGGACTCGACTGGACCGTCAATCTAGGACAGGCCAGGGCGCGTGTTGGTGATCGCGTCGCGTTGCAGGGCAATCTGGATCCGATGACTTTAATGGCTTCGGCTGAGCAGGTAAGGGGCGAAGCGCTGAAGGTTCTCGAGAGTTATGGCAAGCCTCAGGCTGGTCACGGTCATGTCTTTAATCTGGGCCATGGCATCTCTCAGTTCACGCCGCCTGACAGTGTTGAAACACTGGTTCAAACCGTTCACGATTACAGCCGTCAACAACGAGGCTAGTTCCATTTTTTGAGTTTTTGACCGTTAGTGCGTATTCACTTCGTGAATAAACTAAGCTTCTTTGAACTTGACAGCCTAGGGATATTTACTCCCATATGCAGCGAAAAACTGCTTGGTTGTACACATAGATTGCCTGGGCAATTAGCTTGACATTGTTGTAACGTTTCGCTACAGCGTTGTCCCAAGTGCTTGATTCTTGGCATGAAATCGCTGTTCATTTTGTGAGCAAACCACTGCCTGAGCCGTATTGACGGCGTTTCAGAATAGTTTTGCACAGGGTTATCCACAGCTTCTGTTGACTAGCTCAAAAAGCGCTTTGCGACCGTATTGTTAAGGGCAGAACTTAATGTGAATTCTTTCTTGCTCTTTGCCACTGCCCTTTGCATGACGACAATGCCTTGATGCAGCAAGTGTCCAGAAATTTGGTTAAACCAGCCAAAATCGATCGGCCACGCTATGCTTTCGTCTGGCTCGATATGCCCTTTGCCGCGGGCTTCGATTACCAGATCGATCCGCTCTCTGATCAAGCGCCGCAGACCGGTGATTGGGTCATTGTTCCCTGGGGGAAAAAGCGATTGGTCGGCATCGTGGAATCCGTGTCCGACACCCCCTCATTTAAGCCTGACAAGATTCGCTCCCTCATCGGGGTGCTGCCAGATGCGCCTCGTTTGCCGGCTGCCTGGTTTGAGCTTGGGCGCTTTGCGGCGACCTACTATCACCGCTACCCTGGCGAAGTCATGCTGCCTGCATTGCCGAAGAGTTTGCGTATGCCGCCCCGCAACATTGGGTTGCCGCCTGGCTCTGAGGAAGTGGACGAAACAGCCACAAAAGCAAAACTGCGGGCAAGGAAGACCAAGTCACCCTTCGAACGCGCGCGTAGTCGCTTCCAGGTAGTCGATAAAGCGGTGGGCAGCGCCGGCCAGCCATTGACGCTTGAGCAAGACGCCGTGCTGCAGGCCTTGACGAGGGCTACTGGCTATGGCGTCCATGTCCTCAACGGCATCACGGGCAGCGGTAAGACTGAGGTCTATCTAAGCTGGGTAGCATCGCTACTTGCCGCCAGTCCAATTGGCCAGGTCCTGATGCTGGTTCCTGAAATTGCCCTCACACCGCAAATGGCGCAATCGGTTCAGGCCCGACTCGATGCACCAATGGCGGTCCTGCACAGCGGCTTGCCAGAAGGGCAGCGGGCCGCCAATTGGCTCGCGGCCATGGAAGGACGTGCTCGGGTCGTGATTGGGACGCGTCTGTCTGTGCTGACGACATTGCCCAATCTGCTTGCTGTTGTCATCGACGAAGAGCATGACGGGTCTTTCAAGCAGGCGGAAGGGGCCCATTACTCTGCAAGGGATCTGGGCATTGTGATGGCTCGCATGGCAAATGTGCCGATCGTGCTGGGTTCAGCGACCCCCGCACTGGAAACCTGGCATAGCGCTCAAACCGGGCGCTATACGCTGCACCAATTGCGACACCGTGCGAATGGATCTGCACTACCAAACATACAGATCGAAACCCTGCGCGAACAGCCGCGAGCTCGGTTGAGCGGTGCGAATCAGGCTGCTGATCCTGATGTGGTTGAAGGGCTATGCCCTGCCAGTGTTACAGCCATTCGCGACACCCTCGCACGGGGTGATCAGGTTATGGTGTTCATCAACCGACGAGGCTATGCGCCGGTATTGAGTTGCGGCCACTGCGGCTGGTTGTCTGAGTGCGACGACTGCTCTGCTTATCGGGTGTTGCATCGCCGTCCTGACAAGCATCAGCACAGAGGGTCTCCGTACCGGCTTATCTGCCATCACTGCGGCTCGGATCGTTCTGTTCCCGCGAATTGTCCGGCTTGTGGCGATGTCGATCTACAGCCGCTGGGGCGCGGCACCCAGCGGGTCGAAGAAATTCTCGCTCAGGCTTTTCCGACAGCCCGCATTGCCCGCCTCGACCGGGATGTGGCGCGGCGCCGGGGAGGCGCCGATGAGGTCTTGAACGCTATTCATGCCGGTGAAGTCGACATTGTTGTGGGCACGCAGATGTTGACCAAAGGCCATGATTTTCAACGGCTTAACCTGGTGGTGGTGCTGGATGCCGACGGTGGCCTATTCGCATCTGACTTTCGGGCACCGGAGCGCTTATTTGCCACGTTGATGCAGGTTGCCGGGCGGGCCGGACGTCATCAGGTATCGGTCTCCGACTCGGAGCAGGCCACCAGCACTGTGATTGTGCAAACAAGGTTTACTGATCACCCAATTTTTGCTGCTTTACAGGCGCACGACTATCCTAGCTTTGCGCGTGATCAGCTGGCTGAGCGCAAAGCGGCACAGTTGCCGCCGTTTAGCCACCAGGCCCTACTAAAGGTCGATGCGCCGGACCTGGATCAGGCGATCAGGTTTCTTCGGCAGGCGCGCGATGCGGCACTGCCGTTGCCGGCCCACATCTCGGTGTACGATCCCGTTCCCATGCCAATGGCTCGCCTGGCGGGCAGGGGGCGGGCGCAGTTGCTGGTTGAGTCAGCTGCGCGTAACCGACTGCATCATTTCATCGCTGAATGGCGGCAGGCCTTACCTGCCTCTGGCAGTCGGCTGAGATGGCAGCTTGAAATCGATCCGGCTGATATTTAGCGGCTGCCTGATCCCAAGATCCAGAATCCTCATGTCAATTGATCGCTTGAATGAACCACAGCAGCAGGCCGTGCGATACCTGGATGGTCCCTGTCTGGTTATCGCCGGCGCTGGCAGTGGCAAGACAAGAGTGATCACACAAAAGATTGTTCACCTGGCCAATGCGGGCATTGAGCCAGCCAGGATAGCCGCGATAACGTTTACCAACAAAGCGGCCAATGAAATGGCAGAGCGTCTCAAGAAGATCATGGCTGCGACACAGGGCAGTTCAGCGGATGGTTCAGATCAATCAAGCGCCCGGGGGCGAACCGGCTCGAAGCGCGGCGCGCCACTCGTCTGTACATTTCACTCGCTGGGTGTTCGTATGCTGCGCCAGGACGCCGAGCGGCTGGGCCTGAAAAAGAATTTTTCTATTCTGGATGCCGATGACGCAACCGGCATCTTGCAACAGGCGCTTGGCACAACCGATCGGCGTGTTGCCAGAACCGCTTCGCAGCAAATCTCCCTTTGGAAGAATGCGCTGATAGAACCGGATGACGCAGCGGCGCAGGCGCCCGATAACGACACCCATGCCATTGCGCGGGCGTATCGCGACTATATGGCAACTCTCAAGGCGTATCAGGCGGTTGATTTTGATGACTTAATACGACTACCTGTGGCGCTGCTCCAGCAAGATGAGCAGGCGGCTGCGGGTTGGCGTGAACGCCTGCGTTATCTGCTGGTTGATGAGTACCAGGACACCAATGCGTGTCAATACGAGTTGCTTAAATTGCTGGTTGGGCCGCGAGCAGCGTTCACGGCCGTGGGCGATGATGATCAGTCTATCTATGGCTGGCGTGGCGCAACCCTTGCCAACCTGGAGCGCCTTGGTGAGGACTATCCCAAGCTCAGGGTGATTAAGCTTGAGCAGAACTACCGGTCCAGCCAGCGGATTCTGTCAGCCGCCAATGCGCTCATTAGCAGCAACCCCAAGCTACATGAAAAACGCCTGTTCAGTGAACTTGGCACGGGAGATGAAATCAGGGTCATTCCGTGTGATTCGGAAGAAGAGGAAGCAGAAGCCATCGTGATGAAGCTGCAGGCGATGAAATTTGAAAAACGCAGCGACTACGCCGACTTCGCCATTTTGTATCGGGGAAATTTTCAAGCCCGGGTGTTTGAAAAGGCGCTTCGAAATGAGCGGATTCCTTATCAAATTTCTGGCGGACAGAGCTTTTTTGACCGTGCCGAGATTCGAGATCTCATGGCCTATCTGCGACTTCTTGCCAATGATGATGATGATCCGGCGTTTATTCGCGCGGTGACCTGCCCCAAGCGCGGTGTTGGCAATACAACCTTGGCTTCATTGGGCGCTTATGCAGGGCGACGTGGTGTCTCGATGTTTGAAGCCATGTTTGAGGCTGGCTTCGACAGCGAAGTTGCTTCCCGGCAGCTAACAGAGCTACGGACTTTTGGCGAGTTTATTAATCGTCTCAATTGGCGGAGTGACCATGAGCCAGCCGCTGAATTGCTGGATGAACTCTTAAGCGCGATTGACTACCGCGGGCATCTGTTCGCCACTCACGAGGAAAAAGTCGCGCTGGTGCGGTGGCAGAATGTGACTGACTTCATCACCTGGGTCAAGAAGCGCGCGGAAGATGATGGCGCAACGCTTAAGCAGATGGCCCAAACACTCGCCATTCTCACCCAGCTCGATCGCGAAGAAGATGGGCGCGGCGCTGTTCGGCTAAGCACCATTCATGCAGCGAAAGGTCTTGAGTATCCGCATGTTTTTATCGTTGGCTGTGAAGAGGGTATGCTGCCTCACCATGGCGGTAAGGCAGTGGTTGTCGATGGCGAAACCGTTGATGAAAGTGACGGGGAAGATCCCGGTGATTCGGCTCGAATCGAAGAGGAGCGCAGGCTGATGTACGTCGCCGTTACGCGCGCACAACGTAGTCTGCATTTGAGCTGGTGCAAGGTCAGAAAAAAAGGTCGTACGCTCATCCATCCCCGACCGTCCCGATTTATTGCTGAAATGCAGTTGGATGCAAGGCCTAGCTCTCAAACGACAATTACAGGTGCTGCGGCGAGGGGCCGTCTGGGCGCACTGAAAGGCTTGCTAACCGGTAACGGGCGTAACAGCGATACAGCCGAAGTGGAGGCAGATTCGGACAAAGCCGCAGGGCCGGTGTAAAGTTCGGGCCAGCAATTTATCGACAGGTTCAGGAAACACGCGATTTGGATAGGTCATCATCACCATCGCCACAAGCTCGCGCCTATAGCGGGGTACTTGGCCGGCGGCAGCGAAACGAAGACGAATTCGCCGCATATGAGGTGTTTTCGCGCAGTCAATGGGCAGCGCTGCGCTCCAATACGCCATTGACTCTGTCTGAGGACGAACTCGTTGCTTTGCGCGGCGTGAATGACCAGGTGTCATTGGTCGACGTCGAGCAGATTTACCTGCCGCTTTCCCGTCTGCTGAATCTGCATTTCAGGTCCGCTCGCAACCTGGGCGGTGTTCGCGATGAGTTTCTAGGTCGTCTGGTCGGTTCCCGTCCTTATGTTATTGCCGTAGCAGGTAGTGTTGCGGTCGGAAAAAGCACCTTTGCGCGGGTTTTGCAAGCATTGCTGGCGCGTTGGCCGGATCACCCCAGGGTCTCTTTGATAACGACCGATGGATTTCTCTACCCAAACGCTGAACTGGAACGCCGTGGTCTGATGGGCCGTAAAGGGTTTCCTGAGAGCTATGACAGACGTCGTATGCTCGCCTTCTTGTCAGAGCTGAAAGCCGGTGCGAGTTCAGTACATGCGCCGGTTTACTCGCATGAGGCTTATGACATTTTGGCGGGTGATGGTGCGCGGGTCGATTCGCCCGATGTCTTGATCTTTGAGGGCTTAAACGTTCTTCAAACGGGCGCCCCTGAATTGTCTCGTAATCGAGCTGACGAAGATGAGTGGCCGCAAACGATTACGCCAACAGTGCCTAATGTTGTGGTGTCTGACTTTTTCGATTTTTCAATCTATGTGCATGCTCAGGAATCAGATATTGAAACCTGGTACATCAACCGGTTCGTGAAGCTACAGCAAACGGTTTTTCGTAGCCCTTCATCGTATTTTTATCACTACCGCAATCTCACTGAATCTGAGGCTCGTAAAACAGCGGCCAAGATTTGGCGCGATATTAATCTGCCGAATCTGCGTCAGAATATCTATCCCACCCACGAGCGCGCGAATGTGGTTTTGAATAAGCGCCTTGATCACGCTGTCGAAGAAATTCACTTGCGTCAGATTTAGTGCTTTGCCACGCGACTACTAGCTGAGCTGGTGGATTCTCCGGTTTTTGCCGCGAGACTTTTGTGAGCTTTCACTGGTAGCTGGCTTTTTCGAACTGGATTCGCTGACTGAATTCGAATGACTCGTCGGCTGAGCTGGGTTTTCGTTCAGAGCAATGATGGCGCGAGCCCAGGCTTCACTGAGATTAAAGGTTTCTGCAGCATCTTCGCTTGTTTGGACGGGCGTGATCATCATCAGCACGACCACTTTATCGCCAACAAGTACGAACGACTCCAGCCGAATCATGGCCTGCGGATAAGCTTTGCCATTCGCATCGGTCCTGGGTACTGCAAACGCGTATGCGTAGCCCACCCGATGGGTGTCATGATCAAAAATGCCAAGGGGCACTGGCTCTGGTTTGGCTTTGGCGACCGGTTTTTTACCAGCGCGGGCGGCAAGTGCGTTTTCGTAAATCTCATTCTCACTTTTGACGATGTCGTCTCGCAGCAGATGAAAGTCACTTAAAGACACTGAGCGCCCTTCAAACTCTCGAGGAATCGTTATAAACGCGGTGCCTCTGTGATGAGGCTTACCTGTGGCCGACACGTTTTTATAGCAAGCCTGCAGACTTGAATGGAGGCCGATTCTGATCTGCACCGTGCCAAAGTCGCCCCCATCGCAGACCTGAGCGCTCTCAACAGGCGGGTCGTAACGGAGCGTGTGATTTTCATCAATTGCAGCCGACGCGAGCGCCGGGAAGCATGCGAAAAATGCAGTGCTTAGCATAGCTAGGCTGCGTTTTGATAGGAAACAGGTGAGGTTTCGTCCGGGCTGAATTTTCATTGTGGGCTCTGGTGGCTGGCCTGGTCTGATGACAAGTCCGCATTGTTCCGGCCCCTTAAAAACTCGCGTGTGACAAAGCTCACAACCGACCGTTCGTCAGTAAAATTTATCGAACGCGCCATATAGTTCACAGCGCCAGTCGGCTGGACAGGGTTCAATCCTGCCATGCCTTCACTTGCTACCCGACCCAAACGCGAAACGTCTGCCAGGCGTCCTGAGATGCGTGACAGACGCGCCTCGCGCCGACCATTCGTCACGCTCGTCATTCCTGCTTACAACGAAGTCGGTCTGCTTGCGCGCCATCTTGCCGTGTTGTTTGGCTACCTGCATCGTGTACGTCACAAGTGGCGCTTTGAAGTGCTGCTGATAAACGATGGCAGCCGAGATGGCACGGGCGAGGTTGCGGACAGGCTGCGTTCGACCTACCCGGCACTCAAAGTTATTCATCATCCTACGAACTTCGGCCTAGGTCAGGCGCTAAAAACTGGTTTCGCTGCATCGACCGGTGACTATGTGATCACGCTTGACGTTGACCTGAGCTACGCGGAAACCACGATCAGTGATCTGCTTGAGGCCATCGTCGACAGCCCGGCCAAGATGGTTCTAGCCTCACCGTATATGGACGGTGGTAAAACCACGCGGGTGCCTCGTCTGCGTTTGTTTCTGAGTCGGTGGGCTAACAAGATGTTCTCGCTCCTGTCGGGCAGTGAGTTTTCAACCTTTACGTGTATGGTCCGCGCTTACGATGGTCCATTTATTCGCGCGCTTGAGCCGCGATCTCAAGGCATGGGCGTGATGCCTGAGGTTGTTTACAAGACGATGGCGCTCGGCGGTCACATCAAAGAAATTCCTGCGCATCTGGACTGGACGGCACAGTTGGCTGCTGCCGCGCAGACCGGTCGACCCGACGATGAGTCACCGGCCCCGCGCCAATCAAGCATGCGATTGCTGACTCATGTCTTTGCCACGGTTGTTTCTGGTTTTGTGTTCAGACCGTTTGTCTTGTTGCTTGTGCCCGGAATCATGGCCTTGATCGGATCGCTCAGCCTGACTGCTTGGTTGCTCACAGACGCCGTGCTGAGTGAGCAAGCCTTTGGAGTCGCACTTGCATCGCAGCCGGTGTTAGGGGCATTAGCGGTCATCTTTGCGCTGCTGGCCGCGCAACTGCTAGGAACCGGCGCAGTCTCACTGCAGACCAAGAAATATCACGACGAAACCTACTTTCAAATCGTCAAGCTAAGACGTCAACTCGAAACTCAAAAACAGTCGATCAAGGTGGATCTCACGAATGACTAACACGGCGCACAAAGCCTCTCATGTCGCCATTGTTGGCGGCGGAATACTTGGATTGAGTCTCGCGCTGAGGCTGGCAAAAGCCGGACGACGCGTCACCGTTTTCGAAGCGGGCAAGTCAGTCGGTGGTATGGCTGGCTCGGCAAGCTACGACGCCTATACCTGGGATCGTTTTTACCATGTCGTTCTGCTGTCAGATCTCAAAACGCGCGCCTTTTTGGAGGAGCTGGGCCTGTCTCATCGGTTGCGTTTCGGCGAGTCGCGCACTGGTTTCTTCACAGACGGCGAGCTGCACGGCATGACTGGCGCACTCGAGTTTCTTCGATTCAAGCCGCTCAAGTGGGTGGACAAAGCCCGTCTTGCATTCACGATTGCGATGGCCGGACAAATCAGAAACCCTGCCCGCCTTGAACGAATCACTGCGGTTAAATGGCTGACCCGCTGGTCTGGAAAGCGGGTGGTTGAGAAAATCTGGTTGCCTCTACTCAAGAGCAAGCTTGGCGCCAATACACCCCATGCGAGTGCGGCGTTTATCTGGGCGATCATCGCGCGCTTGTATGCGGCCAAACGCTCAGGCATTGGGCAGGAGAAGTTTGGCGTGATTGATGGTGGCTATGCCATCGTCATGCATGCGCTTGAACGTCGACTGGAGAAACTAGGGGTAACAGTGCACACCGCTACGCCCATTCGAGAAGTGCGTTCAACGGCTGAAATTGCTCAGGTTGTTCTCCCGAATGATCAGGTTCAGCAGTTTGACGAGGTGATCATGACTGTGGCGCCAACCCTTGCTGCAAATCTCTGTCCCTCGCTACCGGCGCCTGATCGGCAACGGATGCGATCGGTTAAGTATCAGGGCGTCATTTGTGCAGCCTTGATGTTGCGTCGACCACTATCGCCGTACTACGTGACCAACCTAACGGACGGCAATCTGCCGTTTACGGGTGTCATCGAAATGACGGCGCTGACCGGGACTGAAATGTTCGGTGGGCAATCACTGATCTATTTACCACTCTATCTCTCGCAGGATGCGCCCGAATGGGCTGAGCCGGCCCAGGCGATCAAGAATCGTTTCTTGAAAGGGCTTAAGCAAATGCATCCGACATTTGATCTTGCGGATATCGTTGATATCAAGATCTCTCGTGTGCGTCATGTCATGCCGTTGTCTACTTTGAACTACTCCCGTGATGTCATGCCACCGGTGAAGACTTCAATGCCTCGTGTCCACTTTGTCAATGCAGCGCACATCGCGTACGGCACGCTGAATGTAAACGAGACGCTCAGTCTCGCCGAGCAGCATCTCACCGCATTTCTGGGATGCACTCAACGAGATTTCATGCCAGAAACGAGCACGATATCCCGAGCAGATGATGCGCAGGTCGGTGCAGAGGCACACACCCGTGCCCACGTCGCGCAGAAACCTATGTCGGATGCCAATGAGACCGCCACTCAGGCGGATTTGGCCGAGAAGGTCATTTGATGGCGACTCAAGACAAGCGACCAATGGGCAGCCTTTCATTAGATTTGGACAACCTTTGGTCATACCTCAAAATTCACGGTGATCCCGCCTGGAAGGATCGACCTTCCTACCTGCCGGAGTTTGTCCCCTACATGCTCGATGTGCTTGATCGGGCCGGACTAAAGATCACCTTCTTTGTTGTTGGCATTGATGCTGAAGATCCGGTTAATGCCGAAAGTTTGCGGGCAATCGTGGCGCGCGGGCATGAGATCGGCAACCATTCATTCGAGCATGAGCCATGGTTGTCCCAGTACAGTGACCAGGCATTAACCGATGAGCTTGACCGTACGGATAAGGCCATCAAGTCCGTGACCGGCATTCAGCCGATTGGGTTTCGAGGACCAGGATTCAGTTGGTCACCACGCTTGCTTGAGTTGCTGCAAGCCCGAGGCTACCGCTATGACGCTTCAATCTTGCCTACCTGGCTGGGTCCAATTGCTCGCACATACTATTTTTGGACCTCTGGCCTGAACAAGGAAGAGCGCAAGCGCCGCAAAGATCTCTTTGGGCACTTTACCGATGCGCGCCGACCGAATAAGCCGTTTCGCTGGTCGTTTGAAACGGGCCCAAACTTGCTTGAAATACCTGTCACAACGATTCCGCTGTTCCGGACGCCTTTTCACTTCAGTTACCTCGCCTTTCTTGCGCGGTACTCAAAGCATCTCATGCGAGCATACCTGGCCATCGCGATCGTTGCTTGCAAGATGACACGGACTGCGCCGAGTTTTCTGCTGCATCCGCTTGATGTGATTGGCGGTGATCAGGCGCCGGCGCTCAAGTTCTTTCCCGGCATGGAGCTTTCCAGTGAACACAAGACAGCCCTGTTACTGGAAGTGCTGAATACACTGAGCAAACATTTCAAACTTGAGCCGATGTCGGTTCATGCAGCTCACTGCCGCGGTCAGGAAAACATCCGCGAATACCTTTCTCAAGCGGGTCGGGTACCCGCGCGTACGAGCAAATCTGATCCTGCCGTGGAGGCCTGAAAGCATGTGCGGTTTCGTTGTGATTGCCCAGCAGCATGGCCGTGTGCCTGCGCACCTGTTGGGGGCCATGGTCAGTGTGCTGGGTCACCGTGGGCCCGACGGGCAGGGAGTCAGTATCACGGGATCAGTTGGCATGCAGCATCAGCGGCTCGCCATTCTTGATCCTGTTGGCGGTGCTCAGCCCATGGCAAGAGAGTCGGTTTCGCTAGTGTTCAACGGTGAAATCTACAACGCACCTGAACTACGACTCAATCTGCAAGGCAAGGGCTATCAGTTTACGACCCAATCAGACACCGAGGTTTTACTCGTCGCCTATTTGGCGTGGGGGCAGGCAGCTGTCGAAAAACTCAATGGCATGTTCGCTTTCGTGCTGCATGATCAGAAGCGAAACCGGGTGCTTGCTGCCCGTGATGCGTTCGGCGTCAAGCCGCTATATCGCGTTCAGGTAGGCCAGGATGTCATCTACGCGTCGGAAATAAAGGCTTTGCTGCAGCATCCCGGTGTTCAGGCGCGTCTGAACCCCGTCGCACTTGAAGACTATCTGTCTTTGCAGCTGGTCATGGGTGGCAACACCTTGTTTGAGGGCATTGAAAAGGTAGAGCCAGCCTGTCTAGAAATACTGAGTTTGCAGACGATGACCTTCAGGCAAGTCTGTTACTGGGCATTGGACTTTGAATCGGAGCCGTCTGCCAGCGATCCAGCCGCAACCCGCGAGTTGATTCGCGCGAGCGTTTTGCGCCAAATGCAAAGCGATGTTCCGGTCGGCGCGATGCTCAGCGGCGGACTGGACTCTAGCACCGTGGCGGCACTGGCCGCCGAGAATCTGAGTCAGACTGGACAGGGTTCATTGCATGCGTTTACCGGTGCCTTCGACGAAGGCCCGGCCTTTGATGAATCGATGCATGCGCGTCGGGTGGCGGATCACATCGGCGCGATCATGCACACCACCTATCCAAATGAGCATCAGTTTGTCGACCAGTTGTCGCAAATGGTGTGGGCAATGGATGAGCCGATGGCTGGGCCGGGCATGTTTGCTCAGTTCATTATGGCGCAGGCTGCCCGCGAGCACGTACAGGTCTATCTGGGTGGTCAGGGGGGTGACGAACTGTTTGTCGGTTATGCCCGCTATGTGATCGGCGCATTGCAGGAAACGCTTGGTGCCTCAGTCAGGGGGGATGCCATTACCCGCAACAGCTTGTCGCTGTCGCAACTGGAACCAGGCCTGGGCGGTCTGGCCAGTTACGAGCCGCTCATGCGTAGAGTACTCGGTGCGGGGCTAAAGCTCCCGGGTCACCAGCGTTACTTTCAAATTATGAATCGGCTTGACGGGCAGAGTCGACTGTTGAGTGCCGCCGTGCTCGAGCAGATGCATCAATCGCAGGTGGCAGAAAGGTTCGAGTCGGTGTTTGAACGCCCAAAAGGCGCGAGTCATCTCAAAAAGATGATGCATTTTGATCTAACGGTCAATTTGCCAGCGCTGTTGCATGTTGAAGATCGCGCCAGTATGACTGCGTCTGTTGAAGCGCGAGTGCCACTGCTAGACACTGACTTGGCGCAGCATGTTGTGTCCCTACCCGATCGCGTCCTACTCGACGGGGGGTTTTCCAAGTCCATGCTGCGGGCGGCTGCCAAACCCTGGTTGCCTGCCGCTATCGTGAACCGAACGGACAAGATGGGATTTCCCGTGCCCTTGCAGCGCTGGATGAAAGGACCAACGCGCGAGTTTGTGCGCGATACCTTGCTCTCACAACGTGCTAGAGAGCGCGGGCTTTTTGACACGATACGCCTGGCAGAACTAATAGATCGTGAAGCCGACTTTGGACGCGGCATCTGGGGAGCTCTGCAGCTTGAGCTCTGGCACCAACAATTCATTGACGGTACGGCGCGTTTGGCCGCATCCGATAACGCAAACCGACAAGCGCTGACGGTCTAAGCGCTTATCCCTTTATTGAAGAGAATATTCTTATGTCGTTGAGTTTCGAATCCGCCAGTCAGTTCGAATGGGTCGTGCGGAAAATTGCCGTCATTGGGCCCGGTATCGTTGGCATGCCAATGGCGGCGATGCTCGCAAACGCTCGTATCTGCGAAGGAACCGATCAACCCGCTGAAGTGGTTGTGGTGCAGCGCGCTTCTCAAACCTCAGGTTGGAAGGTAGAGGCCATTAACCGTGGCCAGTCCGTAATCGGCGGTATCGAACCTGATCTTGATGAGATTGTTGCCGGCGCCTATGCGAATCGACTGTTGTCAGCTACTCATGATTATCAGGACATTGCTGACGCCGACTTGATCCTGGTCAGTGTGCAGACGGACAGAGACGGTTTTGGCCCTGACTACGGGCCGCTCATGCAGAGTCTTGATGCTCTGTGTCTAGCGCTGGTAAAACGGCCTGCTGGCAACATCCCATTGGTGGTGTTTGAAAGTACGCTGGCGCCCTCCAGTATGGATACCGTCGTGCGCGAAAAGTTTGCCGCGCACGGTCTGATTGAAGGCCGGGATGTCTTGCTCGGCAACAGCCCGAATCGTGTGATGCCCGGCCGCTTGGTTGAGCGCGTGGCGCAATCAGACAAACTGATTGCCGGATTGCACCCCCTCACGCCGGTGCTGATCGAGCGGGTCTATCGCCGTATCGTGACCAAGGCTAATCTGTTTAAAACCAACAGCATGACAGCGGAGTTCGTCAAAACCCTTGAAAACGCCTACCGGGACGTTCGGATCGCTTTTTCTGCCGAACTGGTTCGTTCATGCGATTCCCAGGATGTTGACTTCTATGCGCTGCGCGAGCAGGTCAATCGCGCGCTCAGTCAAAGCGACAATGCGTCTGGCTGCGCGACTGCGGTACCCAGTGGCGCGATTTTGATTCCCGGGATCGGGGTGGGCGGCCATTGCCTGCCAAAAGATGGCGTTTTGCTCTGGTGGCGCAAACATCAATCGGGCGCTGATACCAGTCACAGTGAAATTCTGAATGCTCGACATATAAATGATGCTTCTCCCGCGGCCAGCATCGCTCACGCCCAGCAACGGTTTGGTGCTCTCTTTGGTCGGCGCGTCGCCCTGCTGGGAACTGCCTACCGGTTCGATTCAGAAGACACCCGGAATTCCCCCACCTTGTCACTCGCTCGTCAGCTGATCACGCTGGGTGCCGAGGTGACATTGCATGATCCTTACGTCAAGCCAGATGATCAGAACCTGAAGAAGACTCAATTATCTGATTGTTTCACCAACTCACTAAAGCAAGCTGTTGAGAATGCTGATGTCGTGTTCTATTGCGTTGGCCATGCGGTTTATCTGAGCGGCCTTGATGAAATGCTCGCCATGGCAAATCATCTTGAAGCAATTTACGACGGCGCCAACCTTTTCCAATCCGCGCACTTTGACGGTATGTCGATTGACTATGCGGGCATTGGCCGCGGCACGCTGGCACCGCCAGAGCAGCTTGTACAGGAAACGGTGGGTCGATTCCGGCAGATGGAACAAAAGGTCTCACGCGAGTTGGTCGATCTCATCCGATTCCTGAATGATCACTATGCAGGCGATGAATTCAATCAGGTTTCTTTCGAGACTGTTCGCCACCTCGCTGGCTCTTGCGTCACGGGGTGTGCTATTGCCCCTGTCTTGCCGGGTGATAGCCAGCAGGCGCATAAGATGACGCCGCAACCAGCATGAAACTGAGCGCGCTGCTTATCGTTCTGGCCAGTGTTTCACTCACTGCGCTGGCGCAGCTTGCTCTCAAGCTCGCCAGTTCCCGCTTCGCTGCGCCGCCAGCCGACCAGGGCTTCATCGCGAGCCTGATTGCCCAATTCATGCACCCGCTGACTTTGTCCGCGATGGTTCTCTATGGCGGATCGCTGGTGTTGTGGCTGATTGCTCTGCGCGATGTGCCGCTCTCGGTCGCTTACCCGTTTGCGGGACTGACAATTGCGTTGGTGGCTGTGCTTGGGATCGTGGTGCTTGGCGAAGGCCTGGCCTGGCCCCAGGCCTTTGGCATTGGGATGATCGCTGTCGGCGTGATCGTTCTGGCGAAGTTTTAGCCCAAGCTTTTTGGTTGGCCTGAACTTAATCGGTTGCTTTAAGCTGGATCTCATGGGAGGCATACCAGGCCGCCGCTTCTTGAATCTGCTCGTCGCTTAACGGCTTGGTAATCACCGCCATGACCTGATTTTGTCGTTTGCCGCTGCGGTAAGCTTTGAGTTGATCGACGAGATAGAAGACTGGTTGCCCGGCAATATGGGGGGCATTCGGTAGCTGACTCATGCCTTTTTCACCATGACAGGTGATGCAGCCGGTCACTGCGGCAGGAGGCTCCATGGCGCTGGCACGATTCTGAGTCACCGCCGCGCACGCAAGCGCTACGACAAGCATCAGTGCTAGGCGGAAAAGAGTTGAGTGAGAGTCTGGCATTGGTGTGAACAGGTTGATCGGAATTAAAAAAGCAGGAAACAGTGAACTGACGCCAAGCGTCAGTTCACTGTCTGCTGTTCAGCGGCTCAAGCGAACTATTGCTCGTACGAGATGCGATACAGTGCGCCGGCGTAGTCGTCCGAAACCAGAATCGACCCATCTGGCAGGTTTGCCACGTCAACAGGGCGTCCTATATACCGCTTGGTCTTTGGGTCAAGCCAGCCATCGGCAAACACCTCGGTAGACGCAGCGGTCCCATCCTCATTCAGGGCCGTAAACATGATGCGTGCGCCAATCGGTGTTGTGCGGTTCCATGAACCATGCTGGGCGGAGAAAACACCCCCGTGGTATTTGGCAGGGAATTGATCGCCTTCGTAGAAGTCCAGACCCAGGTCTGCTGCGTGCGCATCCATCTTGACTTGTGGCTCAACCGCGCCCTCTGGTAGCGGATCTTTGTCATAGTCATTTTCGGTGATGCGATAGCCGCCAACCGTCCACGGATAGCCGAAGTGCTGACCAGCCTCGGTTGCCCGGTTCAACTCGCCAGGTGGGATGTCATCACCCAGGCCGTCAGTCTGATTGTCTGTGAACCAGACCGTGCCGTCGTTGGGATTGAAGTCCATGCCGACCGAATTCCGGATGCCTCGGGCAAATACCTCCCGCTCCGTCCCATCAAACGCGTTCATACGAACGATGCCGCCGATGCCCCACTTGTCGTAGAGATCAATCTTCTCGCGCGGCTGAACGTTAAACGGCTGGCCCATCGTGATGTAAAGCTTCTTGTCCGGCCCAACCCTGCATGTGCGCGCGCCGTGGTTAAACGACTCCTCCTCTTTGGGAATCAGCTTGCCATCGCCCACCACTTCGATAACCGCAACATCCGGACCTTCGTAGAAGAACTCTGCTGCTGGAAAATTCAATACCCGATTGTGCTCGGCCACGATAAGAAATCCATCGGGTGTCCAGCACACGCCATTGGGAACTGTGAAGTTCAGCGACGGGGCAAATTGCTTTACTTCATCGGCAACATTGTCACCATTGCGATCAGTGACAGCCCAGACAGCGGTCTTGCGGGTACCGACGAACAACATATTCGTCGATGGGGCTACGGCCATGTGGCGTGCGTCGGGCACGATGGCGTAGAGCTCAATTTTGAATCCGGGCGGCATCTTAATACGCTTGAGATTCTCTTTGATGGCGTCGGCATTCTTACCCTCCTGGACGACTGGAGGGATGTTCAGATCAACCCCGGAAACCTTGAATTTCTTAAGTTTTTCAATGTTTTGAGCGATCGCAGGCGTTGCGCTAAGCGCCAACGCAATAGCAGCCGCTAAACCTGATAACAGGTACTTCTGTGACATGCTTCATCTCCTTTTCCGTGCGCTGGTTGGCGCGCGTGTTTTTGGTTTGCCATCATGAAAGGCATTCGGCCGACCAGGAAACTTACCTGGACTCAGCCGGCTGCGAGCTTATCAGTCGTTTGCAGGCGAAGTCTTTGGACTCCGTTTCGTTTCATGGGGTTTTGGTGTGGGCTAACAGGGGTGTAACGTTGGCTTAAGCCTGCCTTTTCCAATGGGTTCGCGGCAGGGCAGATTCGGTGTTTGGGGTATTCTCAGCGGCCAATTAAAGATGACGCGCGACGATGACCGCCAAAGAAAAAGCCAAAGCACCTAGTAGCCTGCCAGCCGCGGAGCCTCATCCCGAGTCTGCTGAGGGGCGCCCACTGTCACAAGTGATTAGGGAACGAATCGTTAAGTCTGGACAGCGATTTCATGCCAATGACAATATTGGCCGCTTCGTCGAGCCTGGCGAGGTTGATGAGCTGCTCGAAGAGGTCGCTGGCAAGATGAAGGAGGTTTTGCGCAGCCTCGTGATCGACATTGAAAGCGATCACAACACCCAGGATACCGCGCGCAGAGTTGCCAAAATGTATCTGAAAGAAGTGTTCAGGGGACGCTACGAAGACCGTCCGCCGTTGACGGAATTCCCTAATGTTGAGCACCTGAATGAACTGATGATCATTGGTCCGGTCACAATTCGTAGTGCGTGTTCGCACCACTTGTGCCCTATTATGGGTCGCGTCTGGGTAGGCGTTATGCCTAATGCGCAGTCCAATCTGATTGGCCTGTCTAAGTACGCCCGTCTGGCTGATTGGGTTATGAGTCGGCCCCAAATTCAGGAAGAAGGCGTGACTCAGATTGCTGATTTGCTCAATGAGTTGATTAAGCCCGATGGCCTTGCGGTTGTGATGGAGGCTGATCATTTCTGTATGCATTGGCGAGGCGTCAAGGAGATGGACTCCAAGATGATCAACAGTGTCATGCGCGGCTCGTTCCTGAAAGACTCCAATCTACGTCGGGAATTTCTTTCTCTCATTCCTGGCCGCTAGCCAGTCAAAGGATCACTACCATGATGGTTCGTCTTGTCTATGTGTCACGTACCGAGCAGGTTTCTGATGAGTCGCAGGTTGACGCCATCATCAAGCGCTCACGCGAACATAACCCGGTCAACGGTATTACGGGCGTCCTGTGCCACACAGGCAGCATGTTTTTGCAAGTTCTTGAAGGCGGCCGCGAAGCGGTGAACCGACTCTACACGGACATCACGCGCGACGATCGCCACCATGACGTCACGCTGCTTGAATACGCGGAGATCAATCAGCGACGATTCGAGAATTGGACTATGGGCCGAGTCAACCTGGACAAACTAAACCCGGCCGTTCTTTTGCGCCACTCTGAATTGCCCACGCTAGACCCTTATCGATTATCTGGCGCGACCTGCGTCGCGCTACTGGACGATTTATTGTCCAATGCGGCGGTCTACTCAAAGTCGTCCAGTGGTTATTGAACATTTCGCTGCGACGTGTGCAGGAATAAAAAGGGGCCGGGCAAAGTGAGTTGCCCGGCCCCTTTTATGTCGGTGTTGCTTGAGGCTTACTTTAGCTCAGAGAGCATGTAGGCAACGGCTGCTGCAATTTGCTCATCAGTGCCGCCGGACCCACCGCGAGCTGGCATAGAGCCTTTGCCGGAAATCACAGTGGCGGCCAGCGCCTCAACGCCTTTTTCATCGCGGCCAGCCCAGGCGGCTTTGTCACCAAACTTGGGTGCGCCAGCGGCGCCGGACAGGTGGCAGGCCATACAAATCGTGTTGTACAGCTTCTTACCTTCTTCCAAGTCGTAGCTAGCCGGCGTGGCCTTGGCAACCGGGGCAGGGGATGATTCACTGGTAGCGGGCTTCACAGCTTCGGTAACCTTCTCCGCGACACCGGTGATCGCCGCCGCGCCTGCAGCGACGCCTGATGAAACTGCTGCGGAGGCCTTCTCAGCCGCAGAGTCTGCCGCGTCGGAAGCTTTGTCTGCCATTTCTTTTGCCGCGTCACCGGCAGCGTTTGCGAGACCCTTGGCTGCCTCAGTCACTGACTCGGTTGCCTGAGCGACCTGTTCCGCGGCAGGCGCGGGTTCATCGGCTTTAGCGGTGTCGTCAGCTTTCGCAGCCTCGGCGGTTTGAGCGGGCTGATCCGCAGCCGCCGCCGCGTCGCCTGTCGGCTCGGGCATGTCGCCGCCTGCAGCGTTTACCATATGAACAACTGCTTTTCCTAGTTCAAGATCACTGTACTGGCCGCCGCCCTGGGCCGCCATTGCGCCCTTGCCGTTAACAACGGATGCCAGCAAAGCGTCGTAGCCAGTGCCTATGCGGGCTTCCCAGGAGGCGGCATCGGCAAACTTGGGTGCGCCTGCAACCCCTGCAGCGTGACAGGCAGCGCACTGCGCGGTGTAAACCGCCTCTCCGGAGGCGAGTTGCTTGGGAGCAGAGGCGTCAATGATCTCAAGGTTTGCGACGGGCGCAATCCGCTGGGCAATGGCCTCGGCGGTTAGCCCGTCTGAGCCGGCACCGTCTCTTTTAGCGCCGCCGACATACATCACCAACAAGATAATCAGCGCAATCGGAACCACGAACGATAAAACAATTACCGTAATCAGTTGCTTTGGCGTCTTGATGAACGGCTCGTGCTCATCGCTCATGTGCTTACCCTCAATCAATATTGTTTTAGGCCCCTTGCTGGACCAAGCGGAGCATTATAGCGATTGCCCGGGAACACTGGTGTGTAAGGCGCTACACTACCGGTCGGCCGGTGGAAAAGCACACACCGGAGGCTGAGACTGGGGGCCTCGCCGGCTTTTTGCCGGGGACTTGGCCGGGGGTTTGGCCAGGCACTCGGTCAGTTGGCGGCCGAACAAGGTTTCAGTCTGTCAAAAGCCGTTCGATTCGGGCCGTCAATTCCCCGGGACGCAGTTGGCAGAGCAATATTCGGTGCGCAACCCCGCTACCATAGTAAGAGGAGTGTTTGGAAAAAATATGACCTGGGACACGCTTTGGTGGTTGATCCTGGGCAGCTTGCTTGGCTGGGTTGCCCTTTGGTTTTGCGACAAACTGTTCCTTCGGGACGGTGATGTGGCTGGCATACGCGCCGAGCGGGAACTCGCCTCGTCCAACAATGAGCTTGACCTTGCCCGCGATCAGGTCCGGCGTGAAGTCGAAAAGGTGACCACACTCAAGAGTGATTTGGTCGCCAGTAATGATCAGGCCGACGTGTTGCGTACTGAGTTGGCGCTAATAGGAAATGAGCGCAGCAATACTCAAAAAGAACTCCAGGCTGAGAAAGACCGGATCGCGACGCTGCAGCGCGAAATTGAGTCATCTCGCAAGCTGGCGGCGGACCGGGCTGAAGAAATCAACCGAATGAAGCAGAGCTTTATTGCGCTGGAAAATGAACGAGACGTAGCTCAGCGCTGGGCTCAAGGCAAAGAAAGCGAGACCGCCAAACTCAATGAGCAGACTGAGCAGCATGCCCAGGAGTTAATTGAAGCGCGCCGCTTACTGGGTCAGGCAAACCACCACATACAGGCTGCGCAGCGCACAGCTCGATTGCTGGAAGCTCAAATTGGCAGCAACACACGGGTGACCCCTCAGCTACATGGCAAATTGCGCGGTCGGATGAAGCGCCTGGCTGGCATCCAGCAAACGGTTGATGCGCTTACTGCGGCCGATGACGCGCGGCGGGCAACAGCGCGGCAGAACTCTGAACAGGGCGACACATAATGCGCTCACGCTCGGAAGCTCGAACTGATAAGGGGTGGCAGGGATTTGACCGTATGGCCGGCTTTGTCTCCCTGGTGTTGGCTATATTGCTGCTGGTCGTTTCTTTTCTGCGCGGCGGGGTTGATGAATCCACGTCGGGCCCGCTCAGTCAGGCTGGTGCGCCAGTGACAAAGGAACAGGCCTCATCTGTGCCTGCACCGGAACCAGTGGTACCCGCGGGTTCGTCGCCGGCATTTGAACGCATCCCAACCCATATTGACTCGCCCGGGACCGCATTGGCCGGCGGTAATCGTTCGACTGAACAACGTAAGCGAGATGCCAGTACCAACGCATCACTGGTTGTGCCGGTGCTTGAATTACGTGCGAACAATGGCAAGCTCAGTATTGACGGCATTATTGGCAGTGAGCAAGTGCGCAAACAGATTGTGCGCGCAGCGCTTGAACGCTTCGGCATGCGCAACATCACTGATCGGGTGGCCGTCAGTGCCGGGATTGGCTCTTTCTCGTGGGCAGCGGATCCCAAAGACATTTTGGTGTTGATTGGTGAGCCCGAGCAGGCCACCTCGGTTCGGGTGGATGGGTCGCAAGTAACACTGACGGGCGAACTCGACGACCTTGCAACTAAAGAGGGCCGCGGCCTGGCCGCGCAGCAGTTGTTCGGGCCAACTGCCAACATCGACAATCGAATTCGCGTGACCGCTGGCGCAGCGGGGGCAACGCTATCCAGATCAGCCGCGCCTTCTGGCTTGTCGGAGTCGACAAGCACGCCCGGGCGTATTGATATTGCCGGCGCCGGGCAGCCCGTTAGCTCGTCCAACAGCGCAGCTAACAACGCGTCCGAAGGCGGCGCAGCATCAGGCAGCACCCAGCCTGCGCAATCGAGCCCTGAACAATTGCAGGCACCAGTCCCCCCTGGCGATGAGGCTGGAGAACCGCTTGAAGATGGCAAAACCATCTTGCAGGCCCGCGTTCCCAAGTCTGTCCCGGCTGCTCAGTGCGCTCGGATTGCCACGGGTCTCGTGGTCCCATTTAGAAGTGGCCGTTCTACGCTAACCGAAGATGGTATGGCTGCCCTGCAAGCCGTGGCGCCATGTCTGGAACGGCGGCGCTACATTGTTGGCGGACACACAGATAGTCGCGGCAGCGCCATTGGCAATTTGATTCTGTCGCAGGCCCGCGCCCAGGCGGTGGTGGATTATCTTGTTGAACGCGGCGTGCCGGCCGATCAACTCATTCCCAAAGGCTATGGCGAAACCAGGCCAGTCGACACCAACCGCACCGAGGCCGGTCGCGCTAGAAATCGACGCATTGACTTCCGCTTTGCCAGTTAACAGCTAAGGCGCCACGTCCTTACCTGGATCACGGGCGACTAGTCTCGCCCCAATGGCAATGCGGTCTGGTACTTCACCTGCTTAAGCGTAAAGCTCGATCTGATGTTCGCCACGCCGGCTGTTTTGCTCAACCGGGCAACGATAAAGCGCTCAAGCGCCGGCAGGTCTGGCACAACGACACGCACTAGGTAGTCAGAGTCGCCTGTCATCAGGTAGCACTCCATGACGTCCGGATTCTCGCGCATGGCTGCCTCAAACGCTGAGAGCTCGTTTTCTGTTTGGCGCTCAAGCGTGATGTGAATAAACACGCTGATCCCCAGCCCAACGCTTGCTGGATCAAGCAGGGTCACATAGCGGTTGATAACTCCGGATGACTCGAGCGTTCGCACGCGGGCGAGACAAGCCGATGGCGACAAATTGACTTTCTCAGCCAGCGACACATTGCTAATACGGGCATTGGCTTGCAACTCTATGAGCAGGCGAAGATCGATTGGGTCCAGTGCTTTCATGGCATTTTCAATAGTGGCGTGGATGGCGAATGCCTTCCGAACAGTCGTTTTTCATGATCTTGTATGAATAATATTCTGTAAAACTGTAATTTCGCCGAATTCTATTTAGAAAAATCGTCGATTGACACTACTTTTGCGTGACTCATTCTGCCATTTAAACGGTACGCTCATTGGGTCAACTACCTTGGCCAGAGGCTCGCGTGAAACCAGAATCCATCGCCGCTCAAAGCGGCGAAAACATTGATCTGACAGATCAAGACCCCGCCGAAACAGTCGAGTGGCAGGAGGCGTTCGAAGGGGCCATTCGGGCCGGTGGCCATGAGCGAGGTCGCTTCCTACTAGAGCAACTGGAAGCCAGCGCAAGGGCTCTGGGGGTGGTTTCGCGAGCGCTGCCCTACTCGGCTTATCGCAATACGATCGATCTGGATCATCAGCCTCCCTTCCCGGGAGATTTGGCAATGGAAGAACGGCTGAGCGCCATGATTCGCTGGAACGCGCTGGCCATGGTGGTGAAGGCTAACCAAGCCTATGGCGAACTCGGCGGACACATTGCGAGCTTCGCGTCGGCAGCCGAGATCTTTGAAACCGGCTTTAACCACTTCTTTCAAGGGCCGCAGTCGGCGCAGGGACCCGATCTGGTGTTTTTTCAGCCGCACTCCGCCCCCGGTGTTTATGCGCGTGCGTATCTCGAAGGTCGCCTGGACGAGCAAGACCTCGCGCACTATCGCCAGGAAATTGGCGCTGAGGCGGCTGGCGCGAAGGGCCTGAGCAGTTACCCGCATCCCTGGTTGATGCCCGACTTTTGGCAGGTGCCGACGGGCTCAATGGGACTCGGTCCGATCAGCGCGATCTATCACGCCCGTTTTATGCGTTATCTCGAGGCCCGGAACATTGCCCAGACCAGTGAGCGCCATGTGTGGGGCGTCTTTGGCGATGGCGAAATGGATGAACCGGAATCCATGGCAGGTTTGACCCTCGCTGCCCGCGAGCGGCTCGACAACCTGACATTCATTGTGAATTGCAATCTCCAGCGCCTGGATGGACCGGTGCGTGGCAACGGCCAGATCATCCAGGAGTTGGAAGCCTTGTTCAATGGCGCCGGCTGGAATGTCATCAAGGTGCTCTGGGGCTCGGACTGGGACTCCCTGTTTGCTCGTGATCGCAACCACACTTTATTGCGTCGGTTTGCTGCAACGGTCGATGGCAAATATCAGACACTTGGAGCGAAGGACGGTGCTTACAACCTTGCCAACTTCTTCCAGGAAGATCCAGAACTCGCTGCGCTTGTGTCGCACATGAGTGATCAGGAAGTCGATGCTCTGCGTCGAGGCGGGCACGATATGCGTAAATTGCATGCGGCGTTTGCGGCGGCTAAAGCACACAAAGGCGCGCCAACCGTGATTCTTGCAAAGACTAAGAAAGGCTTTGGCATGGGCGGCGCAGGCGAGTCCCGAATGACAGCTCATCAGGCCAAGAAGCTCGATGTAGCTGCTCTGCTCGAGTATCGCGATCGGTTCAATTTGCCCCTCAATGATGAGCAGGTCGAATCACTTGCATTTGTCCGCCCTGACGAATCCAGCGCTGAGTTGCGCTATTTGCGTGAGCGCCGTCACGCCCTGGGTGGTTTCACGCCGCAACGGGTCGGGCATGCGCCGGCGGTTGAATTGCCTCCGCTTAGTCAATGGGGGGCGTTTGCGCTTGAGCCGCAGGCCAAAAGCATGTCAACGACGATGGCGTTTGTACGGTGTTTGAGCAACTTGCTGCGAGACAAAATCCTCGGTCCCAAGCTGGTCCCAATCGTGGCTGACGAAGCCCGAACCTTCGGTATGGCGAGCCTTTTTCGGCAAGTGGGCATTTACTCACCTGACGGGCAACAGTACGAGCCAGAGGATGCAGAATCGATGCTCAGCTATCGTGAAGCAACCGATGGCCAGCTCCTTGAAGAAGGGATTACTGAAGCGGGTGCGCTAGCCTCATGGACCGCGGCGGCGACTGCTTACAGCGTGCATGGGCAAGCGATGTTGCCGTTCTATATCTACTACTCGATGTTTGGCTTTCAGCGTGTCGGAGACCAGATCTGGGCAGCGGCTGATCAGCGAGCACGTGGCTTTTTAATCGGTGCAACCGCTGGTCGAACGACGCTCGGAGGAGAGGGCCTGCAGCATCAGGATGGTTCCAGCCACCTGGTGGCTTCAACAGTGCCCAATTGTCGCGCTTGGGATCCGGCGTTCGCGGGCGAACTCGCCGTGATCATGGCGCACGGCATGCAACGCATGCTGGGCCAGAACATCGATGAGTTTCACTACATCACTGTTGGCAACGCGAACTACCCGCAGCGCGACATACCGGCAAATAAGCACGCGGACATCGTGTCGGGGATGTACCACATGGAGCGCCTAGCGGGCGCAACGGGGAGTGGCGCTGGTGCAACGTCTTCGGCAGATGAGTCGGCACAGGTCAGGCTGTTGGGATCGGGCGCAATCATGACTGAGGTGCTGGCGGCGGCGCATGAGCTGCAAGATCAGTGGGGTGTGACAGTCGATCTGTTTAGTGTCACCAGCTACAGCGAGCTCTCGCGCCAGGCGCGCGAGGCTGAAAGGCAGCGTTGGGAGCAAATGTCGGGCGAGCCAGTTGTGTCCCATGTGCACGAGCAATTGGCGGGGACTGTGCCAGTGGTCGCGGCTACCGACTATGTGCGTGGGGTGCCGCAGCAAATTGCCCAATACGTAGCAGCACCCTTTTACACGCTTGGCACTGATGGGTTCGGGCGAAGCGATAACCGCGCCCGACTGCGTGAGTTCTTTGAGGTGGACGCGAGCGCGATTGTTCGCACCGCCCTGTTTGCGCTCGTGCGACAGGGCGTTCTGTCTGAACTCAAAGTGCGTGAGCGACTACCCCAGGCGGCGCTTTCAGGGGCACCTGCTCCCTGGACGATCTAAGCGCGGCCTGGCGGACAGGCCGGAATTACTGACCTGTGAAGTCTGGTTTGCGCTTGCCAACGAACGCCGCCACGCCTTCCAGCCCGTCCTGGGTCTGGCTCATCTCGACAATACTGCGAGTTTCTCGCTCCAATTGAGACTCCAGCGTGTCGTTTAGTGCCATCTGCATGAGCTTTTTCACGCCGCCATGGGCTCTAGTCGGTCCCTTGGCTAGCTTCGCAGCGAGTTTACCTACTGCTTCGCGCAGCTGATCATCATCAACTACCTCATTGACTAGGCCCCATTCGAGCGCCTCCTGTGAGGACAGAACGCGATTGGTCAGGAACATTTCCATGGCCCGGCGACGCCCGAGAATGCGACTGACGAAGTAGGTTGAACTGCCATCGGGCGTGAGACCGATCTTTGTATAGGCGCTGGTAAAGCTGGCGCTTTTGGCAGCGATCGCAAGGTCAGTGCAGGCGGCCATACTGAGCCCGGCACCAGCCGCAACACCATTGACAGCGCCAATCAACGGCGCATCCATCCAGGCCAGTCGCGAGACGGCATTGTGTAAATAGGCAGTCATCTCTTTCAGCAGGCGCTGGACATCATCGGGGTCTGCCGCAAACCCGGCGACATCGCCGCCTGCGCAAAACGCTTTGTCACCTGCGCCTGTGAGCACTGCGCAGCGAACAGACGAGTCTGAGCTGATCCGGTTGGCTATCTCAAATAGCGCCTGCATGGCGGGCAGGTTTAAGGCATTGAACGCTTTGGGTCGGTTAATCGTGATCCAGGCGATGCCATCTTGTTGATCCAGTTGAATGAGGGGCTCGCTCACCGGCGTCTCCTTGAATGAATGCGAAGGCGTATTGAACCACTGTTAGTGGCAGCGAGTCAGTTGTCCGAAATGACAGTGGTCTCGCAGTCGTGGTAAAACCGCAGATTCGGGTGTTGAATCAGCCAACCTTTCACCCCATAACAACTGGAGAACTAATCCCATGGACGTGCGTGCCGCTGTCGCCTACAAAGCTGGAGAACCCCTTGTCATTGAAACGGTCCAACTGGCAGGCCCCAAGCCTTTTGAGGTGGTCGTTGAGATAAAAGCAACGGGCGTTTGCCACACGGATGAGTTCACCCGTTCCGGTGCTGACCCTGAAGGATTGTTTCCGGCCATCTTCGGTCATGAAGGCGCTGGCGTTGTGGTCGAGGTTGGTTCCTCGGTAACCTCTTTAAAGAAAGGCGATCACGTGATACCGCTCTACACGCCAGAGTGCCGGGGCTGCAAAACGTGTTTGTCGCAAAAGTCCAACCTGTGTACCGCGATTCGCGGGACTCAGGGCCAGGGCATGATGCCCGACGGCACAAGCCGCTTCTCTCTTAACGGTCAGCCTATCCACCACTATATGGGCTGCTCAACTTTTGCCAACTACACGGTAGTGCCTGAAATTGCTCTGGCAAAAATTCGCGAAGACGCCCCTTTCGATAAAGTCTGCTACATCGGCTGCGGTGTCACTACCGGCATTGGCGCAGTCATTAACACCGCCAAAGTTGCTCCGGGCGATAACGTCGTTGTCTTCGGGCTTGGGGGAATCGGTCTGAATGTTTTGCAGGGTGCACGACTTGCAGGTGCCGACAAGATCATCGGCGTTGATCTCAACAACGATCGCAAAGCCATTGCCGAGCAATTCGGCATGACTCACTTTGTCAATCCAAAAGAGATTGAAGGCGACCTGGTTCCCTATTTGGTTGACCTCACCGATGGTGGCGCAGACTACAGCTTTGAGTGCATCGGTAACACCGAAGTTATGCGTCAGGCACTTGAATGCACCCATCGCGGCTGGGGGACATCAGTCATTATCGGTGTGGCGCCAGCCGGCGCTGAAATCAGTACACGCCCCTTTCAGCTCGTCACGGGCAGAAATTGGCGGGGCACCGCCTTCGGTGGCGCACGGGGGCGTACCGATGTGCCAAAAATTGTTGACTGGTACATGGAAGGCAAGATCAACATTGATGATCTGATCACTCACAAGCTGCCGCTTGAAAAAATCAACGACGCGTTCGATTTGATGCACTCAGGTGAATCAATCCGGACTGTTGTTGAGTTTTAAACTGGCGGTGGAGAAGTGTCTTGAGCTTAAAAGAAATCAGCAGCAACAAGTGTTTTGGTGGCACCCAGTATGTGTATGAGCATGCATCGACTGAAACCGGCACGCCTATGCGGTTTGGTGCGTTCGTGCCGCCGCAGGCTGCCAATGGCAAGGTCCCCGCGCTGTTCTGGTTGTCCGGCCTGACCTGCACGGAAGAGAACTTTATCGTCAAGGCCGGCGCTCAGAGAGTGGCCGCCGAACTGGGCGTCATGATTATCGCGCCTGACACCAGCCCGCGCGGCCTGGGCTATCCGGGCGAAGATGATGCCTATGACTTTGGCACGGGCGCCGGGTTCTATCTTGATGCCACTGAAGCACCCTGGCGCAATGGTTACCGCATGTATTCCTACATTGCTGACGAGCTACATGCGCTGGTTTGCAGCGAGCTCGCTGCCGACCCTGAGCGCCTTGGTATTTTCGGTCACTCGATGGGAGGCCACGGCGCTCTGACGATTGGGTTTAAAAACCCAGCCAAGTTTCGGAGCATCTCGGCGTTCGCGCCAATTTGCGCACCCACTCAGGTGCCCTGGGGCGAGAAGGTGTTCACGCACTATCTCGGTGGTGATCGGTCGAGTTGGGAGGCCTACGACGCAACCTGCCTCGCGAAGTCTCACGGATGGCAAGGGCCGCCGCTACTCATTGAACAAGGCACGGCAGACCAGTTTCTTGCAGAGCAGCTTAAGCCCGAGTTACTCAAAGCGGCGTGTGAGCAGGCGGGTATTGGAATTGACCTGCGCATGCAGGATGGCTACGACCATAGCTACTTTTTCATGGCGAGCTTTATGGAAGATCATCTGCGCTTTCACGCCTCTCATCTCAAGTAATTCCAACCGGCGTGGCCAACTAGCGCTACCGGCTAGATTCGCGCCGATCGAACTGGTCAACCAGTAGTTGTTTCACCTGTGCCAGCTCTGTTTGGAGTTTGAGTATTTCCTGTCGGGTGATCTGGTGCTGGTCGTCTACATGATGCGCCGTTTCTTTGTCGGCTTCGGCAATTTCTGCATCATGTTCTGCCTGAATCGCGTTCACAATAACGGCGATAAACAAGTTGAGCATCGTAAAAGTGGAAATCAAAATGAACAGCACAAAAAAGATCCACGCGTAGGGAAACTGTTCCAGTACCGGACGTGCGATGCCCATTGACCAGCTTTCGAGCGTCATGACCTGAAACAATGTGTAGGCGCTCTCTCCAAGGGTGCCAAACCATTGCGGGAATTCTGCTGAGAAGAGTTTGGTCGCAATGACTGCACTGACATAAAAAATCAGGCTAATCACCATCACCACAGAGGTGAGCCCGGGAATTGCGCCCAACAAACCGCCCACTACACGTCTCATGGATGGTACGAGCGTGAGGATGCGCAAGGCGCGTAGAACGCGCAATGCCCGCAACACACTGAACGCGCCACTGGCTGGAATCAAAGCGATAGCAACAATCACGAAATCGAACACCCCCCAAGGGTCTTTGAAGAAACGCCAGCCATGTGCGGCAATGCGTAAAGCAATCTCGACAACAAAGACCGACAGAATTAGCCGGTCAAGCATTAGGAGTATTTCTCCGTAGCGGGCCATCAAGGCAGGATAAGTCTCAAGGCCAAGCGTGATCGCATTGATCAAAATCAAGGCGATCAGCAATTTTTCGGTGAGTGGTCGCGACAGAAAGTCCGCGAGGCGACCTCGCCATTGCGTTTGAGGAACTGATTGGGGTGTTGTCTGAGTCATGAGCTTCCGGCTGGTTTTCGCTAGCTCATGATTATCGCTGCCTATCGGCGCCTAAACGCTTAGAGTTGTTGACGCCATGCGAATTGCTTTAGGCTGAGTGAGACAAATAGCCCGTAAGCAACCATGGCGCCGGCGAGCGTCCACAAAATAGTGTTGGGTCCTGTACTGTCACTTACCCAAAGCAAGCCTGTCATCACAATCAACAAGCGAAGGCCGGCACCGGCAACAGGAAACAGCAAAGTATTGAGTCCCTGACTCGCAAAGTACAGACCCAAGCCAAGCGCAAAGAATCCGTAAAAGGGTCCAAGAATTTGAAGTGTCTGACCACAGTGAGTCGCAACGTTAGTTGCAGAACTCAGGGGCGTGCACCAAATCTGCGGCATGAGCGCAAATGCTAGGCCGATTAAGCCGACAGCGACCACATTAGCGGCTGTGCCGCGCCAGGCAATTTGAATCGCCCTTTCCCGCAACCCTGCACCGGCATGCGCGCCCACGATTGCAATGAGTGACGCACCAATTCCAAAGATAACCGGAATCATGAGTAGCTCAAGACGCACGGCTAGTCCGTAGCCCGCGAGCCAGTCAACCCCGAGCCTACCAAGCAGAGCAGTCGCGACCAGCGCATAGATGACGGTCATGAGGGACTGAGAGGCGGCCAGCAAGCCAGGTTTTAGGACCGCGACAGTGACATCAGCTCGTGGCCACCCGCCATTTAGTCGCACGGGTTGAGCGCGGTTCAAAACAAATGAAAACATTACCAGCGTGCCAATGAGATACGCACCAACGAGTGCAATCGCACCGGCCTTCATGACGTCCAGAACCGCTTCAGTGCTATTAGCTGAATCAGGCATCAGCCAGGCACCCAGCGCAGCATAGGCGACGACGTTGACCAGCATGCCGATTGCCGGCCGCACCATGTCGCCTGCGCCGCGCAGTACGGATCCCAGCATGTTGAATAGCCAGATCAGTGGCATGCCCGCAAACGCAATCCCTGCGTAAACCATCGCCGCACTCGACACGACATCGCTGGCACCGAGCAAATCAAACAGCGCTGGCCGCGCGAACAGCAGCAAGCCACCCATCAGGGTGCCGCCAACCAAACCAATGAGCACGGCACTGCGTAAAACAGCGGCAGCTCTGGCGAGGTCCCCGGCCCCTAGGGCTCTTGCAACCGCACCACTGGTCGCACCCCCGATAGCACCAGCTGAGAACATATTAGCCAGCATGATGAGGGGAAACACGATGGCGACCGCTGCAAGCGCGATAGTGCCAGCCGATGACAGGTACCAGGCCTCAACAACAGGCAGCAGGCTTTGAATTGAAGCGCCCAGGACACCGGGGATCGCCAGTTTGGTCAGGGTCGGGAGTAAGGGGGCACCGACCAGCGCAGATGTCGTACGAGGCTGGCTCAAGCCTGTTGCCCCGCACTGCCTTGCCTTAACAGTGACTGAAGCGCACGCACCTCTTCGCGAAGGCTGGCGATCTCCTGGCGAGTGAGTTCGTGTTGATCGTCGACGTGCTGCGTCGTTTCCGCCTCGGCCGCGAGCATTTCGCTGTCGTGCTCGGCCTGTATAGCGTTAACAATCACGGCGATGAACAAATTGAGCATCGTAAACGTGGCAATCAGGATGAAGATGACAAAAAATATCCAAGCCTGCGGATACTGCTCAATCACCGGGCGCGCAATGCCCATCGACCAGCTTTCCAGGGTCATCACCTGAAAGAGCGTATAAGCACTCTCACCAAGGCTACCGAACCAGTCTGGAAACCGCTCGCCAAAGAGTTTGGTTGCAATAACAGCGCCGATGTAGAAGATCAGTCCCATCACCATGATGACTGAAATGAGGCCGGGAATTGCGCCAAGCAAGCCGCCCACGACGCGCTTCATTGAGGGGACTAGTGTGAGAATTCTGAGCGCCCGCAGCACGCGAAGCGCTCTAAGCACCGAGAACGCCCCGCTTGACGGAATGAGCGCAATACCGACAACAATAAAGTCAAAGACACCCCATGGGTCTTTAAAGAAACGCCAGCCGTGTGCGATTAACCGTATTGCGATCTCAACGACAAAGATAGCCAGGATAATCGCATCAAGCGTTTGTAGCAGGGGCCCGATCTTTGCCATAACGGGCTTATAAGTTTCAAGCCCCAGGATTACGGCGTTGATCAAAATAAGGCCGATCAGTGTTTTCTCGGCAATTGGGTGCGCGACAAAAGCGGCGAGCTTCTGGCGCCAGTCAGGTCTTAGGGGCGTATCTGTCATGTGAGGGTGGGCGTGGGGTCTATACAGGCGCTAAGCCCGCATAATAGGCTCAGTCCAGCCAGCCGGTTAGGGACACTTTGCCCAGACCTGGAAGCCTGAGTGCAGCATCATCAAAGTCAACGCCGGCCGACAGACCCAGCAAATTGAATTCGAGCCCTTCGGCCTTGGCTGCTGTGAGGCCTAGCGCACCATAAAACGACAACTGCAAGCCAGAGCCGCTTGGCGCAGTATCAAAAATTTTTGTGTCGCCAAGAAAGTCTTTACCGATTGCGGTTGGGGGCAAATCAAGTGCGAGCTCAGGTACTTGGCGGCTGATAAACGCCACGAACGTATTGCTGTTTGGTCCAGGCCAGGCAGCATAGCGGTCAGCAAACGGATAGTCTTGAACGGCCTGCTCAATGCGATCGATGAGTCCCTCGACCCCAGGCCCCCGCTTTTCCAATAGCAAGTCAGGCGGGGAGCCGAACCAATAGAAATCGGGACGTCCCTGCTGCGTGACGACAGGCGAGCCGCCTCGATAGTATCGCCATCCAATGACATGATGAATGGTGTAGGTGCGAGCGTTTGCCCGCTTGGTGGCCACCCAGGTGTGAACCGCAAAGTGGCCGCGCCATCGCAAGGTTCGCGCAGCATAAACTTGCACGATGGACGTCTTTTCTGTTTGTGGGTCGGGCGCCGAGCCACTGGTCTTAGTGCTGGCTGACCACCATGGTCCCCGATGGCTGTCATCTCCGAACGCCATCAGGCTAAGCGGGCCCAATAGCATCAAGGTGAGCAGTATCACAAAGGCCGCTGACCATCGAAGCACCCGCCTACCCCATGAACGGGGGCGGGTAGAAGCTGAAGCGGGGGAACGATCATCACGCATAGGGTTGTCACGCATAGCGAGATGTTAGAGATTTCGTTCAGAGCGGTTCACAAAACCCTTTAAGCGGGCCATAAATCCGCCCTGGCAGTTACTTTGCGACCGTCCCTGGCGCAGCAAACCAGTGTTGATGGCGGTTTGAAAAGGCCACCAGCGACAGCATTACGGGGACTTCCACCAACACCCCCACCACTGTGGCTAGCGCCGCGCCGGAATTTAGGCCAAACAAGGAGATGGCGACAGCCACGGCCAGTTCAAAAAAGTTGGACGTACCAATCAGGCAGGCAGGCGCCGCCACCTGATACGGCAGGCCCAGGGCGCGCGCACCAAAAAACGCGACGAAATAGATACCGTAGCTTTGCACGATCAGCGGGATGGCAATCAGCACGATAATCAACGGGCTCGAGACAATCGTCTGTGCTTGAAAACCGAATAACAAAACGACGGTTGCGAGTAGACCAATCACCGACCACGGTTTGAGCTTGCCCATCAGCCCGGCAAGCGCCTCCTGCTGGTTCTGATAAAGCCGACGCGTTAAGACGCCAGCAATCAAGGGCAGTACGACATACAGCACTACGGAAAGCAGCAGCGTCTCCCACGGCACGGTCACGTCCGTAATGCCAAGTAGAAAGGCCGCCAACGGTGCAAACGCAAAAATCATGATGATGTCATTGACTGACACCTGAACCAGTGTGTAGTTCGGATCGCCTTTGACCAACTGACTCCACACAAACACCATGGCGGTGCACGGCGCTACGCCCAGCAAGATCATGCCAGCGATATATTCACTTGCCGATGCCGGGTCGACCCAGGGTGCAAACAAAAATTTGAAAAAGAGTACACCCAGTGCGGCCATCGAGAACGGTTTGATCAGCCAGTTGACCGTTAGCGTGAGGAGTAAGCCCTTGGGTTTTCGCCCAACATCTTTAACAGCTGCGAAATCAACCTGGATCATCATCGGATAAATCATGATCCAGATGAAGATCGCAACCACTAAATTAACGTGGGCGATTTCAAGCGCCGCAATTGACGCGAACATACTCGGGGTAATCAGCCCGAGCACAACACCCGCTGCAATTGCCAGCGCGACCCACACGCTCAAGTAACGTTCAAAAAGCCCCATTGCGTTGGTCAGCGCGCAGCGCTGCTGGCAAGCGAGGGCGGAGGCGAGAAGTTGCTGATACCCGCCTGCTCAAGACACTCGAGAAAGTGCAGTGGCGTATGGTCTTCAAGATAGGGGCCAATGGCCTGCAGGCCAATGGGAAGACCGTCTGGGTCTTTGCCGACTGGGAATGCGGTCGATGGTAGACCGGGCAATGTACACAGGCCCGGATAAAACAACTGTTCAGTGTAAGGCAAGGTTTTGCCATCAACCTCGATGTTGAGTTTGGCTGCCGAGATAATTGGCGAGCCAGGTAAGTCAATATGCTCATAGGCATTGCGCATGACTGCAGGGGCCACCACAACATCAAAGTCTTTGAAAAAACGCTGCCACGATAATCTGATCTCATTGCGCTGGCCGATCCACGCAAACAGCTGCTGCACGTCTGCACTCATACCGTCACAAAACAGCAAGGAAGAGTCGTTATCAACCTCTTTGAGATAGGCAATGCGTTCCGCCCGTACATCGGCAGGTGCGCGCGCACCTAACATGGCACCGAGTAGACGCATGTAAAGTTGCCAGTACTCACGCCAGTCACCAAACGCATCAGGCTGCGCCTCGGTAACCTGGCACCCTTCAGTGGCTAACGATTCAATCAAAGCATGCTTTGCCTGACGGATAGACGGGTCCATGGGTACCCACTCAGGCGTTGGGAGCATGGCAACCCGATACTCCTTGAGTTTTTCCCGTCTTGGCGCTGGCAGCTTGATTTGCCAGGCGACTTCCTCGCCAATCTCGGGTCCGGCAAGCACGTCCATCGCCAGCCGAAGATCACCGGGGGTTCTTGCCATCGGCCCCTGCACACCCAAGAGCTGCATCGGGTTGTACATGGGCGGGACAGGAAACTGACCACTGCGGGCCAGAGCCGTTTCAGATGGACGATGCCCGAATACACCGCAAAACGCCGCCGGGACTCGCACCGAACCACCGATGTCGCTGCCCACCTCCAGTGGTGTGAAGCCAGCGGCCAGAGCTGCCGAGGAACCGCCCGAGCTACCGCCGGGTGAGCGATCCAGCCGGTAGGGGTTGCAGGTTCGGCCATAAACCGGATTGTTCGACTGCCAATCGGCCAATTCCACCGGTATGTTCGTCTTGCCCATCAGCACTGCGCCCGCTGACTTCAGGCGGTGGGCGGTTAAACCATCGTGCGCCGAGACAAAGTTGCGAGCCTGTTCGATGCCTGCGCAGGTTGGCAGCCCACTGATGTTGATCGATTCTTTGATCGTCATGGGTAAGCCTGCCAATGGCTGGCTGTCGCTTGCGGTGGCAGATGCTGTTTTGGCCTGCTCCCGCGCTCGCTCAAAATCACGAACAACCACGGCGTTAATGGCTGAATCGTGTGCCTGAATGCGTCCAATATGTAGTTCGAGCAAATCAGAGGCTGAAATCTTTCGCGCACTCAGCGCGGCAAGCATTTCTCGAGCACTGCTGTAGTGGTCAATCATGGTGAGCTCCGTTAGTCTGTGCCTCGATGCTAGCAGTCGTTTGCGTCCGGCCGATGATCAGCACGGTTGCGGCGATGACGCTGCAGGCCATCATCACAGCGGCCATGGGGAATGCGGTGCCGTCATGAAAGAAACCCACGAGAAAACTGACGGCTCCCGCCAGACTAAATTGTGTGACACCAATGATTGATGAGGCACTGCCGGCGTAGCGCCCACTCTGAGACATGGCAACGGCCGTTCCATTCGATCCAATCAATGGCAGGGTGCATGTCCATAGTGCGAGTACCACCGCCATGATCGGCAATGAGTCGGTCTGATGAATCGCCATCAACCCGATACTCGCGAGTAAGTTCAACGCAACGCCAATCTTCAGAATTCTGTGTGGCATCAGTCGACGCAACAGACGTTGATTGATCTGGGTCGCAATAATCAGGAAGCATGCGATCAGAGCAAACACCCAGGCAAAGCTTCGTTCATCCAGTCCGTACAAGCTCATCAGCAAAAAGGGGGCAGCCGTGATGTAGGCAAACACCCCGGCAAATGCAAAACCACCGGTCAGGGCCGGCACCATAAATGGCGGCCTTTTTAGAAGCGCTGAAAAGGTGCCCAAAACCTGCCACGGATTGTTATGGCTGCGCTTTTCCGCGGGCAATGTTTCCGGGAGGTAACGGGTGGCGAGCAAAAAGCAGATCACCCCATAGACCCCAAGAAACGCGAAGATCGCCTGCCATCGGCTCCAGCTCAACACCAGGCTACCGAGTAAGGGCGCCACGACTGGTCCCAGGCTCACCACAGCCATCATCATCGAGAGCGCAATGGCGGCTTCGCGCACATCGTACAGGTCGCGAATCATGGCGCGGGCGACCACCATGCCACCGCAAGCACCCAGTGCCTGAACAAAACGCACGGCAATGAAGCTTTCGATATTGGGTGCCCAGATCAGCGTAATTGATGTCAGGACATAAATCGTGATGCCTAGGAGCATTGGGCCACGCCGACCAAAGCGATCGATAGCCGGGCCATACAAAATTTGTCCGGCAGCTATGCCAACAAAAAATGCCGCAAGACTATGCTGCACCTGTTCAACGCCGCTGCCCAAGGTGTTTGCAATCGCTGGAAACGCAGCCAGGTACATATCAATAGAGAACGGCGCGAAGCCAGTGAGCATGCCCAGAATAATCGTCAGGCGTCTCTTGGTGTTTTGCGGCGAGGGTGTACCAGCCACGGCAGCGGGGGCAGTCAAGTGCAGGTTCCGGAATAGCTGAAGGCCGAGCCCGGCGGGATCAGGCTCGCAGCATTGAAGGATTGCTCTATTCTATTGTGATTAATCGAACTAAGAGACTCGCGCATGTCTGCCTTGCCCGATCATGATCACACCCCCCCACCCGAGGCCCTTGCCTGGCCTGGTGACAGTACGAGCCGCATTCCGTTTGGTGCCTACACCAGTGAGGCCCTGCACAAACGCGAATTGCAAAAACTCTTCTACGAGCAGCACTGGAGTTATGTGGGTCTGGAGGCAGAGGTTGCCGAGCCCGGAGACTTTAAGCGTACCGTGATCGGTGAACGTTCTGTTGTGATGTCTCGCGATCAGGATGGCCAGATAAACGTGTTTGAGAATGTCTGCGCGCATCGCGGGATGCAGTTTTGTCGCAAGCGGCAGGGCAATCAAAAAGAATTCATCTGCCCCTACCACCAGTGGAGTTATACCCTCAACGGTGATCTGCAAGGGGTGCCGTTTCGGCGTGGCGTGCGTAGCCATGGCAAAGTACAGGGCGGCATGCCGGCTGATTTCAAGCCGTCAGAGCACTCGCTCAACAAACTCAGAGTTGCGGTGCGAGGGGGCGTTGTGTTTGCCTCATTTGATCCCGACGTAGAGTCGCTGGAAGATTTTCTGGGACCGACCATCCTCGCCTACTTTGACCGGATGTTCAACGGACGCAAGTTGCGCGTGCTGGGCTACAACAAGCAGCGTATTCCGGGTAACTGGAAACTGATGCAAGAAAACATTAAAGACCCTTATCACCCAGGCTTGTTGCACACCTGGTTTGTGACGTTTGGGCTTTGGCGCGCCGACAATGACTCAGCGTTAAAGATGGATAAGCATTTTCGGCATGCTGCCATGATCAGCACGCGTGGCAAGGCAATGGAAAAGGCCGATGGCGTGACGCAGGTGTCGAGCTTTAAGGAAAGCATGACACTCAGAGACGATCGTTTTCTGGATATCGTGCCCGAAGACTGGTGGGGCGGCCCAACAGCGGTGATGACAACCATCTTCCCAAGCGTGATTTTGCAGCAGCAAGTCAACAGCGTGTCGACCCGCCATATTCAACCTCGGGGCCATGGCGAGTTCGATTTTGTTTGGACTCACTTTGGCTATGAAGATGACTCAGAGGACATGACGCGCCGACGTTTGCGACAGGCAAATCTGTTTGGGCCGGCAGGATTCGTATCTGCCGATGATGGCGAGGTCATCGAACTATCTCAGCGCGGCTTTGAGCAGCGGCCTGGACATCGCGCCCTGGCCGAACTGGGCGGTCGCGACATTGGCGAAACGGATCATATGGTGACCGAGACCTTGATTCGGGGTATGTACGCGTATTGGCGCAAGGTCATGCAGTTATGACGCTCGACTTTGCACAGTATCAGGCGCTCACGACCCTCTATGCCCAATACGTTGCGGCTGTCGATGAAGAGCGTTGGCAGGATTGGGCCAGTCTCTTTACCGATGATTGCGTCTATCGCATTCAACCGCGCGAGAACTACGAAGCCGGTTTGCCACTGGCGACGCTGTCATTTGAAAGCAAAGACATGCTGCTCGACCGGGCCTATGCGATTGAAGAAACCCTGTTTCATGACCCTTACTATCAGCGGCATGTGGTGGGTTTGCCGGTGATTCACGAGGTGCAGGATGGGCGGATCATGTGCGAAGCAAACTATGCGGTGTTTCGGACCAAACAAAACGAGCTGTCATCAGTGTTTAATGTCGGGCGCTATATCGATACAGTGGTTCTAGTTGGTGACACCTATCGATTTGCGTCTCGCGAGTGCATCTTTGACAGCGAGATGATTCCAAACTCGCTCATCTATCCCATCTAACCTTGCGGCGAGGGTTCACTGAGCCGCTGGTACATACTGCCTTCAATGACCGGCGCATCACCGAGTTGAAACAAAGACAGCAATTTCTCCGTGCCATCCTGATAGGTCAGCTTGAGCGTAAAACCTTTCACTGCAAAAGTTCCCTCAAGAACCGCAGGCCCGCCCGACAGACTGACTGGCGAGCCAGACTTGCTGCTCGTTGCTGTAAAGCCTGATTCAGAAAATTCACCGTCATCGAAGAACGTGAAGATGGTTTCCCGGTAGCCCGAATCTGTTCGCTCTGCGGATCGGTAGCGCCCACGAAGTATGTCTGACTGTGGCTCACTGACCCGCAAATGTCGCTCGCCGCTTATAAGAAGAGATTGGCTCGACTCACGCGTAAACTTCCAGTTCTTGTGCCGCAAAAACGCAACCCTTTGTTCAAAGTCACTGGTGCTGCGCCATGTCGTCAGTTGCTCGCCGCGTACGGCGTAACGCCCGCAGCTTTGGTTGGGTGCGGTGCACAGCTCAGCAAGTGGCGTATCGAGTCTGCGCTCGGTGAGCATAAAGCGTCCGTCTTTGTCTATGCGTAGCCCACTGACGCCAAGCAAGCGCCGGTGGGCAGAAAACGATCCCTGGCTTCTGCTACCGCCAATCGTGGCATAGAAACCGGTCAGATCTTTGTCAGACGAGCGCCATGACTTATCTCGTTCATTGGGCAGCTGACCGTGTGTGATGCTTTGGATAAGCTCGCCGAGTGCGCGCTGGGCGGCGTAGCGTTTTGAGCTCAATTGTGTGGAGCGGGTATTCGACAATCGGAAGGTCAGTTGGTGCGCGTTGTGAATGATCACAACAGAGACGAACTGAGTTGGCTGACCTTTCACGATTTGTTTTCGTTGGCCCAGCCACGCATCATCGCCATTGATTGTCTTGCCCTGGACAATTTGCCACTGCAGCTTCAAGGGGGCATGCAGAAGGGGACAGCCATTAGCCTGTCGCTTGTCTGGCTCGCATAAGGCGTTAGTCACGGCGATCGCGGCAGGCGTATCACCAATCGGCGCAGACTCGATGCGCAGCTTCGTCTGCGCAAAACCCCCTTTGGCGCTCAGCGTGAGCGCGTTGTCCTGCTCAGTCTGAATCTGCCAGAACGGTTTTAGTGAGAGCCCGAACGGTCCGATCGTTCGCGTTATCTCCGGCGCAGTTTGCGTGTTGGCTTGCACTGCGGCATGCCCGGGAAAGGCAAGCAGACAACACAGCATGATCTGCCGATAGCCTGGCCAATCATCAATCCGTGCATTCAACGTAAGCTCCTCCCCAAATCTTGTTGCGCCCGAGGGCGCGTCCGTGGCATCGTAGCGCATGGCCTGGCGAAGTAATGGCACTGACTGACCATAATTATGGCTGAGGAGACAGACATGACACGATCGAACCGTCGCTACAAGCGTTTCAGCTTGGCGAGCACCACCAGCGCAATCGCACTTCTGAGTATGGGCGTCGCCTTAATGGGGCAGCCTCAAACTGCCGTTGCCGACGAAACCTGCCAGTCACCTTATATGGCAAAAATCACGGGGCAGGAAGAGTTTGTCTATGTCTGGACCCTAGGAGAACCCGGGATTGGAGACGAATCTGACAAGTTGGTCACGATTGATGTGAGACCTGACTCCGAAACCTTTGGCAAAGTGGTTTCATCTCTGTCGGTCGGTGGGCGCCATGAAGCCCACCATGGCGGTTTTAGTGCGGACCGAAGATTTTTTTGGGCCGGTGGCCTGGATACCAACCAGATTTTTATCTTTGATGTGGCGAGCGACCCGGGTAAGCCAACACTCCACAAGACAATTAAGACCTTCGTTGCTGATTCGGGTGGTGTGGTCGGGCCTCACACCTTTTTCGCGCTGCCCGGGAGAATGATGATCTCGGGGCTTTCCAATGAGAACGACCATGGTGGCCAGACAGCATTGGTTGAGTATTCGAACGAGGGTAAGTTTCTCAAGACGCACTGGATGCCCACCGAGAAGAATATGCGCGGCGCGCAGGCCGTCGGTGATGCACGGGCCGACGGCTACGGCTATGACATCAGAGCCAATATTCGTCGCAATGTGATGCTGAGTTCGAGCTTCACCGGATGGTCCAACTACATGATGGACTTCGGCCAGATGCTCAAAGATCAAGAGGCGATGAAGCGCTTTGGCGGGTCGGTTGTGCAGTGGGATTTGCACACACGCAAACCTCGTCGCGTGCTAAATGTGCCAGGAGCGCCGCTGGAAGTTCGGTTTGCATGGGGCCCAAAAGCCAACTACGCTTTTACGACTACAGCGTTAACCTCAAAGCTATGGCTGGTGCATGACCAGGATGGTGACGGTAACTGGGATGCCAAAGCAGTGGCCGATATCGGTGATCCAGCGAAGATTCCGCTGCCCGTAGATATCTCGATTGCCGCCGATGACCAAAGCCTTTGGATCAACACCTTCATGGACGGAAAGACTCGGCTATTCGATACATCCGACCCGAATGCCCCGAAGCAGGTCTACGAAAAGAAGATCGGTGAGCAGGTCAACATGGTGTCCCAGAGCTGGGATGGCAAGCGTGTGTACTTCACGTCGTCGTTGCTCGCAAATTGGGACAAAAAGGGCGATGCGAATGATCAGTATCTAAAGGCGTATGCGTGGACCGGCCAGTCGCTCGAACCTTTGTTTGAAGTGGACTTCACCAAGGAAGGCTTAGGTAGGGCCCACATCATGCGCTTTGGATCCAGTGCACTCTATGGTGGATAAGCAGTCTCATCTGACCCCGCGTTGGCGCGGTCTGCTAGGGCTGGCGGGCATAGTTCTGGCTGGCTTGTTTCTATTGCTATCGGAGTTCGGCCCCGCGCTTGACCGAGATGCCGCCGTTAAGTCAGCGCTCAATGGCCCCTCGCTTGCCGCGTTGTTTCCGAAGGCCGAGGCATTTCAATACGACCCGCCGGCTGCCGGGAGCTATGAGCTCCCGGTTATTAAGCCTATGCCTGACTCAGAACTGGTGGGGTCAGATGGTGCCGCGGTAAAACTGTCAAAGCTTACTGATGGGCGTCAATCTCTGATTGCATTCGTATATCTCAATTGTGCCGACGCCGAGGGGTGCCCACTGGCCATGGCGACCCTTTGGCAGCTACACGATGCCAGCGCCCAGCAGCCGGCTTTGCGAGAGCACTTGCAACTCATCACGATCAGCTTCGATCCGAGTAGGGATACACCGCAGGCGCTTAATGCCATCGTGGAGGCGATGCAGGCAGACCAGGCGCTGGCTCAAAAACTGTCCTGGAGGTTCCTCACCGGCGAGAGCCGGGAGTCCTTAATGCCGTTATTGCAGGCATTCGGGCAGCCGATAAACACCAGCCAGACGCCGGGCAAGATCAACCATCTCTTGCGCCTTTTCCTAGTAGACAAGCAAGGCATGATTCGAAACATCTATGGCCTTGGCTCCATTGACCCGCGTCTCATCATGACCGATGTGGCGACATTGCTGATGCAAGAACAGGCGAGTCACTGAGGTCTGAACGATGCTGATGCGTCATGTGTCCGCTCTCTTTCTTTTGGCTGTGCTTTTGCCTGAAGGGATGTTGGCAGCACCGCCAGAATTAGCACTTGCCCAGCAGGCTGCCGCGAAGATGCAAAGCGGTTCGCTCGGATTGCCCCCGTTACCCGACTCGCAGATTGACCAGGCAAGTGCTGCCCGAATTGCGCTAGGCCGCAAACTTTTCTTTGACCGACGGCTTTCGCTCAATGGCACGATGTCTTGCGCCATGTGTCATGTCCCCGAACAAGCTTTTGCGAACAATGAATTGGCCGTCGCGGTGGGTATGAACGGCTTGTCAGCGAGACGGAATGCGCCGAGCCTGCTGAACGTGGCGTTTTACGACGCGCTTTTTCAAGATGGTCGCGACCCTGCTCTGGAAACGCAGTTTTTGTCACCGCTGACTGCGTCCAATGAAATGGCCAATCCATCTGTCGGTCATGTGATGGCAAGAATCGCGACCCTGGAAGACTATCGTGGCCAATTTGAGCGGGCGTTTGATTTGAATCAGTCAACCCGCGAGGCCGACGACCTCAGCTCTCAGCCGGTGCTACCGATTGCGGGGAGCGCGGTCTCGACGGACAGAGTCGGTGCTGCGCTTGCCGCATATCAAAGAAGTCTGCTAGCCGGCAATAGCCGATTTGATCAATGGCGCTATGGGGATAATCCCGTATCGCTCAACCTAACAGAACTGGCGGGTTATCAACTATTCGTCGGCCGGGCGGGATGCGCTCAGTGCCACTTAATTGGCCCACAGAGCGCATTGCTGACCGATCAGCAGTTTCATGACACAGGTTATGGCTGGCAACGGGAGCAGTTGCGACAACGACCTCCAGCTGTCACTCGTGTCCAGATTGCCCCTGATCACTTCGTAGAGGTGGCGACAGATCTGATTGACACCGTCGGCGCGCCTGCTGCTAAAGACCTTGGGCGTTACGAAGTGACGCAGCGGCCGGTAGACCTCTGGCGTTACCGCACCCCTCAATTGCGTAATGTGGCGCTCACGGCGCCCTATATGCATGACGGGGGTCTATCGACTTTGCGCGATGTAGTGGCGTTTTATAACCAGGGCGGCGCGGCGCACAGTGGTCAAAGTCAAACCATCAAGCCCCTGGCGCTAACCCAGGACGAAATCGCCGCCCTTGTCGCGTTCCTCGGGTCGCTGACGTCAACCGAGCTTGAGCCGCTTGTGAAGCACGCGCGTGTACGCCGGCCAGACTCTCAAGGTAACCGTTAAGCTGGCGAAAATATGGCGGCACCTGATCTCGGTCGAAAGTGACAGGTACACTGCCCGTAATGAGATCGATAAGTCGCACCATTCTGATTGGGTTGCTGACAGCCGCGCCGCTGATCATCACCTGGTTGATTGTCACCTTCCTGTTTGACTGGCTCTCCAGTTTTGGCCAGCCATGGGTGAGGGGGCTGGCATTTGGCATACGGCCACAGTACCCGTATATCGCCGAGTTGATGCTCAGTGAGGCTTTGCAGTCATTTGTCGCGGTGCTGGTTGTGCTGGTGCTGTTGTTTCTGCTTGGCTGGGGCACCGGGCGGGTGCTGGGCCAGCGCCTGATTAGACGGGCCGAAAAAATCATTGGCGCCATTCCCGTTGTTGATTCGATTTACCGCGCTACCAAACGTTTTCTCAATGTTGCAAGCGCCACACCTGGCGGTGAAAAACGGGTTGTGCTGATCTGCTTTCCATCCCCCAGTATGAAAACGGTGGGCTTGGTCACCAAGATGCTGACCGACTCTAGTACTGGGGAGGCACTGGCGGCTGTCTATATTCCTACCGCGCCTAACCCAACCTCCGGGTATGTGGAAATCGTGCCCGTATCCGATCTGGTTTTTCTCGATTGGACGTTTGACCAGGCGATGTCTTTTATCGTCACTGGTGGCTCAAATGGCCCCGATGAGGTGGACTACCGCGGCAAAATGCCCCGATCTGAATCGAGCGTCGGCGGTTCTTCGCTGCCTAGTGATGATGCGCTCTCTGAGCCACGCGCAAGCGCCCAGCCGGACGCAATTTCGACGCCTGGGCGTCGCCGAACTGACCTCAAGCAGTCAGATGTCGAGTCTGCGGGCGAATCGAGCGATGATTCGCCGGCCCAGTCGTCAATCCGCTAGAATGCTCGCAGCTACTGATTGATGCGCCCGTAGCTCAGTGGATAGAGTACTGGCCTCCGAAGCCAGGGGCCGTTGGTTCGATTCCAACCGGGCGCGCCACCCACTTCAATCAATACTCGCTGCGAATGCGTCTCACGCTGTCGGTGGCTCATGTAGCGCCCAGCATTGATCTTCCGGTTTGCCATGAGCGGGGTAGCGCTCGCGCACCAGTGGGTCATGGCCCGGCACGAGATGCTGCGGCGAATCAGCCAGCCCGAGCAGCTTCTGATACCCATCGAGCATATCCCCCAAGTTGAAGACAATCGGAAACGGTGACTCAGTGCCGATGTTTTCGTAGTAGTGACTCGCGTCTGAGGCAACAACGACCCAGCCGCGTTTGGTGTGTACTCGCACGGACTGCAGGCCATTCGTATGGCCACCCACATGAATCAATTGCAGGCCGGGCGCGAGTTCAGCATCACCTTGATGGAAAATAACGCGGTCGCGATAGACGTTCTTAACCATCTCAGTCACGTCTTCAACGGAGTAGGCATAGCGAATGAACGGATAGCACATGTAGTGACCGGTGGCATAGTGCATCTCGGCCTCCTGAATGTGAATCTTCGCGTTTGGGACGAGTGGCAGATTCCCTGCGTGGTCGTAGTGCAAGTGGGTTATCACGACATCAGTCACCTCATCGCCCTTCATGCCCAGCACTGATAGCGCCCCGATCGGGCAACGTTCAAGATGCCGGTTACGGGTGCTAGCGGCGGCCTCGCCAAACCCCGTATCGATCAACCACGCTCTGTCCTGGCCCTTGATTACCCAGACAAAGTAATCCATTGGCATGGGGCCGTCGTGCGGGTCGTGGGCAATAAAGTTCTGGTTGCGCGTGCGGTCCAGGTGGGCGTATTTCAGGGCAAACACTTCATATTCGGGCAGCGGGCTCTTGGTCACAGCTAGTCTCTGTATTTTTAGGTCGGGCAGGGTCGCGTGGCCTCAATTGTGGCATCAGTTGAAGATGACTCCCCAAAGCGCCTGGCCCAGCACCCAAGAGCACGCACGGCAACAACGAGCGCCAACACCGCGTAAAATACCGGCTCACCAATTGGAGGGCTCGATGTCTGCTGCAACGGCGCTGTCACTTGTTACCCGGGCGGCATTCTTCGCGAGTGAGGCGCATGCGCATCATCGACGTAAAGGCGAGGCGGCTGAGCCCTACGTGAATCACCTGGCCGAGGTGGCAATGCTGCTCGCCCAGGCAGGCGCTGATGCAAACCTGATCGCCGCCGGCTATCTTCACGATACGCTTGAAGATACCGAAGTGTCTTACGCCGATTTGCTCAACGCGTTTGATCAGGACATTGCGGATCTTGTTCAGCACGCGACCGATGACGATTCGCTCACCAAATCTGTCCGCAAGAGTCTTCAAATAGAACGCGCGCCAACCCTGCCGACTCGAGCGCAGATGCTCCGTATTTGCGACAAAATCTCAAATCTAAGGGCACTGCAATCCAGCCCTCCGGCAGGCTGGCCCGCCGAACGTAAGCTGGAGTACTTCGAATGGGCCCGCGCAGTGGTGACGGGCTGTTCAGAGGCTGACCCCAGTCTGGTCGCGCTCTTCGAGCGCACCTACGAAGAAGGCCTAGCGGCAATCAAGCGCGCCTGAGCTTGCCCGCAACCTGGGTTCACCAGGTATTCCCGCACATCTTCTACTGTTAAAACCACCGTCAATTTATTGGTGGTGAAATTTTGTGCATTCCGATCAATGCGGGCCGGTGAACTATTTCCTCGCTGAAATGCACCAAAGCAGGAATCATCTCTTTTCCGAATTGCCTACCGATTTTGAGGGTGTCAGCGCTTGTTAGGCGTGCTTACTGACATGCTCCATTCGAGCGGAAGGCAAAAGCGTTTTCCTTTTGATTGCCCTTCGCGCTGACTGTTTACAAGCGCTGGGACTTTTTTGTCAGGCTGGTCCTCCGTTGGAAACAATAAAAAAAGCCGATCATCATCTGCCGACTGAGCAGACAGACTCTTTGACTGATGACCCTTCCCACAATGCTGCCAGTGCAGCAACCCCGCTCGGACCTGTCACAAGTTCGTCGTCGCTTTTAAAGCGTCGCGCTGCGCTCGGCATCTTGCCGGCGTTGCTGGCTGCTTGTGGTGGCGGTGGCGGCTCTGATTCTGGTGCGCCCGGTGGTGGTTCGGGTGGTGGCGGGTCGACTGACGGCCCCATTCTCGAGGCGGCTGGTCCACTCAATGAGAAGCGTGCTTCACGCTTTTTGGGGCAGGCGTGCATGGGCGCGACGGACGCTGAAATTGCCCGTGTGCTTGAACTCGGTTATGAGGCTTGGCTGGACGAGCAATTAGGCGTTGCTGGTAACGGCTCCCGCTACGATTGGATGAACGAGCAGGGCTACGGCGCACAGGCGTACATCTTTACATTGGTGGGTAGCGACGAGGCTTGCTGGTTCAAGCTGTTTTTCTCACCAGATACGCTTCGGCAACGCGTGGCACTTGCCCTGTCGGAGATCTTCGTGATCAACGGCGACGGACTGGATGCGGGCGGTGAGTTCACCGGATTTGGCGTGGCTGCCTACATGGATCTGCTCGAGCGATACGCGTTTGGCAGTTACCGTGAGCTGCTAGAAGAGATCACGCTGTCACATCAAATGGGTGCCTTCCTGAGTATGCGTGGAAGCCGCCGCGCTGACAGCGAAGGGCGTGCACCTGATGAGAACTACGCCCGAGAAATTTTGCAACTGTTCTCTATTGGGTTGTTCGAACTCAATGAAGACGGCACTGTAAAACTTGGGGCTGATGGTCAACCCATTGAAACCTACAGCAATGATGATGTTGTTGGTCTCGCCAGAGCGTTTACCGGCTGGGACAACGATCTGACCCAGCAAGTACCTGCTCGGTGGCTGGCCCAGATGGTGTTGAATGCCGCATACCATGAGACGGGAGAAAAGACCTTCCTGGGGATGACGATTCCGCCTGGCACCGACGGTCAGACCAGCATGCAGATGGCTCTGGATCACATCGCCAATCATCCAAACGTCGGACCGTTTTTAGGCAAGCAACTGATTCAGCGGTTTGTGACGAGTAATCCATCACCTGGCTATGTTCGCCGAGTCGCTCAGCGCTTTAACGACAACGGTAACGGTGTGAGAGGGGATCTGGGCAGTGTGATCAAAGCGGTATTGCTTGATCCTGAGGCTCGTCAGAAGATTCTATTTGATGATGCCAACGGCAAGATTCGTGAACCGATTCTTCGCTTTGCCAACTGGGCCCGCAGCTTCAGTGCGACATCACCCGATCGGCGCTGCGAAATTGCTGACCTGTCCAATCCGGATCGTGCACTGGGGCAAAGCCCCATGAGATCACCCGGCGTCTTCAATTTCTTTCGCCCGGGATATACCCCGCCCAACTCACCGCTGGGTGAATCAGGCAAAGTCGCGCCGGAATTGCAGATTGCCAATGAAGTTTCCGTGATTGGATATGTCAACTTCATTACCAACATCATTCGGTCAGGTCTTGGAGAGGTCACCTCAGATTACGTGAACGAACTTAAGCTGGTCGATGATCCTGAGGCATTGGTTGATCATGTTGCGTTGCTATTAACTGCAGGCGATCTGACCGACCAGTCCCGACGGCTGATTATCGATACGGTGGCTGCGCTTCCCAATGATTCAGGGGAAGACAAGCGAGTTCGCGCCAACACGGCAGTATTGCTCGTGATGGTTAGCGCCGATTACCTTCTTCAGGCATAGGCTCAACGATGAAACAAAACCTTAGTCGAGCGGGCCGCCGTGCGTTCATGCGCTCTGCCGCCGGCGCAGCAGCAACCGGCGCTGCCGCCCCCATGATGTTGAACCTTGCTGCAGTTGGTACGGCCGCTGCGGCAGACGCAACGGACTACAAAGCACTGGTTTGTGTGTTTCTCAATGGCGGTAATGATCACTACAACACGATCGTTCCCTACGACCAGGCGAGCTACAACCAGTATGCGCAGGCACGGAACGAGCTGGCCATTAGCCGCGGCGAACTGGCCGCGACAGTACTCAACCCCGTTGGGGGCTCTCCCGATGGTCGCGAATTCGCGCTAGCGCCGCAAATGCCCAACTTGCGTCAGCTCTGGACTGAGCAAAAAATGAGTGTGCTACTCAATGTTGGTCCGCTGATTGTTCCGACTAGCAAAGCTGACTACGACCAGCGCGCTGTCCCTTTGCCGCCAAAGCTCTTCTCGCACAATGACCAGCAGTCGGTCTGGCAGTCCCTGGCCCCGGAAGGCGCGACCACCGGTTGGGGCGGACGGATGGCGGACATATTTACAGGCGCCAATCAGAACGAGATCTTTACCTCGATATCGCTTTCGGGCAATGCGGTTCTGCTCTCAGGCGATCGAGTGACGCAGTATCAGATGTCTGCCAATGGGCCGGTTGAGCTAAACGCGAGACAGTACGATGTCTATCGGCACCGTCCGGTTTCAACTGCAATTGAGCAGTTGCTGACCACCAACAGCACCAATAACCAGTTGACCCAAATTAACCGGGACACGGCGGTGCGCTCACTATCAGCGACCCAAACTCTCTCAACTGCGTTAAGTAGCGCTGGCGACCCGTCGACGCAGGTAGCAGGCTCCGGATTGGAAGAGCAGCTGCAGATGGTGGCTCGTATGCTGGCGGCTCGCGATCAGATTGGCATGAAGCGCCAGATCTTTTATGTGCAGATGAACGGCTTTGATCTTCATGCCGGTTTGAATGCCACCCATCCGCAGCAGCTCGCTGCGGTCGATCAGGCAATTGCAAATTTCTACCGCACTACTGAGACCCTGGGCGTGGCCGACAAAGTCACGACTTTCACTGCCTCTGATTTTGGGCGCACCTTGTCGAGCAACGGGGATGGTTCTGACCACGGTTGGGGCGGTCACCACATGATCGTGGGCGGTGCGGTTCGCGGTCAGCAGTTCTATGGTCAGGCACCTGAGCTTGCCGACGACGGCCCCGATGATGTTGGGCGCGGACGGCTCTTGCCCACGATTTCGGTTGATCAGTACTCGGCAACGCTGGGCGCCTGGTTTGGGGTTAACAACACCGAACTTAATGACATCTTCAGTGGATTGTCAGCGTTTGATCAACGCGATTTAGGGTTTATGCAAGACTGAACTCCTCCCTAAAATGGTGCGGGCCAGATTGGTGCAAACCAATCTGGCCCGATTTGTTTTGATCTCACGCACCGCGTATTGCGCTAATTTGGTGCAAACGGACGGGTAAATGTGACTGGCACGAACCCTGCATTGGTTTTCCAGAAACCGCTGTTCAGCAGCGCTTGGAATGTCTTAACCAGGGAGAAAACCTCGTATGTCACGCAGATTCACACTTAAGGCGCTTAGTGCCTCAGTTGCACTAGCTTCTTTTTCATTCGCCATGCCCGCCTGGGCGGCAGACACCATTAAAGTCGGTATCTTGCATTCGCTGTCCGGCACGATGGCAATATCAGAAACTGTTTTGAAAGATACGGCGTTGATGGCGATCGAGGAGATCAACGCGAATGGCGGCGTGATGGGCAAACAACTGGAGCCGGTGGTTGTAGACCCTGCTTCAAACTGGCCCCTCTTTGCCGAGAAAGCCCGACAACTCATTACGCAGGACGAAGTAGCGGTAGTGTTCGGTTGCTGGACTTCGGTATCGCGCAAATCGGTTCTGCCGGTTTTCGAAGAGCTGAACAGCTTGCTTTTCTATCCAGTTCAGTATGAGGGCGAGGAGCTTTCCAAGAACGTCTTTTACACTGGCGCAGCCCCAAATCAGCAAGCGATTCCGGCTGTTGAATACCTCATGAGTGAAGATGGTGGCGGTGCCAAACGCTTCTTCTTGCTCGGGACCGACTACGTTTATCCGCGTACGACCAACAAAATTCTCCGAGCTTTCCTCAAGTCCAAGGGCGTGGCGGAAAGTGATATTGAAGAGGTCTACACGCCGTTTGGGCATACTGACTACCAAACGATTGTGAACAATGTGAAGAAGTTCGCTGCAGGTGGTAAGACGGCCGTGATTTCGACGATTAACGGTGACTCAAATGTGCCTTTCTACAAAGAGCTGGGTAACCAGGGGCTTGACGCAACCGAAGTGCCGGTCGTCGCCTTTTCCGTGGGAGAGGAAGAGTTGCGCGGCGTAGACACCAAGCCCTTGGTCGGTCATCTGGCTGCGTGGAATTACTTCATGTCGCTGGATAATGACGTGAATACGGGGTTCAAAGCCAAGTGGGGGGACTACGCCAAAGCGCAAAATCTGTCGTCCTCGAGCAAACCGCTTACCAATGATCCGATGGAGGCTACCTACATCGGTATCAATATGTGGAAGCAGGCCGTTGAAAAGGCTGGTACGACAGAGGTCGATGCCGTCATCAAGGCCATGGGAGGCCAGACCTTTCAGTCACCATCAGGCTTTATGGTCAAGATGGACGAGAAAAACCACCACTTGCACAAGCCAGTCGTGATTGGTGAGGTTACAGAAGATGGTCAGTTCGACGTCGTGTGGCAAACGAAAGGGCCTATCCGTGCGCAGCCATGGAGCCCGTTCATTCCGGGCAATGAAAAGAAGAAAGATGAGCCGATCAATATGACAAAGTAAGGGCTCCTCTAGCGGCGCCGTGGTGTGTCCATCACGGCGCCGTTGCTTTTATTGTTGTGCTTTCTGTTCGCTTTATTCCATTTTTCGGTTTCTTATCCCTTCATGAATTCCTCCGACACTGCGGCGGTGGCTGGTGTTCGTCTGGCTACTTTGCGTTTGCTGCACCGCGTGCTCCCTTTCCTGCTGTTGTCAGTTGCCTGCTCGCTGTCACCCGTTGCCCATGCGTTGACGGCCGATCAGGTCGCAACTCTGACTCAAGGGTCAGCCGTCAAGCGTATTGCCGCCATGACGGAGGCGGTGAAACAGGAGCTGGCTAATCCCGTCAAGGCTGATGCGGACGGACAAACCCTGTCATCGTCGGAGCAACTCGCGCAATTTCTGCGGGCGATGAGCGCCAGGCAACTCAGACTGGCAGGGTCGCAGGTTGTTGTTGTTTCTGGTGAGGAAGTAACAGATGCTGTGACCGGAGAGCAGGTGGTCGCGTCCGAGCGGCTTAAGAAAATCCGGGTCAACAACCGTATTCGGCGCGAAATCAATACGGCCCTGGCGGGCCTGGCGCTCGCTTCACCCAACTCGCAAGTGCGATTGGAGGCGGTTGATAAGCTTGCCTCTTTTCGAACGAAATCGAGTAACCAGCTACTGGCACTTGCGGCCGAGACTGAGCAGGATGTCGTTGTTAAAGCTCGGCTTGAACTGGCGAGTGCCCGGGTCGGGGTGACAGATGATGATCCCTCCGTGCGCCTGGCAGCGGCTCAGGCCTTGGCACGTAGTGACACGCTTGAAGTTCGGCAACTGCTACGCGATCGCCTCTCGAGTGACAACGGCGTGCCAGTTGAACCGAATGAGCCCGTGCGCAAGGCCTTGATGCAGGCCTATGCGGATGTTGAGCACCGAGTTTTTCTATCCGAGATTGGCGGTACGCTATTTGCCGGCATCAGCCTTGGCAGCATTTTGCTGCTTGCTGCACTTGGCCTGGCGATTACCTATGGTTTGATGGGCGTGATCAATCTGGCGCATGGCGAATTGATCATGATTGGTGCCTACGCGAGCTTTGTAGCGCAACAGCTTTTCAGGCAATGGTTGCCACCCGGTGCATTCGACTATTACTTGTGGGCAGCGGTGCCAATGTCATTCCTGGTGGCAGCTTTGGTAGGCGTCTTACTTGAACGGCTCGTGATCCGGCATTTGTATGGCAGAACACTTGAGACCTTATTGGCAACCTGGGGCATTAGTCTGATTCTGATGCAGTCGGTGCGTAATCTGTTTGGTGCTCAGAATGTGGCTGTGGAGAATCCATCATGGATGTCTGGCGGCATTGAGGTTTCGTCAACGCTGGTGCTGCCCTACAACCGGGTGGCCATTATTGTGTTCGCCGTGATCGTCCTGGTGGCAGTTGCATTGCTGATTTCGCGAAGCCGTCTGGGTTTGTTCGTGCGCGCAACGACGCAGAACCGTTCAATGGCGCAATGCGTGGGTGTGCCCACCCGTCAGACAGACACCTTTGCATTTGCGCTTGGCGCGGGCCTGGCGGGCCTCGCTGGTTGCGCTTTATCGCAAATCGGTAATGTGGGGCCAGACCTGGGTCAGAGTTATATCGTTGATTCTTTCCTGGTGGTGGTGGTGGGTGGCGTTGGTCAGTTGGCAGGTGCGGTTGTTGCTGCGCTCGGCCTGGGTATCTTCAATAAAGTGCTTGAAGGCATGACGGGTGCGGTGATTGCCAAGATTGTTTTACTGGTGGCCGTTATCGTCTTTATTCAGAAGCGCCCGCAGGGCATCTTTGCGCTGCGCGGCCGCAGTACGGAGGCTTGATATGAATTTGTCTGCTTCTGTGCCGCCTCAAATCGCCGCAGGTCATCATGGTGCAAAGGGTGTGTTTAGTGTGCCGGTGATGTTGGGAGTGTTGCTGGCGCTTATCGTGTTGGTCGTAGCAGTTCCCTATGCCAACCTTGTCCTACCTGACAGTCATCCGGCCCATGTCAGTAACTACATGGTCTCGCTAATTGGCAAGATGCTTTGCTACGCAATGGTGGCTCTGGCGATGGGGCTGGTATGGGGCTTTGCGGGCATTCTGTCGCTTGGGCATGGCTTGTTTTTTGCGCTGGGTGGTTATGCGATGGGCATGTATCTCATGCGTGCCATTGGGCGAGAGGGTCAATACCAGCAGGACTTACCCGATTTCATGGTGTTCCTAGATTGGCAAGAACTTCCCTGGCAATGGACATTTAGTGAGCACTTTATTTGGGCGATGCTCCTGGTGGTGGCCGTGCCGGGCATTTTGGCGTTTGTGTTTGGCTACTTCGCCTTTCGTTCGAGAATCAAGGGTGTCTACTTCTCGATCATTACCCAGGCTTTAACCTATGCCGCCATGTTGCTGTTCTTTCGCAATGAAACCGGCTTTGGTGGTAACAATGGGTTTACTGATTTCAAGCGCATACTGGGCTTTGCGATCTCGGCGCCTGAAACGAGAGCGGCGTTGTTTGCCGTAAGCGGAGCGACCCTGGTCGCGATGTATCTGATGTGCCGCTGGATTGTGAAATCCAAGTACGGCCGTGTGCTCGCTGCTATCCGGGATGCCGAAGGCCGCGTGATGTTCAGTGGTTACGATCCGCTTTGGTTTAAGGTCTCTATTTGGACATTTTCGGCAGTGCTCTGCGGCATCGCCGGGGCGCTTTATGTGCCGCAGGTCGGCATTATCAATCCCAGTGAAATGTCGCCAGCCAATTCGATTGAAATTGCCATATGGGCGGCTGTGGGTGGGCGTGGCACACTGATTGGTCCGATTCTGGGCGCGTTTATCGTCAATGGTGCCAAGAGCTGGTTTACCGTGGTCATGCCTGAATACTGGCTCTACTTTCTTGGTTTGTTGTTCGTGTTGGTTACGCTGTATCTGCCGTATGGTGTGGCGGGTTTGTTTCAGCGACGCAAACGCGGATACACGGGAGAGAGTCTATGAGTGCCGTACTCCCTGAAACGCAGGCGCTAACCAGCGGCGTGTTGGTGCTTGATAGCTTGACCGTCAGTTTCGATGGTTTTAAGGCGCTGAACGAATTGAGCATGGCGATTGATCCAGGTGAATTGCGATGCGTCATCGGCCCAAATGGGGCGGGTAAAACCACGATGATGGACGTGATCACAGGCAAGACTCGCCCTGACTCAGGCTCCGCGTTTTTTACCAACCAGCACGACTTGCTGGCCATGAATGAACCGGCAATTGCCCACCTGGGAATTGGTCGCAAATTTCAGAAGCCAACAGTTTTTGAACAACTCTCCGTCTACGAGAATCTGGAACTCGCCCTCAAAACAGACAAATCAGTGTGGCCCAGCCTGCGCTGGAAACTGTCTGGCGAGCAGCGCGACCGGATTGGCCAAACGCTTGAACTGATCCGGCTGGAGCAAAGCGCAAGTGGTCTGGCTGGCATGCTGTCTCATGGTCAAAAGCAGTGGCTCGAGATCGGCATGTTGTTGATGCAAGAGCCCGTCTTGCTGCTGCTCGACGAGCCTGTTGCCGGCATGACTGATGAAGAAACCGAGCGAACGGCTGAGCTTTTTCTCAGCCTGAAGGGCAAGCACTCACTGGTGGTGGTTGAGCACGATATGGCCTTTGTGGCGTCTATTGCGCAGCGCGTAACAGTCTTGCATGAAGGCTCTGTGCTTGCCGAGGGAGAACTCGACGATGTCAAAGCCGATGAGCGGGTTGTTGAAGTTTACTTGGGGCGCTAGATGCTAAATATTAGTGGCCTGAATCAATATTACGGCGGCAGTCATATCCTGCGCGACGTGTCCCTCACTGTTGCACGCGGGAAGGTCACGGTTTTGTTGGGTCGCAATGGTGTCGGCAAGACGACACTGCTAAAAAGTCTCATGGGGGTTGTGCCAACTCGAACGGGCGAAATCACGCTTGATGGCACCTCGCTTGGCAAACTGCGACCTGAACAGCGTGTGGCACAGGGTATCGGCTATGTGCCGCAGGGGCGCGAGATATTCGGTCGATTGACCGTCGAAGAAAACCTCAAGATGGGGCTGGCCAGTGCGCCAAGAGGCGCTTTGTTACCGGATGAATTGTTCACGCTGTTTCCAGTGCTGAAGTCAATGTTGAAGCGTCGTGGGGGCGACTTATCTGGCGGACAGCAGCAGCAATTAGCCATTGCACGCGCATTGGCAGCCGGCCCCAAGCTACTCATTCTTGATGAACCCACTGAGGGGATCCAGCCCTCGATCATCAAAGATATCGAAAAGGTGATTCGCACACTGGCCGATAGCGGTCGAATGGGCATTTTGCTCGTTGAGCAGTATTATGAATTTGCTGAGGCGCTTGCCGATCAATATGCGGTGATGACGCGCGGTGAAATCGTCCGGACTGGTGCCGGTGAATCCATGGCCGGTGACGGCGTGCGGGAAATGGTTGCAATCTAGGGCCCTAAACATGCTGGCACCTCGGGCCAAACGACCCAAAACGGACTGGCCGTTTTTTACAGCGACTGATCAGGGACCTTCTGGCGAATGGCAGGCGGGGGTTGATCTTGCCTATGAGACGCAAGCTGGACGAACTGTGCCGTCTCGTCGTCGCCATGTCGGCCCGCTACGGGTACTCAAGGGTTATCGGCAAAGCGGCGACGATTGCTGGGAGCAGGTCCTGGTGCATCCGCCAGGTGGTATTGCCGGTCGTGACCGACTCAATATCCAGGTTCAGACCGGCCAGCAAACGCGTGTACTGATGACAACACCGGGCGCGACCAAGTGGTATCGATCGGCGAACGCGGAGCGCCACGACCAACGCGACGGCAAATCTATACCAGCCCAACAAAACGTCAAACTAAGCATCAATGATGAGTCTGGCTTTGAATGGTTACCGCTCGAAAACATCTTCTATAGCGGGACGATCGCCCGCTTGGAAACCAAAATTGAGGTTGCGCCGAAAGCGGCGCTGATCGCCGGCGAAGTGTATTGCCTTGGCCGGCCGGCATCTCAGGCGCCGTTTGAACGCGGCCGTATTGAAATGCACACTCGACTGACTCGCGTAGGGCGCCCTGTTTTCATCGAAAGGGCCAGGCTTGATGGCGGTAGTCGCGCATTGTTTGCTCCGGCTGGTCTAAACGGTCAGCCCTGCTTTGGCACTCTCATTGTTATGCCTGCCGTGAGCAGTCGCAATCAAGCGACTGACCCCGATCCACAGGCCTGGCTAGCTCAGCTGCGCGACACAACGCGTCATGAGATGAGCAAACAGATGATTCACGGCGAGGTAGGTATAACGGTTCTGCCACAAGTGCTTGTTGTGCGTTGGCGAGGCCCAAGCGCGGAAGCTGGATGGGGGGCGCTACGCACTGCCTGGCAGGTGCTCCGTGAACCGGTGCTTGGCCGCGCTGTACAAGCGCCCAGAATTTGGGCATGTTGACAATTTACCGGGACGATACCAGGACGGATCATTCATGGAACTGACCCCTAGAGAAAAAGACAAGCTCATGCTGTTCACGGCTGCACTGCTGGCAGAGCGGCGCAAGGCGCGCGGCGTCAAGCTTAATTACCCAGAAGCGATTGCATTTATCAGTGCAGCCATCATGGAAGGCGCACGCGATGGCCAGACGGTTGCCGAGTTGATGTCTTACGGCACGACACTGCTGAGCCGGGATGACGTGATGGAAGGCATTGCAGAACTTATCCCCGAGATTCAGGTTGAAGCCACGTTTCCTGATGGCACCAAGCTGGTCACAGTCCACCAGCCAATCGTGTAGGAGAGGCGCATGAATCCAGGTGAAATGATCATTGCGGACGGTGAGATCGAACTGAACGCCGGGCGCACGACGCAGAGTCTAAAAGTGGCCAACACCGGGGACCGCCCGGTCCAGGTGGGTTCGCACTATCACTTTTACGAAACCAATGATGCGCTGAGTTTCGATCGCGACGCAGCGCTTGGCTATCGGCTCAATATTGCAGCCGGGACTGCTGTGCGATTTGAGCCCGGACAGGAGCGCACGGTCGAACTGGTTGAAATCAGCGGGGACAAAAAGGTCTACGGCTTTCAGGGTAAGGTGATGGGTGCAGTCAAGGACGCAGGTAAGGGCAGCGGAGGCAACAAGCCATGAAAATGACCAAACGTGCTTACGCCGAAATGTTTGGCCCCACCACGGGTGACAGGCTGCGCCTGGCGGACACTGAACTCATTATTGAAGTGGAGAAAGACCATACGGTCTACGGTGAAGAGGTTAAGTTTGGCGGCGGCAAAGTCATCCGCGACGGGATGGGTCAAAGCCAGCGCAGCGCAGCCGATGTGGCCGATACTGTCATGACCAATGCGCTCATCATTGATTGGTGGGGCATCGTGAAGGCGGACATTGCGATCAAGAACGGTCGCATCAGTGGCATTGGCAAAGCGGGCAATCCTGATATTCAGCCTGGTGTCGATATCGTGATTGGTGCGGCGACCGAGATCATTGCCGCCGAAGGCAGTATCGTGACTGCCGGTGGGATAGACGCACATATTCACATGATCTGCCCGCAGCAAGTGGATGACGCACTTGCCAGTGGCATCACCACCATGTTTGGCGGTGGCACCGGGCCCGCTACCGGGACCAATGCCACAACCTGCACGCCGGGGCCCTGGCATATTGGCAACATGCTGCAGGCGGTTGAAGCACTGCCCATGAACTTTGGTGTGCTCGGCAAAGGCAATGCCTCATTGCCCGACCCCTTACGCGAGCAGATTCGGGCCGGAGCCATTGGCCTCAAACTACACGAAGACTGGGGCACGACTCCGGCAGCCATCGACAACTGCCTGAGCGTTGCAGACGAGTTTGATGTTCAGGTGGCTATCCACACCGACACGCTCAATGAGTCGGGCTTTGTTGAGGCGACGATTGCAGCATTCAAAGACCGCACCATTCACACTTATCACACTGAGGGTGCAGGGGGGGGCCATGCGCCAGACATCATTCGAGCGTGCGGTCTGCCCAATGTGCTGCCTTCATCCACCAACCCCACTCGCCCCTACACCGTCAACACAATTGATGAACACCTCGATATGCTGATGGTGTGTCATCACCTGGACCCGTCGATCCCTGAAGATGTGGCTTTTGCGGAAAGCCGGATTCGCCGGGAGACCATAGCTGCTGAAGATATCTTGCATGACCTTGGCGCATTTTCCATGATGGCGTCTGATTCCCAAGCGATGGGTCGGGTCGGTGAAACCATCATTCGGTGCTGGCAAACCGCCCACAAGATGAAAGTTCAGCGCGGCGCCCTGGCTGAAGACCCTGCTGAGCACGATAATCACCGGGTCAAGCGCTTCATTGCGAAGTACACCATCAACCCGGCACTGACTCACGGCGTTGCTAAAGACGTGGGCTCTGTTGAGGTTGGCAAGTTTGCTGATCTGGTGCTTTGGAAGCCGGCGTTTTTTGGTGTCAAACCTTCGCTTGTGCTGAAAGGTGGCCAAATTGCGCTCGCTGCGATGGGGGACCCGAACGCTTCGATTCCAACACCACAACCGGTTCACTACCGGCCGATGTTTGGCGCGATGGGCGGGTCCTTGCACACCAGCTCACTGACCTTCGTTTCAGAAGCCGCGCTGGCTGCTGATATTGGCGATCAGTTACAACTGAACCGCGACCTTGCGGCCGTGAGTGGCATCCGTCAAATTAAGAAGGCGGATATGCTGCTCAATACATGGCAGCCCGACATTCAGGTCGATCCGCAAACATATCAAGTACATGCCGATGGTCAGCATCTAAGCTGTGAGCCGGCAAAAGTCCTGCCGCTGGCGCAGCGCTACTTTCTTTTTTGATATCACATGACTGCAAGCACGCTTATCTTCAATCAACTTCTACCGGGCGATGGAGATCTTTCCGAGCACGCCCTGAGTCAGGTATCGCTCCCGTTTGAAAAACGCCAACGCTCCCGGCTGAGAGTGGAGGTTGAAAGCGGGCCGCTAGGTGGGCAGGCCGTTGGGATTGACTTGCCGCGCGGTACAGTCATGCGCGCGCAGGCTCGCCTTGTCACGGGGCAGAGTGAGCAGGCAATGCACTGCCTTCAGATAGATGCGGCGCCAGAGCAACTCGCCCAGGTCACTGCCGCCACGACCCGTCAACTCACCGCGATTGCTTACCATTTGGGTAATCGGCACGTGCCGATTCAGGTGGGGGAACAATGGCTGCGCTTGCAACAAGACCATGTGCTTGAAAATATGGTGCTGGGCCTCGGTGGGCAGGTGATCCATATTGAGGCTGCCTTTGAACCAGAGTCGGGCGCCTATCATGGTGGCCACCATCATCATGGGCATGACGGTGACGAAGCTGGCCACCACCATCACGCCCACGGTGATTCACCGCCACCAGACCGGCGCCATTCGCCGCGCATTCATGATCTGTCCGATCAGGAAGATTCGCCGTGAATACCCTGGGGCAGTTAGCGCTGATGCGCCTCGCAAGTCCGGCATTACCCATTGGCGGCTTCAGCTATTCCCAAGGCCTTGAAAGTGCGATTGAGGCTCGTTGGGTAACCGACACCGAATCTCTCGCTCAATGGCTGCTGGATGCTTTGTCCCTCAATGTGGGTCAATATGAGGCGCCCATGGTGTTTTCGATGGCGCGAGCGGTCAGAGCCGAAAACCCAGGGCTTGCCGAGCAGCTCAATGACGACTATCTGGCGAGTCGCGAAACTGCTGAGCTTCACGCCGAGACCTGTCAGATGGGCTATTCACTCTTGCGCCTGCTCGCAGGACTGAGCGAGACCAGCCAGGTCAATGCGGTACGGCGTGCCATGCCAGCTCAGGCGAGCAACTGGATTGACCAAGAGCGGCCTGCCTCTCTGCCATTTGCATGGGCGATGGCATCTAACTACTTCAACCTTTTGCCAGCTCAGAGTCTGAGTGCCTACGCTTGGGCGTGGTTAGAGAATCAGGTGGCTGCCGCCATCAAGGCAGTCCCGCTGGGGCAACAAGCCGGCCAGATCGTATTTGACCGGGTGCAGCCGGCGCTGGCCAATGCCCTTGAAGAGGCTTCGGCCATGAGTCCTTCAGACCTGAGTAACTTTGCGCCTGGTGCAGCCCTGGCGAGCACCTGGCATGAAACACAATATTCCCGACTGTTCAGATCCTGATTGAGTGAGTTCACCATGCAAGTAAAAGACGCCCTGCGAGTGGGCATTGGCGGGCCGGTAGGCTCGGGCAAAACGGCATTGACTTTGTCGCTCTGCCGCCTGATGCGTGAGCATTGCAATATGGCGGTTGTGACCAACGATATTTACACCCGCGAAGATGCTGAGTTCCTGGCCAGCCATGAGGCACTCACAATCGATCGCATCATGGGGGTCGAAACAGGGGGCTGTCCGCATACAGCTATTCGTGAAGATGCCTCGATTAACCTGGAGGCCGTTTCGCGCCTGCAGCGGCGTCATGCCGGTCTTGAACTTGTGCTTGTTGAAAGTGGTGGCGACAATCTGGCCGCTACCTTCAGCCCGGAGCTTTCTGACCTCACCATCTACGTCATAGATGTGGCGGCTGGCGAGAAAATTCCCCGAAAAGGGGGCCCGGGCATCATTAAGTCAGATCTGCTCGTGATCAATAAAATTGATCTTGCCGTGCATGTTGGCGCTGATCTGGATGTGATGGCGCGCGATGCCACAGCCATGCGCGGCGATCGCCCGTTTGTGTTCACCAACCTTAAATCTGGTGAGGGTTTAAACACCATTGCCAGCTTTATTCGAGAGCAGGGCATGTTGCCTTTAGAGGTGGCTTAGGCGACTTAAAAGGGTATGGGCAAGCTTGCCGGCCATTAGAGGAATGTGTGCCTCGCGCTAATTGTTCACGGTTGGTTCAGTGCGTGCGGATGATGGCTGAACGGCCGGTGCTGGATGCGGCGAAAACGCAAGCTTGAGCGTGATTTCAAATGCGGTTCCGTTCTGGCCATCAGAATTGATGGCAATGCGGCCGCCGCCAGATTCAGCAATCCGCTTACAAAGAGCCAGGCCAATGCCACTGCCTGGTTTCTCGGCAGCCCGTTCATTGTTAAACCGTTTGAACACATCAAACGCTAATTCATGATATTCCAGTTCAATACCAATTCCATTGTCTTGAAAGACAATGGTCGCTTCGCTTGGTGTGGTCGACAGCAGGTCAACGCGAATTAGGGGAGCCTTGTCTGACCGATATCGGATCGCATTGCCTAGCAAATTAAGCATAAGCTGATTGAGCGCGCTTTGGGTGAGATTGACTGCCGGAATATCGTTGGCAACCTCAATGATGGCTTTCGATTCTCTAATTTTCCGGGCGAGTAGATGCGACGCGTTGTCAATTGCTGCCGCCACGGTGGCTTCGTCAATACGATTGGGTGAAGATACCCGAGAGAATGCCAGCAACTCCTGAATAAGGCGGCTCATACGGACGGAAGCATCCGCGGCCGTGTCGATCATGCTTTTAGCATCATCATTGAGCTCACTGGCGTAGCGCTTCTTGAGTAGTTGCGTGTAACCCGACACCATTCGCAGGGGTTCTTGTAAGTCATGAGAGGCTGCTACTGCGAACAGTTCAAGCGACTGATTCGAGCGGGTCAGTGCGATTGTTTGTGCCTCAAGCTGGCTCTGAACTTCACGTAGATCGTCTACGTCCAGCATCACGCCGACGCGCTGGACGACTTGTCCTGCATCACCGATAACCGGGTAGCTCGTAATCTTGTGCCAGACATCCTGGCCGTCAGACCTTCGCATCCGCAATTCAGTCGAGAACGGTACTGGCTCGAATTGATTCTTGATCATGGCCTCGCGCATCGTTGGAAGATCATCAGGGCAGATAATGTCCTCGGATAAGAAGGGACCTAGTGCATTGGCGTCACCATAAAGATACTGCTTCAGTGCCGGTGTTAGATAGAAAGAATCGTCGCTTCCCAACGTGCGGACGAAGCTGAACAGCGGGATTTCATTTGTCATAACCGCGCGAATCTGTTCCGACTGATCCAGCATAGACCGGGTGCGAAGCAATCGGTTGTCCACTTCCTGGCGCGAGACTGCAATAAACAGACCGGGCAGCAACCCCAGAATAAGCGGGACATAGGTAGTGAGAAAACTGTCGGCGCCCATTTGTGGGTTGTCTATGAATAAGCCGTACTCGACGCCGTATCCAATAACAACAGAGACAATTAGCGTGAGCGCTGACGTCGTTCTGAGATTGGTAACAGCAGCGGCTGCTGCCAGAATGGTGGTCGTGTAGAAGAGAATAAATTCAGAGTACGCGTAGGTGACGAGCGCCAGCAGTAGTAGGCCAAGAAAGAGAAAGGACTTCAGTGTTAACAGCGCCCGCACAGTGGTCTGGATAGACCCTGCCATCAGACAAAACGCGATTGGCAACAGACTAACTGCTCCCAATCCATCACCGGCTGCCCACTTTTCAAACGTCATCAGAAACGGCGCGCCAACGACAACTGACAACAAGAGCGATCCAGTCAGCGCTGGTACTAGCACGCCCGGCAAAATACTGGCGGCCAACAGCCTGAAAAACGCTGATAGATCAAGTCTCAAAAACCAGTCCTGGTCCAGCAAGGGGTCAAGGCTGAGTGGCTTGCACACGAACTGGCGAATCGTCCCGGCCATCACAAGCGCACCACTAGCGCTAACGGCCGGCAGTATCCAGTCCAGTAAATGGAGGCTCAAGCTACTCTCAGACAGGACGCGAGCCAGCCAGACGCTGGCATAACACAAGACTGCAATTAGCGGCCAGTGGCGCGGGGCCTGAGTAATCAGCAGACATGTAAACAGCGCAGTGGGATACCAAAGCAGCGCGACAGATTCTGGACTGCTTGCCACGACAAGCGAGAAAACCCCGATCGCAACTGCAGCGGCAGTTGTCAGCAGGCTAGCTCGCCAGGCGAATGGCGTCGCGCCATCTTGGGTCGACGCATTCGCCAGCAGTGTCATGTTCTGGGAATGGACGACTTGGGCGGTGCCGCCGGATGTGCGTCTTCAGTTTGCTCAAAGCGGGGCATCTTCGGTACGGTGAACCAGAACACTGATCCGCCGCCGGGCTTGCCCTTGCAATGGATCTGGCCGCCATGTCGGTCGATTATTCTCCGCGCAACGGCTAAACCCAAGCCCAGTTGCGCTTTGTCGTCCATTTCGACATCACCGTCGGATTTCACATTCTTGCTAATTCTGCCCCGGTTAAATAGGCGAAAGATTGACTCTCGCGAATCGTCAGGGATGCCAGTGCTGTTGTCACGTACTTCAACGCGCCAGTAGGTGGCAGATTCCGGTTTGACGCGAATTCGGACAACTGGCGGCTTGCCGGAATGCTGGTAGTCAAGCGCATTTTTGATCAGTACCGTGAACACTCTGGAGATTTGGTTCAAGTCTCCCCAAGCATCAGGAAGATGGCCGAAACTAATCTTCGCCTTTGCAGCAGTAATCTCGCTGGCAAGGCTTTCGGTCGCCTGGGTAATCGCTTCGCACAATGGCAAGATCCTGAATTCACCCCCCCGTGTGATGATGCGGGAAAACTGCAGCAATCCGTTCAGCATGCCTTGTAGCTGATTGCCGGAATCCTTAATAAGCGAGAAGTACTCTTTGACCTCGTCATCTTCGACCTTGGTGCCGAACCGTCGCTCCAGCAGGCCTGTAAAGCCCAGGAGCCCACGCAGCGGTGCGTGCAAGTCATGAGAGACAGAATAGGCAAAGGCCTGCAGGTCTTCGCTGCTCCGGCTCACGCGTCGCTCATTAAGTTTTTGCTCGGTTATATCCACAAACGTCATAACAACACCGCGCGCTTCATTTCGCGAGTTGAGATACGGGTGCAAACGCATCAAAAACCAACCCCCTTCTGTATGCTGCACTTCGAGTTGGCGATAGGCGCCACCGGTCGCCACTGAGGTGAGCATTTCAAACAAGTTAGGGCAATCGATGCGTCCGTTCAGATGTTGCAAGGGGCGGCCAATGTCATTGGGCAGCAAGTCAAAGTGTCGGGCCGCCTCTGGCGTAAAGCGACGAATCTGAAGTTTCTCGTCCAGAAAGATCGTGCCAATACTGGTGCTAACCAGCAGATTGTCAATGTCGCTATTGAGTTGGGTCAGCTCTTCAATTTTCTCTTCGTACTCTCGGTTAACCGAATACAACTCTTCATTGACTGATTGCAGCTCCTCGTTCGAACTTTGCAGTTCTTCATTGGAGGCCATCAGCTCTTCGTTGGTGGCCTGAAGTTCCTCATTAGTGGTTTCGAGTTCTTCGGTTGTCGTTTGAAGTTGTTCGCGCGAGTAGCGTAGCTCGTCTTCGAGCCGTTTTACGATTCGCTGAGACTCTTCGTTCAAGTCATACGAACTGACATTCTCAACCAGCGGCAGGGCGTCCACGCTATCACTGGGCTTGGCTTCTTGAACCTCAATGCTTATTAATACATGCTCGGGCGGGGTTTCATGACCGACACCGCGCAATGCCATTTTGACAACCTGATTGGCCGCCGATTCATTTTTTAGTTCAAGGCCAGACAAGATCACAGCTACTTCGCCGCCCTTGATCCGGCGCATACCGGTTTCAACTGCCAGGCGTAACTCTGGCCTGACCAGTGAGCTAATCTCAACTGTGGCCGGTCCTGAGGGCAGTGTTATGAATTCACGTCCCTTCCCGAAGGTATGCAGGAGTTGTCCGTTGTTGGTGACCAGCAAACTTGGTGGCACATATTGTTCAAGCAAGGAGTCGTAAGCCCGCATCAGGTGCGAGTTACGCAAACCAGAGCCGGACATTCTGAATTCTGCGAGACCTGCTTCACCCGGTACCGGGCCGACTCTGGTGCGGTTCTCATGGAGTGTAATCGGCAAGCGTACGTTGCGGACCTTTCGGTACTGCTTCCATCGACGATCAACCGTCTCAAACTCGTCGGCCAGTTCGCTAACCGACTCTGAGGCGCCAAGAAAAAGATAGCCACTCGTTTCAAGGCCAAAGTGAAATAGACTGATTGCACGCTTTTGCGCAGCCTGCTGAAAATAGATCAAGACATTTCGGCAGGTCACCAGTGCCAACTTGGTAAATGGCGGGTCTCTTAGCAGGTCGTGCTGAGCAAAAACCACCACCCGTCGCAAGTCAGCACTCACTTGGTACTGGCCATCTGGTCTCAGATGAAAGTACTTGGCGACCAGGTCCGCATCCATCTGATCCAGAGCATCAGGTGGGTAGACGCCTTGCGAGCCAAACTCAATGGAGTCAGCGTGCAAGTCGGTTGCGAAGATTCGGATCGGGTTCGACTTGTCATTGGCCTGCGCATATTCGGTCAGCAGGATGGCCAGGGTGTAGGCTTCCTCGCCCGTAGCCGTTCCGGCTACCCAGCATCGAATTTCTTCCTTCTCGCCTACAGATTCGAATACTCTTGGAATGACGGTGACGGCAAGGTTGTCCCAGGCGTCCGGGTCGCGAACAAACTGAGTGACGCCGATCAGCAAATCTTCGTACAGAGCGCGCAGTTCCTTTCGGTTGTCGCGCAGGTCGTCTACGTAGCTTTCAAGATTGCGGTCTGGTTTGAGACGAATGCGACGATCAATCCGCCGGGCAATTGTCGCTGACTTGTATAGGTTGAAGTTGACCTGAAATGCATCGCTAAGCAACTGGAAAATAGGCGCAAGCATTTGAGCGGCGTAGTTCACCGGATACGACTCAGACGCAAGATCCGCTATAGGCGTGCCCCGCGCCCTGCTGTGCGCATAGTTGGTCAACCAATGGGCCATCTGGCCGGGTTCAAGCTGGGCATGAACAGAGCCAGTGGCCAATGCCGACTTGGGCATGCCGTCAAACGCAGCAGACTCTGGGTCCTGGCAGAGTGCAGCGCCACCCGCGTCTGCAATCGCTGCAAGGCCCCGTGATCCGTCCGAGCCGGTACCTGACAGGACAACGCCAACGGCTCGCCGGCCCAGCTCAGCAGCCATTGACGTGAAGAACGAATCAATCGGTAAATGCGGAGATGGCAGTCCGGCGTCGCGTTTGTGGAGCATCAATCGACCGTTTTCAACGGTCGGCTCACTGCGCGGGGGAATGAGCAAAATTGTGTTGGGGCTTATTTCAATGCAGTCTTCAGCAACCTGAACTGAAATCGTGGTGCGCCTGGAAAGGAGTTCTTTCATCAGACTCTTAAAGTCTGGAGACAGATGCTGAACGACCACAAAACATAGGCCGGAATCTTCCGGCATATTCACAAAGAAGGCTTCCAACGCTTCCAAGCCGCCGGCTGAGGCACCAACACCCACAACAATACAATTCGTTTTGGTGGCCGTAATCTCGGTGCCGGTTGGGTTGCTCTTCAGGTCGGACAGCTGAATCGGCTCAACAGGTTCAATCGACCCGTCGTTGTTTTCGTCTGCGCGTGCTCTGCGCGCACTCGAGTGTGAACTTGTTCTTCCAGTCGCCGTTGCTGAAAGTTTGTCGTTGGAGTTGTCCATCTATTGTTCGCCGTTTCCTAGCACCAAACTACTTTCGGGGAAATTTCTATGGTTTGCAACGAATCGATCTGGGGAATCGATGATTTTTTACACAGCCTAACAGCAACGCGAGTATGCTTGGTACCTTCCAAGACGAATCCTCATTCCGCATGTCAGATACCAAACCACTTCGAATCCTGATGGTTGAGGACAACCCAGGTGACGTGCGACTCGTCAAAGAGTCGATGATCGAACTCAAAATCAAAAACGATCTTTTCCACGTGCCTGATGGCGAAACGGGTCTTGCGTATCTGCGAAGAGAAGGCGACTTTGCTAATGCCGTACTGCCCGATATGGTCCTGCTGGATCTCAATCTGCCTGGCATAGGCGGGCGGGATACGCTTGCAATCATCAAGTCTGAAGAAGAGTTAAAACACATTCCGGTTGTCATTTTGACGTCATCCGAAGCCGAGGCCGACGTCCTTCGCACCTACCAGCTTCAGGCTAACTGTTATGTCGTAAAACCGTTGAATCTCGATCAGTTTCTGACAGTTGTTCAGTCGATCGAGCACTTTTGGTTTTCGATCGTTAGGCTTCCGTCAAGAAACAGTCCGCTTTGATGGCTGATTTCGCATTGTAAAATGTGACTTCATGCAATACGACAACTGCTGCGATTGCACGGCTTGAGTGTAGCGTATACGGTAACCTCCGTCGGCAGAATTAACATCGACCAGATAGACTATTCACTGCAGAACAGTCTTCCGCCTAGCGGCAGATACATTGGCTTGGTGCAGCCCTGGCCCCGACGGATTACACAATGGAAAATAATCAGGAAAGCTCACCGGATGGTGCCGCTACTTCCTCCGTAGCCGTAAACGGCGATTCTCCGACCCCTTCGGATAAGCAGGAGATCAATCCGGGTGACATCATTGCAGTCGATGCTTCGAAGGTAAGCGAGCAGTCCGTGGCGGAATCCGCGCCTGCCAAGTTATATGGCCTGGCCGAGAATTCTGCCGAGGACGATTCGGCGCCCCCCGTCGTCCATGCCATGCGCGTTGCCTGTATAGGCGCATCCGCCGGCGGTCTTGACCCGATTCGAGCAATCATTGAGAAGCTCGACCAGGTCGATGAGCCCGTTGCTTACATCGTTGCCCAGCACCGGTCGCGTCAGTACCCTGAACTGCTGACCGAAATTCTCGAAAAATCATGCGAGTTGCCTGTCTTGACGGTAAGCGAGGGCATGCGGCTTGAGCCAAACAAGTTGTATGTCTTGCCTTCTAAATCAGATACGGTCATTCAGGACGGAAAATTCAGGCTACGAGAGACAGAACGCGTAACAGCGCCCAAACCATCGATTGACCGCATCATGCATTCGGTGGCGCAGAGTTTTGGCGCGAATGCAGTTGGCGTGGTGCTATCGGGTACTGGGTCAGATGGCAGCTTCGGATGCCGGGCAATTAAGGCAGAGGGCGGGGCGGTGATCGTCCAGAACCCCGACTCGGCTCAATACAGCAGCATGCCCCTAGCGGTGATCGATACCGGCGTTGTTGATCTCAGGCTTGAGAGCGGTGCGATCGCCGGCGCATTGCAAACGCTTCCGGGTGCCGAACTCAGAGCCATTGAGTCGCTCGCAGATGATTCAGTTGCCAGCAAATTAGAAGACTTATTTAGAGCAATTTCAAACGAAACGCATATCGACTTTAACGAGTACAAGGTCGGTATGCTCGAGCGCCGCATCATGCGCCGACTGCATCTGTATGGCGACGGCTCAATTTCAAGTTATGTCGACGCGGTGGTCAACGAACCGGGTGAATTGAGACAGTTGGCGAGAAGCTTTCTGATCTGCGTGACTGAGTTTTTCCGGGACAAAAATGCGTTCGAAGCACTTAAGGCCACCCTGGCGGACCTGCTCAGGGCCAAGCGGCCAATGGACCCAATTCGAATCTGGGTGCCTGGTTGCGCAACCGGCGAGGAAGCCTACTCGATCGCAATTCTGGTTTGCGAGATTTTGGGTGATCGGATTGGTCGGTTCAATGTGCGAATCTTCGGTACTGACCTAGACCAGCCCCATACTGATCTCGCTCGCATTGGTCTTTATCCTGCGGCAGAAGTCGAGAACATCGAGAAGACGCTCAGAGAAAAGTACTTCGAAGAAGAGAAAAACGGGTTTCGCGTGATTAAGAAAGTACGCGATCTCTGTGTTTTTGCCCGTCAGGATGTCCTGCGCGACCCACCGTTTACGCGCGCTGACCTAATCAGTTGCCGTAATCTGATGATCTACTTCGAGACCGATGTTCAGCAACGGATTCTTGAAAAGTTTCACTACGCTTTGAATTCCGGTGGTGTTCTGTTTTTGGGGAAATCCGAGTCACTGCATTCGGCGCATAGTCACTTCGCTCCTGTCGATGAGCGATTTAAAATTTTCCGACGGCGCGGGACCGCCACGTCGCCCACCAAGGTGTCGAGTGCGCGAACACTGACGCGCCATACCGTATCGACAAAGTTCCAATCATCACGAGCGGCTAGAGATGCGCTGCACGAAGAGGTCCGTGAGCGACTGCTAGCCGATTTTGGCCCGCCTGCTGTTTTGGTCACTAAGGCGCTGCGGCCGCTGTTGTTCTACGGTGATGCCCGGCGGTTTCTGACGTTGCCGGATGGCGATGCAGATTTCTCTCTGCTCTCGCTGTGCGCGCCACCATTGCGCGCCGTGATTCGGATGTTGGTAGAGAAGTCCGAACGCGGTGAGAACGATGTTGAATGGAGTATGCCGATTCAGGTCACGGTAGATGGTGCGCCATTCAGGGTAAGGGTGTCGATCCGGCGTATGTGGCTCGCCAGTGACGGTGAAGCCTGCTACCTCATGACCTTTGATGCGCAACCGGACCGCATGTCACTGCTGGAACAAAAACCGATTAGCCCATCGGTTCACTCCACCGACCAGACAGCTGCGCAGCGGATTGTTGAACTTGAAGAAGAGCTTTCTGCAAGCCGTGAATACTTGCAGTCCGTGATTAGTGAGCTCGAAACGTCGAACGAAGAGCTGCAATCAATCAATGAGGAAATGCAGTCGTCAACCGAAGAGTTGCAGGCCTCTAATGAAGAGTTAGAGACCGGTAATGAGGAGCTGCAGGCTACTAATGAAGAACTCACCACGGTAAATGATGAGCTTGAAAGTAAGCGTCACCAACTCGATGCAGCCAATCTTGCGTTAAGAAACCTGCAGGAGTCGGTCAATATTGGCATCGTAGTGGTCGACCATAGTTCGCGCATCACGATGTTCAACAAGCAGGCCGTGCGAGTGTTCGGCATGGTGGAGACTGATGTTGGTCAGAGTCTGATCGGCATTCCATGCTACTTCGCAATTCCCGAGTTGCGGGCCAGGATCGATCAAGTTATTCAGACGGGTGAGCCCGTGACTGAGACGATCTCTCGTGAAAGTTCGTACTTCCTGATGCAGGTTGCCCCTTATGTTGATGAAATGGGCAAGAGTACGGGCGCGGTTCTGTCGTTCATGGACTACTCGGCACTGTATGCGGCCGAACAGCGTTTCCGCCTGATCACCGACGCGCTGAGTGAAGTGGTGTGGATGACGGACGAAGCAAGCAACACTTTGCTTCATGTCAGCCCCAGTTTTGAGCGTGTGTGGGGCATGCCTACAGACGTGCTAAAAGAACGGCCGGACGCGCTGCTGGATCGTGTTCACGAGGACGACCTCGCCGATGTTATCGAGGCGCTTGCAGATACCAGCCGAACCGAATTGAGCATCACCTATCGCATACGCGCGGCCGACGGTTTTGAGCGCTGGATTCAGGATAACCGGGTGCGAGTCAGCAACCCGGCTGCCGGTACCCGTTATATGGTGGGTAGTGCGGTCGATGTCACCGAACGAGTGACGGCAGAACGCAAACATGCCGTTGCCGCAGCACGCTTTGGGACCTTGTTTGAGACGCTCGCCGTTGGCGTAGCGCTTATTGATCGGGCGGGCAGGATATTCCAGGTTAACAAGCACTTTGTTCGTTGGCTGGGGTATGAAAAGCAGGTCGATTTGCACGGACGCAACCTGGCTGACATTACCGATCCGCAAGACCGTCACACAGCCGAAACATTGATGGGAGAAGTGGTCAGTGGTGAGCGGGAACAGTGCGAAATTGACCGCCGTTTTCTGACTCGCCAGGGCGATGTCAAGTGGGGTCGAATTAACTTCACCTACAACCACGGCCCGCAGGATGTTGGCCCGTTTGGGGTGGCGGTGATTCAGGACGTGTCAGATATCAAGCGTCAGGAGGAAAATGACTTCCTGCGCAACAACTACGATTCACTGACAAATCTGCCAAACCGTGCTTTGTTGATGGATCGATTGCAGACGCAGTTGCTTCGGACTCAACGGACTCAACTCAAAACCTTCGTGATGTTTATTGATCTCGACGGATTCAAAGAGGTCAATGATTCCAAAGGTCATGAGATAGGCGATCAGGTGTTGTCTGAGCTTTCTCAGCGGTTTGCCAGTAGTTGCCGGGCAAGCGATACGCTTGCCCGCTTTGGCGGGGACGAATTCATAGTCGTCGCTGCCGATATCGATCATCCTGAAGTGGTTGAGCGCATTGCTCGAAGTCTGCTCGACGCCGCGCGAGAGCCGGTTGAGCTCATGGATGAACAGATTACGCTGTCTGCGAGTATTGGGATTGCCTGTTACCCGACCGATGCCGACAACCCGGCTACTCTCATTCAATATGCCGATACGGCTATGTATACGGCGAAGAATTCCGGCCGTGACGGCATTCGCTTTTATTCGCCGCGAATGAATGCGCAGGCAACTCGTCGGTTGAAAATCAAGCAAGACTTGCAAAAAGCCATTGCCCATGGCCGCTTGGTCTATGAGCTGCAGCCCATTGTCCAGCTCGGAGATCAAAAACTCGTTGGTGCCGAGATGTTGGTGAGGCTTTGCGATGCGAACGGCAAGATCCTAATGCCTGAGCAATTTATCGAGATTGCTGAAGAAGGCCGTCTCATTGATGAACTAGGTAACTGGATCCTGGATTCCGCCGGACAAATTCTGAGCGACTGGCGGGCTCGAACATCGGCGCGCGATTTATTTCTGTCGTTCAATGTGTCGCCGCGCCAGTTCGAGAGTGGACAGCTCTTTGAGCGGCTCGAGATGTGGAAGGAGCTTTCACCCGGGCTGATGATGGAAGTCACCGAGCGTGTGCTTGTGAACCCCAGTAAGAAGTCTATTGACGCCATACAGACCTTCCGCGAGCGCGGCGGTACGGTGGCACTAGATGACTTTGGCGCAGGGTACTCGGGGCTGAATTATCTGAGAAATTTCCCCATCGACTACGTCAAGCTTGATGGTGTATTGATGCGGGAATCAACTGACGGCTCAGGTTTGCGAGGCGATCAGTGGCATTTCATGGATGCGATCGTAGAGCTAGCGACCGCCGTCAATGCAAAAATAATTGTCGAAGGGGTTGAGACGCAGGCGCAATTAGATGCGGTTGCTCGCTATGACAAAGTTTGGGTTCAGGGTTATCACATTGCACGTCCGATGGATCGAACTGAGTTTGAGTTGATGACGACTAATCCCAGAATTGACAGAGAATCAATCGGACAGTAGTGAGCCATGTTAGAAGATCAAAACGCTTTGATGCGTAGCGCCATAAGCCTCTTTGCCGACATTGATTCTGCCCATCAAAGCATTATTTCGGCATCAATGACAGCAGCCCAACTTGCCTCCGATACTGACGCAGTGCTTTGGTATAAGTCTTTGGCTTCTGTTGAGGCTTCGATGGAGTCGGCTCGCCGCGCCGTGGGTGGTTTGCTTGAGCAAATGCCAGAGCGTCGCCTGACTGGTCGACTCGCGACAATTGCGGATGCTCCCGGCACATCGAGCCCGCCCCTCAAAGCCCCAATCAAGCTAGACGCAACCTCAGTGATGTGTCTGCTCGATGAGTCGGTTTCTTTTCGCTATATCAGTCCCTGCGTACAGGAACTGCTGGGTATGAGATCGTTCGTACTGCTTGATCGCCCGTTGGTAGAAATGGCATCACAGGAAACCCAGGAAGAATTGAGCAGGGCTATAGACAATGCCACTGCGGCAATTGGGCAGGCTCAGCAATGTGAGTTTCAGGCGCTGACCCAGCAGACCGGTCGCTATCTCTGGGTGCAGCTCACCATCACGGCCATTGCGGGTGAGGATGGTCCCTCTTCATTCCTCGGGGTGATGCGGGATATCGACGAGCGCAAGCGCTTTGAGCATGAGATACGTTACTTATCAGCGATGACCTCGGCTTCGCGCGATCTGATCGCCTTCGTGGATCGTCGCTATATCTATCGATATGCCAATGAGTCATTCACCAAATACTGGGAGATGGATGACACCAAGATCATCGGCAGTAGCGTGGCAGATCTTTTCGGTCTGGAAGTCTTTTTCAGACAGATGCGTCCAGTCTTCGACAGAGTGTTTTCGGGTAGTTTTGAGACGGTCGTTGAAGAAGTCGACCTGCCAGCGAGTGGCAAGCGGTTTTTCGAGGTGAACTATCTTCCGGCACGCATGGCCAACGGCACTATTGAGGGAGCAGTTGTGTTGCTCCACGATATTGATGCTCACGTCAGGCGCGAACGCGATCTTACTAACGCTAAGGCTTCGCTTGAGGCGACTAATGAGAGTTTGCAGCAATTCGTGCGGATTGCCTCTCACGATTTGAAGGAGCCGCTCAACACCATTACGAATTTCGCCGGTCTGTTGTTCGATGAGTGCGGAGAGACCATTCCGCCAGCTGGACAGGAGTATCTTGGCTATGTTCAAGCGGGTGCGGGTCGTCTCCAGGTTTTGATGCGCGATTTGCTGAGCTTCTCACGGCTTGAATCCATTGATGCTGAATTGTCTGATATTGCGCTTGAGCCGCTACTAATCGAACTGAAGCAATCAATGCATGATGCGATTGAAAAAGCGGGCGCAAGGATTGTCCATGGACCACTGCCTGTAGTAAGAGGCTACCGGCCGCTACTAGTGTTGTTACTGCAGAACCTGCTGGGAAATGCCATCAAGTTCCGCAGGGAGGACGCGGTGCCGGTGATCACAGTTACCTGCCGGCAGATGCCCGAAGAGGGTACCTGGCAGATCACGGTAAGCGACAACGGGATTGGAATTCCGCCTCGCTTTAAAGACGACGTTTTCAAAATTTTCCGCCGACTGCATACCCGCAATGAATATGAAGGTACCGGCTTGGGACTGGCTATTTGTCGTAAAGTCGCTGAGTTGCACCGAGGCACGATTACAACTGAGCCTGGCGAATCCAATGGCACGCGGATCGTCTTTGAATTGCCAAGAAACCCTGCCCAGGTAGAACCCATCGAGGTCGAGATTCCTCGCAATGAACTGCTAAGTCATGATCTCCACCAAACCTGAACCGAGTGCATCCATAGATAACGAGCGCGATATCGCCATCAATCGGTTGTTGATGGTGGACGACAATCGACTCGATAATCTTTTTCATCGCCTGCTTATCGAAAAGACAGGTCTGGTCGGTGAAGTTGTGTGCCTGGAGTCAAGCGAAGAGGCCTTGGAGTGGCTCGCAGCGCCCGACAATACGGCTGAAGTAATGCTGGTTGACATCAACATGACCGGGATCTCGGGCTTTGAGCTCGTCGAGCGTTTTAACCAGTCGGCGCGCCCGGATCAGATGGGCATGACGATCATGATTATGTCGGCGTCAAGTTACCTTGACGACATTGAGCGGGCCAAGGCGTTAGATAATGTGAGCGGCTTTATCGAGAAGCCGCTGCTTCAAGACAATGTCAAACACTTTGCCGGTGTTGGTCCCGAGCCAGCCAATTTGTTGTTCCGCTCAGAATACTAAAAGCGCCTCGACCAAAACCGAACCTCCGCCTCAAGGCTTAACCGGTCTACCCTGCAAGGTCTTCTGGGCGGGAGTTGTGCTTCCTGATCCGTTCAGATACGCTTGCCGGCATGCAAAAAGACTTATTCGCCGGATACGACCAGCAGCATTTCTATTGCGAGCTATTCGGAGCAGGGGAGAGGCAGCCGGCTCATACGCGCAAACTCGTCAACCGCTTGGCCAAGATGAAAGGCTCGACGCTGCGCAGGCGCGCCAAAGCGATTGAGGCCGAACTCTACAATCTTGGGATCACATTCACGGTCTATAGCGATCGAGACAGCATTGACCGCATTTTGCCTTTTGATGTCATGCCCAGAGTGCTGTCGCGCAAAGAATGGGATCATATTGAGGCCGGTTGCATTCAGCGGGTCACTGCCCTCAATCTGTTTTTGCACGACATATATAACGGGCAGAAGATTCTCAAAGACAAGATTTTGCCCGCTGAATTGGTCCTCGGTAATGCAAACTACCGCCAGGAAATGGTGGGTTTCAGTCCCCCGGGCGGCACCTACGTCCATATTGCCGGCGTTGACCTGGTTCGGAATGACGAGGGCGGTTTTTGCGTGCTCGAAGACAATGCGCGAACGCCCTCTGGTGTGTCGTATGTGGTTGAAAACCGCCACCTGATGCATCGTGCATTTCCAGACCTCATGCAAGGCATCAATTTGTTGCCGGTCGATGACTATGGTCCGCGCTTGCGGCATGCCTTGAATGAAGTCAGCGGCGGCCGCACGCGATCATCCAATATTGTGCTCATGTCGCCCGGTGTTTTCAATTCCGCCTATTTTGAGCATGTCTTTCTCGCACGAGAAATGGGCGTGCCGCTGGTTGAAGGGCGCGACCTCACCGTTGAGGATGATCATGTGTTCATGCGCACAACCGGTGGTCTGAAGAAAGTCGACATGATCTACCGACGGATCGATGACGAATTCCTCGATCCGGAGTGCTTTAACTCAAGCAGTATGCTCGGCGTGCCTGGCATCATGCGAGCGTATCTGGCGGGTAATGTCAACATTGCCAATGCGGTGGGGACTGGCGTGGCTGATGACAAAGCGGTCTATGCGTATCTGCCGGAAATTGTCCGCTACTACCTTGATCAGGACCCCATACTCGACAATGTCGAGACATACTCGTGCTGGGATCCCAAGATGCTCGAATACACGCTCGCCAATCTGGACAAATTGGTGGTCAAGCCAGTGGGGGAGTCTGGCGGCTATGGCGTGGTGGTGGGTCCCCGTGCCACCAAAGCAGAACTACAAACGCTCAAAAAGCAGGTCCAGGCCAAGCCAAAGAATTTCATAAGCCAGCCGTTGATTCAGTTGTCTGTCTGCCCGACCTTGTTTGACTCCGGCGTCGAAGCCCGCCATGTTGATCTGCGCCCCTACATATTGACGGGCAAAAGCAGCTGGGTGTTGCCCGGTGGTCTGACACGCGTCGCGCTCACAAAAGGCTCTTTTGTTGTTAACTCGTCGCAAGGCGGCGGTACCAAGGATACCTGGGTCATTGGATAGTCTGCTCGCAAGATTCGCCGAAGATAGTTATTGGATGGCTCGCTATGTGGAGCGGGCTGAGAACCTGGCGCGCCTGCTGGCAGTCACGGAAGCTTTTGGTCGCAACCGTGATGATGGCGGCGACTGGCTCAATGTTCTCGCTTTACTTGGCGATCAGAAGATCTATCGCGAGCGGTACAAAAGCGTCGAAGCCAAGAATGTCATTCGCTTCTATACGATTGATAAACAAAATCCCAACTCCATTCTGAATTCATTGCGCTGCGCGCGGGAGAATGCTCGTACGCTACGCCATTTGATCAGCGTCGAGATGTGGACCAAGATCAACGTACTCTATAACCGGGTTAGCGAGGCGCGTGCGCGCGATGTGGCGACTACTCGGCTGTCCGGTTTTTGCGATTCAATCAAAGACGACTGCCAACGCTTTCTCGGCTGCACACATAACACCTTGTTTAGAGACCAAGTCTGGTTTTTCTATCGGCTTGGGCGTTTCATCGAGCGGTGTGATCAAACCACCCGTTTAGTAGATATCAAGGCCCGTTCGGTTGCCACGACGAAGGCCTCAATGGTTGAAGGCGTAGATACCAGCGAATGGAATTCGCTGCTGCGCGCTGCAGGCACTTACCATGGGTACCTGCGTCGACATCCGCGCGAGATGACTGAACTCACCGTCTCGGGGTTTGTTTTGTTCGACCCGGCATTTCCCGGTTCATTGAGTTTTTGTGTGCGAGAGATCGCCGCGGTTCTGGAAGAGTTGAAGCCTCACGTCGATGAAAAAGCGACCAAACAGTTGACGCGTCAAATCAACAAGCTCGCACGCATCGCAAGAACATCGCCCGAGAAAGTCGTTGATGATGGCTTGCAGGGATTCATTGATTCGGTCCAGCTCGAGCTTATCAAGTTGCACAGCGGCTTTGTGAAACACTTCTTTCCGCAAGTGACTTAACCAGACAGCAGCTCGTTGTAGAGGCTCGTCATGCTGCTTGCGTATCTGCTCTGGCTAAACTGATCTTGCACAAATTGCCGGCCAGCTTTGCCCGCCTCAGAAATTTTTTCGTTCGGTAGATCAGCCACCATCCTGAGCGTGCTTGCCAAAGCGGATTCGTGCAGCGCCGGAAATAGCCAGCCGTTTTTCTCGTGCTGAACCATCTCAGGGATGCCGCCAATGTCACTGCCGATAACGGGCTTACCGAGCGCGAGCGCTTCTAATACGCTGATCGGTGCGTTTTCATACCATTCGGCAGGCAGGACCACTGCCCGCGCCTGACGAATGTGCTGGTGCAGATCCGCCCCTTTCTGAAAGCCCAGAAATTCAACCGGATGATTCAGGGACTTCGCGAGATCTCTCGCGGCTTGTTCGAAGGGTCCGGTGCCTGCCAGCTTGATATTGACCCTTGCGCTTGCGCACGCCCGAATAAGCGTTTCAATCCCTTTGGTCGCATCAAGCCGGCCGAAGTACAAGAAACTGTCGCCAGGTTGATAGGCGGGATCAAATCGGGCGGTATCGACCCAGTTGGGAATGTGGTTGAATCTATCTGCCGGCCACCCCCATTCGACAAACTTGTCTTGAAAAAACCGACTGGGAACAATAACGCGGTCAACATGCCGGCGGTAGCTACCCAGATAGCGATGAGTAAACGCTTCGACACTCACGAGAACGCTGGCTGAAAGAGAGCCGCGCACACACCGATGCTTAATCGTGTTGAGGTAGTTTCCTCCTTTGCATCTTTCGCAAACGGTGCCGCCGGTGTACATCGTATAGCTGGGGCAGGCGAGCTTCAGGTCGTGAGCGGTTAGGACAACGGGAATTCCCGATTGCTTGAGCGTGCTTAAGATCGACGGCGACAGGTGGTGGTAAATGTTGTGCAGGTGTGCAACATCGGGCTTGAATTCGGCGATGAGTTGTTCAAGTCGGCGTTGCGCCTCAAATGACCAAACCACTTTGCTGGCTTTTGCCAGTTTGTCGCGCGCCGAATACGCATGTCCAAACTCGATCTCATCGACAAAATATTTTGACCACTCGGAAGCTTCATTCTTGGGATGATGCATCGCAAAGAACGCGGGCTCCCATCCAAGGGTTTTCATGAGTGCGGCATGATCAAAATACACAGCGTCTGCGCCACCTCTGCGGTAGTGATAGTTGTTGATGTTCAGCAGTCTGGGCATTAGTTTCGCCCGTCGAGAAGGCTCTTATAGACCTGATATACCTGATCTGCGAGACGGTTATAGGTTCGATTGGCAAGTACCCAATCACGGCCGCGCTTGCCCATCTCGCGTGCCGCCACCGGGTCATCCAGGCATGTGAGAAGGCCTTGCGAAAAGCCTTCGACTGACCAGGGAACGCAAACTCCCCCGCCGCTTGCCACAAGCACGCGGTTATGTTCGGGGTGTTCATTGGCGACCACCGGTTTGCCAAAGGCCAGATACTCAACCAGCTTGGTAGGGGATGCCACTCTTAAAACGCGGTTAGCCAAAAATGGCGATACACAGACATCTGATTCAGCAACTTTCTGCCAGGCCTGCTCAATCGGTATGAAGCCGGTGAACTCAAACCGGTCGCTCATGCCAGCCGCCGCGACACGCGCCTCGAGATCGCCTCTGTCGCTGGGGATCAGGCCATCACCAACCATGAGAAACCTGACCGCCGGCCGCACCCGCGCCACTTCAATGAATGCATCAATCATCGTCTCGAGGCGGCGAACCCGGTACATCGTCCCCAGGTACAACACGGTTTGCGGGGTGTCTGCTTCAACAGGTGAGTGAATCGGCAGATCTCGTACGCGATTGGAGATACCCATCGGCACCGGCGTCATCTGAGTAAGCGGAATACCGCGGATAGTATTGAGATCTTCACGCATTTGTTCTGACTGAACAAAGCAATGATCCGCCAACGGCATTGCGATTTTATAGAGCAATACGATACCAACCGCGCCACTCAAGCGTTCGTATAGTCCTCGCAGGCCACCCTTTTCGGCCGCAATGTCGAGGGAGTCCTCGGGAAACGGGTAAGACAGCCAAACCGTAAACACCCGGCCACGAAGGCGGGCAACAAGCAAGCCGACAACAGCCGCAAAGTACTTGTCCCGCACCTGAATCACATCAACTGGTTTCACAACAAAACGCAGCAGGCAAGCGGCATCGGTTATCCAGTAAAGCAGCTTGGAGATCGCTTTGCCAGGCGCCCCCCAGCGGTTCGAATACGGCGGCACAATCACAGGCACAGATGCGACTTCTTCCCGGCGCCATGGCCCGTCTGATTCACTCTTGGCAAACCATTCTTGCTCAACACCACGCGCTCGAAGCTCCCGCAGAAAGAGATCAACCACATCGACCAACTTAATGGGAAAGTTCTCGTTGGTGGTGCTGTATAGGGTGAAGGACTCTTTAGAGGGCGTCATGAGGGGGCCTTGAGTAGCAGATTTAGCCTGCTGCTCGCTTGTCAAAAATTTCTGTGAGGGCTTGTTTTTCCTGAGCGTCAATGGGCTTTGAGAGCCAGTAGATAACGCAGAAAACGACACTGCCAATCAACAGCAATAGTGGCCATGAAACGCTGGATCTCGCCAGCGCAACAATGGCCAGGGTCACGCTCAGGACGACTGCCAGCTTCAGGATTGACAGCCAGTCCATCTGATATGCGAAGCCGGCAATCCGAAGCCGGTAGATCAAAAGAAACGCCGCGATGATAACGCCAAGTACATGGGAGGCAGGCAGTGCATAGACCCCAAGCCATGGCAATGCCAGCACCCCGGGCAAGACAGAAATGACGAGCACTGCATGCGCCCAGATAAGCGGACCATTTTTCTCAACCGTATGGGCGGCAATGTCCAGCACCTGGCGCCAGCTATAGAGAGCCATGAGAAAGATCATGAGCAGCAAAAGTTTCAACGCTTCTCCGCCAAACTTATCGCCCGTGATGGCGAGTATGGCATCAGCACCACCTGCAAAGACCAGAACCGTAAAACCAGCCAGCAGGGCGAGATTGATCTTGAGGATGAGATTCGTCATCACAACGACATCAGCAAACTGATGGTTACGTGCGTAGCGGGCTGTGAGGATCGGTCGGATCATGCCCTGCAAGAGGTGAGCGGGCAGATAGCGATTCATGAGGTCCAAGATCCATTGGCCAAAGCCGAACAACGCAACCTGCCCCGCAGCGAGTTGGGAACCGACAATGAGTCGATCGGTCGCGCCACTGAAAGGCAATACAAGCATATGCTGCAGGTAGCCCTTCCATCCGAAGTCGATCATGCGCGAGGTATTCTTGCCAATCCATTGTTGGTCTTCGGGCTCGGGTTCTAGCGTTTTGGCTGGCATATGTCTCGCAAGCGCGACTACCATAATCACAATGCCGACTAAATCAGTGATGATTTCAACAATGATGACTGTGGTGAGATCTAAAACGCCCAACCACCACAACAAGGCCAAGATGGCAAAGCGACTGACAGTGACCAGGCTCATGCTCAGTTGAGCAGAGCCTTGCAGCAGCATCTGTTCGAGCAGGGTAAAGAAGGTCAGCAATACCGTTCGTATGGCAATGACCCACAAATACATGATTAGGGCTGATTGCCAGTCGGCCAGCCCAATAAACTGGCTAATGGGTTCAGCAAAGACCCACATTAAGCCAACTGAGGCCGCTAGCACTAAAAAGCGTAACAGCAGCAGGCGCAATACCAGCGCTCGAAACGTTGCATTCAGATGAATCGCATAAACCTCCGGCACATAGCGGGCCATGACATGCGTAATGCCCACACCCGTAATTGCGGTGACCAGTTCCACCAGGCCGAACAAGATTGAGTAGGCAGCGAACTCCTCGAGTGGTAGCGCGCGGACCAGCAGCAAAAAGGTGCCGACGCCCGCGACGGAGGTCAGGGCCTTGCCGGTAAGAAAGTGGACAAGGCCACGTCTGACCTTAGCTCCACCGTATCGATCAGTTACGTCCAAATTAGATCAAGGCTCTTGGGGCAGTGTCGGTATCGGCTTCAACTGGCATGGGCAACATCTGCGGGCGAATGGGCATGCCGCATCAAAACGCGTGCGCCCTGTCATCACCATCTTAGGTGAACGGAGGCAGGACAATAGCGCCAGGTGTTGGTCCTTGCGACGTACTAGTTCATGCATTCCGATAAACTCGACGCTGATAGTTGGTAAGCGAGGAGAACACCCCCGATAGGGTAGGTGCCGGGCAGGGAGAGCCTGAGGTTGTTGCCAGAGGAAATGCCAGGCGTTGCGGGCGCCCGCTATGAAAAATTTCCCGACAGCGTCCCGAATGAATCTGGCTAGCGAGTGAGAGGGGGGTGGCTTTGAACATTGTGTTTGGCATCATGTCGGCGATTCACTCAGCTCAGGTGGTCGAGCAGCTGGCGAGCACACTTGCGCCGCATGACGTTGTTGTCCATCACGATTTCAGCCAACAACCTGGTTTTAACCTTCATGGCCGAAATACGCGGTTCGTGCCTGATCCGGTGAAGACCGGCTGGGGCGTATGGGGATTCACAGAGGGTATTTTCCATTTGATGCGGCACTGCTTGAAATCGAGCGATTTTGAGTATTTTCAGCTGCTCAGTCCGACCTGTCTGCCGATCAAGCCTGTCAGACAGTTTCAGCAAAGCCTGATCGAGTCCAGATTTGACGCCAATATCGACGTGATTGAACTCGCGGCTGATACGGATGCACTGATGAACTACGGGATGCGAGCGTTCTCGCCGAATGACTCAATAAGATTTCGAATCCTGAAATGTTGTTTTAAATATTACTATGGTCTAGATTGGCATTCCAAGCAGCGAGCCAACTTGCAGTTGCGGATTCGTGGATCGACACGCCCCGCATTTGGCACAAGCGTGTGCGAATTCCTCGTTCAGTCAGCTCAGAAGGGCTACCTTGGGGGGAGTCTATTGACCCGGCGGCTGCGCCCCTTTGTGGGTGGCGTTTGGTTCGGGGCACAGCGGGAGGTTTGTGAATATCTGGTCGATCAGTTCGATCGAGCCGACGTATACGATGGCTTTTCGAAGCTTTTCCTGGCCGAAGAAATCATCATTCCGACGTTATTGGCAAACGCAGATTTTGAGCTGGGTCCGTCGAATCATTTGGTCAATCGATTTACGGAGGGCAATCCCAACTGGTTGGAACCGGAAGATATGACCATGCTGGCAAGCACTGATCGGTACTTTGCCCGCAAGTTTCCCAATAACATTGACGCCGAGGTCCGACAAGCGGCGTTAGAGATGAGTACCAATGAATCTGTCGGTTGACTGAGGTCCGACTATTCAACGGCAGTTTTAAACAGCGATTTTTTAAGGTGGTAGTTCATGCAATTCGGTCTTTTGTTCCGAATCATTCGTCAACGCTTGCTTCTGATTTTGGCGATCACGGCTGTAACCGTAGCAAGTGCTGCCGTTGCGAGCTTCCTGATGGAGAAGATCTACACGGCCTCGGCGACCTTGTTTGTTGACGTTAAGTCAACGGATCCCGTCACGGGTGAGGGTGTGTTCACCCCGCAAAATGTTCAGAACATCCTGAATACGCAGGTATCCGTAATTACCAGCTCGCGAGTTGCCAATGAAGTTGTCGATGGGCTTGGCCTACTCGATGACCCCAAAGTCATGGCTGACTGGAAAGAAAACGGCGGCATTGGCGGGCGTGAAAACTTGCGTGCAGACATTACCGAAGAATTGCTCAAGGAAATCAAGGTCGAGGCTTCTCGTGACGGCACAACGATCACGATTGAGTACGAAAGTACCAATCCCGAATATGCCGCCCAGGTGGTTAATTCGTTCTCTGATGCCTATATCAAGAACGCGTTGAGTCTGGCCACCGATCCTGCGCGCGAGTACGCGCGGGAGTTTGAGAAACAGACAGAAACCTACCGCCTTGCTCTGGAGGCGGCGCAGGCTCGCCTGGCCGCATTTCAGCAAGAGAGCGGCATCGTCGCGTCAGATGAAACGGTGGACGTAGAGAACCAAAGATTGTCGGCACTTGCCGCCGAACTGGTCCGGCAGGAAACCCAGGCAGCAGATAGCCAGTCAAGAGTTAGAACCGCCCGGGGCAATGGCCGCTCAGCCATGCCAGAGGTTGTTCAAAATCCGCTTATTCAGACGCTTCAGGCTGATGTTGGCAGAGCGGCGGCGGAGGTTCGAGATCTTGGCTCGCGTTTGGGGTCCAACCATCCCCAATACATTTCCGCCAATGAAACGCTGACGGCTTTACAAGAACGGCTCAATACTGAGATTGGTCGGATTAGTCGCAGTCTTACAGCGAGTAATGCGGTCAATCAGCGTAATCTGGCCCGGCTGCGTCAGCAGGTTGACCAGCAGCGCGAGAAAGTGCTCGCGCTCAAAGGGGCCCGCAATCAAATTGCCGCGTTGCAACGCGAAGTAGACAGCGAGCAACAAGCTTACGACTTGGTTCGCAATCGCTTCACGCAGACCGACCTGGAAAGCAAGGCCCGCCAGTCCAATGTTTCCGTTATCACAGCAGCTACGGTGCCAACAGAACCATCACGGCCACTGCCAAAACTGAACATTGCGGTTGGCGCATTTCTGGGTCTTCTGATTGGCACGATAGCGGCATTGACGATTGAGGCGACGCAGCGACCGCTTAGAAACGCGGAAGACTTACTGCAGGCCGTTGGTGTCCCGGTATTGGCGGTTGTGCCACCAGCAAAAACTCGTCGGGCGCAGCGTTTGGTCGGACCAACCGGGCCGGCCGCACCGCCGGCCGGGCTGCAACTTGGGCACCGATCATGATCAATTCACTAGTCCCCCGGACTATCAACATCTTCCTGTCGAGAGAAACTAATGCCTGATAGTCGACCAAACCGAGTGCCCGGCCCCCAGGATCGTGCTGAGCCCAGTATTGGGTCAGGATTTGGCGATACGGTGCGACGCGTCGTGCCGCCAGAACCTAGTGTGGATGCCGATGTTGTGCCCATCCGCGATCGCGCGGCTCGCACCGAAGCGACTGAGCGCAAAGGCGACTCTGCAAATTCTGCAGACGCCAATCAGTCCACTGATGCGACCGATGCAATAGAGACAGGCAACAGCCATCAAGACCTCGTGCCACAGCCTGGCGCCGCGCAGGCTGGCGAAGCTCGTCGTGCGACACGTCTGCCGGCGGGTCCTACCCGGGTCACGCCCAGACTGGGTGAAATACTGGTGGAAAAGGGGTTGATGACCCCGGACGAACAACAACGCACAATTGATGAGCAGGCGCGAACGCCTGATAAGCGTTTTGGGGAGATTGCGGTCCATCGGCGGATCGTTACTCAGCGCCAGGTAGACAGTGCTCTAGCCCTGCAGTTTGGCTATACCGAGCCGGCTGATGAAGACTCTCATTTGCCGCCGGAGATCGCGGTTGCCCACACGCCTTACAGCCCGTTCGCCGAGGTGCTCAGGGGCTTGCGCAGCCAGTTGGTAATGCGCTGGTTTGATGGCTCGCCCGGACGCTGCGCACTGACTATTACGAGTGTTGATCGGGGCGATGGCAAGAGCTTTATCTGTGCGAACCTGGGTGTCGTTTTCTCCCAGCTCGGCGAGCGTACGCTGATTATTGATGGAGATCTTCGTAACTCCACTCAGCACAAGAAATTTAACCTGCCCAACAAAATGGGCCTGTCCGGCATTCTGAGTGGCCGCGCCGGTGTCGAAGAAATCCTACCAGTACCGGGTGTTTCTAACCTGGCAGTGTTACCTGCCGGCCCCTTACCTCCTAACCCTCAGGAATTGCTGGGCCGTGAAGAGTTCAGCAAACTATTGTTCGGCTTGTCGGAGTCGTTCGATGTGATCCTGGTTGATACGCCGTCTGCTCAGCAGGCAACGGATGCTCAAATCGTGGGGCAGCGTACAGGCGGCGCGATGATCATTGGCCGGAAGGACAAAACGGCGACCAATGAGATTATTCAGCTCACCGACGTGATGCGCGGAGCGGGCATTCAGATTCTGGGCGCAACGCTCAATGACCATTGATCGACTCTTGATCGATTACTGAACCACTGATTAACCGGAGCCTGCCTTGTCCAGCCGCCCGATGAGTTTGCCGCTCCCCGGACCGGAAACGGTCCGGCTATGGATGCTGCGCCTCGGATTTGCACTGGCTGGCATGCTGCTCGGCCTGATAGTGGCCACAAACAATCCGTTGCTGATAGCTGTTTCGGTTGGCGCTGTGTTTGGTCTGTTACTGCTCAATGCCTTGCAGGTCGCGTTATGGGCACTTTTTGTCGGGGTGTTTCTGTTTAGCGGGCCGTTCTATATGTTCGTGCCTGAACTCGTCAAAACCAGTTGGCTCTTTTCGATCCTGGGTTTCTTCCTGGTCGGTGCGGCCATTTTGCATCCGGCACTTGGCCGGCATCGTTTCTTAACCAAAACGCCCGGTTTCGTCTGGATCGGCGTGGCATTTGTTGTCTGGGCGGTGATGCTGACGCCGTTCTCAGATGGTCCGATCAAAGAAATCATTGGTGGGATCAAGAAGTACTTTCAATTCTGGGGCGTTTTGTTCGTTCTTGCCGCCGTGCCTTTTGCACGCACCACCGTGAGCAAGTGGCTCACCTTCTTTGGTTTGCTCGCCTGTATCCAACTGCCCCTCGTACTTGCGCAAAGGGTGCTGCTCGTTCCTTATCTGGAAGTGCTCAATACGGGTGTGGAGGGTTACGTTGCGATTGACGCGGTGGTCGGGACTTTTGAGGGCACGCTGCGCGGCGGCGGAAGTAGTTCGGTGCTTGCTCTGTTTCTGGTTCTCGGTATCGCCTACTTGCTTAGCGCATTTCGTGATGGCCATGTCAGGGGGGCGCGCTTTTGGTGGTTGTTCCTGTTGATGTTTGTACCGCTTGGTCTAGGCGAGACCAAGATTGTGATTGTCTTGTTGCCACTGGCTTTGTTCGCGGTCTACCTTGACTTACTTGTGGCACGACCATTGATGTTCTTGTTTGGGGCAATCCTCACCTGTTTCGTTGCGCTTGGCTTCGTGTATTTCTATGCGGTGATTCAAGTGCCCGATGCTTATGATCTGAGCTTTGAAGAGCGTATTCGCAGCACTATCGAATACAACTTCGGCAGCGTTGGCTATTTTGGTGGTCTTGGTCTGAACCGCTTCACCGCGGTTCTGTTCTGGTTCAGCGAGCATGGCCTAAAGGATCCGTTGGGGACTTTGTTCGGCCATGGATTGGGCAGCTCATATGGCGGCGATGGCAATGTGCCCAATACCGGCCACATTAATGATCAATACCCCAACAAACTCATCGGACAGACGAGTGCTACCTCGATCTTGTGGGATTTAGGGGCGATCGGGTTTATGTTGTTTGCGAGCATGATTGTCTCGGCATGGTTCGTTGCGCTGCGCCTAGTGAAGCAGGCGGCGCCGGGCAGTGATCGTGCATTTTGTCGCCTATTACTTGCTTCGGCCACCTGCATTCTGCCGATGCTCTTTTACTGGGATGGCATTACAGTGGTCCCTAGTCATCAAACACTGACCACGTTGACGCTTGGCATGATTGCCTGGCGATTCCGGCAGGGGACCGCGCGGGGATATGATCGGAGTGCGTCTTCCCAAGTAAACACTTGACGCTATTCCAGCGGGGGTGGTTTGGCTAGAAACGCCTCGATGCTAAGGGACCGGCTTGGGCCGGGATAGTCCTGGCGGGCATTAGCTAGCGTCGCGAAATTAAACGTCTGCCACTGCGCCGTGAGGCGCTTGCTTCGAGAAAGGCCGACGCCAGGTGGAATAGCTTCTTTTGCGTGAGTGTCAGCGCGTGGGTAGTAGTCAGCGCCGCTTTGCAATAACCAGACGGCCTGTTCGCGCTCGTCAGGTCCGTCTGGATCGTCAAGCACGAGCCTCGCCTGAACGGTCGTGAACACGGCTGCCATGTCATCAACAGCGTGGCCAATATCGACCGGACCTTCGCCTGCAATGCCGTGGTAAACATAGGGCGTAGCCTTGGTTACGGCAAACGCCAGCGAACCATCTGGTGCTTGTTGGATGTCCATGGATTGATCAATCCATGTCACATCGTCTTTGGTTGCTAGAAACCAGCCCGTCTTTCGGGTTCTGACCAGCGGCATCCAGCGATCTTCACGCTGACTGAGAAACCAGGATTGTGGGTAACGAACCTGGACGCGAAGGTTGTTGGCGCTATTACCAGCCCCTTCAAAGACGACAAACCACTGAACAAAGGCTTGCCAGGCGTCACATTTTTTGTGCTTCGCCAACGCCTGACTTTCTTGCCACCAGGTGGGTGCCTTACAGCCACGGGTGTCGGTGCCCATCGCAACCTGCGCGGGTGTCTCATGAACGGCCCATGCATGGGGCTTGACGCCCAGTAATTCGGCGTCATTGGATTTGCCCATGTCGTCGATGATGGTGCGGGCACTTTGGACCGGCGCTGCGGCCTTGTCGGTTTCCCAGTGATAAGCCTCTTTGAGTCCCGTGTCACGAAGCAGTGAATCGACTTTCTGACTCAAGGCGTCCATCCAGCTTGCCGCATAGGCGTGCGACAGAACGCTCATCAGACACAAGCCTACTGCCGTGAGCACTCTACGCGCACGAGGCGCACGGCGCGTAGAGTGTGGCCCACCTGGGCTCTCTGAAGTACTGGCTATCGTCATTTTGATGATCATTCACGCCTGCAAACGAAGACCGCCGGGGTATGCCCGGCGGTCTCACCATCATCAAAGTCTATCAGGCCACCAGTCCTTCAGACTGGCAACTGATGGTTTGGCTTGTTAACGCAGCGGTGGTGGGTTATCAAAGAGTTGCTGTGCAGTTAGGCCATGGTCAGGACCCTGATAGTCCTTGCGAGCATTGTTAGTCGTCGCAAAATTGAACGCCTGCCATTCGCTAGTGATCCGCTTTGACCGGCTCAGTCCAACGCCGGGAGGATAAACATTGACAGCCTTTGCATTGACATCAGGATAATAGTCAGCGCCACTTTGGAACAACCACATCGCCTGGTCTCGGTCATCTGGCAGCGCCGGATTGTCAACGACCAGTCTTGCTTCCACTGTCGTGTAGATCGCTGCAATGTCCGAGGCGATTGCCGAGATGTCGATGGTGTTTTGGGGCCAGACGCCATGGTAGGTATAGGGATGATTACGCTCAACACGCATAACCGTTGAACCGCCTTCGCCTGTGTATTTGTCAATCGTGCCGGGCACCCACATCACATTGGTTTTAGTTGCGTAGAACCAACCGGTGTTGGTCGCTTCACCTATCAATGTCCATTGTCCGGTTGATCGGCTCAGATACCAGGATTGTGGGTTACGACTTTCCACCCGCACATTGTCTGCTGCATTGCCAACGCCCTCAAAGACGACGAACCATTGCACGTAGCCGGTCCACCAATCGCAGTCTTTATATTGCGGCCAGACCGCTGACGTGTTTTGCCACCATGAGTGAGCAATGCACCCTCGCGGATCGGCGCCCATTGAAAGCTGGCCTGGGTTCTGGTGCACTGCCCAGGCAAAGTCTGGAATGCCCTTAAGCCGTGCATCGTTCGACAATCCCATATCGTCCAGAATGGTCTGCACTGAATTGACCTTCGTTTGGACGGGCTGAGATCCACCCGTGCTGGCCTGTTGTTCAGGCGCGGGGTCAATGCCGGCCGCTGGCGACGATGCACCAGTTTGTGGCGTCTGATCACCAGATGTCGCGTTGGCGTTACCTGTGTCAAGCGAGTTTACTGACTGTCCGTTATCGGTCAGTTCAGTGTTCGCATTCTGATTGGCGCCGGGAGCGTCGGTTCCATCACCGGAACCTCCGCCACAGGCGGCGAGCGCAGCGCTTAGCGCCAGCATCGTGAAGCAGGCCCGGATGCTTTTTGCATTCTTTGGGCGATCCCTATTTAGGGCGAGCTCTTCCCTGGCTGGGTGTTTGAATGAATAAATCATTTGGCACCCGATGGAAGATTTTTGTTTCGGCCGTGTTGGCTCTGTCTCGTATGTGACTTAAGTCACGAACTGTAGGGCTAGGCCCAACGAATTGAGTCGGCTATCCGCATTGATGGTCGGTATCGATCGACGGCCGGCAGGCAGCCGGCAACGAGTCGGTTTGAGGAAGTTGGCACGGTTCTCGCCTATTTGCGGTATCGGCTAGTCCAGCCCTTGGGCTAAACTCACCGCAGAGGGAGTTCTGACGATCAAGCAACGTGGGCAATCACAGTCAAATGTGACAAGCCGTAACGGCCTGTCGTCCCGACTCGGGCAGGCTTGAGTCGACCTCTGCCTTTTTAGTTAGTCCACGTTGAATTGGGGGTGAGGGTGAAACGAATTTATATGGCCGGCAGCGGCGGTATGCTGGGTCATGCATTTCAGCAGGTGTTCAGCGAGTCTTTTGCACTTCGCTGCACTGACAAAGACGTCAATGAGGAGTGGTTGTCATTCCTGGATTTTCGCGATCTTGACGCCTATCGTCAGGATGTGCACGACTTTAAGCCCGACTACTTATTTCATCTTGGCGCGCATACTGATCTCGAGTATTGCGAGAACGAAATTGATGATGCCTATCTGACCAACACGACGTCTGTCGAAAATGCCGTTTGGATTGCCAACGAGCTAAATATTCCTCTGCTCTATATCAGTACGGCGGGAATCTATGATGGCTCTCAAGATACGTTCGATGATTGGGATCTACCCAATCCACTGGGTCACTACGCTCGCTCGAAGTACGCCGGTGAAGTTTATGTGCAGCAAAACGCAACGCGACACTTGATCTGCCGCGCTGGATGGATGATGGGTGGCGGCCCACCAAAAGACAAAAAATTCATCAGCAAAATCATGAAGCAGCTCAAGGCAGGTGCTACCGAGTTGAACATCGTGAACGACAAATTGGGCACACCAACTTATACCGTTGACTTTGCCGGGAACGTCAAGAGTTTGCTCGAAGCCGAATACTGGGGTTTGTACAATATGGTCTGTGAGGGTGTGACAGGCCGCCTTGAAGTGGCGCAAGAGTTGGTTAAGTTGCTTGGCCTGGATAACAAAATCAAGATCAATGAAGTTGATTCATCGTTCTTTAGTCAGGAGTTCTTTGCACCACGTCCCGACTCCGAGAGGTTGATCAACCGCAAACTAAACCTGCGCGGCATGAATCAGATGCGCGACTGGAAAGTTGCCTTAAAGGCGTACATCGATGACGCCTACCGAGACTATTTGACATGAGTGCTGAATCAACGTCAGTGACAGGTACGCACGCCGATCAAGCTAAGCGTCTTCGCATCGCGGCGTTTGCGTTTCGATCGATCCCGATGCGTGATGGTTGCGCTGGCGCAGATAAGTTCGCGAGTGAGTTGTTTCCGCGGCTAGTCAGTCGTGGGCATTCTGTCGTCGCTTACAACCGTTTGTTCAAGGGTGAGCAACCCATTGGCGATGTCTACAAAGGCGTGAAAACACTTAACTTCTACACGCCAACCCGGAAAAAAGGATTTGATACGCTGATTCATTCGGCCAAAGTGACCTGGGACATCATCTGGAACAATACGGCTGATGTCGTGCACCTGCAAAATGGCGGCAACAGTGTGTTTGCTCTCATTCTCAGGCTGTTCGGCAAGCGAACATTCCTCAGTCAGGATGGGGTGGATTGGAAGCGAGCAAAATGGCCCTGGTATGCGCGCCTCTATCTGCGCTTTACGGCTTATCTAACAGCCTATGCGCCCAATGCTGTCATTTTCGATAATGT
>JBGCFG010000003.1:0-345437 GCA_045106815.1 Burkholderiaceae bacterium | reverse complement strand
GGTGCTTCTGGCGGCGGTGACATTGGGGCCGGTGGAGCGCTAGGCCGGTTTCGTTCGGTCAAAGTCACGATGCAACGACTTAATGATCAGAGCGCACAAGCCGTGGTTGGCAAAACGGATGAGCGCGGCTTTGCAACACTCAAGGTCTGCTACCTGAATTCGCCCTACAAAGTGAGTTTTTCCAAGTCTGACGATCCGGCGGATACCTCCGATTACTTTGATGAAGCAGTTGAAAACTTTCGCCCACTCCGGGATGGCGATGTTTTCAGTGTGGTTGTACCCAACATGCAACGCAGTTTTGTTGGCATCACCAGCTTCACGACGGCGGCTGCTCGAAACGTGGAGCGCCAACTCGCCTCTGCTCCGTCGGGTGCCAGCGGTTTCGCTGTTAAGAACGATGCCACTATCGTCAAAGACGCCAACGATGCCGTGTCTGCGATTCTGACCGACCAATTACCCGGCAACTTCCGAGCTTCAAGCGGATCAGGACTGTTTGAGATTACGGCCGCACCCATTGCGCTCGACAACGCTAGCTTGGATCAGGCCGGCCGTATTCCGGATAATGATCGAGGCCGATATAGCGCAGCTAACGCAGGGTTTGCTGTACAGGCGGGCACTTTTCTGCCCAATGAAGAGCGCCCTGCACTGGTCGCCGCGCAGCAGTTAGCCGAAGATCTCAGCGATGGAAAACTCGATCTCATCAATTCCAACGGTTGCAGTATTGCCTCGAAGATCGGTAGCCAGACCGGTGGCAACCAAGATGGCAATGGGTGCGCAAATGATGGTGATCGTTACCTGGCCTATACCTATGATGCGTTCTGGCGCGCCAAGTCAGTGGCTACGAGCAGCATTGCGAGTCGCGCGGGTGATCAAAGCCTGAGCGGTCGTGAAGCGGCCCTGGCGGAATACGAAACAGAGATCCAAAAGATCATCCAGGTTGATCCCTGCCCGGCAGGTCAGATCCCATGCGGTGAGTCTTTTGTCACCCGTAGCGATATTACGCAGCGGGTCCGCATGAATACGCGCGGCGAAATCGAAATTGAACGAGTGGGCGGCGTGAATTTCGATGTGAGCGCTGATGGCACGAGCATCGGTTTCATCGATGGCAAAAGAGATCTCACTCTTGTGGCGACAGGTGTCGGTGATCGTAATGATGGCTTTGTTGACCTGCGCGTTGGCACAGAAGGGCAGATCGTCGCTTTGCATAAGAGTCGTCAGACAATTACTTATGTTGCGCCGCTTACCCCACACCAGGTAACTGGCCGCGAACCATCGCGCGATGCTGCCCGAGCGGATTTGCTGGGGACGCTTTCGCGGCTTGAGCCCAAGCAAATCTCGATTGGTGAGCCTATCGTGGCGATTTCCATTCCGCCGGCTTCACGAGTTGGTACCACACCTCAAACCTCCGCGATCTTTTATTTGGTGTTGGGAAACGGCAAGCTCGTCGCGGTGAGTGATCAAAACAACCCGGTCGCGACTGCGCAGGTCCTTCCGTGGCCGGTCGTCGATATGGCGTTCGATAAGTTTGTGCCGCCAGCCCTGGTGCCGGAATACGGCGCGGCGAGAGATCGTGGTCAATACCCTTTCCAGGGCCCGCGGCGCCAGTACTTCCTGACACGCCTGGGGAAGATTCGTGTGATTCTGGAAGGCGGTAACGCCCCCGGTTTTGAATTGAATGTCCCCGGGACAGTCGTGCAGTTAGCGTCCGAAAGCCGGGCCAACGTCTATGCGCTCAACAGCGATGGCGAAGTCTATTGGATCAATGCCGATCAAGCGGCGGGCAGACCTTTGCATACTGTCGTGAAGGTCGCGCTGACCAAGCGGGCTTGCTGGATTGCTCGGCGAGAAGCCGTGACCTGTGGTGACGGAGAAGTTTTCCGTTGGAGTGAGCAACTAAAGCCGCTTGAATTTCGAAATGCCAATGCGCAACCTGGGTCGCAACGAGACTTGATCTATATCTCGGAGGGGATTGGTCAGCCGGAGCGGGTAACGCTCAACGGCCAGCGAATCTGGCGCCTCAATTCGGTAGAAGAGTTCTACCTTTCCAGTGAAACGCAGGGAGCGTTTCTATCCGAGGGGATGCGTTACCTACCTGTAGACGGTGATCCATTCGACCCGAGAGATTTAGCAGCGGGCACGCGAAATCTCAATACAACGCGCTGTGAGTTCACTTACGAGAACGGCCGGGTGGAAGACAGGCCTTACCTGCATGGCTGGCAGATTAAGCGCGGACTAAAAGCGGCGCTGTCGGGTTTGGCACAGTCACCGCTCGTCATCGAGAACAACGGTCGTCGGATTCTGAATCAAACGACTTCTCGTCCGCAGATTGACTCCGAAGCGACGATCCAAGCGATCTTGAGTGCTTCACTTGAGCGGCAGCTGTCGCTACAGGCGCCTGGTCAGTCAGAGCATCAAGACGGTTGCCGGCAGGCGACTGGAGACGCCGGAACCTGGCAGTTTCCGGCTACCCCCAACCGCGCAGCCGACCTGGCAGAAATTCGTGCTCGCGGGTTTGAGACGACAGATTTTCTGCATCGGTCATCGGTGGCGTTCCGCCGAGATCAGGGGAGCCCAGTCGAGCGAGGGGACATTCCTGAATACCAAGTGGGTGCGACCTTTGGAGAGCTTGGCAACGAGTTTTTTGTGAACGTCAACTCAACCGCTGTGGCAGGTCGGGTCAGAACACCCAGCAAGGGTTTGCTGCTCTGGGACAGCTCGAAACTTTATCCACTAGACCGCACGCTGCAGCAATGGCAGTACGACTACTCGCAGCAGCTCAATGGTCAGCCAGACGACCTCGATGTATTTGGTCCGGGCGGGCGCCAGCCCTGTACTCCGGGTAGTGCGCGATGCATGGTGGTGTCGCTTCTGGCCAGGCAGTACTTCAATGATGCGTCTCGGTTCAGGCTATGTTTTGACCTGTCGTTCAACACTCCGGCGCCTGATTCCACCACAACCTTCAGGCCTGTTTGTACATTGCATGAGTTCGATGGTGAGCTGGTTGGCGCGGAGATGTTCAACAAGTGGTTTTACCCGCCTCGCTTGCCCAAGACGCCTGAAAATTATCTTGACTTCGGATTTTTCCTGAACGCACCAAGCGAATAGGCGGCTAAGGCGGGCGGCTAGGGACTAAATCGTTTCACCGCCAGCTTGAGGTGTCGCATCATTTCGCGGGCCTCGCCGATGTGGCGGGCCCGTTCGACCGATGTTCGGCTGCGGCGGCGACGTTCCTTGCCTTGATAGACGCCACTCATATCGCCGTAGCGTAAGCGGGTGTACATGCGAACGATATTTCGGGCCTCAGCGCTCACCTCATCGTTGAGCTGGCGGGTGGCTCGGTCAAGAAACTTCGCGGGGGTTTCATGCGAGTGCCGCTGCAAACCAAGTGCTGAGAGTTTGGCGCAGAAGAGGTCAAAGCTCACCGCCAGGTCATCTCGAATGGCTCTTGGTTGCAGTGAAAACAGCATGCCGCCGCCCACCAGTAAAACCATGGCGCCAGCGAGCATCCAGGCAAGTGCTGCCCAGTCCTGGCCATCAAATCCAAGTCCGTCGAGCAACCGGCTCTGTGAACTGCGGTCGTAATTCAGAACAAGCTGGTTCCAGGTGTTGGCCAGTGCATCAAAGTTGAGCTTGACCATTTGCCAGAGGCTGTTGCCAGCGGCCAGCTCGGCCAGCGCGCTATCACTGGTGAGTCGTTGGTCCGATTCAATGCGCTCTGGTGCAACGGCGGATGTGGGGTCGATGCGTCGCCAACCAAGGCCTTCAATCCATACCTCTGCCCATGCATGCGCATCGGATTGACGAACCACCATGTAGCCATCGACGGGGTTCATTTCGCCGCCCTGGTAGCCGGTAATTACCCGAGCCGGAATACCCATCGCTCGCATGAGCACAACGAAAGATGAGGTGAAGTGTTCGCAAAACCCAGCACGTTGATTAAACAAAAAGTCATCGACTGAGTCCCTGCCAAGTAGTGGCGGGTTGAGCGTGTAGATGAAATTTTCCTGGTTAAACCAGTTCAGCGCGCGTTGTACAACCGATTGCGTGGGTTGACCAAACATTTCTTCGCGCCAGGTTTTTGCAAGCGCCATGGTGCGCGGATTGAATCCGACGGGTAGTTGCAACCAGGGGCGTAACTCTTGCTCGGTCGCCGTTGCAGCGAGGACATAGTCCAGATGCGATTCGAGGCGGTAACGCGTGCGCTCGAAAATAGGTCTGTTGCGTTCCAGCGAAAACCCGCTGCCTATGCTGACTGATCCCTGGCTAAGTGGCTCAACGCGGCTAGGCATGTCAAGCGCCAAAAGCCACGGCTGCCCGTTGGGCTCGAGTGTGACTTCATAGCGCACCGGCGTTTGTTCCCTGCTAAGCCTGAGCTCAGGCTGACGGGCCGGCTGGGTAAGGTTATCAATTGCTCGCCAGGTGACGCCATCAAACGCACCAAAGACAGGGCCGCGCCAGTAGCGGCTCGCCCTTGGCGGTTCACTGCCGTCAAACTTCACCCGCATCGCAATGGCGGTTGACTTTGATAAAGACGAGACGCCACCAGGCGACATGGATGATGACAAGCCGGTAGACGCCGCATTCCCCTGGCCCTGCACGCCCCAGAGCGGGGTGGCCAGTCGCGGGAACAAAACGAACAGTGCGATCGCAATCGGCAGTGCCTGCAGCATCATGACACTTGCTTGTCGCACACGGCCTGGAATGGGCAGTTCGTGCTCGCCGAATTGCATCGTAATCATGGTCGTCGTCAATGCGGTCACCGCGACTAGCACCAGTGCGCTGCTAAGCATTGACTGCGAATGAAAGAAAGACGTCAGTAAGAGAAAGAAGCAAAGAAACACAGCCACGAACAGGTCACGGCGCGCTTTCATTTCCAACAGCTTGAGTCCGAGAAACAAGGTGAGCATGGCAACACCTTGCTCGCGCCCAATGAAACTGCCGAAGTCAGCAAACACGGCAGCCAGGCAGGCGGCCGCGCCCACCGTGCGAATCCAACTGGCAGGCATTTCGTGGCCGGAAAAAACAAGCGTCAGTCGCCAACCGAACATGACTGCGAATGCCAGCACAACCCAGACCGGCAGATACGCGATATGCGGCAGCACCGCTAGGGCAATCGTCGCCATCAGGAATAGGGTGTCACGACGCTCGCGTTCCCATTGGGCGCCGAGTTGGCCACCCAGCGCGCCAAGCGAAGCGCCAAATCCGAGTGCTTTCATTGCGCTTGCCGCCCGGGAGGACCACCGGCATCGGGCGCAGGGGCTTCGGTGCGGAAGGTTGCCAATGCGCGCAGGCAGGCAGTTTTATGCCCCGGACCCTGATCCGGCGCAATCTCAGTGCCCGGCAGGGACAGCGCATAGCGTGCGCCGGCTGTTTCGGCATCCAGCACCCAGCGTGCCAGGCGGGACAGGCGCGATTCCAGATCAAGCGCAGGTGGCAGGGAATTAAAGTCGAGCACCATCTCGCCGCTACCGCCGCCTTCAAACTGTTTGCTGAGCAATTCGTCATTGCCGGTGCGGGCCATCGCCGTCCAAGCAATTCGGCGCGGTGAGTCGCCTTCATTAAAGGGTCTGATGCCGGCAAGGTCTTCATCAAGGCCGCCAGCGCCTTGATGATCGCCTTCGCTTAATGTCGAGACCGGTAATGGATGAGGCGGGGTCTCGGGCTCAGGATAGACAAGCACGCGTTGAGCCGGCTGCCAGTAGGCCCACGCTCGCCAAATGCCAAGCGGGTACCGGGTTGATAGCGTGAGCCGTGGCAACAACATCCAACCTCGTTTCGGAGCGGGCAGGGCAATGTTCACCATGTGTTCTGTCCTGGGGGCCACATCGACAAGTGCGGTCTGGTTCATGCCAGTCGCATCAACCCTGAGTGCATAGCGGGCCAGCCGAGAGGGATTGAGCATCATGAAGCTGACTTCTGCCATCTGCCCGGCAAATACGGGATCGGCTCGCCCGGCACGCAGGGTGATGGCCGACAAATTTCTGAATGTGTGCAGCATGCCCACCTTGACCATGCCAAATGTCAGGAAGGTCAGCGCATAGCCCATCGACAAACCGTAGTTGATCGAACAGATCAACATCGCGAGCAAAATGATCGCAAACAAAAGCCCTGCTTTTGAGGGCAGCACATAGACATTGCGGCGGGTCAGGAGATGGTCGCCTGCGATCGGGCCGCGGCGAGGCATGAATCTGGCCAGCCAGGTTTCGACGCGCGAGGCCGAGGGATCGGCCGCGGAGCCCAGGCCCCTGCCGTGTCTCGCGCCTGAGACCGGGATTTGTCCACTATTGGCCAAGCCGGGATTCCTCGCTTAAACGACCGGAACGGAGTGCATCAGTTCGGCAACAAGTTCTGCCCGACCGCGATAACTCAATGCGCCGCCTTTGGCTGGGCGTAGGCGATGTCCAGCAACTGCTGGCAACACGGCCTGAACGTCATCGGGAAGCAGATGGTTGCGGCCATCCAGCATGGCCCATGCCTTTGCGGCTTGCATTAGCGCTAGCCCGGAACGCGGACTCAAGCCCTCAGACAAAGCTGGTGAGCGGCGCGATTGATTTAGCAAATTCTGAACATAGTCGAGCAGGGCATCGGAGGCGCGTACTTCGCGCACCTTCTGCATGGCCTGCCTGAGCTCTTCGGGGCTGATTTGTGGCTTAAGCGAGGAGATCATGTCACGGCGGTCTTCGCCGGCGAGCAATGCACGCTCACTTTGCGGATCGGGATAGCCCAGCTCAATACACATCAGGAAGCGATCGAGCTGAGACTCGGGAAGCGCAAAAGTGCCGACTTGATCTTGCGGGTTCTGCGTGGCGATCACAAAGAACGGATTCGGCAGATCAATGGGTTTGCCCTCAACTGAAATCTGGCGCTCTTCCATTGCTTCGAGCAGTGCAGATTGCGTTTTGGGTGAGGCCCGGTTGATCTCGTCGGCAAGCAACACCTCCGTAAATACAGGCCCAGGATGAAATACGAACTTGGACACGTCGCGGTCAAAAACATTCACGCCGACAATGTCTGCCGGCAGCAAATCATTGGTGAACTGGACACGGCTGAATTTCAGACCCAGTGAAATCGACAAGGCGTGGGCCAGCGTCGTTTTGCCGACGCCGGGAAGGTCCTCGACAAGTAAGTGGCCACGGGCAAGCACACAGGCGAGGGCCAGTCGAATCTGAGCCTGTTTGCCCACGACGATAGAGCCGGCCTGGGCGGCTACCAATTGAATTTTTTCTAGCATCAGATTTAAGTCGCAGCGAAGTCATGTCCAGTGTATCGGAAGGCGCGCAGGCCGTTGGCCCTCAGCGAACTGAATGGTCGTGCGAGCTTCTCAATGGCCGATGAGCGGTCGGTTTGAAGACCTGAACGGATGGGGGGCTGCCTGGATTGAGCCACTGATTGGACGCAGGTAGCATCAAGGCAACCGCGTCATTGCCGGACACACCGAATCCCCTTTTAACCAGGAGAGCAAATGTCTGCCTTCGAAAGCCTGCCTGCAGAGTCATCAGCGGAGTCATCATCTGCGTCGTCAACCACCGAGACCGTGTTACGGGAGTCGCGCAATGGCTCAATCGTGACGCTGACGATGAATCGAGGCCGCCAGTTCAATGCCTTGTCAGAGGGGCTGCTCGCCGAACTGACTGCTAGCTTTGATCGCCTCGCACAAGATGAATCTGTCAGAGTGGTCATTCTGGCTGGTGACGGGAAGGCCTTCTGTGCCGGGCATGATCTACGCGAGATGCGCGCCGATCCGAGCCTTGCTTACTACCAGGGCTTGTTTAATGCCTGCACCAAAATGATGATGGCCATTCAGCGAATGCCTCAGCCGGTGATTGCTCGTGTTCACGGGATTGCAACCGCTGCCGGTTGCCAGTTAGTCGCGATGTGCGACCTTGCCGTTGCCAGCGATGAAGCAAAGTTTGCGGTCAGCGGCGTTAATCTTGGCTTGTTCTGCTCGACGCCGTCGGTTGCGCTGTCTCGTAACCTGTCTCGTAAAGACGCGTTTGAGATGCTGGTGACTGGCGAGTTCATTGGCGCTGATCAGGCCAAAGCGAAGGGCCTCGTCAACCGCGTAACGACCCCGGCCGAACTCGACGCGGAGATCGACCAATTGGCGCAGGCCATTTGCGCCAAGCCGGCCGTCGCGATTGCCGCAGGCAAGGGCTTGTTTTATCGCCAGCTGGAAACCGGGATTGAAGCCGCCTATCAAATGGCCGGCCAGACCATGGCCTGCAACATGATGGACGATGATGCTCTCGAGGGGGTTCAGGCTTTTCTGGATAAGCGATCGCCCGATTGGTCATAGCTCGAATATTGGTCATAGCCTGAATTTCAGCGACGATTGCGCTGCAATCAACAAGCCCCCCTCCTGGAGCTCCCGTCAGGCCGAAGAAGTGTCGCGCGGGTTGTCCCGTCGTTTGTTTCGAGACGCCTGAACGGGTGCGTCAGCGTTTGGAGGTGACACATCGCTGACATCGTCAGCGTCATCCCAATCAGCCTGAAGTAACTGCTTCAACTGCTCTACCCCGGACTGCCCGATTCTGTCGGCGAGCTTGCGCTCAGCCTGCTCAATGAGGTTGGCGCCGGCTCGGTTAACCTGCCGGCCGGCTTCAGTGTAGGAGACCAGTTTAGCGTTGCCTCTTTCCGGATCCACTTTGACTTCGAGAATGCCCTGACGGACCAACTCATTGACGGTTTTGTGCACCGCCTGCCGGGAAATGGCCAACCGGCGGCCGAGCGCCGCCATGCTCGCCGACTTACCGCCCATGAGCGCAAGTAAACGGCTTTGAGCTGGCGTAATGTGCGGCCAGGGCGAGCGCTGGATGCCGCGCATGATTTCGTCAGCAAACCAGTCAGACCGCTTGAGCAGGAGTTGGGTGAGGTTTTCGCTCATGCCTTATTGTTTAACAACAGGTTTTATCTTGTCAATATGGTTGACAAGATAATTTCAGATGCTTAACATCGCGGCAGCTAATTGAGACAGGCCCATACCGGTTTGTCGTGTGTGACACTTTTAAACTGACATGCCCCTGCCTGCGGGTGCTGGATTCAATGCCGGCTCAGGCGCTGCTTCTTATAATCATCAACACATTTTCCTAAAGAGAACCGTCATGAAGATTCTTGTCCCTGTGAAACGCGTCGTGGATTACAACGTCAAGGTTCGAGTCAAAAGCGACCAAAGCGGGGTAGATATCGCAAACGTCAAGATGTCGATGAATCCTTTTGACGAAATTGCCGTCGAAGAGGCCGTCCGGCTCAAAGAGAAGGGTGTCGCCACTGAAGTGATCGCTGTTTCATGCGGCACGAAATCGAGTCAGGAAACGCTGCGTACCGCGATGGCAATCGGGGCTGATCGCGCCTACCTGGTCGAAACTGACGCGGAGTTGCAGCCCCTGGCAGTGGCCAAGTTGCTCAAGGCGCTGGTCGAAAAAGAATCACCCGAGCTGATCATTCTTGGCAAGCAGGCGATTGATGATGATGCCAACCAAACGGGTCAGATGCTCGCGGCGCTTGGTGGCATGCCACAAGCAACCTTTGCGAGTGAAGTGGAAGTGGCAGACGGTAAAGCAAAAGTTACCCGCGAAGTGGATGGCGGACTCGAAACCCTGTCAATCTCATTGCCGGCCGTGGTGACGACTGACCTGCGCCTCAATGAGCCGCGCTATGTGACGCTGCCCAACATCATGAAGGCCAAGAAGAAACAACTCGACGTGGTGACCCCTGACGACTTGAGCGTCGATGTCGCGCCGCGTCTCACAACGATCAAGGTCGTTGAGCCTGAGCAGCGTAAGGCTGGCATCAAGGTCGAAGATGTGGCCACGTTGGTCGAGAAGCTCAAGAACGAAGCCAAAGTCATTTGAGCCGCTAAGCAAAGCGATATCGCTGAGATCAAGGCGCTATCGCCGAAATCAAAGCGCATTAACTGAATCACTATTTGCAGGAGGCCCGAATGGCCACATTAGTAATTGCTGAACACGACAACGAAGCATTGCGTCCCTCCACCTTGAATACCGTCGCTGCGGCGGGCGCATTGGGTGGTGATGTGACTGTGCTCGTATGTGGCTCGGGCGCCGACGCTGTTGCCAGCGCCGCATCGCAAGCCGCAGGCATTGCGAAAGTCATCCATGTTGAAGGTGAGGGGTTCAAAGACGGTTTGGCTGAGAATGTCGCCGCACAGGTCATCTCGATGGCAGGTGACTACACCCACATCCTGGCTCCGGCGACTGCGTACGGTAAGAACATTGCGCCACGCATTGCGGCTGTACTGGATGTTGCTCAAATTTCTGACATCGTCGGTGTGGAAGACGCCGATACCTTTACCCGGCCTATTTATGCAGGCAATGCGATTGCGACTGTGAAGTCTGCCGATGCGAAGAAAGTGCTAACGGTTCGTACCACGGCATTTGATGCGGTAGCAGAAACCGGGGGCTCGGCCGCAGTCGAAACGGCCGAAGCTGTCGCGAGTTCCGACAAAGCTGCTTTCGTTGGGCGTGAACTGGCCAAGAGTGACCGGCCGGAACTTACTGCCGCCAAAGTGATTGTTTCAGGCGGGCGTGGTGTTGGTTCGGAAGAGAATTTCGAGAAGGTCATTGAGCCTTTGGCTGACAAACTTGGCGCGGCTACTGGCGCGTCTCGCGCAGCAGTCGATGCCGGCTATGCGCCCAATGACTGGCAGGTTGGCCAGACAGGCAAGATCGTCGCGCCTGAACTTTATGTGGCAGTGGGCATTTCAGGTGCCATTCAACATTTGGCCGGCATGAAAGACAGCAAGGTCATCGTTGCCATTAACAAAGACGAAGAAGCGCCCATTTTCGGTGTGGCCGACTATGGCCTGGTGGCTGATTTGTTTAACGCCGTGCCCGAGATGGTCTCGGCGCTCGACTAACTACCAGTTAAGTATCGGTTAGAGGCCGCGCGGAGATAGCTATGTATAACGCCCCCCTGAAAGACATGATGTTCAATGTCGAGCATCTCGCCGGCCTTGCCGAGGTCGCGGCACTTCCTGGTTTTGGAGAGGCTGGCCTCGATACGGCGCAGGCTGTGCTTGAAGAAAGTGCGCGCTTTAATGAAGAGGTACTTTCTCCCCTTAACTGGACTGGTGACCAGCAACCGGCAACCCTGAGCGAAGGCGTGGTGACAACTACGCCGGGCTTCAAGCAGGCGTTTGAGCAGTTTGGTGCCGGTGGCTGGCAGGGCATTCAGCATCCCGAGGCTTACGGGGGGGCGGGCCTGCCCAAGCTGATTGCGACACCTTGCATTGAGATGCTCAATAGCGCAAATATGTCGTTCGCGCTTTGTCCGTTGCTAACCGATGGCGCCATTGAGGCCCTGCTCACAGCAGGTTCTGATGAACAGCGCGAGCGAATTGTGCCGCATCTGGTTTCAGGCAAGTGGACGGGCACGATGAACCTCACCGAGCCGCAAGCAGGTTCAGACTTGTCGTTGGTTCGCTCAAAGGCAGAGCCTCAGGCCGATGGCTCTTATCGCATCAGCGGTCAGAAGATCTACATCACATTCGGCGAGCATGATATGGCCGAGAACATCATGCATCTCGTTCTGGCCCGCACGCCAGATGCGCCAGAAGGTGTCAAAGGGATTTCACTGTTTGTTGTGCCCAAGTACTTGGTGGGCGAAGATGGTTCGCTGGGCAAGCGCAACGACGTGTGGTGCCAATCAATTGAGCACAAACTCGGTATCAAGGCGAGCCCAACCGCCGTCTTGCTGTTTGGCGATGACAAGGGTGAGGTGGGCAAAGGCGCTATCGGTCACCTGGTCGGTGAAGAAAATCGCGGCTTGCAATACATGTTCATCATGATGAACGCCGCGCGGTTTGCGGTAGGTATGCAGGGCGTCGGTGTTGCTGAACGTGCCTATCAGTTGGCCGCCGCGTATGCGAAAGACCGTGTTCAGTCTCGCGATGTTGCGGGCTCTGCTGGCCCGGTGGCCATTATTCAGCACCCGGATGTGCGACGCATGCTGATGACCATGAAAGCGATGACCGAGGGCGCGCGATCGCTTGCCTACTTTGCGGCCGCTGCCTGCGATCATGGCCATCAAAGCGCTGATGCTGATGAAGCTAAGCTGAATCAACACATCTATGAGTTTCTAGTGCCGATTGTAAAAGGCTGGTCAACCGAGATGTCTCTCGAGGCCACATCGCTCGGCGTGCAGGTGCATGGCGGCATGGGCTTCATCGAAGAAACCGGCGCTGCCCAGCATTATCGGGATGCCCGCATTCTCACTATTTACGAGGGGACAACCGCCATTCAGGCAAATGATCTGGTTGGACGCAAAACAGCAAGAGATGGCGGCAGCGTCATCCGACATTTGCTCGAACAGGTCGCACTCACTGAATCAGAACTTGCCGACAGCAGCGAACCTCATTTGAATGCAATTGGTCGGCAACTTGCCAGTGGCCGTGAGGCCTTGTTGGAAGTCGTTGAGCATATCGTTAGTTCATCATCTTCTGACCCCCACGATGCTTATGCCGGCAGCGTTCCGTATCTGAAGATGTGCGGGATTGTGCTCGGTGGCTGGCAGATGGGCCGCGCCGCGCTCACAGCGAGCAAACTGCTGGCAGAGCCAGGCGCCGACACGCCGTTTCTGAAGGCCAAGATCGGAACTGCTCGGTTTTACGCCGACCACATCCTGACGCAGGGTACTGCCATGAGAAGCGGTATTGTTGAAGGGGCGGCAGGTACGCTGGCGCTGGAAACAGAGCAGTTCTAAGCCAACGCCAGCCCAGGTCTATTTTGGCCGCCGGCTGGTCTTCTTCCGAGGTTGGTTTTTCTTCTTTGCGGTCGATGATGCCGGCGCGTCTTTGGATGGTGACGGCATTTTAATTTGCAGGCTCGCTCTGATGGCGCCGTGATCGGACGAGTCATCATGTCGATTGTTCAAGTGGTCATTGAACCAGTCAACGCGAACAACCTCGCCAATGGCGTGCCGGCTTTCGCGCATGAATTCCTCAGACAACAGAATATGGTCAATGCTGCCGGGTTCGCCCATGTAAATATTGGTGTAACCAACGTCACGTTTGAGCACGTTGGGCCTTGCCAAAGCGCCGGCGTGCCATAAGGTGTAGTCGCGTCGATCGAGTCGCCTTGCCACTGTGCGGCCACAAATGAGTGCAGTCGTCATGGCTTTGGCGTGGTCGTTGAAGTCGCCCAGCACCATCACTGGTGTGCGGCTATTGACCAGGTCTTTGAGTAGCAATTGCCGAATGCCAGTGGCTTCCGCAGAGCGCATCATGAGCGCGCGCAGATGCGCACGGGTTTCCACAATCGGGTCGTCCATATCTTCAGCAACATATTTCGCGCTATCGTGATTCTGCTCATTGTCGAGTCGCTTGGGCCTTCGCGACTTGAGGTGTATGACGTATAGCCGCGCGGCGACCGGCAAAGCTTCAGTGCCCAGGTTAACGGTCGTTGCGAGTACTGGCCTTGAGAATTGGCGGTGATCTTGTGGCGGTAGCCCGATTTCGGGTGCCCCGGGCAATGAGATCGCAGCCGAGGGTGGAATATCGACGATCGACTCAACAGGTCCGAGCAATGGCAGCGAGGATATCAGCCCGACTCTCGGCAGCTCGTTGTCTGGACTTGCAGCGTGTGGTGCCACGATCGACGCGGCATTCTGATAGACCGCAGAGGCTTTTGCGCAGTCGCGCAAAGCTTGTTCGTCAAACACTTCTTGTACAGCGAGCAACGGGCATTGCAGCTGGTCGAACATGTTCGCCGTCCAGGTAAGCTTTCGTTTGTATTCGTTTTTCTTGTAGCCCGGGTTGCCGTAGAAAGGCCTTCCCGGTAAACGTAGGTTAAGCAGATTTAAACTACCAACATGCAAACGATTCATGCCGAGGGTTTCATGCAAAGACTGCCTTGGGCAAGCCCGGATTGATAACGACGGTAGAACTTGGAGCGACGACCGAGCACTAAAAGTTATTTGCTGACGTGATTCTCGTGCAACCGGGATGTTGATTCCATCGGCCTTCGCAGTACTGAGTTTTGACGTCGTCTTTGCACGATACTCGCGCAAAAAATCCAAGCCGGGCGCAGCGGTCTTCTTGCAAGCGGGCGAGGCTTGGTGCAGACCTTATCGGGTCAGCAGGTTTGGGTGCCTGCTTCGGGATACTTGCCTGTTTAGGCGGGGGTTGCGCCGGCAGCGTGCGGGCGGGTTGACGTGTTTGCTCCCGATTGATCTCTTCCAGCATCGACGGCGCCGGCTGGGTGTCAGCTCCAGTTGCGGCGTTGTTGTCCAGGGAGGGCAAACCCGGGGTGGCAGCTGCTACTCCGCCCGCAAACGGATTGTCCGGGTTATAGGGGTTATTGGGGTCACTGGGGTTGCTGCCAGGCTGGCCTGTGGTGTTCGGAGAGCCGAATGCCTGCATGGGCGGCAGCGCGAGTCTGGGGCCTGTTTTAAACCCGCGGGCTTCATTGCCCGAAACGGAACTGGCGCTGCCAAAGCCAGATCCAAAGTTGTTCGAGCCAAATGCCGGAGGTAGCGGCGGCGGCAGTGGCAGGGCTGGCTCGGCAAGCTCGCCTTCAGAACTTGCTGTTAGCGCCGCAAGCTCTTGTTCAGGGTCAACATCCAGATCAAGCGACGGCACCAATGCCACCTCAGGCGGTAGCCCTTTAGCCTCTGCCCTGCGAATTTTGGCGAGCGCGGGATCGATAGTCTGAATCTGGCTGGGCAGCACCCAGCCCTGGGTGCGCATCAATGATGCGGTGACCGGTTGATTGAATTCGGGCGATCCAACGGTCGGCGTGACAGCCGCCGCGTCACGAGTTTTTGCGCTGCCAAAGCCTTCGAGCGCCGGTGTTGTGGCATGGATCAACTGGATAGAGACAGCACCGACTGCGGCGATTACTGCGGCCATCAGCGCGATAAGCAAGATCGGCCTGCTTTGCATTGATTCGCGATGACTACCGCCAATGGCAATACGCCGGTCGCTTGCCCCGGCGCGGGGTTTTGCCCGACGTTCTGGCTGGATACGACGGTCTTTGGGCGCAGCAGCGCTTGGGCGGCGTCGGCTCGCCTCTTCATGGGCAGCTATGGCTTCATCGTTGGCTTTCTTGCGCGCCAATGCGCGTGCTCGAGCCTCCCGCCGCACTTTTTCAAGCGCCTGCTCAAGGGCTTCATCGGACTGCGCATTGTTGCTTGCGTCTGGATTTAGATATGGTTCTGCCATGAGGTGTGAATGGTCGCATATTTGGCACCCGGCGGTGATTCAAGCCTGCTGCAACGCAACGTCAGAGTGGCGATCTGGCGTTACAACTGCCGAATGGACGCTTCTGAATCATCAGTGGCGGTGCTATACTCGCGGGTTACCTGCAGTCCCTGTCTAAAGAGCTCGGACGCGCCGGGTCGGAGAGCCCGGATCCCTGGATCTGGGGGGCGCAGATTTAGCGGTTGATGATTCATGCGTCAATTCAAGCGCGGCAGGTTGCACGACGATATTTTGCGCCGTTGAGCGAAGAGAAACCCCAGGTAACTGAGCAGGTTTTAGTTCTTCGGATCAGCGGCAGCTTTGGTTTTTACATTTAATTCACCATTCTAGGTTCGAGGAACACATGGTTGTTATCCGGCTTTCCCGGGGCGGCTCCAAGAAGCGTCCCTTCTACAACATCATTGCTACCGATCACCATAATCGTCGCGACGGGCGCTTTTTAGAGCGTCTCGGCCACTACAACCCGATGGCTGCTGCTTCGGAGCGTGAAGTGACGGTTGCCACCGAGCGGGTCGAATTCTGGACCAGCAAGGGCGCCCAAATCTCACCAACGGTCAAGCGTTTGCTCAAGCAGGTTGCACGTGATGCTGAGCGCGGCGCCGCAGCTGAATCAAAGCCGGGCAAGAGCAAGAAGGTCATCGCGGCTGAAGCAGCAGCAGCGGCAGCCGCTGCTGAGGCAAAGGCTGAAGCTGAGGCCGGCGAAGCAAGCGGCGAAAGCGCCGAGTAAATCCCATTGCCGTCTGTTTGATGCCGGCGCCCGTCGAGCGCGATGACTGAAACGCCTGATGATTTGGTTGAGATGGGCCGGGTCATTGGCGCCTTCGGGGTCCGAGGGCAACTCAAGGTAGACCCGTTCGCCGGGCCCGATAGCAGCCTCAATAAAATCAAACAGATTTGGCTTAAGCGCGCCGACAAGTCGCTTGAATGTCGGGTCATGAATTGGAAGGTGCACTCAGATAGTCTGGTGCTTTCCCTCGAAGGATTTGCCGATCGCGATCTTGCAGCAGCCTGGAAGGGCGCTTCAATTTGGGTGAGTCGGCGGCGATTCCCGGCCACCGACCCTGATGAGGTCTACTGGATCGATTTAATCGGCTGCAAGGTGTACGGGCACGCCGGGGTTTTGCTCGGTAGCATCACGGCAGTAGAAGATCACGGCGGCGGCGCTTTTCTGAAGGTGCAGGCGCCTGAGGGTTTGTCCGGCCCGGCTGAGAGACTTATTCCTTACGTTGCGCACTACATCACTGAGACCGATCTGGCTCAGCGCCAATTGAAGGCGGACTGGGACCCCGAATGGGATTAACCCGGTCTGCGGGGGAACGGCATGCGAATTGATGTGCTGTCGATTTTTCCGGAATTGTTTGATGCCGTGCATGGCACCGGCATTACCGGCCGCGCTGCGGTAAATGCGCTTTGGTCCCTGCATCGCTGGAATCCGCGTGACTATGCTGTCGATGCCTATCGGCGCGTTGATGATCGTGCCTACGGCGGGGGGCCAGGCATGGTGATGCTGGTTGAGCCACTCAAAAGGGCCTTGCAGGCAGCTCGTGAAGATGCTGCCGCTAACGGTTTTGACGCCGGCCCAGTGATTTTGATGAGCCCACAAGGCCGTCGACTTGATCATCAAAGGGTTGCAGCGCTCTCGACTGAGCCCAATCTCACGCTAATTGCCGGTCGCTATGAAGCCATTGATCAGCGATTTGTTGATCGTTATGTGGACGAGGAAGTCAGTATTGGCGACTTCGTCGTTTCCGGGGGCGAGTTGCCGGCGATGCTACTGATTGATGCGCTGGTGAGGTTGCTCCCCGGTGCTGTTAATGACCCCGCTTCGGTCGAACAGGATTCGTTCGTGAATGGATTGCTGGATGCGCCGCACTACACTCGACCAGAAATCGGGGAGGCTGGCTCTGTGCCCCCGGTGTTGCTGTCTGGGAATCATAAAAAGATCGAGCGCTGGCGTCGCGAACAGTCTCTGGCGATCACGGCCTCCAGGCGCCCTGATCTCATTGACGTCGCCCGAGCTGCTGGGCGATTGAGCCCGGACGACGAGGCTTTTTTGCGAACGGCCGCCTCGCGGGTCCAAGAATAGCTCCAAAACACGCTATACTTACCGGTTCGTCCTCTACCGACGGGGCACAAGAAGGATCAGCGCTGGCGACTGACGCTAGTGACTACATCTAACGACTGCTTCTAACGACTGCATAAGCCCCAGCCAGAAAGCCGGCAACCTCTGACGGCTGCGCCAGATCGGCATGACGCATTGGAGTAAACCCTTGAACTTAATTCAGACTCTCGAGCAGGAAGAGATGACCCGGCTGGGTGCCAAGCATCCGGAATTCGCCCCTGGCGACACGGTCGTCGTGAACGTCAACGTGGTCGAAGGTAGCCGCAAACGTGTGCAGGCCTACGAAGGCGTTGTGATTGGCCGCCGCAACCGGGGCCTTAATTCAGCCTTTACGGTTCGTAAAATCTCCTCAGGTGAGGGTGTTGAGCGGTCGTTTCAGCTGTATTCCCCACTGATCGCCTCGATTGAAGTTAAGCGTCGTGGTGACGTGAGACGTGCCAAGCTCTACTATCTTCGCGACCGCTCTGGTAAGTCAGCTCGGATTAAAGAAAAGCTGCCGGCGCGTAAGGCCGACAAAAAGGCCTGAGCAAGTCACACAAATCCGAAAAATTGGCGTCGTCTGCGCCGTCCGGTCAACTATCGGGTGGTGTTCGCGGCGCTAATTCTGTTCGTGGGTTCGATCCGCGCGACCTGCCGGTGCTGCCCACAAGCAGCGAAGAGCTTGGTCTACCTGCCATTGCGCATGAGTGCTTGCAGCCGGAGCGGCTTGTCGAAAGGTTTCGTGAGCCACGCGTTGATTGGCAGCCTGAAATCATTTCGGATCAAAGAGCCGGCGACCAGGCCTCAGCCCGGGCGGCTGCTGTCCTCGTTCCTATAGTCAGTCATGCTGCAGGCGTTGATGTCCTATTAACGGTTCGACCCGACCACTTGCGCGCCCATGCAGGCCAGATTGCCTTTCCAGGCGGCGCGGTCGAAGCTCACGATGATGATCGACTGGCGACGGCCTTGCGCGAGGCCGAGGAAGAAGTTGGTCTGGAAATCGACCGAAGCCAGGTTATTGGGCAGTTGCCTGCTTACCGGACCGGTACCGGCTTTGAGGTCACGCCTGTGGTGGCCGTCATTGACGCGCCCTTGCAACTGACAATTGACCCCAATGAGGTGGCCGAAACCTTTGAAGTGCCGCTGGCGTTTCTCATGGACCCACGTCAGCATCGCCGTCATCAGTGGGGCTCAGAACCTAACAGCCGGATCTTTTACTCAATGCCCTGGCGCCGTGACAGTGATAACGCCGAGTTCTTTATCTGGGGAGTGACAGCGGCGATTTTGCGCAACCTCTATCACTTTCTACGGGCGTGATACCTGGCGTAAGGTCAGTCGTGCTCTGCCAGTTGTAGAAAGAGCTTGTAACGTAGTGAGTCAATGTCACCATCAGTAACTGCCTCGCGAATGGCACAACCGGGTTCATCCAAATGGCGGCAATTGTGAAAACGGCACTGGCCCAGGTAATCCTCAAACTCAGGCATCGCGTGCTCTCTTTGCGAACTCGATAAATGGGCCAGGCCAAACTGCTGAAAGCCGGGCGAATCAATCAGGGTGCCGGGCCCCTCAGGCAAATCGTTCAGATCAAACAGTCGACTGGAAGTCGTCGTGTGTTTGCCACTTTTCAAGGCAGCTGAAATCGTTTCAGTGCGCTGATTGGCGTTTGCCACGAGCAAGTTCAGTAGTGTCGATTTACCCATGCCGGATTCGCCGCACAGCAAACTGCATCGATTGGCGAGTTGTCCGGAGATACTTTTTCTGGCCTGCTCCGAGGCTTCCTTTGCGCTGACTCGGTAAACCGTGACGCCAATTGATTCGAACAAGCGCAGCCGAGGTTCTATCGTCTTAAATCTGGCATGGTCTTGCTTGTTGGCCAGGATAATGAGTGGCAGGTTCGCCGAGTGCGACGCGATCATGACGCGCAAAACGATTTCTTCCGAGTAGTGAGGCTCGGGTGAGATCACGAGAGCCACCTGATCAATGTTCGCTGCCAGGACTTTCGTACGCCGAGCAACGCTACGCATCAGTTCACTCCGCCGTTTGCCACGCTGGGTCACGATGAGTTCGTCTGCGCCAGCAGGTTTGGTTGTGACGATATCCCCAACTGCAAGACCCAAATCGCGGCCCTGAGCCATGGCGAGTTGCTCTGTCAGTGTCGCGAGATTGCGTACCAGGTAGCGCCGGCCAAAGGCCGCCGTCACAACCGCTTGGTCAATGGCCGCTGATGCCATGAACGATTGATCCGCCCGCGTTAGGCGCCCGCTGTCTGGGTGCCGGTTGTGATCTTGGTCGACCCGAGAAGCCTCGCGACCCGCTCATTCGCGCTGGGGTGTGAGTCATAAAAAGCCGAATGTAGTGGGTCGGGGGTCAGCGTCGATGCGTTATCTTCATAGAGTCGGACCAGCGCGCTAACCAGATCATCTGCCCGGGTTTGCTCGGCCGCGAACGCATCTGCTTCGAACTCGTCTTTACGAGACAGGCTACTCATTAACGGGCGCAGCATGAAAGTGAAAACAGGCACGACCAACAAGAAGAGCAGCAGGGCGGGCGCTTCGAAGCCAATTTGCCCTGGGCTCATGCCCAGACCCGCATAAAACCAGGGCTGAGTCGCAAGCCATCCAAGCAGCGCCAAGCCAGCAAAGCTGGTCAAAAGGCTCATCGCCAGGCGCTTGGTGATGTGCTTGTGCTTGAAGTGACCCAGTTCATGAGCCAGCACCGCCTCAATCTGTTCGCCATTGAGTCGAGAAATCAGGGTGTCGAAAAAGACAATGCGCTTGGCCCTGCCAAAGCCAGTGAAATAGGCATTGCCGTGGCTTGACCGGCGTGAACCATCCATGACGAATAGTCCCTGTGACGTAAACCCGCAGCGCTTTAGTAAAGCTTCCACGCGTTGGCGCAGAGCGTTGTCAGGCATGGGCTCAAACTTATTGAATCGAGGGGCAATAACCGTGGGGTAGATCACCATCAGCGTAAGGCTGAATACTGTCCAGACGATCCAGGTGGCTAGCCACCACCACTGCCCGGCAGACTGCATCAACCAGATCACTAAGCCTGCCATCGGGACCGCAATTAATGCCCCAATGAGAGTCCCTTTGACTAGGTCACTCAGATATAGGCCAAGCGTCATGCGATTGAAGCCAAATCGCTTCTCAAGGCGAAACTGCCGATAAAGCGAGAAGGGGATATCGACAAGGCCTAGCAACGCCATTGCCGCGATTAAAAACACCACCTGTGCTGTCCAAGGTGATTCAGGCAGCCACTGCGCACAGAGTTCATAAATCCACTGAGCGCCTCCGAGCAAAGTGAACCCCACTAACACCGCCGTGCTGACTGCAAACTCAATGAGTTGAAAACGGACTTTCGCAATCGTGTAATCAGCGGCGCGCTGATGAGATGTGAGCGAGATCTGCTCAGCAAACGCCGGCGGCACTGCAGACCGGTGGCCGGCGACATGGCGGATCTGACGCGTCGCCAGCCAGAGTTTGACCAGGGCATTCGCAATGAGTGCGAAAACAAACAGAATCGACAAAGCGTTCGCCGTCATACAAGGGCTCGTGCAACAATTTGGGCAGGAGGACAGTATGTCACAGCAAGCTAATTGCGACCCGAATCACCTTGCCTGGCTCGATATGGAAATGACCGGATTGAGCCCGGCGGACGACCGCATTATCGAAGTCGCGATCGTCATCACGAATAGCAAACTTGAGGTGCTTGCGCAGTCTGAGGCGCTAGCTGTTCATCAGTCTGATGAACGACTGGCGGCTATGGATAAGTGGAACCAGAGCACTCATTCACGGTCGGGGCTGATTGACCGGGTAAAGGCCTCGACTCTGGATGAGGCGGCAGCAGAGCAAAAAATGCTCGAATTCATGAAAGCCTGGGTGCCCGCAAAAGCCAGCCCGATGTGCGGTAACTCAATCTGCCAGGACCGGCGTTTCATGGCGAACTACATGCCAGCGCTTGAGGATTATTTCCATTACCGCAACCTGGATGTCAGCACGCTGAAAGAGTTGTGCAAACGTTGGCAGCCGCAAATCGCCCGCGCGTTTAACAAACGCGGGGCACACACAGCGCTGGCAGACATCATTGAATCGATCGATGAGTTACGCCACTACCGGGATCACTTTCTGGTGATGCCATCAGCAGCATCAGACAATATGTAGAGTCTGAGCCGGTCATTGGCCCGGGGTCTGCGGCGGCCTTCCCATACCAGTCGCCAGCCGGGCTCGTTGGGCGCTGCAACGCGAGATGCCAGACCGGTGTCCTGCACTAGTAGAAACTGACAGGGCTGTGAACCGTCGCCATAGCGCAGACCTGCAAAGTAATTGAGGGACGCGCGCTCGGCCGACCCGAGTGATCGAGACTCCACACATGGGTGCTCAGGCGGTACAAACGCTGCGATTTCATCGGCCATATCCCGATAAGTGTTGCGCTCGTTAAAGACCGGCAGCCAAAGCGTCATTAACAAGAACCACGCCAGGCAAAGCCCCCCCGATGACAGCACGACGGCCCGCCAGATCACCGGCGGCTGCCGCGAAATTCGCCAGCGCACAAGCAACAGCCACGCAAGGCTGGCAGTCAGTGCAAGGCCGAGATCAACCGGGCTCCAGTGGACCAGCGAGTCAGGGGCCAGTTCGCGAGCGCTGTTGGCCATTCTCGGCGGCCAGCCAGTGGTGTAGGCGAGCCAATAAGCCCAGATGGCAAAACCAAAAAAACTAAACAGCATGACCGCAAACCAATCGATCAAATTGACCACGGCGCGAGACAGCGTGGGTAGTCCAATGGCGGCAAGTGCAGCAATAGGCAGGGCCGTCGTGATGAGCCATTGCTCGCCAGGTTTGCTCGCGGATAGGGCGACCATCGTCATCGTGATCGCCAGAAACGTTGGCAGTGCGACGGCAGGCTGGCCAAACCGATCAGCCCAGCGATAAAGTGCCCAGGCCGCCAACGGCCACGCCGGCCAGAAGAACCATGGCATGTAGCGCGCCGCATAAACAAAATTGTCAGCGCCAGGCCAATCGATTGCCGACAGATTCCAGTGAATCCACTGCGCCAGAAACACGAGTGCCTCAGTTGAACCATTTGCAATCAGCAGTGCGGGCCAAATCAGGCTCGTGCCGATTGCCAACGGCAAGCCGACTCTAAGGGCGGTGCCACGGACCAGCGTAAACGGTTGCGAAACCCATAACAACACCAGCCAGGTCAGCAACATCGGCAGGGCAACTGGCAGGCCGCGGGTTGCCATTGAGGCGCCAATCGCGAGCGCCGCAAGAATGGTGCCGCGTCGTGGCGAATCAAGTGAAATGGCTAGGCCGAGGACGAACAGGCTGACAAAAGTGACTTGGGCCGCCGCTGCCGTCGTTTCATGCATGCGCGCAATGAGCCCGAACGTGGCAATTAGAACGAGCAGGCCAGAGTCGGCAATCGCTCTTGCAAAATCAGTTGGCGAGGCGCCCGCCCCTAGTGGGTCGGTCGGCACAATCCCTGGGCGTCGGGCCAGCAGGTATATCGCGCGCCACATCGACGCCAGCATGACGAATAGACCGATGGCTGCGGCGAGACGCACTGACAGGTGCGGGGTGATCTCGAAACCGAAAGCTGTTGTCACAGCCGGCGCAAACCATGCCATGACCCAGGCGAAAGCGGCGGCCAGCGCAAACGGTAGTGGGCCTTCGCCGGGCATCGTCTGGCCCGCTACATTGGGGACAAGCCAGTCGATAAGGGTGCCTGTGTACATCGTGTAAGCAACCCCAAAGCCTGTTGCATCAGCAACTCGCCATGGATCGCGGCCAAGCAGGCCCGGCAGGATGTACAACAAACACAAAAGCAATAAGCCCCACCGAGGAAGCTTGCGGGCTTGATTGCTAGTGACAATAAATGAGCGCATAGAGGACAACAAAGATGTCGGCAGGTGAAACTGTACCGCCTTGTTGATCAGTTGCTGCCTAACGCGGTGAGTAAATTGTCAGTCGCTAACGCTTGCCAGATTGCAAGACGTCAAATGTGCGCGCCGATCAGACGCTAAAAGGGCGCCGATTCGGCGCCCTTTGCTCTACTGCGGTGCTTTGCTGCTGCAGTGTCTGCGTGACTAACTCTTGCGAGCGAATTTCTGGCGGAATTTCTCAACCCGGCCGGTTTCGCGAACTCGCTGCTGCGCGCCCGTGTAAAACGGATGCGACTCTGATGTCATCTCAAGTTTCACAAGTGGGTACTCATTACCATCTTCCCACTTGATGGTTTCGCGCGTCGAAACGGTTGACCGCGTGATGAACGTCGAGCCGTTGGACATGTCTTGAAAGACAACGTCGCGGTAATTCGGGTGGATGCCTTCTTTCATAGTGGTTTGGACTTAAGAATCAGTTGGATGGGGTGCCCGGCGCTGCGGTGAACGCTCGTATGGAGCGCAAAACCTCCGCCTGAGTGGCGCTATTCAGGTAACCCGCAAATTTAGCATGTTAAGGGGTTCTATGGCTAGCGCCCCCGGTTCATGAGGTCGAAGAATTCCTGGTTGTTCTTGGTTTGGCGCATCTTGTCGAGCATGAATTCCATAGCCTGGAGTTCGTCCATATCGTGTAGGAGCTTGCGCAGAATCCAAACCTTTTGCAGCTTGTCGGGTGGGATCAGTAACTCTTCGCGCCGTGTTCCGGATCTATTGATGTCGATGGCCGGATAGACCCGTTTTTCCATCATTCGACGATTCAAGTGGATTTCCATGTTGCCCGTGCCTTTGAACTCCTCGTAAATCACCTCATCCATGCGGCTGCCGGTATCGACCAGGGCGGTTGCGATGATCGTGAGCGAACCGCCTTCCTCGATATTGCGGGCGGCACCAAAGAACCGCTTGGGACGCTGCAGCGCATTGGCATCTACACCGCCGGTCAGCACCTTGCCTGAAGCAGGGACAACCGTGTTGTACGCGCGGGCCAGGCGGGTAATCGAATCGAGCAGAATCACAACATCTTTCTTGTGCTCAACCAGGCGCTTGGCTTTTTCAATCACCATCTCAGCCACCTGTACGTGGCGAGTCGCGGGCTCATCAAACGTGGATGAAACCACTTCGCCGCGCACCGATCTTTGCATTTCGGTGACTTCCTCAGGCCGCTCGTCAATGAGCAACACAATCAAGTAGACATCAGGCTGGTTTGACGTGATGGCATGAGCAATGTGTTGCAGCATGACCGTCTTGCCTGACTTGGGCGGTGCCACGATCAGACCTCTTTGCCCTTTGCCGATTGGCGCAATCATGTCGCAGATGCGACCTGTAATGTTCTCTTCGGCTTTGATATCCCGCTCAAGCGTCATGACCTCATTGGGATGCAGCGGCGTGAGGTTGACGAACAGGATCTTGCGCTTGCTCTTGTCGGGGGTTTCGTCGTTGATTTTGTCAACTTTAACGAGCGCAAAGTAGCGTTCGCCATCCTTAGGCGTGCGGACTTCGCCTTCTATCGAATCACCGGTGTGCAGGTTGAATCTGCGAATCTGGGACGGTGAAATATAAATGTCGTCGGGACTGGCGAGATACGAGGTCTCGGGTGATCTCAAGAAGCCGAAGCCGTCTGGCAAAACCTCCAGCACGCCATCTCCAAAAATTGCGTCCCCGGCCTTGGCCTTGCGCTTGAGGATCGCAAACATGAGCTCTTGCTTGCGAAGCCGGTTAGCGTTCTCGATTTCGAGCTCGCTGGCCATCTCAAGCAGCTCGGAAACGTGCAGTGCTTTGAGTTCGGATAAATGCATGACGACAGTGTCCCGCCGGGCAATGCCCGGTCTTTATTCAGGCGATACACCAGTGTCGACGCTCGGCGGCTTGAGGCAGTCGAGAGTCGGATGGGTTAGCGCTGATGACTTTGATTGAAATTAGATAACGGTGAAAACACAACGCGAAGTGCCAGGGTGCGTATCGCTAATCCGGAGTTCACAAATTTGAGCCGTTCGTGACAGTCGACGCTTCTGAACGCAGGATATCTGCGCGACCAAAACGATCAACTGCTTTTAGAATTCCGGCGGATACCGCTCACCGGCAGGCTGCTCACAAGGATGTTCCGGGGGATTGGTTGCCAGGCAGATAGGTCTCAGGCGCGGGGACCGATCGAAAGTTCGATTTCAGCGAAGCTCAATGTTCGGCGAAAAAAGCGATCTATTCAATCGGGTGAGCAGGGCATTGAACCTCAATGGTTTTGGCGCCCCTCCGCCACCGGCGACGTCTCATATGATCAACCGATGTGTCTGCGAACGCAAACTTGCCGGGAAGATACAGGCATTCCGGGCGGATGTCTACATCGTGATTGTCGGCCTACCCTAACAAGCCAACCTGGCGCAATCTGCCCAGCCTGGGTTGCTTTGGCGTCGGTACAAGGGTCGTTGCGCTAGCGCCCCCGAGTTAACGATGGCCAGGTGACCGCCGTGCCGTGCTCAACAAGCAGTTGGCGGAGATGCCTGGCAAAAAAGTCTTGGGGGCGCAGCTAAAGCGCACCAAAAGTCGCCTAGTTACAGGTGACTGTCGAGAAACAGGGTGAGCTGGGATTTAGACAAAGCGCCAACCTTGGTATCGACCAGCTGACCGTTCTTGAACAGCATCAGTGTCGGGATCCCGCGGATGCCGAACCGCTGCGGCGTAGCCTGGTTCTCATCGACATTAACTTTTGCAACCTTGATCTTGTCGCTGTAATCAGCAGCCACTTCATCCAGAATAGGGGCGATCATCTTGCACGGACCACACCATTCGGCCCAATAATCAACAAGAACAGGTTTGTCAGCGTTGAGCACTTCGGTGTCGAAATTGGTGTCGCTGACTTGAGTGATGGTCATTTGGGTGGGATCTCCGGTCGATCAGGGGAATTCGACGCGCCCACGTCCGGCGCATCGCAAAAAGGCATCAAGACAAAATTCTGTCCTAGAGCACATGATATGGGCAGACTGATAGAATTCAAATGGGCGGGCCCCTTCGCATTGTTACCTGTCGTAATTGGTCAGGTCCGGAAGGAAGCAGCCACCGTCAAGTCTGACAAGTGCCGGAGACCAGGCTCGCCCACCTCATTTTTGCTGTCTATCGCCCATTTTATTTGCGCCCGGCGGCAGTTGGCTCGTGGCACTTGGCTCGTTATTGCTTGAGCCAACGGGCGACGCCTGGCCGCTTTGGCCTGCCTTATTTGCGCGGGTGAGAGACCAGCGCCATCAATGCCGTCATTGAAGAGATATGTCGCATCAGGTTCTTGCCCGTAAGTGGCGTCCCCGTACATTCGAGACTCTGGTCGGCCAGGATCACGTGGTGCGCGCTCTCGACCATGCCCTGAAAACTGGGCGTTTGCACCATGCCTACTTGTTTACCGGCACTCGTGGCGTGGGTAAGACCACTATCGCCAGGATCCTCGCCAAGGCGGTGAACTGCGAGCAAGGCATGAGTCCGACGCCCTGCGGCGAGTGCAACGCTTGCACTGAAATCGATGTCGGTCGATTTGTGGATTACCTCGAGTTGGACGCCGCATCGAATCGAGGCGTCGATGAAATGGCTCAATTGCTGGACAACGCGGTCTATGCGCCAACAGCCGGGCGTTACAAAGTCTATGTGATTGATGAAGTGCATATGCTCACAGCCCATGCATTTAACGCGATGCTCAAGACCCTTGAAGAGCCGCCGCCGCATGTGTTGTTTATCCTGGCAACGACCGATCCACAGAAAGTGCCGGTCACGGTCTTGTCCCGGTGCATGCAACTCAATTTGCGTAATATGCACGCGCCCGCTATTGCAGGGCATCTGCAAACCATCCTGACCGCGGAAGACATCCCCTTTGATGAAGCAGCGCTGCCGCTGATTGGCCGCGCGGCCGCCGGGAGCATGAGGGATTCGCTATCGCTACTCGATCAGGCTATCGCCTATGGTGCCGGCGAGGTCCGTCAGACTCAGGTTCGCGAGATGCTGGGCACAGTCGATGCGGACCATCTTGAACGCGTGTTTGCCGCACTTGCCGAGCGTGATGCGCAGGCGCTGGTCACGATTGCTGATGAAGTCGCTGACCAAAATGCGGGCGCCGACAGCCTGTTAAGCGAACTAGCACAGGCCGTCAGTGAAATGGCCGTCGCAGGTCAGGCTTCAGCTGCGGTTGAGCCAGGATCAGTGGTTGAGAAGTGGGCGCAATCTTTTGCTGACCATGATCTGCAGGTTTTCTATCAGATACTGATTTATGCCCGTCGGGATCTGCCGCTTGCTCCAGATGTTCGCAGCGGACTCACGATGGCTTTGCTTCGGTTGGTGGCGTTCAGCCTTGACGAAGCTTCATCTGGCAATGGCAGCCCAGGCCCCGGCGCCGTCAGTCGCCAGCGGAGCAGTGGTGTGCCCGGATCTGAAGCGGGATCGCGTCTGGCCAAGGTCGATGATGCGAGGCCATCGGTGGCGACTCAGGCGTCGGGTGACTCGTCGAATACCGGATCCAGCCAAACGCAGTCTGATCGATCCGCTTCCAATCAAGGGGCTTCCAATCAGGCTCCGGCGACGGGCACAGCAAGATCGCCGGCAGCCGCGGCTCGTGCCGCGCTGGCAGGAAATGCCGATGCCACTTCCGGGAGGAGCCGGGCGCCGGATGCATCTTCTGTTGACTCAAACGGATCAGCCTTACACACGCCTGCGCCCCGCAGAAGCTCGGCGCTAAGAGCGGCACTTGCGGCTTCCGGCACTCAGGCGTCAACGCCTGAGCCTGTGAGTGGCAACGCTGAGCAGGTAGTGCCAATGGAGACGAGTCGGGCGTCCGATCAAGTCCCCGTGCCGGCGCCCACTCAGGCCGCCAACGATCAGGACGAACGTTGGCTCGAAGAAGCGGCCAATGAGTCAGATCCATTGGTGAACAGCTCTACGCTGGTTCAAGCTGATCAGACCCAAACGGATCAGACCCAGCCATCTACTTCAGCTTCGACACGTCAGCATCACGAGACTGATTGGCCGTCGCTTGCCGTTGCGCTTAAGCTGGGCGGTCGCCTTGGGCAATTCATGCGCCAAAGTGAATGCACTGGCATAGCCGACGATACCTATTGCCTAACGGTGCCGATTGCGCCGCTTGCGGACCCTGCTGTGATTGGCAAGGCCCAGCAGGCCGTCAGCGAGTACCTCGGGCGGGCGGTGACTTTCGATGTCACCGTCGGCGCTGTGCAAGGCGATACCGCCGTCGGCAGGGATCATGCCGATCAGCAAGTCCGCTTGGCCCAGGCTCGTGAGACCATTGAGTCTGATCCATTTGTTCAAACGCTGCTGGACGAGTTTGACGGGCAGATCGTGCCCGATTCGATTCGACCACTGGATTCAGAACCAACGCAACATTCGAGGTAGATCATCATGATGAAAGGACAACTTGCCGGCCTGATGAAGCAGGCGCAGCAGATGCAGGAAAACATGGCCAAGGCCCAGGAGGAGTTGGCCAATGTTGAAGTAACCGGCGAGTCCGGCGCCGGCCTGGTCAAGGTGAGCCTGACCTGCCGCAATGAAATTCGTGGCCTCGAGATTGACCCAAGTCTTTTTGAAGATGACCGAGAGATGCTTGAAGATCTGGTGGTTGCTGCAATCAATGATGGTTTGCGCCGCGCTGAAAGCACCGCCCAGGAACGGATGGGCAAAATGACCTCCGGGATGGGCCTGCCGCCCGGCTTTAAGCTACCGTTCTAACGTTGGCCGCTGCAACCCCTGCTGCCCTTGAAACGCTGGTGGCCGCTTTGCGGCGACTTCCTGGCGTAGGCGTCAAAACCGCTCAACGTTTTGCCTATCACCTCATGCAGCGCGACCGCGAGGCAGCCGGGCATCTAAGCGAAGCGCTGCAGCAGGCACTTGAGCGAATCAGTCATTGCAGTCTTTGCAATACGCTGACCGACCAGCCCGTCTGTGAAACCTGCCAGTCGCCCAAACGGCGCGACGATCTCTTGTGTGTGGTGGAATCCCCGGCAGATCAAGCCGTCGTTGAGCAAACGCTGTCCTTTGATGGCCGCTACTTTGTTCTGATGGGTCGATTGTCGCCACTCGATGGCATCGGCCCTGATGACATCAGCCTCGACCAATTGGTTGCCCGCGCGGATGATGGCAAGGTGAAAGAGGTGATTCTGGCAACCAACTTTACTCAAGAGGGAGAGGCGACAGCCCACTACGTTCAGGAGTTACTTACGGCGCGTGGCCTAACGGTAACGCGCCTGGCCAGAGGCGTGCCGGTCGGCAGTGAATTGGAGTATGTGGACGCCAGCGCGATTGCCCAGGCCATGCGTGATCGGCGCTAACCCCGAAATGAAAGGAATGACCCATGAGTAGTGCTTCACCATCGGCCCAAATGCCAACGCCCGGTTGTTTATCAGGTGTTCGCGTGCTGGAACTTGGCCAACTAATCGCCGGCCCGTTTGCTGCCCGATTGTTTGGTGATTTTGGCGCCGACGTTATCAAAGTGGAGCCGCCGCCGCGCGATGGTTCGAGCGGCGGCGACCCTTTGCGAAAGTGGCGCAAGCTCCATCCCGACGACCCTGAAGGCACGTCGCTCTGGTGGTATGTCCAGGCTAGGAATAAGCGATCCATCACCGTTGACTTACGGCAACCAGAAGGCGCGGACATCGTGCGTCAACTGGCCGCTCGTTGCGACATCATCATTGAGAACTTTCGTCCCGGCGCGCTCGAAAAATGGGGGCTGGACTTTGAAACCTTGCGCAAAGATAACCCCGGGCTGATCCTGGTGCGCTTGTCGGGGTACGGGCAAACCGGCCCATACCGCGAGCGCCCGGGGTTCGGGTCGATTGCCGAGTCAATGGGAGGAATGCGCTATGTGACCGGCTTTCCCGACCGGCCACCTGTGCGAATGAACATCTCAATTGGCGACACTATCGCCGCACTGCATGCTGTGATCGGTGGCCTGGCGGCATTGCATCATCGGCACGAAACCGGCGAAGGCCAGATTGTTGATGTCGCCTTGTATGAAGCGGTCTTCAACACGATGGAAAGTACGTTGCCCGAATACGAGCGCTATGGCGTCGTTCGCGAGCGGACGGGAACAAACCTCACGGGCATCGTGCCGTCCAATACCTATCCGACCCTCGACGGTGGGCATCTGGTGATTGGCGCTAATGGTGATTCAATTTACAAGCGATTGATGGGCGTGATAGGCCGAGCAGATCTGGCCGACGACCCTGCGCTCGCAGATAACGCCGGCAGAAGCGCTCAGGCCGATATGCTTGATGCAGCCATCAGCGAGTGGACGGCGAGCAAGACGCTGGATGAAGGGCTTGCACAGCTTGCCGAAGCTGACGTTCCGGCGAGCCGTATTTACAGCGCTGCCGATTGGTCGTCCGATGCACAGTTTGAGGCCAGGGGCATGATTGAAAGCCATGCGATGCCCGACGGTACGCCCATTGCGGTGCCAGGTGTGGTGCCTAAATTTTCAGCAACACCGGGCGCAACACGCTGGCTGGGACCAGCACTCGGAGAGCATACCGAGGAAGTGCTGACTGAGCTGGGTGTGTCCCCTGAGCAGCAAAGCGCTTTAAAGGACAAAGGGGCGGTGTAAACCACCGTGTCAGGCGCGCGGTAGGACCGGTCGGGGCTGCTACAATCTCGGTGATTAAAAAATGGTCGGCTGCCAGACGGCCGACCTGCGACCCATAGCCATCGGCGTTTGCGCCGGCGTTTGTGCTGTCCTTTGTCCCGACCGCGATTTCGGAGCCCCCATTGCTTCCCGTTCTTCCACCCGCCGTGCTCGCCCTTGCAGACGGTACGACCTATTGCGGCTACGCCATTGGTGCCACCGGTTCAATGGTTGGCGAAGTGGTGTTCAACACGGCCATGTCCGGTTATCAGGAAATACTGACTGATCCGAGTTATTGCCGCCAGCTTGTCACCTTAACGTATCCGCATATTGGTAACACCGGCGTTACCCTTGAAGATGAGGAGAGCACCCAGATTCAGGCGGCCGGTTTGCTGGTGCGGGATGTCCCTCGTCGAATTTCGAACTGGCGGGCTGAGGGTGATCTGTCGAGTTACCTTTCGCGCACAGGCACAGTCGGTATGGCCGGTCTTGATACCCGGGCACTCACGCGTCATTTGCGAGAGAAAGGCGCGCAGGCCGGTTGTCTCGTCGCGGCTGAGGTGGGCCAAACTATCGATGTTGCCGGCGCGATTGAGCAGGCAAAGGCCTTTGGAGGCCTGGCCGGACTTGACCTGGCCCGAGAGGTCAGTGTGAGTGAGGCCTACGAGTGGACTGAGGGCACATGGGTACTAGGCGAAGGGCATTTGCCGGGACCGTCAAAGCGCTTCAAAGTTGTAGCGCTAGATTTTGGCGTCAAGCGCAATATTTTGCGTCTGCTGGCTGATCGCGGCTGTGAAGTCATCGTGTTGCCTGCTCAGGCCACATTGAGCGAGGTGATGGCGCACGGACCGGATGGTGTCTTTTTTTCGAATGGCCCTGGCGACCCTGAACCTTGTGACTATGCGATCGAGTTAGCGCAGGCCCTGATGGCCAAAAAAATGCCGCTGTTTGGCATTTGCCTTGGCCACCAAATCATGGCGCTGGCGTCAGGTGCACGCACGATGAAAATGAAAAACGGTCACCACGGTGCGAATCATCCGGTCAAAGATCATGACACGGGCCGCGTTTTCATTACGAGCCAGAACCACGGCTTCGCGGTTGACTCGGACAGCCTGCCGGAGAATTTGCGACTGACTCATACGTCGCTGTTTGACGGCACGGTTCAAGGGTTGGCGCGTACCGACGTACCGGCGTTTTGTTTTCAGGGCCACCCCGAAGCGAGCCCTGGTCCGCACGATATCCGCACGCTGTTTGATCGTTTTTGTGAACTCATGACGAGTAAGGCGCCGCTCGAAGCCACCTCGCAGTCTTGAGGTTTTTAACGAGACTTAAAGCCATGTCCATTCGATCTTGTGACCAAATTGATCGCAACCGACAGCAAGGGCTGATCGAGCGCGCTGTGGCTTTCGTGACAGCGGTTTTTGTGATTGGCTCGCTTTCGGCTTGCCAATACCTACAACCCCGCTCAGTCGACGATATTGAACGAGGACAATTACCAGCACCTATTGAACGAGCCGACACTCGCGACGGTGTTCTGATTCAGGATTCGGGGCCGGCCGGCGCATCGCTTATGGATGAGGAAGCCATGCGGCTGGCCAAGCAACGTGAGCAAGCCGCCAAGACTGCGATGCTGGTGCTCAGTGTGGGCATGACGCGCGGCTCGGGCCTGCAATCGGGCTCGGCACTAACCCTAGCCTTTGAGGCTGAAAAAACCGGTGAAAAACGCGAGCTAACAGTGGCACTTGATTGCGAGGCTCGGTTGTGTGGTGAGACAAAGCTAAAACTCAAGGCGTTTGAAGTGGTGGCCCGAGACTTGCCGGCGATTGCTGAATTGCCGGAAGGCCGATGGAAACTCCATAGCGCTCGTTTGCTTGAAGTGTCAGCGTTGGCAGATGGTGAGCGGACGACAGTGAAGTTTGCCAATGCGCCCGGCTTTGAAGTACGCAATGGCCACACCACTTATCTCGGCAGCTTTACGGTGATTGGCGGTGCCCAGCGCATCGTGCGTGGTAACGGCAAAGAAATTGTGCGCTTGCCGATGGTTCGTCACTCCAATTTGTCGCGCGACATGGAGCGCGCTCTAGTCGAATTTCCTGAAACCCGTGGTCGTCAGATGCTCAATGAAGCGCGCAATCTGGCTACTCCCGAAACGGTCAATTAATGAGGCACCATGCCCAAGCGTACTGATCTGAAATCCATCCTGATACTTGGTGCTGGCCCGATCGTTATTGGTCAGGCCTGCGAGTTTGATTACTCGGGGGCACAGGCGTGCAAAGCACTTCGTGAAGAGGGTTACCGCGTCATACTGGTCAATAGCAATCCGGCGACCATCATGACCGATCCGGAGATGGCCGACTGCACTTATATTGAGCCCATCACCTGGCAGGTGGTCGAACGAATTATCGCCAAAGAAAAGCCTGATGCGGTGCTGCCAACAATGGGCGGGCAGACGGCGTTGAATTGTGCGCTCGATTTGAATCGTGAAGGTGTGTTGAACAAGTATGGGGTGCAACTGATTGGCGCCTCGCCGGCAGCGATTGACAAGGCTGAAGACCGATTGAAATTCAAGCAGGCGATGACCAGTATCGGGCTTGATTCAGCGCGCTCGGGTATCGCACATTCCCTTGCCGATGCCTGGGATGTGCAAAAACGACTTGGCTTTCCGGTCATTATTCGCCCGAGTTTCACACTTGGGGGCAGTGGCGGCGGCATTGCCTATAACGCCGAAGAATTTGAAATGATCTGCCGGCGCGGGCTAGAAGCATCGCCAACCAATGAGTTACTCATTGAAGAATCCATGATCGGCTGGAAAGAGTACGAGATGGAGGTGGTACGTGATCGGCTCGATAACTGCATTATCGTTTGCTCGATTGAAAACCTGGACCCAATGGGCGTGCATACGGGCGACAGCATTACAGTTGCGCCCGCGCAGACTCTGACCGACAAAGAATATCAACTGATGCGCAATGCATCGATTGCGATTTTGCGCGAGATCGGTGTTGAGACCGGTGGCTCGAATGTTCAGTTTGCAGTTAATCCCGAGAACGGCAGGCTCATCGTCATTGAGATGAATCCTCGCGTTTCCCGTTCCTCAGCACTTGCTTCGAAGGCGACGGGTTTTCCCATTGCCAAGATTGCGGCAAAGCTCGCGGTGGGCTTCACGCTTGACGAACTCGCCAATGATATTACCGGGGGCGCAACGCCAGCATCCTTTGAGCCGACAATCGACTATGTCGTGACAAAGATTCCGCGGTTTGCGTTTGAGAAGTTTCCGCAGGCAGATTCACGCTTGACCACGCAGATGAAATCGGTCGGTGAGGTGATGGCTATCGGGCGCACTTTTCAGGAGAGTCTGCAAAAAGCCATGCGCGGCCTTGAAACTGGTGTCGATGGTCTGAATCAAATGACCACCGACCGCCAGGAACTGGAGAAGGAGCTTGGTGAACCTGGGCCTGCGCGCATTTGGTATGTCGGTGACGCGTTTGCACAGGGGCTTGATCTGGACGAGGTGAATCGCCTGACCCGTATTGACCCGTGGTTTCTGGAGCAGATCGAAGAAATCGTCAATGTTGAACTCGCGCTCGAAAAAGAATCGCTCGAGTCGATTGATGCGGTCACGATGCGCTACATCAAGCGCATGGGTTTTTCCGATCGGCGCATGGCATGGCTGATGAAGTCGGATGAGGCCCAGGTCAGGGCGCACCGTCACAGTCTCGGCGTACGGCCGGTTTATAAGCGAGTCGATACCTGCGCGGCGGAGTTTGCGACCAGCACGGCCTATCTTTATTCCACCTATGAAGAGCAAGACGAATCGGAACCGACTGACAAGCGCAAAATCATGGTGCTCGGTGGCGGGCCCAACCGCATAGGGCAGGGAATTGAATTTGATTACTGCTGTGTGCATGCAGCGTTTGCGCTGAAAGAAGACGGCTTTGAGACCATCATGGTCAACTGCAACCCGGAGACGGTGTCTACCGACTACGACACCTCAGACCGGCTGTACTTCGAGCCCTTGACGCTCGAAGACGTGCTGGAAGTGGTCGAAATTGAAAAGCCTGAAGGCGTGATCGTGCAGTTTGGCGGGCAGACGCCGTTGAAACTTGCGCTTGCGCTTGAGGCAAACGGCGTGCCCATCATCGGCACATCGCCCGAGTCAATCGACATGGCCGAAGACCGGGAACGATTCCAGCAATTGCTTAACGAATTGAAGCTGCGCCAGCCACCCAATCGCACGGCGCGAACCGAAGCCGAAGCCCTGCGCCTTTCTGAAGAGATCGGCTATCCGCTCGTTGTGCGGCCAAGCTATGTGCTGGGTGGCCGTGCGATGGAAATCGTGCATGAGCAGACCGATCTTGAGCGCTACATGCGTGAGGCGGTTAAGGTCAGTGATGACAGCCCAGTATTGCTTGATCGCTTTCTCAATGATGCGATTGAAGTGGACGTTGACTGCATTTGTGATGGCGAGCGAGTCTTGATCGGCGGTGTCATGGAGCATATCGAGCAGGCCGGCGTGCATTCGGGTGACTCGGCTTGCTCATTGCCTCCATATTCGCTAACGACGGCACTTGTCGATGAGCTCAAACGCCAGACAGGCTTAATGGCGAAGGCGCTGGGCGTGATTGGACTGATGAATGTCCAGTTTGCGATTCAAAAAAGCAGTGCCAATGCCGAAGATGCAACCGTGTATGTGCTTGAGGTCAATCCACGCGCGTCCAGAACTGTCCCGTATGTTTCAAAAGCAACCAGTCTGCCGCTTGCCAAGATTGCCGCACGTTGTATGGCGGGCCGGTCGCTTGATGAGCAAGGCGTTACCACCGAAATCACACCCAGCTACTACAGCGTCAAAGAGGCCGTTTTCCCGTTCACCAAGTTCCCCGGTGTCGATACGATTCTGGGGCCTGAGATGAAGTCCACCGGCGAAGTCATGGGTGTCGGTAAGAGCTTTGGTGAGGCGTTCATGAAGTCCCAAATGGGGGCGAGCGTTTCTCTGCCTGAGTCGGGAGGCGTGTTTATTTCGGTTCGCGACAGCGACAAAGAAGGCATCTTGCCGGCCGCCCGCCAGCTACACGAACTTGGCTTCAGTTTGTTTGCCACCTCGGGTACAGCGAAGGCGCTGCAGGCGGCTGACTTACCTGTCAAGCGCGTCAACAAGGTGCTTGAGGGCCGGCCTCATGTGGTTGATATGCTGATCAATGGCGAGATTGCGATGGTGATCAACACAGTGGAAGACCGGCGCAATGCTGTCACTGATTCTCGCTCTATCCGCACCACTGCGCTGGCCCAGCGCGTGGCCTGCTTCACGACACCGGCGGGTGCGCGAGCGGTCGTGGAAGGCATGCAGAAACGAAGCAAAATGGATGTCTACAGTGTGCAGGAGTTGCATCGCAGTTTGGCGGGGTAGACGCCCGCCCGGCGCCAGCCAGAGATGCCCGCAGGCTTTGCCCGCCCGATGCTTTGCGATATATTCTGGCGGTTGAGCGGACCGGACGCCAGTAACACTGGCTTATCGGTCCGTTGTCATTTTTTGAAGGCACGATTTACTAAAGGATTGCCATGTCGACCATTCCTATCACTGTTCGTGGGGCCGAATTGTTGCGCGATGAACTCGCTAACTTGAAATCGGTTGAACGTCCGTCAGTGATTCAGGCGATTGCGGAGGCTCGCGCGCAGGGCGATCTTTCGGAAAACGCTGAATATGATGCTGCGCGAGAGAAACAGGGGTTTGTAGAAGGCCGAATTGCCGAAATCGAGTCCAAGCTGTCTAATGCGCAGATTATTGATCCGGCCGAACTCGATGCCGATGGCCGGGTTGTGTTCGGATCGATGGTTGATCTGGAAGATCAGGAGAGCGGCGACAAAGTGACCTACCAGATTGTTGGCGAAGACGAGGCTAGTATTAAAGACGGGCTGATCTCAGTCACCAGCCCGATAGCGCGTGCTCTGATCAGCAAAGAGTCTGGCGATATCGCTGAAGTACAGGCGCCCGGGGGAACACGCGAATATGAAATCCTCGCAGTGCGTTACCAATAATCGGGTACGAGCTCGGGAGGAGCGGCCCTTATTTGCGGGTTGATTTTGCCCTTCGGGCTCGCGGTTTGCTGGCGGTCGGTGACCGTTTAACAGCACGTTCACCGGCCTTTTGTTTTGTCACAAATTCGGTGTTTTCAGCGGATTTTTCCGGCTTTTCACGCCAAACTACTCCGACCTTGCCAATAGACTGTATGGGCTGAGCGCCGGTCCGGGCGCAGATTTCTGCCATGAGCGCAGCCCGCTCGACCCGGTTTTCGCCGCCGAGCTTGATTTTGATGAGGCCGTGAGCGGTGAGCGCGCCTTCAATTTCCTGCACCACGGCGTCAGCAAGCCCAGCGGCCCCCAGCATAACAACGGGATTCAAATGATGGGCTTGCGCTTTGAGCGTCTTGATCTGTTGCGTGGTCAGCGGCGTTGGGGTGTCAGTCATGACGGCTCGTAGAAAGGCAGGTAGGGGCAAGATTAAGGGCTAGGGCAGGGCAAGGGCGTGGTCGTGATTGTTGGTTTCACCAGGCCTCGGCCACCGCATTCTAGGGCAACGACAACTATTTATCCCCACTACCGGCTAATTCAATGGCAGCCAAGAAGTCAAAACACAAAAGCAAGCAGCAATGGCTGAACCGGCACGTAAACGATCCGTTCGTTAATCAGGCGCAGCGAGACGGTTATCGGTCGCGGGCTGCCTACAAGCTCATTGAAATTCTGGATGCCGAACAAATTGGTCGCGGTTCAGTCAATCGTGCCGTTGATCTGGGCAGTGCCCCGGGCGCCTGGTCGCAGGTGCTCGCCAAGCGCATGACCGGGGCCCGCATTGTTGCGTTAGATCTCCTGGAGATGGCCGCGGTGCCTGGCGTCGATTTCTTTCAGGGAGATTTCCGGGAGATCGAAACTCTCCAGGCTTTGGAGTCATTGCTGGACGACAAGCCCCTTGATCTGATTGTGTCAGATATGGCACCTAACCTCAGCGGCGTTGCGATGGCGGATTCAGCCAGAATGGCGGATCTGGCCGAGCTGGCGCTTGATCTGGCCCGAACACGTCTTTCGCCCCAGGGGACGCTGATCATTAAATGTTTCCACGGCAGTGGTTTTAGTCAGATTGTTAGAGACTTCAAACTTGTCTTCAGCCAGGTGCGTGAGCGTAAGCCCCAGGCCTCGAGAGCCGAATCGGCTGAAACCTTTCTGGTCGGCAGGCGGTTGAAAGGGGCGCCTGGCTGAGCCGACCGAACCCTTGGCTTAAGTGGGGCCTTGCAGATGCCGAAACCGTATTTAAGTCACTCTAAGCGTTCTTGTTGAGTGAAAAACGCCGACAATCTGTTGGTGATAGCTTTTTCTTTATAGATCAACAAAATAAATCAATGACTTATCAACGCTTGTTAGTAGCGGCAATGACCCAACATGCGTAAAATCATTAATCCTCTTCGTAGTTGGAGCAAGCAGTGAACAACATGTTCCCCAAGGCAGCAATCTGGCTAGTCATCGCACTTGTCCTCTTTACTGTCTTCAAACAGTTTGACAGCCGTCAGGCACGTGGCAACGACGTTGCCTACTCGCAGTTCATGAAGCAGGCTCAAAACGGACAGCTTGAGTCAGTGACCATTGACGGCAAGACGCTGCGCGGCCGCACCCGAGACGGTCAATACGTCACGTCATTCGCTCCCAGTGATGTCTGGATGGTGGGCGACCTGATGAAGTACGGCGTCACCGTTGAGGCAAAACCCGAAGAGGAGCAGTCGCTGTTGTTCAGCATCTTCGTCTCCTGGTTCCCAATGCTCCTTCTCATTGGCGTGTGGGTGTTCTTCATGCGTCAGATGCAAGGCGGTGGACGAGGCGGTGCGTTTTCGTTTGGTAAGTCGCGTGCGCGCATGCTGGACGAAACCAACAACTCCATCACGTTTGTCGATGTTGCGGGCTGCGATGAGGCCAAAGAAGAGGTCCAGGAGCTGGTTGACTTCCTTCGCGATCCGTCAAAGTTCCAAAAACTCGGTGGCCGAATTCCCCGCGGTGTTCTGATGGTCGGTTCACCGGGTACAGGTAAGACGCTCCTGGCCAAGGCTATCGCCGGCGAGGCAAAAGTCCCGTTCTTCTCAATCTCGGGTTCAGACTTCGTTGAGATGTTTGTGGGTGTGGGTGCTGCCCGGGTTCGCGACATGTTCGAGAACGCGAAGAAGCATGCGCCGTGTATTGTCTTCATTGACGAAATTGACGCGGTCGGCCGTCAGCGGGGCGCAGGCCTTGGTGGCGGCAATGATGAGCGCGAGCAAACGCTTAACCAGTTGCTGGTTGAGATGGATGGTTTTGAAACCGGCCAGGGCATTATCGTCATCGCCGCGACCAACCGTCCAGACGTCCTTGACCCCGCACTCATGCGTCCCGGCCGTTTTGACCGCCAGGTTGTCGTACCGCTTCCCGATATTCGCGGTCGCGAGCAGATCCTCAATGTTCACATGCGTAAGGTCCCCATCGCGGCCGACGTTCGCCCCGACGTGATCGCCCGTGGTTGCCCAGGCTTCTCCGGTGCTGACCTCGCTAATCTCGTAAACGAAGCATCGCTGTTCGCAGCCCGGCGTAATGCGCGTCTGGTTGAGATGAACGACTTTGAGCAGGCCAAAGACAAGATCATGATGGGCGCCGAGCGTCGCAGCATGGTCATGACCGAAGAAGATCGGATCGTCACGGCGTATCACGAGTCTGGCCACGCCGTGGTCGGCAAAGTGATCAAAGAAGCCGATCCGGTTCACAAGGTCACGATTATCCCGCGCGGCAGAGCCCTGGGTGTCACCTTCTTCCTGCCCGAGAAAGATCGCTACGGCTTCACGGCTAAGCAGCTATTGGCGCAGGTCGCTGTGGCATTCGGCGGCCGGGTAGCAGAAGAAGTGTTCCTCGATCAGAAATCCACCGGCGCAACCTCCGACTATGAGCAGGCAACCAACATCGCCCGCGAAATGGTTACCCGCTACGGCATGTCTGATGCCTTGAGCCCAATGATCTACGCCGAAAACGAAGGCGAAGTCTTCCTGGGCCGCTCAGTCACCCGCACCACGAGTCTGTCTGACTCCACGATGCAGGTAGTCGACTCCGAGATCCGCCGAATCGTCGACGAGCAGTACGCCCTGGCTCAGAAGATTCTCGAAGACAATCGCGAGAAAGTCGAAGTCATGGCTAAAGCCTTGCTCGAATGGGAAACCATCGACGCAGAGCAAGTCCAGGAAATCATGGACGGCAAACAGCCGAGCCCACCCAAGGCCTCCGGCAGTGCGCCAGCCTCAAGCGATGGCGGAACCCCGCCATCAGCAGCCCTGCCAATACCTGAGGGCGGCGAGCGTAAGCCGCCAACCGACTCGGCTGAGCCAGCGGCTCAGTAAGAATCAGGCGCCACCTTCGGGTGGCGTTTTTTTTGTTTGTTTTTTGACCGTCGCGATGTGATTTGGAGCGCCGGGGGCTTTGGGCCGGGGGAAAGGCTGCGGTCCGGCTTTGCCGGACTTCCCAGCGGCGATGCCGAGATCGGGGGGCTGGCAGAACTCGCTTCGCTCAGACATGCTGCCAGCCTGATCCCCGATCTCGGCATCGCCGCTGGCTTGCCTTAGATCCCCCGGCCCAAAGCCCCCGGCGCTCCAAATCACAACAACTGTTACGTTGGCATGTTTGTGGGCGCTGTATTCTCTTACGGGACTGATTTTGGGTAAGGAGCACTGTGGCTGAGCAACAGGTACCGCGAGGAATTGCGCTCGGGCGGTTCTCGTTTGAATTGGATCGGCCGTTATTGATGGGCGTTGTGAATCTGACGCCGGACTCGTTCTCGGACGGGGGGCAGTTTGTTGATTCGCAGGTCGCGATTCAGCACGCCTTCAAGCTGATTAAAGATGGGGCGGACATTGTTGATCTGGGGGCTGAGTCGACTCGGCCTGGGGCTGAGCCTTTACATCCTGATGAGGAGCTGGCGCGGCTGGTGCCGGTGCTTGAGGCGATTCAGGATGCGGGTGTCGCTGTATCGGTGGATACGCGGCACGCAGAGACGATGCGCGCCGTGCTGCGGTATTCGGTTGATCTGATCAATGATGTGAACGGGTTTCGGGCGCCGGGGGCGGTTGAGGCTGTTAGTGGGAGTTCGGCGGGTGTTTGCGTCATGCATATGGCGGGCGACCCGCTGACAATGCAGGAAGACCCCGCTTATCGGTCGGTGGTATCTGAAGTAGCGGGTTTTTTGCATGATCGGGTCGATGTACTCCGCTCGTCGGGTGTCAGCGCCAACAGATTGATCGTTGATCCAGGCATTGGCTTTGGTAAGAAGCTTGCTCACAACCTTGAGTTGCTAGGCAGCATTCGGCAGATTTCCGTAACGACCGATTGCCCTGTTTTGATTGGCCTGTCGCGAAAGTCGATGCTTGGTGAAATGACGGGGCGCCCGGTTGATGAACGGCTGGCTGCGAGTATTGGTGGTGCGTTGGCCGCCGTTCAGAATGGCGCGAGTATTTTGCGCGTTCATGATGTTGCTCAAACGCGTGATGCACTGACAGTTTTTACTAGAATGACGGCATGAAATCGTGACTGATAGCGGCTATGGAAAATACAGGAACTAACAAATGAGTCGAAAGTATTTCGGAACGGATGGTGTGCGCGGACGGGTTGGTCAGGAACCCATCACGCCCGAGTTTGTGCTGCGCCTGGGGTATGCGGCTGGTCAGGTATTGGCTGCCAGTAATCCACACCGATCTGGTCGGCCAACGGTTCTTATTGGCAAAGACACTCGCGTCTCCGGCTATATGCTCGAGGCTGCGCTGGAAGCCGGCTTCGCCGCTGCCGGCGTTGATGTTTTGATGTCTGGTCCACTGCCGACGCCAGGGGTCGCTTATCTCACCCGTGCGCTGCGCTTGTCTGCAGGTGTTGTCATAAGCGCTTCGCATAACCCGTTTGAAGACAACGGCATCAAATTTTTCTCAGGCGACGGCAACAAGCTGCCTGACTCTGTAGAACTTGAGATTGAGTCCAGACTTGAGCGCCCCGTTTCCTGTGTGGCCAGTCGTGACCTTGGCCGTGCCCGCCGCATTGAAGATGCGCAGGGTCGCTATATCGAGTTTTGTAAAAGTAGCTTTCCGAATCGGCTTGATCTGCGCGGTTTGCGCCTGGTTGTTGATTGCGCTAACGGTGCTGCCTATCACACGGCGCCCAATGTCTTCCACGAACTCGGTGCAGATGTTGTCGAGATTGGCTGCGAGCCTAACGGCACCAACATTAATCATGAGGTCGGCGCGGTCCGGCCCGGTCATTTGCAGCAGGCGGTGCGTTTGCATAGCGCCGATTTGGGCATTGCGCTGGATGGCGATGCTGACAGGCTGGTGGTGGTTGACGCGTCGGGTCGGGTTTACAACGGTGATGAGCTGTTGTTTGCCATTACCGCTGAACGCTTGAGTCACGGGCCTGTCGCTGGCGTGGTAGGCACGCTCATGAGTAATCTGGCGCTTGAACAATCAATGACGCGTCGCGGTATTGGCTTTGCGCGAGCGAAGGTTGGCGACCGCTATGTGCTTGAAATGCTCAATGAGCGCGGCTGGTTGTACGGTGGCGAGAGTTCTGGGCATTTGCTTTGCCTGGATTGCCACACCACTGGCGATGGGACGGTCAGCGCCTTGCAAGTCCTGTCTGCGATGCAGTCTCAGGGCAAATCGTTGGCTGAAATTTGCGCCGACTTACAGCTTTTCCCGCAGGAACTGATTAACGTAGAGATTGAACCTGGGTTTGACTGGCAGTCAAACGCCGAGCTCAATTCCGCCATCAGTGAGGCAGAAAAAGCGCTCGGGGAAGATGGTCGAATCTTGATTAGGCCCTCCGGTACAGAGCCCTTGTTGCGCGTTATGGTCGAGGCCTCAAGTCGCCGAACTGCCGAGCAATGGGCGGCCCAATTGGCTGGCGCAGTCCGCGCGTGAGAATCTGAGCCGATTCAGCTACAATTAAGGGCTTCGGGGTGTAGCTCAGCCTGGTAGAGTGCTTGCTTTGGGAGCAAGATGCCGGAGGTTCGAATCCTCTCGCCCCGACCAAACTCGTTTTGTCTTGCAGTATTATTTGTGCCTCAGCGTGCCTGGGCGCCTGCGGTTGATAGTTCGCATGCACTGCCCGTAGCTCAGTTGGATAGAGCATCAGCCTTCTAAGCTGAGGGTCACAGGTTCGAATCCTGTCGGGCAGGCCAGTTCTGATCAGCGGTGACTGTAGCTCAGTTGGTAGAGCCCCGGATTGTGATTCCGGTGGTCGTGGGTTCGAGCCCCATCAGTCACCCCATTTCTTTGGCCGCACTTCTGCAGCAGTCATTCCCCCAGCATTCTCTCTCGTCGGCTCAGTGGTCGACGGGCGACAAACACCTGTAAAGGACCGTCAATAAGCCTCGATTAGGGGCAATTCATTCTTTTTAGTGCCACATTTGCAGTAGGATCAAGAAATCCTTGCCAGTGCAGCGTCAGCTGCCCATCCTCCGTAAATGGCTTGAGCACAACAAACCATGATTGAAACGACGGTCGAAGACACCGATTTCTCAGCGGTGTACCGGCATTTGCCCATGCCGGTGGCGGTTTTTGACGCATCCCTTTGCTATGCTGCGGTGAATCCTGCCTTCGAGCGCATTTTTGAGCTCGACGCTGAGCGGGTCATCGGACGACGTCATGTGCTTGACTATGCCGATGACAAGCGGGCGGTTCGCATTGCTCAGCATGAGCGGATTGTTCGCATGCTTGAGGCCCAGCCTGACAAGCCGGTCGAATATACCCGGCGCATCACGACCGGCTCTGGCAAGACGCTTGATGTCACTGTGACAGTAACGCGGTTCGTACGCCGCGGCGAGCCAAATTTTCTGTCCACTTATTCGCGGATACAAGAGTCGTCAGAGCACGATCAATTACTGCTTAGCAAGCTCGATATCTTTCGCCTCACAATTGAAGAATCGCCGGTCCCCACCACAATACAAGACAGCAACTACCGCATTATCCTGGCCAACAAAGCCGCATGTGACCTATTGGGCCGGACGGTAGAACAACTCTATGGCGAGGATCCGCGAGAATGGCATGCCAGCTCTGCGGCCAAGCAGTTCGAAGAAATGCGGCAGAACGCTCTGAAGTGGGTCGACGAGGGCAAGCACATCACGCACTATCGTGATGAACGCGTGGCCATCCACGGTGTCACGGGCGAGCATGTGCCGTATCGACTTGAGGCACTTGGCATCAAAGGACTGAACGGCGAACAAATGTGGTGCGCGATGCTGTTTGACTTGCGCCCCACACAAACGCTTGAACAAATGCTGCGGGCGCAAGTATCGTGGCTTGAGCGCGGCTTTGACTATGCGCCCGTGGGCATGATGGCGGTGCGCCACGATGGCAGTCTGCTGAGATGCAACAAAACCCTGAGCACGATGACAGGCCTGGTGGAGTACCAGGAGTTTGAGCGGTTAGCGTCCGGGATCAAAGAGACGATGCCATTGAGTGTGGCGGAGCATACCCAACAGTCACCGGAAGGCACCTGCCGCATTCAGCACAGTCAGCCTGATGGTGAAGCGCAATGGCTTGACTGCTATGCCAAAACACTGACGTCTGCTGAGAACGAACAGATCACACTCATCGTGATTAACGATGCAACGCGTGAGCATTTGCTCAAGACCGAGCTTCGCTCTTCTTTGTTGCAGCAATCAGCCTTGCTCCGCTCAATGGATGCAGGCCTAATTCATGTGGTCGGCGAGATTGTCGTGCAGGTCAATCCGGCATTAGAGAATCTGCTTGGCAGACCAGAGCGAGAAATTCTCGGGCAGCCGCTGGAGGTCTTGTTCGGGAGTATGTTTGACTGGACAGAGATCGAGCCAGTGGTTTGCGAGGCGGTTCACAGTAGTGGCATGTATCGCTTCACTGAAAGAATCATCCATGCGAGTGGCAGCAGCAGACAGTGTGAAATTGCGCTGCGCAGGGTGGACGCCGAGCGAGAAGAACTTGGCATGCTGGTGACGCTGACTGACGTGAGTGATCTGCTTGAGCAGTCGGAGCATTTGCGCGAGAGCATCGCTGAAATCCGTGAGCAAAATGATGTAGCGACTGTTGGCGTCGCCGTCCTTGAACGGGGCAAAGTGGTTCGCGCTAACGCGGCATTGCTCGGCTTGCTCAATCGCAGCGAGGCGGACATTCTCGACACCGCGTTCGCCCGCTATTGCGATGCCACAGCTGAACTCGGACTGAGCGCCTTGCTCGAAGGGCGCAGTCGTGATGTGGGAGAGTCTGTGGTGCGAGTCAACCTAGTGCGAGATGATTTAAGCCTGATTGATTGCCTGCTCCATCTCACACCCAATATGGACGGAGCCGCGGATTCCATTACGGTCGTGAGTGTTGATCTGCGGCAGCGAAATTCAGCTTTGTCTCTGGCCGTGAAGATGCATATGCGCTTCGACGCGTTCGCAGCGTCTTTGAATGAAGCCGTGCTTGTACTGACTCCGACCGGAAACCGCATCATCCATGCCAATCGTGCGTCTAAGGCTATCTTTGGTCTTGAACCAGATGAGTTGATTCGATTGTCTGGTATGCGGCTTTGGCATGGCGTGGCCGATGAAAGTGCGGATGTGCTTGAGGAGTCACTTTCAAATCTGGCTTCCGGAAAGCCGAGCATAGCGGTTGTTCAGATGCAGCATCCCAGCGGCCGGCATATGACTGTGCGTCTGCGAATGTTTGGCGGGGGGCCAGGCCACGGCGAGTGTTTTATCCTGGCTGAGGATATTTCTCACGAGCGTGAGGCTGAACAAAACCGGATAGACGAGGCCGTTAATCAGCGAGAGACCCTCGTAAGGGAAGTCCATCACCGAATCAAGAATAACTTGCAGGGCGTTGCAGGATTGCTCCAGCAAACCGCGATTCGTCAGCCAGAGCTGAAAGGGACTTTGTCGGAAGTTGCGAGCCAAATTCACGCGATTGCGCAGGTTCATGGTCTGCAGTTTCGCAGTGATGATGCGCTCAGGGCAGGCCAAATTGTGCTCGCAATTGCTGACAACTTGCGTATCAATTTTGGACAACGTCTCGACTGCGAGGTATTGCCGGGCGTTGATACCCTCTGGAGTGTCCCCGAGAGCGAGGCTGTTCCGCTTGCACTCGTGATTAATGAACTCATGACAAATGCGTTCAAGCACAGTCTGGATGACGAGTCGGTGCAGGTCACTGTCGACGGCGATGAGTCAGGTGTGGTGATTGAGGTTTTGAACAAAGGCTCCTTGCCCGAAGGGTTTGACCTGGATAATCTGCCGCTGACTTCCAGCGGTCTTGGTCTGGTTAAGGCTCTGATTCCCCGTCGTGGGACTAAGCTGAGCTTCTCCGAACAAGGTGAACGGGTGCTGGTTACCTTAGGGCTCACGGCGCCGGCACTGCGTGTCGAATCTAAACAAACACAAGGAATTGGATCTTGAGTTCCCCGCAATCGCAGAAGAAAACGCTACTGGTCTGCGACGACGATCGTCTGGTGTTGCTGAGCATCACCACAGCACTCAGGCAAGCCGGTTACGAAGTGATCGAAACGGACAATGGTGACGATGCCATATTGTTGGCTCGCCAGAACAGGCCCGATTTAGCGATTCTGGATATTGCGATGGATGGTAAGACGGGACTGGATGTTGCCGCTTACCTTCGCGACTACGTCAACACACCGTTTATGTTTCTGTCTGCGTATGGTGGTGATGAGGCAGTAGAGCGGGGTGTTTCTTTCGGCGCCGTTGATTATCTTGTCAAACCGATTGAGACGACCCGGTTGCTCTCTCGACTTGAAAAAGCCCTATCCAAACTCGCCGAACAAGCTCATGCATCCTCTTTGGAGCCGGTGGCGCCATTGGCCCCTGAAGGCGAAAACATTCAACGCTGGGTGGCTGCGGGCATCCTCATGGAACGCAACAGCATTGAACTGACCGAAGCACTTCGCACCCTCGGAGACCTGGCTAAGCAGAATCAGCAGTCTTTGAATCAGGTCGCGCTTGATGTCGTCGCATCAGTCAATGAGTCGCGCATCACTGATTCATAGCGCGTCTTTTGGCTGCGGCGAGTCTGCGTCGGTTTTACGGTCCGAAGTCAGCGACTCGGCAAAGGTATCCCAAAGCGTAAACTGAAAGCACGCGCCCTCGCCAAGTGTTGCGCTTGCCCAGATTCTGCCGCTATGGCGCCGCACAATGCGTTGAACAGTCGCTAGTCCGACACCTGAGCCTTGAAAGTCAGACTGGCCATGCAGTCGGTGAAAAAGATTGAACAGGCGATCGGCAAACCGCATATCAAAGCCCGCGCCGTTGTCTGTCACGCGGTAGACCCGCGTGTCGTCCAAAGAGACTGTGTCGATGGAGATCGTCGCATCGTTCGTTTTGCTGGTGTATTTCCAGGCATTTTGAATAAGATTGAACAACGCCATCCGAATGAGTTGGCGGTCTCCGCGGCAGGACATATTGGGCTCAATCCAGATGTCAACGTTTCTGGATGTTTCGTCTTCACGCAGTTCTTCGCAAATCTCGCTGGCCATTGCCGTAAGATCGATTGGATCATCTGCAATCGGCTGACTCGAGATGCTGTGAAGTTCAATCAATGCGTCGATCATCGAATTCATGCGATGGGCCGCACTGAGAATCCGGTTCAAGTGCTCGACGCCGGCTTGGTCGAATAACTGACCATAGTCCTCCTGAATGATCCGTGCAAAACCATCAACAATACGCAGCGGGTGTCGCAAGTCGTGTGAAACCGTGTGACTGAACGACTCCAACTCCCGGGTCGTGACCTCAATATCCAACTGCCGTTTTGCCAGTTCCTGGCGGCTTGCCTCTACTGCAGTCGCGCTAGTTTGCAGCTTACGTAATGCGGCACTCGTAGGATCAGCGGCAATCAGCATGAGTTGGTTGCCCGGCTGGCCGGCATCGATTCTTTCAAGCGTCAGAACGACTTGGCGTCGTCTGCCATAGCGGTCAAGCACCAGGCCGTTACCTTGATGGGTGTCGCCCTTGTGCAGCAAATGATCCAACGCCGGGCCGGTACGTCTGCGACTGTTGGCACCCGTTAAATCGGCTTCCGAGGAATTCTCCGGCGCGCAGAGAAGCCAGTGATACAAGGGTTCATCGCTCAGTTCGATCTGGCTGCGACCCGTTAGATGAGTCATGGGGGCATTAGCCCAAACCAGTTTCCATCCATCACCGTTAACGGCATCCAAATCGACATGCAGCAGGGCGAGCGGCATCGGCAGAACTTCAAGCGCCTGCGTGACGAGTTGGGTTCGGATCGGGTCTAATGCCTGCGAGCTGATGTCTTCAATGAATCCGTGGTAACCACAAAATTCGCCATCGGTGTCATAGCGAGGCATCCCGCTTTCCCGCACATTCAGGCACTGACCGCCTGGCAAGCGACATTGCCAGAGTACATCACGGTAGGGCAGGCGAGCCGCGGTTTGTCGGGCAATGCCTGCCAGGGCTTCTCTGCTTACGTCATCCGCTGCAAGCGATTTGCGATGTTTGCCGAGCAGTTCGGTCAGCCGGAGCTGCGTGTCGTCATGGGCCGGATCAATTTGCTCGAATGTCCCTTCCGTTCCGCTGAGCCAGTAACCATTGCGTGTAAGGCCGCGCATGAGGCGTACCCCATCTTTGGCAAGGGCACCCGAAAAATCGCTTTGTGAGAGCGTCGCTGTTAGTGGGGCAGTGGTCAGTTCAGTTTTGTCTCGCGAAGCCTTAGACAACAAAATGCCAACCAGCAGCGTGACTCCGGCGCCAGACACGACAGCGACGAGAACCAGCGGCAACAACGCGTCATGGCTACTGCCACTCGTTGTACCGAATCCGAATAGCCCATCAATGAGGACAAGCGCGAGCCCAATGATCGCCAGAGCGATCACCGTACCAGCTAACCAGCGCAGCGGCGTTGCCACCCGGGCAATAGCGCCCGATTGCGGGTCTAGAGACGATTGCAACTTTTACACCAAGGATGGAGAATCTTTTGCACGATATTGCCAGAAACCAGCGTGAATCTAAGCACCGACTGTGTGCCAAAGACCGAATTGACCGTCTTTTGCAATGTGCAGTTGCAGCAAACTACTCGATCAAGCCGTGGCGTACCGCGTAGGCCGCGATTTCCGCATTGCTGCCAAGCTGCAGTTTTTCAAGAATGCGTGACCGGTACACGCTGACGGTCTTGGGCGACAAGTTAAGTTGCTGGGCAATTTGAGAGAGCTTTGTGCCAGTCGCAATCAGCGTCATGGTCTGTCGCTCGCGCTCTGACAATGCCTGATGAGCCAGCTCTGGCCGGTTGTCGACAACATTTTCCATCAAGGCAGTCGCAATCTCTGGTGTCACGAATTTTCGTCCGGCAGCAACCTGGCGCACAGCCTTGAGCATGGTGTCAGGATCGATCGCCTTGTTGAGGTAGGCCATGGCGCCGGCTTTTAGGGTTCTAATGCCGTATTGATCTTCCGGATACTGCGATAAGACAACAACCCTTGGCGGATCTTCTTCCTGTTCCAAACGGTTCAGGATCTCAATACCACTACGCCCGGGCAGGCTGAGATCAAGAATCAAAACGTCGCAGCGAACGGCCCGCATCGAGTCCAGCCATTCGGCATAGTCACCGGCTTCAGCCACCACTTCGATATCGCCGTCAGCGCAAAGCGTTTCGCGCAGGCCGCGCCGGATCAGCGCATGATCGTCCACGAGGGTTACTCTAATCATCCGTCCGCAGTCCGCTCAAGGTCGCTGTCGACGCCAGGTAAGGGCATTGAAACGATGACGGTTGTGCCAGTTGATGTACCGGTCGACGAGCCAGTGACATCCAACCAGCCGTCATGTTGTTTGATTCGCTCGGTCAGGCCGCGCAATCCGAACGAAGTTGGTTTGCTGACTTGATTGGGGCTGAATCCGACTCCGTTATCACTGATTTCGAGCGACAAGTCATGTAAACCGATCACAAGATCAATCGTGACTTGCGTTGCCTTGGCGTGTTTCATGACATTGTTCAAAGCCTCCTGAACTGTTCGGTAGCACGCTAGTTCGATATTGGCAGGTAAGCTGTCACGACGTTGGTGGCAGTGCAGTTTCGACGCAATGCCAGTGCGTTCACCAAAGCGTTTGACTAGCCACTGCAGTGCCGGTTCGAGGCCTGCGTCCAAGACCGGCGGACGCAGTTCTTTAATCAACCGCTCGCAGGCCTGCATCAGTGCAGTGATCTGCTGAGTTCCGTCGCGGGCTTTGGCCGTCACTTGCTCATCACCAAGGCGGGCAATCGTGGCGAGGTCAAACTTGAGTGAAGTCAGACCGCTGCCGATTTCATCGTGGATATCTCGGGCGACAGCACTACGCTCAGATTCGACTGCTGTCAGCAGGTGGGCAGACAAAGCTTGTAGATCTTGCTGAGAGCGACTCAGCTCTCGCTCAGCCGCTCTCTTGCGCGCTCGGGTACGGGCGGCTGCAATCGCGTTGTTTAGCGCGCCACCAAGGCGAGCCAGCCTTCCTTTGATCAAGTAGTCGTCAGCGCCATTGCGCATCGCTTCGACCGCAGCGTCTTCGCCGATGGTGCCTGAAACGATCAGAAACGGTTTGTCCCTGGCAAGTTCGCGCTGAACCCGCAGTGCATCGCCGCTTGAGAAAGCGGGCAGATGATGGTCAGAGATAATGGCATCCCAGGCGTGCTCAGACAGCGCGATACGCATTGCGACCTCCGTCTCAACGCGTTTGCAAACAGCGTTCACCCCTTGTCGCTTTAGCGTGACGACAAGCAATTCAAAGTCTGCTTCGACATCTTCAACCACCAATATCCGCAACGGCGCATCGGCGGTAGTGACTGTCTGATCCTGCGGGCTGCCCATGGGGCTATTTTAGGGTTGTGGGTTAGCCACCCCCACAGTCGAGCTAGTTATCAGGGGATAAACACCACAGTCTAGCGCTCGGTCAAGCCGGCAACGCCTGATCCAGCAAGGTCATTGCAAGACCAACTGCGGTATCCATCAGGGGGGTCGCAAAGGTCAGCATTGCCATGCCCATCCCAATCGTGAGCGGAAAGCCGACTGAAAATACGCTGAACTGCGGTGCGACACGCGACATGATGCCGAGCGCAAGGTTGACGAACAGCAAGAGCATCATGAAGGGCAAGGCAATTGACAGAGCCAACGCAAAAACAGCCGTCCCAAGTTGGGTGGGTGACGCAGCGGTAAACCAGTCATAGTTGGTCCCGATCGGAATGACTGTGAAACTGGCAACTACACCGGCCACCAGCAGACCCGGGCCATTGAGCATCACGAAGGCGGTGACCGCGGTGAGGTTGATGGTTCTGGCAACCGGGTTGGCTGCACCGCTTTGTGGATCAAAGAAACCGGCAAAAGACAGGCCCATTTGTAATCCGATGGCTTCACCCGCAATCTCAAACGCTGCAAAGATAACGCGTGCCGAAAAGCCCAGTGTGAGTCCAACCACGACTTCGTGCAGGATAAGCGCGAACAAGTCAGGGCCCAGGACGATGTCGGGTGTCTGAATGCCGGGTAAGGCGATGATACAGATCAGGAAAGCAAGGCCAACCCGTACCCGCGTAGGTGTTGAGCGCTGCGAAAGCACAGGAGCCGCTGTAAACAGCCCGAGCACTCGAAAAAACGGCAGCAAAATGGCGGTGACAAGATTCAGTAACTCGGCATCAGTGAAACTGATCATCCGAGTACGGCCTGAGGAATCATCATCAGCGTCCGGCGGATATAGTCGGTCAGCATCGTGACAAACCAGGGGCCACCCAGTACAAGCGCAATCGCCAACGCAATAAGCTTTGGCAAAAACGACAAGGTGGTTTCATTGATTTGCGTGACGGCCTGGAGCACGCTGACGATCAAACCGATCACCAATGCAACGGTTAGCAGCGGTAGCGCAATCACCATCATCATTTCAAGGCCGGTTCGGCCAATGCCCAGAACAAATTCTGCGCCCATGCCTAGCCTCCTGGTCCGAAGCTTGCCACCATGGACCCAACGAGCAAATGCCAGCCGTCTGCAAGCACGAACAGCATGAGCTTGAATGGTAGCGAGACCAGCACGGGTGACAGCATCATCATGCCCATTGACATCAGGACGCTGGCGACCACCAGATCAATCACCAGGAACGGAATGAATACCAGAAAGCCAATTTGGAATGCTGTTTTCAACTCACTGATGACAAAGGCTGGCACCATCACCCGCATCGGAATCTTTTCCGATTCGAGGTCTTCCGGTAGGCCAGCGATCTCGGCAAACAGGGCTATATCTGCCTGCCGCGTTTGCACCAGCATGAACTCACGAATCGACTTACTTGCCCGCTCAGTGGCCTCGGGCAAGGCGATCTCTTCGCGTGAGTAAGGCTGGTAGGCGTCAACGTAAATTTTGTCCAGGGTTGGACTCATCACGAAGAAGCTAAGAAAAAGAGACATGCCGATAATGACTTGATTGGGCGGCGTCGTTTGCAGGCCGAGCGCTTGTCGCATCAGCGACAGAACAATCACAATCCGGGTAAAGCTGGTCATCATCAGTACGAGCGCGGGAATAAACGACAGACTCGCGAAAATCAGCAGGGTTTCAATCGCAACCGAGTATTGCGTAACACCGTCGGCTGCGGCCTGAGCCGTGACGGTCAGGCCGGGAAATTCATCGTCGGGATTCATCGCCAGCCTTTTTCAATTGACTGGCAAACGATTGGCCAGGGGAGAGGTCTGAATCAGGGTAGTTCGCTAGTTCGCACACCAGATTTACCGCCTGGGGAGTGGCGCCAAGCAATAGGTACCGATCACCCGAGCGAACCACCAGCAGTCTTTCGCGCGGCCCAAGGCTAAGCGTTTCGCACACAGTTAGGGTCGATCCGCCAACCGGTTTGAATCCGGGGAGTTTGCGCATCAGCCAAACGCTGGCGGGAACTGCTGCCACCACGACGACCAGCATCAGAACAGCCCATACGATGTTAAATCCAGCGTCCATTGTGTTAATGCCGATTGAGCCTTCGAATACGTTCGGACGGCGTCACGATCTCGGTCAGGCGAATGCCAAACCGTTCATTCACAACCACGACCTCACCCTGAGCGATCAGGCATCCGTTGACCAGAACATCCATCGGATCACCTGCGGCGGCGTCAAGTTCAATGACCGACCCTTGCGCGAGCTGAAGGACATGCTTAATGGGTACCCGCTTTCGGCCCAGTTCTACGGTGAGTTGAACCGGGATGTCCATCAAGAGAGACATATCCCGCTGACTGCCGTCAGCCGATCCCGTGTCGGCAAGGTCCGGGAATAGGCCTTCTGCGCTACTGACAGCTTCCACTTCCGTGTGCATCGCTTCCTGATCTTGCTCAGGCGGTGTGACGTCTTCAACGGGTGGTGCAGCCTCCGGTGCTACGGATTCTTCACTGGGCTCTGTCATGGCTTGCTCCACTAATGATTTGTTCGGTCGGCGTCAAGAAGTCATTGATCTTCACGGCGTAGCGACCATTGTTGGTGCCGTAGTGACACTGCAAAAACGGCACGTTGTTAACATTTACCTGCACGGATTTGGCGAGTTCAAACTCAATGAAATCGCCTGCGCCCAAGTTGATGAGTTCGCCAAATGACAGGTTGACTTGCGACAGCGCGGCTGACATTTCAATTTCAGCGACCGACAATTGTTCGCTGAGGCGTTCCGTCCAGATCGGGTCGGTCGTCAATTGGTCTTTGCTTATGTCAGACGTCAAAGTTGATCGAATGGGATCAAGCGTGACGTTGGGCAAGCAAAGGTGGAACGCCCCTGAAATACCGTTGATGTCTATCAGGCATCGCAGCGTAATGACTAAATCGTCGGGCGCCGCAACAATGGCGTACTGTGGCTTGCTCTCTGATCTGACCAATTCGAGCGATAATGGATAGGTGTCTTGCCAGGCCAGTCGGTAAGCTTCGCTCACTCGTCTGACCATAGCTTCGATGACGCTTCGCTCTGTGGGCGAGAAGCTTCTGCCTTCTAGGCTTGCTGCCAACTTACCGGCACCACCAAACATGGTTTCAATCAGCGAGAACACGAGATCGGGCTCACAGATCATGAGTCCGTTACCCCGTAGGGGATTGATCTTGACGATGCTGAATGAGCACGGTAACTGGAGTGACTCCATAAACTCACGGTAGCGTTGAACCTGTGCGGCGCCCATGGAGACCGTCGCCGTTCGACGCACAAAACTAGATAGCGAGCGCTTTAGTTCGCGCCCAAAGCGTTCATGGGCAGCTTCCATTGCTGGCAGGCGACGGTGCCGAAGATGCTCTCGCTCCAATAAGTCATAGCGACGCGCCGTTGGCGAATCAGACTCTTCTGGGGCGAACTCCGTGGTCTCTTCCTCTTCCGTTCCGGAGAGCAGCGCATCCACTTCGTCTTGTGACAAAAACTCGTCAGCCATAGCAGCTCTCGTTAGCCTTTACTGAACGATGAATTGCTTGAAGTGAGCGCGGGTCACTCGCTCTGGAATGTACTTAACTCGCCTGGCCCGTTCCGGACTTGTCTTGCCGGCCTGGTCGACCTGATAGCCGTCCTTGGCAGGGTCGGCGCCACGCTTGTTGCTTCTCGGAACTAGTGCTGGTGGTTCTTCACCAGCCATAATCGAATTAGCAAAATCGACTATTTGTTCTGCGAGCGTCTGTTTGCCTTGAACCGACAAGATCTCATTGCTGGTCTTGGAGCTCATGAGCATCAGGATCGCGTTGCGAACGGACGGCTCCACCAGCCCCAGTTCTGCCTCGACTTCGGCATCGATGACTTCGAGCGTGACGGCTACCTGGGCAAACCGGTCCTGATCAGTGTCTTGGAGGTTGAAGACAAAGGCTTCCATTTCCACGAAAATGGGCGGCTCGCCGGGCTTTTTCTTGCGCGGTCGGACAGGCGCCTCTTCTTCCTCTTCTACCTGTGCCTGATCGGCATTCTCGCCGTCTTTTTCGGCAGGCTTCTGGAGCATAAAGAAGGCTGCCGCGCCGCCGCCGCCCAGCAGCAAAACCAGCGCTACGATAATAATGATGAGTTTGCCCTTCTTTTTCGGGGGCGCTTCAGCGTTGTCTTCGGCTTTCGGGTCTGACATGGTGACTCCATTGACTCAATTCTGGCTGGCAGCAGATACCCCGCGGGGCACACTGGCTGCAGATCAAAAACCATTGTCAGTGGAACTTAAGGGCACCAATTGCCCGAAAAGGGGGGATTAACCCCCTTAAGCAAACAAGTCGACCAGGCCCTGACCGGATGGGGATGGGCGGTAGCCGGTAGGCAAGGTCGTATCGCTGAGTGGGTCGGCTGTTTCGCCTGCAACGGCTGTCCACTCGTCAGTCGGATGGTCGTCACCGCGCTGGTTGAACGCATGGTTCGGCTGCTCGCCAACGGAAGCTTCACCCAGGGTCAAACCCTCGCGCGCTAGTTGGTCGCGTAAAAAAGACAGGCTGTCCTGAAGCGCATTGCGCGTCTGGCTGCTCTCAGCAGCAAAACTGACGGACGCGGTATTCCCCTCGACGGTTAATTCGATCGAAATCGGACCAAGTTCATTGGGCGTGATGCGAATGTCAGCGCGGCTCATATCGTTCTTGATGGCCATGACAAGGCGTTCAGTCAGCTGACCCTGAAACGCTTCGCTAACGTTTTCGGGATCGAGTGGGGCTTCAATGTCAGGCAGGTTACCGGGTGCGTGAGCGAGTTCAGTGACAGGGCGCGACGATCCTGCTGCGGATCGGTGGATAGCCAGGGCCTGGCGGTCAGAGTCAGGGTCTTGCGTCTTGGTCGGGCTGAGGGGTAATGGTTTGACGAATGGCAGCTCGCTTTTGATCGAGGCTGTTTTCTCAGGCTGATCCCTGGATGCCTGGTGAATGGACTTGGCCGCCACTGCTTTGCGCGGCAGCGCTCGGCGCGTATCAGCTGCCTGCGGGGTATTGCTGTCACCCCGCGGATTGGTCATGGCTGCTTTCGTCTTGGTTGCAAGGGGAGCACTGGACGCATCACCGCCGCTTGTGTGTCGTTTTGAAACGGACTGTGCTGCCTGCGACTCGGATGCTGTCGGAGTAGCACGCGTCTTTGAGCGGGTATTGTCATCTGGCCCTGTCACAGTGTTCTGGTCTGACTTGTCTGCTCCGGAGGCCAAACTTGAGGACGTACTATTCGCGCTTGTCGGAGCAGCGACGATAGCATCGCCAGGTGCCGTATCGTTCGGTTGAGTTGCCGACGAGCGTGATTGATCAGACCGCGATTGATCCGAGCGCGATTGATCAGAGCGCGATTGATCCGAGCGCGATTGATCAGAGCCCGATTGATCAGAGCCCGATTCATCGAGACGTTCAGGTTCACCTGCTCGGGTGTGATTTGAGCCGTCTTGTTGATCTTGAACGGAAGGATTGTTCTGCGCGTGTCTTGACTGAATTCTCTTATCCGCGATTGTTGTCTGTTCGGAATCGTCATTGGTTGGCTTATTGAGATTGGCCAATGAAGCGGAGAACTGATCCGTTGAGCCGGTTTTCGATTCATGAAGCGCTTTAGGCGCCTCATTGGTCTCAGGCCTTGGTTCGGCAATTGCCTGTAGATCAGCCGAACTATCCAGATCAGACGCGCCAACTTCGGAAGCTGATTGGGCCGTGTGCGTCGCAGGGGTTGAAAGCTCCGCGCGGGCAGATCGGTTAGCCAGCCGCCGGCGGCCTTGAATGCGTTGCTCGTCAAGTTCGGCATCAACAGAGGATGCCGTCCCGTTTAGTGAAGGACTGCCTTGGTGATCGTCTGTTTCATCGGGCATCGCTGAGCGAAGCTGGTTCGCAAAGCCGCTTGCCTCGTCATGTGGTTGTTCTTTGCTTGCCTTGGCTTTGCCGCCAGAGGTCACTGCTGTAAACCCGGAAATGGCTGATGGAGCAGTCTGCATCGGTTCTCTCATGAATGGTTCAGGTGGTGCTTGCCGGCTAATTCATCGGCGATCTTTTGCTCTGCTCTCAAATCTGCCTGCCGTTTCCGCTGGTTCTGACGATCCAGCAGAACTTGCATAGCGGCAAGTTTGCGCTGGGCAAGATCAAGCTCCCGGGCGCTTTCAGCGCTTGCATGGTTGATCTTCTCTATCGTTTCCGATTGCTGCCTGATTGCATCGACGAGGCGTCCATCAAATCGCGATTCCTGTGCTTGCTGAGGAACCGTCACGCGCTGATCGGTATCACCGTTCCGATCGCGCCGATGATCAAGGCGCTCTTGACGAAACTGCTCCAGCGCGTTGAGCGTGGCGGTTTCCTGTTCGGCAGCTTTTCGGATTCGCTTGTGCTCGGTGAGCCGATTGTTGCGTCTATCTTTAAACGCGTTGACCAGGTGGTCCATGACATGGGGCTTTAGACTCATGGTGCTCCAGGGTTCTCACCCTCGTCAGCCATCGCCGATGAGGGAGAAAGGTGTTGCGCTACTTGCTGCAACTGTTCAATGTCACCGATGAGACTGCCCCGGGCATTCATGTCCTGCTTCATTAGTTCGGCAATCGCAGGCCAGGCGGCGACCGCCTGATCAATCACAGGGTCGGCGCCGCTGACGTACGCGCCAAGCGAAATGAGATCTCGGTTTTGCTGGTAGGCTGCCCACGCCTGTCGCACGAGCCGGCTAGCCTTTTGGTGTTCGGGTTGCGCGATCGACATCATCACGCGAGAAACGGAAGCCTCGATTGCTATCGCTGGAAAATGTCCTGAATCTGCTAGATCGCGAGACAGAACGATATGGCCGTCGAGATGCGATCGCGCCGAGTCCCCAACGGGGTCGTTGAGATCGTCGCCTTCAATGAGTACCGTATAAAAGCCTGTGATGGAGCCGGAGCCTTCTGCGCTGTTTCCGGCTCGCTCGATCAGTTCGGGCAAACGCGAAAAGACCGAGGCTGGGTAGCCGCGCGTGGCAGGCGCCTCGCCCATGGCCAGACTGACTTCTCGGAGAGCCATGGCATAGCGCGTTAAAGAATCCATCAGCAACAAGACATTCAAGCCCTGGTCACGAAAGTACTCTGCAACGGCACACGCGTAGTTGGCGGCTTGAATCTTGAGCAGTGCCGGCTCATCGGCGGGCGCCACAACGACTGCGGCGCGGTGTCGCCCGGACGGTCCAAGAATTTCATCGACGAACTCGCGTACCTCCCGGCCGCGCTCGCCAATCAGCCCAACCACAATCACATCAGCGTCTGTATGGCGGGCCATCATGCCCAGCAAGACGCTTTTACCCACACCGGCACCGGCGAACAGCCCAAGCCTCTGACCACGGCCAACGGTGAGCATCGTGTTGATCGCCCGAACACCGGTATCGAGTGGCTGTCGGATAGGGTGCCGCTTCATGGCATTAATAGATCTGGATCGAATAGGACGACTGTCAACAAGGCCAAGATCACCCAGCCCGTCAAGCGTTGACCCTCGCGCATCGACGATACGGCCAAGTAATCCCGGGCCGATCGGCAGATGCCTGGCCTGGTCAGACTGTCTTGCCCAAGCATGGGACAGGCGTCGTAGTCGGGGTCGGCGAATCACGGGCTCAACCGGCGAGATCTGGGCGCCAGGCGTTAGGCCGGTGGTTGACTGGGTTGGCATGAGCAAAAGACGGTTCTCGCCAAATCCGAGCACTTCTGCATCCAGACCGCCCGCCGCTAATTCAGATTTCGCGCCTTGGTTTGAGATGGGTGTCTCAACCTGGCAAATCGAACCAATTGGCAGACTGATACCACTGGCCTCCAGTGTCATGCCACGCACTCGGGTCAGTCGCCCACGAGTAGCGACTGGTTGAGCGTGTTCGCACAACTCGCGAGCATTATCCAGTAATGCCCCCCACTGGGCGCTTCGATCTGAGAGATTCATTGCGTGTCAGCATCAGCAAGAGGGCTGGCTGGCGTACCAAGAGCTGAAAGTGTTCTCTGCCATCGCGATTCAATGCTGGCATCAATCACCGTCTGAGCTGACTCTATGTGGCAGCCACCTGGCTTGATCGAGCCATCTGCTTGCCACCTGGGCGAGAACTCGCTGAATCTTTCACCTTCAATCGATTGCAATAGGGCCAGATCTGCCGGGTTGAGACGAATCACGATTTCACTCGCGTCTTTTGCGAGCATCGACAGGCATTCAGAGATAACCGGGAGAATGTCGTGTGTGTTGTCCCGGATCTCGCGAAGCAGCACTTTCTCAGCAACGGCGATTGCCAGATCAAGCGTTTTGTCCGCTAAATCAGATTCCATCGCAGAAAACTCGGTTTCAAAGCTCTCGACAAGCCGCGCCATTCTTTCAGCGGCGAATCCGCCAGCAGCTTCCGCTGTGGCCCGGGCCTCGTCTTCGCAGCGCTGGCGGGCCGCGGTGGCACCCTCCTGACGACCGCGAGCCAGCCCGGTTTGCAGACCTTTCTCAAAGACATACCGGTGGGTAGGATCTTCACGACGCTCTTGCTTGGCTTGCGAGTTAGGGCTGCCTGATTCAAGCGACGGTAGCGGCGCTGGCCGAGCGTCCTGAATGTCATCGCCGCGTACTACGCGCGAGCTTGTCGGTCTTCTCAGATCAGACATATGAGTCGTCCGCGCCGCCCGAACTCATCGTGATTTGACCTTCCTCGGCCAAGCGCTTAACCGTTTTGATGATTTCTTTTTGTTCGGATTCAACGTCGGAGATTTTGACCGGGCCGCGCGAATCAAGGTCTTCCCTAAGACTCTCGGCCGCTCGCTGACTCATATTCCGGAAGACTTTCTCGCGCAGATCAGGTTCCGCACCCTTAAGCGCCATGATCAGTGATTCCGTTTGCAGTTCGCGCATAACGGTCTGAATCGCCTTATCGTCGAGTCGCATCAGATCAGCAAATATGAACATCTGATCTGATATCTGCTGTGCCAAATCCTCGTCTTGCTCGGTGATCCAGTCGAGGACTTCGCGATCGAGACCATTGCCCAACAGGTTGAGAATTTCGGCAGCAGTTTTTGCGCCGCCTAGCTTCCGGTCCTGACCAGAAGGTTTGCCCGCCAGCAGTTTGGCCAGCACGACATCTAGCTCTTCGATGGCTGCAGGCTGAATGCCATCCATCGTTGAGATGCGCAGAATGACTTCAGAGCGGATGTTTTCGGGCAGCGCCAGCAGGGTCTCAGAGGCCTGATCGCGCTCCAAGTGAACCAGAATAGAGGCGATGACTTGAGGGTGTTCATTGCGAATCATGTTCGCAATGTCCTGAGCCTCCATCCATTTGAGGTTTTCAATGCCATCTACTTCACTACTCGACAAGATCCGATCGATCAGCAGGCCGGCCCGGGTGTCACCCAGACCCCTGGTGAGCACGGCGCGAACATATTCGTCGGTATCCTCAATCAGAAAGTCGGTTTCTGCCAGGCGGTCCTCGAGTCGCTCTAAAACCGCGGTCACATCGTTGCTTCGTGTGGTCTTGAGAGACGCCATTTTTTCGCCGAGTTTCTGAGCCTCACGCGGTGATAGTTCACTAATCACCTGGGCGGCCGCATCCGCACCCATACCCATGAGCAAAATCGCTGCGTCGGTTAACCGATCATTTTCCTCAGCCATGGATGATCCGCAAATTATTCATCCTCGGTCACCCAGTCGCGAACGATATGAGCGACGGCTTTTGGATTTTCGCGCGCCAGACGGAGCGTTTCATCACGCCGTTTCTGGGCTTCCAGTCTTGCCTGTTCTTCGGGGCTCATGAGCTCGACCTCGTCCTCAACAACCGTGTCAACGAGTTGACTGGTGCCGGCGGAGTCACCACCTGGCGCGGGATCTTGCTCTAGTTGAGCCTGCTCAGGCGGTGGAGCCGTCATGGCCTTCATGGCAGGCCGAATCACTTTAAAGACAACAACCAATCCGAGTAGGGCGATGCCCAGGTGACGAGCCAGGTCCATTGCCATACTGATCATCTGAGGGTCTTGCCACAAAGGCAAATCAGGTTCTTCAACTATAGCCGCCTGCTGAAACGGACTATTCATAATATTGATTGAATCGCCTCGCTCTGCCGAGAAGCCGATCGCCTCCCGTACGAGTGCGTTCATCTTTTCAAGCTCTTCTGCACTAAGCGCCGTTTGGGTAACTTCGCCTTCTGCATTTGGGGTCGAGCGATAGTTCACAACAACTGCGGCAGTCAGACGTCTGATATTGCCGGAGCCGTTTCGTGTGACACGAGTCGATTTATCAACTTCGTAGTTAACGATCGCTTCGCTGCTGTCGTTTGTGTTCGCGGCTCCAGCCGCTGCTCGTTCCGCTGCGGCCGGATCTTGCGCAGGACCATTGATTGGTGCCGCGGGGTCGGCGCCTGGCTGATTGGTCAGCGCGCCGGGTATGCCACCTGCCTCCAGGAGCTTGCGAGCGCTTGCGCCGGTGAGTTGCTGGCTGCGCACAGCCGCGCTATCTTGTGTTTGATTCGGTCGAAAGGTCTCGTCAGTAGACTGCGTCAGGCTAAAGTCCATATCGGCGGTGACCCGAGCGCGTACATTGCCGCGACCCACGACCGCTTCCAGCAATTCAGTGATCCGCTCACTCAAGGACTGTTCTACCTGCCTGGAGTAGGCGAGTTGAGCCGCATTGGGGAGGTCATCACTTTTCTGGTCGGCAGAGAGCAAAGCGCCGTCCTGGTCGATGACTTTCACATCTGCCGGATTTAGCCGCGGAATTGACGCGGCAACCAGATTAATGATGCCCGCCGTTTGATTGCGGGTCAGTACGCGCCCTGGTAGCAAACGGACGAGCACTGACGCCGACGGTTTTTGCCGTCCCCGCAGGAATCCGCCATTCTCGGGAATCGCCAGATGCACACGGGCTGATTCAACCGCAGCAAGTGATTCAATCGAGCGTGTAAGCTCGCCTTGCAATCCGCGCTGATAGCTTAGCCGCTCCTGAAACTGAGTCATCCCGAAGCGCGGTTCATCTAGAATTTCGAATCCGGTGTTGTCACCTCTGGGAAGTCCCTGCGATGCAAGCTCCAGCCTGAGTCCGTGCACATTGTCCTGCGGCACGAGGATAGCGTCGCCGCCGGCAGCAAATTTGTATGGGATGTTCTTTTGTGACAACGCCGCGATGATGGCGCCGCCGTCCCTGTCAGACAGGTTGGCGAACAAAACCTTATAAGGGGGTTCTTTCAGACTAATGAATGACCACGCAATAATTGCCGTCAACGCCAGGATGCCGGCAGCCATCGCCAGGCGCGGCTTAAGCGCAGCAGGAATCATAGTGGCAGCGGGCGCGGCCATTGTGGCATCAGACGACATCAGGGGGTCCAGCAAGGCGAATTGACTAACATGCTCGCCATTGTCCGGAAAACTTGAGTATTCAAGCGCTTGAATTAGCAGGGGGTTTACGCGCTTATTCAGGCCTCATACTGCCGGCCCAGGCAGATAATGCTTGCAGTACCCGCGAGATGAAGCCGATGGACATTAACTCAATTGATCAGCTTAAAGCAGCGCTCGAAGCCACCACCCGAAGTCCGGGCAAAGGGGCTCAGGATTCTGTCGCGTCACCAGCGAGCAGTTTTGGCTCGGCGCTCGACAAGGCACTTACGCAGGTTAGCGAGGTTCAAGCTGAATCGAGAAGCAATCAGCAGGCCTACCAACGCGGCGAGCCGGGCGTTTCTCTGGAACAAACCATGGTGTCAATGCAGAAATCCCAGGTTGCGTTCCAGGCGGCCCTGACCGTGCGTAACCGACTGGTTGCTGCCTATACTGACATCATGAATATGCAGGTCTAGGCTGATGGGTTCGTCGGCTAGCGCTCACTGCGCAGGCGATGCAGCGTTCGCTCTACGTCCTGCACATATACCTGTACCGATCGCTCGACTTCTGCTGGCATATTGACGAACTCGCATCCGATGCGCCATGCAGCCGGCATGCCAATCACCGTTTGAAGGCGAATGATGGTGCGTACTTCAAAAGAGCACGGCACAGGAATTCTTGGACCAAGCTCCATCCGCGCGTGTTCAATCACATCGCCAACCTCAAACGTTTCATCTTCGGCGACTCGCTTGAACGACAACCCGGTCGCGCTTAAGTCCAGTAACTCAAAGTGATGTTCTTTACCCGGGCTCAGACGAACAGCAACCTGTCCGGGCTGTCCGATCGGTGGCCTGACACGGTAAGCAGAGCGGCGCTGAATGCGAAACAAGACCGCCGGCATCTCACACCGAACTGTCTGACTCTCTGGGTCTGCATCGATGAATGTCGCTTCAAACTGAACCTTCAACTGATCCATAAACCCGACGACAGTGCAGTATCCATGTTGAAGCACTGTAACGCGCCGTTCCCGCTCGGTTTGAATCTCGAGCTCAATAGCGTCTTGCTCCACGGACTTGATTCGGCTCACGATAAAAACAGAGGGGTCCTCGTTCGAGTACAACGAGATCAAGGCCTTCTTGTTTGCCAGGTCATCGAGCAGACGACGAATTGGCCTGGTCGCCTCAATCTTGAATTCGGCGAGCTTTTCCAGATCTGTTTCTGGTAGGAACTGAGCAACAACTTCATCGGGCTTCATAATGTCAGTCCGAGTCCATACCCAGTGAGGTAGCCGGATTGCTGTAGCGGCGCCGAGCTTTGGGCTCCATCATGTTGTCCAGCGTTGCGGCCCACGGCTCTCGCAATTGGCGGACTTGCGCGTCGATTTCGATCAGCCGGGTCAGGATTCTCAGTCGCTCGTCTCGGGACGCTTCATCCGGAAACGATTCCGGTTTGATTGCCTTTAACCTGCCGGTCATGCCGCCGATTGCAATGGCGGTCTTTGATACATCACCCCATGCATTTCGTTGAGCGTAGCCCAGCATTTGCTCTGCTGCAGCCAGAACTGCACGGTATTGTCCGAGAATGACATTAATGTTCTGCATTAGGCTGTGCCAACAGTGCTGGTTGCATTGGGGGCAATGCCGCGCCAACCGGCGTGCACCTCACCAAGAAGTGTGCGAACTTCCTGGATGATCTCTCGATCATTGTCAATGTTCGCTTTGAGCAGTCGACTCATGCAGTAGTCATAGAGCGAGCGTAGGTTCTGTGAGATTTCGCCAGCTTCTGGATTCAAGGCTGCGCGGAGTCCTTCATCAAGTATGCGAAGGACCTTAGTAATCGACTCACCTTTCGTCGCAATGTCTTTGCTGACGATTGCCGCGTCGGCAGTGGCCAGTAGGTCTTGCGCCCGTTGAAACAGCAGGTCGATCAAACGGTGAGGCTCGGCCTGTGACACACAGGTGTCAACACTGACGTTGGCATAGACGCTTGCGGCATTGCGTTGTGGTCCGAACATTTTCGTTTTCCCAATCAAAGCGGAGTTACCTTAGGTATCGGCCAACTGGCTTGGGTCTTTAGCTCAGTGTTTCGGCTCGAAACTGCTTTAAGAGGGTGTTTTTCTGGCTGGGCGAAGCGCTCAGCCCAGGCGGCTGACCTGTTGCAGGGCGCCTTGCAGAACGGCAAGATTCGAATCAAGTGATGAGTACTGGCGTACCAGGCGTGATTCAATCTCGGTCAGACGTCGCTCGAAACGCTCTTGTTGGTCTTCAAGATCTTGCTCACGCGCTCTGAGCGTTTCAGTGGCCCCTGAAACTGCGCCATCAATGCCCAGAAGATTGCCTAAAACAGTGTCGAGCTGTCTGGCAAAGCCATCGTCAGTGTTTTCGTCTCCGGTAGCGGAAAACAGATTGCCTACTCGGGTGAGATTGCTGCCGTTGGTTTCGAATCTTGACTCGTTTAGGGATAGTGAGCCGTCTCGACTCAATTCGATTCCGATGTCGGTTAGCCGGGTGAAGGGCGTTGTCTCTTCGCCATCCGGGCCTTGTGTGCTTTGAACGCCTTCCAATTGTCCGGTGACTATTTCTCTAATTTTCGTCTGGGCCAGAAGCACCATGCGATTGCCCTGCAACGGCCCTGCCGTCTGTGTCTCAGCGTTGAAGCCCGTCTGGGTTCTGATCAATGAGTTCAGTTCGTTATAAGCTTCTATGAACCCATCGACCTTTTCTCTGATTGCTTCGCTATCACTGACGACCTCGACATCAACCGCAGTGTCGGTTTTCTGCTTCAACGAAAGGGTAACGTTTTCGAGGATGCCCTCGGGCCTGTTCGTGGCGCTTTCAAGCGCAAGCCCATTGAGCTCAAACTGAGCATTGGCCGCATCTTGTGTGGCCTGAACTGTGCCAGCCGCCTGGCCGGGCGAATAACTCAGATCTGCAAGGGAGAAGCCCTCGCCGGTGCCATCGGTGGTGCCGGTCAGTGAGAAGGCTTGCTCCTTGCCACTCTCACTACTGCGTAGCATAAGGCGGGTGCCGTCAGCATCGGTGACTAGCGATGCACCAATGCCGGCATCAGCGCTGTTGATTGCCGCGCTGACCTCAGCCATGGTTGATCCCGCCGCGATTGAAATGTCAATCGGATCTCGGTCAGGGTTTGCGGTAAATCCACCGTCGTTTGTGCCAAATTGGATGGTTAGTGTGCCACCGCCAATCACGGATTCAAAAGAATCCTGTTCCTGACTAACAATCGTTTGATACGACGCCAATTCATTCACTTTGACTGCAAAATTGCCTTGCAGGGCGCCGGCCGCCGCTGAGATGCCAACCGCATCTTCATTGCTGCTGGCACCGTTCGCTGCGCGAAACGTTTCGAATCGGGTCAATTCATCGGCAGTAGTCTGAAGCTTGTCCATGGCGCTTTGCAGCCGGCCAAACTCTGAGATGGTGCTGCGCAGGCCAGAGGCTCGCTGCTCGAGTCGCTGGAGCGGCTGCCGCTCGATGTCCATGAGAGACGATACGATGCCGTTGACATCGATCGCGCCGCCAGTTGATATTGGGGAAGTAGCCATGACCCCTTATCGACAAGTCAATGGGAAACCTTAGGCCGATTACCCAAGCAATTGCAGGATACTTTGCGGCAACTGATTGGCTTGAGCCAACATGGCCGTACCCGCCTGCTGAAGGACTTGTGCGCGGGTCAAAGCGGCTGTTTCTGCTGCATAGTCAGCATCCATAATGCGACTACGGGCCGCGGTCTGGTTCTCTGCTGAGATCTGCAGGTTCGAGATGATGGCCTCAAAACGATTTTGTGCAGCCCCCCAGGTTGCCCGCTCGGTGTTGATCTCGGTCAACAGTGTGTCAATGTTGTCCATTTGATCGCGTGAGGCTGGTACATCGAGAATGTTGCCGCCGATCACAATAGTCAGTTCTGGTCTGGTTGACAGATCACCAGCAGCAATCGTGAAGGTGTCTTCTGCTGTGGTGCCTGCGCCAATCTGGAAGACCTTGTCGCCAGAACCGTCAGCCAGCACATCGGCACCATTAAACCGGGCACCGGTGATGGTGCGCGTAATTTCTTCGGCAAGCTGCTGGTATTCAGCATCCAGGTTAGCGCGATCACTATCGCCGTTGGTGGCGTTGGCCGACTGCACCGCAAGTTCGCGCATTCGCTGCAGCATCTCGCCAACTTTGCCAAGTGCGCCCTCGGCGACCTGTGCCATCGAAATACCATCATTGGAGTTTCGAATAGCGACATTCATGCCGCGCACCTGAGAGTTCATGCGCTCAGCAATCGCTAGTCCTGCGGCATCGTCCTTGGCGCTGTTAACGCGCAGACCTGAAGAGAGACGCTGGACCGCAATCGACATCTCTCGGCCGGTGCCGCTCAGGTATCGCTGCGTATTCAGCGATGGAATATTGGTGTTAATGACTTGTGACATCCTCTAGCTCCTAGCTGGACGGGTAGTGTTCCAGTGATGCTAGGGGCGACTTTAGGGCGTCGGTCGGACGATAAGCGGCAGAGCAACAGGCCTTCTCGTACAACGTAAACCGCCCCCGGCGACTCTGTGAGTCGTCGGGGGCGGCCTTTCTACCTCAAATCTGACGGCGAATAATCGCCGTTTTGTGCAGAGGTATCAAGATTAACGAAGCAGGGACAGCACGTTCTGAGGAGCTGCATTTGCCTGTGACAGAACTGCCGTACCAGCCTGCTGCAGTACCTGGGCGCGTGTCAGGTTAGCGGTCTCTGTTGCAAAGTCAGCATCCATGATCCGACCTCGTGCGGCTGCCTGATTCTCAGCGCCGATTTGCAGGGTTGAGATCACAGCTTCAAAGCGGTTTTGTACAGCACCGTAGGTCGCTCGCTCGGTGTTGACCGTGGTGAGCATCTCATCGATGTTGTCCATTGCCGTCTGGGAGTTGGCCACGTCGGTAATGTCCCCGCCCGTCACGGCTGTGATGGTCGCTTCTGCGGTGAGGTCCTGGGTTGTGACGGTAATAGTGTCATTTGCAGTCGTGCCCGCGCCAATTTGGAAGTCCAGTGCGCCTGCATCTGCGCCGGTAATGGCCAGGTCGTTAAACTCCGTGCCAGCTAGAGTCCGGGTGATTTCTTCTGCAAGCTGCTGATACTCAAGATCAAGTGCTGCCCGGTCAGTGGTGCCGTTGGTTACGTTGGCAGACTGAACAGCCAGTTCACGCATCCGCTGACCCATCTCACTCACTTTGCCGAGCGCGCCTTCAGCGGTCTGGGCCAGAGAGATGCCATCACTGGCATTTCGGATCGCTACGTTCATACCGCGAATCTGGCTGCTCATCCGCTCGGCGATTGCCAGGCCGGCAGCATCATCTTTAGCGCTGTTGACGCGCAAGCCTGTCGACAAACGCTGGATGGATGTGGCCATCACGTTGTTTGACATGTTCAAGTTGCGCTGCGCATTAAGCGACATCACATTGGTGTTAATGGTTTGTGCCATCGAAAAAGCTCCTTAGATACAAATGCGATCAATCGACCGCTGTGCCGCCGGCCATCATGACTCAGGCGGTTTAGGTTGGAATCGCTTGTCTTGGATTTGGCTTGTGGCCGACAGTGCGAACCCGTTGGCTCAGTTATCGGTCAAGGCAAACGGCACTTTAGCCAACGGCCGTCTATCAGCGATGAACGGTCGTGGGTAATGTTGGGCCGCTGCGATGTCAGACGTTTTCCGACATCTTGTAGGAAGAGCAGGAGCTTACTTTGTAGAGTTCTTCTGATTTATCGAAAAGGGGGGGAAGGACACACTTAACTCACTCGAAAACAAGGCCACATTGCCACCTCTTCCAGGAGTTACGAATGCGTTCTGATCAATCCATCGCAAATGACATTGCCGAAGTTAATCTCTCTTACCTGATCCTTGCCCAGCAGATGATTCGGGCTGACCGTGTTAGCGCGCTATACCGTCTTGGTATCAGCGAAACGGTTGCAGATCTGATCGATACCTTACGTCCGAGCCAGTTGCTTAAGGTGGCATCAGGTGGCGCCATGATGTGTCGGCTCAGGGTGCAGGATGAAACTGTTTGGGATTTGCTTGCTGATCATGCCCGAAGCGATAGCATTTCAGGTGAGAAGTCCGCTGAGCGGTTGCACGCTCGCATTCTAATGGCCGGTCAGCACGCGGAGACAATCGAATGAGAACGCGAAGTCTTCTTAACGATAATCGTCAAATGCAAAAAGCTATCTCCCTCATTCAATTGGGAGCCCGCTTGCAGGTGTTACAGGCAGAGACTGAACTGCCTTATGAGCGATTGCTCAAGTTGTATAAGGAGGTTGCAGGTAAGTCTCCCTCGAAAGGGCAGCTACCATTCTCAACCGACTGGTTTATGACTTGGCAGCCCAATATTCATTCCTCACTGTTCTTTAATATCTATGAGTTCCTGATCAAGTCCAGCGAAGTGGACGACATTGACTCAATCGTGAAGGCGTACAAGCTATACCTGGAAGAGATCCAGATGACGGGGCTGGAACCTATCTTGTCAGTCACTCGGGCTTGGCGACTTATTAAGTTTGTTGACGCAGGCATGCTGTCCTCCACCCAATGCACCCGCTGTGGTGGTCGCTTTGTTACGCACGCCTATGAGTTGAATAAATCTTATGTGTGCGGGCTTTGTCAACCGCCTGCCCGAGCTGGCAAGGGCCGTCGACGTGGTGCCATTCACTAGCGCGTGCTTGTCCGTGCCCATGTGTTGAGACGTCTTCGATTGTGTTGATGAGAACTGCCGGATTAAACCCGGCTGTTTTCATTATTAACACGCAAGAATCAATGAGATAGTAAGCGGCGAAATGCCCGGACGCTTTATTCCGGCTCAGCACTCGCGTTTATCGCCACAGGCGCCAGAGATCGTTATCCATGTTTGTCATTATCGGCTACATCATTGTTTTTACTTGCGTCTTCGGCGGCTACTGGCTCGCGGGCGGTAAGTTTGGCGTGATTATTAAGGCAGCTCCCATCGAGCTGTTCATCATTGGTGGTTCGGCTGTCGGTGCGTTCTTCGTCGCCAACAATGGCAAGACCGTCAAAGCGGTTTTCAAGTCCTTTCCCTTGTTGCTTGGTGGTTCCAAATACACCAAGGAGCGATACATGTCGTTGCTTGGTCTGCTCTACAACATATTGCAAAAAGCCAGAAAGGAGGGGCTGATGTCGATTGAGGGCGATGTCGAAGCGCCCGATGACAGTCCGTTGTTTGCCGACTATCCAGAAATCGTCAAAGACCACCATTTAGTTGAGTTCATTACCGATTATCTGCGCATGATGGTCTCGGGCAATTTGAATGCCCACGAAATTGAGAACCTCATGGATAGTGAGATTGAGACCCATCATGCAGAACTGCATGCACCGCAATCGGCGATTCAGGGTGTTGGTGACGGACTGCCCGCGTTCGGGATTGTGGCTGCGGTTCTGGGTGTGATTAAGACCATGGCCTCTGTTGGTCAGCCGCCAGCGGTTCTGGGCATGCTGATTGCTGGCGCGTTGGTCGGCACGTTTTTGGGCATTTTGATGGCCTACGGATTTGTCAGCCCTCTGGCAAGTCTGTTTACTCAGAAGATCGAGGAGGGCGCGAAGGAGTTTGAATGCGTCAAAATTACGCTACTTGCGAGCATGCAGGGCTACGCGCCACAAATCGCGATTGAATTTGGCCGTAAGGTTTTGTTCTCCACTGAGCGCCCCTCGTTTACAGAGTTGGAAGAGCACGTTAAGCAGAAAAAGGCCTAAGGCCTGCTAACACCATGAACGCATCCACTTAGCACTAATTCCATGCCTGCTGCCGATAAGAAAATCCAACCGATCATTGTCAAAAAGGTCAAGAAGGGCGGGCACGGTCACCATGGCGGCGCCTGGAAAATTGCCTACGCCGACTTTGTGACAGCGATGATGGCGTTTTTCCTGCTGATGTGGTTGCTGGGCTCCACTGCCAAAGGTGATCTCAACGGAATCAGTGAGGTGTTCAACACACCGCTGAAGGTTGCGATGATGGGTGGTTCAGGTGCCGGTGATAGCAGCAGCATCATCAAAGGGGGTGGTCAGGATCTCACCCGCAGTAACGGAAACGTGAAGCGCGGTGATGTCAGACCGGACAAGTCAACCAAGAACCCGCATGCGATGGCGAACGACAATAAGCGGCTAGAAGGCGAGCGCCTTAAGTCACTGAAGCAAAAGGTCGAACTCAAACTCGACAATTCGCCCAAGCTGGCCGAGTTAAAGGACCAAATTCGGATTGACATGATTCCGGAAGGACTGAGAATTCAGATCGTTGACGATCAACAACGACCGATGTTTGACACCGCGAGCGCGGTCGTTCAGGAATACATGCGTGATTTGCTTCGGAGCATCGGTGAAGTGCTCAACGAAGTCAAGAATCCGGTTTCGTTGTCCGGTCATACGGACGCCCGACCGTTTTCGACGCGGCAACGGTCTTATTCAAACTGGGAGTTATCGGCAGAAAGAGCAAATGCCTCACGTCGCGAACTCATTGCGGGCGGGTTGGATGAATCCAAGGTGATTCGTGTTGTCGGTATGGCCTCAGCCCTGCCGCTCGACAGAGCCGATCCGCGCGCGGCAATAAATCGACGGATTGCGATTGTGGTGCTGACAGAAGAGGCCACTCAGGCCATTCTTCAGAACCCAGCGCTAAACGATGCTGAAACGTCTGACCAGACAGGTGTCAGTGTGAGTGGTTCGTCAGGAGAGGAAGCCGGACGATTGACCAGATCAGGTCTTGGTTACGATGTGATTGATGTAGATCGTTAGGTTCGGACAGTCGCTCAAGCGAATTTCGCAGTATCGAAAAGCGCCGATCAACCTTGGTTGATCGGCGCTTTCGATTTGGGGTAATCACCCACAATGGGGCTCAAGTTTTCCTTATTGCGTCCGAATGTCAGACCAACCAGCCAGTCGCGAAGATAAAAAATTACCCGCCTCCGAACGCAAGCTGCGTAAAGCGCGTATGGATGGTCAGGTTGCGCGTTCGCGTGACTTTGGCCATGTGATGATCATGGGCGCAACAATGAGCGCTCTATTCCTCATGGCTGGCTATTTTTACGAGCAGAGTATGCTCGTGATGGTCAATGGACTGACGTTTGATGCGCGCGTTGCCGAGTCGGTACATGACGCTTTGGGTCAATGGCAAGCGGTCAGTGCACCCGGACTAAACGTTGTCGCGACTATCGGGCTTGTTGGCTTGGTGGCGGGTATTTTCGCTGCCGTTGTGCCGGGTGGTATCACGCTCACCCCAAAGCCGCTGCAACCCAAAATGGAAAGAATCAGCCCGCTAAAGGGCTTAAAGCGGGTTTTTTCGCGTGGCAACCTCGCAGACTCGGCCAAATTGTCGGGACTTGTTGTTCTACTGACCATCATTGGCGGCTGGTACCTGATCAGTACTTTCGACGACTTCGCCTATCTGATTAGGCTTCCGCTTGAGAGCGCTTTGGCGCAGGCGCCGCGGCTCGTTATGGTCGGCGCCGCGGCCTTGTTCGGTTTGCTCGTGTTGGCCGCATTCATAGATGTTCCGATGCAGTTTTTCCGGCATCGAACCGAATTGAAGATGACCTTTCAGGAAGCACGAAAAGAACAAAAGGAAACTGAAGGTGATCCTTACCTGAAAGCAAAAATCCGGCAGAAGCAGCGTGAAGTTGGTGGAGCTCGGATGATGGCGCGCGTGCCATCGGCCGATGTTGTGATTAACAATCCTACTCACTACTCGGTAGCACTTAGCTACCAAAATGGTGAATCTCAAGCACCGATTGTCGTGGCCAAGGGGACTGACCAGGTTGCGCTTCGAATCAGGGCATTGGCGATCGAAAGTGGCGTGCCTCAGGTGCAGGCTGCACCGCTTGCCCGAGCGCTCTATGCGCATGTTGGCTTGGAAGCAGAAATTCCCTCTGCGCTATACAACGCTGTGGCGCAGGTGCTTGCCTTCGTGTTTAACCTTGACGAGCGGAGCCGACGCAGTGGTCAAACGAAGGCTTACGAGCTTGCCATTGATATTCCAGAGGATCTCGATCCGGCAGGAGTGACTAATGGCCGCTAACCAAGCAATCCAGCTTCAGCGCCTGGCCGGGGCAACACGTCTGCAGGTCGGCGGGCTCACGGTTCAGCTTCCGGCTGTCAACACGGTGACAGTGCCGGTCATTATCGTTGCCATGCTGTCGATGATGATCATGCCGTTGCCGGCGTTGATGCTTGATTTGTTGTTCTCGTTCAATATCGCGCTGGCCCTGACTGTGCTGCTCGTAGCCGCCTACACGACGAGACCGCTTGATTTCTCTGTGTTTCCGGCTGTGTTGCTCATCACGACACTGCTTCGATTATCGTTAAACGTCGCATCGACCCGAGCCGTCCTGGTGGACGGCCATTCGGGAACCGATGTGGCAGGGCAGGTTATTGAGTCGTTTGCCGAGTTTGTCGTTGGCGGTAATTTCGCGGTCGGTATTATTGTGTTCGCGATTCTTACGGTCATAAACTTCATTGTCGTGACCAAGGGTGCTGGCCGGATTGCTGAAGTGTCAGCGAGGTTTGCGCTGGATGCGATGCCCGGTAAGCAGATGGCTATCGACGCAGATCTCAATGCGGGTGTCATCGATCAGGAAGAAGCTCGTCAGCGTCGCCGCGAAGTCGGACAGGAAGCCGATTTCTTTGGCGCGATGGATGGTGCCTCCAAATTCGTTCGCGGGGATGCGATTGCTGGCATCCTGATCCTCGCGATCAATATCGTGGGTGGACTGGTGCTTGGCACCGTGCAACACGATATGAGTCTGTCGCAGGCGGCAGACAATTATGTATTGCTCGCGATCGGTGATGCACTGGTTGCGCAGATTCCGTCACTGATTATCTCCATCGCCGCTGCGTTGGTGGTCTCACGTGTGGGTAGTGATGACGATGTGGGCGGTCAGATGTTTAAGCAGCTCTTTAATGTGCCTCGTGCAATGGGGCTCACGGCTGTTGTGATTGCTATCCTGGGTAGTGTTCCGGGAATGCCGCACCTCGCATTTTTGTCGCTGGCAGCGGTCTGTGGTTACTTCGCCTGGTGGCTGTCAAATCGGCCTGAGCCCGTTGCGCAAGAGCCCGAAGCACCTACCGAGTCAAGTGCCGACAAAGATGCGAGCTGGGATGACGTCACACCAGTCGATATGCTCGGTATGGAACTGGGCTACAAGCTGATTTCGCTGGTCGATAAAGACAACGGTGCAGAACTATTGAGCCGAGTCAAAGGCGTGCGTAAGAAGTTTGCGCAAGAGGTGGGTTTTCTGCCTCCTTCCGTTCATATTAGAGACAACCTGGAACTGCGTCCTTCGGCTTATCGAATCACGCTCAAAGGTGCGGTCGTTGGCGAAGCTGATACTTACCCTGGCATGTGGATGGCGATTAACCCAGGGCGGGCGAATCTGTCGCTACCTGGACCACAAACGGTCGATCCGGCTTTCGGATTGCCGGCGGTCTGGATCGAAGAGTCACAGCGCGAGGCGGCCCAGGCAGCTGGCTATACGGTGGTGGATGCCGCGACTGTAATGGCAACCCATCTTCACCATCTGATGCAGTCACGCGCGTCCAGATTGCTTGGTCGAACTGAGGTTCAGCAGCTGCTCGATCATGCCGAGCAGTTCGCCAGCAAACTTGTGGAAGAGGTTGTGCCCAAAGTCGTCTCGGTGGCGCGTCTGCAGAGGATTTTGCAGAACCTATTGACCGAAGGGGTCCACGTCCGGGATATGCGGACGGTGTTAGAGGCGCTTGCTGAATTTGGTCCGCTGACAGAAGAAACAGATGATTTGACCAACGCTGTCAGACGGGCGCTTGCCCCTGCGCTGGTCCAGCAGATTTACGGCCCGTCAAAAGATCTCGATGTGATTGCAATGGATCCCGAACTTGAGCAGCTAATGATCCAGGCACTCAACGGCGGTGACAACAGTGCGATCGATCCGGGGGTCGCAGACTTTTTCGCGCAGTCTGCCGCGACGGCTGCAAATGAACAGGAAGAGGCAGGTATCGCCGCCTGTCTACTCGTGCCAGATGCGATTCGCACTGAGATTGCAAAGATGGTCAGAAAAACGGCCTCTCGTCTGCGTGTGCTTAGTCACAGCGAGATTCCTGAAACACACAGTATCCGGATTGGCCGGATTATTGGAGCATCACAATGAACGCACGACAGTTCATCGCGCCCACCGCGCGTGAGGCAATGGCCATGGCGCGTAAAGCCCTGGGACCTGATGCCGTCATATTGAACAATCGCAAAACATCCAAAGGCATTTGCGTGACTGCGATGCAGGAAGCTGATCTCATTCAGTTGGACCCTGTAGGCGCGACTGACGATGCTGAATTTGCTCAGTCGGTGAATGAGCATGAACAAGCTGCGTGGGAAAATGCAGGCAGGCGCCTGCCTGTCGATGAGCGATCGCCGCAGCATCGGACTCAGATCACCGCGCGGCCCGCAACACCTGAGCCAATGAGTACGGTCAATTTTCAGCGTTACGCGAACGAGCGCCGCGCCCGCACGCCTGCGCCTACGCCTGCCGCTGAAGTGGCTGGCGCCCGAAGCCCACGAGCGGCAGTGTCTGCTCAGGAGCGAGCAAGTGTTGAAGCCTTTCCAGAACCCGTTCGGGCGCTTCGGGCGGAGCATGGCTCAGAGGACTTGGCAGCGGCAAACGAAACTGAAATGACGACCGTCCTGACACCGGCGACGGTACAAGAAGAGACAGCCTCGGAGCTGCTTGCGATGGCTGCTGAACTCAGGCAGATGAGAAGCTTCATCAGTCAACAGTTTAGCGCCTTGTCATGGGTCGACGGCGTGCGCCGCACGCCTGGTCAGGCCCAGGTTTTAAGGCGATTGCTGCAGGCCGGCTTTTCTTCGCCACTGGCACGCTCACTGGTTGGTCATTTACCAGAAGGGTGTATTGGTCAGGCTGCTGACGACTGGCTAGGCCAGGCGCTCGCCCGCAATCTGAACGCGCCTTCCTGGACCGATAATGTCATCAATGCCGGTGGTGTGTTTGCGTTGGTCGGCCCGACGGGTGTGGGTAAAACGACCTCTGTGGCCAAAATTGCAGCTCGGTGCGCCCTTGAGCATGGTGTAGATGAAGTCGGCTTAATTACCGCCGACGCCTATCGAGTCGGCGCGCAGGATCAGCTAAGGCGATTTGGCAGCATGATCGGCATCACGGTCCATACCGCCCATGACGCCCAAAGTCTGCACGGTCTGCTGAGTCTGTTGCAGTCGAAACGAATCGTCTTGATCGATACGGCCGGTCTGGGCCAGCGTGATCCACGCGTGACAATGCTGGTAGATGCGGTCTCTCAGGGACCGATTCAGCGCTTGCTCGTGCTGAGTGCTGCCGCCCAGATTGAATCAATACGCGAAGCGATCGAGTCGTACGAAGGGAACGATTGTGCTGGCGTATTGCTGACCAAAGTCGACGAAGCCTGCCGGTTGGGAGGGGCACTCGATTCGCTGATTCGATTCCGTTTGCCCTTACTTGCTGTTGCGAATGGGCAGCGAGTGCCGGAAGACTGGCATGACGCCGATGTGGATTCACTGGTCAGGAATGCGCTGACCAGTAGCGATGCCGATGATGCCGGGTTACCCGATATTGATCTCACCATGCTTATGCAGAGAGTTGACTCTCGCGCCGGTAGTTCGGGATCTCCCGCAACGCCATCTTCTTCAACCGTAGCCGGAGCGCTTTGATGTTTGCCCCAGGAAGTGATCAGGCTGATGGCCTGAAACGTTGGTTTCAACCGCCCCAGGCGGCACGACTAGATTTGGTCAGTGTTGGTGCTGATGCCACGCTGTCGTTCTCTGCCGAGCGGATTTCTCAATCGCTCGATGCGCTAGGTCTAGGCGTACAGTGGGAAGACCCTGAATCCTTGCTCACCGCAAACGATACGCTCGCGCCCGAATCAACCGGTCACGACATCCAGGTCGTCGTTGGTCGGCTAGTCTCACCAAGCGATTACCCGTCTGCACAGTCGCTTGGCCGCTTGTTTGTTGCGCCCGCCGATCCTGCGATGCTGCAGCGACTCTATGGTGCGATCAAATCCAGCCTTGAGTCGTCGCCCGAAGAGCCGATAAGCATTATGTGGTCGGGCTCAACTGTCTCTTTCGATATGCAAAAACGATGTACTGAGAATCTGAGCAGGACGGCAGATCAATTTCTGGGTTTTGAATTGAGGTTCCTGAATTCCGCTGTCGCCACAAGCGCCAGGCAGGCCAGGGCTTTGATGGAGCCGGTGGTGGCACCTATTTCCCAGCATGTGTTTGAGCGGCGTGAAACTGCGCCTGTCTTTCACAACTGAACGGAACGCAGTTGACTATGTATACCGCTCAAGGAACACTCGATCGAGAGACAACAGTTGATCGCTATGCACCAATGGTGCGTCGAGTTGCGAATCAACTGGCAGGTCGATTACCCGCCAGTGTTGACGTTGGTGATTTGGTTCAGGCCGGCATGATTGGCCTGATGGATGCGATGACCCGCTTTGACGAAAACGGCGGTGCTCAGTTTGAGACCTTTGCAACGCAACGGGTTCGTGGCGCGATGCTCGATGAGTTACGTGGCACCGATTGGTTACCAAGGTCTGCAAGGCGCGCGCAGCGCACCATTGAGCAGCACATTGGTGATCTCGAGCAGTCTTTGCAACGCTCGCCGACTGAAGCCGAGATTGCTGAGTCCATGAATATGGAGCTCTCTGCTTATCAGAAGATGCTGGGAGATGCGCGTGGCGCCCAACTCGTCTATATCGACGACCTGGGCGGGCGTGACAGTGACGAGGGTTTTCTGGACCGTCACACGCCGGAAGAGCCAACCAATATGACAGAGTTGCTCAAGAGCGACGAGTTTCGCGATGCACTGACTCAGGCTATCGGCCAGTTGCCTGAGCGTGAGCAGATGGTGATGGGTATGTACTACGAGCAGGACCTCAACCTCAAAGAGATTGGCGCCGTGATGGGTGTGACAGAGTCACGAATTTCGCAATTGCACAGTCAGGCAGTATCGAGGCTGAGAATTTCGATGAAAGACTACGGGTGAGCCCGCGCAAACGCGAGCACATCAAAATGCCTGCCATCGGCAAGCGTCTGTTCGGTAACAGCTTCCCCGATGATATTTGCAGACCCATCAGGTAACGCGGTGAAAACCTCATAACCCGTGTCATGCAGGGCACCTAGGTATGCGCGTCTTTCCTCGAGTGGCATAAAGCGATGTATCTCGGAGCGAATGGATGGCATACGCTCCTTTAGCATCGGCAGGAGTGATCTGAATACGGCAAAGTCATGGCCCTCGGTGTCGATCTTGACGTGCGCCAGACGACTAAGCGCTTCAGGGTATTCGTTTGCGAGCAGTCGGTGAATGTTCCGGCCGGCAACTCTGACCTTAAAAAACGAGCGCATTTTCCAGGGCTTTACCGCACCAACTGCGCCGCCATTACAAAAACCCGGGTCACCATAGGAAAATTCGACATCGCCATCTTCTTCCATCGCTGCGTATGGCAGCGCTATGATCTTCAAAGTGTCTGGATTCAGGCGCGCATTGGCTTCAAGGATTTTGTAGACGTAGGGGTTTGGCTCCAGGCCAAAGACTTGTCCGGATGGACCAACTGCCGCGGCCATCGGAATGGTGGTGTCGCCCGCATGAGCGCCAATATCAATCGCGACATCGCCCGGTTTAAGCAATTGGGCCGCTGCATCAAAGGCTTGAGCTGATGGTGGGGCAGGGTTGTTATGGGGGTGTTCCCATAACGCATATCGCAACTCGCCCAATGGCGTGGGCATCTCGCACTCATGCCAACCGTATTCTCGAACCTTAGGTCGAAAACCTAGTCCGTAAAACAACTCGCGCAGTTTCAAGGGTCACTCGTTAAGCGTTGCGGGCGTTCAGTTTAACCCGTTCGCGTTGAGCCAGCCGCCAGTGCAGTGGGCTGATTAGGCGGAAAGTGAGCGTCGCAATACGCTCACGGGGCTGCCTGCCCCGTTCTGGCCGGGCTGACCGGCGCTGTAGACGGTGTCGTTCAGGCCGAACACTTCGAGGCCGCGACGCACGCGACCCATGGCTCGTCCGAGTTGCTGAGCATAGACACCTAACAATACCTGGGCCTGATGCAGCGATTCACGATCAACCGCTTTGTTATCTCGCACATCTTGAGCGAGGTTTTCGAGTTTTTCACTCAATTCGGCGAGCATGCTTTCAACTGCATCGGGTTCTGCAGCGGGCAGCCGGATGATCTGGCTGTTCAACAATGCAATCAACTCGTCGATTGTTTCCAAGACAACAGCTCCTGCTTAGCTTCGCTTATCGGCTTTGGGTGGCGAGGTCGGCTCGTCTCTGTTCTCGGCTTTTACAATTGCACTATCTTGACGGGCAATCGTTTCAAGCAAAGACGCAGCTTCCGAAATCATCCGATCAGCGATTTCCGAGGGGTTAACTCGGAATTCGCCCGATTCAATGGCTTGGCGGATTTCCAAAACTTTGTCAGGGCGAACTTCCGGCGCATTGGACGTTTCCTCAGCGGCTCGGGCAGCAGCCGACAACTCAATTTTGTCCACCGCTTCGACCGGCGAGACAGGCGCTGTAGAGGAAGAGCCAGCTCGACCCTCCTGTGGGCGAGGGCTGTCGGCCTTCGTAATGTCAGGTGTGGCACCAATTTTCATAACTCTCTCCGAATAGAGATAGCGATTCAGATACGTTCATTATCGGTCGGTGAATTCAGAACATTAGGGTTGTCTGGCCGGTAAACCACGACTATTTGCATTTTTTAAGGCCATTCACAGTGAAATTTCAACCGTTCGTCCCTTTAGAACGCCCACAATGATTTTTCCGGCGTCTGTTCGGACTCTCACAGGCTTCCCCTCACTGGCATTGCCCAGTGCTTTTCCATTGGCGACAACACTGAAACCCCGGCCGCGAACCCTCACGCGCACCGGATCGCCTGAGTTGATCGTGGGGCGGGTCTTGATGTGATAAGCCATCAGGGGTTGACCAGCGCGCAGCGGTCGGGTTGTGACCTGCCCATCGATCGCCATCATGTCGCTAAGCGGTGTCCCTGAAAGACGTGTGAGGTCGATTTCAGTCATTTCGACATCGTCAGGGTTGAGCGATGAACGCGCCCTGATTTGCCGACTGGCGACCAGGACAGACCCAAATACCTTAACAGTTAGCGGGACAGAAATGGTCCAGTTGGCGCCCGAGACGCAGCGCACGCCTATCCGGGTTCGACCCCAGAGTCTGGCGCCGCGCGGCAGGAAGGGCTGAATTTTTCGGCAGGGGGCGAGTTTGGTGCCGTTGGCCAGTTTGCCAAAGGTCACTTCAACCCTGTGTCGATCATCTATTCGCGCTCGGACAAAAGATTCCAGTGAGGCCATTCCGGCATCGGTACGAGTATTCGTGGTCGCTTGCTTGGCCGTGCCATTAGCCATTGCGTTGCCGGGTAATAGTGCTAGCCCCAGGGCAATAGCAAGCGTTAATGAGGCAGCCGCCATGGCAGCAGCGTTGGTGATGTGCGTTTTCATGGCGACAGAATAGGCAAACTTTAGGGTCGCCCGGGTTCAAACAACGTCAGTTGCACAGCGCTTTTCGTCGCTTAAGTTTTTGCAAGGCCTGTCACGATCGGCATGTTCCCCTCATAGCCGGTTCAACAAGATGTTAGACAAGCTCACCTCAGGCATTGATTTTCACGCAAAGGCGCTTACCTTGCGCGCCCAGCGTCAGCAGGTGTTGTCCAGCAATATTGCCAATGCTGACACGCCGGGGTTCAAGGCGCGCGACTTTAATTTCTCCGATGCACTCGCCAGCCAGTTGAAGTCTCAGACCAGCGCATCGGGTCACGCTAACTTGGACGGCCGTGGCCAGGCGTCGGTTCTAACCACCGACCCCAGGCACATGTCTACAACAACGCGGGGTGGTGAAAATGCGGCGAGCTTGACGACACTAAAGTTCCGGACAGCCGATCAGGCATCCCTGGACGGCAATACCGTCAACCTCGATATGGAGCGAGCTAACTTTGCAGAGAATTCGCTGCGCTATGAAGCTGCGCTCCGATTCATTAACGGCAATGTTCGCAGAACCTTAAGCGCGATTCGCGGCGAATAACGGAGTCAGACCATGGCACTTGATCGAATCTTCTCCATTGCAGGCAGCGCGATGAATGCGCAAAGCCAGCGCTTGAACGTTGTCGCATCAAACCTGGCGAACGCCGACAGTGTTGCAGGGCCGGATGGCAAGCCTTATCAGGCGCGCCAGGTGATCTTTACGGCTCAGGCTGATCAGCAAACTCCGGGTGGCGTAGCGGTCACCGATATCGTCGAAAGCGAAGTGCCCGGAAAACGTTTGTACGACCCGAAGCACCCGCTCGCTGACGAACAAGGCTTTGTGACGACCAGCAACGTGAATCCGGTGGAAGAGATGGTGAACATGATTTCCGCTTCACGCTCATACCAGAACAACGTTGAAATTATGAATACAACCCAGCAGTTGATGATGAAAACACTGCAGATGGGTCAGTAAATGCCGCTGAGAGTCGGCCCAAATGAGTCAAACGCATGGAACTGAACACTAATCAACAAAGCGCAATTCCCAACCCTCTGACTGTCAATCCACTCGGCTCGCGTATGCAAAATGCTCGAACGGAACAAGAGAATGCGCAACTGTTCGCGACGATTGTCGAAAACAGCCGGGTCGAGAATTCGGAGAGCCCGGTGTCGGCGCAGACCGCACTGGCTGAACAGGCTGGTGATTCGGCGGCGACTCAGGATCAGTTTCTAACCTTGCTACTAGCGCAGATGAACAACCAGGATCCGCTCAACCCGCTCGAGAATTCGGAGGTGACAACCCAGCTCGCTCAGATCAGCACTGTGAGCGGTATTGAAGATTTGAACAAAACGATGACCCAGTTGCTTGGCCGTACGCAGAGCAACAGTCCTGTCGATGGCGCTGTGATGATTGACCGCCAGGTGTTGGTCTCGGGCGATCAACTCGAACTGAGCAACGCAGTTGAACAACAGGTCTTTGCCGGTGCCCGCCTTAACAGTGATGCATCAGCGGTACAGGCAGAGATTTATGGCAACGACGGATCAGTCGTTAAAACGATCGATTTAGGTCCCCAGGCCGCTGGTTTGGTGACATTTGAGTGGGACGGGCTTGATCAAGATGGTAATGCGCTGGATGCGGGTAAGTACCGCATGCAGGTCGTTGGCCAGACTGATGCAGGTCCGCAAGTTGCTGCTCCACTGGCAGCCACAACCGTGACGGGCGTGACCTCGAACGGTGATGCCTTGAGTTATCGCCTTGCAAACGGAGTAACGATTGCGGCGGACAAAATTCTTGGCGTCTTTTGATTACTAGCATCAAAAATGGAGTATTGAGAAAATGGGTTTCCAACATGGATTAAGTGGTCTTGGCGCATCGTCGCGTAATCTCGATGTGATCGGTCACAACATTGCCAACGCCAATACAGTCGGTGCCAAAGCCTCACGCGCTGAGTTTGCCGATGTGTTTGCAAGTGCGAGAGGCTCCGGGAGTGGCTTCTCAGGGTTGGGCGTACAAGTTGCTCAGGTGACTCAGCAATTTAGCCAGGGAGATCTGACTCAAAGCAGCAATCCCTTGGATATGGCTGTCAACGGGGCGGGGTTCTTTCGTGTTCAAAACGAAACAGGCGAGGTGAGCTATACCCGTAACGGGCAATTCAAACTCGACAACCAAGGGTTTATCGTTAGTGGGAAAGGCCATCGCCTGACCGGCTATCCGGTTGACTTAAATGGCGAGGTTCAGCCCGCTGCTGCTCAGCCAATTCGAATTTCAAGCGCCGATATCGAGCCCAGGCAGACTGAAAACCTGCGCGCGGTCATGAATCTGGATACCCGCGATGCGGTTCCTGCAGTCCCATTCGATATTCAGGACACCGAGTCGTATAACTCGGCGACTTCGCTGGATGTGTTTGATCAGCAAGGGCGTGACACAAGTCTGGCAATGTTCTTCCGAAAAACGGCAGATAATCAGTGGGATGTGTATGCAGCGGCCGATGGCGTAGCTATCGGAGCGGCACCTGTCGGTCAGTTGACATTTGGCGCCGACGGCCGACTGGATGCGGTGGCGTCACCGCAGCCCATGGCGATCACCGTACCAACCGCCGCCGGCGTCAACATTGCGCTTGAAGCTGATCTTGGTCAGGTGGTGCAATTCGGTTCAGCCTTCGGTGTTAATGAACTTGAGCAGGACGGATTCACAACTGGTCGTTTGAGTGGATTCAATATCGAAGCGGATGGTCGGGTGCAGGCGCGTTATACCAATGGTGAAAGTCGCTCTCAAGGCCAGATTGCACTGACTGATTTTGCCAATCCTCAGGGCCTGGTGTCCGTTGGGGGGAATGCCTGGATTGAAAGCTCGCAATCTGGAACACCGGTTGTTGGGGCGCCGGGGACCGGCGCGTTAGGCGCGATCCAGTCGGGCACGCTTGAGCAATCCAATGTCGATCTGACCGGTGAACTCGTTAGCATGATCATCGCCCAGCGCTCTTATCAGGCAAACGCGCAAACGGTCAAAGCGCAGGATCAGATTCTGCAGACCATTGTGAATCTGCGATAAACCATCGATTTGATCTGACGGAGCCCGGAACATGGATCGGATGATTTATACGGCCATGTCGGGCGCGAAAGCGCTCGAGTTGCGCCAGCATGCGCTAAGTAACAATCTGGCCAATGCGAGTACTGATGGCTTCAAGGCAGATCTTGAAGCCTTTCGGGCTGTCCCTTTGCGCGCTGAAGGTTCTGCGACGACTCGCGTATTTGCGCTGGAGGCAAATGCCGGGATCGACTCAACGGTTGGTCCGATCAGGCAAACCGATTCGCCACTCGACATGGCGATCCGGGGCGAAGGGTGGTTTGCAGTTGAGGGTGAAGACGGTGAAGAGCTCTACACCCGCAATGGCGCTTTTGTGACCGGAGGGGATGGCACGTTGCAAACCCAGGCCGGCAGGCCGGTGGTTGGTACCGGAGGCCCGATTGTGATGCCGCCGAATGCGCAAGTGCTCGTTGGTGAGGATGGCACGCTATCGACTCAAATTGGCATCGATCCGCCAGTCGTAATCGGCCAGCTCAAGCTGGTGAATCCGCCCATTGCTGACATGAAAAAGCTGGGCAATGGCCTGCATCAGATGCGCGGCGATGCGCAGCCGCCTGCCGACGCAGAGGTCAGAGTGGTAAGCGGCGCGCTGGAGGGCAGTAATGTGAATGTTGTCGAGTCAATGGTTGGGATGATCGCCGTCTCCCGGCAATTCGAAATGCAGATGCGCATGATCCAGAACGCTGAGGCCAACGAAACTCGCGCCGCGTCGATTCTGGCGCGTGGTAGCTAGGAGAAATGAATGTTTAGATCACTATGGATTGCCAAGACCGGGTTAAATGCCCAGCAAACGCAACTTGACGCGATATCGCACAACCTGGCTAACGTCTCGACGACTGGTTTTAAGCGTTCTCATGCACAGTTTGAGGACTTGCTCTATCAAAACATCCGCCAGGCGGGAGGGCAGACCACGCAGCAAACGACTTTGCCAACCGGATTGCAGCTCGGCACCGGCGTGAGACCGGTGGCGACCAGCCGCATCTTTACACAGGGTGGCCTGCAGGAATCGGGTAATCCACTCGACATGGCGATCAGCGGCAATGGATTTTTTCCGCTCGCATTGCCTGATGGGTCTACCGGCTATACCCGTGATGGGTCTTTCAGGGTGGATGGACAAGGACAGGTTGTGAATGCGAACGGTTATCCGATATCGCCTCCTATGGTGGTGCCAGCCGATACCGAGAAGATTACGGTCGGCAAAGACGGTACGGTCACCGCTATTGTGATTGGTAACCCGGTACCGGTGCAGTTGGGTCAGGTTCAGCTGGCCGTCTTTGCGAATCCGGCTGGATTGGATCCCAAAGGTCAGAACATGTATGCCGAGACAGGGGCGTCAGGGAATCCTGTGATTGCAACGCCCGGTCTCATCGGCGCTGGCACGATCAATCAGGGCTTTGTCGAGACTTCCAACGTCAATGTTGTCGAGGAACTGGTTGCGATGATTCAAACGCAGCGCGCCTACGAAATTAACTCCAAGGCGATCTCTACCAGCGATCAGATGCTCGCACGTTTGAGCCAGCTCTGATGCCTGTTGCCAGCTTAGGAGAACAACGATGACCCAGATGCCTTTGGGCTTCCTTAGAAGTGTGCTCATCAGTGTGGCTCTGCTATTGACCGGATGCGGCTTCATGTCGCCCTCGGTGCAGATAGCAAGCCAACCGACGGTTCGCCCGGTGGCCGCGCAGACAGCAGCGCCGGAGCCACCCAAGCCAGGTGCTATTTACGCGAGTAGTAATTTTCGTCCGATGTTTGAGAACCGTCGCGCGAGGCACCCCGGCGATATCCTACTCATCAAAATCGCAGAAAAAACGACTGCATCGCAAAGCTCAAACAGTAGCGTTAGCAAAAGTGGGGCATTAAACGGTTCAATTTCGGCACTGCCGTTCATCTCTGCTGGGGATCTTGCCAAGACAACACTTGGTGGGAATTCGCAAAATCAATTTGAAGGTCAGGGCGAGACCGGCAGTGACAACGTGTTCTCTGGAGACATCACCGTCACAGTGATCGAAGTTCTTGGGAACGGTAATCTCCATGTTGCGGGCGAGAAGCAGATTGGCCTGAACGGCAACGTTGATGTGTTGCGTTTTTCAGGCATTGTGAGTCCAGACTCTATTTCGCCTGAGAATGAAGTGCTCTCAAGCAAAGTAGCTGATGCTCGACTGGATTTCCGTGGTCGCGGTCAGAACGGAGAAGCTCAGGTGATGGGGTGGTTGTCCCGATTCTTCCTGAACTTCCTGCCGTTATGATGAGCGCCCAACATCCAATACTGCCCGGGCCGATCAGGCTAGGGTTAACTCTCGTAATCGGGTTAGCGCTTCTGCTAGCGCCCTCGGCTAGTGTCATGGCCGAGCGAATAAAAGAGCTGGCCACCGTGCAGGGCGTTCGATCCAATCAATTGCTAGGCTACGGGATCGTAGTCGGCCTCGACGGCAGTGGTGACCAGACCGCTCAGGCGCCATTTACTTCACAAAGTGTCCAATCCATGTTGTCGCAACTGGGTATCCAGTTGCCGCCAGGGGTTTCACCGCAACTCAAAAATACAGCTGCCGTGATGGTGACAGCGGTACTACCTGCGTACGCCCGACCTGGTCAGCCGATTGATGTGACAGTCTCCTCGCTTGGCAATGCGAAGAGTCTACGCGGCGGAACCTTGCTGCTGACGCCATTGCGGGGAGCCGATAATCAGGTCTATGCCATGGCGCAGGGAAACGTTGTCGTTGCCGGGGCAGGCGCGAACGCTGGCGGCAGTTCGGTTCAGATTAACCACTTAAGTGCTGGTCGAGTGCCCGGCGGCGCATCTGTTGAACGTGAGGTACCCAACGCGGTGCTTGCCGATGATGCGATTCACCTTGAACTAAAGCGAACAGATTTTTCGACTGCTCGGGCAGTCGTGGACGCGATCAACCAGCAAATTCAGACCTACGACGGATTGCCTCCTGCCGAGGCACTGGATGCGCGGGTGATTCGCGTCCAGATGCCGCCCGATCCAAGTCGCCGAGTGGCGTTCATGGCCGAAATCGAAAATCTGAATGTTTCAACCGTTAGACCAGTGGCTCGTGTGATTGTGAATGCGCGCACCGGTTCGGTTGTGATGAATCAGGCAGTTGAACTGGCAGTTTCAGCCGTTGCACACGGGAATTTGTCAGTCACGATTGCTTCGGATCCGCTAGTCAGCCAGCCGCCGCCTTTTTCTCAAGGTCAGACGGTGGTTGCCGATAGAGCAGACATTTCGATCGAGCAAGATGGCGGTGGCCTTATGTTGATGGAGGGGGCCGCCCAACTGGCGGACGTTGTTAAGGCTCTCAATGCGCTTGGTGCGACTTCACAGGATCTGATCGCCATTTTGCAGGCCCTCAAGGCGGCTGGTTCCTTAAAGGCTGAACTGGAGATTATCTGATGGATAGCGGTGGTCTGGGTGTTGACGCGCGCTCGCTGAATTCTCTTCGCCGTCAGGCGGGAGAGAATCCGCGTGAGGCCGTTCGCCAGGCTGCCGAGCAGTTTGAAGCGCTCTTTATGCGCCAACTTTTAAAGACCATGCGAGCATCGATTCCGCAAGGAGGAATCACGGGCAGTGCCGGTGAGAAAATGGCACAAGAGATGCTCGATGATCGGCTATCCACTCATATGGTTGGCCAGCCCGGTGGACTGACTGACACCTTGGTTCGTCACCTTTCGCACTATATGCCCGAGGGTAAAACACCAGATGTCATGGCGCCACAAGGCGCTCCGTCACTGTTGTCATTTCGTGCCGATCGCACGGCAAGTCTTGCCGGCACAACCGTCGGTCAGATTCAACGGAACCAATCAAACGCAGCGATAAATTCGCAAGACATCTCATCAAATGCGATGCCTGCCGCGCTTGCCGAAGCACTGGCTGCCGGTCGGGGTGCGCAGCCGACGACGCGCGAAGGACGCTTCGTTGAGCGTCTTTGGGACCATGCCAAGGCCGCAGAACAAGCCACTGGCGTTCCTGCCTCTTTTATCCTGGGTCAGGCGGCACTTGAGTCGGGCTGGGGTAAGGGGGAAATGCGCCATGCGGATGGTCGGCCTGCTTTCAACCTCTTTGGCATCAAGGCTGGGAGTCGCTGGCAGGGTGAGACAGTAGAGGTCATGACCACGGAGTACGTAAACGGCAATAAGGTCCGGCAAACCGATCATTTTCGAGCCTATAACTCTTATGAAGAGTCCTTTAATGACTGGATCAACTTAATGACTCGTCATCCGAGGTATGAGAACGTGTTGCTCAATGCCACATCGCCAGCCAGCTTTGCGCAAGGGCTTCAGTCGGCCGGCTATGCGACTGATCCTGCCTACGCGGATAAGTTACAGCGGGTGATCCAACGCACGATTGAACTTCAGCAGGAACTGGTATGAGATCAGTGATGGCTGGCAGGAGACTCTCATGGGCGTGATGGATATTGGTGCATCCGCACTCAGAGCCGCGCAAACGCGCATGCAGACAACCGCACACAATATTTCCAACGCCTCTACGCCTGGCTTTTCACGACAAGAAGTGATTGTCTCGGCACGCGAAGGAGAGGTGGCCGGACGTGGTTTCGTTGGTGGCGGCGTTGTCGTCAAAACGGTTGAACGTCAGTACGACCAATTTCTGGCGCGAGAGCTTCAGGCTGCCGGCTCTGCGTTGGCGCAGGATCGGACTCGAGCAGAATCGCTCGCCCGTCTGGACCGTTTGTTCGCTGATACCGACAGCGGAATTGGCGCACGCTACAGTGCTTTTAACGCAGGTTTGGCTGATATGGTTAATCAGCCGTTTGATGACGCGGCGCGCGCGGTTTCGCTACAGCGGGCAAGCGAACTGGCCAAATCAATTAGCAACGGAGATGCCGAAATAGAGCGTATGGGCGAAGACGTCATGCGCCAGGCCAGCGACGCGGCCACCCAGGTCAACATTCAAATGAAGGAACTGGCTGCTCTTAACGGCCGGATTGCCGGTATGGCAGGTTCCATTCATCCGCCGAACGATCTGCTTGATCAGCGCGATTCGCTCATCACGAGCATTAATCAGGCGACAAAGGTTGCTGCTCATATCAATGACAATAATACGGTTTCATTGTTTTCAAGTTCCGGCGATGCGCTCGTGGTTGCTGATGAGGCTTCGACCTTTACGATTGGATTCGATAGCCGCGACCCGGGCCGAATCAGATTAAGTCTTGAAACCGAGGGACGTAACCTGCCGATACCCGATGACGAAATCGGCGGCGGTGTCATCTCGGGCTTGGTAAAGTTTCACAATGAAGATCTGCGTGATGCTAGCTCGCGCCTTGGGCAAATGGCTGGCGCGCTGTATGAGGGTTACAACCAGCAGCAAGCAGAAGGGCTTGATTTTGACGGGCAGCCGGGTCAGCCGCTGTTTACTATTGGCACAGCCTTAGCCCGCGGCGCGACCGACAACACCGGTACCGCGGCGATCTCAATTGCGCTTGACGACGGGCGAGCACTCAAAGCGTCAGACTACAACCTGCAACTCAATGGCGGCCAGCTCGAATTAACGCGCTTGTCAGATGGCCAGGTCACAACGCTTGGCGGTTTGCCACAAACGGTCGACGGCATCACCATCACACTTGATTCAGGCGCGATGGCTGAGGGCGACATGTTCTCGATTCAATCGGGGTCTTCATTGGCCGACGGCTTTGGTCTCGCCATGCGCTCACCAGCGCAATGGGCAAACGCTATTCCTGCCATTCCCGTGACGGGGGAGGGCAATCGCGGGTCGCTTGAAGTCGCTGCATTTGCAATCGATACGCTGGGCCCTGATACAACCACCCCAGTGACACTCACGTTTACGGGGCCCAACACATTCGACGTCACCGGTGGCGGGACAGGTAACCCCACTGGCGTTACTTACACGCCGGGTCAGCCTGTTACGTTTAACGGCTGGAGCGTGGAGATGGCCGGTACGCCTCAACCGGGCGACACCCTGACGATCAAGCCGACGGCCGATCCAGCAGCAGACAACCGCAATGCGCGCGCGCTGCTCGCGCTGAGTGAAGACGGGCTGGTCGATGGCCGCTCGCTCAATGATGCGGTGAGTGGCCTGGTCGGAGACATTGGTACAAGAACGCAGGCGGCCAACAACCTGGCCGAGCAGTCTGATCTCTGGCACAACAGTGCCCAGGCAACCCGCGACTCGGTATCAGGTGTGAATCTCGACGAAGAAGCCGCTCGGCTGTTGCAGTACCAGCAGGCCTATCAGGCCGCCGCGCGGGTGATCTCTACTGCAAACACCATGTTTGATGCTCTTCTCTCCATAGGACGCTGATCATGACGCGAATTTCTACTGTGCAACGAGCTCGTCAGTCTGTTGACCTCATTACTCAGCGACAATCCGAGATCAGCGATCTTCAGCGGCAAATCTCGACTGGGAAAAGAGTGCTCAAGCCCAGCGACGATCCGTCTGCCGCCGCACAAGCTGAACGGACCCGCTCTGAGGTGGCCCGTATGGAGGTTGAATCACGCATGCTCGGATTCGCGCAATTGAAACTCGCGCAGGCTGAAAGCGCGGTAGGCGAAGGCAATGATTTGTTTCAGCGTGCCCGCGAGCTTCTAATTGGGGCCAAGAATGACTCAAACTCACCTGCTGATCGTGCGCTTTATGCCAAGGAACTAAGCAGCATTCGTGATGCCCTGTTGAATTTGTCCAATCGCAGCGATGGTTTGGGCGGGTTCGTCTTTGGCGGCGCCGGTACCCGCCAGCCGCCATTTGTTCAAGGTGCTAATGGCATTGAATATCTGGCTGACGCGGGTGCTCAATTTACCGGTTCAGAGTCGACTCTCACCATCAGTGTGGATGGTCGCAACTTGTTTGGCACATCCAGCGGTGCTGGGGTGGAATCGGTTTTCGACATGATCGATAACGCAGTGCGCGTCATGGAGAACACCGGCGCGGCGGCAGTCGATACTCATACCAGCATAAGCGACACGATTGACGGCATAGATGCAGCCATTGACCGATTCAGCTCTACCCGTGCTTCGCTGGGCGAGCAGATGGCCACTGCCGATCGGGCTGCTGCCAGCCTGGCACTCGGCGAAGAGTTGGCCGCTGAGCGCCTCTCTGATTTGACAGGGGTTGATATGGCAGAAGCCATCTCGGCGATGTCTGCCAAAAACACCGAACTGGATGCAGCAATGCAGACCTATGTGCAGATCTCGGGCCTTTCCCTCTTTAACTATATCCGCTGATTCAGCAGAACCACACTCCTCGGAGCTTTTGCAGCATGACTTTGTCCAATGCACTAGTCGGTTACGAACCGGTACTCGATACCAATCGGTCAATTACAGCAACCCGTGTCTCGTTGGTGGCTGCTAATGCGGCCCGCCCATTGTCTGCGGCCGGGGCGTACACTGATCTCAGCTCGCAATGGCCAGAGGATGCAGGGAACCTGATCATTGATGTGTTTGGCGGCGAGGCCGATGATGAGCTGGCTGGTCTGACTCCCAAACCCAATTGCTGGATTGGTCTACCCGCAAAGCTTGCTGATGATCCAGGCCAATCGACACGCATCAAGAAGCTAGCTGAATCGGGTTTTAAGGTCACATTGAACGGCAAGCTGATAAGCCGACTGCCGGCCGATCTCGCGGCCGCTCTCGAAATGGCCATTGTGCCAATCGGTTGCAGTGCCGAGAAACCTTTTGCCTGTGACGGCATCACGTCGATTGAGCAGGCGAAGGCAGCGTTCGAGACGGGTGCGAAGGCTGCAATTGGTTGGCCTGTTGACGATCTGAAGATTTCGAGTAATCAATCAGCAAACAACCCAAGCTTTGAGGTTATTGGTCGCTTGCTGGCGCTAGTTAATGCAAACGCAGATCCTGGCGAACTCGAGCCAGTCTTTAAGCAAGATCCTTCTCTGTCCTTCAGGTTGTTGCGGTATTTAAACTCCGCCGCTTTCGGCCTTCGCGTCGAAGTGCAGTCTATCCAGCATGCTGTCATGATGATTGGCATGAAACGGCTCAAAAAATGGCTCGCGTTGCTGCTCGCAACGGCTGCTCGCGATCCGGATCTGAAGCCCCTTATGTTCGCTTCGCTGCGACGAGGTTTCACTCTGGAAGCGCTAGTGGGAGATGTTCTCGGAGAACAGTCTAAGGATGAAGCCTTTATCCTTGGCGTGTTTTCACTGCTGGACAAACTGTTCAATGAGTCTTTCGAGTCGCTGTTCTCACGCCTGCAAATTCCCGAAGCTGTGCATGATGCGCTGGTCGACAATACGGGCCAATACATGCCCTATCTCAAATTGACCAAGGTGCTGGAAGGTGTGCCAGGCAAGGCGACCGATGACGCGCTCACCGATGCCTTCATTGAGCGTGTCGATTGCAACACCGCGCTCATGAAAGCACTCGGCGATGCGAGTCAGACCGAAAATCAGAAGTAAACGACTTAAGCGATTGCTCTGGGTATCATCATGGCGCTAAACTGCGCGCCATGACTGCAGATGAACTCAAAAAACAGGTTGCCAGTGCGGCGCTGGATTTCGTTAGCCCGCTCGTAGGGTCATCAGACCCAAAACGCCTTGTACTGGGTATCGGCACTGGCTCTACTGTCAATCACTTCATAGATTTGCTCGCGCAGGCGGGCTTGCCGTTTGCTGCCGCCGTTTCCAGCTCAGAGGCCTCAACAGCGCGGTTGAAAGCGCATAACATTCGTGTCATGTCGCTTAATGATGTCCTGGCCGAGTCTATGCTGTTACCCGTTTATGTTGATGGCGCCGATGAAGTTGACCCCGGGCTTTCCCTGGTCAAGGGGGGAGGCGGAGCACTTACTCGCGAGAAAATCATCGCGCAGGCGGCGACTCGCTTTGTATGTATTGTTGATGAAAGCAAGCTCGTCCCAATACTGGGCAACTTCCCACTACCTGTTGAAGTGATTCCGATGGCTGTCGAGGCGGTTTCGGCTCAGCTTCGATCGCTTGGCGGTCAGCCCGTGGTGCGGGCAGGATTCACAACCGATAATGGCAACCAAATTCTGGATGTTGCCGGCATGCAGATCTCAGATCCGGTCAAGACCGAGGCGATGGTTAATCAGTGGCCTGGTGTGGTGACGGTCGGACTATTCGCTACGCGCCGTGCAGATGACTGCCTGGTCGCAGCAGCTACCGGCATCAGGCATCTGACGCCGGGCGGGTGACCATAACCGGCAAATGATTGCCAGCAGTATGCGGTCTAGCTTGAGGGTGGGACGTAGCCTGCCACCTGGTCTGCACCGCTGCCAAAGAAGTAGGCCTCTAGCTGTTGCGCGAGGTACTTCCTTGCGCGCACGTCGGCAAGGTTGAGACGGTTCTCATTGACGAGCATGGTTTGATGGTTCATCCAGCCCTGCCAGGCCTCCTTGGAAACGCTCTCCCAAATGCGCTTACCCAGCTCGCCCGGATAAGGAGGCAAATCAAGGCCTTCGGCTTCTTTTCCCAGTTTGATGCATTGAACCATTCGTGTCATGAAAGCTCCATTAATTAAGTCAGAGAGTTTTAATCAAGATGTGCGAGGCTCGACCCTGGTCGTAGCTTAGGCGGCGCTCGCGTGGCAGGTCTTGCGCCCCGGCGCGCCTGAAGCCTCGCTTCAAGAACCAATGCATGGTACGCGTCGTCAGTACAAAAAGCCTTTTCATCCCTGCCGCACGTGCGCGCTGCTCAATGTGGCGCATCAGGCGGTCGCCATCTCCCTGGCCCTGCACTTTAGGGCTCACAGCCAGGCAAGCCATCTCGCCAATGTCGTCATTGCTGTGGGGGATCAAGGCGGCACAACCGAAAATGACGCCGTCATGCTCGATCACCGAAAACCGGTCGATTTCGCGTTCAATCATTGAATGATCGCGAGGCACCAGAATGCCGTCATCTTCCATGGGGCGAATGATCGACAAGATCGCGCCCACATCATCGAGGCTGGCCCGGCGAAGGGATTCCAAGGTTTCTTCCACAAGCATCGTGCCAACGCCATCATGGGAGAATAATTCGATCAGGATGCTGCCACTGATTTCAAACGGCAGAATATGAGCACGAGGGACGCCGGTCTGACAGGCCTTGAGGGCGTGTTGCAGATACACCGCCGTATCCACGCCGAGATGGCCACTGCTCAGCAGTTGATGCGCCTGAGCTTCGGAGATCTCGCCCAGCAATTCCCCGGCTGCATCGGGGATGCCCGCGATTTCGGTCAGAAAAATCAACTTATCCGCATTGAGTTCGATTGCTGTGCGGCTTGCGACATCTTCCATGGTCAGATTAAAAGCCTCGCCAGTCGGGCTGAAGCCAAGCGGTGAGACCAAAACGATCGCACCACTTTCCAGTGCAAATCGCATCGCGGCGGAGTCAACCTTGCGCGTGACGCCTGTGTGTAACAGGTCAACCCCGTCAATGACGCCTACCGGTCGGGCCAGCACAAAGTTGCCGGAGATAACGCGCACGGTGGCGTGTTGCATAGGCGTGTTGGGCAGGCCCTGCGAGAAAGCAGCCTCAAGATCCAGGCGAATCTCTCCGACGGCCTCTTTCACACATTCAAGTGCTGCCGCGTCTGTCACGCGAAATTCGCCCGCGTAGACATCGCGCAGTTGTCGCAGCTTGAGTTGCTCGCTGACTTGTGGCCGGGAACCCGTGACCAGCACGATACGCATGCCCATTGCGTTGAGCAGGCTGAGATCCTGGACCAGATGATCCATATGCCCGGCGGCGAGCAACTCGCCGGCAATGCCGATGACAAAAGTCTTACCGCGAAACGCATGAATGTAGGGGGCAACCTCACGGAGCCAGCCCACAAACTGGGCATGGTGTGGATTCGAATGCTCCGGGCCGTGCTGTCCACTGCTGGGCACGCGTGTGGTAGCCGACGCCGGTTCTACTGGGGCGGGATGTTCGGCTGGGGCGGCACTAAGGCTCATTGTTGAGGACTCATGGATGAATTGGCATCGGCAGAAGGGCGACATACTGCAGCACTTGCCGCAGCAACTTGTCCGGCGGACCCTCCTGGTACGGGCGTCCTGATTATAATTGGCTACGATGTCTGATTCGGTTGCCCGCCCACCACGCCCACCGGGCGACTCGCCAAATGCACGCAGCAGGAGAAGGCGTGGCGGCCGTCAACCTGTGTCTGGCGGCAATCAGCCGGCGCAGACAAGTGATACGCCAACCTCGGATGCCGCCACAAAACCGGCCGCAAAGGCACCGAGGAGAAAAAGCCGTGGCCGCCGTGGCCCGCGACCGGAACGAGCTACGCCCGAGCAGCCATACCGACCCCAAGCGCTGCCCGAACTGACTTATCCGGCCGAGTTGCCAGTCAGTGGTGTGCGCGATGAGATTGCGGCGGCAATCGACGCACATCCGGTTGTGGTTATTTGCGGTGAAACGGGCTCTGGCAAGACAACCCAGATCCCCAAAATTTGCGCGAGTGTTGGTCGCGGTCGTGCTGGCAGGATTGGGCATACCCAGCCACGCCGCATTGCCGCCAGTGCGGTTGCCCGCCGGCTTGCTGAAGAGATTGGCTCGCCATTAGGCGAACATGTTGGGTTCAAGGTTCGGTTTACCGAGCAGCTCAATCCGGGCGCCACCTTCAAGATCATGACTGATGGCATATTGCTGGCTGAAATTCAGTCTGACCCAGACTTGCGCCAGTACGACACTCTGATTATTGATGAAGCGCATGAGCGCAGCTTGAACATCGACTTTCTGCTCGGCTATCTGAAACGCCTCCTTGATGGCCCGCGCCGCCATGATCTCAAGGTTGTAATCACATCGGCAACCATTGATGCCGACCGCTTCGCAGCCCATTTTGGGCAAGCAACGCAGCCCGCGCCGGTTATTCAGGTGTCAGGGCGTTTGTACCCGGTCGAAGTTTTGTATCAGGATCAACTGCCAGGCGCACCTGACAATGACGAGGATGATGAGACTGATCTGCCAGGCCAGATTGAGAGTGCGATTGAGCATCTATGGCGTCAAGGCACTGGCGATGTCTTAGTCTTTTTACCGGGCGAGCGTGAGATTCGAGAGGCGGCCGATCACTTGAACCGTGCGCATGCGCGCGCACTGAGTGCCAAACGAGGCGTGTTGGGCAAAGGCGCGATGGAAGTCGTGCCTCTGTTTGCGCGTTTGTCGGTTGCTGATCAGCAACGGGTGTTTAGTCCTTCTAATGGCAGGCGAGTGGTACTGGCAACCAATGTGGCGGAAACCTCGTTGACGGTCCCCGGGATTCGGTTTGTGGTCGATTCGGGTTTGGCCCGTGTCAAGCGTTATCGACTACGCGGCAAGGTGGAACAACTACAGATTGAGCCGATCAGCCAGGCGGCGGCCAGTCAGCGGGCTGGACGCTGCGGGCGTGTGGCCAATGGTGTCTGTGTAAGGCTTTATTCTGAACAGGAACATGAGCAGCGCTCGGCATTTACCGATCCTGAAGTACTGCGCTCATCCCTGGCGGCCGTTATTTTACGAATGAAGTCGTTACGCCTGGGCGCGGTTGAGGACTTTCCTTTTATCGATCAGCCCAACAGGCGCGCCATCAACGATGGCTACGCACTTTTGACCGAGTTGGGTGCGGTAGATGAAGATCGCCGCATTACCCAGATCGGCCGGCAACTGGCTCGCCTGCCGCTTGATCCGCGTATTGCTCGCATGCTGTTGGCCGCACGCGATGAATCTTGCCTGGATGAATTGTTGACTATCGCCTCGTTTCTGGCCGTCCAGGACCCAAGAGACCGTCCCCTTGATGCCCAGCAGGCGGCTGATCAGGCACATCGTGAATTCGCAGACCCGAGCTCGGACGTGCTTGGTATCTTGCGACTCTGGCGTTTTGTTGGCGACGCCGATTCCGCTCGCCGGGCGGCCGGTGAGTCGCGGCGTTCGCTTACCCGGACGCTCGAGCGTCATTTTGTGTCAGCGCGGCGCATGCGGGAATGGGCTGATGTGCGCAGCCAGTTGACTCAGGCTGTGTCGGAGTTGGGTTGGCAGACTAATCGGGATGCAGCCAAACCTGAGCGCGTTCACCGCACTTTACTCACCGGCCTGCTGGGTAATCTTGGCTACCTTGCGCCCGACCAAAAACTCTACCAGGGCACCCATCAGACCCGTTTTGCGATTCATCCGTCCTCGGCGCTGACGAGGCGTTCTCCCCGCTGGATCATGTGTGCGGAGATGGTCGATACGGCGCGTTTGTATGGCCGCACGATTGCACCTGTCCAGCCAGAATGGATTGAGAAAAGCGCAGGCCATCTTTTGGCTCGCACCTGGTCTGAACCGCTTTGGTCTCGTAAGTCGGGTCAGGCAATTTCATACGAGCGAGCAACGCTGTATGGCTTGCAGATTTATGCGCAGCGTCGGAGCGCACTGAGTCGGCGCGATGCCGCGCTAGCTCGCAATATGTTTATCCGGCACGCACTGGTGGAGGACGACTGGCTTGAACCGTCTCGATCTGGTCATTTGCCATTTCTTACGCGCAACCGAAAACTGATTGCATCGATTCGGCGTCTTGAGGATCAGATTCGCCGGCCTGATCTGCTTGTTGATCAGGATTTTCTGCAGCAGTGGTTTGAGGCACGACTACCCGAAAACGTCGTTGATGGGCGCTCGCTGGAGCAATGGCATCGTCAAGGGGGGAAAACTGCCAATGATTCTCTATGCCTGACCCGGGAGGAATTGCTGCGCAAGGATGCGCAGGGTGTTGACAGCAGTGAGTTCCCTCTCACGATGACCATGCGCGGCGCGCAATTCGATCTAAGCTACAAGTTTGACCCCGGAGCGGACGACGACGGGGTCACGCTGGTGATACCGCTAGCCTTATTGAATCAGGTCGACGTTGAGCGTTGCGAGTGGCTCGTACCTGGTTTGCTTAGAACCAAAGTAGCGGCATTGGCCAAGAGCCTGCCACAGCGAATCCGGCGTCACCTTGTGCCGCTGCCAGCGTATGCTGACGCATTTGTCGAGCGTCACGGTCGTGCTGACCCGTCCGGTTCATTGGTACAGGCATTGCTCGAAGATGTACGCGAGCAATTCCGAGTGCCAGTCACGCTGGCTGACTTCAGGCCCGATACGCTATCGGCTCATCTGTTCATGCGCTATCGGCTGTTGGATGCAAATGGGCGACAGCTCGGTACCTCGCGTCAACTGACTGCGTTGCAGGCTGCACACGGACAGCAGGCCCGCGGTGCATTTCGCGAGGCTTTCGCCGCGGCGGCCGTTAACATCCGCGCCACACATGCCGCACCGGACGCCAATGATGAAGTGATGGGCGATGTTGAGCCTGCGTCGCCACGAGCGGCGGTCGAGCCGGCATCTGACCCGTCCGCAGACAGTGTTCAGGCGTTGATCGGTGAGCGCTTCTCGCGTTGGCCGCTTAATGAAATGCCAGGCATTGTCGAGGTTCGTCAGCCCGGCACCAAGGCCAGCATTGTCGGCTTTCCTGCGCTTGTCGATCACGGCGAGTCGATTGCCTTTGAAGTGCTCGATGATGAGCGTACCGCACAGCAGCGGCACCGGCTTGGTGTTCGACGCCTGCTCATGATTGCGTGCCGACAACCGTTAAAGGCCTTGCATCGGGGTGATGCAGATAACCACAAGCGGGTGATCGCCTACGCGAGAATCGGGACCGACGACTCGCTCAAACGTTCGATTGACGCTGCGGTGATTGACCGGGCGAGCGCCGGTCAATCGGTGCCTCTGAACCGCGCAGCCTATGATGAGCTGGTCGTGCAGGTGCGTGGCCGAATCGGGCTCATCGGGGTTGAAGTGCAGCGCCGGCTTGACGACATCATGGCCGAGCATGTGCTCGTGATGCGCAAACGTCAGGCAAGTCGCGCCGGCCACGATGAAGATTATGTTCGGGCCACTCTGGCCGACGTGGACACACAGTTGCAGCATCTGATCTATGACGGCTTTATCGCTGACACGCCGGCCGAGCAGTTCGCGCACCTACCACGCTATCTCAAAGCGATTGTGATGCGACTGACCCATATGCGTGCAGACCCGCAACGCGAGGTTAAGCATACTCAGGCGCTACAGCAGTTGGCTCAGCGGTTTGAGCGGCTGAGGCAGACCCGCCGCGATCTCGCTGATCCAGAACTCGATCAGTTCAGATGGTTACTGGAAGAATTGCGGGTATCCCTATTTGCACAAAAACTCCGAACACCCATGCCGGTATCGATCAAACGATTAAACAAGATTCTCGAAAGTGCCGGTGCGTGACAGTGAGCTAGTTGGGGACAAAACGAATCGGTGACATAACCAGTAGTGAACGCACTCTGGCGGTTGAGGCGGGTTTAATCGCTTCAAAGCGTGGCCAGAATGTGGGCGCCGCAAGTTTGATGAGGCTCGAGAGCTTGCCGCTGATGGCCACTTCCTGGAGGGTTGCCGTAGCCGCCAGGTCGTAAAGCGTTTCGATTGAGCCTTCGGTGAACCCTGCCAGGCTCGACGCTAGAGTGGCCTGCGATTTGACGCCCTGAGCCAATGCAGCACTGATCGCGAAGCCTTCGGACTCGCCAGCCTGTAGGGTATCGCTTAGTAGCTGGAGCGCCATAACTGGATCTGAGAAGACGCACAATAGTTGCAGGTCTTCCTGATGGATAAGCCCGCCACTGGCATCTGGCAAACCGGTGAGAAAGTGCTCAACGGCTTCCCATACGAGCATTGGACCTTGACCCAGGTGGGCAAAGCGAATCAGACAGAGCAATTCCATCAGATCACGGTGCCTTATTCGGGCGTTCTTGCACAGATTCGCCAGGTAGGCGGAGCCCGGTAACTGATCGCCGGATACTCGATCTAACGTTTTTGGCTGGCATCGCAGGCGGATGAGCCCTGGAACCTTGTTACAGTCGCGCGCCTTGCTGCAACCGATTCGGGCATTATTGAGGTTGTTGAAATGCTCATCTGGTATCGGTATGAATTTTCGGACTGTGGAGTTGGCGGTGAACGACGGTGTCCGCACGGGTAAAGCAATCCTGACCGCGCTCGCATTTGGCCTGAGTCAGCTACCCGCCTATGCCACAGCGGCGGACCAGCCGCCGCCCGAGACCCAGAGTGGCCGAACGACAAGCAGCACCGTCTATACAGACAAAGATATGGCGGTGACTGCCAACCCGCTGGCCTCTAAGGCGGCTGCGGACATCTTGGCCCGGGGCGGCAGTGCAGTAGATGCTGCGATTGCGGCGCAAATGGTGCTCAATGTCGTAGAGCCGCAATCCTCAGGCATCGGGGGCGGTGGGTTTTTGTTGGTCTACGACGAGCGTACACGTCGCCTGCGCGTGTTTGATGGGCGAGAAACCAGCCCTCAGGCTGTCGACGAAGCGCTCTTCATGGCCAGTAAAGGTAAAAGACTGAAATTTTTTGACGCGGTTGACAGTGGTTTGTCGGTTGGCGTACCGGGACTGCTCAGAATGCTCGATCTCGCGCATCGCGGGCACGGCCGCCTACCCTGGCCCGAGTTGTTCCGCCCGGCTATCGCTTTGGCTGAGGAGGGCTTTGAAGTCTCGCCGCGACTACATAAATCGATTCGATCGGCGCTTGCCAGAATCAAACGTGCACCTGCTGCTGCAGCCTATTTTTTAGATGCAAGCAAGCAACCCAAGGCGGTTGGATCCACACTCAAGAATCCTCAGCTCGCTGCGGCTTTGAGCAGCATTGCTGAGAACGGCGCAGCCCATTTTTACACCGGCCCAATTGCTAAAGCCATCGAGCAGGCAGTGGCGCAACACCCGTCTCGTCCGGGCCTGTTGAGCGCTGAAGATCTCGCGTCTTATCGCGCGCTCGAGCGAGAACCGCTTTGCGGAGAATATCGACGTTACCGAATCTGCGGCATGCCTGCGCCAAGCTCAGGTGCAATCACTACGCTTCAGACGCTCGGCATTCTGGCGTCTTATGACCTATCCGTGCTGGCGCCGGACAGTCCGCGGGCGATCCACCTGATAAGCGAGGCGCAACGGCTCGCTTATGCGGATCGCGCGCGCTACATCAGTGATCCGGAGTTCGCATCAGTACCAGTAACGGGCATGCTGGATCGGGAATACCTGCGCGGCCGGGCTCGTCTGATTCATGACGACAAATCGCTCGGTGTTGCTAAGCCAGGTATCCCTGAAGGCGTCACGCAGCCTGGTAAAGACCAAACGGCCGCATTGCCATCGACCACCCATCTTTCAATCGTTGATCAGTCGGGCAATGCCGTTTCAATGACCACCTCTATCGAGCATGCGTTTGGCTCGCTGATCATGGTCGAAGGTTTCCTGCTCAACAATCAACTAACTGATTTTTCCTTCGCGGCTGTTGATGCCGAGGGGCGACCTATCAACAATCGGGTGCAGCCGGGTAAGCGGCCGAGATCATCCATGGCACCGACGGTCGTCTTTGATCGTGACGGCAATCTTGAGGCCGTACTGGGATCACCCGGAGGCAGTTCGATCATTCAATATGTCACGCGTTCGCTCATCAGCCTGATCGATTGGCGTCTGCAGCCCCACGAAACGGTTTCACTGCCGCACTATGGCGCCAAAACGTCTGCGCGAACGACACTTGAAGCCGATACCTCTGTGGTTAAGCAACAGCAAGCGCTAATGGCACTAGGTCACAAGATTCGGGTGGTTCCGCAAACCAGCGGCCTTGCCTTGCTTGTGTTCAATGGGGTGCGCGACAATGGACAGACCGGCGGGCTCGCCAATGGCGCCCAGCGCAGCCGCTGGGCGGGGGCTGCTGATCCGCGCCGCGAGGGAGCAGTCGCCGGCCGCTAAGGTCTGCTGAAACTGCGTACTAGCTGTCTGTTGCTTGCTGGTTCGCGGTTGTTGCGAGATGGGGTCGGTTCGGCCCCGTTTCTATTTGGGAGTTAAGTGAGTTGAAACCCATCGGTTTAATTATTATCGGCGACGAGATTCTTTCTGGCCGCCGTCAGGACAAGCACTTTCCCAAGGTCCTTGAGTTGCTGCAGGCCAGAGGGCTGGCCCTGAACTGGACGATGACAATGGGCGACGACCGTCCGCGTCTGACGCGCCTGTTAAAAGAGAGTTTCGCCACCGACGATCTGGTCTTTTGTTGCGGCGGCATTGGGGCAACACCGGATGACCATACCCGTCAGGCTGCGGCAGCGGCGCTCGGTGAATCGCTCTCATTGCATCCGGTGGCACGTGAACGCATTAGCGAACGCTGTCGCACGATGGCGGCCGAAGGCAATGGCAGTGCAGACATGACGACTCCGGAAAATCTGCAAAGGCTCAAGATGGGAGAGTTCCCTGTAAGCGCGACGATCATTGAAAACCCGTACAACCGGATTCCAGGTTTCACAGTTGTTGACCATCACTTTGTGCCCGGGTTTCCCGTGATGGCTTGGCCAATGATTGAAAGCGTTCTCGATGAGCGCTACGCACACCTACATCATCAAGACACGCTCGCAGAAGCTTCCTTCTTTGCGTTAGGTTTGCCTGAGTCGCGCATCACGCCGGCACTGGAACAAGCAGAGCGCGACTTCACACAAGTGAAGGTTTTTTGTTTGCCGTCATCTAGCGCTGACCCTTTGCGCCGTCACCTTGAGTTAGGTGTTAAAGGACCGGCAGATGCAATTGACGAGGCACTGCAATTTCTGCGTGAATCGGTCCATTCACTTGGCGGCGAAATCGTTCCAAATCCTGGCGATTGAGTCAATCGGCCCGAGTGCTGATTTTCGGGCTGGCGCCTTTTAAGAATTGTCGGGTGACAAGTCCCGGCGCAAACTGACGAAAATTGTCATACCCACTTTCTGTTGGGACGATTTTTGGCGCATTGGCGGGCAAATCGACTGGCTGTTTTCCGACGCCGAAAACTGGCAACAGAAAAAGAAATGGCCCGGGATTAACCGGGCCAAAAGCACCACAAACTAAAGAGGAGGGAGGAGTTCCGCGGTGCTTGGAGGAGAAAACCAATAAAAGTCATGCATTGATCGGTGAAGCCTTTTTCCGGTTCGCAGCGCGTTTGACCTTACTCACACTGCTAGCTCGGGGCCGCCGGGAAGCGGGACTATTTTCACTGGGGCGGGGCGCGGAGCGTTTTTGAGCGGGTTTGTCGAACAAAGCTGGCTGCATCCACGGAAACACTCCCTGGGAGCCTGCTGATGATTCAACTGTCGCAGCTTCGAGCACCGCCTGGGGTGAATTTCCGTTCCCGGCGATTTGCTTCTGCACTAGCAATGCAAGCTCCGTGCCAGTTTCCGTGGTGATGTTCTCAAGGTGCTTGCACCAAGCCTGAAATTTCTCGCCGCTCGGCAGGATCCAGGCCGTGATAGCGTCGGTTGCGGCGGTAGCGTCCTCCGCCCGAACCACGTTTGCGAGGTTTGTGCCGGTCTCATCAAACGTGACTTTCAGTACCTGCAATTGGAGCTTAGTAAAGCGATCAAGGGTATCGATGGCGTGCGCCGAAACAGCGACCGAATCATTGATCAAGTTCTCTTGCATGAGTTGAAAGGGGTTCTCAAAGGGCATTGCCATTGTGGGACTCCGGAGTCGGGGTTTTCGGTGATGAGGATGGAAGGTGACAGAATGGCGACCGTGCTGCAGCGAGCGCCGTTCGATCTTGTGCATTATGATGCGCCGCAGCATAGCGAATTTCAAGTCAATTTCAAGCCAGTAGCAGGCATTCGAGTCGCGGCGCTGTGAAGCCGTCGGCTCTTCAGGGAGGCAGCCAATTTATGAGCACACAGCAGTCGATCGTTGATGAAGCGATCACGTCGCGTCGATCAATTAGAGCTTTTACGGATCAACCCGTCAGTACCGAGACGATCACAGATATTCTGGCTGTCGCTTCCCGCGCACCATCTGGCACCAATACTCAGCCCTGGCAGGTACACGTCCTGGGGGGTGACATTAAGAACCGGTTGTCAGCTCGCATTCTCGAGGCCTTCGATAATCCCGCGACCGCAGCAAGTCACAAGGCTCAATACGCTTACTACCCTGAGAAGTGGGCGTCTCCGTATATTGAGCGGCGGAGAAAAGTGGGATGGGATCTATACGGTTTACTTGGACTGACCCGCGAGGATAAGGCCGGTATGCATGCTCAGCATGGCCGCAACTATGCTTTCTTTGATGCGCCGGTGGGATTGATCTTCACCATTGATGACTCGCTCGCGTTGGGGAGCTGGTTGGACTATGGGATGTTTATTCAAGGCGTCATGGTGGCCGCGAGAGGTCGCGGTCTGGATACATGCGCTCAGGCTGCGTTTACACAATTTCATGAAATTATCCGCGACGAACTCGAACTGTCAGCGTCAAGCGTTGTGGTCTGCGGCATGTCACTGGGCTACGCCGATACGGCTGCCATCGAAAATACCCTCGTGACCGAACGTGCGCCTGTTGCAAACTTCGCGACTTTTCGAGGCTTTTAGACAGGCGTGACGTGTTTTCGTAACACGCCTTGTTAGACTGGTCGGCCCTTCTTTGTCGCGGCAGCAGGCCTTTGCACCTGTGCACCGCTAGTCAGACATGGCTCGACCAAATTGGCTTAACTTACTTTCTGCGTTGAACAGACGGGTGTTCAACATGAGGGTGATGTTTGGCTTCGCGCTCAGCGCGCTTGTGTTTGCGTGTTTGCCGCTGAGCGTCGACGCGGGCGCCGCTCATGCGCGGGCCGTCAGTGCCGAGCAGGCCAAGTCTGCGAAGACTGTCGCTGCCAGTGCTCGCAAGAAACCCTCAAAGGCAAAACGAGCAGCTTCGAAAAAACACAAAGCGAAAAAACACCAAGCTAAGAAGCGCAGCGCGAAAAAACGGCAGGCAAAAAAGCGAAGCGCCAAAAAACGTAGCGCAAAAAAACGTACCGTAAAAAAGCGGGTGACAAAAAAGCGCACAGCCAAGAAGCGCACAGCCAAGAAACGCACAGCCAAGAAACGCACAGCCAAAAAACATCGCAGTGCCAAGCGCAAAGCCGCGACTCGAAAGTCGGCTAAAAGAAAGGCTAAGAAGCGCCGGGTAGCGAAGCGATCGGGCAGGAAGAACAGAGCCAAGAAAACACGCCGTTATATCGCTGCCCGCCCGACGCTTGGGACTGTTTTCCGATTGCATCAGGCACCTGACCCGCTTTCGCTGCGCTCGTCGGTTGCCTATGTCCTGGAGCCGGATTCGCAACGCGTTTTATTTGCAAAGAACAGTGGCGTTGTCTTGCCGGTCGCATCAATTACCAAGCTGATGACTGCCATCGTGGTGTTGGATGCGGATCAGCCAATGCGTGAAATGCTCACTGTGACTCGTGCTGACATTGATCGTCTGCGCGGTAGTCGTTCCCGTTTGGCGATAGGCACCCGTCTATCACGCGCCGAAATGTTGCAACTTGCGCTGATGTCTTCTGCGAACCGGGCTGCGAATGCACTTGGCCGTCACTATCCCGGTGGCTTGAAGGCGTTCGTGTCTGCTATGAACGCCCGGGCACGTTTGTTTGGCATGACCGATACACAGTTTGCTGACCCGACGGGTTTGTCTGGTGCTAATGTTTCGAGTGCCAAGGACATTGCCCGGCTTGCCGCCATGGCAAACGACTATCCTCTGATCAGAAAATACTCAACTGCGAGCGGCCTGCAGGTCGACACGGGCTACAAGCGTCTCCAGTTCCACAATACCAATCGGCTACTCTCCAATGACAATTGGTCAATTGGTCTGCAAAAGACCGGCTATATCGCTGAGGCCGGCCGTTGTCTTGTTATGGTGGCCCGCATAGATGGCCGCAACCTGGTTATGGTTTTGCTGGATTCAAATGGCAGCAGTTCGCGGTTTGCGGATGCTGGACGCATCAAGCGCTGGTTAATGAAAGACGGGCCTGGCATTTATGCCGCCACCGAGCCGGCAGCGGTGCACTAGGTGCCCACGCTGGCGGTAGTGGGTCTTGGCTGCCTTAGCCGCCCATACCAGTATCAGCCGATCCCGTGCTGCCAGTGGGCGAGGGCGCGTCATATCCCAGTGAGGCAGAGATCTCGCGAGCTTTGTTGAGCAGCAGGCTTGCCCAGCTTTCCTGAACTTGCTCGGCTGGCGCAGAGATTGATAAGCCCGCCACCAGCTTGCCGGAATCGTCATGAATACCCGCAGCCAGGCACCTTACCCCGGGCTCCAGTTCTTCGTTGTCCCGCGCAAACCGATGTGTTCGCACCTCTTGCAGTTCTGACGCCAGGCGATCTGCCGAGGTAATGCTATTGGCCGTCTGTCCGGGCAAGCCAGTACGTTCTGCGTAGGCGCTGACCTGGGCAGGATCATCATCTGCTAGGAATAGCTTGCCGACCGAGGTTAGGTGGAGCGGCGCTCTGCCACCCACTGCACGCACCACTTGCATGCCCGATCGCTCTGAAACCGCCCGCTCAATATAGACAATTTCATCGCCCTGACGGATTGATAGATTGACTGGCTGGCCAGCCATCTGATGCAGCTCACGCATAAATGACAACGCCGCGTCGCGAACGCTCAGCCGCGCCTTGACCAGATTGCCCAGCTCCAATAGGCGGATGCCTAGCTGGTAAGTCCCAGGTTCAACGCGATCCACAATCCGTGCCACCACTAAATCATTCAGAATGCGGTGCGCTGTGGATGGGTGTAGTCCGGTCCTGGTCGACAAGATCTTCAGACTGACGGGTTCTGTGTGCTCGGCGAGCGCGTCCAGGAGCGTTACCAGACGGTCAATGACCTGAATCGCGGTTTTGCCTTCTTGGGCGGGGTGAATTCGGGGGCGTGCCATGGTGGAATGGTAAATCACATCTTGAAAACAGCGGGCCGCCTACTCGCTGCTGTCGCGAATTTGTCACTGGCCAGACGGTAGGAGGGACTCAGTGTGGAATCAACCTGACTGTGTCCCACCCATTCATGAGCGGGCGTCATTGGCTGGAATTCGACACCGTCATACGGTACACCAACGATCGATCGTTGGGAAATCTGACATGTAACCTTTTACTGGCAGCACTGGCAAGATCAACTGGTACGGAGTTCGAAACGCGCCAAAGAATGTGCAATGAAGATAGTATCGAGCTATGAGTAAAGATCGTGCGAACAACACCAGCACCGCCGACAACATGCAGGCGTTTCCTGATCACAAGAATCTCCTTGATGACGATACCTTGCGGGTGCGCTCGCTTGAGTCCTTGCTGGTGGCCAAAGGCTATGTTGATCCGGCCGCTCTCGATGAACTGATTGATACCTACGAAAACCGGGTTGGGCCTCGAAATGGGGCGAGAGTAGTGGCTCGCGCCTGGACGGATCCGGCTTACCTTCAGTGGCTGCGAGATGACGCCAATGCAGCGATCGCAGATATGGGTTACAGCGGCCGTCAGGGCGAGCATATGCGCATCGTCGAGAACACCCCGCAAGTGCACAACATGGTGGTTTGTACTCTGTGCTCCTGCTATCCGTGGCCTGTCCTCGGGCTGCCTCCAGTCTGGTATAAGTCTGCGCCCTATCGAGCACGCGCAGTGTCAGACCCGCGCGGCGTCCTGGCCGATTTTGGTGTGTCTTTGCCCGAGCAAACCCGGATTGCTGTCTGGGATTCAACCGCGGAAGTTCGCTATCTGGTGATTCCGATGCCGCCGCCTGATGTGGCAGAGCGAGATTTTGAAACCCTTGTGGATTGCATCAGCCGAGACGCCATGATCGGGACTGCACTGGTGGCATCAGCATGAACGGCCCTCACGATCTTGGCGGTTTACATGGCTTTGGCCCGGTCACTATGGATGCCGACGATGAGGCATTTCATGAACCTTGGGAGAAACGCCTTTTTTCGCTTGCGCTCGCGATGGGTGCGACGGGTGCCTGGAACCTAGATCAGGCCCGGTCTGCGCGTGAGTCCATGGGGGTACTGCGATACCGTCAGAGTTCGTACTACCAGATTTGGCTTGCCGGCATGGTGACTTTGCTTTTGGAGCGGGGGTTGGTAACCCCTGAGGAGTTGGACCAGGGCGCAGTGAAGAGCGATCCACTGCCGCTTCCGCGACGCCTGGCTGCAGCAGATGTGCAGACGGCGCTTAAGAAAGGCGCGCCTGTCGACAGACCACTAGCGGACAAGCCATTGTTTGGCGTGGGCGATCACGTCTTCACGCGAAATCTCCAGCCCGCTGCGCATACCAGGCTTCCTGCGTATGCGCGCTGCCGTCCAGGTTGCATTTCAGCCGTGCATGGGGCTCATTTGCTGCCCGACGAGCATGCTCGAACAGGCAATGAAAAACCCGAGTGGCTGTATTCAGTTCAGTTTGACGCAGTAGATTTGTTTGGCGCTGAAACCACCGCCGCCGATGTTTATGTCGATTGTTGGGAGTCTTATCTGAGCGCAGATGATGCACGCGCCAGTTAAGCCGTTTGATGAGCCCTGGCAGGCCCAGTCGTTTGCGCTCGTCGTGGCGCTAAATGAGGCCGGCCATTTGCCGTGGGATGAATGGGCTGAGGCGTTTTCAGCAACCCTGGCGGCCGCTCAGCCTGATGATGCTGACACAGCCTCTCAGGCGCTACCGCAAACCCCAGAAGCTAACGCAGATTACTGGCGCGCTTGGCTGCAAACGCTTGAACGTATATTGCACGAGCGTGCGATGGTAGCTCCACTGCAACTCACCGCACATCGAGAAGCCGTTAGGGCTTACAACGGTGTTGCAGCCGGCACCGCCATGTTTCGTATGGAAGATGGCGAGAGCCTGCCCGGTGCTCGTTAGCGCCCCTTAAAGTGGTTTCTGGCAGCAACGGCGCAATCCCTCACCAGTTGCGGACCACGATAAATCAGGCCCGTGTACAACTGAACGAGATCGGCGCCAGCCGATAGTTTTTCGACGGCATCCTGGGCATGCTCAATGCCCCCGACGCCGATTATCGGAAAGCCCGCAGGCAGTGTGTGGCGCAGGCGGCCCACGATCTTGGTTGACCGTGCTTTTAATGGCGCTCCAGATAAGCCACCAGCTTCCTCATGGTGAGGGGAGTCGCTGACGCCATCGCGGCTAATGGTTGTATTGGTTGCAATCACCCCATCCAGTTGGTGTTGAACGAGTTGCCCGGCAATTTCATCCACCTGATCATCGGTCAGATCAGGAGCAATCTTCAGGAGCAAGGGCACGTGGCGCGAGTTTGATGATTGCAGCTTACTGCGTTCTTGAACCAGTGCGCCAAGCATGTCAGACAGTGCTTTGTCGTGCTGCAGCGCGCGCAGTTGGCTGGTGTTCGGGGAAGAGATATTGACCGTAATGTAGGAGGCAATCGGATGGCAGCGTCGCAGACCGATGAGGTAATCATTCGTGGCTTGTTCTATCGGTGTGGCCGCGTTCTTCCCGATGTTCAGCCCAATAATCCCATCGAAGCGCGCCTGTTCGACATGGCTGAGAAAAGCATCAACCCCTTCATTGTTGAAGCCAAAGCGATTGATAATTGCTCGTTGTTGACTCAACCGAAATAGTCTTGGTTTGGGGTTACCCGGCTGGGGCTTGGGGGTGACCGTACCGACCTCGACAAAGCCAAATCCCGCATGTGACATGAGGTCGATGTGCCGACCGTTTTTGTCCAGTCCTGCCGCCAGTCCAACCCGATTACGAAAGCTCAGGCCCATCAGCTCAACGGGGTCATCGATCACTTCGCCGCATAGCATCTGCATCAGCTTTGGGGCCCCCGGCAGTGCGCCGAGTCTGAAAGCAATATCGTGAGCCTTCTCAGGGTCGAGTTGAAATAGCGCCGCTCGGAGCGGCGAATACCACCCGTGACTCATGATGATTTGGGAGACTCTGGCTGCTCGAGCGGCATCCAGACGCCGTCGTTGAGCACTTCAACTGGTTTGAAGTTGACCTTATAAGCCATCTTGGGGCTTTCTTCGATCCAGTAGCCCAGGTACAAATAGGGCAGCTGCAAAGAGCGGCACTGCTCAACCTGCCAAAGGATGTTGAATGTGCCGTAACTGGCTGTACTAATATCGGGGTCAAAGAATGTGTATACCGATGACAAGCCGTCGTTCAGGATGTCAATAATTGACACAATGCGCAGCACGCCATCAGGATCGCGAAATTCCACCAGGCGCGTGTTGACCTTGCTTTGCAAAAGGAACTGCGCGTACTGCTCGCGACTGTCATGGTCCATGCCTCCGCCTGCGTGGCGGCTGGCCTGGTAGCGCAAATATAGGTCGTAGTGCTCAGCAGAAAACCCTAATCTCGCAACCAGGGTCGATAAGTCCTGGTGAGCGACCATGGCGCGCCTTTGGCTGCGGCTGGGTTTGAAATCTGCGACCGGAACACGCACGGGCACACAAGCACGGCAACCATCGCAATGTGGTCGGTAAGTAAAAATGCCGCTGCGGCGAAAACCTGCCTTGACAAGCTCGCTGTAGATATCGGCATTGATCAGATGGTTAGGTGTCGCCACCTGCGAGCGAGCCTGCCGTTTGGGCAGATAGCTACATGGGTAAGGGGCAGTCGCGTAGAACTGCAACGCAGAGAACGGCAGTTCTTTGAGGTGAGTCATGCGGTGGGGAACTCGATACTCATGGTTGACCAGTCCGGCGGTCGCTGGGCGACCAGGCAACTAATTTGTTGGAGGAAATCGTGGCGACTGATTTCCATCGCTCCGAGAGACGCCAGATGGCTTGTATTCTGCTGGCAGTCTATCACGGGCATGCCCTGACGTTGAAGCAGAAGGACCAGGCTAGCCAAAGCAATTTTCGAGGCATCCCGTTCCCGAGCGAACATGGATTCTCCGAAGAACATTCGCCCTAGACTGACCCCGTACAAACCGCCCGCCAATTCTTCAGTGGTGTCCGTTGGACCGGCAGGAATTGATGCCTGAATCGGCTCGTTTTGGCGCCAGATTTCTACCGAATGCGCAGCGCCCGCGGCGTGAAGTTCGCAATAGGCCTGCTTCATAGAGTCGGTAATCCAGGTGCCATCTTGGCCCGCCCTTTGCTCGGCACAAGCGTCCATCACGGCCGGGAAGGCTTCATTCAGGCTGATGCGGTGCCGGCCCGAGCGAGCCATCTGTCGAATCGCTTTTGTGAGAGATCGACGGCATTTAAAGTTGTTTGTCTGGAGCACCATGCGTGGATCAGGACTCCACCAAAGCACTGGTTGTCCTTCGCTGAACCAGGGGAACAGTCCTTTAGAGTAAGCCTCGATAAGGCGTTTCGCTCCAAGGTCATTGCCGGCGGCAATCAGCCCTTCAGGCCAGGTCGCCGGTCCTTCCCAGGGACTGTCAGGGCCGACGCTGGTAGGGTCGGGCAATGGGTCGCCCGGCTCTACCCAGAGGGGCGGATGCTGGCGCGCCTGTTGCGTCATTTCAAGCGAAACTCGATTGCTGGCAGGTCGCACACAATGCGCTTGCCGAATCTGCTCATGACTTTTTGCGCTGCGCCCAGGTGACATCGGCAGAGTGGACACCGAAGCTGCCCGTCTGTCGATCTTCGATAAACCAACGCAAGGTCTTCTCGACGGTATGAAACGCGATCTCTGCCCAAGGGATCTCGTGCTCTGAGAACAGTTTTGCTTCAAGTGTCTCGGGGCCGCCGCCAATTCGCTCGCTGGTCATGCTGGCAAGATAAAACATATGAACCTGGCCAACATGAGGCACGCTCATGATCGAAAAGATCTGTCCGAGTTCGAAATCAATGCCTGCTTCTTCGTCTGTTTCGCGACTCGCCCCCTCGCTAACCGTTTCTCCGTTTTCCATAAAGCCCGCCGGCAGCGTCCAATAACCGAGCCGTGGCTCGATTGCACGTTTGCATAGCAGTATTTTGTCGTTGTAGACCGGGAGGGTACCCAGCACCATACGAGGATTTTGGTAGTGAATTGTGTCGCACGATGAGCAGCAGTAGCGCTCACGGTTGTCATCCTGAGGGATGCGTAACTGCACTGTTTCGCCGCAGGTGGAGCAGAATTTCATGTTGACTCGGAAGGCTGGCTGTTTATGGCTGTTTATCAGAACGACGTTGTACTTTGGCTCACGGCATTCAAGCGCAATCGCCGAATTTATCAGGGCCTATTATGAGGCTTTCAACGACTGGGCGCCCATGCCCATTTTGCGAACGGACCTGACAGCGCTATACTTCGTGCCAATCAGACGCGGGGTGGAGCAGTCTGGCAGCTCGTCGGGCTCATAACCCGAAGGTCGCAGGTTCAAATCCTGCCCCCGCAACCAAACAGATTCCAGAGAAACGCCAGAGATTTGCGAGGCATACTCCAAGCCTGTGTCCGCCCTTAGCGGTAGACCCCAGGGCCTGCGTTGTTCGGTACACAGGTTTATGCATTCGTACCTTATGCATTTCGTACCATTTAGGCCTGCCTTTGAACCAGCTAGGTCTGCCTAGTTCGAGGCCTTCTTAGTGCGGCACCTTGATCACCAGGGTTATGCCTTGCACTACTAACTGCCTACCGTTAAGACGCATCAGCCCGGTCACAGGACGTCCGTAGAATTTCAAGAGACCTTATGAGCTGTCAGGGCTCGAGAATGCAGCCAGTACTGGCTGCCTCGCCTTAGTTCGAAATTGTTCTTCCCGGCCGACATGGCCAACACACATCCCAAAAAATTGAGCGCTGCAACGCAAATGCCCGAAGCCATGGAGGCAGTCATTTCGTGTATCAGATTCAACTCAAAGCAGGCCGATCAGGATCGTCTGATTTTCGCGGCTGAGGTGGTGCAATGAATACGATTGAAATAAAAAATGTGCTCGAAGCGGCGCTGTTGTGCTCTTCCGAACCACTGTCAATGACCCAGCTTCGAAAGCTCTTTGACGATGAGTTCAATGCCGAGTTGCTCCGGCCGCTACTGGACGAACTCTCGCTAGACTGGGCTGATCGATCAGTTGAGCTGGTATCGGTTGCCAGCGGCTGGCGCTTTCAGTCAAAACCACAGTACGCCACCTTCATCAATCGCTTATCACCCGAGAAAGCGCCCAAATACTCGCGCGCAGTGATGGAGACACTGGCCATCATTGCTTATCGTCAGCCGGTAACGCGTGGCGATATTGAAGAGATTCGCGGCGTCTCGGTGGGGTCGCAGATCATCAAGACGCTTGAAGATCGGGGTTGGATCGATGTCATTGGCCATAAGGATGTTCTCGGCCGACCAGCCCTGTTCGGCACTACGAGGCAATTCCTCGATGATCTGAATCTACTCAGCATTAAAGAGTTACCGCCTATTGACGAGATGGGTGGCGAAGATGCTGCTGACTTTTTTGATAAACAGGTTACTGAGGCTCCCGATCCTGAGTCCAGATCTGTTTCTGAACGGGAAACTGGCAGTGAAGCAGAACTAGCCGACGAGCAGGCATCAGATCTGGAAAACGATGACGAAGGCGGGCCAGCCTCGGAGTCGGGTGCTGCGCTCGCTGTGGCCGCCGTGGCTGTGGTCGCAAATCAGTCAACGGCCGAGCTCTTAGCCGATTCAGCGCCTGAACCGGGCTTAGCGGTCACGCCCGAGGTGTCTGGATCGAGCCAGGTAACGGCTGGTGAACAGGAAGTCGGAGCTGAATCACCAACAGCCAGTGACGCGGAAGCGAGCGATGTGTCAGAGTTGCCTGCACCGGATACTGACTCGATGGTTGCAGCTGAAGCAGATTCAGCACCGGAACCAGAAGTGCCTGATGCGCCAATACAAGAGGCGCGCGTCGACGGTACAGACACTGAAGGCGATGCTCAAGAAGCGGCGAATGATCAAATCGTCGCGCTTGATCAGGACATTGAACAACTGCAGGCTAGCGCACCCGAGCTGGCGCATGCTGGCAACCCAGCTGATGGGGACTTCCTTGCCGCTGCGACGGCGGAAGCAGTAGCAGCTTTGTCTGAGGCAGACGAGTCGACCACTAATGCCGAAGCCGATCAGGAGCCGCCTGCCGCCGCGGCTACTCTCGTTGCGCAGCCGGTTGCTGATACTCCCTCAGGAGACGGTCCAAAGGCAACCGGGACTGCAGCCGATGATCCGAATCTCGAAACGGTGGACTGGCCTGATTTGCCAACCCTGGATGGACTGGACGATTCACCTGAGGCATCGGCAGAGGAAGACTCGCAGAGGGGTGAGTCAGAGCCGTTGGAGTCAAGATGAGCGAAAGCAAGCAACCCGATCAGGCCGGGGGTGATCAATCGGCACCTGCTGAGACCGGTGACGGGCATTCATTGCGTACAGCCTTTAACCGGAGACGTAATTCGCGCGGCCGGCGTGGCCGCAAACCGGCTGCCGGTGCCGAAGGCCAGACAGCCGAGCAGTCTGATCAGGCCCCGGTTCAGGCCGATGGTGCTGCAGGGCCGGCGTCAGAATCAGATGGCCGACCAAAGCGCAGCGGCCAAAAGACAAGACGTCCACGTCGGTCAGGCCCAAAGAAAGCCCCACCGGCCGATCAGGCTGAAGGCCAATCTGATGGCACGCAGGCTTCCGAGGCAGTCGGCGCTGGCGACCAGGCGACCGATGAAGCGGCTCCCACGAGGCCCCCTCGTCGCCGGTCGCGCTCGCGCCGCAAGCCGGGTGCTGGACCAAGGTCCGGGCAGGCTGATGATGCTGCCGATCTTGATCAGCCGGGCGAGCCCATTCCCGATATCGATGTGCTTGCACCGATCGGCAATGGCAAGCCCAGCGCTGAAGACCTGGCCAACGTGGCTGATGACTCACCAAAACTGCACAAAGTTCTAGCAGATGCGGGTTTTGGTTCGCGCCGCGAGATGGAAGAGGTCATCATTGCTGGGCGCGTTTCAGTCAACGGTCAGCCTGCGCATATTGGCCAGCGGGTTGGCCCGAAGGATCAGGTGCGAGTGAATGGCCGGCCGATCAAGCGCAAGCCGTTGCCGCCTGCGCCACGGGTTTTGTTGATGCACAAACCTGCCGGGTTGATTTGTTCGCGCGACGATCCAGGCAAACGCCCAACGGTTTTCGACAAGCTGCCGAAGGTCAAATCGGGCCGCTGGATTTCCGTGGGCCGGCTCGATTTCAATACCGAGGGTTTGCTGATTTTTACGACTTCCGGCGATTTGGCCAACAAATTGATGCACCCGCGATACGGTTGGGAGCGTGAGTACGCGGTTCGGGTGCTGGGCCGTATTGAGGACGAAGCAAAGCAGGCGTTGCTGAGCGGTGTTGACTTGGCGGATGGCACCGCCCAGTTGTCGGTGGTTGAAGACTTGGGTGGTGATGGTGCCAATGCGTGGTACCGGGTTGTCATCAGTGAGGGCCGCAATCGGGAGATCCGGCGGCTGATGGAGCACGTCGGTTTGACGGTTAGCCGACTGGTCAGGGTTCGGTTCGGCCCAGTGGGCCTGCCCAGAAAGCTCGGGCGCAACCGCTGGCAGGAATTGACCCCTGATGAGATTGCGCTGCTGTTGCAATCAGTTCGCTCTGCGGCAGCGGTTGCTGCTGCCACCGATCCCGATAATCCGAAACTGTCTGACGAAGTTAGCGGTGGGCTCGATTCGGACGATACCGGTAGTGATGACGACGGGGCCGATGCAGATCTGGGCGATGAAGGGTTTTTTGCAGACCCCTTTGCCGATGATGATGAGGAATATCCCGACGACGCCCAGCCGATTCATCTGTTTCCGGCTGATGACGTTGACCCGCGGTTCGCGAGTCTGTCACCCGAGCAGTTGGAAGATGATTTTTGGCAGCCGACAGGTGATAACGCCCATCAGGAGGGCATTACCAAGACAGTCCGCGATACGGTTGCCGCCATGAAGACACCGGGCATTTCCCGTCGCGCGGCCCGTCGAGGTCAGGCTGCTTCTGGCGCGCTCTGGGCTGGTGGACCAATGGATCGCGGCGGTGAAGACGGTACAAGTGTGTTGCCCGCCCGCAAAGGCAGCAAGGGCAGCAAAGGCAAAGGAGGCGGGCAACGTCGCAAACCGGGCAGTGCCAGTAAGCGTGGCAAGGGCGGTAAGGGCGGCAATGCAGACAGCGCCAATCGTGGCGGACGTGGCGCGAATGCTGGCGGCCGTGGATCTCGGAAGGGATCTTCGGCCGGCGGGAATGCTTCGGGTGGCCGCAGTGGTGGGACAGCGGGTGCTAAGGCTGGCAACACGGGTAATAAGAGTCGCAACCGCACCCGGGGCCCGCGCCGAGGCCGGGGCAAGGGCAGCCCCGGAACAGGCTCTGGTAGCTCAGACGGCTAGCGCTCGTTTGTTTCGAAGTCACAAACTCCGCTGGCGAGCACCCCCTGCGATGGGTAAACGAGGTTAAATCGCTGCGGCGGCGTTGGTCTTGGCGCTAGATTCGGACTATACTTATTAGTTCTTCGTGGTCTGCAGTCTCGGCTGGTGAGTTGTCCGCTCTTGGCTGGTGTTTGGTCGAAATTTTGGGCTTTTCAAGGCCTTCAAGGCAGATTGGTTCGACGAGAGGTTCAAAGAAGGGTTCGAAGAACCGGTCAGTGGCGCTCGTAAAGTAAGGCTACAAAGCAAGGAAATGGGCTCGAGTGCCCATTTTTTTTTGAGTGCTGCGTGGTCTGGCCAGGCGTAATGACGTAATGGCGTAATGGCGAAGGGCAGGGGTGATTTAGCGACGGGCGAGGTCGAGTGCAGCAAAAGCGAACGTTGATAGAACAGACGGTGACTGGCATGGGCTACGAAGTCGTCGAGCTTGAGTTTGCCGCCGCCGGTTTGATCCGGGTTTTTATCGATTTTCCGTGGCAGCCAGAGCCGGCGGAGCAAGCTGAGCAGCCGGAAAACCACACTGGCAAGCAGGTGCCTGACAGGCTGATTGCGGTCGAAGATTGTGAAAAGGTGAGCCACCAGCTTGGTCATGTCTTGATGGTGGAAGAGATCGACTACGAACGGCTTGAAGTTTCGTCGCCAGGGGTTGATCGGCCACTCATCACTGAGGCGCACTTTCATCGATTTGCTGGCCAGGAAGTTTCCATTGAGTTACGAGAGTTATTTGAAGGTAGAAAGAGGTTTAGCGGCGTGTTGACAGTTGAAGAAAATGATCAGTTTGGACTCGAGTTGATTGCCGAGCAGGCAAAGGCGTCTGGGGCCAGAAAGCGCCCGACGCGTCAGCGTGCTGAGCAATCGTCGGGCGGCGATCAATGGGCTGGCCGCAAGCTGGTTTTTTCGTTGAACGAAATAGTCCGGGCCAGACTGGTGCCCAAAGTTGATTTCAGGAGGCAGGCATGAGCCGTGAGGTCTTGTTACTGGTTGATGCGCTGGCGCGCGAGAAGAACGTCGAACGCGAAATCGTCTTCGAGGCTCTGGAAAGCGCGCTCGCTTCAGCAACCAAGAAACGATTCACTGAAGAGTCGGACGTGCGTGTTCAGATCGATCGTGAAAACGGCGACTACGAAGCCTTCCGTCGCTGGCAAGTCGTGCCCGACGGTGAACTTGAAGATCATGATCTGCAGATCATTCTGACTGAGGCACGTAAGCAGCAGGCCGGTATTGAGCTCGAGGAGTTCGTTGAAGAAGAGCTTGAGCCGGTCGAGTTAGGTCGGATTGGCGCGCAAGCGGCAAAGCAGGTCATCCTGCAACGCATTCGCGATGCTGAGCGTGAGCAAATCATCAATGATTTCCTGCAGCGTGGCGAGCCCATCCTGTCTGGCTCAGTCAAACGTGTGGACCGTGAGGGCGCGATTATTGAGTCCGGCAAGGTCGAAGCTAGACTGCCACGCGATCAGATGATCCCTAAGGAAAATCTGCGCACCAGCGATCGAGTGCGCGCCTATGTTTCGCGGGTAAACCGGGAAGGGCGTGGTCCGCAGTTGTTTGTGTCACGTACCGCGCCAGAGTTTATTCAGCATCTGTTCGCCATCGAGGTCCCTGAGATGGAGCAAGGGCTGCTTGAGATAAAAGCGGCGGCTCGCGATCCTGGTGTCCGAGCCAAGATTGCAGTGCTATCTCATGATCGGCGCATCGACCCGATCGGCACATGCGTCGGGGTACGGGGTTCGCGTGTTCAAGCCGTAACCGGAGAGTTGGCTGGTGAGCGGGTAGATATTGTGTTGTGGTCGGAGGATCCCGCCCAGTTCGTGATTGGTGCGCTTGCGCCTGCCAATGTCAGCTCGATTGTGGTTGATGAAGAAAAGCAATCAATGGATGTGGTGGTTGACGAAGACAATCTTGCGCTTGCCATTGGTACCGGCGGTCGCAATGTTCGGCTGGCCTCGGAACTGACTGGCTGGCAAATCAACATCATGACGGCTGAGGAATCTGAAGAGAAGGCCGTGAAAGAACGTGGCGAGATGAAAGACCTATTCGTCGAGAAACTTGATGTCGATGATGATGTCGCTGAAATTCTCGTTGAAGAGGGCTTTACAACTCTCGAGGAAGTGGCCTATGTGCCGGTCAACGAGCTGCTTGAGATCGAGGCCTTCGATGAAGATACCGTTGAGGAACTTCGCAGCCGTGCGCGAAACAGCCTGCTGACCGAGGCTATCGCAACCGAAGAGAAGATCGGTAAAACGGAAGAAGCTCTGCTTGAGTTGGAAGGGATGGATCGCGACCTTGCCGTCACGCTTGCCGATAACAAGATCTTCACTCGCGATGATCTTGCCGAACTCGCAGTTGATGAACTAGTTGAATTTACCCAAATGGACGAGCAGCGTGCCAGTGAGTTGATCATGAAGGCGCGCGCCCATTGGTTTGAAAATGAGGATGCCTGAGAACGATTGATCACGTTCTTTGTATCCGGGGAAACCGTATGACGAGCAATAAAGTCTCAACACTGGCCTCTGAACTTCGCATGCCCGCCGACGTGCTGCTGGAGCAGTTGCGCGCTGCTGGTGTCGAAAAAAGTTCGGCTGATGATGATCTCAGCGCTTCTGATAAAGAGCGGCTGCTGGCATCGTTGCGCGCATCGCATGGCAGTGATGACAAGCCAAAGCGAAAAATTACGCTGACCAAAAAACAGACCTCTGAAATCAAGCAGGCTGATGCCAGTGGCAAGGCCCGCACCATTCAGGTTGAAGTGCGCAAAAAGCGTGTGTTTGTTAAGCGTGGCGCTCAGGCCGAGACGGCTGAAGCACCTGCCGTTGCTGAGCAAGCGCCGGTCGCGCCTGAGCCGCAAACAGGTATTGACGAAGAAACCGTTCGCCAGCGCGAAGCCGAAGAGGCGCGCCAGCGCCAGTTGCTCGAGCGTCAGGCTGCCGAGCTGCAGGCACGCCAGGAGGCGATGGCCAAAGAGCAGGCTGAGCGTGAAAAGGAAGCTGAGCAGGCGGAGCAACGCAATCAGGAAATGCAGGCTGAGCGTGATCGGCTAAGCGCTCTTACCGAAGAGACTGATACCGATAAGGCTGAAGCTGAAAAAGCCAAGGCGACTGCGCAGGCTGAATCTGCTGCCGCTGATGCCAAACGCGCTCGCGATGAAGCTAAGCGCCAGACCGCCGCACGACGGTCAGTGGAAAGCGAAGTTGCTGAACTGAACCGCCTAATGGCGGAGTCTCGCAAGCCCAAGCCGGTACCGGAACCCGAGCCGCCTAAGCCAGTGGCTGAGCCAGCCAAGACGATTGTTCGTCCGGGTGAGGCACAAGCAAAAGCCCCTGCGCCAGGTGTAGCGCCGGGCGCGAAGAAGCATGTCAAGAGCGAGAAGCTATCGTCTACCTGGTCTGAGGAAGCGAACAAGCGTCGCAATGTTGCCAAGACACGAAATGACAACGCCGGCACTGGCTGGCGCGGTCCTGGCGGTGCGCGCGGCCGTTCGCGTGGCCGCAATTCCCGCGGTGGTGCTGAAAGAGTGGCAGCGCCGCCAGCAGAGTTTATTGCTCGTGATATCCATGTGCCTGAGACCATCACCGTTGCTGACCTTGCCCACATGATGTCGGTGAAGGCTGCTGAGGTCATCAAGTCGCTGATGAAACTTGGCCAGATGGTCACAATCAATCAGGTGCTGGATCAGGAAACCGCCATGATTCTCGTGGAGGAGTTGGGCCACAAAGCGGTGGCGGCGAAACTCGATGATCCTGAAGCATTCCTGGAAGAAGGTCTGGTGGCAGAAGAGCAGGGCGAAGCACTGCCGCGACCGCCGGTGGTGACTGTGATGGGTCACGTCGATCACGGCAAGACTTCATTGCTTGACTTCATTCGGACCAGTAAAGTGGCTGCCGGCGAGGCAGGCGGCATCACCCAGCACATCGGTGCTTACCATGTGGAAACCGAGCGCGGTGTGGTGACCTTCCTGGATACTCCGGGTCACGAAGCCTTTACGGCCATGCGCGCGCGCGGTGCCAAAGCCACTGACATCGTGATTCTTGTCGTCGCTGCTGACGACAGTGTGATGCCGCAAACCAAAGAAGCCATCAGCCACTCACGTGCAGCTGAGGTGCCAATGGTGGTGGCAATGAACAAGATCGATAAGCCTGATGCGCAGCCTGATAGGCTCAAGCAGGATCTGGTCGCCAACGACGTCATCCCCGAGGATTTTGGTGGCGATGTTCCGGTGATCCCCGTCTCGGCAAAAACGGGTGAAGGTATTGATGACTTGCTCGAAAACGTCTTGCTACAGGCGGAAATTCTCGAATTAACTGCGCCGCAGGCAGGTGCTGCCAAAGGCATGGTGATTGAGGCTCGGCTCGACAAAGGACGTGGTCCAGTAGCCACGGTTCTGGTGACATCCGGCCAGCTTAAGAAGGGCGATATCGTGCTGGCAGGCTCTTCGTTTGGTCGCGTTCGCGCCATGATTGACGAAGCTGGCAAGCCAATTGATTCGGCAGGCCCGTCAATTCCGGTCGAAATTCAAGGTCTAGCAGAAGTGCCTAATGCCGGTGATGACGTCATCGTTCTGGGCGACGAGCGCAAGGCGCGTGAAATTGCCTTGTTCCGTCAGGGTAAGTTCCGCGACGTTAAACTCGCACGTCAGCAGGCGGCCAAACTTGAGAATATGTTTGAGCAGATGACCGAGGGCGATGTCCAGACCTTGCCGCTCATCATCAAGGCTGATGTGCAGGGTTCTCAGGAAGCACTATCGCAGTCGCTGATGAAGCTATCAACCGATGAAGTCAAGGTTCAGGTGGTTCACCAGGCTGTCGGTGGTATCAATGAGTCAGACATAAATCTAGCGGCAGCGTCTAAGGCGGTGATTATCGGCTTCAATGTGCGTGCCGATCAGCAGGCTCGAAAGATTGCCGAGGGCGAGGGTGTCCAGCTTCGTTACTACAACATCATTTACGACGCTGTCGATGACGTGAAGTCTGCAATGGCCGGCATGTTGTCTCCGGAGGAGCGTGAAGAAGCGCTCGGCATCGTGGAGATTCGCCAGGTATTCAAGGTTTCTCGCATCGGTAATATTGCCGGCTGTATGGTGCTTGAAGGTCTTGTTCGCAGAGGTTCTCGCGTTCGATTGTTGCGCGACAGTACCGTGATCTGGACGGGCGAGTTGGATTCGCTCAAGCGCTTTAAAGATGATGCCAAAGAAGTCCGCGAGGGCTTCGAATGTGGTCTGTCGCTCAAAGGCTATGACGACATCAAAGTTGGCGATCAACTTGAAGCGTTTGAAATCAAGGAAGTGGCCCGCACTCTTTAGGATTGACATGCCACAAGCCGCGGTTGTTTTGAGTCAGCCGCGGCGTGCTGGCTGTTTCCCTGTTGCCTATGAAACGTCCACGTACCAGCAGCGGCAACCGGGCCGAACGGGTTGCCCAGCAATTACACCAGGAAGTCGCGGCGATTCTTCGCGGTGAATTGAAAGATCCACGCATTGGCATGGTGACGGTGACCGGTGTCGATCTGACCCCTGACTATGCCTACCTAACGGTTCACTACTCAGTATTGCCTGACGATGAAGAGACTGTCAGTCGCACCCAGGCAGGGCTGGACGCCTCTGCCGGGTTTGTGCGCTCAAAGATTGGCCGCCGCGTGCGAATTCATACAACGCCGGAGGTGCGCTTTGTGCAGGATATGAGCACGGCGCGGGGAATGGAAATGTCGCAACTAATCGATCAGGCGCTAAAGAGTGCGGAATCAGGTACGGACGCAGCAACTGACGCAATGCCTGACGACAAGGATGGCGCCGCCTCCTCGCAGCGGAAGGGCTGAGTATGGCGCGTCGATCCTGGCTGCCCGTAGACGGGGTCATCGTGCTGGATAAACCGTTGACGCTAAGCTCCAACGATGCGCTGCAACGGGTGCGCCGAGCCTATCGGGCGCGAAAAGCTGGTCATGGCGGGACGCTTGATCCGCTCGCGACGGGTGTCCTGCCGATTGCATTCGGCAAGGCGACTCGGTTCCTGCATGATTTGGTCGAGGCCGAAAAAATCTACACTGCAACACTCACACTCGGTCAACGATCAAACACTGGCGACGGTGAAGGCGAAATCACGGACACGCCGGGCTATGTCTCTGGCGTACCGGCCAGTCAGAATATTGAGCAAGTGCTCGCCGAGTTTATCGGTCCGATCATGCAGCGAGCGCCTATGTATTCGGCGCTCAAGCATCAGGGTAAGCCGTTGTATGAATATGCCCGGGCGGGTATCAAGCTCGATCTGCCGCCCCGGTCCGTCACCATTCATGAATGCTCTTTGGTGTCTGTGGGGCTGGATCAACTGCAAATTCGGATCAGATGCAGCAAGGGAACCTATATACGGGTGCTCGCTGAGGATATTGGCGATCGCTTGGGTTGCGGCGCTTACCTTTCAGGTTTGCGAAGGGATGCAGTCGGTCGCTTTGATCTGGGTCAGTCTGTGACACTCGAAACGCTTGAAAACGCCGCCATGCATGCTAGCGATGAAGCGCCGCACGCAGGTCTGCCACCTCTGTCTCCCGTTGACGAGATGGTGCGGGAATTGCCCGAGGTGTCGCTGGACGACGCGGCGGCCAGACAATTTACCAACGGACAAGCGGTTGCCTTGGCCCCCATGGCGATTGACGATGACCATTCGTCGGCGCACGCCGATGAGAGCCGGTGGCGGGTCTATGGTGATGGGCGATTTCTTGGTCTGGGGCGGCGGCAGGCTCGCATGCTGAGTCCTTTCAAAGTGATCCCAGATACTGCCGTTTAGTCGCCGAGCCGCCCTAGCAAGACGATTGATAACGCGTCCCCTCGTATCGCAAAACACCGCACAAGCATCATCCACAATTCATCTTCCGAGAGTCCTGCCTTGAGCACTGAACACATTCGAAATCTGGCGATCATCGCCCACGTTGACCATGGCAAGACGACTTTGGTCGATCAATTGCTCAGGCAATCGGGCACTTTCCGCGAAAACCAGCAGGTCGCTGACCGGGTTATGGACAATAACGATCTGGAGCGCGAGCGCGGTATTACGATTCTCGCCAAGAACTGCGCGGTTCAATATGACGGAACTCGCATCAACATCGTCGACACGCCAGGTCATGCTGACTTTGGTGGCGAGGTTGAGCGGGCGCTCTCAATGGTGGATGGCGTACTGCTGCTCGTCGATGCTGTGGACGGCCCGATGCCGCAAACGAGGTTCGTAACGCGCAAGGCACTCGCACTTGGGCTGAAGCCGATTGTTGTCATCAATAAGGTCGACCGACCCGGTGCAAGACCCGATTGGGTTTTGGGTGAGACTTTCGATTTGTTTTATAACTTGGGTGCCGACGAGTCTCAGCTCGACTTTGTATCCGTCTTGGCGTCTGCGCTGCATGGTTGGGCAGTGCCGGATGTTGGCTCACTGCCGTCCGCGCCGGTGAATAGCGAGGCCGATGCAAAAGCAGCGGGTCTGACGATGAACCCATTGTTTGACACCATCCTTGAGCATGTGCCCGCGCGGCGTGATGATGTTGAGGGACCTTTGCAGATGCAGATTTCGGCCCTTGACTATTCGAGCTATGTTGGGCGGATCGGGATCGGCCGTATCAATCGCGGCACTGTTCGCACCAATGCTCAGATCGTCGTTGCCGTGCCCGGCGAAGATGGCGAACCCATCACCAAGCAGGCCAAAGTGGGTCAGGTATTGCGCTTTGCGGGCCTCGACCGAACCACGGTTGAGTCTGCAGGTGCCGGCGATATCGTTGCGATTACAGGTGTGGAAGCAATTGATATTGGCTCAACGCTGTGCGATCCCCTGAATCCTGAACCACTGCCGATGCTGCACGTCGATGAGCCGACGATGACGATGGAGTTCCTGGTTAACACATCGCCAATGGCTGGCCGCGAAGGCAAGTACGTGACCAGCCGACAATTGCGAGAACGGCTCGAGCGGGAACTCAAAGCGAACGTTGCGCTGAGAGTCGAATTCACCAGTGATTCCGACACGTTTATTGTGTCAGGGCGGGGTGAATTGCACCTAACGATTTTGCTTGAGAACATGCGCCGTGAAGGCTATGAAATGGCAGTGTCTCGTCCAAAGCCAAAAATCATTGAGAAGGATGGTGAGCGTCTTGAACCGTTTGAGGCGTTGACCATGGACGTTGAGCAGGATCACCAGGGCCCGGTCATGGAGTTGCTTGGCAGGCGTCGGGGCGAGTTGACCAACATGGTGCCCGACAGTGCCGATCGCGTTCGTCTGGACTACCGAATTCCGGCGCGGGGACTGATCGGGTTTCACCACGAGTTTCTAAATCTCACCCGCGGCAGCGGCATCATGAGTCATGTCTTTGACGACTATGCGCCCTGGGCGGGCGAGATCGAGGGACGACGAAACGGCGTGCTGATCTCACAGGACGATGGCAATTCAGTTGCCTATGCGCTTTGGAAGCTTCAGGAGCGCGGCCGGATGTTTGTCACGCCGGGGGAGCCGCTTTATGAAGGGATGATTATTGGGCTCCATACGCGTGACAATGATCTGGTGGTGAACCCTGTGCGCGAGAAGAAGCTCACAAATGTTCGATCGGCCGGTAAAGACGACGCCATCTTGCTCACACCGCCCATGGAACTGACTCTCGAAAGAGCAGTCGAGTTCATTGCCGATGATGAATTGGTTGAAATTACGCCGACGAGCATTCGGCTGCGAAAGCGCTGGCTGAAAGAGCACGAGCGCCGGCGGTTTGCGCGAGAGGCCCAGCCAGCCTGACGGTCAGATTCTCAGACGAATCATTTGGTTCTGCGCATGCCTTAACGTATACTTTAAAGCATGCGTCAAGAGTTTGATCCAACGCAGCCGGGGCAAGAGGAGGCTTCGGCTAAGCGGATACGCCAGCGACTGGGCGGTATCGAATTTGTCGGCACCGGCCTTAACCGGCCTGAGTGCGTGCTGTGTACGAATGCGGGCCATTGGTATAGCGCCGATTGGCGAGGCGGGGTTGCACACGGGCTGCCCGATGGTAGCCAGCGGCTCTATCAGGGGCGCATTAGCGCGGAGCGCCCACTGAGGCCTAATGGCGTGGCGCTTTGTGCAGACGGCAGTTTCCTGCTGGCCGATCTAGGCGAGTCCGAAGGCGGCGTCTTCAGGCTCACTCGAACTGGCGAAGTCACACCATTTCTGACTGAAGTCCATTCTGAGGTTCTGCCCCCTAGTAATTTTGTGGTGCAGGATCGGCTGGGCCGCACCTGGATTACCGTCAGTACGCGCCTGTCACCTCGCTCACTTGGATACAACGCGAACTGCGATGACGGCTTTATCGTTTTGGTTGATGACCGCGGCGCTCGCGTTGTGGCAGATGGCCTGGGCTATACAAATGAATGCGTTATTGATGCTGCGGGCGAGTATCTGTATGTGAACGAGACTTTCGTTCGACGCCTGACTCGATTCAGGCTGCAGGCGGATGGCAGTTTAACTGACCGCGCGATTGTCGCGGAGTTCGGCCCAGGCACATTTCCAGACGGTCTCGCATTCGATCAGCGTGGCAACCTCTGGGTGACGAGTATCGTCAGCAACCGTCTCATCTGCGTTGCACCGAATGGACAGCAAACGGTTTGGATCGAGGATGCCGATCCGGCTCACCTTGAAGCGGTTGAGAAGGCCTGGGTTGCTGCCAGTATGGGGCGCCCGGAGTTGGACGGCATTTTTAGCGAGCGACTACGCAATATCTCTAGTCTCGCGTTTGGCGGGACTGACTTGCATGATGGCTATCTGGGTTGTTTGCTCGGCGAGCAGATCGGCAAGCTGCGACTGCCATTTGCCGGCTTGCCCCCGGTTCACTGGCACTTTGATGACTGAACGATAGACAAGCAACGAATAGGCCACGACAGTCCACTGCAGTTCAGGTTGAAGTGGTTATCGACAAGTACTAAAAATCGGTAAGAGGAAGAAATGGGTAAAAGCATAAGCGCCGAGCAACAAGTGGCCTCTGCTCAAGCACGCGCAGGTTTTAGCGCGATGCGCGAGAGCCTGCTGGGACAAACTGAAAAATCTGGTCTCAAGGGTAAATCGAGATCTGGTGAGGCCTATCTTGAGATCAGGCGGCGAATCCTCGATAACGAATGGACCCCTGGCTACAGCGCCCTCGAGCAGGAGTTGGCAGAACAATTGCAAATGAGCCGCACGCCGGTTCGCGAGGCATTGCTTCGACTCCAGGACGAAGGCCTGGTTGCGGTGGTACCGCGTCACGGTATGCGGGTGTTGCCGGTCTCGCCCGATGATATGCGTGAGATTTATCAGGTGCTCACCGCGCTTGAAGCGGCTGCGGCAGGCATGGCTGCAATGGCCAATGCCAGTGAGGACAAGGTTGCAGCGCTTAAGCTAGCCTGTGATGACATGGAGGCAGCGCTCGCAAATAAAGACTTAAGGGCCTGGGCTGAGGCAGATGAGTGCTTCCACACTCAGTTACTGTTGCTCAGCGGGAATCAGATCCTGACTGAGACGGTCCTACGGTTTTGGGATCGGGCTCACCGGGCGCGACTCGTTACTCTACGCTTGCGCCAATTGCCCGAAGTTTCAACCCGCGAGCACCGCGAATTGATTGATGCGATTGTCACAGGTGACAGTGCACTCGCCGAACGGCTGCATCGCGGCCATCGCGAGCGAGGCATGCGCGAATTGCTGCATATTCTGGAAGTGTTTCAACTCGGTCAGGTTTGATTGATGTCGGCACCCAAGACCTTCACGGTTGCTAGCCTGCCTGGTGATGGCATTGGTCCGGAGGTCGTCAGTGCCACGCGGCAGATACTTGTCGAACTCGAACAATGCGTGCCCGAGTTTCACCTGTCATTCGTGCATTACGATGCTGGTGCCACACATTTTCAAGCCACGGGCGAACCCTTACCCGACGAAACCCTGAAGGCCTGCGAGCAGGCGGATGCCATTTTCCTTGGTGCCATGGGGCTCCCCGATGTGCGCTCGCCCGCCGGCACGGAGATTTCTCCGCAGCTTGATATTCGCGACAGGTTTGAGTTGTTCGCCGGTGTGCGCCCAATTATAACGATGCCAGGCCTGCCGCCGGTACTGGCGGCAGCGCAAAGCGCCGACATTGATTTGGTTTTGATCCGCGAGCAAACCGAGGGTTTTTTTTATGGCCGCGGCAAGACCGAATACCGAGACGGCGTTGCCTATGACACCATGGCCATTAGTGAACAGGGTACCCGGCGCCTGACCGAGTTTGCCTTGGCGTTTGCTGGTCAGCGCGGCCCTCGCCGGGGTGCATCAAAGCCGAGACTGACACTTGTCGATAAAGCCAATGTGTTCGGATCGATGGCGTATTTTCGAGAAGTCTTTTTAAGTACGGTGGGCGATAGCCAGGCGGTTGATACCGATTGTGCCTACGTTGATGCCGTGTCGCTGAATCTAGTTCGGCAGCCCTGGATCTTCGATGTCATCGTGACTGAAAATCAGTTTGGGGACATCTTGTCTGACCTTTGCGCCGGCTTGATCGGCAGTATGGGGCTCGCACCCTCAGCCGACATCGGCCTAAAGCACGCTATGTTTCAGCCAGCCCATGGCAGTGCGCCTGATATCGTGGGCCGCGGTCTTGCCAATCCAGTCGCTGCCATCCTATCGGCGGCGATGATGCTCGAATGGCTGGGAGCTCGCGAGCCTGATCCGATTGTCTCCGCGGCTGCCACCAAAGGAGCAAATCTGCTTGACTCCGCGACCAGGGCGGCATTTGCTGATGGACGCCTGATCCCACCTGATTTTGGCGGAGGATCCGGCACAGCGGACATCACCGCCGCCATCATGCAGTCACTACGGCGTCTTGCCGCCAGTGCCTGACTTGGGTCCCAGGTCCAGAGATAGCCAAAACTAGGCGGGCATATTGGCGCGGCTTGACCGGTAAGAGGGCGTTGAAGCCGCTGGCCGCGTCGAGTCAGCCGTCTGTCTGAACTCGGTTCGTCGGGCTCAACAGCCAAGGGAAACTGTCATATCAGACAAATCCCAGCCCCGAGCCTATTCCTATGACAGGATTGTTTAATCTTCGTACCCGCCTCGCGTTATTCGCGGCCGCGCTGGTTATTGCGGCATTGGGCAGCGTGTATGGGCTATCAACCCGCCTTGCAGACGAACTCAATACTGCTGGGTATCAGCAAGACTTAAGTGCCATAGAAAACCGCGTGTCCAGTTCCTGGCAGCTTGAGCGCGATGCGTTGCTAGGCACCCTACATGCAGCCGTCTATGATCAGGTGAACGCCGCACAGATTCGTGCTGGTGGCGTTAAAGACTTGCTGTTACGGATGACACTCACCATGGGTGTGCCGCGCGCATGGGTCATGAACAGCGACGAACAAGTTATTGCGCAAGCGGGAGCTGGGTCTGATATCTCGGCCTCTCCAGAGGCAGTCAATCTTGGCTTGCGGGCTTTCAATGCTGGCAAGGCTGCCGATATTGTCGTCACCGAAAATGAAGCACACATCGTTGCGTCGGTACGCCTCAATGATGGCGATGGCCGCCAGATGCTTTATGTCGCCACGCCTATCGATGAAAACCTGGCACGCACGTTGACCGAGCGCACCGGCACCCAAATGGGGTTCTACAAGTTTTCGCCAGGCGGCGCTGTGACCCTATTGGGCGCGCAGATCGACACGGGTGTGCAGGCTGAACTGACCGAGGCCGTTCGAGCCATCGCAGCGAAGGGTGTGCAAAGCTCCCGTGACCTGACAGTAGGCGGCCTACGGTTTCGGCTGTCGCTGGTTCACCAGGCCGACGCTGGCAACATTTATACCGGCATTCTGCCCTCGGTTCGACCTGTCGGTGACAAGGTTCAGTCGTTCCTTTATGCCGTGGGCGTGATTGCGGCGGTAGCGCTTGCACTCGCATTGGCCGGCGGTTTGGTCTTCGGTCAGCGTCTCACCGGCGCCCTCACAGATCTGACGCAAGCGGCCCGACAAATCAGTAATGGGCGCTACGATGTTCAAGTCCAGGTGCGCTCGAGCGACGAGTTGGGTCGTTTTGTTGAAAGCTTCAATCTGTTGAGTGAAAGCTTGAAGCAACGCGAAGCAAAAATGTTTCAAACCGCTCATCGCGATACGGTTACAGGTCTACCTTCACGTGCTCTGTTCGAGAACGAGTTGGTCGAAATTGTGACCAAAGCGCGCAGCCGAGGAGACTCGCTCGCTCTGATTACGGTTGTGGTTGACCGTTTGAGAGAGGTCAATGATTCACTGGGCCGTAAGGCTGGTGACTCAATGCTGTCCGAGATCGGTGATCGACTTCGTCGTTCACTTAAAAAGGCTGCTGGCGATGCTGAGCTGCCTGCTGATTCTGCCTTTATTGCTCGTCTCGCCACCTATGAATTCGGCATCATTCTGCCGCAGGCCGATGCCGAACAAACAGAGATTGTGACCAACAAACTATCGGAAGTGTTGGCGCGACGGGTTGAGTTCGAACATCAAACAGTGCTGCCTAATGGACGTATCGGTGTCGCGATGTTCCCTGATCACGGCATGGACCCACGAAGTTTGCTGTACTCAGCCGATATTGCGGCCAGTCACGCACAGGCTCAATTGACCAATATTGCGCTGTTTGATCCTTCGTTTGAGGAAGACCGTGAACGCCAACTAGGCATGCTCGGCGAGCTAAACGAAGCGCTTAAAAACGATGAGCTGCATGTTGCCATGCAGCCAAAGATCAATCTGCAAAAAGATGGCGTTTTGATGGCAGAGGCGCTCATGCGATGGGAACATCCTGAGCGTGGTGCTCAGAACCCGGCGGAATTTGTACCGTTTGCAGAAAAGACCGGATTTATTACCCAACTGACCAATTGGATGATTGATGCGGCGCTGGCTAAAGCAGCTCAGTATGTCGAAAAAGGGGTGCCTCTTGGCGTGGCGGTGAATCTGTCTCCACGTGACCTGGGTAGCCCCGACTTCACAACCCATGTGGTTGAGCGCCTGCGGGCGCACAAGCTCAGAGGCTCGACCCTGACGCTCGAAGTGACCGAGCAGGCAGTCGTGAATGCATCGCCGATTGTTCGACAGAATCTGGACGTGTTGTGGCGCCTGGGCGTGAAGATCGCGATCGATGACTTTGGGTCTGGATTCGCCTCACTTGAGCAACTGCGTAGCCTGCCGCTGTCTTATCTGAAAATCGACCGTCAATATGTCAACGGCTTGATCAATGATGAGGCCAGCCGCATCGTGGTGAAGTCTTCGATTGACCTGGGGCATGCCATCGGTGTTGAGGTGGTGGCTGAAGGAGTAGAAACCACCGAGCAACTCGAAGCCTTGCGCACACTCAATTGCGACCAAGCTCAGGGCTACTTTGTTGGCAGGCCGTTGGGCGATGACGACTTTGCGGCCTGGGTTGAAAACAAGGCCTCTAATTTCGATGTAAGCAAGGGGCGTCGATCCTCAGCACGGCGTTCGGGTGGCAAAGCGGCACTCGTCGCAGCAGCTGCAGCGGCAGCTGGCTCGGCCCCGGCAGGCGCCACTGCTGCAGCGGCCGTCCCGCAGAATTCTGCTGCCGAGGCTCCTGCACCCGCACCCAAACCCGAAGTACCAGCGGTGGCCCCGGCGGCGGAACCGACACTATCGCTCGCTGATGAAGCGGCCGAAGCAGGGCTGAGCTTTGACTTACCCATAGAGCCAGTGGCTGAACCGACCGAGCAGGCTGCCCCGACTCAATCTGTTGAGTCACCGCAAAACACGGAGCTGTCCCTGGAGCCCGCGGGCGATTCGTCGGCAGACAGCGCAGCTGACGAAATGCCGCCGCTAAGCTTCGATCTACCGGACCTGGACGACAAGACATAGGCTCTTGGGAACCCTTGTGGGACAGCGGGCAGTCGGTAAGTTTTGGGTTTGACTGTGGCATCATCCGGGCTTGATTAACTGGAGCCGGTTGCCCTAGCCATATGTTGATTGTGTTGTCGCCAGCGAAAACGCTGGACCTTGAATCAAAGCTCACCACGCGGTTGCATACTCAGCCAGAGATGCTGGATGAAGCCCAAAAGCTCATCAAAGTGCTGCAGCCCAAATCGCCAGCGTCACTGTCTAAACTCATGTCAATCAGCGACAAGCTTGGCGCGCTGAACGCTGGTCGCTTTCAGACGTGGGAGCGCCCATTTAAACCCGCCAATGCCCGACCGGCTGTCCTCACGTTCGCCGGTGATGTCTACGATGGCCTTGACGCCGGGACGCTGACCGAAGCAAAACTCAAGTGGGCGCAGGATAGGGTCCGGATTTTGTCTGGCTTGTATGGTTTGCTTCGCCCGCTGGATCTCATGCAGGCCTACCGGCTTGAGATGGGCACAAAGCTCAAGACCCGGCGCGGCGCAAACCTGTATCAATTCTGGGGCGCGCAAATTGCGCAGTCTTTGAATGAAACACTATCCGCCCAAAAGTCGCCGGTTCTGGTTAACCTGGCGTCCGACGAATACTTCAAATCAATCGACAAGAAAGTGCTTGATGCCCCGATTGTGCAACCGGTCTTTGAAGAGCCCAGACCGGGCACTGCAAAGCAATGGGGCGTAATCAGTTTTTTGGCGAAAAAAGCCCGCGGCGCGATGACCCGCTATGCGATCGATAAGAAACTGGCTCGTGCCGAGTCCCTGAAAAATTTCGATCGCGACGGCTACCGATTTATTGAAGAGGTTTCAACTGAGCACCGCTGGGTATTCAGGCGTGTTCAATAACGCGAGGTTCCGGCTCCAGCTCAATTCCAAAGGCCTGGCTAACAGCTGAGACAATCATGTGTGCCAGTGCCAGGATTTCACGGCCACTTGCCTGACCATGATTCACAAGTACCAGCGCATGCGCTTCGTGAACGCCGGCGTCTCCAAGCCGCTTACCTTTAAAGCCGCATTGTTCGATGAGCCAGCCTGCAGCGACCTTTTTTTTGCCCGTTGTGGCCGGGTAGAGGGGCATGGTGGGATATCTTGCCTGCAGTTGAGTCGCTTCGCGCGCATCGATAATCGGGTTCTTGAAAAAGCTGCCTGCATTGCCAAGGACCGTCGGGTCAGGCAGCTTGCGTTTTCGGATCTTAATGACCGCCCGCGCGACATCGGCTGGCTGTGGTGACAAAACTTTCTGCGCGGCTAGCTCATCGCGTATCTGTCCGTAGTCAAGCATGAGCTTCGGCTTGGTCGATAAGCGGAATCTGACCGCCGTAATCAGCCAGCGATCTGGTGCCTGCTTGAAGGCGCTGTCTCGATACGCGAAACCGCATTCAGCAGGTGTTAGAAGCACGGGCTTGCCGCTGAGCCGGTCGAATGCTTCTACGCCGTCAATCAGGCAGTCGAGTTCGACGCCATAGGCACCAATATTTTGCACGGGTGCGGCCCCGACCGTTCCGGGAATCAATGACAGATTTTCCAGCCCGTACCAACCTTGCGCGAGCGTCCATTGCACAAACGGATGCCAGATTTCTGCTGCCCCGGCTCTGACCAGTACGTCATGCTGTTGGCTATCGGCTGGATTTGAGGATGCGGGCAAGTGCTGCCTCCCCACGATGCCCAGGTGAGCGACCGCATTGAGTCGAGGTGCCGCCATGAGCAAGTTACTGCCACCACCGAGTATCAGTGCGTCAGGCTTGTCGCGCAACCAGTGCGCGACAGCCTGCAGTGTGCCAGGCTGTGCATTGCTGATGGTGACGAACTGGCTAGCGACGCACGGGCAACCGAAACTGTTGAGGCCGGTCAGGTCTACGTCTGTCCGGGCCTGCAGAACATCGGCAGGATCAACTCGGCTGATAGGCCAAGCGGACATAGATCGGCGCGTACGCTTCAGCCTGTGTGATCTCAACAAGCGATTCGCGAGAGAGTTCGAGCAGGGCCAGGAAGGTCACGACAACGATAGGCTGGTTGTCATCATGACCGAATAGATCGACAAATTCGACGAAGCGTTTGCCTTGCAGGCGACGCAGGACCTTCGTCATGTATTCGCGCACTGACAGCGCTTCGCGCGAAATATGGTGATGTTGAACCAGCTTCGCTCTTTTCAGAATGTCGTGCCACGCTGTGCGCAAATCGACTGGCTGAACATCAGGCAGGGCGATTTCAATTGACTGCTCAACGTATACCTGAGCCTGCACAAAGTCGCGGCCTTGCTGCGGCATGGACGTGAGTTCATGGGCAGCCAATTTGATGCGCTCGTATTCGACCAACCGGCGGGCAAGTTCTGCTCTTGGGTCCTCTACCTCTTCGCCTGTGTCGGCGTCTCGCACGGGCAAAAGCATGCGCGACTTGATGTCGATCAGGAGCGCTGCCATCAGCAGATATTCAGCTGCCAGTTCAAGGTTACGGCTGCGGATTTCGTCGATATAAATCAGGTACTGATGGGTAACGTCCGCAACCGGTATGTCGAGGATGTTGAAATTCTGCTTGCGGATCATGTAGAGCAGCAGATCGAGCGGGCCTTCAAATGCATCGAGAAAAACTTCCAGCGCATCGGGCGGGATGTATAGATCGTTGGGGAGTTTGGTCAGTGGTTCGCCGTAGAGCTTGCCATACACCTTAAGCTCCAGCTGTTCCCCGATTTTGGGATCAAGCACTGGCTCGGCAGATGCGTCGGCTACCGGTTCACCTTCTTTGACACTAACCGTGTCATCCGGCGCAGCGCTTTCATCCGTTGGCATCATCTGCTTAATCGCTCGTTTGGTAGACATATGCGCGTTGCGGGACCTTGGATTCAGCGTTTTTGCTGGCGGTTTCCGGGTCTTGGGGGTGGTCCCACCAGATCGCGCGGGCCTCGCGCTGCTTCTGGTCGAGTTCGGGCTTCCTGGCTTTCAGGTCGCGCAGAAACTGTGTGATGTCTGATTCGTACATGTCACAATTTTACCTCACTCAGCCGTTATGCTCACTAACTCATCGTCCTCGGAGCCCTCTCAATGCTGCACCCTCGTCTGATGTCATCAAAGCTATTGAGCGCCTTGTTTGTGCTGTTGATGCTGTCTGGTTGCGACTACTACGCCAGCAAGACACTCAAACCCGGTGTATCCACCGAATCTGACGTCAGAGCGCTCATGGGCCGGCCAGAATTGATCTGGGCTGAGAATGACGGTACCCGCGTGCTTGAGTATCCGCGGGCGCCAGCCGGGCACGAAACCTATATGGTCACTATCGGCCCTGATGGAAAGTTTGTGTCGATGGAAAACATGCTGACCGAAGCGCGTTTCGAGCAAGTCAAGGCCGGCATGAATCGCGATCAGGTCAGGCGCATGCTAGGCAAGCCCAGTGAGATCGAGTTCTTCACCCTCAGTCGCCAGGAAGTTTGGAGTTTCAAGCACATTGGCTCTATGGCAGATAGCGACATGTTCAATGTTCACTTTGACATGAGCGGCATTGTTCAGAAGCTCAGCGTTACACGGGACCCGCAATATGACAATGCTTAGTTTTCCGTCTGGGGCTGTTGCCGTCGTGACAGGCGCCGCCCTTGGGATTGGCCGTGCATTGGCAGAACACCTTGCTGGTCAGGGCGTGTCAGTTGTCATGGCTGATCTGCCGGGTGCCGATCTCACGGAGGCGCATGCTCAGGTGACAGCACTGGCTATCAACTCCGCCTCGGTGCTGGCCGTACCAACTGACGTTTCGGTTCCTGCTCAGATAGAGAAACTGCAGGCTGAAACATTAAGTGCGTTTGGACGGGTCGATATGCTCGTGAACAATGCGGTGACGCGAATCGGTCGTGGCATGGAAGCGCCGCTTGAAGAATGGCAGCAGGCTATGCAGGTCAATCTCTGGGGGCCGATTTTCGCTGTCAGGGCTTTCGTCCCGCACATGCTTCAGTCGTCACATCGTTGCTTTGTCGTGAATGTGGGTTCCAAGCAGGGCATGACTAATCCACCAGGGCACCCTGTCTACAACGTGTCCAAAGCAGCGCTGAAGACTTATACGGAGGCCCTGCAGCATGACTTGCGCGGCAGGGCCGAAAATCAAGTAGCGCAGACTCGAGTAACGGCGCATCTTCTCGTGCCTGGTTGGACCACTACGGGTAAAAACGAGCACAAGCCAGGCGCCTGGCGTCCCATTCAGGTGGTTGAGCATCTTATGAAGGCGCTCTTACGCGACGATTTCTACATCGTTTGCGCTGATGATGAAGTGACGCCCGAGATGGACCGCCAACGGATCGTCTGGGCAGCCCACGACATTACCGAGAACCGGCCCCCTCTGTCGCGATGGCACCCCGACTTTGCTGAGGCCGCTGCTCGGGCGTGCAATGGCGGCTAAGATCTGCCGGTGTCTCAATGGCCTATTTGAGCAGGATTGGGAGAAATGGCAGTAGGTTCTTAAGCACATGCTGAGCAAGCCGTCAACGATGTCCGATCAAGACAAGCTCAGACCGATCCTTGCGTGATCTTGGCTCCCGATAGGTTTACACTCCGGTGCGACTGGTCGTCCGAGCTAGGGGCTGACCAGGCATAAAAAAGCGGTCCACTATCGGGGTTATTGCGGGTCAACATGAATACCGAAGAGCGAACACTTCTCGATTCGATTCAGACAGCCCTGTTTGCCCTTGAGATGGACAGCCTCGGACGGCCAGTCTATGTTGCTTTCAATCGCACTGCCTGCGAGGTGGCGGGCAGAGACGCGGATGACATCCTTGGTCGCACAGCGATGGATGTCTACCCCGGCGGACTCGGGCGGATTGCGTATCAGCACCATTGCCAGGCTATGGCCTCTCGCGAACCCGCCACTTATGAGTTGGCACTACCGCTCCGCGGACTTGAGCGGCAAGTTCGTACCCATCTCGAACCAGTGTTGGCTGAAGACGGATCCTTAATTCGGCTAGTGGGAACTTCGCATGATGTTTCAGTTGAGCATGTCGTGCGAGAAGCGCAAGCCCGATCCCTGCTGCTTAAAACAGATCTGGAAGAGTTCATCAAACTGGCCGCGCATGATCTGAGAACTCCAATTATCAATGTCGGCATCCTGGCCGACATGCTGCGCGATGGATTTCAAGACCTTGGTGATGGCAAGCTCGAGCTCGTCAACATGCTTGAGAATGTTGCTGACAAAGCCATGCTTTTAATCGGTGACGTGTTGAACCATGCGCGTGTGTCCAATGCACCCGAAGCAATAGAAGACTTTGAAATCGGCGTCCTTTGTCAAAACATGCTGGCGGTGCTGGATCCAACCAAGCAGCACAAAGCTATCGTGACGGGTAGCTGGGTGCTAGGTGACAAGGTCGCCACCCAGGTCATGTTGCAAAACCTGATTGATAACGCCATCAAACATAACGCGGACGACTCAATTGTGTTGTCGATCTCGGCGAAAGCGGCCGGCGATAACGCCTATGAGATTACGGTCGAGGACAATGGCGTCGGCCTGCCTGACAGTGTCATTAATTTCCTCAACGGCGGTGAATACTATGGCAACAACGGTATTGGTCTGCTGGGAGTGCGTCGCCTCATCAAGGCTCGCGGCGGTCGTATCAGCGCGACCAAGCGTGAGAGTGGAACTGGCGGGAAGGTTAGCCTGACGCTGCCTGGGAAATTTTTGGGACAGCTCACTGATACCCGGGTGGGCTAGGGCGCGTTCATTGTGTTAACAGGCCCTGGGTTTGACGCCTTAAGACACGGCCGCTAGACTGATTTTGCCTACAACAATCAGCGCGCTCTAGATACCAATACGACCGGATATCTCTGAAACCGGATATCAAAACGACGGGTATCTGCGAAGCGTCTCTATGAAGCGCCACCAATGAAGTACGCGAGACCCAACCAACTGGAGGACGCGCTTGGCTTGCTTGCCAATGACCACTGGTCGATTCTCGCCGGTGGCACTGACTACTTTCCAACGCTGCGAGATCAGCCTTCAACTGGCAATGTTCTTGACCTGACCCAGTTGGGCGAACTCAGCCACATCACCAACGCCGACGGTTTTCTCCGCATCGGTGCATTGGTCACTTGGACCGACCTGATTAAGGCAACACTGCCGCCGGCACTCGATGGTTTGAAGCAATCGGCGCGAGAGATTGGTTCTGTCCAAATTCAGAACCGCGCAACCCTGGTCGGCAATCTTTGTAATGCCTCGCCAGCGGCTGATGGCGTGCCGCCGTTGCTGACGTTAGATGCTTCTATCGAACTTGCCAGTCAGCGCGGTAAACGCCAGTTGCCATTGTCTGAGTTTATTCAAGGCAGCCGCCAAACTGACCGACATAGCGATGAACTGGTCACCGCGATTCTGATCCCCCAAGCATGCCTGCTAGGTGTGTCAGCCTTCAGTAAACTGGGGTTTAGAAAGTACCTGGTCATTTCAGTTTCAATGGTGGCGATCAGACTGGTTAGTGACTCACATGATGCTGTTCATGAAGCCTGCATTAGTGTCGGTTCATGCTCAGCTGTTGCGCAAAGACTCAACCAGTTGGAGCAGGCGCTGGTTGGACAGCCGCTTACCGAGTCATTAGCCGATCAGGTCTTGGCTCAGCACCTGACGGGCTTGTCTCCCATTGATGATGTTCGTGCCGGCAAGGCTTATCGAATCGAAGCGACGCTTGCGTTGGTCAAACAGTTGCTTGAACAGACTCGGCGGCTGATGCGATGAGTCGTTTGTCGTTCACAGTCAATGAAAAGCCGGTTACCGTATCGGCGCAGCCAATCGAGCGCTTATCTGATGTGCTGCGCAATGATCTGGGCCTGCCCGGCACGAAGGTCGGATGCAATGCGGGCGATTGCGGCGCGTGCACCGTCTTGCTGGATGGTCAGCCAGTTTGCAGTTGTCTGGTGGCGGTCGGTCAGGTGCAGGCCTGTTCGGTGACCACCGTTGAAGGGCTTGGCAGCCACGAGCAGTTGAGTGCTCTACAGGAAAGTTTCTTGCACTATGGGGCTGCTCAATGCGGCATCTGCACGCCGGGTATGTTGATGGCGGCAACAGCTCTGTTGCGTGAGGTGCCCAGGCCCAGCACCTCTCAGGTAGAAGATGCCCTAGGCGGTGTACTTTGCCGCTGTACCGGTTATCGCAAGATCGTGGAGGCAGTGGTGAATGCTGCCGACTTTTCCAAAGCAGTCGCTCAAAACGCAGGCTTAAAGCCGGATGCTGGCAAGAGTGTTGGCTGTGCAATTCGCCACCTTGACGGCATACCGAAAGTGACCGGGGATTTGCGCTATGGCGCTGATGCAGTGCCGCCGGATGCTTTAGCTGTGCGGGTGATTCGTAGTCCTCACCATCTGGCCCGCTTCGATATTACTGATCCGGATGGCTTTATTGCTTCGCACCCGGGCCTGGTCGCGTTTATCGATGCGACAGATATTCCAGGTCGCAATTGTTTCGGGGTCATCCCACCGTTTGCCGATCAGCCAGTTTTTGCTGAAGGGACTGCGCGCTTTCGCGGGGAAGCGGTTGCGGCTGTTGTCGGACAGGCGCAAGCTGTCGCGAGCCTGGCTGAGGATGCTATGCCGATTCGATGGGAGGCTATGACGCCGTCCTTACTCCCCCGCGCTGCCCAGCTTGAAGCGGCTCATACCTTGCACCCGAACAGGGATGGCAATATTCTGACCAAAGGCTTTGTGCAGCGAGGCGATACATCCACTGCATTGGAGCAGTCTGCGTTTGTCACAGAAGTATCGAGTGCCACGCCATTTATTGAGCATGCCTACATTGAACCCGAGGCGGGCTACGCGGTGTGGGATGGCGAGCGGGTCACTGTGTTTGGGAGTACTCAGGCCGCCCAAATGGATCGCGAAGCGCTCGCTGAGATCATGGCTCTGCCAAAGGAGCAGGTAAGAGTCATGCCGTCGGCGTGCGGGGGAGGCTTTGGGTCGAAGCTCGACGTTTCCTTTCAGCCCTATATCGCATTGGCTGCCTGGAAGACCGGACGCCCGGCGGCCATCTGCTACAGCCGCATGGAATCAATGCGCTCGAGCACCAAGCGCCATCCATCAGAGATCACCCTTGCCGTTGGTTGCGACATCACCGGACAACTAACCGCTTTCGACTTTCACGGGGTATTCAATACTGGAGCGTATGCGAGTTGGGGGCCAACCGTGGCCAATCGCGTGCCCGTGCATGCGTCAGGTCCGTACTTTATTCCGCACTACCGAGCGCAAAGCGTCGCGGTTCACACCAACACGGTGCCTGCCGGTGCGTTCCGTGGCTTTGGCGTCCCGCAATCCGCGGTGGCGCAGGAGTGCGCGTTTGATGAGCTTGCGGATCAGGTGGGCATCGACCGCCTGCAGTTTCGTCTCAAGAATGCACTGCGAAATGGTCAACCGACCGTGACGGGTCAGGTGTTTGAGAAGGGCGTTGGTATTGTCGCTTGCCTTGAGGCGCTTGTGCCTGCCTGGGAAGCAGCGCTAGAAAAGGCGTACAGTTTCAACGGCGCACCTGGTGATCGCACAAAGCGAAAGGGTGTGGGCATTGCATCGTGTTGGTATGGGTGTGGAAATACCTCACTGCCCAATCCGTCGACGGTTCGGTTCGGTGTTAGGCCTGATGGCCAGGTCGTGCTGCATCAGGGCGCGATGGATATCGGGCAGGGCGCCAATACCGTCATTACCCAGATTGCTGCTGATGCGTTGGGTGTGCCTGTACATGAGATCGCATTGATTGATGGCGATACCGACCTCACTCCTGATTGCGGCAAAACATCGGCGTCGCGCCAAACCTACGTGACGGGATCGGCTGCGAGGCTTTCAGGCGATGCATTGCGCAAAACTATCCTGCAACAGGTACAGGCGAGAGCCGAAAGTGAAATCATGCTGGGTGATGGTCAGATCAAAGTGGTTGATGGGGGTGTTGAGCACACCATTGACACGAGGCGTCTAGAGGTTAATCCCTATGGCTATGTCTTGATGGCCGAAGAGACTTATGACCCGCCAACGAGTCCGCTCAATGAATCAGGTCAGGGAGCACCGTATGCTGTGTATGGATACGGCGCTCAGATTGTAGAGATGACTGTGGATACTGAACTTGGCAGTATCGTGGTTGATCACATCACCTGTGCACATGATGTTGGTCGGGCGATCAATCCAATGCTCGTTGAGGGACAGATCGAAGGCGGAGTGGCGCAGGGCCTCGGAATGGCGCTGATGGAAAACTATGAGCCTGAGCGATCCGACAACCTGCATGATTACTTAATTCCCACGATTGGCGACATGCCGACTTTCACCAATCTCATTATTGAAGTTGAAGACGCCGAAGGCCCTTATGGCGCAAAAGGTCTTGGCGAACACGTGCTGATTCCTACCGCGCCGGCGATCGTGAATGCGCTGCGCCATGCAACAGGCGCCATTGTGCGAGACCTGCCTGCGACCCCAGAGAAAGTTCTCGCGGCACTCAAAGAACGTCATATCCATGACCAGTCACACCATGGCTGAGGCCGGCGGCAAGATCCGATGCGACGCCTGCCCGGTTATCTGCAATATTGCGGAAGGTCGGTCCGGGGCCTGCGACCGTTATGCCAATCAGGCCGGGCAACTGGTAAGGCTTGATCCGCTCACCATTCTGGAAAAGCGAGTCGAGTTTGGTGGTGAAGTCGTGCCGTTTCTTGAAGACGGTGCCGACCTGTCTGAGACTGATCAGGATGACTCTCAACCAACTGTGCTGCCTTGGGATGGCACACTGATTCAGCCTGATCGAGTGTTCGTCACAGCGATTGGAGCCGGCACTACTTATCCTGATTACAAGCCAGCCCCGTTCATTGTGAGCAGCGAGGTTGATGGTGTCGACATGATTACCGTCGTGACTGAGGGAATATTCAGCTACTGCGGCGCCAAGGTCAAAATTGATACCGATCGACATATTGGTCCTGAGCGGCAGTTGGTGCGTGCCGAAGGCGAGCCTGTCGGTCATGTCACCACCGGTGAATACGGGTCGCAGATGCTATCGCTTGGCGGGGTTAATCACTTAACGGGCGGCACTAAAAAAGAAGGCAAAGTCACTTGTGCGACCTTGCTTGCGCTATGCAACCGGCAGGCCGTTGAACTCACGGTAGACGAAGGATCAACACTAATTGTGCAGGCCGGTCAGGCGCCGGTCATTGACGGCGTATGCGAAGAGCGTATGCGGGTAGGTTGTGGCTCAGCTGCCATTGGCATGTTTGCCTCGCAGTGGCAAGGGCTTGTGGATGAGGTGGTCGTGGTTGATGATCACATCACGGGGGTAGTGTCAGAACATCAGGCCGGTAAGGTGCTCGGCTGGCAACCAACGGGCATCAATATTATCGGGCGGCGTTCGACACCCGGCCGATACTTTCAAGTTGCGCAGCCCGGCAATGGTTGGGGGGGGACTGATCTGTCAGATCCGCTCACTATTCTCGATGAGTTCAAACCCAAGTTCGCACGGCCCGGTTTGTCGATTCTCATGGTCTCAACGACTGGCGAGCATGCTGCCTACTTTGAACTCGACGAAGCGCTTAAGCCCGTTAAGCTACCGATACCGTCAAGGCTGCTCCCGTCCGTGGCACTCATTGAAGAAAACTGCGAGCCGGCCCTGTGCAGTGTGATGTTCATGGGAGGCGCAGGCGGATCCCTGCGCTCAGGGGTGACGCGTAATCCGATTCGTCTGACGCATTCGGTTAACCAGGCGCTGACAACCGTTACTTGCGGCGGCGCGCCTGCCTATATCTGGCCAGGGGGTGGCATTACGCTGATGGCGGATGTCACTCAGATGCCGGATCGTGCATTTGGCTATGTGCCCACACCTGCACTCGTCGCGCCCATTGAATTCACATTGCGTCGCGACGACTATGAAGCGTTGGGTGGTCATGTGTCGCGCATCGTGTCGGTGTCAGATGCCGTGAACGGCATGGGCGGCGCGACCAACGACCATGTACTGGTCGGACAGCGTCAGGTGGGACAGGTGTCAGGTTCGCCATGGCCGCTCAAGTCAGTGAAAGGGGCGAGCGGTGAGTGAGCGCATCGCCCATCAAGGCGAGGGAATTGAAGGCGCGCGGGTTCGTTGGATCAACGGCGGGCAAAGACTGCATCTGCAGCACGGTCCAATTGAATTGCTTGTCGCACTTGATGGTTCAAAGTCAGCAATCAGCAGTGCCTACGCAAGAGCGATTGACGCATTTCCGAGCATGCTCCCTTCACTGGTCAGTGAACTGACGTTGCTGCGCCGCCAGATTCAACCTGCAGCACCAGTCTCTCCAACTGGCCGCATTGCCCGGCAGATGTTCAAAGCTGCGCGTGTTTATGCCAATGAACAGTTCATCACGCCGATGGCTGCAGTCGCGGGGTCGGTGGCCGATGAACTGCTGGCAGTCATTTTGAGCGGTCAACCGATTACGCGTGCAAGCGTTAATAATGGCGGCGATATTGCACTCTATTTACGCGACGGTGAAGTGTTCAATATCGGTATCTGTGACAGCCTGCGCACTGGGCGGATCGCGTCGACGGTTTGCGTCACAGCTTCCGACCGCATTGGCGGCATTGCCACGAGTGGCTGGCAAGGAAGAAGCCATTCACTCGGTATCGCTGATGCCGTCACGGTGCTTGCTCACAGTGCCGCCGCTGCCGATTGCGCGGCGACCATCATTGCAAACGCCATTGATTTGCCGGCGAGCCCAAAGATTAGCCGTGCGCCTGCAAACGAGTTGTTTCCCGACAGTGATCTGGGCAGCATGCCTGTCACGGTTGATGTTGATACGTTGACGCCGCAGGAACGGATGAGCGCGTTATCAACGGGTCAGGCAGTCGCAACAAAGCTGCTCAAACTCGGTCACATACAAAGTGCGTTTCTTTCACTGCAAGGCCAGGGTGTTGTTGTGAAGCCCGATGAAAGCCTGCCAGTGACTCCAACAACCACTCCCCCTATGCCCTTATGCCAATCTCTCTCACTAAGGTGAACACATGATGACACGAAAGATCTTGATGGCCACGACTGCCGCTGCTATTTCGGCCTGCCTGTTCAGCAACGCCTTTGCAGCCGACACGATTAAAATTGGCGATATCAATAGCTACAAGCGTTTGCCTGCTTTTACCTTGCCATACAAAGATGGCGTGGATCTGGCGGTTGAGCAAATCAATGCCAAAGGCGGTGTACTGGGCAAGCCTTTGGAAGTGGTTTCGCGTGATGACCAGGGCAAGCCGGGTGAGGCGGTTCGCATTGCCGATGAGATGTTTAATCGTGAAGGCGTCTCCATGATTTTTGGCAGCTTGTTCTCAAACATCGGGCTAGCGCTCTCGTCTTACGCCAATCAGAAGAAGAAGCTGTATCTCGCTGCTGAGCCACTGGCTGACGCGCTGGTCTGGTCAAAGGGCAATCGCTACACCTTCCGGCTGCGACCTTCCACGTATATGCAAGCCGCTATGCTCGCCAATGAAGCGGCGAAAACGGGCGCTGTTCGCTGGGCGACAATTGCCCCTAACTATGCCTATGGCAAAGATGCGGTGGCTTCATTCAAGAAAGTGCTTAAAGAGCTAAATCCGAAAGTTGAGTTCGTAGCCGAGCAGTGGCCGGCGCTCTTTAAAATTGATGCTGCCGCCGAATCTCAAGCGCTGCAGGCTGCTAACGTTGATGCAATTTATAACGTGACCTTCGGCTCAGATCTCGCAAAGTTTGTTCGCGAAGGTACAACCCGCGGTTTGTTTAAAAACAAACTCGTACTGGGTTTGCTGACCGGTGAACCTGAGTATATTGATGCGCTCAAAGATGAGGCGCCCGAGGGTTGGATCGTGACGGGCTACCCCTGGTATGACATCAAAGAGCCAGCTCACGTTGAGTTTGTCAAAGCGTATCAGGCACGCTTTGATGACTACCCACGGGTCGGTTCACTGGTTGGGTATTCAACCGTGTTATCCATTGCGGCGGCCATTGAGAAAGCAGGCTCAACCGATACTGAAGCAATGGTCGAGGCTTTCAAAGGTCTGGCGCTTGACACCCCGGCGGGCCCCATCAAGTATCGTGCGATAGATCATCAGTCCACGCATGGCGCCTGGGTCGGTAAAACAACCGTAAAGGACGGCAAAGGCATCATGGTCGATTGGAAGTATCAAAAAGGCGAAGACTTCCTGCCGGCCGACGAAGAAGTCATGAAGCTGCGCCCAGCATCAAAGTAAGTCGCGCATGAGTCTGTTTGTTGCCCAGCTCCTGGCGGGGCTGGCTAATGCCTGTGCGCTGTTTTTAGTGGCATCCGGGTTGTCGTTGATTTTCGGCGTCACCCGGATCGTCAATTTTTCGCATGGCTCGTTCTACATGCTCGGTGCCTATATTGGCTACTCATTGCTACAGGTACTTAATGGCCCGTTTGGTTTTTGGGTGGCAACGTTACTCGCGGGTGTTTGCGTAGGCATTGTCGGCGCTGCGGTTGAGTTGCTGGTATTGCGGCGCGTGTATCGTGCGCCCGAGCTATTTCAACTGGTCGCCACCTTTGGCGTGATTCTGGTTGTGCAGGATCTGGCCCTCATGATTTGGGGGCCCGAAGATTTATTGGGGCCGCGGGCGCCTGGTTTTGAAGGCATCGTCACGATCATGGGTGAACCAATCCCCCAATATGATTTGATGCTGATTGCTATCACCCCCGTGTTGCTGCTGGGGCTCTGGTACCTGATGGCTAGAACCCGGGTCGGGATTCTAGTGAGAGCGGCCACTCAGGATCGAGAAATGGTGGGCGCGCTTGGCGTGAATCAGGCGTGGCTGTTTACAGGGGTATTTTTCCTGGGCTCGATGCTTGCCGGACTGGGCGGTGCTTTGCAGTTGCCCAAGGGCGGCGCCGACCTGTTGATGGACTTCAACATTCTCGCTGCGATTTTTGTGGTGGTGGTGATTGGGGGGATGGGATCTATCCCGGGCGCGTTCATTGCATCGGTTCTGATTTCGGTGTTGGGCGTGTTTGGTGTGCGATTTTTGCCTGAGAGCACCTTGGTGTTGATGTTTGTCGTGATGGCGATTGTGTTGCTGGTCAAGCCCTATGGATTGCTCGGGCGCGAAGAAGTGGCCGGTGAGCACGGGCAGGTCGGTGAACCAGAACGACCGATTGCCGTGCTCCGACCAGCTGGTAAAGCGCTGGTGGCAGTGCTCATGCTAGGGCTGGCATTGCTGCCGCAGGCTGCCGACAGTTTTTTGCTGGTACTCATGATTGATGTTCTGATTGCGTGCCTATTTGCCGCGAGTCTCCATTTCATGCTGTCCCTGGGCGGATTAGTCTCGTTTGGGCACGCCGCATTCTTTGGCGGAGGCGCTTATGCGGCCGCACTCTTTGTGCAATACCTGCAAACTCCGATGGCGCTGGCGATGTTTCTGGCGCCACTCTCCGCGGGTTTGTTGGCGGTGATGATTGGCTGGTTTTGCATGCGCCTGACGGGTGTTTACTTTGCGATGTTGACCCTCGCGTTTGCGCAACTGCTGTGGTCGGTGGTGTTTCAGTGGGCTGATCTCACCGGCGGTGATGACGGCATTGTCAGTATCTGGCCGGCCCAGTGGGCGTCTGAGACAACTGCGTTTTATTACATGACGCTTGTTGTGGCGGGGGGTGGCATCGTGTTGCTCCGGCATATCGCGCATACCTCGTTTGGTTACGCGCTGCGGGCCAGTCGGGACTCCAAACTGCGCGCCGAGGCAACGGGCATTAACACCCGCCGTGTGCAGTGGGTGTCAATGATTTTTGCCGGCATGATGGCTGGCCTGGCCGGTGGCCTGTTCGTTTTTTCCAAAGGCAGTGTGTTTCCCACCGAGCTTGAAATCGCCCGTTCATTCGACGCCTTAATTATGGTCTTTCTGGGTGGTGTCAAAACACTCGCGGGGCCGCTGGCAGGTGCAAGTGTGCTCACCCTGACGCAAGACTATCTATCGCGGTTCGAATATTGGCGGCTCGCACTCGGCCTGCTCATTATCCTGATTGTGGTGGTCGCGCCTGATGGCATCGCTGGTCTGACGCAGCGAATCGTCTCGCGTTTGTCGCCGACCCGGAGGGCCGCATGACCAAGTCTCCCTCAACTCAGGCTGTGTTGAAAATCGAAGGATTGTCAAAGTCGTTTGGCGGCATTCAGGCAGTGGACAATGTCAGTTTCTCTGTCGCAGTCGGTGAAATGCTCGCGCTAATTGGTCCCAATGGTGCTGGCAAATCAACCTGCTTCAACATGTTGATGGGTCAGCTCAAACCCTCTACCGGCAAGATCACCTTCGCAGGCGAAAACATCGTCGGGATGACGCCGCGGCAGATTTGGCGGCTTGGGGTTGGCCGAACCTTCCAGATCACCGCAACTTACCCGTCAATGACGGTGATCGAGAATGTTCAGATGGCTTTGATTTCTGATCGCCAGCGGATTTTTTCGTCGATCCGTGTGGCCAGTCGCTTATACCGCGATGAGGCAATGGCTTTGCTTGAGTTGGTGGGGATGTCGGCGCAGGCAGCGCGACATGCGGCGGTGCTGGCCTATGGTGACGTTAAGAGGCTCGAACTCGCCATTGCGTTGGCCAATAGTCCGAGGCTGTTGCTCATGGATGAGCCTACCGCCGGCATGGGGCCAAAAGAACGAATCGATTTGATGCAACTCACGGCCGATATCGTCGCGGAGCGAGAAATCTCTGCGCTGTTTACCGAGCACGATATGGATGTTGTATTTACTCATGCTCATCGCGTTATGGTGTTGAATCGCGGCGCACTAATTGCCAACGGCACTGTGGATGAAGTACGTGACAACCCACAGGTTCAGGAGATCTACCTGGGCGGCGGCACGCTCTATGCGAGTGACCATGCCTGACATGCTCAAGCTCGATCGCATCAATACCTTCTATGGCAAAGCGCACATTCTGCGCGACCTCAGCTTTAGCGTTGCTCAGGGCGATGTGGTGGCACTGCTCGGCCGCAACGGAGCAGGTAAAACCACGACGCTCAAATCGATCATGCAGCTTATTCGGCCTGCAAGCGGCAGTGTTGCGTTTGATGGTCAAGCTGTCTCGGGAAAGCAGGCCCATCAAATTGCACGTCTGGGGATGGGCTATGTGCCGGAAGAGCGCCGGATCTTTACCGACCTGACGATTCTTGAAAATCTCGAGGTTGGGCGGCAGCCACCCCGGGAGGGCGCGCCGGCCTGGACAACGGATATTTTGTTCGAGTTGTTCCCGAACTTGTATGAACGAAGACAAAACCGCGGCAAAGCATTGTCGGGCGGTGAGCAGCAAATGCTAACCATCGCCCGCACGCTCATGGGTAACCCACGCCTGCTTCTGCTAGACGAACCCTCAGAAGGGATTGCGCCGGTTATCGTTGAGCAGATGGCCAAAACCATTCTCGACATCAAGCGTCAGGGGCTTACAGTGCTCCTGTCTGAACAGAACCTGCACTTTGCCAAACTGGTGTCAGACCGCGCGATCATTATTGAAGGCGGCGAGAAAAAGTTTGATGGCGCATTTGAGGAGCTCAATCAGCACCCGGAAATACGCGACGCTTACTTGTCTGTTTAGTGAAGCTGCTTAGCGCACCGGCATGCCGGGCTGGGCGCCACTATCTGGATTGAGTAAGAAAATACCATCGCTATCTGCGCCGGCCGCCAGCACCATACCTTCGGACAGGCCAAAGCGCATTTTTCGTGGGGCCAGGTTGGCGACCATCACGGTCAGTCGGCCTTCCAGATCCGCCGGCGAATACGCACTGCGAATCCCGGAGAACACGTTGCGCCGTTCGCCATTGCCCAGATCCAGCGTCAGTTGCAGCAGTTTGTCTGACCCGTCGACCAGGGCGGCTTTCTCAATACGTGCGACCCGTAAATCAACCTTGGCAAAGTCATCGAATGCAATTTCCGGTGGTGGTCCGGCAGGCGCTTTGGCGGCCTTTTTCTTTTTGGTAGATTTGGTCGTGGCTGCGGCTGCAGATGAGCCGTCGAGCTTTGCGTCCGACTCGAAGAGCGCATCCAGTTGCTTGGGTTCAATACGCGACACAAGGTGCTTGTAGGGATTGATCCGGTGCCCGGCTGCCAGTGGCGAGCCAATGCTCTGCCAGTCAGCACTTTCGAGATTCAACTGTGTGAGCGCGGCGTTCGCGGTCGCCGGAATGACCGGGGCGAGCAGCCGCACCAGATCAGCATAAGCATTGATGGCTGTCGTGCAAACAGTTTGCAAACGCGCTGCCTGCGTCGGATCTTTGGCGAGCTCCCAGGGTTTCTGAGCATCAACATACTGGTTCACAGCGTCGGCATATTGCATGGTCTCGCGAATTGCGCGCCCAAACTCGCGCTGCTCATAGTGGTTGGCAATTTGCTCGGCACCAGGCCAGGCCGCCTCAAACAGGGCTCGGGCCTCAGGGTCAGGAGAACTGAGTTGGCCATCAAAACGCTTGACGATAAAGCCGCTGCAACGGCTCGCAATGTTCACGAGTTTGCCGACGAGGTCGCTGTTGACGCGGGCAATGAAGTCGTCAGGGGTGAAGTCAACATCTTCCACCCGGCCGTTGAGTTTGGCAGCCAGGTAATAGCGCAGCCAGTCAGGGTTGAGATTGAGTTCGAGGTAGCGCAGTGGCGAGATGCCAGTGCCACGGCTCTTGCTCATTTTGGCACCGCCAACGGTTACAAAGCCATGCACATTGACGTTGTCGGGCACTTTGCGGCCGGCGAAGTGCAGCATCGCCGGCCAGAACAACACATGGAAATAGATGATGTCTTTGCCGATGAAGTGCACCTGCTCGGTGGCAGGGTCGGCAAGTAGGCCATCGAAATCAACCCCAACGCGCGCACAGTGAGCCTTCAGAGACGCTAGGTAGCCAATCGGCGCATCGAGCCAGACATAAAAGTACTTGCCGGGTGCATCCGGTATTTCAATACCAAAGTAAGGCGCATCCCTTGAGATGTCCCAGTCGATCAGGCCAGAGCTGGTGTCGTCGCTAGGTGCCTGGTCGCTTTCAGATGCATCATCGGTCTCGTCTTTTTTGCTGAGCCATTCCTGTGCTTTAGCCAGGACCTCAGACTGCAGCCGCGGCCGGCCGTGCCGATCCTCCTCACTCGTCCACTGGCGCAGAAACTCAACACACCGGGGATCTGACAACTTAAAAAAGAAGTGCTCAGATTCGCGCAACTCGGGCGCTGCATCGCTCAGCGCAGACTTCGGATTACCCAGCTCGGTTGGCGAGTAGACAGAGCCGCAGACCTCGCAGGCGTCACCAAATTGATCTGGCGACTGGCAGTTCGGACACTCGCCGATCACGAAACGGTCAGCCAGGAACATGCCCTTAACCGGGTCAAAAAACTGCTCGATAGTGCGCGTGGTGATGAGACCGGCGTCTCGCAGGGCCTTGTAGATAGACTGCGACAGCTCGGTGTTTTCTGGTGAATCAGTGCTGTGCCAGTGATCGAACTGGATATGAAAGCCCTGCAGCGGGCGCTCGCGCCCAGCGGCAATTTCGGCGACAAACTCCTGCGGGGTCTGACCTGCCTTGTCGGCGGCAATCATGATGGGCGCGCCATGAGCGTCATCGGCGCAAACAAAATGAACCTCGTGGCCCCTTTGGCGCTGAAATCGTACCCAAATGTCTGCCTGGATGTACTCCATCACGTGGCCCAGGTGAAATGCGGCATTGGCATAGGGCAGGGCAGTAGTGACAAAAAGCTTGCGGGACATGGGGTGAGAGGGGCTCAGGCCGGATTCCAGTACAGCCTTTGATGTTATCAGGCGGGCATCCTTTAAACTGCTGAGTTTTGCCGGGAGATTGTCGTGGGCACCGCTGCTGCGCGAAATGTCCCATATTGGCCCGCCAACTCATCCCTTCACCCAGGAACCAAGGAATCTTCATGACGCTGTCAGTTGAGCAAGTCTCCGAAGCGCTTGCCAAAATCGTCGACCCCAATACCGGGAAAGACCTCATGGCAAGCAAGTCGGCCCGCAACATTCGCGTGGACGATGGCGAAGTCGCCGTTGATGTCGAGTTGGGTTATCCCGCTAAGAGCCAGATCGATCCGATTCGCAAGCAGGTGATTGCCGCCCTGCGCGAGCTGGATGGCGTGCAGAACGTGTCGGCCAACGTATATCAAAAGATCGTTTCGCATACCGTGCAGCGCGGCGTAAAAGTCATGCCGAATGTTAAGAACATTATCGCTGTGGCGTCAGGTAAGGGCGGCGTTGGCAAGAGCACAACCGCAGCTAACCTCGCGCTGGCGCTGGCAGCAGAAGGGGCATCGGTGGGTATGCTTGATGCCGACATCTACGGCCCTTCGCAGCCCACGATGCTGGGCATCACCGGACGGCCTGAGTCGCGTGACGGGAAGTCTCTCGAGCCCATGGAAGGGCATGGCATTCAGGCCTCATCCATTGGCTTCATGATCGACCCGGATACGCCGATGGTGTGGCGTGGCCCCATGGTGACTCAGGCGCTTGAGCAATTGCTGCGCGATACCAACTGGCGCGACCTTGATTACCTACTCATCGATATGCCGCCCGGCACTGGGGATATTCACCTGACCCTGTCACAGAAGATTCCTGTCACTGGTTCAATTATTGTCACCACGCCGCAAGACATTGCTCTGCTCGACGCGCGCAAGGGTCTAAAGATGTTTGAAAAGGTGGGCATTCCGATTCTTGGCATCGTCGAGAATATGGCGATGCATATCTGCTCATCATGCGGGCACAAGGAACATATATTTGGCAGTGGTGGGGGCGAGCGCATGGCCGCCGAGTATGAGGTCGACTATTTGGGCGGATTGCCGCTGGACATTCGAATTCGCGAACAGGCCGACTCAGGTAAACCCACCGTCGTTGCCGACCCCGACGGAGAAATTGCGGAGACTTATCGCGAAATAGGGCGCAAAGTGGCTGTGCGTATCGCCGAGCGTGCCAAAGATATGTCGGGCAAATTCCCTTCCATTGTGGTGCAGAACACCTGATGCAGCGCCGGTCGCTGCTGCGGCTGTTGAGCGGGGTCCTGCTGACCAGTGGCGTTGTCATGGGCTCAGGCGCCCGCGCCAATGCTGACCGACCATTGGTGGTGTTTGCGGCTGCGAGCCTACGCAACGTGCTTGATGACATGCTGGCTGAATGGCACCGGTTGGGCAAAAGAAAAGTGGTGGTTTCTTATGCCGGTACCTCCGCTCTGGCGCGACAGATAGAACAGGGGGCGCCAGCAGACTTGCTTATCAGCGCCGACGAAAAATGGATGCAATACCTGCTCGGAAGCGACCTGATCTCGGCTGACTCTGTTGGGGTGTTTGCGCGGAATAGTGTTGTTCTGGTGGCGCCAGCCACGCAGAGCACAGTTGCAAAAGCCTCATCAGACGCTGGTGCGCCTGATGTTGGCCCTGATTTTCCGTTGCAGACAATGCTGGGTGATGACGGCCGCTTTGCCATGGCCGACCCGGCGCATGTGCCAGCAGGTCGCTATGGCCGCCGGGCACTGGAGAGTGTCGGGCTTTTCGATCTCGTTCAAACCAGGCTCACTCGCTCAGCCAACGTGCGCCTGGCCCTTGCCCTGGTGGCGCGAGGCGAATGCCCAGCCGGGCTTGTTTACGCAAGCGATGCGCATGCCGAGCCAGCTGTGCGCGTCATGGGTCGCTTTGCACCTGACGCCGCGGGCGCGGTGACGTATCCGATTGCGCTGGTTAACCAGCCGGATCACGATACGACCAAACGTCGAGTGGCGGCAGCTTCTCTACTTGCCTGGCTGCTTGATCCGATGCGAAGTCAGCAACTCGAAACGCACGGCTTGCTCGTGCCATCTTTGGGTTGATTGAGTTGTGAGCCCTGAAGAGTGGCAGGCGATCAAACTCAGTTTGCGAGTGGCTCTGGTCGCAACTGTCTGCGCTCTGCCAATAGGGATCATGGTTGCCCACTGGCTGTCCCGCCATGAGTTTCGCGGCAAATGGCTGGTGGACGGTTTGGTCCATATGCCGTTGGTGCTGCCCCCTGTCGTGACAGGCTATTTCTTGTTGCTGATGTTTGGTCGCCAGGGAGTCATTGGTCAGTTCTTGAATGACTGGTTCGGCATCAGTTTCGCATTCAGTTGGACAGGCGCCGCGCTCGCGAGTGCGGTGATGGGTTTTCCCCTGATGGTGCGTGCCATTCGGCTTGGCATGGAAGCAATCGATCAGCGAATTGAACAAGCAGCTGAGACCCTGGGCGCCTCCAGCGCTCGCATTTTCATGACGGTGACCTTGCCACTGGCATTGCCTGGCATTGCGGCTGGCGCGATATTGGCCTTTGCCAAGTCCCTCGGGGAGTTTGGGGCAACTATTACCTTCGTTTCAAGTATCCCGGGCCAGACAGAGACATTGCCTGCCGCGATATATGCGCTGCTGCAAGTGCCGGGCGGAGACGCTGCAGCGTTGCGTTTGACGCTATGGGCGGTGGTCCTCGCTCTGGCTGCGCTGGCCGTTTCAGAGTGGCTTACCGTGCGCATGAAAAGGCGGATTCGCGGATGATCTCGTTCGATGCTAGATGGCAGCGTGGCGGTTTTGCGCTTGACGCCCAGTTCGAAAGCGATAGCCGCGCACTTGCCCTGTTCGGCGCCTCGGGCGCAGGTAAGTCCAGTTTGCTGAATCTGCTCGCGGGACTGGAGCGCCCTGATAGTGGGTCGATTCGGTTCAATGACCGCGTGTTCTGTGACACCTCAAGCGGCCAGTGGATGCCGGCAAGGCAGCGTCGCATCGGTTTGGTTTTTCAGGATGCCATGCTCTTTCCGCACATGAGTGTCAGCGGGAATTTGAACTACGGCCGGCCCCGCCAGGCCAGCCGCCAGATAAGTTTCGACGACATGGTGCAGTTGCTGGGTATCGAGCATCTGCTCGATCGAAAGCCTGGGGCTTTGTCGGGCGGTGAGAAGCAGCGTGTTGCGATTGGACGCGCGCTGCTATCGGAGCCGCAACTGTTGCTGTTGGATGAGCCACTCGCGTCACTCGATCTGGCCAGACGGGCCGAGATCATGCCTTATCTCATGTCGCTACGTGATCGGGTCAAAGTGCCTATCGTGATTGTTTCGCATGCCCTTGAGGAAGTGGTCAGGCTGGCCGAAGATGTCGTCTGCCTTGAGGCGGGCCGCGTAACTCAGGTTAGTCCCGTTGCGCAGTTTGTGTTTGGGGTCAGCAGTGACGAACCAGGATTTACCGATGTTGCGGTATTAGAAGCGCAGATAGAATCATTTGACTCAGCGTATGAGATGACGCAGTTGTCTCATCCAGCCGGGCGTATCAGTTTGCCCGGTCGGCTGGGGCAGCCCGGCAGCGCATTCAGGGTGCTTGTGCGGGCGACAGATGTTGCGATTGCCGTGTCGCGACCGCGAGATGTCAGTCATCGGACAGTTTTGCGCGCCAGCATTTCTGACATGACGCATGAACAGGGGCCGTTGGTGAGAGTCAGCCTGACGTTAGAGGGGCACGGCCGGCTCATGTCACTTATTACAAGACAGGCGGCTGATGCGCTGGCCATTGATATTGGCGATCAAGTGTTTGCAATGGTCAAGGCGACCGCGATAGACGATCGTGCGTTCGCTGCTGCGCCGCGAGTTCGTTAGGCCAGCCGTTACCCGGCGCAGGTGACGGGTGGCCGATTTAGTGTAAATCGCGCCGCTCACGCAGGTATCGAGAAGTGCGGTCAGTCTTTTAATCGCGCCATGATTGCAGCGAAGCGCTGCCCCACAGCGGCTTGCGTGTCGGCCTCCACAGCGCGATAAGCGTCAATCAGGCTTTGACCGAATTCAGTCAGGTGCGCTTCGTTTTGCGCCGGGCCGGGCGGCATCGCCGATGGCGTTCCGGACATTGGCTGATCGTCTGTGACGACAACGGGCGTATCAAACGCCCTGTTCAGAGAATCGATCAGCAACCACGCGCGGCGCGCGGACATGTGCAGACTGGCCCCTGCTTGAGCAACCGATCCGCTGCGTGAAATGGCTTCAAGCAGGGCCACCTTGCCAGGGCCAATGCGGGCATCGTCGCGAAATCGCAGGCGGACCGAAACCCGGTCATCGCGTGGACTCAATGGCGACGGGGTAGAAGCGACAGTCACCTAAGGAGAATCCTGATTCAGGCGGTTTCGATTCAAGCGGTTTCTAGAGCGGGCTTCTTTTGCACCAGCGCCACATCATTTCTAACGGCAACAATTTCAGCAAGGATAGACACTGCAATCTCTGCCGGGGTTCTGCTGCCAATGTCCAAACCGATCGGGCCGTGCAGGCGGTCGATCTCTTGTTCGGTCAGATCAAACATCAGCAGGCGCTTCTTGCGAGCGGCGGTATTGCCTCGCGAACCCAGAGCGCCAATATAAAAAGCGTCAGACTTCAGTGCCTCCAGCAGCACCATATCGTCGAGTTTGGGGTCGTGCGTCACCGCGACGACGGCACTGTGTGCATCCAGATTCAGCGAGGCAGCGAGATCATCTGGCATTTCTTTCGAAAACTGGGTGCCCGGCACATCCCAGGTCAGGTGGTATTCCTCACGGGGATCGCAGCAGATGACCTCAAAATCAAGCGCCTGCGCCATCTGCGCGAACACGCGCGACAGTTGTCCGGCGCCGATGACGAGCACGCGCCAGCGTGGGCCAAAGACCGATTGCATGGTCTCACCGTCGAAACTGAAGGCCTCGCCGCGAGCACCCGCCTGAACCGAAGACTGCCCTGTTTTCAGACTGAGCGTGCGCGTGACGACCTCGTGTTTGGCAGTACGTTCAAGAATTTGGTCCGCCCAGTTTGTATCGAGCAAAGGCTCCTGCACAAGCCGCAGGTTACCGCCGCAAGGCAGGCCGAAGCGCGCCGCTTCGTCACGGCTGACGCCGTAGTGAATCATCGATGGTTTGTCGACACGCTCACCGTGGCGAATGCGGTCGATCAGATCGTCTTCAACGCAACCGCCAGAAACCGAGCCTGAAATCAATCCGTCGTCGCGCATAGCCAGCAGCGCGCCGGGCGGCCTTGGCGCAGAGCCCCATGTTTCAACGACTGTCACGAGCCATGCACTGCGCCCGTCTTTGACCCATGCCACTGCTTGTTCCAGAACCTGACGATCGAGATTATCCATGTTGACCTCTGTCGGCGCCGCGTTAGGCTGCCGTATCTGAAGAACCAATTTGTTGCTCAAATTCTGCGAAGAATTCCTGCGCAATTTTTGAGGCGGCAGAGTCGACTAAGCGCGAGCCAATCTGGGCGATTTTGCCGCCGACCTGCGCGTTGCTTTCGTACTTGAGCAGGGTTGTGTCGCCCTGAGATTCCAGGCTTACATCGGCCGAGCCTTTACCAAATCCGGCAACGCCTCCCTGGCCTTCGAAGCGGATCGTGTAGGAATTTGGCGGCTGCACATTCTCTAGGTTGAGCTTGCCTTTGAAGCGAGCATTGACAGGGCCGATCTTGATTTTCAGGGCGGCCATAAATTCGTCATCGCCAGTCTTCTCGAGGGACTCACAGCCCTTAATCGAAGCCTTCAGAATTTCAGGGTCATTCAGCGCGGCCCAGGTCTTCTCGATGGGAGCTGGAATAACGCGTTCGCCGGTAAGTTGCATGAGGAATAATCCTTTGAGTTAAGAGGTTGCGGGCTGACGCTGCGTCCCTCGAATCACGCGCGATTCATCTCGCGCGGTTTCGTTGATTCGCCCAGCATGTTGCAGGCGCAGGTGGATCTGTGCGAGTTGATCCACGCTGTGCATAGGCAGGAAGTCATCTGCGTGTTGATGCAAAATTCGCACGCCCGCTGCCTTTGGTTCAAATCCATCGTAACGCAGAAGCGGGTTGAGCCAAATAAATCGCCTTGTGTGCCGGGCCAATCGCGCAGTCTCTTGTTCAAGTTCGTCCAGACCACTGCGCTCAAGGCCATCGGTCAGCAGCATCAGGGCAGCATTGCCAGAGAGTAAATGGCGCGCGTGATGCCTGTTGAAGGCGGCAAGGCTCGTGCCTATGCGGGTGCCGCCATGCCAGTCACGAGCCATCAGATTGGCGCGCTCCAGCACGAGGTCAAAGTCGCGGTGCTGCATCGCTCGCGTGATATTCGTGAGCCGGGTCCCAAAAACAAGTGTGTGCACTCGGCTAAAGCGTTGCGTTAAGCCATGGGCATAGGCTAGGAATGCCTGACTGTAACGCTCCATTGAGCGTGAGATATCGATCAGCATCACGAGTGGCGGCAATACTCGGCTCGGCTTTCGGTAGGCCGGGATCATGAGATCCGGCGCGCGCAGTGTCCGGCGCAGCGTGAGGCCCAAATCAATTTGCCCGTTGGTTGCCGGGCGCAGGCGGCGGCTGATAACGCCCGGAATCGGATACGGCAACAAGGAAAGCTGGCGGCGCAATCGGTTCATGTCAACATCATCAAGCGCCGCAAAATCGGCTTTTCGCAAATGTTCATCGCGACCGAACAATCCAATAACGTGCGGCTCGCTGGCCGACGGCGGCGCAGCATTGTCGGCGTCGGCGTCGTTGTCGGGTCCGGTACTGGTTAGCTCTAGTTCTGTCGCTTGATTATCCGCTCCAGCCATCAGGGCAGCGAGCGCCTTGTTGCGCTGATCGGCTGTTGCCGGCGTTGCCTCCGGGCGCTGGCCAGAATCCTGACCAGAAGCGCCCGACTGACTTTGCCGGTTTGCCGTGGTCTCTCGTGGTGCTTTCCAAAAGAGATCGAACAGGGTGTTAAACAATGGTCTGTCCTGGCGATGGCGCAACCACACTGCGGCGAGCACTTGCCGCACCTCCGCCCGGCTCGACAACCCCACCAGTTGCAATGCGTCAGTGGCGTGCGCGATATCGCCTGTCTGCACGGAGATGCCCCCGAGTCGCAAGATTCGAGCGAACCGCAGCAGCGCGGTCGTGAGGGTTTTGCCGCCGGGCGCCTGCTTGCCCGAGTCAGCCCGCGGTGTCGACACGGGACAAGAGTTCGGTCGCGCCACCGTCTTTCATGCGAGCCAGGTCGTCCTGTACCTTGATCAGCGCACCGAGACTGGCTTGCACAACGTCGGGGTCTAGTGAATCGGCATCCAGGGCGGTGAGTGCTTGCGCCCAATCGATGGCTTCTGCAACCCCAGGGGCTTTAAGCAAGTCGGCCTCGCGAGCCGCATGAACGAATTGGACGATCTGGTGGGTGAGTGCTTCGCCTGCGCCGGGTGCCTTGCTGCGCACGATAGCCAATTCACGCTCAAAGTCGGGGTAATCCACCCACGCGTACAGGCATCTGCGCTTGAGGGCATCATGCAACTCGCGCGTGCGGTTGGAGGTGATGATGACCAATGGTGGCGTCGCAGCTTTGATGGTGCCAATCTGGGGCACGGTGACTTGATATTCAGCGAGAAATTCGAGCAGATAGGCCTCGAAAGGTTCATCGGCCCGATCAAGTTCGTCAATCAGCAGAACTGGTCGTTTTGCTGCCGTCAGGGCACGGAGCAAAGGGCGCTCAATCAGTAGATCGCGCCGGTATAAGTCCCGCGCGCTCACTGGTTGCCCGTCCTGGTTTCGAGACGATGCCTCAATTAACCGGATTTCGAGCATTTGCTGGGCCACGTTCCACTCGTAGGCGGCCTGCGCCAGGTCGATGCCTTCAAAGCACTGCAAGCGAATCAGTTCAGCTTCAGTGAGCGCGGCGAGGCATCTGGCCAGTTCGGTCTTGCCAACACCTGGCTCGCCTTCTAGCAGCAGCGGCCTGCCGAGCGACACAGCCAAAAACACCGTTGTCGCCAGGTCCTCGCCAGCGAAATAGCCCTGGTCGGCCAGGGCAGTTGCGGTCGATGAGATGCTGTCGAACGGGTTCAAGCGCTCGCGTGCTCGACGGCGCGACGGGCACACACCCCGACCATGGCGGCGCGATACGCGGCCGAGCCATGCATGTCCTGGTTCAGACCGTTTTCAGCCAGCTTCAAATCGCTGATCGCGGCAGCTGAAAATGAGGTGGTCAGCGCTGCTTCGGCATCCGTCCAGCGAAAGGCGCTAGCCGCAGCGCCAGTGACACCGACCCGTACTTGCCCGGCTTGCTTGGCAACCATCACGCCAACCAACGCAAATCGCGATGCCGGCTGCTTGTGCTTGTAGTAAGCCGATTGCTCGGCGCGAGCGAAGTGAATCGCAACAATCAATTCGTCGGCCTCTAGCGCAGTCTCGAACATCCCGGTGAAGAATGCGTCTGCCGGAATTTTGCGTCGATCGGTCTCAATAATGGCGTCCAGGGCCAGCACGGCTGCCGGATAACAAGCCGCCGGGTCTGCGTTGGCAATTGAGCCGCCCAGTGTGCCCATGTTGCGAACCATCGGGTCGCCAATGCCACCAGCCATCGTGGCCAGCCCGGGTAGGTGCGCCTGTACGTTCGCATCGGCCGCGATCTGCGCATGAGTCGCCATTGCACCGATTTTCACGTGTGTGTCAGTGGCTGAGATGTCTTTGAGGCCAGGAATGGCACCAAGGTCAATCAATGACTCTGCCGATGCCATGCGCAGTTTCATTGACTGCACCAGGCTTTGTGCGCCGGCAAGGTAACGGGAGTCTTCGGTACTGGCCTTTATTGCATCAGCAACAGTGGCGGGCTTGACGTAGTTGAATTCATACATGGCAATGGTTCCGGCTGGGATTCAGTAATGGCGGGCTGTCATGGCGGGTAGGTTGTTTCAGGCGGCAGAGGCCACTTCGCGAACCGCCTTGATGATGTTTACATAGCCAGTACAGCGGCAAATGTTGCCTTCAAGCGCTTCGGCGATTTGTTCGTCGGTTGGGGAGGGGTTGTTTTGCAGCAGATCAACGGCTGCTATCACCATCCCGGGTGTGCAGAACCCGCATTGCAGGCCATGGGTGTTACGAAACGCCTCCTGCATGGGATGCAGCGCATCATCGCTGGCCAAGCCTTCAATCGTTGTGATTTCCGCGCCTTCTGCCTGGACCGCGAGCATTGAACAACTCTTAACCGCCTTACCATTCATCATCACCGTGCAGGCGCCGCATTGGGCCGTGTCACAACCAACGTGGGTCCCTGTCAGGCCCAGCTTGTCTCGGATGAGTTGAACCAGCAAGGTACGTGGATCAACTTCTTCGTTGTGCGTAGTGCCGTTTACTTTGACGCCAACGGAAACCTTCATCTTGTCTCTCCAATGCTCATTAAGGTCGGCTTGACCTGATCGCCTTGATTGTACGGCGACAAAAAAAGGCCCCTTGTTTTAGTGGGTCAGAGGGGAGGAGCGCTCGCAAACGGTAAGCGCTGCGGCTGCAAAGAGTTCTTCTTGCATCGCACAAACGGCTAATTGGAACCCACGGGCATTCCGGGCCGAAATCCCACCATGCAAGCAGGGTAAATCCGCGCTATTATCGATTCGCGCGGGAATCCGCGAGCTAGTTCTGAATGATCTTAAGAATGCCCTCTGTCCCGGGCCTGGCCGCGAAAGCTGTCATCGCTGGGCACCATGGCAGAAATAACTGGAGGCAACATGCAGAAATCCCTGCACATTAATCCTGACAAATGCACCGGCTGCATGCAGTGCGAAATGGCTTGCAGCTACGAAAACTACGGCAGCTTCAATACCGCCAAGTCACGGATCAAAATCTTTGATTTCCACCACACCGGCCGCAAAGTGCCCTACACCTGCACGCAGTGCGATGAGGCATGGTGTCTGCATGCCTGCCCGGTCGACGCAATCAAGATTGATGCTGCCACCGGCGCTAAAGTCGTTGTGGAAGACACCTGTGTTGGCTGCAAGGTCTGCACGATTGCCTGCCCGTTCGGCACGGTCAACTATGTCCAAGATACCGGCAAGGTCCAAAAATGCGACCTGTGTGGTGGTGAGCCCGCTTGTGCAGAGGCCTGCCCGACCGAAGCCATCACGTATGTTGATGCTGACTGGACCGGATTGGACCGAATGAAAGACTGGGCTGAGAAGCTCGGCAATCAGGCAAGTACCTGAGTTCTTGCCAGAAAGTGAATCATCGGGGTGCCCGGCTATCGTGTCGGCACCCAATCAACTGACTGAATTTCAGTGCCAAAGGAGCCAATATGACCTGGGCCGGCAAACTACTCCGTGTAGACCTCACTGCAGGGACCTGCACCTCCGAACCGCTCAATATGGAGTGGGCAAACCAATATCTCGGCCAGCGTGGCCTCGCGACGAAGTATTTCGTTGAAGAGGTCGACCCGAAGGTCGACCCGCTGGATGAAGGCAACAAGATCATCTGGGCAACCGGTCCGCTTACCGGCACGATGGCCTCTACGGGTGGCCGCTATTCAGTGATCACCAAAGGGCCGCTGACCGGGGCAATTGCATGCTCAAATTCGGGCGGCTACTGGGGCGCTGAGCTCAAGATGGCCGGCTGGGACATGATTATTTTCCAGGGCGCGAGCCCCAAGCCCGTGTACCTCTCGATCGTCGATGACGTGGCAGAACTGCGCGACGCTTCGCATGTGTGGGGCAAAACCGTTTGGCAGACGGAAGAGATTCTCAAGAAAGAATCGCAAGATCCGCTGACACGCGTTTCGTCAATCGGCCGGGCAGGTGAGGCCAAGGTGCTTTATGCGGCAGTCGTCAACGATCTACACCGGGCGGCGGGCAGATCCGGTGTTGGTGCGGTTGCTGGAGCCAAGAATCTGAAAGCGCTGGCGGTACGGGGTACCCGTGGTGTTGCCAACGTTCATGATGCGAAGGCCTTCATGAAAGTAACCGCAGAGAAGAAGAAAATTCTTCACGAGAATGCGGTTACCGGTGAGGGTCTGCCCGCGTACGGAACACAGGTGTTGATGAATGTCATCAACGAAACCGGCGCACTGCCTACCCGGAATCACCGTGATGTGCAGTTTGAAGGTGCCAGCAAGATCGGCGCTGAAGCTATGGTTGAAAAGCGTCCTACTGACGGAAAATCGCACCTGGTCACTAACCAGGCCTGTTTTGGGTGCACGATTGCTTGTGGCCGCATTTCCAAGATTGACGAAACCCATTTCTCGGTTGTGAACAAGCCTGAGTACTGGGGAGCCAGTGGCGGTCTTGAGTATGAAGCAGCGTGGGCGCTGGGCGCCGCTACCGGCGTAGATGATCTTGAGGCGCTTCAGTATGCCAACCTGCTTTGCAATGAAGACGGATTCGACCCCATCTCATTCGGTGCCACAGTTGGTGCTGTCATGGAACTCTACGAGATGGGTGTGCTTGATGAGTCCAAGGTTGGCATTGCAGCCAACTTCGGCTCGGCGGAAGCGCTTTGTCGGATTGCAGAGATGACGGCCCGCGGTGAGGGCTTTGGCGTTGAAGTGGGGATGGGCTCAAAGCGCCTAACCGAGAAATATGGCCACGGTGAGCTGTCAATGTCGGTGAAGGGCCAAGAGTTTCCTGCCTATGACTCACGAGCCATTCAGGGTATGGGCCTGACTTATGCGACCTCAAACCGGGGTGCATGCCACCTGCGTTCGTATACGGTATCTTCTGAAATCATGGGTGTGCCGGTCAAAACTGACCCACTCACCACGGAAGGCAAGCCCGACCTCGTCAAAGCATTCCAGGATGCAACGGCCGTTGTCGATTCGGCCGGTATCTGTGTGTTCACGACGTTTGCTTGGACACTGACTGATATTGCGCCTCAGCTTCAGGCAGCGATTGGGCCTGACTTCAGTGAAGAGAACCTCAACACCATTGGCGAGCGGATCTACAACCTTGAGCGCGATTTCAACAACCGTGCTGGCTTCACACGAAAGGATGACGATCTTCCGCCACGCTTGAAAACTGAAGCGGCCAAAGTGGGTCCGGCCAAGGGTCTGACGAGCGGCATTGATGAAATGCTGCCGAAGTACTATGACCTGCGCGGCTGGGATGCAGAAGGTCAGCTCAAGCCCGAAACCCGGGAGCGCCTGGGCCTTTAAGCCCCGGCATTTGCTGACAGAAGGGCGACTTGCGAGTCGCCCTTTTTTCGCCTGTCTGATAAAGGAGTTGCAATGCAACACGTGATCATTGGAAATGGCCCAGCCGGCGTGGTGGCAGCCGAAACCATCCGTAAACACAGACCCGACGATGCCATTGTGCTGATTGGCAATGAGCCGGAACCGCCGTATTCGCGGATGGCGATTCCCTATCTGCTAATTGGTGATGTACCCGAGGGCGGAACTTACCTGCGTAAAGCGGACGGGCACTTCGACAAGCTCAAAATCCAGCTTGTTACCGGAGAAGTCACCGCTATCAATACCTCGAACAAGTCAGTGGCATTGGCCGACGGCCAGTCGTTTCAGTACGATAAATGCCTGTTGGCAACGGGGTCGCTGCCAGTTGCCCCCCCGATCCCTGGCCTAGACTCTCCGTTCGTACAGACTTGTTGGACCCTGTCTGACGCACGCAAGATCATGGATCTTGCCAAGCCCGGTGCGCGAGTCTTGCAGATGGGCGCCGGCTTTATTGGCTGCATTATTCTCGAAGCGCTGGCCAAACGCGACGTAAAACTCAGTGTGGTTGAAATGGGTGACCGGATGGTGCCTCGCATGATGGGGCCAGGCGCGGGTGGTTTGATCAAAGACTGGTGCGAAAAACAAGGCGTGACGGTCTACACCGGCACTAAGGTTGAAGCGCTGGAACATACCAATCCCATTTCTGCAAAGTTCTCCAACGGCACAACCGAAGAGTACGACCTAATCATTCAGGCAACCGGTGTGACGCCTCAGATTGGCTTTCTTTCAGGCACTGACATCAAGTGCCTGCAGGGCATTTTGGTTGATGAGCATATGCAAACGTCCGTCCCGGATGTCTTTGCGGCTGGCGATTGCGCCGAAGCGTTCGACACGCCTTCGGGTAAGACCATTGTGTCGGCTATTCAACCGAATGCCGTGGATCAGGCGCTTGTCGCAGCGATCAACATGTCGGGTGGTAAGACTTCGTCCGATGGCGTGACCCAGATTAATGTGCTGGATACGCTCGGCCTGGTGTCGACCTCCTTCGGTCAATGGGAAGGCGTGGATGGTGGTGAGCATGTTGAGCTGAATAGGCCTGAAGAGTTCAAACACCTTCGACTTGAATTTAAGGGTGACGTCATGGTCGGCGCGAATAGTCTTGGCATGACTGAACATATTGGTGTTATGCGGAATCTGGTCGAAAAGGCCGTGCCCCTTGGTGAATGGAAAGACAAGCTTATGGAAGACCCAACCCGGTTGATGGAGGCTTATCTTGCGAGTGCCCAGTTCCAGGAGGAGTGGCAGGGCAAGTCCCGAGGATCGGCTAAGTGAGAATCACCTTCAAGCTGTATGCAATGCTCGCGGATCATCTGCCGCAGGAGTACGGTGGTCACAAGCGCCAGGGCAATGCCCTGGCGCTTGATATAGAAGAGGGCACCACGATCACAGCACTGGTTGAGCAGTTCAAGCTGCCAGAGAAGTGGGTTCATCTGGTGTTGATCAATGGTGTCTACATCCAACCCGAAGACAGGGCGACCCGCCCACTGGTGGATGGTGAGGTTCTAGCTATTTGGCCGCCGGTTGCCGGTGGCTGACACTCTATTGAGCGTCCGGTCGGGCGCCCCAAATTTGGATGTGCTGAATGCCTGATTTTGGCGATGACCGCGTGATGGGAGCGACCCGTCAAGACCTGGAGCGGTGGCTGCGCGACTTTACTGATCAACCTTCGTTGGCCTTTCAGGATGGCAGGCTGAGCCTGAGTGATGGTGAACTCGACCTGACAGTGCGCCTCGATCCTGCCCCCAGCCGCAAGCTCGGTATGATCACGTTTCACAACGTTCGGGTCAGGTTTGAGTATCCGGATGACCAGGCCGGCATTGCCCGAGCGTGGATTAAAAAGTTCGACCACTACACTCAGCGGGGGGGCGGTTAAAACTGCCCAGTCCGATGATTTCCAGCAGGAACCTCAATGAGCATTAAAGCCGATACCTGGATCCGAGAAAAGGGCCAGCAGGGCATGATTGAGCCGTTTGAACCTGGCCAGGTGCGCCAATCGGATGGCCGCCGCATCGTCTCCTACGGGACATCCAGCTATGGCTACGATGTGCGATGTGCCAATGAGTTCAAGATTTTTACGAACATCAATTCGAGTGTGGTTGACCCTAAAGCGTTTGATGAACGCTCGTTTGTTGATTTTTCAGGTGATGTCTGCATCATTCCGCCCAATTCCTTTGCGTTGGCTAGAACGGTTGAGTTCTTTCGGATTCCGCGGTCGGTGCTGACAATTTGTCTGGGCAAGTCCACCTATGCGCGATGCGGCATTATCGTCAATGTCACGCCTCTGGAACCAGAGTGGGAGGGGCATGTGACGCTTGAGTTCTCCAACACAACACCGCTGCCGGCCAAAATCTACGCCGGCGAAGGCTGCGCGCAAATGTTGTTCCTTGAGTCTGATCAGGTTTGCGAGACGTCTTACCGAGACCGGGGTGGTAAATATCAGGGTCAGCGGGGCGTGACCCTGCCAGTTACCTAGGCCCCAACAGCACCGCCTATCACTGAACTGCCAATTCACGCTATAATTTCGGGTTGCACGGTATTGCAACCCGGCGATACCGCAAGTGAATCAGACGGGACTGGTAAGTTTAGTTGTGTGGAAGCACAGAGTACGCAGAGTAGTTAGCACCGGCCGCGATGCAGCGAGCTGCTAGGGCTCTCTGAATGTGGGTTCGGATGCAGGTCTCCAATTTTGGTCTCTAATTTTGGTCTCTAATCCGCCAGCTTTGCTCCGAATGCTCCAACATGGCTTACAGCCTGCCAGCACCGTCGTCATCTGGGAAGAAAAACCATGGCAGTTGCAGATATCGACAAGGCGAAAATCGTCGCCGACAACAAGCGCTCTGACAAAGACACCGGTTCAACCGAGGTGCAGGTTGCATTGCTGACCGCCCGAATCGTTGACCTTACTGAGCACTTCAAAACCCACAAAAAAGATCATCACTCTCGTCGTGGTCTGCTGCGGATGGTGAGCCGTCGCCGCAAGCTACTCGACTATTTGAAGTCCCGGGACGTTGCCCGTTACCGTGACCTGATCCAAAAACTCGGGTTGCGCGGTTGATCCCGCCCCTTACCAACAACCCTGGCGCCACGCCATCAAAAGCACTGAGCCCGTTTTGCACTGGCCAGTGCTTTTGTGCTTTCGCGGATCGTCCCGCGAAAAAAATGAACGGAGAGAAAATTGTTTGAAATAGCCAAGAAGACGTTTCAGTGGGGTCAGAACACGATCACCCTGGAGACAGGGGAAGTCGCCCGGCAGGCGTCGGGTGCCGTGATCGTCTCAATGGATGACACCGTTGTCCTTGCCACCGTTGTGGCTCGCAAGGAAGCCAAGCCCGGGCAGGAGTTCTTCCCGCTCACGGTTGACTACATGGAGAAGTTTTACGCGGCGGGTCGAATCCCCGGTGGCTTTTTCAAGCGTGAGGGGCGCCCCACTGAGCGTGAGACTCTCATCGCGCGCCTGACCGACCGCCCGCTGCGGCCGTTGTTTCCAGAAGGCTTCTACAACGAAGTGCAGGTCGCACTGCAGGTCTTGTCGGTCAATCCGGAAGTTGATAGTGACATTCCCGCTCTCATCGGTGCCTCGGCAGCGGTAGCGATTTCGGGCATTCCCTTCGCCGGGCCAATCGGCGCCTGCCGCGTGGGTTACATCAACGGTGAATATGTGCTCAATCCGAGTGCGACCCAGATGCCTGATACCAAGCTCGACCTGGTTGTGGCCGGCACAGATCAGGCTGTACTGATGGTCGAATCAGAGGCACATGAGTTGCCCGAAGATGTCATGCTCGGCGCAGTGATGTATGGCCATGAGCAAATGCAGACGGTTATTACTGCTATTGACGAGTTGGTCGAAATTGCCGGTAAGGAAGAATGGAACTGGCAGGCACCAGAGCAGGACCAGGCATTGGTGGCCAAAGTCTCAGAAGTGGCTGAGGCCGGCATGCGCGGCGCTTATGCAACGCGTAACAAGCAAGAGCGCACCACGCTGATCCGCGAGGTGGAAAAAGCCTGCCAGGCGACCCTGGCCGAAGGTGACAACCCACCCGACGCAGGCGCTGTGTCAGATATCTTGCACGACCTGCAGTACAAGATTGTGCGCGGCCAGATCCTCTCGGGTGAGCCGCGTATTGATGGACGCGACACCCGTACGGTACGCCCGATTGCTATTCGGACTGGCGTACTACCGCGCGCGCACGGCTCGGCCTTGTTTACCCGGGGCGAAACCCAGGCACTGGTTTCCGCGACGCTGGGCACCAGCCGGGATGAGCAAATTGTCGATGCGGTCAGTGGTGAATATCGCGACCGCTTCATGATGCACTACAACATGCCCCCGTTTGCCACAGGTGAGACCGGTCGTATGGGCACGCCAAAGCGTCGAGAGATTGGCCACGGTCGACTCGCCAAACGGGCGATCGCGCCTTTATTACCTTCGCTCGAAGATTTTGCGTATTCAATCCGGGTGGTTTCCGAGATCACCGAGTCGAACGGGTCTTCATCGATGGCATCTGTTTGTGGAGGCTGTCTGGCTCTGATGGATGCTGGTGTACCGGTCAAGAACCACGTCGCTGGTATTGCGATGGGTCTGATCAAGGAAGACAACAAGTTCGCGGTGCTCACTGACATTCTGGGCGATGAGGATCACCGGGGCGACATGGACTTCAAAGTCGCCGGCACCGAAGACGGTATTACAGCGCTTCAGATGGACATCAAGATTCAGGGCATCACGCGTGAAATCATGCAGGTTGCGCTGGCTCAGGCACGAGAGGCCCGCGTTCACATTCTGGGTGAGATGCGCAATGCAGTTGGTGGCGCTCGCGAGGAGTTGTCAGATTTTGCGCCGCGCATGTACAAGATGAAGATCAATCCTGAGCGTATTCGCGATGTCATCGGCAAGGGTGGTGCAACCATCCGCCAGATTACTGAGTCAACCGGCACCCAGGTTGATATCCAGGATGATGGCGCAATCACGATTGCGGCGGTGGACGGAACAGCCGCCAAGAAGGCACAGAAGATGATCGAGGACCTCACCGCCGAAGTTGAAATCGGTAGAGTCTATGACGGTACCGTCCTCAAGATTCTGGACTTTGGCGCGATCGTTCAGGTCATGCCGGGGCGGGATGGTTTGCTGCACGTATCGCAAATCGCCAAGGAGCGCGTGAACAATGTCAGTGACTATGTCTCTGAGGGGCAGGCGATACGAGTTAAAGTCATTGAGGCTGATGACAAAGGCCGGCTGCGTTTGTCCATGAAGGCCGTTGCTGATGACGAACCGGAAGCAGCACCTGCCGAATGATCAAGCGCTAAGGCAAAAAAAAACCGGCTGATTTTCAGCCGGTTTTTTTTAGTTCGGAGCGCTCTAGACCTCAAGTGGCGCTGCGATGATACGGCCTTTCGCCTCAATCCCGGTTGCCTCGCTCTCGTCTTTGCTTTCCGGTATGTAGGGCGCATCGAAGGAGGCAGGAATGCTCTTGAGCAATGCGAGATCGGCGGTTGAAGCCCGCAAGGACGGATGTCGCGAACAGATGGCCGAGTAGTTGTCGAGTACGTTGGCTGACAACAGGGTGAAGCCGGAGTTCATCTCATCATAAAACCGAGGCTCTGAGGACACCTGCATCTGGAGCACGCGTCGATAGAATGCCAGGTGGTTAGTGCGAACAGCAGCAACCGCCCAGTCTGCTTTGACCAGTGCGACCATCATGTGATGTTTGAGCAAGGCAAACGAATAGCGTTTGTCGTTGCGGTCGGAATCGGGGTCAACAGCAAATCGGTTGCCCGATACGACTCGTACGTCAGCCGGGACGCTCTTGACCAGTAGATCCCCATAGACCTTATGCTCAGGCAGCATGAGCGAGCTCGATGGCTGATAGAACATGCTGCGCATGGTTCCGACCATTTTGTCGCCATCAAACAAAGCCCAGGTGACCTGATTAGGCTTTTCGTCGTAATCGTCAGAAAACTTGCCGGAGCGGCTCTCTGGAATTTCGCCCTCACTCAGATACGCGCGATAGCGTAGACGGAAAACATCTTCGCGAAGCTTGTTATCGCTCACTAGCTGAATTCGAAGGGGTTCGCGCTTAGAGGTGGCCATCCTAGTCGTGTCCTGTCAGTGTCTGGAGCTCACAGCGCATGAAATGCTGTTGTGTCGCTCTCGGAAGAGTCCGTCTGGCTGGATGGCTGGCGGTCGTTGCCGCCTTGATCGTCGTCTTGTGCTGACGCCTTAATAGGGGAGTTTAGTTGCTCTCTGACCGCTGCGTCTGTGACAACTGTCTTGTTTTCGATGGCTAACAGGAATTCATTCATGCGCAGCGGCTTGGCGAGGACATGGCCCTGGCCGTAATCAATGCCAATTGAGCGCAGCAGATCGAGCGTTTCCGTGTCCTCAACCCACTCGGCAATACACTCCATCCTTAATTCATGGGCGAGTAGGCCGATTGTCTTAATAATGGTCTTGGCGGAGCCTTTTTGACGCAGCGAGTTAACGAAACGACCGTCAATCTTCAGGAAGCTGGCCTGAACGTCTGTCAGTGATGCAAAGTTTGAATACCCGCTGCCAAAGTCATCAAGGGCAATTCGCGCGCCGGTTTGACGGACTGATTCGATGAACTTGACCATCATGAAGATGTCTTGCATCGCGACCGATTCCGTGACTTCCAGCACAATTCGACTCGCCACCGCGCTATGCTTTTGGAGCAGGGCGATCACGAATGTCTTGAAGAACTCATCATTCAACGAGCTGCCAGAGAGGTTAAGCGATACAAAGCTCAACTCGGCAACCTGGTCGTCATGCTTGCTGAGCCACTCCAGTGAGCGACGCAGCACCCAGCGGTCAAGGCTCGCCATCTCGCCGTTTTGTTCAGCAGCGGCAATCAGCGGACCGGCAGGCAGCAGTTCGCCATTGGGACCGCGGTGGCGCAGCAGCACCTCGCAGCCGGAACGCACCGCTTTATTCAGGGCGACAATAGGCTGAGCGACCAGCTCAAATTCATCAAAGGTTCGATCATCATGGAGCCGCGCAACCAGCGACAATTCACTCATCCGCTTCTGCACCAGGGCGCTTGAATCGGCACACATCACCACCTGGTTGCGGCCCTTGCGCTTGGCTTCCTGACAGGAACGATCGGCGCCGGCAATCTGCTCAGACTGCGACAGATTTGGCACCAGATGGAAAACGCCCACGCTGGCGGTAACCGAAAAACTCTTATCGTCGAATCGGAACGGGTTTTCCGTGATGGCTTCCAGGGCCTTCCACGCCAAACCTTCCTGAACGCTTTGATCCGCCGGCGGCAGCACGATGACAAATTCATCGCCGCCCAGACGTGACAGCATCACCTCTGGGCCCAGCACATCACGAAAGCGCTTGATAACGTCGATCAAGACCGCATCGCCGGCGTTATGTCCGAACATGTCGTTTAGCATCTTGAAGCGGTCAAGGTCGACATAGCAAAGCGCTATGTGTTCCAGGTCTTCTCCGGATTCAAGAATCGTTTCCATACGGTTGGTCAAACCAAGCCGGTTCAACGCGCCGGTGAGCGGATCATGCTCAGCCGCTTTGGCCAGGCGGTCCTGCAAATTACGCTGCTCAGTAACGTCGGTTGCGCTGGCCTCATATGAGTCTGGTGCACCCCGTGCCAGCACTCGCAGCCAACGCACGGTCTCATGCCCGGTCAGTTTGAACTCGAAGTCACACTCAATAGCTTCGGAGAGCTCTGACCGAATGCGCGCGCGTAAGTCTGCGGGAAAAACGGCATCGAGTTTTTCCGCGCTGGGGAGCACTGCCTGGCCGTCTTCCTCAACGGTCGACGCCTGCTCGAGTCCGAACATGCGGGCAAAGCCTTCGTTGTAGCGTTCAATGTGTCCTGCATGGCCAATCGAAACGAGGCCAATGGGCACTGTGCGGTAGACGTCCTCATACTTGCCCAAGACGCCGATGGCAGTGGCCTGTGAGTCGATGCGTCGCTGACGCTCTTTCGAAATAGTCGTACCAACAGCCATACCGGTCAGCACGGCTGCTACCAGCGAGACCTGCTCAGCCTGAAACCATGAAAAGTAGTCACCCATTAAGCCCATCGCGGCGAGCACGGCTGTCACAGAACCTAGCGCGTCGCAAAACACGCCTGCAAGGAACCAGAAGGTGGTGATGTCACGAGCCCGCGTTACCGTGTGATAGACCGTCCAAATCACTGAGATGGCGGTGAGAGCGGCGACCACCCAGAGCATGGTCTGGAAGACCGGGAAGGGCACAAAGCCAGAAACCACCAAAAACGCGCAGCTAAGCCAATACATCGCGCGCAAAAAGCCGTCGAGCATTGAGCCGCGTATCTCGTCGCGAAACAACGTGCGGATCAACATCAGGGTGGCAAATGGCAGTGTCAGGTAGACGAATTGCCGCAGCGTCAAACCGATTTCACTGCCAGCGAGTTCGCCGAATGCGAAGTAGTTGAACCCTGACTCCATCATCACGAAGCCGCAGCGCGCAAGAAGCCAGATGCCAAAAACCAGGAAGTGTTCAACGCGGCCTGAGTTCGCCGCGGCGAGTGCATAGAGCGCCAGGAAGACTAGCGCACCAATCAACAAAATGGTGCGTTGCTGCGCTTTAGCCTGTGACTCTTCAAAGTCGCTAGTGAGCCAGAGGTCGGCGCGAATTTTCGTAATACCGATTGGTTCGAATCGGAAGACGATTTCAAGTTCTTCCTGCGCCAGTTCGGGCGACAGCGCAATCGCAAATCCGGGAAATGATCGTTCGGCATTGGCGGTTTCGCGTGCAGCGCCCGCCTGGCCACGGAGCACTTCCGCACCGGCATCGTCAAACACAACAAAATCGGCTAGACCGATATTCTTCTCGGTCATGTGGATGATGCGATCGACTTCGCCTGCGGCAGGCGGCACCAATACCCGCATCCAGACAGATGGGGAGTCAAGCCCGGTCCGATGCTGATCAATCGCGGGGGCAGCGCGCAGCCTGGTTGTCAGCGTATTGAGGTCCACGAATGGCGCTTCATCGTTGAACGATTGAACATCCAGCGGACTGATCGCCCCTCGGTCGGTGTTCGTGTAACTGAAAAACCAGATCGCAAAACCGGCAACGAGTAAGAACAGCAACCAGCCGGTGCCGCGCATGAGCCAGGCATAGCCGGTCTCATCAGAGGCCTGACCTTGCTTGTGAATGGCTGAGAATGGATTTATTTTTGTGAGCACGCCGTGCTCCACCCGCTGGTTACAGTAATGCATTAAGAGTATTCCCTAGGTGGGTCGGTTCGAAGCCGCTACCGATATGTGTCAGAAATCACGGGCTCGGCGGCAGCTTCTGACCTTTCTAAGTGTCAATTGAGCGCTATTTGTCTTATCGGGTGTTGAATCGATCGTTGGCCCGTCGCGCGAAAACCTATAATCACAGGCAATGGAAGTCGCCGACCCCCAAGAACACGCTGTTCAGCGTCCTCGCCGTACGATTGCCGGCATGGCGAGTTACGTTGTTTGCGTGATTTACGCTGGCATTCTGATCATCAGCTTGACGCTGGTGGCGTCGATTCCCGTGGCGCTCGCGCCCAGGCCCACCCGGGTTCGTACAACCCGCTATTGCATTCACTTATTGTTTAGAGCCATCGTCCACAGTTGGCGGGTCATGGGATTATTCAAGGGAAAAGTGGCCGCGCTAGACAGCCTGCCCGCAGAAGGGCCGATGGTCGTGATTGCGAATCATCCCGGGCTTATGGATTTTGTTTTCATTGCTTCCCGCCTGCCCAATGCTGTTTGTATTATGAAATCAGAGATTGCCTGGAATCCGTTTGTTGGCATTGGGGCTCGCCTTGCCGGGTATGTGCCAAATGCAACCTCTCACGGGCTAGTGCGCGAGTCAGTGCAGGCACTGAATGAAGGCGGGCAGGTCGTGATTTTTCCTGAGGGCACCCGAACCCGCACACAACCGATGGAGAGCATGACTGGCGCTTTCGTCACAATCGCGAAACGTGCTGGTGTGCCGATCGAAATGATCACGATTGACTGCGACAGCCGCTTCCTGAGTAAAGGCTGGCCGCTTTGGCGTATCCCCGCGTTTCCGATTCACTACTGGTTTGAGCGGCTCGGGCCGGTCGATCCGGCGCTAGACCGTGAAGCCACCCTGGTCGCTGTCCGCGAGACTTATCAGACAGCATTGGCTGACAGCCCGGGTGTGACCTTACTCCGAAAAGACGAGCGGGCTGTTGTCGAACAATCCCACCACTAACAGCGCTCCCCAAACTCATCTGGTCGTCATCCCGGCTTACAACGCTGGCGAGATGCTCGAGGTAACGGTGCGCTCGGCGATGGCTCAGTGGTCGCCGGTATGGGTTGTGATCGACGGGAGTACCGACGGCTCAGGCGATGCGCTTGTCAGCAAGCTCTCAGATAAGCCGGGTGTCAGGATCATGCAGTTGGCAGAAAACAAAGGTAAAGGTGCGGCGGTGCTTCATGCCCTTGAGATAGCTGGCGAGGCAGGCTTTACGCATGCATTGACCATGGACGCCGACGGTCAGCACCCGGCTGGCGACATTCAACGATTCATGCAGGCGTCCATTGCACAGCCAGACGCGATGATTCTGGGGCGGCCTGTTTTTGATGAGCAGGCACCGGCACTGCGTGTCAAAGGGCGGCGCATTTCCAATTGGTGGGCGAATCTGGAAACGCTCGGTCACGGGGTGGGGGATTCATTGTTTGGGTTTCGGGTTTATCCGATTGGCCCGTTACGCAGCATCATGAATGCCCGTCCGTGGATGCGTCGGTTTGACTTTGATGTTGAAGCCGTTGTGCGCCTGAGTTGGCGCGGGGTCACCCCCGTCAATCTGGACGCGCCTGTGCGTTATCCGCGGCCTGAAGATGGTGGCGTCTCGCACTTCAGATATGGGCGAGACAATGTGCTGCTTACCTGGATGCACATCCGCCTGGTCGTCGAATTCTTACTGCGCCTGCCTGTGCTCGTTTGGCGGCGTATGAAGTCGACTAAGCAAGCGCCCCATTGATGCCAATGACTTGTCCGGAAATGTAGCCTGCGTCATCTGAGCATAGAAAGTCAACGAGCGCGGCGACTTCCTCGGGTTTACCTGCGCGCTTCATGGGCACGATACGCGCAATGTCTTCCGGCCCAAACGCTGATTGAGCCATTTCCGATTCAATGATGCCCGGTGTCACCACATTAACCGTGATGCCGCGGCTCGCAACCTCTAACGACAAAGACTTACTCGCCCCGTGCAATCCCGCTTTCGCGGCTGCGTAGTTTGTCTGGCCCCTGTTGCCGGTGGTGGCGGTGACCGAGCTGATGTTGACGACCCGACCCCAGCGGGTGCGAATCATAGGCATCAGCAATGGCTGCGTCACGTGAAAGAAGCCGTGCAGTGAAACGTCTATCACGCGGTGCCATTGATCCAGGCTCATGCCTGGCATCACAGCGTCCTCGTGAATGCCGGCATTGTTGACGATGATCTGAATCGGGCCGTCGGCCAGTAAGGATTCCATCGCTGCCAGCGTTGCCTGGGCATCTGTCACATCAAACTGGACAGCCTGCGCGCTACCCCCTTCGGCTTGAATAGCCTCGACGGATGCCTGCGCCGCGGTCAAATTGCTGTTGCTGTGCGCGATGACATGATGTCCTGCAACAGCCAGGCGACGAGCAATCGCCGAGCCAAGTGAACCGCTGGCGCCGGTGATGAGCGCTCTTTTAGTCATGCGAAACTCCATTGGGGCGAACTCAAAATCAGTGAACCCCCCTTTTGAACTAAGGCTGTGGCTGGGTAGTAAACAACACGGTTGCCCGGCCGCTTGCAAGTGATTGTCCGTTTGCGCTGACATCAAAAGCATACAGCGCAGTGTTTGAGTCACCAGAGCTGAGCGTCACGTCAACTCGCAGAGGCGCGTCAATCAATGCGATATTGGCTTCATGCAGCACGACTTTGCGCACGCCGGCCAGCACGCCATGTTTTTGTTCGGCGTCGGGCTGCGCCTGCTGAGCGTCACTTGCGCTACCGAGCAATGCGCCATGAAGCGCCATGGCCTGCGCTGCCACTTCAATGAGACTTGCACTGCCCAGTCGAGTTTCACCGGATAGTGGGTGAGCAGGCCTTAAGTGCGCGCTGCTTTCGCAGACTGCTTGCTCAGGCGACCATTGGCTCAAGCGATCTATCAGGCACATTTCCCCTTGATGAGGTAGCAGTGCTCGGATGGCTGTTTCCTCCAGGGGCAAGCTTAGTTTCAGCTTGCCCATTAGGCGAACGCAAGCGACATAGGCAAGACCGTATTGGCCGGCCCTGGGATGTACACGGTTTGGGGTTGGTGCTGGGCGATTGCCATCAATAAAGGCAATGCGCGTGCTGCTGGTGCGCCCAGCCTCAATGCCTCAAGCGGCTCGGTCGGCATGACTGATTCGGACCCCGGTGAGGCCGCGTTAAGACTCAGCGTAACAGGTCCATCTGTACCAACTACGCTCTCATCAAAACCAGCAGGCGTCAGAACCAGCGCAACCGCGAAAGGTGTTGAGATGTGCCGCACTGCCGACAACGGCGCCGGGTAGGGAACGTCATAGGCTACGAGTAACACCGGCGTTTGTTCGCTAACGGCAAACAGGCCTGCCTCGAGAACACCAGCCGCAAAACTGGCGTCAAACGCGCAGATGCTGGTGGAGGCCGACTGACATCCTGATGCAATGCTCCAGTAGCCGGACGGCGCGTTGTGGACCGAATTGGTAAAGCGCGTAGGGGACAACTGTGGCTCAGCTTCGGTAAGTGCTTCGCAAAGCAGATGACAATTTTGACCATCACCACCGGAGGACGAAAACACCGCCGGCAGTGAAGCTGCATCAAACTGGCTGGCTTCGCAAGCCTGCCCAGCCGCAGCCATAGCGACCTTTACAGCCTGGCCGACCCGACGACGCTCGGCACTTGGTAAGCCAGACGGCGCTGGCACAACCGTATCGGCCCATGTCCAATGCTCGGGCGATTTGAGTGACTGCTCGGCCTGGGGCCAATCGGGCAACCCCGGTCCGAGTAAGCCAATCGCCTCTATGCCAAGCCGCATCAGTGCGAAGCTCCGGTCAGAATGAGTGACGCATTCGCACCGCCAAAGCCAAAAGAATTACTCATGACCGCGCGCAGTGGTGCTGGTTGGGGGCGGGTTAAGAACTGGCACTTTAGCGTTGGGTCGAGTTGTTCGACGTTCAGGCCGGCGGGCATCAGGCCGTCGCGCAAGGCAATCACGCAAATGGCAGCTTCCAATGCGCCGGCTGCCCCCAGTGTGTGACCGTGAGCGCCTTTGGTAGAGCTGACCGGTGTTTGGTCTCCAAACAGGGTGTGGACCGCCGCATCTTCAGACGCATCATTGCTTGGGGTAGCCGTACCGTGCAGATTGATATAGTCAATCTGGTTGCAAGTCAGGCCGGCCCTATTCAGAGCCTCTTGCATAGCGCGGGCTGCGCCCGCGCCTTCCGGGTGAGGCGTAGACATATGATAAGCGTCGCTGGATTCGCCAAAGCCGGCAAGTTGGGCATGTTGGCCCGACGCCGCGCGAAGCGAGTCGGGTTTTTCGAGCAGCGCGAATGCGCCAGCCTCGGCGATCGATATGCCGTTGCGCGCCTGATCGTAAGGGCGGCAGATATCCGTTGAAAGCAATTCGAGTGAGCCAAACCCATAGAGGGTTGTCAGGCACAGTGAGTCCACGCCACCAACAACCGCTGCATCAACCAGCCCTGCGTCGATGGCGCGGGCTGCGGTTGCAAAAACTTTCGCACTTGAGGCGCAGGCCACTGATGTCACGCTTTGTGGTCCTGTCAGCCCGAACCTGGCCGCGACATAACCACCGAGGGAAAACATATTGTGCGTATGCGCATAGTCAAGCGCGGCGGGCAGGGCGCCGGATTCATCGCGGTGTCGGTAGGCGATTTCAGTTTGCAGTAGTCCGGAGGTGCTGGAGCCGAGAAACAAACCTACACGCGATGCGCCGTAGTGGGCAATGGCTTCAAGCGCAGTTTCTGCAAAGCCGTCTTGCGCGAGCGTGAGTTCTGCCAGGCGATTATTGCGACAGTCATGCTCACTCAAGTCTGCCGGTAGCACGACCTCATCAACGCCGGTAACCGAACCGGTGAAGGTCTGCAACCCTGTTTCCAGAAAATCACATGGTGCGAGGCCCGTACGGGCATTGTGCAGGCCATCGGCCAGGGCCGCCATGCCGTACCCCAGGCAACTGCTTGCCGTGATGGCGCTAATCGTCATGGGCTTAGACATGGAAAACGTGACCGGCTCTCTACTCATGGGAAGTTTTACCCGCGCTTGAAAGGCTGGCGAGTAAAAGAACATTGGCGAACATCGTGCCCTGGCTCATGGGTTTCACCTCAACCTGAAAACCAAGCGTCTTGAGTAAATCAACCCATTCGTCCAGTGATCGACAGTATAGCCGTGGCAGTCGGTGTCCCCGGCACCAGGTAACCACATGATCTACCCAGTTACTCCAGCGAAATCCAAAACCACCGTCCTGATCGCCAATGCGCAGAAGCAGTTGCCCGCTCGGCTTTAGCGCAGCGTAAACGCGTTCAAGTACATCAACTTGAGCGTCGTAAGGCAAGTAGTGCAACACATCGAGAATCACGACTGTGTCGCACGCGGAGAAAGCCGTTGTGGCGATATTGCCTACCTCAAAACTGGCGCCCTCGCCGGGGGCATGATGTCCCAGTGCCGCTTGTGCGCGCCGCACATCGCTTGGCATCAATTCGATGCCGTGAATGTTGTCGGCGGAAACCGGCGGCCAGTTTGCTGGCCACTGACCTTCTGTCTGGGCTTTAGCTGATTCCACAAGCAGTGCGGACAAGATTCCTTGGCCGCACCCCAGATCAAGAATGTTGCTCGATTCGCTCAGCACGCCGTCGCGTAAAAAGTACTCAAATACCGGATCACCAGTCAGCTTGCCTTTAGCAAATCCAACGGCAAAGCGCCCGCCCGGTTGAAAGCGATTCGCGGCACGCGCGGCGAGACTTGAGAAGGAGAGTTCACTCATGGGGCAAAAGCTTGGGGCAAGGTGACGGGTCGAAGCTCGCGAGCGGAGACTTCAGCCAGCAAGCGGGGAAGGGCCTCGAGCACAACAGACGAGCCCTGTGAGGTGTGAGCACCGTGACCATCATGGATGAGCAGAATATCGCCTGCGGCAAGTTGGCGGGTGAGCCGAGCGAAGACTTTGTCAGGGCTGCGTTCAACCGTATCAAAGCCGCGGCGCGTCCAACTCGTCAGGCACAGGCCAAGCGAGGCCAGTACCGGTTGCAGGAATGGGTTGCGCATGCCGGCAGGTGCCCGAAAGAATCTTGGTGCTTGACCCGCGACGTTTGCGATGCTTTTCTGTGCGCTCGCAATTTCTGTGTGCAAACCGCTTTTGCCTCTGAACGCAAAGCGATGATGATGTGTCTGGGTGTGATTCTCAACCGAGTGACCCTGAGCGACGATTTGTTCAACCAGCGCCGGATACTGATCAACCTTGTCTCCGATACAAAAGAAGCTTGCACGGGCATTCGCATCAGCGAGCATCTGCAGCACCCTTGGTGTAATTTCGGGGTCAGGTCCGTCATCAATCGTGATGCAGACATGACCAGCGCTTGCTGCGGATGGCGGCAACTGCCGGATGTTGGGGCCAAGTAGCGTACTGCGTGGCCACATGCTCGCGGCGCATAAGCCAAGGTGATTGGCTGCGACACCGCCCAGCCAGACGGGCCACCATGCAGGCTGAGCCACAGCTGCGGCAAGCATGGCGACATGCCAGCCGACAGACGCGCTGACGATGGGCGGATGCACGGGGTTTGGCGGTAGCTTGAGTTCGCTCATGATCAGGCAGGCTGCGGCTTGTAGCCGCTCAGTAGGTCACCATGTGTGCGCAGGATTGTGCGCCAGAGCTTTTGCCAAACGGGCCAGTCGTGAATGCCAGGCGCTGAAAACACATCTTCTGGTGGTAGGGATGCGGCCAATTGACTCTGCTCCTGGTAGTAACGATCCTGGAGTCCAAGTCCCATGATAAGCCGTGGCGAAACACCCGATGGGCGAGATTTGAGCGATGGCAGATAGGTCTTAAGCCAAAGGTGAGGATCTCGCTCCCAGTCGAACATCGCGGTATCAGCGTCTGGTTGCCAGCGTGTCAGCCCACCGGCCCGAGCAATCTCTTCCAGCGCTGCAGACCTGCCCAGAAACGGCGCAATCGAAACGATGCCATCGATATCGGCGTGTCTGGCCGCGTAAAGCATCGCCGACAGCCCGCCCAGCGAAATGCCGACCAGCCAGATATTGGCATAGCCTCTTTGCCGAGCCGGCGCAATCACATCCTGATGGAGACGATCAGTCAGCAGCCCACGTTGCATGTAGCGAAGATTGGCATCAACAGCGACCATATCAATGGGCAATCGTTCCTGGCGCACCGCTTGCAAAAAGCCGAAGCGTTCAAAGTCTTCGGCATAGTCAAGAACACCGGGTAAGAACACCAAGAGGCTTTGCACATTCGCCGCCGGTAGCAATCGGTCGTAAACCTGATGAATCGGCGCGCCAATAGAGCGTAGATTCACACAGGCGCTACCTGCCAAAGCAAATCCAGTTACGAGGGCGGTACGGCGCTTCACGCAACAGCGCTCGACATGATCGAGAGCAGGAGTACGAGTGGCGCACCAACGCCAACTGTCATGCCCAGTGCGGCGAGTAGCGGGATAGATGAAAACGCGAGCACGCCAAATCCTGCCAGGGTGGTGAGATTGGCAAGCACGAGCGGTGCAAGCGTTAAGGGCTTTTCAGTCGTTTCTCCGTTTGCTGAACGTGCCGAGTCGGCTTGGGTTAACACCAAGGCATAGTTGGACCCAATCGCCGCTACCAGCAACAAGCCCACCAAATGCAGCAGATGCATAACGTGGCCGCTCATGGCAAAGCCTGCCACGATAATAATCAGTGCGCCGGCGATTGGCACCATGACCCGAACCAGCGACTTAAACGAGCGCAGTGCAATCAGGAGCAGCGCGGCAATCGCAATGGCGCCAGCGAGCGACAACTTGACCGCATCTGAAATGTACTGAGCATAGAGTTCGTCTGTGCGCGCTTTCATATTCAAGACAGTTACCCGCGCCGTTTCTAATGCGGGGTCAGTCGCGAGGGCTTGGTCGAGTAAGGCTTGTACTTGCGAGGCATCGACTGGCCGATCAACATCGAGTGTTAGCGGGATGATCGCGGTCGCACGCTGATCAACCTCGGTCAGCAGTGTCTGAACGGTCGCCCCTAAACGCGTGCCGTCGTAGTCAGCCGGTGTAATCAACTGCCTGTTGCGCGCTTGTTCGACGTCGTTGGCAAATGTGGCGAGCGCTTTGACTGACAAGCCTGTGGTTTCGCTAAGGCGCGCTATCTGCTTTTGCAGCGCGTCTGGCTCCGGGAGTGACGCTTGCCTGGCGCGTTGCTCTGATAGCGGTGGCACCAGGCTTGTGACGCTCTGATAGCCGCGCAACTGTCCGGTTAGCACGAGTGAGTCGAGTGCACGGGCGACGGCGGCTGTCGCCGATAGAACATCCTCGCCCGCTTCATTCACCCGAACGATCACCAGGTTGTTGACGTCTGGCCCGCCGAGCGCTTCGCGCATGACCGTATCGACGGCCTGGGCCTGTGCGGAGACCGGATTTAGTGCCGCAATATCGGTGCTCCAGAGCGTCCCTCGGTTAAGTACGGCGATGACCAGGCATGCGAGGACGGTAACCAGGGCGACTGGCCATCCTTTGCCAATGGTGACGCGCGCGCCCTGCAACCACGCCTCCATGCGTACGAAGCTGTCATGACGGCCGCGACCAAGGGGTATTAAAGGCAAGACCCAGCGGGTGGTGAGAAAGCCAGCCGTAAGGCCTGCCATCGCAAACATCGATAGCTGAGCCAGACCCGGAAAGTCGGAAATCAACAAGGCCGTGAAGCCGGTCAGGGATGTCAGCAATCCGAGGCGGATCGGTGACCAGAATCGGGCCTGTTGCTGCTCACTCGATTGACGCCCAACCAAGTGATAGAGCGCGTAGTCGACACACTCACCAATCAAGGCAACTCCGAAACCAAGCGTTAAGGCATGCAGTGATCCGAAACTCAATGCTGTTGCCGCAGCGCCGATCAGGACAGCCGTTCCAAGCGGCACCAGCGCAACCAGCAATGCCGGTAGGGAGCGGAACATGCCAATGAGCAGCGTGATGATCAAGGCTATGCCCACACCGCTGAGCAAAATGACATCACCGCGAATCTCATTGCGAGATTGAACTGCAAACGTCGGTGCGCCAGTGAGCGTGAGCGTGGCGCCCGAAGGGATTTGCACGCCACCAAACGCTGCCTCGACCTCATTGATGACACGTTCTTGCGTATCGAGATCTGCGCCGTCTGATGCAAGATTCAAAACGAACAGCAGTGCCTGCCCGTCGGGGCTGACCCAGACACCTGCATGACGTTTCGGGCCGCCACTGCCGGCAAGGCTTTCCAGCGCGGCAAGTCCGGCGCCAGTGGGATCGGACAAGATCATGGATTTGTTAAAAAGCCCCGCCGAACTGGCGAGCAGGGCGCGTGCGCGACTCAGGCTTTGTTGCAGCGCCTCGTCTTGAAAGGTCTCACTCACATCGCTCAGCAGGTAGCGGCGCTCGAACAATAAGTCGCGCTCAGTACTGAAGTCATTCAAATCGCCATTGCTGACAATGGAAATGCCGTCGATACTGCGCCAGGCCGTGGCGAGTTTTTGCGAAAGATCGCGTTGCGCCTGCGGACTCACCGGCCCAACAGAGGCGAGCAATGTGCGAGACGTTTGCCCGCGTTGTAAGTTGGCGATCAGCAGTTTTTGTTCCGTGTTGGGTGATGCAGGCAGGAACACGCTCATATCGGTCAGAATGTTCGCGCGCAGAATCAGGCTTGCTGAAACAGCAAGCATCAGCAACCAAACACTCAGAATCACCCAGCGAGCCAAGGTGGCGAGCCTATTGGGTGGCGAGAATCTGCATGACAGACTCGTCGCCGTTGGTTTGCAAAATTTCGATCTGGCGAATGTTCCGTGTTTCGCCCCGCACCTCAATGCGTTGCAGAACAGACGAGACTGCCTGATTGCGCGGGGAAAGCGTCATTTGCCAGTCCGCTGTATCAGGTGACAGACTGATCGAAAAGTGTTCTTGTACGTCGGACAAACGGCCAGCTAGTAAGCCACGCAGAGCGGCAGCCAAAGCGCCAGCTGCAGGCACGGCGTCCAGGGGTAGTTCCCGCGTGGTTCCGCCGATTGTGACCGACAGAGAAGACTCATTGAGTTCGAGTTGCTCGGCGATGGGCTCGGTGGTGATCTTGCGCAGGGTTGCGGGCGGATCGTAATGCAACTCACCGCGCGACTCGAGCGGCAGATCGATTTCACTGAGTCGCCGTATTTCGTAAAAGCTCGACCGCTTGGGGCCGTCGCCAGCCAGGTTCGTAAACAATGCCTCAAGAGGCGTCTGAGCCCATGCATCCGACGCGCAGAACAGAATAGCTAAGACTACAACCGACGTTCTAATCAAATGCTGCCCCTGCCATGCCAAGGTCGCTGCCGTGGTGCTCAGAGAGATCAAGGGTGTTCGTCCTTGGCGGGCGGTGCCCAGAAGTCGTAGAAGTTAAACCAGTTAAAGGGCGCTTCGTGGCAGAACTTTTCGAGTATGCCGGCATAGTTCTTGACCGCATCAGAGACCGCCTGCTGGCGCTGGGCTCTCGGCGTGTCCGTGAAGTCGGCCAGTTCAACAAAGTGAAGCCGGTAGCGGTTTTTGCCCAGGTAGAGGCCGGCCATTACGATGACTGGACGACGCAGCACGGCAGCCATGCGAAAGACGCCGGTCGGGAAGGGCGCGGGCTCGCCCAAAAAGGGCAATGTCTGGATGGTGTCCTGACCAATGGTGCGATCAGCGAGAAAGCCCACCATATCGCCGCGATCAAGTCGCGCCTGAATTTTCAGCATTGAATCCATTTGCCCGAGCGGCACGATCATCTCTTCCAGTTGCGGGTCTACCGTTCGCAGGACCGCGCCAATTTGCCGGGCGTTTTCCTCAAACATCGCCATGCTGACCCGCCACTGTTGATGTTTGCGAGACATGATGCGCAGCGACTCAAAGCTGCCCATATGCGCACCCACCATAAAGACTCCGCGCTCTTCGGCAAGCCGGTCAAATAGTGTCTCACGCCCGAAAACTTCCAGCTCGAATAAGTCCCGTCTGCCCTGCAGGAAATACATTCGGTCGAGAATCGTCGCAGCGAATGATAGGTAGTGCTGAAAAGTGTGGCGTGCTGTGACGGGTTGATTAAGCACCCGACGCAGGTAGCGGGCTGAGTCTTGTCTGGCGGCGGGTGTGCGCGCCCAGAACCAGCCAGCGACCGGATACAAGAAGAGTCTCGTGAATCGGCGGCCAAAAGTCTTGGCCCCAAACGCCACGAACTTAATCCAGGCCTCATGGCCACGCTCGGGCCGTTGCATCCAGGCAAGATTTTTGTCAGCTGCGCTCATGACACGCTGGCGAGTTGGCCCGTCGCCACGGTGAGGTCTTTGACCGCACACGTGAATCGAATACGGTCTCCGTTGACCTCATGGGTCAAAACGACCATCGCTCCGGGGCGAACCGGGGCTGTGAATTTCGTTTGCGCCACATTGACAGGTCCTGGAGCCAGTGCGCCTGCTCCCTGCAGCGCTTCAATGACCAGGTCGAGCAATTTGGCGCCGGGCATGAGCGGATCTCCGGGGAAATGGCCTGCGGCCCAAGCTGGTGTATCCGGCACGCATATGGCCAGCTCTGCTGTGTCGCTCATGTTTGTTCGCTACGATGCGCGCCGCCGTGAACTGCCAACAAGTCCAGCAGGCGCTGACGTGTGGCTTTGCCCGTGCCGTCGCGCGGAATTGACTCAAGCTGAATCAATGGGCGGGGTAAGAACGCGGGTTCAATAAGTGGTTTTAGTTGGTCGAGTACCTCGGCACGACTTAGAGAGTCGGACACAAAGAATGCGGCCAGTCGAATGAGATCATCCTGAGAGTCTGCCAAAAGAAAGACACCATCAGAAACGCCTTCAATGCTAAGCAGTTGACTGGTCAGATGCACGATGGAGCTTCGCTTACCAGCAACATTCACACTGTCGGCTGTTCGGCCGATCAATCGAAAGCGACCGTCAGATTGAATGTCCAGGTAGTCGCTCAAGCGAACTGATGCGCCGGTGTGTCCGCCACTGGCCATCGCCTGGCCGTCGGTTTGCGAGATAGTGACACCAGGCAGGGGCGTCCACTGTTCCTCTCTGACGGGTTCTCGCGAAGCCGTTTGTCCTGACTCTGTTGCGCCATAGATTTCTTGCAATGGTGCTTCAAAACGCTGTTCAGCCTCTGCTGCCAATTCGCGCGGCAATAACGAAGTGGCCGACATGATCATGTCAGTAGGCGGCAGTTGAACGCGGGCTCCCAGTAACGCACGCAAATGGACTGGGGTGGTCACGAGAATGCTTGGGCGTGGCAACTGGCTTAGATGGTATGCAATATCTGCCGGGTAGAACGGGCGTTCTGCACAAAGTGCGCCACCACAGACCAGGGCGAGAAAAACGCTTGATTCAAAGCCATAAGAGTGCTGCGCTGGCACGGTTGCCAAGACATTGGCTGCACGCTTGCCTTGCCCGTCTGTGCCGAGCAGGCCAAGTCTGTCAGCGGCCGAGACGGCGCTGTCTGTCACGACTCCCCAAGTTCGCTGATAGGCAATCGGCTGTCCGGTTGAGCCGGACGTAAACAGGCAGGCACATGGCTGAGACTCATCGAAAACAAGGGTTGCCGGATCGGAAGACTCGCTGTCATCAGTTTCAGCATGCTGCTGATCAAGATGAACTGCCGGCACGTCAGCTACGGACAGGGCCGGACCACTCAGGCAGTAAAGGCCGGAAAACTCCTGCTTGAGAAGGGCGAGTGTGTCAGGTACATGGTTGTGCGGTAGCACGCTTAATTGTCCGCGCAGCATAGCCGCAGTCAAACCGACGAGAAACCAATAACGGTCAGTGCATGTGTTGAGCATTTGCCCGTGCGCTGGCAGCCGTGCAGCCAGTTGGTGGGCATCAGCGGCCAGTTGCCGCGCCGTGATCGGTAACCCGTCAATATACGCAACAGGATCTGTTGGCTGGTGTCTCGGTAAAAGCGAGATCATTCGGCTCATCCGGATTGGCTCGTCTGAGAGTCCTGAGCGCGCATTTGCTGATAGGCCTTCCATCCGTCAGACAAACGACCGGGCGCTTCGTTGGGCAGTTTGTATTTGCGCACAATGAATTCGACTACAAACATCAGTGTCAGGAGCGGAATGGTCAGCACGTTTGCAAGCCATGACCATGCAACAGTCCACCCCCCCATGAACAGCGTGATAGACGTTAATGCGATTGTCACAAGATAAAGCGTCCATGCCCAGGTCACCTGGCGGGTGTATCGATTGCGGTCGGTGTCTGGCTCAGGATGAAGCAGGCTAGCCATGCGCGTGACCAGTGGCGTGCGTCCGGGCAGCAAAGACGAACCGAACAGCACGGCCAGGCTCGCGTGGGCGCCAGCGTGCTGGATAAGGTAAATCCAGGTTGTGCTCAGTTGAGCGTGTTGCGAGAACCACCAGCCAAACAAGACGCCGGCCGTAACAGTCAGGGCGAGTGACTTCCAGGCCTTATTGAACGCGGCGGTACAGGCTAGTACTCCGAAAATTGAGGCAATCGCAAACGTGTAGCTCCCGGCGGAGCGGTCATCAACAATACTGAATTTGTGGGCTATGAGGCCGTAGGTGAGCAGTCCGATGACGCTCGCAGCCGCCACCAGCCAGGCGACAGCCTTTGCCCTCACGCCTGGCGGTTAGCCTGCACGTGCGCAGCGAGTGTGCGCAACGTCGCAAAAATCTGGTGATTGTTCTCGTCGTCCGCCCGGAGTTGCAGGCCGTATTTCTTGGAAATTGTCAGGGCGATTTCCAGAATGTCAATTGAGTCCAGCCCAAGGCTGCCATCGTATAGACGCTCCTCAGGATCAATCTCGGCGGGGGCAACCTCAAGATTCAAGGCTTCGACCAGGTGTCCAGCGATCTCAAGTTCAAATTCGCTGCTGGTGCCACCTGAGGGGCCATCAGCGGGTTTTAAATGAAGTGACTCTGATTGATTGGACATGCGACTGGCTCGTTTGGGAATCAGCGGCCCCTGAATGTTGCGTGATCCACAATGATCCCGCCTGGTAGCGCCTTTTCCATCAAATGTGGATATTTATCAACGAAGTATATCCCGTCAGACGGGCAGAGAACGTCGCTGGCGTTGTGTTTTTGAGTCCGGCGGAGCCCGCTGGCTGACCGAGGGTTGTACTGACACAACCATAGGGCTTTTTCACCGGAATCGATATCGCCCAAAGTCGTTAGGCGGAGACTGCCCATTGTTGTGCGGGTTCATCAAAGGACAGAATCGCCTCTTCAAGCAGTTTGTAAAGATGGGCCGTGAGCGATCGTTTGGCAACTGGATGTAACTGTTTGTCTACGTCGTCATAGGCAAGCAAAACAAGCTCATCCAGGGTTGCCGGGCCAGCCTGCTTCACTGCATTAAGGACTTTGGCTTCGCGCTTTAGGCGGTGCCTGATGAGGCCTTCGATATGAGCGACGGGTTCATTCAGAACATAACCGTGCGCCGGCAAAATGAAGTGCGCAGGCTCTGCTTTGAGTCGATCAAGGGAGTTCATGTAGGCAAGCATATTGCCGTCAGGATGATCGATCACCGTGGTTGATCCATTCAGGATATGGTCACCCGAAAGAAGCAGACCGTCATGTTCAAGCAGCAGGCAAACATGGTTTGAAGCATGGCCGGGTGTGTGCAGCATGCGAATCCGCTCGTTGCCACAGAGCAGGACTTCATCGTCTTGCAACTCTCGATCAGGTTCAAACACCCAGTTGGGATTGAAATCGGGGCCGGCCAGGCGGCCAAGAATGGGCACGTTCGATTGACCAACTAGCTCGCGCAACGGCGCAGCGCCGGGGTAGTGATCTGGATGTGAATGGGTGCAGACAATCGCGACGAGTTTGCCGGTCACCAATGCGGCAATGCGTGCCAAGTGTTCAGCATGGTTGGGACCTGGATCGACCACCACAAACTCATCGCCGTCCCCGATCACATAACAGTTAGTACCGGGGCCCGTCATCCGGCCAGGGTTGGGCGCTGTGATTCGCCAAAGATAGCGCAGCAGCTTAACGGGTTCATGTTGCCAGTCGAGGGTGTGATGAATGCTGCCATCGGGGCAAACCAATTCAAGCTCACCATAGGCCGACTCGTTCTCACTAAAGCGCTGTACTTCGCCGCGCAGCTTGCCAGCCCGCGGACAGGAATGCCAGCGACGCGAGTCGGCAACCGGGTCGAGGCTGGACGCAAATGAAAGCACATCTGCCGCGCTCGCATAGTTGCTCAAATGTCGTAGCGTCCGAATGGTCGGGAAGACCATTTCAAACTGGCCTTCGTCATGGCGCTTTAGTGCCATGCGCGGATTCACCCACACGGGCTCGAACTGCTCGCTTTCATCTGCTACCGGGTTTTGTCCGGGCGGCATAGCGGCGACAAAAAAACGGGTGTCGAAACGCTTGGGTAAATCGCGGTCGGTCACCCAGTGGGTAAACCAGTGAATTGAATTGAGTGCTGGCGAGAGATCATGCTTTGCGAGGGTTTCCGTAAACGGTGTACTGCCAGAGCGATCCATCCGAGCGATACTGGCAGAGTCAGGCCAGTTGCCGACAGCGTCCTGAGCGAGCATGAGCCCGAGTTCCTCAAATGACTCGCGAATCGCCGCTAGCGCAAAAGCCGAGGTGAGTTGCTGATCGGCAGAGGTGCCCGGGTCAGACAGTTGTGCTGCCCAGTGCTGGTCTGCATCGTCGAGTCGGCCGCCTGGAAACACATAGGCACCTGGAGCAAAGCTTGCCGAGAGCGAGCGCCGAGTCATCATGACTTCCAGGCCGTCAGGGCCGTCGCGCAGCAACATGACAGTCGCTGCCGGTCGTGGATCTACGGGTTGAGCCCACCCATGCAGAAGGCTGTCTTCGCGTACACCTTCGTGTCGATCACGCAAACTCATGCTTGCACCTCAAACCGTTTGCCATATCGATCGCTCAATTCACCTGCTCGAGCTGAAAATGCCGCTTTGCCAAGGTTTTCCCGCCAGGCCGATACGCCACCATGATTGGCAGGAAAGACACCGGCTGCCACGCTCGCTTTGTCAGCGTCGCTACTGGCCAGTAAGCCTTCTTGAATGCAACGCTGAACTTCGATCGCGACGCTGAAGAGAAGCCGATCAGCGATGTCTGCCTGCGGCACGGCTTTGGCGCCGCGAGTAAAGACATCCAGGCCATCCCACAATTCAACGCTCCCATCTTCTTCATGTTCATAAAAACCGTAGCCGCTCGTCGCGCCCATCCGGTCAAAGCCATGTGCCATTTTCTCAAGAACGTAGATTGCGCTTTCTGGCATCACGTCAGCCGCTTGATCGTGAGCGTGGTCATGATGGTGGTGGTGATGACTATGGCCGTGACTGTGGTCATGCCCGTGGTCATGATCATGTCCGTGGTGATGCCCATGATCATGACCGGAGGCATGTAGCAATTCATCCAAAACGCCAAGCCCCATTCTGTCAAGCATCAGTAGCGGAGGCTCTTTGAAACCGGCGGAAGCGGCCGCTGCTTCGATTGCCTCAGGTTTGACGCCTTCGCCCATCAATGCCATCGCTTCAATCATGAGGGCATGGGCTGTTCGTGGTGCAAACCCTTTTGGCGCGCCTGTCAGTACAACCGGCAGGTATCCCATCGCAGCACAGGAAGCGGCGAACAGTTCGGGCAGGGCATCGGTTGCGAGTGTCGAGGGCATCAGTTCAGCCAGTGACCCATCAACACCAGGATCGGAAAGCCTAAGTAGCGGCAGATGACCGCCACTTTGGTCCGGCGGGCCAAAACCAGTGGTCATCGCTATCACCGCGGCACCCGGCGCACTGGGTTGCGGAGAGTCAGTCAGGGCTGGGGCGGTTGGCAGGGTCTCAAGCGTCTGCCAGACAACCTCGCTGAGCCCATTAGAGGACTCTCTAACGTCGAGTGTCGCGCCCTGGCGGGCAGCCTGCGCTGTGAGTTTCTTGATGAGCGAATCATCGTCGGTGCAAACGAGGCAGATTCTGGGGTGGGCGGAGCGGGTTCCCTGCGAATTGGTCATGTGTGCTTTGGCAAGTGCAATCAAAAACTGATCATACCTGCGTGCCTAAGACCCGAAGCTCAGGGCAACTTAAAGCCTTAATAGACTCACTAGATGCAAGCTTGATGCCTGCAAGAGCCTCGTTGCAGAGGCCTTAGCGGCTTACCTGGTTTCTATCCGACAGGTTCAACCAGACGGGCCAGGTTAGCGCCAGCACAAGGCTTTGCCAACAAGGGTCAACCTCTTCGTCATCAAAGTGCATCGTATGGAGGTTGCGAATGACCAATATGACCCCAGCAATCAAATGGGCTCCAAACAGCGCGCCGGGCAGCAGCACCCAGACAGAAACCGTCGTGTTGGCCATATAGACTGACATCACCTGCAGGGCACAGATTGCGCTGCTGGCTAGTTGGCGGTAATTGTTCTGACGCCGGTACCCGTCGTAGACGAAAGCGCGATAGGCCAGATGCCCACAGGGGTCCCGTAGCCGCACAATGGTGTTGAGCAGTAGCAGGGCCCAAAGGGCGCTCAGGCACAGCGCGACGGCGAACGCGCTAAAGACATGCGTGACTTCGATGACAAACCTTCCCTTGTTTTAGCGCCGGCTGGCGGGGGCACTCGGCCTGGCGCAATTCCACCGTCTGCCTGGTGCGGACCAAGCGCAGGCCACATACGCCCACACGGCGCGATATGCGCGCCAAGATTGAGCCAACGGCAAATGAGTGCCAATCGGGCTCCCAGCTGACGAACTTCGATGAACTAATTCTGAATCCGAATCACCTGACAGCAGAGAGACTGAGGATCAGTGGATTGGTTACGCCGACATCCGGTTAGCCAACGTGGGCGAAATAGAACGGCCTGGCGATCTTTGCTATCGTCCAGTGAACTTTGGTAACAGTGACAGGCGGGTAGGTGCGTCCGGCGCCGCCCGAACAGACAAAAAGCGCCAGATTTTTGCCGCTGTTGCGGCGATCAACGCCCAGGCAATAAAACGCGCACTTCGCTGCTTTTGGGGGGTGGCGGCGTGGCAGCGTGGGATAATACGGTGACAGTGGCCGTTGCACCCGCCCTATAAACAACTGGAGACCCCGATGATTGAACGCACCCTGTTCAACGAAGAACACGAGATGTTTCGCGACTCACTACGCCGCTTTCTGGAGCGCGAAGTTGTTCCCCATCATGACCAGTGGGAAGAGCAGGGGTTTGTCGATAGGGAAGTCTGGCTAAAGGCCGGTGAGAATGGCTTTCTCTGCCCAACCATGCCTGAGGAGTATGGCGGTGCTGGTGTCGATCGTCTGTATTCCGTCGTTCTCAAGGAAGAGATTGCTCGTGCAAACGTGAGTGGGGTGGGCTTCTCATTGCATAACGAAATCGTGGCGCCTTACTTATTAAAGTACGGGACCCATGGGCAAAAGCAGCGATTGCTGCCACGCATGGCTAGCGGAGAAGTCATCGGCGCCATCGCCATGAGTGAACCCGCTGCCGGTTCTGATTTGCAGGGCATCAAGACGACTGCCACTGCAACCGAAGGCGGCTACAAGCTAAACGGCTCAAAGACCTTCATCACCAATGGCTGGAATGCCGACATGGTGATTACCGTCGCCAAGACTGATCCGTCCAAAGGTGCCAAGGGCACCAGCCTGTTGCTGGTTGAGCGAGGTATGGAAGGATTTACGCACGGGCGCCGATTGAAAAAAGTGGGCATGAAAGCGCAAGACACCTGCGAGTTGTTTTTCGATAATGTCAGTGTCCCGGCAGAGAACCTTTTGGGCGACGAGAATCAGGGTTTTGTGTACCTGATGCAAGAGCTTCCGTGGGAACGTCTGCAAATCGCTATTTCAGGCATTGCACTGTCGCAGGCCGCCATTGACTGGACGATGGACTACGTGAAAGAACGGACAACATTCGGACGGACGGTTGCGAGCTTTCAAACGACTCGGTTCAAGCTCGCGGAATTGCAGACTCAGGCCCAGGTAGCGCAGGTGTTTGTTGATCGCTGCATAGAGCTTATGCTCAAAGGCGAGCTTGACACCGCAACTGCCTCAATGGCGAAGTACTGGGTGTCAGATTTGCAATGCCAGATCGTGGACGACTGCGTTCAAATGCATGGCGGCTACGGCTATATGTGGGAGTACCCGATTGCACGCGCATGGGCCGACTCTCGGGTTCAGCGTATCTATGGCGGCACCAATGAGATCATGAAAGAAGTGGTGGCCCGGTCAATCGGACTGGCTGCGACGAAGTAAACCATTCTCAATACTCACTCAGCATTCACTTAGAAAACCTTCAAAGCGCAGGAGCATCAATCATGGGTCAAGCCTATATCGTCGCAGCCGTCAGAACCGCCGCTGGCCGAAAAGGGGGGGCATTGTCAGGTTGGCACCCTGCCGACCTCGGCGGCAAAGTTCTCGATGCGCTGGTAGATCGCACAGGTGCCGATCCGGCCAGTATTGATGATGTCATCATGGGTTGCGTCATTCAGATTGGGCAGCAGGCCATGAACATCGGGCGTAATGCAGTGCTTGCGTCTAAGTTGCCAGAGTCTGTACCGGGCACAACGATCGACAGGCAGTGCGGCTCGTCTCAGCAGGCCTTGCACTTTGCCGCGCAGGCTGTGATGTCGGGCACACAAGACATCGTGATTGCGGGTGGTATCGAAAGCATGACCCGTGTGCCCATGGGTGCCTCGGTGGTGCTGCCACAAAAAAATGACATGGGGGTTTACATGAGCCCGGCCATGGCTGAACGCTACCCCGATATTGAATTTAGCCAGTTCACCGGCGCCGAGATGATGGCCAAGAAGTACAAACTCGATCGCGACGCATTGGATGAGTACGCGTTTGACAGTCACCAAAGAGCGATCGCTGCGACCGAAGCCGGCGCCTTTGAGGCTGAAATTTTGCCGCTTGAGGTCAAGCTGGCTGATGGCAGTGGCAGCGGTGACATGCATCGGCGTGATGAAGGCATCCGCTTTGATGCGTCGCTTGAGGGAATCAAACAGGTCAAGCTGTTGCATGAGAAGGGCTGTATCACCGCAGCCTCTGCCAGCCAGATCGCCGACGGAGCGACTGCCGTCATGGTCGTCAATGATGCTGGCCTGAAGAAGCTCGGTGTTGAGCCGCTCGCGCGGATTCATCACTTGAGTCTGCTTGGTCATGATCCAGTCATCATGCTGGAAGCGCCGATTCCAGCTACGGAAGTCGCGCTTAAGAAAGCGGGCATGAGCATTGACGATATTGATCTGTTTGAAGTTAATGAGGCGTTTGCGCCTGTGCCGCTGGCGTGGCTGCAGGCCACAGGGGCAGACCCCAAAAAACTCAATGTCCATGGCGGTGCAATTGCGCTGGGCCACCCGCTAGGGGCCTCTGGGACCAAGCTGACCACGACACTCGTTCACGCCCTGCATCGCCACGATAAGCGCTATGGTCTGCAGACCATGTGCGAGGGGGGTGGAATGGCTAACGTGACGATCTTTGAGAAAGTCTGAGTGGGTACAGCACCACTGACTGATTGGATTGGCCGCACTGAAACCACGATAGATCAGGTGACACCAACGCCGGCGAGTGCGCTGGCAGCCATGCTGAATCGTCCCAGCGAGCGGCCGGCAGCCGGCGTTACTCTACCGGCCCTTTGGCACTGGCTTTACTTTTTGCCCATCGCGCAACAGGCCGCTATTGGCGAGGACGGCCATCCGTCACGCGGCGGTTTTATGCCGCCAGTGCCTCAACCACGACGCATGTGGGCAGGCAGCCAGTTTCGGTTTGACCAACCCTTGCTCATGGGTGATCAAATTGAACGTCGCTCAACCATTGAAAATGTGACCGAGAAAGTGGGGCGGTCCGGGACCCTGGTGTTCGTCAAAGTTCGCCACGACGTTTATCGCGCGACAGTCCCTGAAAAGCCGGCGTTCGTCGAGAACCACGACATTGTTTATCGGGATGCGCCTGATCCAAACGCCCCGCCGCCCAAGCCAGCAGCGGCGCCCACCACGCATGATTGGGCGCGCCGGATTGACCCGGACCCGGTACTCCTGTTTCGATACTCCGCGCTGACATTCAATGGGCACCGTATTCACTATGACCGTGAGTATGCGACGGGCGTTGAAGGCTATGCTGGTCTTGTCGTTCACGGACCATTGATCGCGATGCTCTTGCTGGATGCCTTACGCCACGAATTGAATGATCCTGCTATCGTGAGTTATGAGTTTCGCGCGCAGCGGCCGGTATTTGAGCCGGGGCATTTCTTTGTCTGTGGCAAGCGTGAAGCGGACGGTAAAACCGTGCAACTCTGGGCAAAAGATCAAGATGGCTGGCTCACGATGCAGGCGACTGCTGTGCTCGCCTCCTAGACCTACGTCTTCTAAATCCCTATGACGTTTCTAGATGTCTGGCTGCCAGCAGAACTGAGTACCGGCTGGGCAATCGCCCTGACTGTGCTCTCTTTTTTTACCTCTGCATTTACTGCAGCCTTCGGCATCGGCGGAGGCGTCGCGCTCATCACGATGCTGCTGCTGATACTGCCACCTGCTATCGTGCTGCCCCTGCACGGCGTTGTGCAAATGGGCTCGAACGCAGGGCGAACCTATGCGATGCGCTCGTCTGTGCGCTGGCCGATTGTGGGCTGGTTCGCGTTGGGTTCACTACTCGGCGTCGCTCTCGCTACTATGGTCTTTGTGGCCCTGCCGCAGCGCCTGCTACTGGGCTTGCTTGCCAGCTTTATCTTGTGGTCACTCTGGATGCCGGGCATCTCCAAGCGTGCCATCGCTGACCGAAGTTTCACCATCGTGGGGGCGGTGGCCACGTTTGCAACTATGTTCCTGGGCGCGACCGGGCCGTTGGTTGCCACGTTCTGGCGGGTAGAAGCGCTGGGCCGCCAGGGAGTTGTGGCCTGCCATGGTGCGGTCATGACAGTGCAACACGGGCTGAAGGTCGTGGCGTTCGGCTGGCTGGGTTTTGCCTACAGCGAGTGGCTGGCATTGATTGTGGCGATGATTGTGTCGGGCTACGGCGGTACGCTGCTCGGCAAGCATCTGTTGTCGCGATTGCCCGAAAAGCGATTTGCGATGATCTTCAAGTGGACGCTGACCTTACTTGCGCTGCGGCTGGCCTGGAGCGCGCTGGAGCCGGGCGCTGCTTAGCTGACCTGTTACCCTTGCCGCCTTTGACCCTCAACTCAAGCCACGGCCAGGACACTTATGTCAGCAGAAAGCTTCATAACCGGTAAAGATGCGTCGCTGGAATCATCCATCAGCACCATGCAAAGCAAGTTGCTGGCACTTGGTTTCAATATTGATGAGCAGTCCTGGCTGAACCCCGTTGACAGTATTTGGTCAGTCCACATTCGAGACAGAGACTGCTCGCTTATGTTCACCAATGGCAAAGGGGCGACCAAACTTGCGGCGCTGGCCAGTGCGCTCGGCGAGTATTTCGAGCGTTTGTCGTGCAACTATTTCTGGAGTGATTTTTACCTGGGTCGCGAGTTTGCCGAAGGGTCAGGGCGCTCGTTTGTGCATTACCCTCAGGAGAAGTGGTTCGCAATTGATGCTGACGCGAATGCAGATGCCGATGACGCGCCGGCGCCATGGCCCAAAGGTTTACTGACTCCCGAGTTACAGGCGTTCTACAACCCGAATCAGAGTATTCCGGCGACTACGCTGGTTGACTTCAATTCAGGCAATAGCGAACGTGGGATCTGCACCATCCCGTACGTCCGCCTGCGCGACGACAAGACGGTCTATTTTCCGGTTAACGTCATTGGTAACCTTTATGTCAGCAACGGCATGTCGGCCGGCAATACTCAGCAAGAAGCGCGAGCGCAGGCTTTGTCTGAGATCTACGAGCGGCACATCAAGTTTCGGATCATCAGCGAAGGAATTTGTTTGCCGGATGTGCCGGAGTCGGTAATCAATCGCTACCCGGGCATCGCCGCAGGCATTGCTGGTTTGCGCGCTGCCGGCTACGGTATTCTGGTTAAGGATGCATCACTGGGCGGACAGTATCCCGTGATGAATGTGACTCTGTTACACCCGAAAGATCAGGGTTGCTTTGCGAGCTTTGGCGCGCATCCACGTTTTGAAGTGGCGCTCGAACGGGCCCTGACAGAGTTACTGCAAGGTCGCGCACTTGATTCGCTGGAGGGATTTCCACCGCCCGGCCACGACATGGAAGAAATCGCCAGCGCCCCAAATATTGAAATTCACTTTGTTGATTCAAGCGGCATTATCAGTTGGCGCTTCCTCAGCAATCAGCCCGACTACCCATTCAATGACTGGAATTTCGGCACCACAACAACTGAAGACTATGAGTGGCTCGTCAACACCATGCATCAGAGTGGTCACGATATCTACGTGAGTGACTTCACGCATTTGGGTGTGTATGCCTGCCGTATTGTGGTGCCGGGATTGTCTGAGATTTACCCGATCGACGAACTCGAATGGGAGAACAACAGCCACGCCGTGCCGTTCCGAGAGGCCGTGTTGAATCTGCCAGATCTGGATGATGAGGAATGCGCCGACCTGCTGGAAACCCTGAATGAAAGCGGCATTATGGATGACCGATTAGTCGCTGTTGTCATCGGGCTTGCACCTGGCAATGATCCGTTCTGGCAGGACCTGCGCATTGGTGAACTAAAAACGCTGCTGGGCCTGGCCATTGGTGATGACGAAGCAATCTCTCAGGGGTGCGAGTGGATTAGTTACTACCCCGAGCTCGCCACTGACAGGCGCCTGGTTTATGGTGCGATAGCAGCGCTTCATCAACTCGAAAACCCCACCGCCTATGAAAGCTCTCTCGTCTCGCTCTACGGTGAGCAATCGTTGCAACGAGCGCGCGCGCTGTTAGCGCGGGAAGAGCGGTTTTTTGATTATCAGGCACCGGGATTAGATTTGGCTGGCTGCGATATGCACCAGAGATTGTTGGCGGGTTACGCCAAGTTGCACCCAAATTGACGTCTCACTAGCCAACTATGGGCAGGGTCTGCCCACACCTGCCTCAACAGCACGACGCATGACAGCCAGAGGCACATTGCGAATATTGGGTAAGGTGATATCAGCGGCTACCTGTCGACGCGTGGAAAAGGCGACGTAAAACGGCGGGTTATCACTCGCCGTTCTCACAACGGCATCGCCACGTAACCCGCAGAATTCACTAATGTAGTTAGGATCATCAGCCTCAACGGCGAACACAAGTCGGACGAACTCCATTGGGCTGCTTTGACCCGTCTGATGGCTGCAGTATGCGATGTATCCATCGTTGATTTTTTCAGTCCGAATGCCAACTGACGTATAGACCTGACCCCCTGTCACGATAGTCACTGCACAAACGTCAGCCGACGGAAATAGTGGGCCGGGTGGCGGATTAGTTGGAGTCGTTGGATTCTGGCCCGCTTCTATTTCGTCAAACGCAGCGGCCAATGCGGTCTTTAATTCAGTCGATTGGTAGGGCAGGGTTGCCGCCGGCGCGATGGGTTGGCCATTGACGTCGCGATTGTCAATCACCCCATCAGTCATATCGTTGGCCAGCCCTAGGGTGAACGCCTGTGCTGGATTCGCGAGTGAAGGATTAAATTTCTGCGCCGCAATCGCAAAGGACGCGATCGCTCTGGCATAGCGTCCGGCAGGGGTGTCGGTTAGTGCGCTCAAAGACTGAGCACTGTCAACCAGCACGGGTACCTGCAAGATATCCGTTAGTTGCTGATCGGCGGGTAAGAATCGGTTGATCTGCGTGAGCATAGCGGCATTTGAGACTTCAATCGAATTCCTCGTGAGCGTGCCTCCGGTTGTTCGATTACGCTCTTCGTCAAACGCGGCAGCGCCATGAGTGAGCGGCGTGATGCCAAACGTCCTATCAGTTGCAGGCACCCTAGCCGTCAGGATGGTTCCGGCGCCAGTGTTCAGATTGCTGAGCTTGGCTTCATCAAAATAGGTCGAATTAGCATCGCCAATCACCGAGGTCATAATCGGTCCGCTGTAGTCCGCCGGGGGTTGAATGGCTACGAATCCGTTCGCCCCGACGGGTGCTGAGCCGACAGACGCCTGGCTCGAGTCGAACACTTCGACAGATGCATTGTTGAACTTACCAAGAGAGCCGCCGGCGCCAATGCCGCCATCGCCATCTCCATCGCCACCGTCGCCATCTCCTCCCTGGCCTTCCTCAGGGATAAACTGGGTGCTAACCCAGACTGTTTGGGCATCTGAATCAACGGAAGGGCTGCCGCCATCGCCGCCGCCACCACCGCTGTTACCGCCACCACCGCCACATGCCTGAAGCATCAAGGCGGTTGAGAGTACTGTCAAAGCGACAGTCAAGCGATTCGCGCTGAGTCTGGTAGTCACCGTGATTCTCCCCTGAACGCCACCGGCCGTGACGCTGCACTTTCTCGATTTTTTGGTTTGTCGTCTCTAACGGTATAGGAATCGCCCCGTCGTCATATCCCCAGTTATAGGGATTATTACTGTTGGATCAGGATAACGCTGCGGCTCGCTTAGGCCTGAAGTGCGTCAACAGGTGGATCACTCTTTCCGCATGTGGATGAAATAGGCATAAAAGCTCGTTGCGATCGCCAGTGATGAAAAGATCGTCATGAGGGTTCCGGGGGCGAAATTGACGAACCCACCCAGGTCCAGAAAGATAAAGTAGCCGACATCAGCCAGGCCCCCAACCATGGCGGCAATAAAAATCGCGGACCGAGATCGCCGCCATATGTATAGCGAGCAAACAATCGTGACCAATCCAATCCATAGCAAATTGAATCCATGTTGATTGATGATTGCCCCGGCAGCGGCAGGATAATCAACTGTCAACAGGGCCGTCTCAACAGCGTCCGCAATTCCCTGGACTGCCAATGGCGTGGCCCTGATGATCGTGATGATGCCTGCGAATGCGTGGACCAGGCCCCATATCAGCCATAGCGCCGCAGAGATGCCCAGGAGCCCTTGGCCCTTTACTTTTGTAGTCATGATTAATGCCTCTTAAATAAGTAACTAAGCTGGTTGCAAATTAAGCGAAAAAAAATTCCTGTTACTGATGACTCTTCTGTCTGACCGCTCTCATTATTCGTCTGCGAACGACTCGATCCATTTGCGCGACGGTAACGCCTTCAAGCTTGGCGAGTAGAGCCTCTTCGGCCTGCGCAAACAGTTCGTCAAGATAGTTTCCCAGTACCGGCGCGACAGTGCCAGAACACTTCGTTGAGTACTCTGGAAGCAAAGATTTATCGTCTTGAATCGACTCGTAGACTTCCCTCAGGTTGATGGCTGACGGTGACTTTGCCAATACACTCCCGCCATTGACTCCTCTTTGCGTCTGGACTAATCCAGCCTGACGCAACTTGTTCAAAACGCGGCGCAAGACGACCGGACTGGTTCCGTACACGCTAGCCATCTTTTCAGATGTCAAGGGCGTGCCATTGGCTGAGGCGAGGAATCCAACGATATGCAATGCGATGGGCAACTGACTATTCACAGGTAATTAGTAACATATCTGGTTGCTAAACGCCAGTGACACCACGTATGACACTTTCGAGTGTAGAAAAAGAACTCGCCTGCACTCTCAATGCCGCAGAAAGCACTCTCGGCTGATGTGATATTTCGTCTTCAACGGACTGCGGTGTCAAGTTGACAGGTAATTCAATCGAAATGCCCCCGAATGGCCGACCAGATGTCCAACGGATGGGGAAGGGAAATGAGCTGTCAGAATCAGGGTGTCCGTTTCTGCGTGTTGATTGAGGAACTGGTGACGCGTGGCCCGCGCTAGGTCGGGGTTGTCGTCAGATACCGCACGCCAATCGGGCTCTGCGCACTGAACAGGCGAGTGCATGACGTCGCCCATCATCACTGCCCGTTTGCCCGCAGAAGCGAGATGAATCGAAACGTGGCCAGGTGTATGGCCTGGCGTCGGTACCAGCCAGACTTCGCTGTCAATGGCATGATCCATGGATACAAGAACGCCTTGGCCCGCTTCCATGACAGGAATGATGTTCTCAACGAACGTATCGTCGGCTTTTTCTTGGCGGTGCTGGAACTCTTCGCGCGCGAAAAGGTACTGTGCATTCGGAAATGTCGGTTGCCAGCGGCCGTTGATCAACTGCGTATGCCAGCCACAATGATCTAGGTGCAAATGGGTGCAGAGGACGAAATCAATTTCTGCCGGGTGAACACCGCTAGCGGCCAGTCGTCTAAGCCAAAGCTCGTCTTGCCGGTTGTTCCAGGAATCCAAGAATTGAATCGACTTGTGGTTACCAACACAGGTGTCGATCAAGATAGTGTGATGCGTGGTTTTCAGCAGATAACTTTGCACTGGCAATATCAGTCGGCCGCTTTCCGGGCACAGTGCCCACGGCTCAAGCCAGGGTCGGTGTGCGTTAATCGATTCGGCCGTTGCATCGGGAAACATCTGACCGATGGGGATGAAAGGGTCTTCCAGCTCTACAATGCGCTGAACAACGATGTTACCGACCCGAATTCCCTTCATGGCTAGGTACTCCAATTAGCAGAGAAGCTCAGCTCTATGAGCTTCCTTCTGGTGCCGACCCGGACGTGGCCTCGGCTTCTTGCAGTGTCAGTCTACTGCGACTCTTGATGACCTGGCTCGAGCAGATCTTCGAGGAACCAGGCGGTCAATTCATGTCGCCCCCTAAGCGGGCTTTGCGGAAGACGCTTAGGGCTTATTGGCGAACTGTCTTCTCGCTTGTCTCTCTGACGGCGGCAGTCTCGCGGAAGGTGAGCTCTTTGAGCATCAAGTCACCGCCCGTCACTCACTTTAGCTCAGTCCCCACTAGTCGCACTGCTTTCGCATTACATCGCGGTAATCGCGCGTAAGCGACGAAGCTCGCGCATAGTGGCCACACCCGAAGAACATAGTCGCCAAATCGTCGTACATTGCAAGCATGCTCTTGCCTGCCCAGGTCAATTGACTGACTTCAGGTCTTAGGCGGCGCAAAATCAGAAAAGACTGCGCAAATAGACGACAAGCCAGTCACCATAAGCCCACTGACTCAGCCATGTGTGTCTTATTCGGTCGTGTTAGCAACACAACGCCGATGCCCAGAGCTTCCGATTGAATCGATCCGACGATCGTATCGTTAAAGCGCGGGCAGCAAGATTGACTCGTACCTCCAGCTATATTGATCGAGATAGCGTCGCCCACTCAACCGTCACGCCGGGGCCGAATGCCATCGTAATCAGGGTGTCTTCTTCAGTGCCTCTTAATGTGCGATCCAGCACAAACAGCATAGCTGCCGCGCCAAGATTGCCGACACTACGAAGTGTTTCGTATGAGTAGTCCAGCGCGGATTCTGTCCATCCGCGATTGAAAAATACGCCGCCAACGTGATGCAGGATATTGGGTCCGCCGGGGTGAATGGCCAAGGCAGTCTGCTGCGGTTGCATTTCGTCCTGCATTATCTTGGCCAGCAAATTCGCACCATTTACGCCCATGAAATAGTCTCTTAACGACGGTCCGACTTTTTTGTCAAGAGTCATCCGGTACGCTGAGTGCTCTGGTTTCAACGGAGGGTCCAGTCCGAGCAAATGGGTGCTCTGCGGTACCAATGACATGCCTGCATGGGTGTACTTCCAACGCCCCTCTGGCGCGAGTACGACGGAGCCGGCTCCGTCTGCAAACAGGGTATGCGCCACCAGCGATGAGGTGTCGGTCGCGTTCAAATCGTAGTGAGTCGAAGCAACCTCGACAGCGACGACAAGAACGCCCGTTGCATCTCCTGCTCGGATAGCATCGCGCGCTAGCCGCAGGCATGTAGCGCCACAAAAACAGCCATTGAAATTCAGTTCAGCTTTCTGGCAATCTGACGGCAAATCCAGAGCCTGCATGACTGCCACGGCGATACCCGGTTCGCTCCACCCACTCGTACAGGTGGTAAAGATATGCGAAATCTCGTCGGGTCTACCTCCCCAGTCTTGCAGGGCCTTGGCCGCCGCTTTGACTGCCATTCTTACGGCAGTTGTGTGAAAGACTGCCATCCGCTGGTGGTACGGCGGCACGAATCCGTTTGGCGTAAAGATGTCTTGTTCCGACGACACCTCAATCGCCTCGGGATAGTCGAACGGCGACTTTCCTTCGGGCAACCAGTGCGGGTGCGCGTAGTGACGCGTATCAATACCCGTGCCTTTGGCCAGCCTTGCGACCATGTTGATGATGGACGGTGCCTGGCCCAGGTGTTCTCTCATGAGTCTGTCTTGCTTCAGGAACTGATCGGTGCTTATCGGAAAAGGGGTCGCTGTCCCAGTTCCAGCGATGTACGCTTCCTGACTCATTGTTTGACGATGAATTCGACGGATTGGTCCATAAGCATGTCCTTGCCAAGTTTGTGATGACAGCGGCAAGTATCTGCTCACCATCAACGAATTGAGACGTTTGACGATCGAGAGTATAGACACGGAATTCAGCGAAGAAAGCGACTGTTACGACAATCAATACCCGCTAACCAAGTTTGCTGAGTCGTCACATGTGTTTATGTCGCTCAGGATTGTTGTTGCTTGTTCAGTTAACAGCGCTGCCGTCTCGGCTAGTTTGAAGATCAGGTTCTCTGTTCTTCTGTTTGGCCCGCGATTGGTCGATGTTCGATTATAGAATCCGAACCGCATTACGCGGCGGTGGGTGGTCGGTTCAGGTGATCAAATCTCTATCCGGTTCAGCAAATCCGTTAAGCCGTCCGCCTCCACCAATTGGGTAGGCGTTCGAACGTCCACTCATTGCTGCGAAATCAGAGCATGCTCAATCCATCAGCGATTTTGATGGCACTCGCTGATGGTGAGGCGCTGCAGACTGCTTATGAAGGTTAGTGAATCTCCGCCGCATTCTTAAGCGCCGTTCTCAATTTATCAATATTAAAGTCACTCGCCCTTGCACAATCCAGAATCACGGCTTCCCGTCTGACGAGCAGGTCAACCGCGTCCGCGATCTTTCCGACGGCATCAGCTGGCACAACCACAGCCCCATGCCTGTCAGCATGAATTACATCGCCATCCGAGACCGTCATGCCAAAAACATTGACGGTGCCGCCAAAGTCAACGGTATGGACATAGGCATGGCTTGGGCCGATCTTCCCGGCGAGTAACTGAAAGCCCGGCGCGCACTCGTTGAGGTCTCGAATGGAGCCGTTGGTGACGGTCCCTAAGCAGCCCAATCCCAAATGGATTGCCGTATTCACTTCGCCCCAAAATGCACCGGTACCCGGAATCGGGTCTAGGTCTTGAATGACGCTGACGGTAGGCAGCGCGGCATCTGCAATGTATTCGTAGTAGGCCAGTCGGTGCGCAGCAGCGTCCGCTGCCGAACGGGTTGAAGGTGCACACGCGCGGATAGTGGCTGTGCGGGCAATCCCCACCATCGGTTTGTAATCAGGGTCTCGACAAACCATGGCTTCAACCACAAACCCGTGACCACGCCGCTCGGGCACTACTAATTCAAGCGCATTGCAAATAGTGGGCGTATCAAACTCGGCAAGCGCTTCAAGTGCTTGTGGGGTGAGGGTTGTCATGCGGGGTCTCCTTGTGTTGAGTCCCCGCACTATAAATGCAAAGTTCTCAGGCTTTCATTTTGTTACCTGGCGCGTCGTACAAACATCGGGTGCTCACAGTTGCCGAGCGACGCTCACCGAGAATTTCCACACTGAGTTGTGTGCCATTGCTTGCCTTGTCTGTTTTGACGAACGCCAGTGCTAAAGACTTGTTAAGTCTGTATCCGTAGGCGCCTGAACTAGTCTGCCCGACGATTTCATCGCCATCAAAGACCGGTTCACTGCCCAGCGCATCCGCTTCACCCGGTTCGACATCCAGCAAGATGAGCTTGTGCGATGGCCCGGCGGCTTTCTCGGCGGCAATCGCATCGCGCCCTTCAAAGTCGCCTTTGTCGAGTTTTACGAAAAAGCCCAGGCTGCTCTGCAGCGCAGAAAATTCTGTGTTCAGTTCCGGCCCCCAGATGGGATACGCTTTTTCCATCCGCATCGAGTCCATGGCACGCAGGCCAAAATGCCGCAGCGAGAATTCTGCACCGGCCGACACTAATGCGTCATAGAGTTTGCGCTGATGCGTCATCGGATGGTGTAACTCCCAGCCAAGCTCACCGACGAAGTTCATGCGCAGGGCGCGCAGCGGCACACCAGCGACTGTAATTTCCTGACCGGTAAACCAAGGGAAGGCTTCATTGCTGACATCGGCATCGGTCAGGCTTTGCAGGAGGTCACGCGCTTTCGGCCCGGCAATCACCAGGCTGCCCCATTGCGCCGTGACGTTGGTCACCGTCAAGTCCGCGAACTTTCCCTCGCGTGCGCGCAGCCAGTCTTCAATCAAGCGCTCGCCGGTGGCCGGACCCATCATGTAGTAGACACCGTTCTCCAGCTTAACGGTAGATAGTTCCCAGGCAACACCGCCTTCTGGTGTCAGAGGGTGGGCGAGTGCGATACCGCCCGCCTCTGTGGGCAGTCGATTCGGCGTAAAACTATCTAAGAAAGCAAGCGCGTCTGCCCCCGAAATCTCAAACTTCGTAAACGGACTCAGATCCAGCAGCCCAACGTGATTCATGACGGCTTCGCATTCAGCGCGAATAGCAGCATCCCAGTGACCGCGGCTGAAACTGTGTTGCTCGACAGGCTCGTCGCCTGGCGGCGCGAACCAGCTCGGTCTTTCCCAGCCGTAGTAAGCGCCAAATACGGCATTGGCCGCTTTGTGCTGTTCATAGAGTGGGCCAACCTTCTGGCCCCGCTTGGCTGCGCGCATTGCATACTCATTGGGCTGACCGAGTTGGTACTCATTGGCGTACACCTCGGTCGCTTTGGCGACGGTGAACTCATGGTCTGCATAGTCACCAAAGCGGCGCGGATCGAGCTCGAAAAGATCGAGTTCAGGATGCCCGTTCATGATGTACTGGGACATGTAGTGCCCAGACCCGCCACCTTGCACGATGCCAAAGTTAAAGCCGGTGATACAAAAGCAATTCTCCACACCCGGCACTGGCCCTACTAGGGGATGACCATCTGGCGTATAGGTGACGGGGCCGTTAATCACGGTCTTGATCCCGCCCTCGGCCACAAGTGCAACCTGCTCCATGGCCGTGCCCAGAATGTCTTCAAGCCGCTCGAGTGCGGGCTGTAGCAGTTCCTGGCCAAATGCAGCGGGCACGCCGTCAACCGCCCAGGGCACGCCGCCGGGCTCATACGGCCCAACAATCAACCCCTTGCCTTCCTGGCGTAGGTAGTAAGACACATCAGGGTCTCTGAGCATGGGCAGCATGCCGGGCCGGTCTTTGAGTTCGTCGATCGCGCCGGTTACCAGGTATTGATGCTCCATTGAGCACATGGGCAATTGGTGGCCCATCATCTGAGCAACTTCATTGGCCCGGAACCCGGCCGCATTCACAATGATCTCGGCGGTGATCTGGCCTTTTTCAGTTTCCACAACCCACCGGCCATCACTGCCTCGCTCAATGCTGGCAACCGGATTGTTGCGCACAATAGTCGCGCCATGCTTGCGAGCGAGTCCGGCCATCGCATTGGTCACACTCGTGGGGTCAATGTGTCCATCTTCCGGGTCCCACATGCCGCCAACCAAACCGGTCGTATCAAGGTAGGGAAAAAGCTCGACCAGGCGGTCGTTGTCAATCACTTCTAGTTGTAGCCCAGCGAGTTTGCTCATCCCCGCAACCCGTTTGAACTCATCTAGGCGTTCTTTGGAATGCGCCAGGCGAATCGCCCCCGTGAGGTGCTGGCCAACTGATTCACCGGTGACTCGGGCCAGTTCCTGATAAAGGCTAATGCTGTATTGCTGGAGCTTCATGATGTTGAAGCTCGTGCTGAAGTGCGGCAGGTTGCCAGCAGCGTGCCAGGTGGAGCCTGAGGTAAGCTCATTTTTCTCGACCAGCATGGCATCAGACCAGCCGGCTTTAGCCAGGTGATAGAGCGTGCTGACGCCGGCAATCCCGCCGCCGATGATGAGGACCTTGGTTTCTGATTTCATGGTGTCGTGCCTGTCGATTGCCGCGATTTAGCCGCTCATTCTTAGGCAGGCTCAGCTTATCGTCAAACGCTATATTTGGGGTTTATAGATAAGCTAGACTAATGCACTCGATCAAATTTTTGTGCTGCGGCGCAGACCTTGCGATATGCCTTTGAATCAACTGCAATTGAATTGGTTACGTACGTTTGAGTCGGCTGGCCGGCACCTGAGCTTTTCTGAAGCCGCCCGCGAGCTGAACCTGAGCCAGTCAGCCGTCAGTCAACAGATGAAGCTGCTTGAAAGCAGGCTGGGCAAGGCGCTGTTCAAACGCCAGGTTCGGTCTTTGCAACTCACCACCGAAGGCCGGGCCTACCTGGAGGTGGTGAGGGAAAGCATTGACCGATTGAGCACCGGGGTGTCCAGCATCTTTGGTGCCGAAGGGCAGGGCACTTTGGAAGTCAGTGTGAATAACTCCTTTGGCGAACTTTGGCTCGCGCCGCGGATTGGTCGCTTCTTGTCGCAGCATCCGCATGTCGCCATTAAGCTGCTGCAAACCAACTGGGACATTGACTACGATCAGGCACGCGCGGGTCTTGAAATTCGTTATGGGCAGGGTGGCTGGACCGGGCTGAGAGCGCAGTCCTTGCTGCCGCACTTGTTGCGCCCGTATTGCTCGCTTGATCTGGCCGGCACCTTGCGAAAACCAGAAGGCTTTGGCAACGTCACCCTGATTGAGGTACTTGGTACGCCCACAGGGTGGCGCGACTGGCTATTGCAGCATGCCCCGGCATGGGTTGATCACTTACCTAGAATTCATGTCGACAGCTATGCGATTGCTGCCAGCATGGCCATTGAAGGCGCGGGTGTTTGCCTGCTCTATGACGATCTGGTCACAGGTTCTCGGGTCGAACCTTTTTTGGTGTCTCCGCTGGATGCAGCGCTCAGGTGCGATGCGGGCTACTTCATGACTTGGCCTGGCTCGCGCCCGATGACCGATGCTGCGGCCAGTTTTGCCAACTGGCTGGAACTGGAACTAGCGCCGGCCTGAGCCTAGCTGAGAATATAGCTGCCGCTGGCAATCGCGATTTCGCGGCCGGTTTCATTTGTCAGCGTCATGCGGGTAGTGGCAATGCGGCGCCCCAGGCGAACAACTTCACTGCTTGCGGTAAATCGCTCGCCAATGCCTGAGCGCAGGTAGTCAACTCGCAAATCAATCGTGCCCAGTTGGGCAAACCGGTGCAGCGTCTCCTTCGCAGTTTCTTGCTGATGGGCCAGCGTTAACCCCCACATCACCGCCAGGCCGCCGGTGGCATCGAGTACGGTGGCAATCACGCCGCCATGCAGCCGGCCATACAAGAAGTGGCCAATCAACTCGTCTCGCATTGCGAATGAAATCTCAACTTTCTCAGCGGTTAGTGCGCCGACTTCGAAGCCAAGAAATTCATTGAATCGAATTTTGTGCTCGAACATTTCTATCACGGCCGCAGTGAGCTTCTCCTGCTCCTTTGGGTCGCGTGTTTGCGCTCGCTCGGCCGGATTATCGGAGCTTGCCATTAGCGCCCCTTGAACTTAGGCGCTCGCTTTTCAAGGAATGCGGTAACGCCTTCACGAAAATCTTCGGTCATCCCCGCTTCTGTTTGCAGGTCGGCTTCCACTTCAAGTTGCGCCGCCAGATCGTTTGAGCTCGCCGCATCCATCGCCTGCTTGATGAGCGCAAACGCGCGGGTTGGCATTTGGGCCATACGAGCAGCCAGTGCACTCGCTTCTCCGAGCAGGGTATCGTCTGAGAACACCCGCCAGACCAGGCCGTAGTCTTTGGCGTCAGCGGCTGATATCTGTTCAGCAAGCATCGCCAGCGCACGGCCGCGCATGGCGCCGGCATACCTGTCCAGCAACCAGGTGCTGCCCGCATCGGGAATCAAGCCGATTTTCGCGAACGCCTGCAAGAAGCTGGCTGACTCTCCGGCCAGCACAACGTCAGCCGACAGCGCAATGCTCATGCCGGCGCCTGCTGCCGGCCCGTTAACCGCTGCTATAACAGGCTTTGGCAGTTCTCGGATGCCAGTGATAATAGGGTGGTAGTGCTCACGCAGCGAGTCACCCAGCTTGGTGCCAGCACGGTTTGCTGAGCCGGCAAGGTCGGCACCGGCGCAAAACGCCCGGCCCGCGCCAGTCATCACAACGGCCCGGACTTCATCGTCTGCGCCCGCGCGGGTGACGGCGGCGAGCAGTTGCTCATTGAGTGCCGGATTCAACGCATTCAGCACTTCCGGACGGTTGAGCGTAATTGTCGCAACGCCGCCCGATTGCGTATAAAGAACAGGGTCAGTCATTCAAACTCCGCAAATATTTAATTGACCGCAATAATGCCAGTATTAAAAGCCGGGGCTGCCTGGGATCAATAACGGCCCAAATACGGACTACCCACCGTCTAGCAGGGCGAGCACTTTTGGCGCTTGCCTACGTTCTCTCAAAAAAGGTTTTGCTCCTCTCGCAAGATGACAGCTCGAATCAGCCTCGATCCGATGCCTACGCCTGATGACCCGACACCAGACTCGGCGGGCCCCGTATCGGCACGAGCGGGCGAGCCACTGCTGCTGGTCGACCTGGACGGCACTCTGATCCGGTCCAAGCTGCTGTGGGAGGGTTTTGCTGCGGCACTGAGATTTAATCCCTGGCGTTGCCTGCTTGCTCTGCTGGCTATTTTGAGAGGCCGCGCCGCACTGAAGCGAGCGCTTGCCGAGATTGGCCCGATCGATCCGGTCGCGTTGCCGTATCGGCGAAAGTTTGTCTCGTGGCTGCGCCGCGAGCATGCCTCAGGCCGGCGCATCGTGCTGGCAACCGCAGCGCACGAAACCGTCGCGCGACAGGTGGCGGCGCACTTGCAGATCTTTGACCAGGTGTTGGCAAGCGACGGCTTTCGAAACAACAAAGGTGAGGCAAAACTCACCGCCGTCAGACGCAGTTTTCCGGGGCTTGAGTTTGACTATTGCGGTGACAGTCGCACAGACATGCCTATGTTCAGGGCCGCGCGAAAAGCGTATCCGGTTGGGGCAGGCGCGTCGACATCCACCACTGGCATAGACGTTGATTTGCGTTTTGCAAAGCCCGAAACCGGCCCGCGGCTCGGGTATTGGATCCGGGCTATTCGCCCGCGGCACTGGCTCAAGAACCTGCTCGTACTGATGCCGTTTTTCTCTGCTTTCGTGGTCACCGACACGCATTTGCTGCTCAATGCCGTCGTGGCCGCAGTGGCGATGTGCCTCGCAGCCTCCTCGGGTTACGTCATCAACGATTTGCTCGATATGCAGGCAGATCGACACCACCCGCGCAAGTTTCGTCGGCCCTTTGCGTTGGGCCGGTTAACCGCTGCTGAGGGTTTTGCGGGCGCGCTCTTGTTGCAGTTGGGTGCTCTGTTATTAGCAGTCTCCGTCGGCTGGTCGGTCCTTGTGTGGATTCTGATTTACTTGATGGGGACGTTTAGCTATTCAGTCTTTTTCAAGCGTGAACCCATTATCGATGTGATGTTGCTCGCGGGCCTATACACCACCCGCATCATCATCGGCGCTAATGCCGTGGGGGCCGATCGCTCGCTCTGGTTGTTGGCATTTTCAGTGTTTTTCTTTTTCAGCCTGGCCACCATGAAGCGATGCGGCGAATTGGTTGGCCGGCAAAATCGGGGCGAAAAAACCACCGCTGGCCGCAGCTACAAACCGGAAGATCTGCAAATGCTTTGCCCTGCTGGTGTCTCTGCGGGTGTGGCCTCGGTGCTGGTGCTGGCGCTCTATGTGCAGTCGCCAGGGGTTGAGGCACGCTACCCGATTCCGGAGGCCCTGTGGCTGGCGCTCGTGGCGCTGCTTGTTTGGCTATGTCGGGCCTGGCTCGATACCATGCGTGGCCAGATGCATGATGATCCGCTCATCTATGCGTTGCGACACCGTCGCGGGCGCATGGTGTTGCTGCTGGTGATCGCCTCGTTTGGTCTGGCATCGCTGTGGGGGCTTGGCGCATAACCCGGTGGCGCCTCCGGCACGAATCGAACGTGCGACCCTTCGCTTAGGAGGCGAATGCTCTATCCACTGAGCTACGGAGGCGTTAACGTCATTGTAACCGTGCCCGCGGATTTATCGACAGCCCCGATTCTGCGTGTTGTCAAAAGTGTGTTCAACTAGCGACCGACTCTCACGCAGATTTTGATGCGATTGCCAGGTGCTATTTAACTCCCCCCTTTTTATCTTCGCGTTTTTGCCGGTGACGTTTGCCGTCTACTTCTGGCTGAATCACAAGCGCCTGAGCGAAGCGGCAAAGGGTTGGCTGGTGTTGAGTTCCCTGTTTTTTTATAGCTGGTGGAACCCAATTTATCTGCCCCTGATTCTTGGGTCGATGCTGTTCAATTTCTGGCTCGGAGCCCGGCTCGCGCGCGGGGCTTCCCTACTTTGGTTGGTGGCAGGAGTTGCAGTCAACCTATCGGCATTGGGATATTTCAAATACGCTGACTTCTTTATTGCCAATGCTAATCTGGTTTTTGGGGTCGAGTGGGATACGCTGAATCTCGTCCTGCCACTGGCCATTTCCTTTTTTACGTTTCAGCAAATTGCGTTTCTTGTCGACAGTTACCGGCGCGAAATGCGCGAGCTGAATTTTCTAAATTACGCGGTCTTCGTGAGCTTCTTCCCGCAACTCATCGCAGGGCCGATCGTTCATCACCGCGAGATGATGCCGCAGTTTGCGAGTCTGCGTGCCAAGGTCATCCACTATCCAAGGCTGGCTGCTGGTCTGGTGATCTTTTCGACCGGGTTGTTCAAGAAAGTTGTCATTGCCGACTCATTTGCTCCCTGGGCGAATGCAGGTTTTGATGGCGGCCAGGCGCTCGGTTTTCTGGAGGCATGGGTAACCAGCCTGGCGTATACCTTTCAACTGTATTTCGATTTCAGCGGCTACAGTGACATGGCCATCGGACTTGCTCTCCTGTTTAACATCCGGTTGCCATTCAATTTCAACTCGCCATATCGCGCGCTGAGTATTCAGGACTTCTGGCGTCGCTGGCACATGACATTGTCGCGCTTTTTGCGAGATTATCTCTATGTGCCACTGGGCGGAAATCGCAAAGGCAGCTTTCGCACCTACGGCAATCTGATGGTGACGTTTGTGCTGGGTGGTCTGTGGCATGGCGCAGCCTGGACGTTCGTTTTTTGGGGCTTTTTGCACGGTCTGGCGCTGGCCTGTCACCGAGCCTGGCAAAGTGCCGGTATCGCTATGCCGCGCGTGCTTGCCTGGCTGCTGACGTTCTTGTTCGTCAACGCGGCCTGGGTGTTCTTTCGTGCCGAACAGTGGAGCGATGCCACGCGCATTCTGTCGGGTATGGCAGGCTTTGCTGGCTGGCGCCAAAACGGCTTATCCCCTGAGTTTCCTGTTGATGCTTCGATCCTGGTCGGACTGATTGCCGGGTTTGTGATTTGTTTGGCGCTCAGTAACATGAACCGCGTGCGAGATGCTCGCGTACGCTGGACCCAAACGGTTCTGGCCGCGCTGATGTTTGCTGCCGCTGTTATCACTAGCGCTAAAACTTCATCTGAAGTGTTTCTGTACTTTAATTTCTAGGAGCTATCGGCAAGCTTATGCGTCACAAGTATCAGGTAGTGACTTTTCTGGCAGTGGCTTTGTCGCTGGTGCTGGTCTTGCCTGCAATCAATGTGTTTGACAGCATCAGTCATCGCGAGCAGCAAAAACACACGCTGATGCAGGCAGCGTTGCACACTATGACCGAGGAGCGATTGTTCAGCACTGATGGCGTGCAGGGTATGGCCCGCTACCAGGCCTGGCAGCAACTGGGTCGGTCGTTGGACGAAGGGCAGGTGGTCGCCGGGCGCGACGGATATCTGTTCCTGGGCAATGATTTCAACTCAGTGGTTGATAAGTCGACAGGCCGTTTTCCGGTGAGCACTGAGACTGTTGAGCGTTGGGCCAGCGGCCTTGCGGACCTGAAGCACTGGTACGAATCGCAGCAGATTCCATTCGCTATTGCGGTCGCGCCTAACAAGCACACGGTTTACCCAGAGAAACTCCCCAGCCATCACAGCCGGGCAGGTAAGACCGTCACAGACCTGCTGCTTGATGCGGCGGCTAGTCACGGCACACCGATTTATGACATGCGGGCGCCGTTGCTGATGGCTAAGCGCGATTTGCCGTTGTACTACCGTACCGACACGCATTGGAATAGGCGCGCGGCAGGTCTCGCGTACCAAGGTTTTCTGACTTTTTCGGGTGAGCAGACTGGCTTTGCGCTAACACCAGCATCAATTGATCTAGTGCCGGGTGTGACAGGTGCGGGTGACCTCACCCGATTGCTCAAAGTAGAACGGTTCTTGCCTGCCGGCCTTGAGGATGACCCACGCTATCAACACGGACCGCATCAAGCCTGTGTAGGAGAGTTGGACCTTGCCAACGGGCGAGTGGGCCCTTGCGAGCTGAGTGACAGGCCGGTTGCCCAACTAACAGAGGCCGGTCAATATGTTAAATCTGATCACGCACTGAATACTCAGCGCGTGCTGTGGCTGGGCGATTCGTTTACAAACGCGCAGACCGAGTTAGTAGCCCGCACATTCTCAACGGTCTGGTTTGTTCACTGGGTGTACGTACAACCAGAGGCCTTAGCCCGTTTTGTGCGGGCGGTTAAGCCCGATTTGGTGCTTTATCAGGTGATTGAACGGGATCTCCTGCACGACAAGCTGATTGAGCCATTGCCAGATTCCTAATGCACAGTAGGGCCATTGCAGTCATTTCGCTGGCTGCGGGCTTTCAGGCAAACTCCACCCGTGCTTGAACGATTCGTCCACTTTCAAATATCCAAGGCCCAGCGAACGGCCGTTAGCCGAGCGGTCGTGCAAGACACTCGCGGGGCGGCGCCGTTTCGCCACCAGCAAGTGGTGTTTGATACCGCTGCTGGCACTTGTTCTGAGCGAGGACTTTACCTGTTAGCCGATTCTGTGCCTGATCTACATGGCGACCGGATTCATCGCGCTATCCAGCCTTTAACGGCTTGCGCCGCGTTTGAACATGCTTGGCCGGATACGCAGCGTCAGTTTGATCTGCAGACGCTCACACAATTGCTCAATGAGCCGAACACCGGATTAGGTCCGCCGCTTGAGCTTTCATCGCCCTTGCTCCCTCGAGCCAGACTGGTATGCCGCGGACGCAGAGGCCTCGTCAGAACGAGCGAAGGCCAGCAAACCGTTATTGAAGTTGTTTTTCAGCGGTGCGAACTTGCCACCGCCCGCAAGCGATTGGTGGAGTACCGATTGAGTCTGCATTTGCTATCGGGCGATATGAAAGAGCTATTTGCACTGGCCTGGCGTTGGCAGCGGCGATTTAAGCTCGTGCCAGAAGCAATGCCGGTTTGCATTCTGGCAGCTCGCATGGCGTCCGGTCTCGCGCCTCGCGCGCACCAATTCTCAGCACCGGTCTGGTTGCCGGGAAGATCGTTACCTGAGGTCGCAAGTTATCCGACTGTCTCCGGTCCGGCCTTGCTGCGCGCAACCGCGTCTGATTTGGCGTTACAGGTTGGTAGTGTCGGTCAGTCTGAAGCGGCGCATGAAACTCCCGACGGGCAAGCGGCAAGACTTACTGCGTTTGAGCAAAGCGTACAAGCTGCTGACTGTTTGCTTCACTTTGTCAGTGAGTACTCGGACAGTTCATTGCCAATCGAGCTGACCGAGCCACTACTGTTCCTGCAGGACAGACGTTACGAACATCTGGTGCAGTCTCGGTTTACCCATTGGACAAAAGAGGCGGGAGCCGAGTCAGTTGCGGCCGACGCGAGTGTTCGACTTGCGCTTGGCGTGGATGGCGGGGACGGGCTTCAGACGTTAATGTCAGAACCCAAAACCCACCAATGGGTCTCGACCTTGCTGGCCTGGTGCGAAAGTCGTTACCCAGACAGCGCGTTTACGCTTGCTAATCCCTCTCTCGTCACCTCTGATGTCGACGAGCGGGACGCAGACCGGCAGCATCTTGAGCAGTGGGTCCAGCAGGTTAAAGTGTCTATTGAGCAGGCGCAGCAAGCTGAGTTCAACGCTCGCTTCCCATTCTGGCGAACACTGCACAAGCTTGACGAAGCGCTTACCCAATTTGGCGCGGTTTTGCCAAGGCGTTTACTACTGCGTTTCCGGATGAACATCAGAGCAACGCTTGTTCCGCTGACTGACTGGCTTATTCTGACCCGCTTGCTTGAGCGCCTGTTGAGCCTCGACCCTCATGACCAACGGATCGTGAAGCGCACTACGTGGCCGCAGGATCACCAGACGCTCGCCACTGCCTGGCAGACTCAACTGGCGCTGGCAAACCAGCGCGTGAACAGCCAACTTGCCAGGCTTGCGCAGGCTGTCACGCCTGATGATTCCCTGTCGATGCCGACAAGATGAATGAGACCTTGCTATTGATTGTCTGGCACTCTCGCACTGGCGCCAGTGAACAATTAGCCATTGCGGCAGAGAGCGCTGCGCTTGAACAGTGTCCTATGGTTGGAGCGGTCAGGCGCCTTTGCTGCGAAGATGCGACCCCTGAAGATTTACTCGCGGCGCGCGGCTATCTCTTCATATGCCCGGAAAATTTGGCGGCGATTGCCGGGCTGATGAAGGAGTTTTTTGACCGGAGCTACTACCCACTGCTTGGAAAGATCGAGGCCAGACCTTATGCGAGCATTATCAGCGCAGGTTCTGATGGCGAGAATGCAAGTCGCCAGCTAGCCCGCATCGCAACCGGTTGGAGACTCAAAGCTGCGCAGGCGTCGCTCATCATTAACACTGCTGCGCAGACACCAGAAGAAATTCTCGCCCCAAAAAAGCTATTAGCTGAGCAGCTCAACCAGGCGGCCGAGCTTGGAGCCGCGCTCGCAGCCGGTATCGAAATGGGGATTTACTGATGCCGTCGCCAATCCTGTATTTCATAGGCAATGCCAGCGCGTGACATTGCGGGCTCACGAGTCACACAATGCCATTGTTCATCCGGCTGCCAGTCAAACGTGACATCGCCTTCGGGGGACAGGGCTATCTGGGTCAACAAAATTCGGTTGGCAATGCTGACAGTCTGCCGGTAGACATGAGCACCACCCGCGACGAAGACTTCGGCCGGCGGTGAACGGTATTGTTCAGTCGGTGTGACGGCAAGCTTGAACGCGTCAGTCAGATCTGAAGCGTTTTCACAGCCGGTAGCCCTGAACTCAGGGTCTGAAGACATCACAATCATGCGTCGACCGGGCAGCGGCCTGCCAATCGACGACCAAGTCTTGCGTCCCATCACAATTGCATGGCCCATGGTGGCCGATTTGAAATGCTGCAACTCTTCCGGGATTTTCCAGACCAGATCGTTGTCGCGTCCAATCACATTGTTGTCTGCCCGCGCGACGATAAGCGATACGCTGATACCAGCGGGTAGGGTATCCATCGTGGTCAAACCGCCACTGGCGCCTTGATGTGCGGGTGACACTGATAACCCAAAATTTCAAAGTCATCGAAGGTGTAGTCGAACAGGCTCGTCGGTTTACGGCTGATTTGCAGTTTTGGCAGTGCAAAAGGTTCACGCGAGAGCTGTTCTTTCGCCTGCTCCAAATGGTTGGAGTACAGATGGCAATCGCCGCCGGTCCAAACAAAATCGCCAGGCTGCAGATTGCATTGCTGAGCCACCATCTCAGTCAGTAGTGCATACGACGCGATATTGAACGGGACGCCAAGAAAGATATCGGCGCTTCGCTGATAAAGCTGGCAAGACAACTTATCGTCGGCGACATAAAACTGAAAGAGCGCATGGCAAGGTGCGAGCGCCATGCGTGGAATGTCGGCAACATTCCAGGCAGAAACGATCAGTCGGCGCGAGTCGGGTGTGGATTTGATTTGCTCGACCACTTGCGAAATCTGGTCGATCGTGTTGCCCGTGGGGGTAGGCCAGGACCGCCACTGATGGCCGTAGACCGGACCAAGTTCGCCGTGTTCATCGGCCCATTCGTCCCAAATGCTCACGCCGTTTTGCTTGAGATAGTCAACATTGGTAGAACCACTCAGGAACCACAGCAGCTCATGAATGATAGAGCGGGTGTGCAGTTTTTTGGTGGTGACCATCGGAAAACCGTCGGCTAAATCAAACCGCATTTGCCAACCGAATACCGATCGGGTGCCGGTGCCGGTTCTGTCTGTTTTGGTGGCGCCATGTTCGAGCACATGGCGCATAAGATCGAGGTAGGCTTGCATGGCCGCAGTTTAACAGCGACCTGCAGGTCTTATCGTTCTTCGAAAATCAATGCGCGCAAGTTCGCGCAAGTGCTTGCGCTCGCAGGATTCAGGCGCCGGGTGCAATGCCGCGCATGGTGCTCGTGACCATTTGTCTCACGATTTCATCATCGCCGATGGCGCCGCCGGATTTCAGGAAGTCCAGCGTTGGGTCGCATGACCTGGCGTAGATGTAGTAAAGCACGAATGAATCGTCAAGGCTGGCCTCAATCTGGCCGTCTTCCTTGGCTTGTTCAATCAGCTCGCCTACCGCGTCTGATAGGGTCATGAGCTGGTTGACGTAATCTTTATTGGCGGTGAGGTGATCGCGCAATGCCTGACTGGAAGACGGCAGGTGCGGTACGCCGCCGGCAAGCCGCTCGCGTAGCGTCCAGGTGAGCAATGCCTCAATTCTCTGCCAGGCGGAATGCTGTTCTGGCATTGCATCAAGCGCAGCCTGGGTACGATGGAGCAGTCTGACCATCACAGCGGCCGCCAATGATTCTTTCGATTCAAAGTGCTTGTAGAGGCTGCCTTTAGCGATACCAACTTCGGTCGCGATGTCATCCATCACCATCATGTCGTAGCCCTTGGTGCTCAACAAGTGGTTAGTTGCCTCAATAATGGCTTCCTCTCGGGCTTCAAATTGAGTTTCTCTGAAGGATTTACGAGCAGGGGCGCGCAGAGCAACGGCAGACTGAACAGCGGCGGTTTCGGACATGAGGTTAGCGACCTTATATTTTCTTCGAGTTCGGCAACCAATGACCGAACAGTCAGATTCTATCCGGTACGGTCGTGGTGCGTCGACACAACCTTGCTCAAAATGGCAGAAAACCAGCCCGACGGTCACGCCTGGACGCGGTGTGGTCAGCTAATTCAGACGGGCCTAAGCGGTTTGGATCAAAATCGATTTGCCGTTTTTCATTGATTTACGGGCAAATACGCCATTTGTGGCTGGCTGAGGTCGCGTATGCCCTGACCATCAATAGTGGTCTGGCTGTGGCAAGCCAGGATGACCTACTGGCGAACAACCGGCGGGCTGCGCTCCATTTGTTGCAGCGCCCGGCCAAGCGCGGTTTGCGGCTGGCTAGGATCAGAATTCGCGGCAACTGGCTGATTTGGCGGCGGTGGCGGAGCACTTAAGCGCTCTCGCGGAGCTGCCGCTGCTGCACCTGCGGGAGGCAATGTTCTCGGTGGCAAAGGTGGTCTTGCGCCACCCGTGTGGACTGTGCTGGCTAGCCGGCGCGGGGCGCGCGCATTGTTACTGGGTTGTTGGGTTGCTCGGGTGGCCGGCGGCGAACTTAGGGCCTGGACCGGCGGAGATCGCGTGCCGGCTGGAGCTGGGCTACTACCTGCGGCATTAGCGCTGGTGGCGCCACTGGCAAGACCATCAGCATTGGCGTTAAGTGCTGACAGATCAGCCGAGGCCGGCGCGGGGACACGAATGGTTTCACCGCGGTGCTCGAGCACCACTTCGGCAGAATCCACTGAAACCACTTTTAAGCTGTCGTCTATTTGTTGGCCAACGCCATAGGCCCCCGCAGACTGCCCATCGACTGACACAATCACGGCCGATCGGTCGGCAGACGCTGCAATCCCCACGACTTTGATATTGCGAGGTAGCGGGGCGGAGGCCACAGGGGCAGCGCCGTTGGCCCGACCAAACATGGTCGAAGCGAGACCCGTGTCAAGACCTGTACTTTGGCTAACTAGGGAGCCGGCTGGCGCAATTGACACGGCAGGTGAGGCAAGCGCGAGCCCCCAATAGACGATCAGGCCGCACAACAGGGCGAGCATAAGCAAAGAGGCAAGGCCTGCTCCCCAGGAGGTTGAGCTGGCCAATCGCGGCATTTTCATGAGGCTGAGCTTGGTTTTAACTGGCGCCAATGATACGGCTTACTCGGGTTGTGATGGCCAATCGATCGCAAGCAGGTGCGTGCGGATGCAACGGAATATGCACGAACGGCTGGCCGGTTTGGCGAATCGTCAGGGTATGACTGGTCGGTCTAAACGTATAAACGGTCAATCAGCCAGCCAGGCAGACAGCTTTGCCCTTAATTCACTTGTTAGGTCGGCCTTGTTAGAACGTACTTACCTTTAGGCACTTGCCGACAAGCGGTCACTCTTTTTCGCCAATTGAGGCGCCATAAGGGCTGACGGCTGCTAAATTTAGGGGCTAACCCAGCCTGTGTGCGCCCGTTTGGCGGGTCACTAACAATCCCCGAGTTCACAAACACTATGCTTGTTTCCGTTCTTCCCAAGGTTTCCGCTGCTCACAAACCCCTTGCCGTCAATCACCGTGCTTCCGGCTTTACGCTGATTGAGGTGATGGTCGTGATTGTCATTCTTGGCGTGCTCGCAGCGCTGGTGGTGCCACGCATTATGAGCAAACCGGATGAGGCGCGCGTTACGGCCGCGACTTACGACATTGGCAATATTCTTCAGGCGCTTGATAGTTACCGACTGGACAACCAGCGTTATCCCACCACCGAGCAGGGCCTGCAGGCGCTCGCCGCGCGCCCCACTGCCGAACCTGTTCCGCAGAACTGGAAGGGCTACCTCAAGAACGCCCCGACCGACCCCTGGGGTCGTCCTTATCAATACCTGAACCCCGGCATTCGCAGTGAACTGGATGTCTTCAGCTATGGCGCTGACGGCCAACCGGGCGGCCAGGGTACTGACGCTGACATCGGCTCATGGTCGCTGAATCGCTAGGAGTCTGCGCGGCAGAACGGGTCGACGCGAAACGGGTGGCAGGGATGACCAGTTCGTGACGGACCTTGAGGCCGCGTACCTGGGGTACGCAACGAAATGCCGGTGCGGAATGGGCGTTCCTGGCGCCCGTTGCAGCCGATCCGTTCTACCGCGCAGACTCCTAGCCCTGAATGCCGCTACTGCCGTCGCCAATAGCGCTTATTGACGAATGGCTAAAAAAATAATCCTCCCTTCTCAAGCGCAGCGCGGCTTCACGCTACTGGAAATTCTGGTGGCGATGACAATCGCCGGTGTCCTGATGGCAGCGGTCGGTCTGTCAATTCGCTCCGCTGATCGCGGCCTGCAAACGGATACGGAGCGCGTTGCTTTGTTGCTGTCGCTCGCGCGCGAAGAAGCGCAGATTCGCGGCGCGCCGATTCGTTTTGAGGCGAATGCAAACGAATACCGGTTTGTGATTCGGCGCGGCCAACAGTGGGTGCCTATACTGGACGACCGTGATCTGCGCGCGCGCGAATGGACCGACGAAACCAAGCTGGCATTACGCCGAGAAGATGGGCGCGGCGTAATTGAGTTTGGCCGTGACCTGGTGGATTCGCCATTTGAGTTGGTTCTGTCGCGAGACGAAGAAAGCCAGACTGTTTATGCCAATGGTCTTGGCGTGTTTGAGGTTCGCTAGGATGATGCTCAAGCGCAGCGACAGCCGCGGATTCACCCTGATTGAAGTGCTCGTCGCCTTAACCATCGCGGCGGTTGCGCTGATTGCGTCGGTAAGGGCTACCGGCGCGCTCAACCGCGGTAGCGCTGAACTCAAGGCGCGCACCCTGGCTGATTGGAGCGCCGAGAACCGCCTGGCAGAAATCCGCGTGCAAAAGTTGTGGCCCAATATCGGCCGTCGCCAATACGACTGCTCCCAGGCTGGCGTGAAACTCGAGTGTCGTGAGCGGGTGGTGGCCACACCGAATCGATTCTTCCGCCGTATCGAAGTGAACGTGCACGGTGCCGATGGGCATCGGCTCACACAGCTTAGTGGCTTTGCCACCAACATTCGCTGATATGCAAGCCGAGCGGTCACCTCAACACCAATCCAGGCGGCGAGTCCGTTCGCGTGCGCGAGGTTTTACCCTGCTTGAATTGCTGGTAGCTATTGCTTTGATGGGCGTGCTCGCGGTGCTTTGCTGGCGTGGGCTTGATTCCGTCTTAACCAGTCGCGATCGCATCACCGCTAATGCGGATGAAATGCGGGCGCTCAGCACCGCTTTTACTCAGATGGATCAAGACCTGAGGCGCTCCTGGCCAGTACGCTGGTTTAACCTGCGCCAAAAACCGGTGATGTTTCTGCCGGGTCCCTCCGAGCGCGACCCCTTGATGATGGTGATTATTCGCGAGGGGTCCATTGCAGAACCTGCGCAATTGCAACGCGTGGTTTATCGGGTCAACAACGGTGTGCTGGAACGCGGATTTTCTCAGTGGCAGAGTTTTGGGTTTGCCGATGAGGTGCGTACCGACCGTCTGATCTGGCAGCCGCTGATTAATGGCGTTTCCGGCCTCGCATTCAGGGCCTGGGTGCAAGGGAAGGGCTGGCTTGCCGGTGAGGCGCTGGTTGATTTGAACAACCAAAACCAAAACCCAAACCAGAATCCCGCACCCGGAGGTGGGCAGGACCAAACGCAACCTGAAGCGCTTCGCCCTGACGCTGCAAGAATTCTTGCACAGGAGCAAGCCAGGCTATCCACCGGCCCCATCGGCATAGAGGTATCCATGATTCGAGCCGGACAGGATATTCGGCGCTTGTTTGCGATTGAGGACTGACCGATGAATCGCGAGCGGGGTGTTGCCATTATCAGTGTGTTGTTAACCGTGGCGCTGGCAACGATTATCGTGAGTGGCTTGTTCCTGCGCGAACACATCACGGTTCGATCAGTAACAAATCGGGTTGACCTCACGCAGGCCCGCTGGATTGAGCGCGCTGCGATTGACTGGTCGAAAGTGATTCTCGCGGCGGACCTCAAAGGGGGCAATGAGGATCATCTGGGTGAACCCTGGGCAATTCCGGTACTCGATACGCGTCTGGATGAAACGGTTACGGCCGGCGCCAAGATTGATGACGATGCCCGGGCTGCCACCTTGAGTGGTCAGATGATTGACGCTCAATCGATGTTCAATTTGAACAACCTGATCCTGACCAGTGCCGAAAATGGTGTTGGCATATCGCCCGCCAATGTCCAGGCCTTCCAGAAGCTGCTAAGCATGCTTGATCTGCCAGAGGCGATTGCCCCCGCGGTGGCGGGCCGATTGCTGGCGGCTGCACAACCGCCTTCGCAAGATGGTGAGCCTGCCGGGGCTTTGCCGATGCTGCGGGTGAATGATCTTTTGTCGGTTCGGGGTGTTACGCCCGAAGTTGTCCAGGCACTTGAACCGTTTGTGATCTTTATTCCGACCTCGCAGCCCACCAAGGTTAATGCGAACACGGCACCTGCCGAAGTATTGGCAGCGATCATCGAAGACCTCGATCTGTCTGCAGCCCAGCAATTCGTTACCCAGCGAGAGCGGAGTTTCCTGAGAAATTTGCAGGAATTGAACGACAAGTTGCGTAAAAACGTACAGGCAGACCTTGTCGACTTCCGAACAAGCTATTTTTTGGTGCGCGGACTGATACGATTTGGTCGAGTGGAATCGTTCACCGAGACCCTTCTCCATCGACAAAGTCAAAGCAACGTACGAGTGATTTGGCAAAGAAGACTATAAAAAAGAGTGAAACCGTCATCTGGCTACCGCCCAGATCTGTAGGCGAAAGAAACTTCGCAACAGAACCATCCCTGGTGGCGCTTGTTCATACTGCTGAAGGCCCGCGCTATTCGCGCCTGAGCCTTGACGCGTTACCGTCTGCGCGTCAGGCAACCCTGATCTTCGATGCCCGCGATGTCACACTGATTCACATCAAGTTGCCACCGCTGTCGGCCGCAAAGCTGCGTCAGGCACTGCCAAACGCAATTGAGGACCGGCTGCTGCAAGACCCGCAGACCTGTTTGTTTGCGCTTGGGCCGACCGTCCGCGAGGATGGTGCGCGGCTGGTAGCCGTGATTGACAGAAGCTGGCTTGATTTTGTCGTCGGCGCATTCGAAAGGCGTGGCACCCGTGTGGTGCGGGCCATCCCTGCGCAATTGGCCACTGAGTTTGATGCTGATACCGCGTCGGTTGTGTGCGTTCAGAATGGACTTGCGCTGAGAACCGCACAAAACGACGGCCTGGGCTGGGCTGCAGGCGAGGGCTCGGCCGACCGGGCAGAGTCGCTCAATAGTGCGCTCGCAACCGTTCTGGTGCCGCCCGGGCAGGCGGCCGAAGAGTCGGCCGAAGCGGGGCAGGGCGCCGATATAGCGGCAGAACTCGGACAAGCACGACCAGTAGGTCTGCCAGCCAAGCAATTACTGGTGCATGTTGAAGACGATAGCTGGCATGTCGCCGTGACCGATGTGGCCGAACGCTTGAATCTGCCGCTTGAGATTGCGCCGCTGCCGTTGCCCGAAACCAGTCCGATTGACTTGCTGGCCGGTCGCCAGGGCTCCAGTGTTGGTCGCAAACTCGCAGATATCGACTGGCGTGCCTGGCGCTTTCCGGCATGGCTGGCGATGGGATGCCTGGCCGTCTTCCTGATCGGGCTCAATCTTCACTGGGGTAAGTTGTCCGCAGAAAGAACCGAACTGCGGGCCGATATGGAAAAACGCTTTCGCGAAACCTTTCCACAAACCACCGCCGTGGTTGATCCGGTGTTGCAAATGGAGCGTGAAGTCGCGCGCATGCGGGCGGGTGCGGGACAAACCGGACCAAGTGACTTCCTGCCGCTCATGACACGGTTTGCGCAGGCGCTGGGACCCAAGGCAACTGACTCGCTTGAGTCGCTTGAATACCGCGACGGGCGACTCGTCGTGAATTTCCAGCCCTCGTTGGTCGCTGCGCGCTCGGTGCGTGAAGACCTGCAGGAAGCCAGTAAGCGTCTCGGCCTGAACCTGAAATTTGAACCTGGCCGAAATTCTCTCGCCTTTGTGAGCCTACTTTGAAGAAAGTTGCCATCATCGAAACACTGGTCGCGCGCTGGCAAACGCTCAATTTGCGCGAGCGGCGCATGGTGATGGGGATGTTGCTGTTTGTCGGGGTTGCCGTGACCTGGTTCATTTTGTTTGAGCCAGCTTGGGTGGGCCGCGAGCGCCTGCGTGAAGAACTGCCGCAATTGCGAGGCCAGGTCGCCAAACTCGAGTCACTCTCAGCAGAGGCGAAATCCCTCTCGCAGATTCGCACCAATGCCAAAGCCCAGTCGGTCGTCAGAGCTGAGTTGCAGCGGTCTTTGTCTGCTGCCGGTCTCGACAGCAACGCCACAGTAGACGCCGGTTCTGATGTGATCAAAGTGAAGTTTGACGACGTTACCCTTGATGCCTTGCTCACCTGGGTATACGGCGCGGCTCGTGACACCCGTGTCAGAGTCGTTGATGCCAAGCTCACGCGTGATGTTTCGCCTGGTCGGGTTGCAGCCATCTTGTCGTTAGAGCGTCCGGGGAACGGTGGCTGATGCGCTGGATTTTGTATATTGCTGCCGGCCTGGTCGGCATCATCATTGCTCTGGTCGGCTTTGCACCGGCAACGCTGGCTGACTGGGGGCTACAAAAAGCCACTGCCGGCCGTCTGGGCCTGGCTGAAACACAAGGTACGGTGTGGCGGGGCAGCGGACGGCTCGTTTTGATAGACGTGAATGACCGGAGCCTGGGGCTTCGTACCATGCCGGGTGTGGCTGTCCCTGGTCGACTAGACTGGACAGTAAGCAAATTACCCCTGTTGCTTGGCATTGTTGATGCCGACCTTCGTCTGGCCGGTATGTCCAATGCTGTTCGGTTGAGCGGTGGGCTGACCGAAATGCGCATTGGTGCCGGGCAAGTGTCGCTTCCATCCGTCGATTTGGGGCGATTGGGGTCGCCCTGGAATACAATCAAGCCAGCCGGCGCATTGGCTTTGCGCTGGGATGAAATGGTGCTGAGGGAGGGGTCGTTTAACGGCAAGGCCAATATTGAATTGCGCAATATGGCCTCTGCGCTGACGCCGGTGAATCCGCTGGGTAGCTACCGGATCAACGTCGAAGGTGAAGGTAATCGGGCGAAACTAAACATTGTCACGATTAACGGGCCGCTGCGACTTGATGGTGACGGAACCTGGACGGCGAGGCGTGGCGTTCAGTTCACGGCGTTTGCTGTTGCTGAAGAGCAGGAACAGGCCCGCCTAAGGACACTACTCGGCCTGATTGGTCGACGCCAGGGCGATAAGACCCTGATAAAGATCGGAGCCTGAGTTTGAATTTCTGCCCGTCAACTGCGACAACTCCTGACCAACGGTCAGCGGACCATGGTGTGCCCGGCAAACGGCACAGCACTTCGCTCAGAGCGATGCTCGGTGTGCTGAGCACGCTGCTGGTTCTGGCGCTTTGTTTGCCCGCAACGCCTGTGACCGCGCAGCAAAGTAGCGAACCGGTCACCCTGAATTTTAAAGATGCCGACATTGACACCGTGATTGGTGCGTTTGGCTTTTTGCTTGGGCGGACCTTTATTATTGATCCGCGCGTACGGGGCAAGATCACGGTCGAAACCCCGGCGCCTGTGTCTCGCGGCGAGGCTTACAAGTTGCTGCTGTCTGCGCTGCGTTTGCAGGGCTTTACGATTGTCTCCTCGGGTCGACTGGCCAAAGTGGTGCCGGAAGCCGATGCGAAGTTGCAGTCAGGTGCGGTCAATGCTGGGCGCCAACCCTCTGAGGGCGGCGACCAGATCATCACTCAGGTTTTTAGGCTGAACTACGAGTCTGCAACCAATCTGGTGCCGGTGTTGCGACCACTGATTGCACCTAACAATACGATCAGCGCCTACCCAAACAATAACTCGCTCGTGATCACCGATTATGCGAGCAACCTGAAGCGCATATCTCGCATTCTCGCCAGCCTCGACAGTCCGACCCAGAGTCAGATTGAGGTGCTGCAGGTCAAGCACGGCATCGCCAGCGACTTGGCCGTCATGATGAATGACCTGCTGGATGACACACAGCGTGCCGGGCAGGGTGCTCAGGTTGATGCAGGTCAGCGGGTGATTGTGGTCGCTGAACCCAACTCCAACACCATCATGATTCGGGCATCAAGTCCGGCCAAGATTGGGCTGGCTCGTAGACTCCTTAAGCAACTCGACAAGCCGTCTAAAAATCCGGGCAACATCCACGTGGTTTATCTGCGTAACGCCGAAGCGGTGCGCCTGGCCGAAACCTTGCAGGCCTCACTCGGCGGAAATGCGTCGGGGAGCAGTACCAGCGCGTCGTCTCTGCAAAATCGGACGCAACGCGCCACCAGCGTTCTGAGTGGCGCAGCCAATGCAGGTCGCCAAGGTGGTCTCAGTGGCGCGCAAGGCAGTCAGGGTCAGTTTGGCGGTGCCGGGCGTGACCGGTTGAGCGCTTCGGGCGGTGACAGTTCATCCCCGATCACCATCGACACGGGTGATGCGATTATCGCGGCTGATCCCACAACCAATTCGCTGATCATCAAAGCGCCCGATGCGGTGTATCGGAATCTGCGCGCCGTGATCGATAAACTCGATACCCGTCGAGCACAGATCTACATCGAATCGCTGATTGTTGAAGTCAGCGCGGAACGGGCCGCCGAATTGGGTATTCAGTGGCAGATTCTGGACATTCAAAACGGCTCGACTCGTGGGATTGGCGGCACCAACTTCACCAACCTGGATGGCGGCGGCAGCATCTTAGGGGCCTCTCAAAATATCGCCAATGCCGGTGGCGGTATCAACCTGGGTATCGTCCAGGGCACCACGACGATTCCGGGCATTGATGGCCCGGTACTCAATCTGCCTCTGCTGGCACGCGCGCTTGAAACCCAAACAGATACCAATATCCTCGCCACGCCGAATCTGTTGACGATGGACAATGAAGAGGCGCGCATCATCATTGGCCAGAATGTGCCGTTTGTGACAGGGCAGTTTTCTGCGCAGGGCACGGCGGGTGCATCCGTTAATCCGTTTCAAACAATTGAACGGCGCGATGTGGGTACGACGCTGAGCGTCAAGCCGCAGGTGTCCGAGTCGGGCACTGTCAAGCTTGAGATTTTCCAAGAGGTCTCCAGCGTTGTGGCCTCGCAGGCAGCCTCTGACATTATTACCAATCGCCGAGCGATCGAAACCAATGTGCTCGTCGACGATGGTCAGATTGTCGTGCTGGGCGGCCTGATAGAAGAACGTATTGAAGGCGGTGAGAACAAAGTGCCGCTGCTCGGCGACATCCCGATTCTTGGGCAGTTGTTTCGCTATGACTCGCGGCGCCGGGTCAAGACCAACCTGCTGGTGTTTTTGCGACCTGTCGTGTTGCGTGATGCGGATGCGTCGCGCAGCGTAACAGCCTCACGTTATGACTTTATTCGTAATCTGCGGACTGAGTCGCAACTGCGTGAGCATTGGGCCCTACCCGATCTTAAGCCACAGGGCATGGCGCCATTCCCACCGCCGGTTGAATCGGGTAAGCCGGCGCCGGTCGAGAAAGGCCCACCCACCGAGACAGACCAAAGCGAGTCCGTCACCTTGCCGCCTGGTTATCGTCAGCAACCTGGCAGCCTGGCGCCTGATGTTGAGCGTTACATTGATCAGCGCGGCGGACCCGCGGCGATCAACTCACGGCCAGCGCCGGTGATTGACCTTCGCCAGCCAACACCGAGCCTGCCCGGAAAATCTGAGATGCCGCAGGCGCCCGCTTCCTCTTCTTCAGTCGCGCCGCCAGGTTCACTGCGGCCGCCGCCCGTGGCTAATCCGGCTGCACAACCGCAGTCACAGGCAACACCGCCGCCACGATTCACACCTGCTCCGGCTAATACGCCAGCGTCAACACCGGCGCGATTCAACACGCCGCCGTCAAGAGTTGTCAGGGTCACGCTGCCAGATCGACCACCCATTGCATCGGTCAATGCTCCCAATCTTGGCAGGGCACCGGCAACGCAGGCGCAACCTGTATCGGCTGTACCCACCGCTGATCCAAGTCCAACCGACTATTCGTCGGGTGACGTTGCCACGGACCCGATGGAAGACTACGCAAACTGACCGGAGACGCTTTGCGGTCTTTGCGCGGCGGGGCACAATGAGTCTATGTCTACGATTAGTCCCTCCCGATACGTTCCCTACGGTTTTGCACGAGCCCACCAGGTCCTGGTAGCCGGCGCGACGGCTGATACCGTTGAGGTCTGGATTGGCGAGGCAACGCCGCCAGCCGCGTTGGCAGAGTTGTCCCGTACGCTGCCCATGCGTCTGGTCACTGTGCGCAAAGATGAAACTGAATTGCGTGCGGCTATTTCAAAGGCGTATTCACAGCAGGAAGGCTCAGCCGCTGCTGTCGCTGATGAGGTTGCGAGCGATCTCGATCTATCGCGCCTGATGCAGGACATCCCGCGCATTGAAGACCTGCTTGAAACCGAGGACGACGCGCCAATCATTCGCATGATTAACGCTCTGCTCACACAGGCCAGTCGCGATGGTGCGTCCGATATCCATATTGAGCCGTTTGAATCTTATTCGCTGGTTCGCTTCAGAGTCGATGGCAGCTTGCGTGATGTGGTGCGACCGCGCCGCGAAATCCACGCTGCTTTGATTTCACGCATCAAGATCATGGCGCAGCTGGATATTGCAGAGAAGCGACTGCCACAGGATGGTCGCATTACGCTTCGCATTGGCGGCAGGCCGGTTGATGTCCGTGTTTCGACGCTACCGACAGGTCACGGAGAACGCGCTGTGTTGCGCTTGCTTGATAAAGAAGCAGGGCGGCTTGATCTGCAAAAACTGGGCATGAGCTCGCAGCACCGCGAAAAGTTTAATCGCCTGATTCATGAGCCGCACGGCATTGTCCTGGTGACCGGGCCAACCGGCTCTGGTAAGTCAACCACTCTGTACTCAGCGATTGGTCAGCTTGATGTCAATATGACCAATATCCTGACCGTTGAAGATCCAGTTGAGTATGACCTCGATGGGGTTGGTCAGACACAGGTTAACCCGCGTATCGACATGACCTTTGCCAAGGCCCTGCGCTCTATCCTGCGGCAGGACCCAGATGTCATTATGATTGGCGAGATTCGAGATCTGGAAACCGCGCAGATTGCGGTGCAGTCTTCGCTGACTGGTCACCTGGTTCTGGCCACCTTGCACACCAATGATTCTGCGTCTGCGGTCACCCGGTTGATCGATATGGGAGTCGAGCCCTTTCTACTGTCGAGTTCATTGCTGGGCGTCCTCGCGCAGCGGCTGGTGCGCAGACTGTGTGAACAATGCAAAGAGCCCGATCCGGTCGCAGGTGGATTCCGTTCAGTGGGTTGCCTGAGTTGCGGCAAGACGGGCTTTCAGGGTCGCACCGGTGTGCATGAACTCCTCATGGTTGATGACCCGATCCGTGCACTCATTCACCGCGGTGAGTCTGAGGCGGCGATTCGCGCAACCGCGCGTGAGAATGGTCTTGTCACCATGCGTGAAGATGGTCAGCGCTGGGTCGATGCGGGCGACACCTCGCTCGACGAAGTGATTCGCGTCACGCGCGATTAAGGTTTAACTCATGCCAGCGTTTCGATTTGAAGCCGCCAGTGCCACCGGGCAGATCGAGCAGGGTGTTCTGGATGCCGATTCCGCCCGCCATGCGCGTAGTCAATTGCGCGAACGTGGTCTGACGCCGCTGCAGGTTGATTCGCTCCAACAGGTAGAAACGGCCCAAAAGACCAGTGTCGTTGGCGGACGCTTACGGACCAGCGAACTCACGCTTGCCACGCGACAGCTGGCGAGTTTGCTGGCCGCCAAGTTGCCCATTGAACAAGCGCTGTCGACCGTGGCGGAACAGGGCGAAAGGCGCGTTGTGCGAGAGCGTTTCGCTGCCGTTCGCAGTGATGTTATCGGCGGTCAAACATTTGCCGAAGCGCTGGCCAAGTATCCGAAAGATTTTCCGGATGTTTACCGCGCACTGGTCGCCGCCGGCGAGCAGTCGGGTGATCTCGGCATGGTCATGAGCCGTCTTGCCGACTATGTTGAGGCCCGTAACACGCTGAGCTCCAAGATTTGGCTGGCGTTTACCTATCCCGCGATTGTGTCGGCTGTGGCCCTGATGGTCATCATTGCTTTGCTGACCTATGTGGTGCCGCAGGTGGTGACCGTGTTTGACCAGACCGATCAGGAATTGCCGGGCCTGACGATTGGCCTGATCGCGTTGTCAGATTTCATCCGCAATTGGGGTTGGGTGGTGCTTATCGGTTTAGCTGTGGCGGTGGTTTTGTTCAGGCTTACGCTGCGCTCACCCTCGGCTCGACTGGCATTTGATACCCGTATGCTGAGCGCGCCCTTGATCGGGCGGATGCTTCGGGGGATGAATACTTCTCGATTTACCTCGACATTGGCCATTTTGACCGGTGCTGGCGTGCCTCTTATTGGTGCACTGGAGGCGGGTGCCAATACTTTGTCGAATATGGCCTTGAAAAACAACGTAGATGACGCCATATCCAGGGTGCGGGAGGGTGCGTCGCTAGCCAAAGCGCTGGGCGCAGGAAACGAATTCCCGCCAATGGTCGTGCATATGATCGCCAGTGGAGAGGCCACGGGCGAGCTCAGCGAGATGCTTGAGCGCTGCGCCGAAACAGTCTCGGGTGAGACCGAACGGCGGGCGCTGGGCCTAACAACTCTGCTTGAGCCATTGCTGATTCTGGTCATGGGTGGCATCGTGCTGCTTATCGTACTGGCAGTGATGTTGCCGATTATCGAGATTAACTCGCTGGTCCGCTAAAGCGCGGTGCTGGCGATTAGCCAGCATCCCGACACCAGGAGGACATTCCATGTGGTTAACCAGAGCGCTATTCTTACTGCGAAAACTCGGCCGAAACGGTGTCGTTTTGCTCTATGCGCTTCGCCATCCCGGCACCCCACGCGGCGTGAAGATGGGCATCCTTGCCATGATTGCCTATGTCTTGAGTCCGATTGATCTGGTACCTGAAATGCTGGCTTTGGTCGGTCTCACCGATGACCTCGCGGTTCTGTTGGTCGGCATTCCGTTCCTGATGAAAAAGCTGCCGGCCAACGTGCAGGCAGAAATCAGTGAGAAGGTCGATCAGCTTATGACCCGGTTCGGAATGGGCGGCTCTTCGAGTTAAGCTAGAACTGAATTTTCTCGCCGTAGCCCGTCATTTCAAGAAAACCCCGACCGAGCGGTTGCCGGTCGGGGTTTTTGCGTTCTGAATAGTCATAGGCCGTGACCGCCCCCTCCCAGTAAACCGCGCCTGTGCTGCCGCGAGAGTCCAGCTCCTGGTCGTCCATCAGGGGGACCAGTTCAAGATCCAATTCTCCAGCCTGCACTCGAAATGCCACGGGGTATTCAATGCCCGTACGTACGGATGTCCACCGACGCAGCGCTGTAAAGGTCACGGCAACGTCCTGACCACTCGAGTTTGCCTGAATGCGTTTGCCTGTTTCGCGCAGAGGCTGACCGGCAGCGCGGCGCATCTGGAATGCCATTAGTGCAGAGCCATCGAAAAGGTTGATGCCAATCCAGTCCCAGCCCTGCGCCGCTGGATCAAGGAGTTCACTGGACCACTCATGATCCAGCCACCCGCGACCTTCAAATTCCAGTTGCGCGTCCGCGTTTATGTCGCGCATCTTTAATTGACCGTTCAGCTGCAAATGGGGGCGGCTGTAGTAGTAGCTTGCTTGCTCGGGTTTGATGCCCTTCAGCGAAAACCCTGCCTGGCCCTGCAACGCTGGGGGCCCACTCGGTTGTGCTTTGAAGTTCAGTTCAAATGCAGGGTCTTTGATTCTGACCTCATAGACATCCTGCGTGGTTCGTCTGATGGTCCAAAGACGTCGATCAGGGCCCAGCCTGACATCGGTGTCGCCGATACCCGCGTAGGCGAGTTGCGGGTCTTCACGCCAGGCTTGCTCAGCGTGGGCGAGTGAGCCTTTTGCGGGCGACCCGATTGCGGCATGACCGAACAGCAGTTGCCGCGGTGCAAACCGACTGGGATTCTCCCGCCCGTAAGGTGTTCGAGACCGGAAAAAGGTCACCTGCGCGCCCAGTGGCCCGGCAGCAGTGTCAAGCCAGGCAGTGAGATACCACCACTCGGTTCGATACTCGGGATGCGCCCCAAAGTCCGTAGGAAAGCGCACGGGCCGTCCTGCGAGCACGGCAGGGTAGGGATTGATTGCTTGTGCGGGATGCGTCAGTAACAGGCTTGTAGTTCCTAACAGACCTGAACCACCAACGCCGGCCATGCGCGCACCAGCGGCCCCCAGGGCTTGTAACCACCGGCGTCGGTACTGGCCACTCACCAGTCCGCCCTCACGGCGGCAATGGGCGCGCGCCCGGCCGCCTGGCGCGCAGCAAAGATGGCAGTGCCTACGCCTAGGGTGAGCAAGGCGAGCGCTCCAGCGGCCAAAAGATTCCAGGGCAGGTGCGTTTCCATTGTCCAGTGAAATGATTGCGGGTTAACCCGGTGAATGAGAATTTGCGAAATCAAGCCGCCCAGGCAAGCGCCCCACAACAATCCGAGTCCAATTGCAAGGAATGACTCCGTCGCAAACAAGCGCGCCAAGTCGCCGCGCGTCACCCCCAGATGACGCAACATGCCAAATTCTCTTGCTCTTGCGAGTGCTTCACCAGAGTAAGTCGTGGCCACGCCAAACAAGCCGACCAAAAGAGCAACGGCTTCGAGCGCATAGGTGACTGCGAAGCTTCGGTCGAAGATCTTCAGTGATAACGCTCTGATTGCTTGAGAACTGCGAGCTTGCAGGCCAGGCATGCCGCCAAGCGCTGCTTTAGCTTGTTCCAAAACCTCGCTCGCATCTGCGCCGGCAGCCAGGGTGATCGCTGCATTGCTCACGGAGGTATCGTCAGTAAGTAGTTGATAGTCTCGCCGGTCAATGGCAACTGCGCCATGTTGCCGCGCATAGTCTCGCCAGATCGAATTCACCTGGAAACAAGGCGCGCGCTTGTCCTGCGACGTCCCGAGCGGCAGAGGAATCTGGTCACCCAGTTGCCAGCCGTAAAGCGTTGCTGCTGGTTCGCTGATATGAACAGCGGTACACCCGTCGCTCCGCTCGTGAGGCTGCAGCCAGGCGCCGGTCAAGGGCAGGCTACGGCCTGGATCGTCAACCTCAACTGGGCGCGCAAGGACCGCTAGCGGGGGTTTCTCTGGGTCAAGGTTCAGATCAATGCTTCTGAGAAAACTCACGTTTTCAACGCCGGGCACCTGGCTTAACGCTTGCTGGTTCTCGGGGCTTAGGCCTGCGCTCGCGCCGGTGGTCGCAACGCTCAGATACAAGTCGGCCGGCAAAACGGTTTCCAACCAGTTGTCGACGGAGATACGGAAGCTATGCACCATAACCGCCATGGCACATACCAGTGCGAAGCTGGCGACAACGCCTGCGAGTGCTGGAAACGCCGACTGATGAGCGGCGTCAAGGCGGGACACTGCTAGCCAGGCCAGTGCTCCCGCGCGCTGTTGTCGCCAGTGAGTAAGCCCTCTGGCGACCCAGCCAAGTAAAGGCGCGATGATGAGAACGCCCGCAAAAAGCCAGCAGGCAATCGCCAGGTACGCGCCTAACGGCAAGCCGCTAAACGCCGGTAACAGAAGCAAAGCTGCGCCCGCAACCGCAAGACCAAGACTGATTTTCAGAGGGGCTAAATGATCCGGTAACGCAGTGGCCTGACCATGCTTGAGTGTTTGCGCAGGCGCCAGCTTGCGCAATTTCATTGCGGGAGAAAACGCGCCCAGTACAGCGGCCAATACGCCTAGACCGGCGAACAACGCAATTGATGCAAGTGGCAGGCTGAGCGCAGGGCGGGTGGCAGAAAAGTAACCGCCGCCCAGATCAGCGCCGACCAGACCAAGCAAGCTCCATGCGAGCGCGATGCCGAGTAGGGTGCCCAAAATGGCGCCAATGATGCCCAGAGCCAGCGCCATGCCCAGCACAAGTCGAGGCCGCCATTGCGCGGGCGCCCCCAGCACTCCGACCAGTGCAAGCATTGGCAGCATGCGCACGACTGCCAATTCCATACTCGCAAACACGATAAAACCGCCAGTCAGGAGCGCTACCAGGGCAAGGACATTGAGATTGACGCGGTAAGCGCGTGAGAGGTTTGACATCTGACGTGCCTGGTCGTCGGGTCTTGCCAGGCGTAGGTCGGGCGCAATCTGCTGCAACCGAGCCTGCAAAGCGCCCGTGTCTGCTCCATCAACCAGTCGGACATCAATTCTGGATAACTGATTTAGCCAGCCAAGTCGCCATTGAGCCGCTGCAATATCCATCACGGCTAAAGGTGTGTTGCCGCTAGCGCCGGGCACCGAGCCGCTGATTATCAAATGACGTTGCCGGCCGTTCGCTTGAATGGCTAGGTGATTGCCGGGCTCGCTTGGCAGTCCCTGCTCTGCGAGCAGACGCTTGGCGGCAGCCGATAAGAATATGGCGTCGTCTGAAAACACACGGCTTGCTGCGCCGCCTGGTTGCGAGGCGCTCGCGCTGGGCAGCAGTGCGGGGGTTACCTGCGAAGCGCGAAACACATCAAGACCAATCACCTTGATTTTGGGTGGGCGATTCAGGATTGGGTCTGATCCTGCCGCGGTCGGAACGACTGGACGGATGTCTGTCTCAATGATCGGACTGGCAGACAGAACGACTTCATCCTGCTCGACGGCACTTAACAATTCATCGGAGAATTGCGGACCAACGGACTGCACTCTGTACTGCGCCTGCCCGTTGATCTGACTGATGGCCTTATCAAATTCGTCAAGAGCAGATCGATTCACCAGGTCGATTCCCAGTCCCAGGGCAACCCCCATCGCAATGGCGATCACGGCCGCTATCAAAGGGCCGGGTTGCTGGCGCCAGGCAGCTAATGCCAGCCACAGCGCGAGCGCCCCCGACACCCGCTTTTGTGAAGTTGGCATCGTCGCGCTCGGCCTCACCTCGGCGCTAATGCGATCTGACCGTCTTTGAGGCGCAGATGCCGATCGCAGATTGCAGCAGCCTGATCCGAATGGGTGACCATCAACATGGCGCATTGTGTTTCAGCCACGATTTCACGCATGAGGGCCAGCGCCTGGGTGGCCGTTTGCGGATCAAGGTTGCCAGTCGGTTCATCTGCGAGCAGCAGCATGGGCTGATGGATCAGTGCGCGGGCGAGTGACACGCGCTGTTGTTCGCCACCTGACAGCACATTTGGTCTTGCGTCTGCACGGTCTGCCAAGCCGATTTTGCTCAGGAGTCGCTCAACCGGTTCGCGGGCCTCCTGAGGGTTTGAACCCGTTAGCAGCAAGGGCACTGCTACGTTCTGCCAGACGCTCAGATGTGGCAGGAGGTGAAAGGCCTGAAACACAAACCCGATGCGCTCACGACGCATTGCAGCACTCGCATCTGCATCGAACTTACCTGGCATAAGATCAACACCAGCAACCTTCAGGTGTCCGGCGTCAGCCGGTTCCAGTCCCGCAAGTATATTGAGCACAGTTGATTTGCCAACCCCTGACTCACCGAGCAGCGCCACCGACTCGCCCGCGGTGATCGTGATGCCGGCTTTGCGGAGTATCCAGCGGTCAGCAAACTGCTTGTTTAGTTCGCTACCCTCAACAACCGGCATGTTTGCCGGCATTTGATGCTGGGTTTTTGAAGCGACGTCCTGATCAGGGCGCGATGTTTGATCGGTCGGTTGCAATGAGGCGGTCGGTTGCAGTTGGTGAAAAGCGGTGGGAAGAGACACCGAATTGGCGGTGAGTATGCCGGGTTTCAGTGCCCCAAGGTGAAGCACCCCGCAGCTTGTCTGGTACTGATTCGGGTGCGCGTTAACATCACCTGATGCAAAAGCCATCGACTCCCATGAACGACTCTCAGCCTGCTACCACTGCCTCAAGCCCCAATGCCGACGCTCAGCGGCGTCAAAGCGAATCCGACCATGCCGAAATACTGGCGGCACTTGCGAGCAAGCCTGCCCAATTGCCGCCAAAGTATTTCTACGACAGGCTGGGCTCTACATTGTTTACTGCCTTGTGCGAATTGCCTGAGTATTACCCGACACGGACAGAGGCGTCCATTTTTGCCGAATACGGTGAGCAGATTGGCGCGATGATGCCGACGGGTTTTCAAATGGTTGATCTGGGCGCGGGCGACTGCCGCAAAGCGGCCGGTCTGTTTGGTGCGCTAAAGCCAGCCGCGTATGTGGGTGTTGATATATCGGGCGACTTCCTGAGCAAGTCGGTGGCGGCGTTGGAGCGGGAATTTCCCGACATCACGATGCAGCCACTGGTGAGGGACTTCACTCAGGCCTGGTCGCTGCCCGATGACCTGCTGGCAGCACCGCTGCTTTACTTTTACCCGGGCTCAAGCATTGGCAACTTCACACCGGACGAAGCTGCTGGCTTTCTGGAGCGCTTGCCGCGCAGCAAGACCGGCTCGACCTCTTTGCTCCTCGGGGCAGATCTTGTTAAAGAGCATCATGTCCTGGAAGCAGCGTATGATGACGCGCTCGGCGTGACAGGTGCATTCAACCGCAATGCACTTTTAGTGGCCAATGATCAACTCGGGACAGATTTCAATCTTGGGCAGTGGGTTCATCGGGCGTTCTTTAACGCTGAAGAGAGCCGCATTGAGATGCACCTGGTAGCCAATCAACCTTGTACGGTGAGTTGGTCGGGTGGAAGTTGTGAATTCAATGTTGGCGAAACGATTCATACCGAGAACAGTCATAAATTTGAAGTTGAAAGCGTGAACCGATTAATGACTCGGGCAGGGTTTGAGGTTCGTCAGCAGTGGCTTGATGCTAATCAGTGGTATTCGGTTACGCTTGCCCAAGCCAACAACTAGGCAGTCGACTAAGCAGCCTTAGATCGTTATCTCAACCTCGCAACGTAAGTCACGGGGTTTTGCTCAACGTCGTACTTACGAGCTGGCGTACTAGGTCAGCTTCTCGGCTGGGTGCGAACAAATAGGCGCGCTGCCTGCAGTGAGCCCTAAGCATTTCTACAAACGTGGGTTCATTCATGCAGCGTTCAATCAGTTCTGCGAGCGCGGCATCATCGCCCACCGGAAAGTAACCGGGGTAGTCCGCGCCGAGCATACCGATTGACCCCGAAATCCTCGACGCGAGGACGGGTGTGTCGCTCACGACTGCTTCGATCAGCACATTGGCCCCGCCTTCCATCAAAGAGGGCAGCAACAGCAGACGGCCGCGTCTGATCAAATCGCGGGTGTCAGCATGGGTCTGGTTGCCGAGCATTTCGATTCTGGGATCGACCGACGCCATCTCAGTGAAAGGCAGGCCGGTGTCTGTATCGTCGCTGCGCCCGATTGCGCGCAGGCGAACATGAGTGGCAGACAAGTGCTTCAGGGCCCGGGCAGCCGTGAGCGGATCCTTCTCTGCGCGCAAGTGTCCTACCAACAACAGGTCAAACGTGTCGGGCCTTGGCTCGAGTGCAGGCAGGGCCGGAGCAGACTGTTCGATGACAACACACTTTTGCCGCGCCGCTGGCGGTAGTTCATCCAGGCCAGCCTGCTGCAACACGACCAAGTGTGTCGCCAATGCCAGCGAACGCTGAGCGCTTGGGTCAAACTGAATGTCGCGATACAAGTCGGTCCCGGTGAGCACGAGCACGATGGGTTTGCCTGTTTGACTAAAGTCGGCCACCGCTTCAGCCGAGCGTCGCGCGTGCAGCGCAATCATGAGGTCAGGGGACGTATCAGCCGGCAGCCACTCTTTTGTGATGTTCACGGCGTAAAGTTCGCCCAAAAAGTGCGACCACCGATCAGCCGTACGCCAATTGCCATTGTTTGCGGCTGCAAGTGCTGGCGTGACAATCGACACGGCCTTTCGTGGATTGGCTGGCTGGGGCGGTGTGTCGTCAGACATGCTTATCCTGTAGAGGGATAGTGGTGGGTATCGGCCGCCATGGGCCGGTTGGAGTGGTTGGCATTTGCGATTCGGGCGGCTTGTCCGGTAAGGTTCAGGCGGTTAATGATGGGGTGTGAAATAGCCTTGGTTCAACACAGTTCAACTATCAACGAAACGACCGCCATGCGCGCAGTGAAAACACCATCACTGCGTGCGGCGGGGCGACAAGCGCTCGCGCTTGCCACCCGCAATCAGCGCAAGAGCACTTTACGCGCCATCGAGCCGCTTAGCGGCGACCGCTGGCTGGGCCCGGTTTTGCCGATCGTAAATCCACCGTTATGGGAACTCGGGCATGTCGGCTGGTTCCACGAGCGATGGTGCCTGCGCGAACAACCCGAACAGCCACCAGCGGCCTCCATTTTGCCCGAGGCTGACAAACTCTACGACTCGACTCCGATTGAGCATCACACCCGATGGGGCCTACCCTTGGTTCAGCCGGTACCTGTGCTTAATTATTTGGACACCGTCCTTGATCAGTCTCTAAGCGCACTCGATGCACTTACTGACGATGATCCGGCCCTCTATTTTCACCGGCTGTCGCTATTTCACGAGATGATGCACCGAGAGGCGTTTTGCTACACCTGGCAGACCCATGGGTATAGTCCGGCTCAAGACTTGGCAGAGCAAAGATCGCTCGGCCAGGCCGATTGGCTGGACATTGGGCCTGATGATGTCATGGTGGGTTCACCGCCGGAGACACCGTTCGTTTTCGACAATGAAAAGTATGGTCATAGGGTCTCGGTTGACGCCTTCCGGATTAGCAATCAAGTCGTGAGCGCGGGCGAATTTGCGCAGTTTGTTCTAGATGGTGGTTACGACCATCCAGAATTCTGGCCAGCAGGTCTGCGCCTAGGCAAACACGAGTTATCGTCTCACTCACCGCGATACTGGCGGGTCGAGGGACCTGATATTCAGGTGCGCAGGTTTGAGCATTGGGCTGAACTACAGCCCAACGCGCCCATGACGCATGTCTCGCTATATGAGGCACAGGCATATTGCCGATGGGCTGGGGTTAGCTTGCCCAGTGAAGCGCAGTGGTTACTTGCTGCCCGGCACGCTGAGTTTCAGTGGGGCGATGTCTGGGAGTGGACGAGCAGCCCGTTTGAGCCTCTCCCGGGGTTTTCTGCCGACCCCTACAAAGAGTACTCAGCCCCCTGGTTTTATACGCATCGGGTGCTCAAGGGCGCTTCCTTGGCAACGCCGGCAGGCATGTGCGACACGCGCTTCAGAAACTACTACGAGCCGCACCGTGCTGACGTGTTCAACGGATTCAGAGTCGTTCAGTCAATCGATCCCATCACATGATGGAAGCCCGCATCCACATAGGTGATTTCGCCCGTCATGCCTGACGCAAGGTCGGACATCAGGAAAGACGCCACATTGCCGACTTCTTCGCTTGTCACGTTACGCCGCAGCGGCGCGTTGCTCGCTACGTGATCGAGGATCTTTGAAAAGCCTTTGATCCCGCTGGCAGCAAGCGTCTTGATCGGGCCAGCCGAAATGCCATTCACGCGAACACCGTCTGGTCCAAGATCGGCCGCGAGATATCGCACAGAGGCTTCCAGGCTAGCTTTCGCCAGACCCATCGTGTTGTAGTTGGGTACCACTTGGCTTGATCCCAAATAGGTCAGGGTGATGACTGAGCCGCCGCCTTTGACCAGCAGCTCGCGCCCGGCGCTAGCCATCGCTGTCAGACTATAGGCAGAGACATCGTGCGCAATTCGAAAGGCCTCGCGGCTGGCGCCTTCCAGATAACTACCCGAAATGGCCTCGCGGGGAGCAAAGCCGATCGCATGGACCAGGCCGTTGAGTTGGTCCCATTGTTGCCCGAGTTGCGAAAAAAGCTGATCAATCTGACCGTCTTCCGACACATCACACTCATAGACCAAGGTGGAATCAAATTCCGCCGCTAGGTCTTTAATGCGCTTTTCGAAGCGGTCGCTCTGATAGGTGAACGCCAGTTCTGCCCCCTGAGCGTGGCAGGCTTTGGCAATACCGTAAGCAATAGACCGGTTCGATAGCAGGCCGGTAATGAGGATTTTCTTGCCCGCGAGGAAACTCATCCGGGGTCGCTCCTAGGTTAATCAATCAGAAATCAAACGGGCGCTAGTCGCAGCGCCCGCTGGTTTCAGGTGATTTTGCCTGAACGACGGTTTCGAGTCAGCGTGCGGGTGTCCACTTTAATCCGCAGTTTCTGTCCCAACTGGATGACATGGCCACGAATCGCGTTCCAACGCTTCAGGTCGCGAACGCTGACCCCGTATTTGGCGGCGATACCGCTCAGAGTTTCACCGCGCTTAACCCGATGACGAATCGTTTGCTTGGTGGCGGCCTTTTTGATGGCCGTTTGGTTGCTGGCCACCTTGCGCACAGGCTTACCGGCGGGCTTGACCTTCAAACGCTGGCCAAGCATCACATTGGTTGATTTGAGCCGGTTCCAGCGCTTGAGATCGGTCATGGAAACCCGATAGCGCGCTGCAATACCGCTAAGCGTGTCACCTCGGCGAACCCGATGCGTCTTGCTTGCAGCGGTCTTGGTTCTTGCTTTCAGCGCAGGGGCGGGCGCAACCGTCAGCCTTTGTCCGACCAGGATGCGATTGCCGCGGACCTTGTTCCAGGCGCGAAGCTGCTTGACTGACACGCCATAGCGGCTCGCAATTCGCCCAAGGGTTTCCCCACGACGAACCTTATGCACCTTGCCGCCTTTCGCGTTACCGTCAAACCTAGCGAGCTTGGTAACCCGCGCGGGCGCAACATTTAAGCGCTGGCCAACTTTGATGCGATTGCTGGACATGCGGTTCCAGCTACGCAGATCTCTAAGCTTCACCTTGTAACGCTGAGCAATGCGGCTCAGTGTGTCACCGCGCTTGACCGTGTGCAGCTTGGCGCTTTGATTGATCAGGGTGGCCGTTGCTGCCGCTGACAAAACGCGCGTTCGGCCCATTGCCGTTGTCTGAACGGTCTGGCGTGAAGGCTGGGCAACCAGCAGGCGCTGACCCCGCCGTAGCTTGTTGCTCTTTAAACCGTTCCAGCGTCGAAGCGTGCGGGTTGAAACGCCCCAGCGCTTAGCGATCTTACCGAGCGTATCGCGACGCTTAACGCGATGGTAACGGGCAGGCCGATTGACAATTTCAACAATTGTCGGCGCCGCAAACGCCGCAATCTGCTCGTCCTGCACACCTTTCGTTGTGGGAACCAGGATGCGTGTGCCTGCCACGAGCTTGCGCCGCGCAGAAAGACCATTGGCTTTCAGTAGCTCGCTGGTGCTAAGACCAGCACGCTTGGCTACCTTGCTAACAGTCTCGTTCTTTTTGATCGTGTACGGATGCCAGGTGGCAAACGCCTTGCCGGTTGATTCGTGTGCTTCAATCGCGGCCAGAAAGCTCTCAAGGTTCTCCGCCGGAATCTTGATTTGGTTGTTACGGGTTGCCGAAATGACAGGTCGGTTGTGCGCCGGGTTTAACGCGACGAACTCGCCCACTGACAAGCCCGCAAACTCTGCGGCAAGGTCAAGATCAATTGGCCGGCTCTTTTCGATCACCACGAAGTACGGTTGATCAAGCAACTCGGGCAGCGCGACGCCAAGCTCATCAGCATTGGCGATGATGTTCTTGAGCGCGATAAGTTTTGGCACATAGTGCCGAGTCTCGCGCGGCATGCGCAGGCTAAGGTAGTCGGTGCCGCGGCCACGTTTTTTGTTTCGCTTGATCGCCCGATTAACCGACCCTTCGCCCCAGTTGTAGGACGCCAGGGCGAGGAACCAGTCGCCGTCATGCATGGCATGCAGCATCTCAAGATAGTCGAGGGCCGCGCGCGTGGATTGAACAACATCGCGGCGATTGTCGACCCACCAGTTTTGCTTCAGGTTGTAGGCGCGTCCGGTAGAAGGAATGAACTGCCACAAGCCGGCCGCTTCCGCGTGCGAAAGCGCGACCGGGTTCATCGCGCTCTCCACAAATGGCAGGAGGGCGATCTCCATGGGCATGCCGCGTCGCTCAATTTCCTCAACGATGTGGAAAAGGTAGCGCCCGCCGCGCGTCCACATCCGATTCAGGTAATCAGGACGGGCGAGGTAAAACTTTTCTTTCTTGCCAACCAGTTTGGTTTTGAGCTCAGGCATCCCAAAGCCATTGCGAATTCGATCCCACAGATTGCCCGGACGGTCCGGGTCATTACTTGTGGCGACCTTGTTCCCTGGCTCTTCGGGGTAACCGGCCATTTCAATGGAATCGAGCAATTTGCCGACGCCATCCGCATCGGTGGGCAGTTCAATCGCGATTTCGTCGTTGGGGGCGCTGGTAATTGTTGGCCGAGCAACCGGATTGGTCGCGGTCTCGGCGCTTGCCGCTGAGGGTGGTGAAGGCTGAGTTGATCCGCTAGCCTGCTGGCCCTCAGCTGGGTCCGGCACGTGGGGAATATCGCGCCGATCAACATTCGGGCCGGCAGAGTCAAGTGAAACGGTGGAACAGCCCGCCAGCGCGATCGCTCCCGTCAAGAAGCTGATGCGCCAAAACCGCGTCAGGGGACGAAGCGCAGGCCGGAAACAGCGCTTGCTGTCTATTTCGGCAACCTTTGGCTCAGGAGAACATTGGCCACGCTGGCCAGAGCTTGCAAGTAACTTCAAAATAGGCGTCCAAGTAACTGAAATTTATAGAATTACACGTAATGCTACGCAGCCACCCGTGGTTGGTCAAGTTAGGTTTTCACACAAATGGCAAGAACCCGTCTTCCAATCGTGGTACACAGACCGGTATGAAGATTCCGGTACTTAGTCAGGACGCTGCATCCGGACCCGATGAGCCACGCTCGCCCCATGTTCCAGCCGGAGGAAAGAAGCCTCATGCGCTGTCCGGTAAGCGGCCTGATGCCATGCCAGACGGCGGGTCAGTTGATGCAAAAAAACCTCAGTCCGCGCCGCCTGATCCCGGGCAGGCGCCGGGGCCGGGCAATCAGGATCACTGGCGCCGCTGGCTGACCTCGCCGGCTGGGCGCTATGTACTCAACTGGGAACAACAACACCTTGATGAAGCCGTGGCCAATTTGTTTGGCTTTGTGGCCATTCAGTGCGGTCTGCGAGAACTCAGCGCTCTTCGCCAAAACCGCATGCGCAGTCGCTTCACAATTTCACGCAGCGACAATGCCGCCCACTATGGAGCGAGTGTTCAGCCGGCTGATGTGGTCATTGAAAGCTATGAGGAACTACCCATAGCGACTGAAAGCGCTGATTTGGTTGTTTTGCCCCACGTATTGGAGTTTGCAAGTGACCCGCATCAGGTCCTGCGTGAAGTTGATCGCGTGCTGCGCCCCGACGGTCGCGCGATTATCGTCGGGTTTAATCCGATCAGCCTGTGGGGCATTGGCCAGTCGGTCGGTCGTCTGCGCAGCAAGCCGCCTCTGCCGCCCGACGAGCACTTTATCGGGCTGCCCCGTTTGAAAGACTGGTGCAAGCTTCTCAGTTTCGAGATTCAAGCCGGCAGCTATGGTTGCTACCGACCACTGGTGGCAAGCGACAAGTGGCTTGCCCGCACCGAGTTTCTTGAGAAAGCGGGGGATCGATGGTGGCCGATTTGTGGCGCTGTCTATAGCGTCACGGTCGTGAAAAGGGTACGTGGGATGAGAGTTCTGGGCCCGCGCTGGAAGCACCCGGTAAGATCTGCTCGCGCCGTGGGTGTCGCGACACCAACTTTTACGCCGCCGCCAATCGGGCCTGCAGCGATACCAGACTATGATTCAAAGTTCCATTTGAACGAGCAGGGGATCAAAACTTCATGGCCGAGCCCATCGAGATATTTACCGACGGCGCCTGCAAAGGAAACCCCGGACCCGGCGGATGGGGAGCGCTGATTGTTGAGGGTGGTGATGAGCGTGAGCTGTTCGGTGGTGAACCCCAGACGACCAACAACCGCATGGAACTGCTCGCGGTGATTCGTGCGCTGGAAGCCGTTGACGAGCAGAGATTACTGAAGGTGTTTACCGATTCGCAGTATGTCCAGAAAGGCATTACCGAGTGGGTTATCAACTGGCAACGTCGCGGCTGGAAAACGGCCAGCAAGCAGCCTGTCAAAAACGCCGATCTTTGGAAAACCCTGGTGGCCTTGTCTGATGCCAGGTCAGTCGAGTGGCACTGGGTTCGAGGACACAACGGGCATCCGGGTAACGAGCGTGCAGACGAACTCGCAAACCGGGGAGTGTCCAATGCCTGAGCAAACGAGACCGTGAATCGCACACTCTTTTATTTAGTCTTGGTGCTCGCGTTTGGCGCCGTGATCTTCGCCGGATGGCAGGTTTCCAAACCGGCTGGGTCCAAATTAGGCCAGCCGCAGGCCTCTGTGAGCCCTGCCAAGACTGCCGACAAACAATCGTCAGGTAAGCCATCACAAGCGCCAAAAGCGCAGGCGGCAAAAGGTGCGGGCCGGCCAGGGCGTTCTCGCGGGCCAGTCTCGGTCAATGTCGCCACTGCCGAAACAATCCGAATCGAAGAAACCGTTTCGGCGGTGGGTTCCTTGTTGGCAGCTCGTTCGGTACAGCTGGCGCCCGAAACAGATGGACGCGTGATTGAGGTCGGCTTGCAAGATGGCGCGCGCGTTAAAGCGGGAGACCTGTTGTTCAGGCTTGATGACTCGGTCACAGAAGCAGAACTCGCCCAGGCCCAAGCCGAACTTAGCCTGGCGCGGGCCGATCTCAAGCGCGCACGTAATCTTGCCAAGCAAAGTTTTGTGAGCAAGCAGTCTCGCGAAGAAGCCGCCGCGAATGTGAAAGTGCTGGCGGCCAAGTTGGCCGTCGTCAGTGCGAGGCTTGCCAAGTCTCGTATCGTTGCGCCCTTTGATGGCCGCTCAGGGCTGGTCGGCGTCAACGTCGGTGAATACGTGACCAAGGGCACTGCACTGGTACGGCTCGATGATCTGAGCAGCCTAAAGCTGGATCTGCGCGTGCCCGAACGTCTGCTCGCGCAGGTGCAGGCCGGTCAGTCAATTCGGGTTGGCTTTGATGCGTATCCAGCGCGCGAGTTCAATGCCCAAGTTGAAACAATCGACACCGCAATCGATTCGGCCGGACGCTCCCTGGTCGTGCGTGGCCGAATCAATAATGATGAGGATTTGCTGCGTCCCGGTATGTTTGCCCGCGCGCGCCTTGTCATCGAGGCTCGTGAATCAGCGGTGGTTATTCCCGAAGAAAGTGTGCTCGCCTCGGCAGAAGGGGAGTACGTTTTTGCCGTTGCCGATGGGAAAGCCCAGCGGCGCCCGGTTCAGACGGGTGCGCGTCGAGACGGCCAGATTGAAATTCTCAAGGGCGTGGAAGCTGGGGAAGCGATTGTCACGGCCGGACAGTTAAAGTTGCGTGGCGATGCGGTGCCGGTTAAGGTCATTTCGCCCGTACCAGGGCTTGATGACCGCCGTGACGCCGGCCTGCGCTCGGCACCCAAGCCGCTGGCCGGGTAGCCCGAGTGAGGTTTTCAGAGACCTGCATTCGCCGGCCGGTGCTCTCGACCGTGCTGGCTATCGTCATTGTGCTGCTCGGTCTGGTGAGCTATGACCGGCTACAGATTCGCCAATACCCCAACACCGATGTGCCAGTCGTCACAATCAGCACGGCTTACCGGGGGGCGGCCGCCGAGATTATTGAATCTCAGGTGACCAAGCCGATCGAAGACTCGGTTGCTGGTATTGAAGGGGTCGAGTTACTTACCTCCACTTCGCGCGCTGAGAGTAGTCAAGTGTCGATTCGCTTTCGTCTCGACCGAGACGCCGACGGTGCTGCGGCCGATGTTCGCGATCGAGTCGCGCGCGTGCGTGGACGCCTGCCTGACGACACGGATGAGCCCGTTATCTCTAAGGTTGACTCTGATGCCAGAGCCGTTGTGTGGCTCGCGTTCTCGTCCGAAACGAGGTCCCAGCTCGAGGTTTCCGATCTGGCTAATCGGCTCGTCAAACCGCGCTTACAGACACTGCCAGGAGCGGCCGATGTGCGCATCTTTGGGGATCGGAAATACTCGATGCGGATCTGGCTCGACCCTGATCGTCTGGCCGCGTTTGGGCTCACACCGGTTGACGTAGAGCAGGCGCTGCGCAGCCAGAATATTGAGTTGCCTAGCGGGCGGATTGAAAGCACGACCCGAGAATTCAACGTTATCTCGCGCACTGACCTCAACGAAGTGGGTGAGTTCGAGGCGGTTGTGATCCGGGTGGTTGACGGCTACCCCGTGCAGATACGTGATATCGCTCGGGTCGCGATTGCGCCCGAGAGTGAGCGCAGTGTCGTGCGCTTTAATGGCAGCAATGCGGTAGCGATGGGCTTGATCAAACAGGCGACAGCCAACCCACTGATTTTGTCGGAAGCGCTGCGTGAACGGCTACCAAAACTGCAGGCCGAGTTACCCGATGATGTGAAAGTCACTATTGCCTATGACTCGAGCATCTTCATTGACCGGTCGATCCGGGCAGTGTTCACCACAATTGCTGAAGCGGTGGTGTTGGTGGCTCTCGTGACCTTCCTGTTCCTGGGTCGTTTGCGCGCGTCTTTTATCCCGCTCATCACGATCCCCGTCAGTCTGGTGTCGGCATTCACCGTGATGGACATTTTCGGTTTCTCGATTAATACGCTCACGCTGCTATCGATGGTGGTCGCGATTGGTCTGGTGGTTGATGACGCGATTGTCGTCCTGGAAAATGTCTACCGTCACATCGAGAAGGGACTTAAGCCGCTTGAAGCTGCGTTTGCCGGCATACGCGAGGTTGGCTTTGCTGTCATTGCGATGACCCTGACTCTGGCTGCAGTGTTTGCGCCGGTGGCATTTCAATCAGGTCGAACTGGCGCTCTCTTTACCGAATTCGCGCTGACACTGGCCGGCACAGTCATCATTTCCGGTTTTCTTGCGCTGACCTTAACGCCCATGATGTGTGGGCGGATGCTTAAGGACGATGCGCCGCCCAAGTGGTTTGCGAATTCAACGGATCGCTTTTTGCGCAGCCTGACCCGTGGCTATCAGCGCGTGTTGTCAGGCATTATCGCGCTGCGGTGGGTCATGTTGATCGTTGCCTTGCTGTTTGCTGGCAGCACCTGGTGGCTGTGGACGAACACACCGAGCGAGCTCGCCCCCAAGGAAGATCGCGGCGTCTTTATGACCATGATGCGTGCACCGGAAGGTTCGTCGATTGGCTATATGGCTAAGAATGCCAAGGCTATCGAGAAGATTGCGCTTGAGACGCAAGACGTTTGGCGCATCTTCATGATTGCGGGCCGGCCAACGCCTTCGGGCGGTATGGCATTTATCGGCGTGAACGACTGGAGCGAACGGGATCGCTCCATTGCCGAAGTGATCGCCGAGATTAGACCCAAGCTTGGATCGGTTCCTGCGCTCAGCGCATTCCCCATACAGCCTTCCGGGCTGGGTGGCTCATCAAGGTCCCGACCAGTGCAGTTGGTCGTCATGAGCCCGGATAGTTACGAGGAAACGGCCAGTGCGATTGAGCCCATGGTGCAGGCATTCCGTGACAGCGGGTTGATGCTTGGCATTGACACCGACCTGACGATTAACAAACCCGAGTTTCGGGTGTCAGTTGACAGAGCGCTGGCTGCAGACGCCGGTGTCGGTGTGGATGAGGTTGGCCGGACGCTTGAAACGATGTTGGGCGGCCGTACAGTCACTCAATTCAAACAAAACAATGAGGAGTACAACGTCGTTCTTCAACTGGACGGCGCCGACCGCGCATCACCTGATGCGATCGACCGGTTATTCGTGCGGGGCAATGATGACAACATGCTTCCATTGTCTGCGTTCGTGACGGTGACACCGGCAATTGGTGCGCGTCAACTCAACCATTTTGCGCAGCGGCGAGCCATCACGATCAAGGCCAACCTTGCAGAAGGTGTAACGCTCGGGCAAGCCGTGCAGTACATCGAAGAGACGGTGCCGCAGTTTCTCAAGACGGGTTACGCGACCGACTACAACGGCCCCACCCGCGAATATACGCAGTCCAGTGAGGCGCTGATTTTGACGTTCGTGCTTGCACTGATGTTTATTTACCTGGTGCTGGCTGCGCAGTTCGAGAGTTTCGTTGATCCGTTGACTATCCTGTTTACTGTGCCCTTATCGCTGGTCGGGGGGCTTGGCCTGCTGCATCTCACTGGTGGCACGGTCAATGTCTACACGCAGATCGGACTCATCACGCTGGTGGGGCTGATTACCAAGCATGGCATATTGATTGTTGAGTTTGCCAACCAGCTCAGAGACGCGGGTAGCCCGCTCAGGCAAGCGATCATAGAGTCAGCAAGCCTGCGCTTACGCCCGATTCTCATGACGACGCTGTCAACCGTATGCGGTGCACTGCCGCTATGGTTGGCGTTTGGGGCCGGCGCCGAGAGTCGGGAGCAGATCGGCCAGGTCATTGTGGGCGGCATGGCGTTTGGCACGCTCATGACCCTGTTTGTAGTGCCCGCCATTTATTACCTTTTCGCAAGGGAACAACGCCAGGTATCACCGACGCCCGTTGCCCCTGAAGCCATGCCCGAAGTCAACCCGAAAGCGGAACCCTCTTCATGAGTGAAAGACAAATTGTGCTCGATACGGAAACCACCGGGCTATCAGCCAGTGATGGTCATCGCATCATCGAGATCGGCTGCGTTGAGATGGAAAACCGTCGTCTGACCGGACGAACGCTGCATCATTATCTGAATCCTGAGCGCGATATTGATGAGGGCGCGATGCAAGTGCATGGCTTGACGCTCGAGATGCTCGCAGACAAACCGCTCTTTGAGCAGGTTGCAGATGAGTTCATTGAATTTGTAACCGGTGCCGAGATCTTGATTCACAACGCGGCGTTTGATGTGGGCTTTCTCGATGCTGAATTCAAGCGGTTACGCCGCAAGCCGCTTAGTCAGTATTGCGGCGAGGTGACGGACACGCTCGCAATGGCGCGCGAGTTGCATCCCGGTCGCCGTAATTCGCTTGATGTCTTGTGTGATCGCTATGGCGTTTCCAATGCCCATCGCAAACTGCACGGCGCGTTGCTGGATGCCGAACTATTGGCAGATGTTTATCTCGCGATGACACGCGGGCAGGACAGCCTTGAAATAGTCTCGACGGCTAGCTCGCAAGCTGCGCAGGTTACCCTCAATGGCGACTGGCCACCCAAGAATCTGCGCGTACTGAAAGCAAGCGAGTCAGAGCAGACCGCTCATGCTGAGCAACTTGCTGAGATCGCAAAAGACCGGGGTGAGCCAGCGCTCTGGCCCACTCCCTAACCATCGTGAGGGGCTCGGTCAATCCAACTACCTGAGAGTGGAGTTACCAGAGATTCGTCAGCGCTGGTAGGCCAGTGGGGTGGTTGGTCATTTCCCCGAGGCTGCGGGTGTCGCGCAAGGCTTTGATCGCTTGTGCGCCTTGGGCCGGACAATTCCCAGTTTCCAAAAAGGCCAGGGCGGCAGCAGTAAGCGCCTCGTTGCGATCGCCCAATTGGCCGGCGCCATCATCAGCTACGGGGCAGTCTGGCGTCAGACCATCGAAGTAGTCGGTAGTGCCAACGGCATTGCGTAATCTGAAGGTCACGATGCTGTAAACATTGTCGCCAAACGTCGGCGGCGTGAAACCCACTGGTTTGCCACAGGTGGTTTCGCCCACGCGGGTTGCCGTTCGGTGAGGGTCAAGGCCGACAATAAGCGCTTCCGAGGCAGAGCAGCTTGAGCGGCTCGTGAGCCAAACCAGGCGCTCAAACTGACCCGACCGAGAATCAATCCCGAACTTATAGGTTCGGTTGTTTTCGTCGCGACGATTATTAAAAGTGAGTTCGGCCAGGACTTTGCCGCGTAGCGAATTCGCGCCCAGCGACGAGCCTACCCGCTGCGTCACGGACAGCAGGCCTCCGCCATTGCTGCGTAGATCGACAATCAAGTCTTGCGCGCCTTCTTCGAGTAAACGGTCAAGCGCCGACTGCCATGGGGCAACCCCTTTCTCGGCAAACGAGAAAAAATTGACATAACCAACCTTGCGGCCGCCGGCTTCAAACATCGCATCGGCAATCACATAACTTAGGTTGTAGAGTGCTTTGACAATGGTGAGAGACAGCGTGTTGCCGTCGCGGGTGATCGCAAAGCTACGGGTCACGCCTTCATCGAGCGGGCCGAATGCGGCATTCAGGCGATCTTCTGCAATCAAGGTTGAGACGGCTTCGCCTTCAACCTCGGTGATGAGGTCGCCACGGCGTAGGCCGGCCTCTTGGGCGGGCGCCTGCGGCTGCACCAGAACAACCCGGATCGCCTGGTCACCTTCTTCGATTCGGTAGCTCAGACCAAAGCCAACCGTTTGGCCATCCCGAAAAAACCGGTTGTATTCGGCCGCAGGCGTGATGCCGCTGTACCGGTCTTCGGCAACCTTGAGCGCATCAAGGGCAGCCTGGCCAGATGAATAGTCGGCTTCGTTAATATCGTTGGGAAGGCGATCTTCCCAGAGGTACCAGTCTTTCATGTAGCGAACGACAAACTCCGCGTCATTGTCGGCATCATAGTCATCGTCGTCATTAAAGATGGATGGCAGGCAGGCACTCAGGCCAGCGCCAACTAATACCGCGCACAGCGCCAGGCGCCAGCGATTCAATCGTGTACCTGCGCGTTTTTGGGGAGGCAGTTCAGACATTGCTTTCATGGAGCGAATTTATCAGGCTGCCGCTCAGACGGAAAGGCGACAGATTGATACACTTGTGACATGGCGTGGCGCTACTGTAGAGGCCAACCCTAATCTGGAGAACGCATGAAGGAAACCCGTCAAACGCGCGGTACCCGGGATCGCAAGGCGCATTTGTCGGCGGATTCCGAGTTTTTGGTGTCTTGCGCGCTCGGGATGGCAAATTCGGGTAGCCGCGTAGAAGACCGCTACTGGGATGGCCAGCTTATTAGCCGCTTGCATCAACTTCTGGATGCAGGCCATATTCGCCCGCTTCATGACGCACTCGATCGGTTGCACCAAACCGACCTGGAAGCCTATGGCGCCCTGATTGAGGCGGTAGAAGAGTGTGCCGAGTCAGCGGTCGTTGAGTATGAAGGCCAGTCTTGGCAGATTTTGCTGGTGGTTGCGCCCGTGATTGCCTGGACACGTTTTCAAATCCCGGCTGGGCCGATCAGCAAGGAATTCGCTGCTCGACTGGCTGAGCGGCTGACCAAGGATGTACTCGCGCCCAAGGTCCGGTTTGCAATGGCTCAGGCAATCTACAGCGTTGATCAATTGCCTCGTGATCACAGCGAACTGCGCAAACTTACCTTGAAGCTGGGCCGCAAAGCGATTGAGCAAACTGCGCCGAAACCAGGCCCGAAAATGCCTGATAGCGCGATGCTCCTCGCCGATGCCCGGTTTTTCATCGGCGTGGTTGCCGCCCCGCTCGATACGCCCGTCTTTCAGTGGCAGGCGCCGGGCCCCAAGCCCAAAGGAGGACGGGTTAAGACGCTCGAAAGATGGCTGGAACATGCGCGGCCGCTCATCACAGAAATCATGCCCGGGTGCGGATTCGAATGTCTGCTGCCCGACGCCTATCACTTGAACATGCGCGAGTCTGATCGGCGGATTCGCCCGTTCGGGGTGCGCGCCGCCGTCCACTACCTAACCCATGCGTTGGCTGTACCCGCCGATAAGGTTCATGCCATTATCGCGGCCTTTGGCGGTGAACGGGTTGATGAATACCGGATAGGGCTTGCGGTCGACGCCGATGGCGAAGACATTGCCCACGGCGTAGTCTGGCCACTTCTTGGACCTGAAACCGATGAAGATGATCCCTCTCCATTGAACCGAATTCGTGAGCAACTCCAGGAGGCTGGCGTTACGCAAGTCAGCGTCTGGCCGGCATTGACCGAACCAGAGTTTTGCGACGACTGTGGCGCACCGCTGTATCCCAACACGCGCTCTGAGCTGGTTCATGCTGAGATGCCGATAGATGTTGCGCCCGAGTCAGTCCACTTCCACTAAAAGAACAATCAGCCTTTCCCTTCATGAGTAATCCCAAGATTGCCGCCCAGGTTCAGCGACGGCGCACCTTCGCCATTATTTCGCACCCTGACGCGGGTAAGACAACGCTGACCGAAAAGCTCCTGCTCTTCGGTGGCGCGATTCAAATGGCCGGCACCGTGAAAGCGCGAAAGAGTGCACGCCATGCCACCAGTGACTGGATGGAGGTGGAAAAGCAGCGCGGTATCTCTGTGGCCAGTTCCGTCATGCAGTTTGAGTACAACGACTGCGTCTTTAACTTGCTCGATACCCCCGGCCACCAGGACTTCTCTGAGGATACTTATCGCGTTCTGACAGCGGTGGATGCGGCCGTGATGGTAATTGATGCCGCAAAAGGCGTTGAGACGCAAACCATTAAGCTGCTCGAGGTCTGCCGGCTGCGTAACACACCGATCATCACCTTCATCAACAAACTCGACCGCGAGGTCCGTGAGCCGATCGAGTTGCTGGATGAAATTGAGCAAGTGCTGGGCATTGCGTGTGCGCCGGTGACATGGCCGATTGGTATGGGCAAGCGATTTCGCGGCGTCTACCACCTGCTGAATGATCGCGTCATGTTCTTCACGCCAGGCCAGGAAAAACGTAGTGACGACATTGAGCTTATCGATGGTCTTGCCGATGACCAACTCGCTGAGCGGTTTCCCGATGAAGTCCAGACGTTACGCGACGAAGTTGAACTGGTTCAAGGTGCTGGCTCCCCGTTCGATTCGGAGCTTTTTCTTAAAGGCGAGCAATCGCCCGTTCTTTTCGGATCGGCCATCAACAACTTTGGCGTGCGCGAAATTCTCGCTGCATTGGCTGATTGGGCGCCCGCGCCGCAGTCGCGTGAAGCCGTTCAAAGAGTGGTTGAGTCCGATGAGGCTAAGTTTTCTGGGTTCGTCTTCAAGATACAGGCCAATATGGACCCCAATCATCGCGACCGGATTGCATTTATGCGGGTCTGCTCAGGGCTGTATGAGCCGGGCATCAAGGCGCAGCATGTTCGCCTCAAGCGTCAAATGAAAATCGGCAATGCGGTGACTTTCATGGCTAATGAACGAGCCTTGACCGAGTCGGCCGTGGCGGGTGACATTCTTGGCATCCACAACCACGGCCAGCTTCAGATTGGCGACACGCTCACAGAAGGCGAGCAGCTTTCGTTCAAGGGGATTCCCTACTTTGCGCCCGAGTTGTTTCGCCGGCCGCGACTGAAAGATCCGCTCAAAGCCAAGCAGCTGAACAAAGGCTTACGCGAACTGGGTGAGGAAGGGGCCATTCAGGTGTTCGAGTCACTAGTCGATTCGAGCCTGCTGCTAGGCGCGGTCGGCCAATTGCAATTTGAGGTGGTCAGTCAGCGGCTGGCAACAGAGTACGGCGTGACAGCCGGTTTTGATAACGCACCGGTTCAGGCCGCTCGATGGGTGACTTGCCCTGATGCTCAGGTGCTCGCAGAGTTCACCCGGGCAAACCAAATGCGGCTCGGCCATGACGTGGATGGCAATCTGGTCTACCTGGCAGATACCCGCGTGAACATGCAGTTCACTCAGGAGCGTTGGCCAAAGGTTGTGTTTCACAGTACCCGGGAGCATGGCGAATCACTGGCTTAGTGGCTGAGCGAGTTCTCGTCCAGTTGGGCGCTGATCGTTCCATTTAAAAGCAGATTAACGATTGTTTGCTTGTGTTTGGGTAATTGCCGCTGTGATTAGCTCGTCTATGCATTGGCGAATATGTCTGATTGATGGTCGAACGTGGCGGCTAAGGTCTTCCATTGCGGCCCTTACGAAAACCCCGGAGGCTGCCTAATCAGCCATGCCGGCCAAAAAGCGCTGGTCTTTTAGGTCCGACTATGGTAAATTAGCAACAGTCGGACAAGATATGCCCCTGCAAGTTAGCGGGTTCGGTGTAGGCCCGCAGGTTAATCAGCCTGATGCAATGCTGCTGTTTCACAGCACAGCGTTGTGAGCCTGACCCGGCACTCATTGCAAGCAGCGGCGCCCCGAATGATTCAAACGTTGCGGTGAAAGTCGCCGGTCGGTTACGGCCTTCTTCTCGACGATTGATTGTTTGGCGGTTCAGGAAGCGCCCTGATCTTGTCCCGTTGTCGCGATGACAACTCCCCGACACCACAGTGGTTTGTCGGGTTCGTGCAGCAAAACAGTACGGAGGACTCTTTGAAAGCTACCCCTAAACCCAGTTCAGCCATGAGCGCTACTCACCAGAAATCAGTAGTCAGTAAACGTCAGGCGGAGCGCATGCGCAAGGGAAGAGTCGAGTCACGACCCGAGGATTACAAAAATATCGCACCATCAGAGCAAGCTAAGCGTTTACATGCTGCTCGTGCGAAGCTGGAAGATCGCAAAATGATGGAGGAACTGGGTCTGCTGTAAGGCCCGGTTTCCCTTGAAAAACGGCCACCTTCGGGTGGCCGTTTTTTTATGCCAGTCCTGCTGTCAGCCTTCCTGCGGCAAAAAGCCATCAACTGACAAATAACGCTCACCGGTGTCGTAGTTAAAGCCCAGCACTGTTGAGCCCTTGGGAATTTCGGGCAGATGCTGGGCAATCGCCGCTAGCGTTGCACCAGAAGACAGGCCAACCAACATGCCTTCTTCAGTGGCTGCGCGCCGACCCATTTCACGCGCGTCATCCGCCTCGACACCGATCACCCCGTCGAGCATATCCTTGTGCAGGTTGGCCGGTATAAATCCGGCGCCAATCCCTTGAATCGGATGGGGTGACGGGTCGCCGCCGGCAATTACCGGCGAGGCCGCAGGCTCAACTGCATACACCTTGAGATTAGGCCAGACCTTTTTGAGTGCCTGCGCGCAGCCTGTGATGTGACCGCCGGTGCCAACCCCGGTGATCATCACATCAACGCCATCAGGAAAATCAGCCTGAATTTCTTTGGCGGTCGTTTCTACATGAACCGAAATGTTGGCTGGATTTTCAAACTGCTGTGGCATCCACGCACCTGGCGTCGCCGCCACCATCTCCTGAGCGCGGGCAATCGCACCCGGCATGCCTTTTGCGCGTGGCGTTAGTTCAAGCGAGGCACCGTAGGCAAGCATCAAACGGCGACGCTCGATGGACATGCTGTCTGGCATCACCAGCGTGAGCTTGTAGCCTTTGACCGCAGCGACCATTGCCAGACCTACCCCAGTATTACCTGAGGTTGGTTCTATGATGGCCGCGCCCGGCTTGAGTTGGCCGTGCTTTTCCGCATGCTCAATCATGGACAGGGCAATGCGGTCTTTGATCGAGCCGCCTGGATTAGCACGCTCTGATTTGATCCATACGTGGTAGTCGGCCCCGAATAGCTTGTTTATCCGCACATGCGGGGTATTGCCAATTGTGTCGAGAATCGTCTCTGCCTTCATTGCTGTACCTTCTGTATGTTTTGTCGTTGCCAGTAATGTCTGGTTGGAGCTCAGAAAACCAATGTCATCGAACCCATCAAGTAAACCTGTAGAACCGCTCAACGAAATCGAAGTCACGGAACCCGTCCGGGACGCCGCCTCAGTGATTCTGGTGCGTCCGAATACAAATGGTCAGCCGGGTCTGCAAGCGTTCATGTTACGACGCTCTGCCAGTACCACGGTTATGAACAGTGCTTATGTGTTCCCGGGTGGCAAGGTAGATCCGGAAGATGCCCATCAAAAGGCCCTCGATCAGTACCGTGTGCCGGTTGACGCGGCTCACAGAATCAATGAGCCAGATCTTGACCCTGCGCTTGCGGCGGCACTCTTCGTCGCGGCTTGCCGGGAGTGTGAAGAGGAATGCGGCGTGTCGCTGACGGCCGACGATCTGATTCCTTTCTCGCGATGGATTACGCCCAAAACACCTGCCATGATGAAGCGGCGCTTTGACACGCGGTTTTTTCTGGCTTGCCTGCCGCCCGATGCAAGCGCTATTCATGATGGTGTTGAGGCCGATGCTAGCGAATGGATGGGGCCGCGCGACGCGCTGGCGGCATACTGTGCGACCAAAATCACCTTGGCGCCGCCGCAGATTATGACGCTCGCGGCGATTGCCAGGTTCGACAGTTACCCGGCGCTGGCTGATTCCTTGGCAGGGCACCGGGCGCCGCTGATAGAACCGCTTGGCATCAAGCATGAAGATGGCAGCCGCACCATCTGCTACCCAGGCGACCCTAAGCATGCCGTGAGTCAACCTGCTTTCAGCGGCCCGACCCGGCTTGTCTGGCGCAAAGATCACTTTGAGCCCGAAGCCGGGCCCGAGGCTTTCTTTAGCTAAATCGCGTTACGTGGGCGGCAAAAGCCAACGGATTGTCAGGCGACGGCAGGTTCAGGCTCGGCCTGGCTAACCGTTATCGACCGGAACAACAGCATTCCCGCCAGGGCTGCAAGCGCGGTCAGGGCAAAGCCAGCGAGGTAATCGTTGGTCAGGTCATGCAACATGCCGCCCGCCCAGCCCGCGATGGCACCACCCACTCCCATTGCAAGCAGCACACAGCCGTATATCGTTGCCTGGGCCTGACCGTTGAACAGTCGCGAAGACAGCACCGCAATCAGCGGGCCGCGCGAACCGGAAACGGTGCCAAATAAAACAACAAACAGAATCAGCAGTGGCAGGCCGGGCAGCACGGTTAGCAGCGCAAGACACCCGACGCCGGCAATCGAACAGCCATACGCAAAAGTGGCAACGGCTTTTTCGCCGAAGCGCTCGGCGAACATGCCCGAACACACCATGCCAGCCGTTGAGAGCAAGCCGACAACACCGAACACTGACGCGGCAAACAAGGGCTTAAAGCCAGACTCCACGAGGAACGCGACCAATTGAATCAGGGTCGTGAAAGTTGAGAGCGTTGTGAAGAACATCACACCCGCGAGCTTCCAGAACCCGCTGGTGCGCAGCGCCGCCATGAGTTCAGCCCGTCGCACGGCGGAGAGTGCCTGGCGCGTATCGTCGGCTTTGCTGTCAGTCTTGCTGCCTTTCTTGTCGGTACGGTTGCCATTACCGCCGACGTTTTTGTTCGCACTGCGTTTGGCCGCGAGCAGGGGTGAGCCGGCTTCCAATCGGCGCCATGGAAGCAGCAAGATCATGGGTAGCATCAACACCGGGGCCAGTCCTAGCCATGCGTAGGCGCTACGCCAGCCGCTGCTTTCAATAAGCCATTGGCTCAACGGTGAAAATACCAAAACCCCAATGCCAAGCGCAGCGTACAGGCCACTCATGGCGCTGGGCAGGCGCTGATCAAACCAGCCGCTAGCAAGGGTTGATGCCGGCACCATGCCCAGGGCGGCCGTACCGATGCCACACAAAACGCCCACCAGCAGGTACAAATGCCAGAGTTGGTCGGCCTGTGATGCGAGCAAAAAACCCGTGGCAATCAGCACCAGTCCTAGCCCGTAGCAAAGGCGCGTGCCGAATCGGTCGATCAGATAGCCAATGCCCGGCGCTGCCAGCCCGTAGACGAGCATGTAGACGGAGTAAATGCCGGTCAGGGCTACGCGGTCGGTTTCGAATGCATTTTCAAGCGGTACCAGAAAGACCGCAAAGGTTTCGCCGAGGCCACGCGACATCAAATTCATCGTGGCCCCGATTAGCAACACATAGATGGCCATTGATTTGGCGCTGGATGCCTGCATCAGTTTGCGTGACGTGCCGGCCCAAGAGCGGCACCGAGTCCCGGTTGGTTAACGGCGGGACTGATGCTACCTGATTAGTTTTTAACTGATTTTTCCGGGTGCTTGATGTAGGCAAGGATGCGGGTGTAAAGGGCTTCGCGTTCGACGCCATTCACTTTGGCAAGCTTTTTGATGGTCTTGTCTGGCAGATCGATGTAGATTCGCCGGTCTCTTGGGTAGCGACATTCGCGCCAGCCAGCCTGCACCAACCAGATCCAGAGTTCTTCGCTCGGATTGATAGACACCCGCATACGAGTAGATCCGAGATGGATTCTGGCGCCCAGACGGGGAATGTGGCCGATGCCAGAGGTTGACCTTGGCTTTTGAATCTGCAGTGCGCGACGCACGCCGTTGATAATGGTCTGCATGATTGGGTTCCAGTTAACTGCCTCGATGTTTCGGCTTGGGTAACCGAAATTATCCGAGTAAGTGTAAAGATCGCTGAAAACAGAGTCTGTGAGATATTCGGCGCAGAGATGCAAATTCCACCGACGAACGCGAGAACAAGCCGATGAACAGCCAGCATGAGCTGCATGCAATGAGCCCTGCAGCGCAATTTGCAAAACTGCTTTCGAGCGGGCAAATCATTCAAGCTCCCGGCGCGCCTGACAGCCTCACGGCAAGATTGGTTGAGCAGGCAGGATTTCCTGCGGTTTACATGACTGGCTTTGGTGCGACAGCAAGCCGGCTCGGTGCGCCGGATATCGGGCTGCTCACCCAGACCGAAATGACGGAGCACGCTCGCAATATGACCCGGGCCATACAAATCCCTGTCATTGCAGACGCTGATACAGGCTATGGAGGGCCTTCGAACCTGCACCGAACGATTCAGGAATACAGGCAGGCGGGGGTGGCAGCCATTCATCTTGAAGATCAGGTCGCGCCCAAACGTTGCGGACAGCGCGCAGGCATTACCTTGATTGATGCTGTTGAGGCCGCCGCCCGGATTGGTTTGGCCTGCCGTACCCGAGATGACGACAGCGGTTTGCCTCCGTTGCAGATCATTGCCCGGACAGATGCATTGCCGTCCTACGGGCTGAACGAAGCTGCCGATCGCGCTTCACGCTATCGCGATGCAGGGGCTGACCTGGTGTTTATCGATGGGGTTAAAACGGTTGAGGAGGTTGACGCTATTGCCCGCCGCGTCGATGCGCCTAAAGTCGTTTCGCTGGTTGACGGCACGCCAGCGAGCACCTTGACCGTGCAGCAACTACAGCAAATGGGGTTTCAGGTGGTCTTGTATGCCGTCACAACGCTGTTTGCAGCGGCCGCTGCGACCCGACTTGCGTTGCAGGCCTTACGCGACAACGGTCAGGCGTCTGAACAGCCTGCCATGAGTTATGAGGCGTTTTGCGAACTGGTCGACTTGTCAAAGCATGAACAATTTGACGAACAGGCTGGCGGGGCACCAGCGTCCGCGCGCTGACCAGCCGAGCGCTGACCGGCGATTCGACCTCGCAACCAACTAATTAACGCGTATCGACTGGCTGTGGTTCAGTTAGTCTGAGCACTCGTTGATGAGGCTGGCGGGAAAGTAGGGGCAGCAGACGGCGGAAACTGAGAGGCTGTGCTCGAGACAACACCCGGCGCTACGTCTGTTGGTGCAATCGGGGTAACTTCCACTGGCTGACTCGTGGCTGCGGTGTTTGCGTTGGCAGCCGGTGCTGCGGAGCTGGTGTCGCTACTTGGAGCCGGTTGATCCTGCGGGGCAGCGGGCGCTGCGGGATCAGTTGGAGCCGGCGCTGCCGCAGGGTTCACGGGTGCGCTTGTCCCCGCCGCCTCAATCTTGGCGAGGCAAAGATCGACCGTGGCGACTTTGTTGCCCAGCACTTCAACCACCATGTTGCCGCCGCCGCAAAGCTCGAGTCCGGGATGTTGCGCTGAAATTTGGTACTCACCCTCTTTAACGTGCATTTTGTAATTGCCACCCCAGTCTGCTGTTGTGGTGTATTCCTTGTCACTGCCCACCGGCACCATAACAACACGGGCTTCCCGCACGGGCCGATTGTCTTGTTCGGTTGCGACCGAACCAATGACTGACCCTTTGTTTGTACAGCCGGTTGCTGCGGCGAGCAGTGCGACGGACAAAAGTGTAATGATGGAAGATTTCACGGGAACACCCCTCAAAGAGAACTAGTCAGAAAAAAATATGGCGATGTTGACAGCCACTCGCCTGCCATCCTCTCGCCCCGGTGAGTCGCCCGGGGGAGCGGCTGGGTTCAACAGGGCAACTGCAAACCTTAACAATTGGCCCGGTTATACTGAAATGAGCGGGTATCGCCTATCACCGAGACTGGGGACTAGCTGGGTGAATGGCAATTTTTGACGCGGTTAAGGCGTCATTTGCGCGTTTTGGCAATTGGCGTTTTGGCAATTGGAATGGTCTGGGATGTGTTGGGCAGGCGCTAAATGAAGATTGTAATTGTTGGCATCGGGGCGATGGGGTGCATCTATGCCGGGCTTTTCAAGGAAGCCGGCCATGAAGTGTGGGGGGTCGATGTCCGCCCAGATCACATCAATGCCATTCGAGGCAATGGCTTGTATCTGACGGGTGCCAGTGGTAACCGAACGATTGCCGACATCAAGGTCGCGCTTAACCCGGCAGATGCCGCGCTGAGCGGACCAGCCGACATGCTCGTGATTGCAACCAAAGCCGGTGATGTTGCAGCCGCAGCGCGGGCGAGTGCGCCGCTTATTGGGCCGCAAACAATGCTGCTCGCCATTCAAAACGGGCTTGGTGCGGCAGAGCGCATTGCGGATGCGTTACCCGGGGCATCTGTGATGGTCGGCGTCGCTCAGGGCTTTGGTGCGGCGATTGAGGCTCCCGGGCATTGTCACCACAATGGTTTGGCACTGATCCGTGTAGGCGATGTTCATCACGGCATTACGCCGGTGGTTGAGCGGTGCACGGCTTTATGGCGAGAGGCTGGTTTTCAGAGTAAAGCCTATGCCGACATTGATCAGTTGGTGTGGGAGAAGTTTGTGTGCAATGTCGCGTTAAGCGGCCCATGTACGGTCTTTGATGAGACCGTTGGCGAGTTGATGGCTAATCCCGAGCATTGGGCAGTTGCCGTTGGCTGCACTCTGGAGGCATATCGCGCTGGTCAGGGCAGGGGGGTCAACTTTACCTACCAAGATCCGGTTGCTTATGTCACAGAGTTCGGATCCCGCCTACCCGACGCAAAGCCATCCATGCTTCAAGACCATCGCGCTCAGCGGCTCAGTGAGATCGGGGCAATCAACGGGATGGTGCCGGTCATTGCGAATGAGCAGGGTTGGCAGGCCCCGTTCAACCAGACGGTTGCGGCCGTGGTGCGAGCGGGCGAGAGCCGCTTTGGCCCGGCCCGCCCTTGATTGATCGAGTAGTCTGCTCTAGTAGGCCTTAAGCTCTTTCATATCGATGGCCGCGAAATAGGCCTCCTTATCAGCGGCCGGAGCGCGACCCTTGATTTCTATCATGATGCGTTTATCCACCATGGCCGTTATGCTGCCGTCTTTCTTGACCATTACCTTTTGACGGTTAATCCGCTTCATCGTGCCCTGCGTGCCGGCCATGGCCGGGTTGCTAAAGAGCATCGCCATTGACGCGAGCATGGGCGAGTCTGTGATGATCGAAACATTGATGCGATCTTTGCCTTTTCGGTACTCGGCTTTTGCGGTTGTGCCACCGCCAAACATCGCCGTCCCGGCATTGCTTGCCTCAGCGTCTTTACGGGTCCAGCCACTAAGCGCTTCGGGCAGCAAAGACTGCAGCTTTTGCGCTCTCATTTGGCCAAGAAGCTGCCCGGCATAGTCGAGTTCTTCTTTTGCGCCTGCAATATCACCCTCTTCATAGGCCTGGCGCACGTTCTCCAGCGTGGTGGTGAAATCGTCTGCGGTGGCCATTGTGCACAGGCCGGCGAGCGCCGCGCCGATGATGAGCTTTTTCATTTGATCCCCTGTTTGAATCTGATGGTCTGATGCTACCAAGTGCGCATGATTTAAGCAGCCAGACCACCAAACCTCAATAGCGGGATTCAGTGATTGAACCTTTTCTATCTGCCACGACACCTATCATCAACTGGGCGGCGCCCAAGCGGCTCGAAGCGGGTCGCAAAAGGCACCGTCAACGCTGGCTCGGAGCGCATACCGGGCACCTACCCGGGCCGGTGTCTTTTTGACACCGGCCTTTTTCGTGCGCCGTGCTGGTACAGTTCAACCATGATGGTTAATTACAGCGGCCGGCTGGCCAAGGGAAGGGGTTGATGACGGGCGCTGATGACGTTCACTCACTGCTATCGCCCGTTCAGGACAAGTTTGATGAGTTACTTGCCCTGGTCGACAAGGCAGGGCAGGAAATCATGCAGGTGTACGAGTCGGCGCAGCCTGCGGCGGTCTCGCTCAAATCTGATAATTCCCCAGTGACCGAGGCTGACACCCGCGCCAATACCATCCTGATGGCTGGCCTGCACGATGCTTTTCCCGATCTGCCGGTCGTGAGTGAAGAGGCGGCGGGCTCACTGTCTGGACGTAGCCCTGAGGGTGCATTCTGGCTGGTTGATCCGCTCGATGGCACGCGCGAGTTCATCAAGCGCACGGATCAGTTCACCGTCAATATCGCGTTGGTGCTAGGCGGGCGGCCGATCATGGGCATCGTGACGGCACCAGCGCTCGGTGAGGCCTATTGGGGTTTCGTGACGACCGGTGCTTTCGAGCGCCGTGGTGGCCAGCAACACGCCATATCGGCGGCTCGTTTTCCGGCGCGAGATGAATCAGGTGAATTTGACCGAGCCGTGCGCATCCTGGCCAGTCAGTCGCACAGCAGCGCCGAGACTCAAAGCTGGATTGATCGACTTAATCCGCACGAGTTACAACAGGCTGGCAGTTCCTTAAAGTTTTGCCATCTCGCCAATGGCCGGGCCGATTGTTATCCAAGGCTCACCCCGACCTGTGAGTGGGATACAGCCGCCGGCCAGGCCGTGCTTGAAAGTGCCGGCGGTCGCGTGCTGACCCTCGATGGCAAGCCGCTTAGCTACGGCAGCGACACTGAGCTAAATCCTCAATTCATCGCACTGGGCGCCGACTGCCCCTGGCCTTTGGTCTAAAGCGGCGCAGCACAACGCCTGCGACCTGTGATTTACAAATTTTTTCAAGCGTTTTGATGGCCGGCTACTGCGCTGGCGATGTCTCGTGCCAACGCCCGCCCAGTCTGGGTGTCGGCACTTTTAACGCCGAGAATCTGTAACGCGGGTTATCTGTCTGTGCCTCGTCTGGCGCTCAGAATTAACAGGAACGAGCGTTGCATCTTTTCTGCGCGCGCCAGGAGTGCCATGCTTACATCTGGAGGAGTCCCGACAAACTGACTGCTGGAAAGGAGGCCTGAGATGCAGCCCTTCAAGCTTGAGCAGCAAAATACGCCCGCCGATCAAAACAGAAAGGCGACGATTGATCCCCCGCCGGCCCTGAAGCACCTGACTGATCAGGCCGACGTTCGATTCAACGGCAATAAGCCCTGGGATATCCAGGTGCATGACGCAAGGGTTTACTCGAGCATCCTCGCTGAAGGCTCTCTTGGCTTTGGGGAGAGCTACATGCAGGGATTGTGGGATTGCGAGGCCCTTGATGAAATGTCTAACCGCTTGCTGCGCATCAACGTTGACGAGCAGCTTGGGGGTTGGGCGAAACTGCTTTTGTTGGGCGAAGCATTGCGCGAACGTCTATTCAATTTGCAGAGTCAGCGTCGCGCGTTTCAGGTGGGGGAGCGGCACTACGACATCGGCAACGACCTGTTCACTGCGATGCTCGACTCAACAATGAGTTACTCGTGTGGGTTTTGGGAACACGCCGACACTCTGGAGCAGGCACAGCGACACAAACTGGAACTCATTTGTCGCAAGCTGAAGTTGCGCCGCGGCGAGCGTTTGCTTGAGATTGGCTGCGGTTGGGGAGGCTTGGCGCATTACGCCGCTACTCACTATGGGGTGGAAGTTGTTGGAGTCACCGTTTCAAAAGAGCAGCAGGCGCTTGCGCAGGCGCGCTGTCGCGGACTACCCATTCAAATTATCTTGAGTGACTATCGTGACGTCGAAGGCCTATTCGACAAGATTGTGTCGGTTGGCATGTTTGAGCACGTCGGCCCTAAGAATTACCCGGTCTTTTTTGACACGGCGCTACGCTTACTGCGAGATGACGGTCTCTTTCTGCTGCACACGATTGGCAACTACAAAACGCTGCGCAACGTAGACCCGTGGATCGCGAAGTATGTGTTTCCCAATGGCAAACTGCCGTCAGCCGAGGAACTGGCGGCGGTGCTGAACAACCGCTTCATTGTGGAAGACTGGCACAACTTTGGGCAGGACTACGACCATACCCTGATGGCCTGGTGGCAGCGATTCGATGCGGAATGGCCGCAGTTGGCAAACGTTTATGGCGAGACCTTTTACCGCATGTGGCGTTTCTACCTTTTGGGTTGTGCGGGCTACTTTCGTTCACGCCAGGGGCAGCTTTGGCAACTTGTTCTGAGTAAGCGGGAGCGCGCACAGACTTATCGATCGGTACGCGCTGTGCCTGAAACTATCAGCGCTGGAGGATGAAATCCCAGTGAATTTCAGCGTGTTTGGCTGGCAAGTCACGCGCTTTGCCAAGCGCCTCGTCGTCAATCTCCTTGACCTCGGCGACAAGACTCTCTTTGACGCCAAACACAGCATCTGAATAGAGCCACGGACAGGTCGAGTCGAACAGGTGGGTGGTCACGGGTATGAAGCCATCGGCCGAGACGATAAAGTGAATATGCGCAGGTCGCATGGGGTGACGGCCAGTTTGCTTGAGCAGATCACCCACAGAGCCGTCATCAGGAATGGGATAGTGCAAGGCTTTCACGGTGCGGAAGTGAAATGATCCATCCTCACCAGTGACAAACACACCGCGCAGGTTCATGTCAGGTTGAATGCCTCGTTGCTGGACATCATAGAAGCCCTCCGGGTTCGCCGCCCAGGTGTCAAGCTGAGCCCCCGCAATCGGCTCACCGTCAGCATCCAAAACGCGGCCATGAACAAACAAGGGATCTCCTTTGCCGTCCAGACAAATATTCGCGCCCATTTCATACTGAGGGGCATCAGCGACGTGAAAAGGGCCAAGCACCGTGTTCTCGGTGGCGCCACCGTGTTTGCGATGGTTGATGGCATCTACCAGCATCGAAACCCCCAATGTGTCAGATAGCAGGATAAATTCCTGACGCCAGTCATCACACATATGCCCGGTCTTGGTCAGGAACTGGATCGCCGCCATCCATTCCTCCATGGTGGGTTCGGTTTCTTTGACCACTGCATGCATATGCTTGATGACCGATGTCATGACTTCTTTAAGACGCTCATTGGGCGCATCGCCCATGCGGTCAATAACGGCTTGCTCCGAACCTGCTTCAGAGAAGAGCGGGTAGGTTTTGTCGGGCGCTTGATGGTTCATGGGTTTAGTCCAGAGATTAGAGCTATTCAAAAACAAGACTCAGCCACGGGAAGGCAATGAGTAGTCCGGTGAGAGCAGACATCACGAGCACGAATGGCAATGCACCAATGAAGATGTCCGCGAGCGTAGTGGTTCGATCCGCGATGGTGGCTTTCACAACATAGACAGTAAGCCCGAAAGGCGGTGTGAGTAGACCAATCTCGACTGCTAAGACGGTGATGATCCCAAACCAGATCAGGTTGCCGCCCAGCTCGGTCGCAATCGGCAAAGCCAGTGGCAGGATGATCAACATGATGGACGTTGAGTCAAGAATCATGCCCATGAGTAACACGATCAAGACATAAAGCAGCATAAAACCGATCAAGCCAAACTCTAGCTGATTAAAGATGTCGGTGATGTGCATGGGGATGGTCGATAGCGTCAGCATGCGCGAATACATGGAGGCCGCAATGATGAGCATCAGAATTGACGCCGACATGAGGCCAGTATCAACCAACACCCGCCACAAACGCGCCCACGTCAGCTTGCGCCGAATAAGCGCAATGATTAGCGCGGCTGCCGCGCCGGCCGCCCCAGCTTCGGTGGGAGTGAACCACCCGGAGTAAATGCCACCCAGCACGATGATGATGAGGCTTAGTATTGGCGTCGCTTTAGCAGTAATGCTTGCCCAGGTTTCTGGCGCAACGACCGTTTCCTTCTCGGACTGCATGATGAGCATGGGTCGCCAGCGGCTCATGGCATAAATGATCGTGCAAAATCCAATGGCAAGCAGGATGCCAGGCACGATTGCAGCGAGAAACAAGGCCCCCACTGATTGCTCGGCGAGTACGCCGTAGATAATCAGCAGCAGGCTTGGCGGGATGAGCATGCCGAGCACTGACGAGCCTGCGACCACACCAACCGCAAATCGCTTGTTATAGCCATTGGCGACCATCTGCGGTACGGCGACGCGAGAAAAGACTGCGGCCGAGGCGATCGAAATGCCTGTAATGGCGGCAAACATGGCGTTCGCTGCAACGGTGGCCATGCCCAGCCCGCCTCGAACCCGCTGGAACAGCCAGGCTGCCACCCGGAATGCGTCGCGCCCAATGTCTGCAACATCAACGATGAGTCCCATCAAGACGAACAGTGGCACCACGCCAAACAGATAGGAATTGATGGCGCCGTTCGCTGCAAGCGCCAGCGAACGCATCGCCACATTCGGGTTGTCGCGAATGAGCCAGATCCCCAAGAACGACAAGATAATCAACGCAACGCCGATATGGGCGCCAGAAAAAATCAACAGCAACATAAAGCCAATGCTCACGAGGCCAATTTGCAGGCTAGTGAGTTCAGCCGAGAAGACACTCACTCCGGCGAGCAAGATGATGGCCAGGCCGGCAATCGCTGGCCAGCCACGCGCATGTCGAATGACTGTATGCCGTATGCGCAAGGCGGCTACCCGGTGCTCGCTGAGCAAGGCCTTGGTGTCCAAGGCCAACTGGCACGCAAACGCCAGCGCTGTCAGGATTGACCCGAGAACGATGCAAGCCTTAATCGGCCAAACGGGCGCCGTAAAAACACCCTGGGCGCCAAAGAATTCATTCTCTTGCCAGGCATCAACCAGCTTTGGCCAGGTACCAACCGCAATGAGGACGAAGCACACAATGCCGGCAATGTGAAACACCCACCGAAAAACAGCGGCGGCAAACGGACGGTGTTCTTCAAGGGAACCAATCAGGACATCGGTTCGCGTCATGCGCCCTTGCATGAGCGCATGAGCCACCTGTAGGAACACGATGGCGACAATTGAATTGGCAACAATTTCAGATACACCCTGTACGGGTGCGTTAAGCAGACCGCGCCCGAAAATATCGGCGCAGATCAGCAGCATCAGGCAAAAAATCCAGATCGAGGCAACGCCACTGACCGCCCAGGTCAGCGACGTATATGCCTCAACAACGCGGTCAATACCGCGTCTCAGGCGCCAGGTGGGATCAGCCACGTAGTCTGGTCTGCCTGAACAAACCAGCCGACAGAAAGACTACCGTTTGTCCCACTCGATCTTGGGCTGGATGCCTTCCTCGCGCAGCATGTTCATATAGGCTTTCATTGCGGCGGCAGCGCCCTTGCTTTCATTTGCCTTGGCCCAGTCACCGGCGAGATTGGGCAAACCGGCCTTCCATTTCTTGATTTCAGTTTCGGGTAGAGTTGAGATTTTTGCGCCGGCGCCCTCCAATTTGCCCATGAAGATTTCATAGCGCTTCATGACCTCTTCTGCGTGGGCAACCGTGTACTCCTCGCCAAGTTCACTGAGCACTTTTTGAACGTCTGGCGACAAGCCCTCCCAAGTGTCTTTGTTGATGCCAAGACCACCGGTGACCTGAGCGCCAATGCCAACCAGCGTGACATACGGCGCTACCTCATGGTGTTTGTTTGGGAATGCCCCGGTGATAATGACCACCATGCCATCGGCAACACCGGTCTTGATCTGGTTGTAATACGTTGGGAGTGCACCGTTGACCGGCACTGCGCCCAGCGACTTAATCCAGCTTGCTGACGGGCCAGGCGCAAGCAATTTGCGCCCCTTGAGATCTTCAAGCGTGTTCACTGGAAAGTTGGTGAGCAGATGGTAGGTTTCAACACCGCTTGACCCAAGGAACACCACGTTTTGGTCGTCCCATGCTTTTTTCATAGCCGGCACTTCTTTGTGCAGCCGGTTCATGACCTTGAGCGTTTTAACCAGGTCATCGGACACAAACGGCATGAAGTAGGTCATGTTCTGTAAAGGCATCTTTGAGCCTTCCCACAGCGTGCCAACCCAGCCAAGATCAGTTAGCCCGTCACTCACCGCCTCAAGCGTGTCTTTGAACCCATAGAGCGAGCCGCCATAAGCCTCTGTCCATTCGATGCGATCTTCCGAGCCCATGGCTTCTAGCCGCTTGTTTGATTCACCGACCACCAGCGTTTGAAGCTGCCCAACCCATGGCAAGATCACGGGATGGCTCGAAGCAGATGTCAGTTTGTAGGTTTTGGCTTGCGCGCCGGTGGCAAGCAGGCTCGCGCAGGCGAAGGCCAATAGCATTTTCTTCATATTTGTCTCGCTCCTGAGAGGGTAGAGAACACCCCTGATATAGTGTTTTGAACTACTGCGCTGAGGGTACACGAGCGACCAGCGCATGAAAAGAACCAGGAGAAGCCGCTTGGCCAGATCAGATCATCTCGCAGACGAACTTGCCGCTGATGCCGCCGCACGTGAGGCGGCGCTTAAATTGCAGTCCGACACTATCGCCCCAGATGAGCAAACGATGCGACTACTGTTACTTGATGCGCGCACGCACTACGGGTGGCAGGACAAACCGGTGGATCGTGATTTGCTCGTCAAGCTCTTCGACATCATGAAGATGGGCCCCACCTCGATGAATCAGCAGCCGTTGCGGGTTTTGTTTCTGGAGTCGGCAGAAGCGAAAGAGCGCTTAAAGCCTTGCCTGATGCCCGCAAACGTACCCAAGATGATGTCAGCTCCCGTGACGGCCATTCTGGCGTATGACGAGCACTTTTTTGAAGCATTGCCAGAGGTTTTTCCGGTCAATCCTGAGGCGGCTGACATTTTTAGAAACAATGCTGGCGCGGCTCAGGCCAATGCGTTTCGCAACAGCACCCTACAGGGGGCGTATTTCATGATTGCCGCGCGCGCGGTCGGGCTTGATGTGGGCGCGATGTCCGGATTTTTGAACCCCAAGGTGGATGAAGAGTTCTTTCATGGCACGTCATTGAAGTCCAACTTTTTGGTGAACCTGGGGTACGCGGATACCAGCAAGGTTTTTCGACGCCTGCCCCGGTTGGCGTTTGAGCAGGTGTGCGAATTCATTTAAGGAGAGCGCGGGATGGCTGAACCCAAAATTACCAAAGACGATATCTTGCAGGCTTCACGCGGCATGCTGCAAAAGCAACTGTTCGTTGTGTTCACTCGACCAACCAACGGGATGGGCCCGGTCATGGAAAATATCGAGGCGCACCTGAAATTTCAGGTTGAGTTAGAACAGAAAGGCATTATGTTTGGAGCGGGTCCGTTCTGGGCCGATAACGAGCATGACTGGCATGGTGAGGGCATGGTCATTATTCGGGCAGACTCACTGACCCACGCAAAAGAAATTGCCGCTAGCGATCCCATGCATTCATCGGGTGCGCGCAGCTTTGAAGTCAGGCCGTGGCTAATGAACGAAGGATCGTTAACGGTACGGCTTGATCATTCAACCGGTCGCTACACGCTCACTTAGTGTTTTGACTCGCGCTGTAGGCCTGGGACACTTCGCCTGCGCAGGCGGGCGGGCAGGGGTCTTGACCCACGAGGCCAACAGCGGGTTGACCAAACCCCTCACGTGCCCGCCAACCGGGTTGCTTCAAAAACAGGTTCCTGAACATGCCACCGGGATCGTATTCGGGCCATGACTGGTCGGGATGCTTGTTCGCAAAATCGGTCAGGATGTCACCAGTGTTTTTGTACCAGGACACTTTTCGGGCATACCGTTTAAGCGACTGCCAGCGCCAGCCTGTTTGCTTAGCATCCGGCCAGACCTGGTCGCCATGTTTGATGTTCCAGTCTGGGTCCAGTTGCCAGGCCGTCTTGCCCAGTATGTCACCGAAAATAAAGAGCCGACCATCGCGAACGACAAACTCGGTCGGATCAGACCCTAACTTGATACCGAACGCGGCGCCCGATGCACAGAACCCGCCGTATTGCGGCAGGTAACGTTCTGGTTCGGCCAAGAAGGCTTGCTGGTTCGCTTCGCTAGCAAAATAGTAAGTCACTGTGTCGTGGGTTGCTTTGAATGCTGGGTCACCTCGACGCGGTTTCCCTTCAGAGAAGTAGCTGACCGGATCATGACCAAGCAGCATGACCTGATCGCCCAGGTCGTTCTTCATGACGGCATACTTATGTCCACAACCTGTCACGATTAACACAACTCCTACCAACAAAAACGCTTTGAACATTTTCATGAGTTTGCGGGTGCCAGTTGATTGAGGCGACTCACCGGTCGCACGTTCATGAGTAACTGGGCGAGGCCGGCAAGCAGGCCGATGGCGACGGCTCCCCGCCATGCCCACTCATAGTTGCCAAGCGAAGCATATATCAAGCCGCCACCCCAGGCGCCGACGAACGAGCCAAGCTGATGGCTTAGAAACGCTACGCCAACGAGTGTGGCGACATAACGCATGCCAAAAATCTGAATCACGAGTCCGTTCACAAGCGGCACAACGCCAAGCCACAATGCGCCCATGGCAGCGCCAAACAACATGGTCGTGGTTGGCGTTGGCACGCTGCTAAAGTAAGCCACGATAATAAGCGAGCGAGTCAGGTAGATGCCACCCAATAGCGTTTGTTTCGGATAACGGCCGCCCAGCCAGCCAAAGGTAAGTGATCCAATCGCATTGAACAAACCGATCAGGGACAGGGTGGCGGTTGTGACCGACGCGGGCATGCCGCAAATCTCGATGTATGTGGGCAAGTGTGTTGTTAGAAAAACAAGCTGTAAGCCACAGACGAAGAACGCAATCGCCATAACGACATAGCCAGAGTGCCCGCCTGCTTCCCGTAGTGCCTGACCCATCGACTGGGCTGGTCCGCTCACGATAGACCCTGCAATCTTGTCTGCGCCGCCGGCGAGGTAGGCAAGCGGCAGGATCATAACGGCAAGCCCAGCAAAGACAACGAGCGTGAGTTGCCAACTCCCTGCCGCGAGCGATACCTGAGCGAGGGGGGAGACCAATACAAGGCCTAGTGAACCGGCAGCGGTCACTGCGCCCATAGCGAGGCTTCGTTTGGCCGGAGAAACCGTTCGGGAGGTCACAGCCATGGCAATTGTAGAGCCGCAACAACTCATTGCCAGACCGACGGAAACGCCAAGACCAAAAATGAACCAAACCGGGTCGATGCTAAAGCGCGCAATCAGCAAACCGAACGCATACAGCACCCCGCCAGCAAGCATAATGCGCCGACTGCCGTGACGATCAGCAAGCGCGCCTACGAACGGCTGAGTCAGACCCCAGACAATATTTTGCAAGGCAATCGCAAACGAATAGTCGGCTGCGCTTAAGTCAAGCTCACCAATGACAGCGGGTTGCAGCGTGCCCATGCTTTGGCGCATACCCATCGCCAGGGTCACCATAAGCGCCGCCCCGAGCAGGATAGGCCATTGGCTCATGTGAGTGTCTTGGCTATTGCTGTACGCCTGCGGTGGGTTTTGAAGTGGGTTGGTCGTCAAGTTCAGGCGCAGTGAAAACAAACAGGCTCCGAGTGTACGTCTAACCTCTATGGGTACATTTTTCTGGTTTGCTGAGTCTGCGCTATACCCTAGGACGAGGCTATGATGTGCAGACTCACTGACCTAGATAGAGCAGATGGCAAACCCTAAGACTGTCCACCAGCCGCGCCTGTCGCCCCGCACTATTGGCGCTGTCGCGAGTATTGCGGGGCTAGGGTTGTTGTTGTTCTCCGCTTCTTTGGCGGCTCGCACGCCACCGGACTTTTCTGACTTGCCATCCAGAGCGCCCGATCATACGAAAACCCCCGCTTCATGGCAGGCCCAGCAATCCATGATTCACATTCCGGCGGGTGCGTACCTCATCGGTAGCGATGACGAAGTCGCTGATCAGGCGCCCGCGCACAAGGTCGAGCTGAAATCGTTTCGCATTGATCGTACTGAGGTGACTAACCTGGCATTTGCTGAGTTTCTCAATACGCTGCCGATTAGGGGCGACGGCGACTTTGATGCGGGCGAAATCTCGCGCGATGATGTTGATCAAACGAGCTTTGAACTGCTGGCTGAGCGTAGAAGCAGTATCAATTCATACGCGATTATTGCGCTGGACGACAGTGAAGTTCGCATTGAGCGTCAAGCGGGTCGCTTTGTGCCCAGCCGCGGGTATGCGATGCATCCGGTGGCCGAAACTACCTGGGCGGGTGCGCTCGCCTATTGCCGGTGGCGGGGTGCTCGTTTGCCGACTGAGGCAGAGTGGGAAGCTGCTGCACGTGGGACAGATGGAAGAACATATCCATGGGGAGAAGCATTGCCCGATGCGAGCCGCGCATTTGCCAGTGGACTGTCGGCGGTGACTGCACCGGTGGGGGGGCTCCCTGCAAGCGCCTCGCCATTTGGCGTGCTTGACATGGCCGGGTCGATGGCGGAATGGACTTCCACATTAAAGCGCGCCTACCCATACCGAGCAGACGATGGTCGTGAAGCGCGCAACGCGGCCGGCGAGCGCGTGACCCGTGGTGGTGACTATGTATACGACAAGCGGCCGCATCAGCTCACCGTGACGCACCGCGATGGCTTTTCCAATGAGCCGTCACGGGGGCATCGGCATATCGGTTTGCGATGTGCAGCATCGCAAAGCACCTCGACCGACTAGCGACTAATTCAGACGCGCCAGCTTAACCATCGTCACAACGGCTTCGCGCAAAGCTTCAAGGTCTTCACCTGCCGGCACTGCCTTCTTGGCGCACTCGTTGACTGCAATTGCGTGATCAGTCACCAGACGATTCTGTTTGTATCGAGCTTTGAGTCTGCTGGCAATCGCAGATTTATAGGCATCAACCTGCTGCTGCAGCAGCGCGACCTGATCGGCGTTGCCGCCCGAATAACTGGTCAGTCCCGGCGTCACGATGTCATTTTGTATATAGGTGTTGTAGCGCTTGAGACCGTCCCGGACCTTGGCCACATCGTCTGCTGGGTAGTTTGCGGGGGCCGCTGCAAGCCTGGCCTGCACAAAATCTAGCATGCCCTGACAGGTTTGCATCTCATTGACTGACGGCTTTGCCGTTGCCAGAGACGGTAGGGTGATCAGGCAGGCAACTACTGCGGGAACAAGACGGTTCATGTCCGGGCCTCATAAGGGTCGAAGATGTTCATTGGAGTCTCGCATCGTTCCACGTGTTCGGCAGAACCAATGAGACGCTCAAAAGGGCCGCCTGGCGGAAGCGCTCTGTGGTGCCCTTGGTTAGCGTTAACGGTTGCCCCGGAAAGTCAAACAAACGACCAGCAAAGAGTCCGGCGCTACCGTTTGCGGATTCCTTAGCTGCGAGAACACCCCCGGCAGCGTATGGGTCAGGAGGGAGAAGATGTCAGGCATTGGCGGATTGTTTCAGGAAGCACGCAACCGGATCGGCGCCGGTGTCGAATGGGCCGGCGACAGAGTCGAAGACTTAGGCAACTTCATTGATAACCGTACCGATGGCACTTTTCTTGAAGGGGCCGGCAACGCGATCGGCGGGGCTGCGCGATGGGTCGAGAATGCTACCGATCAACCTGGTAACCCATACGCAACCGACTACCCTGACTACGCAGAGCAGGCTAATACCTTTAGCCGAGGGGGACATAGCCCCGAGGGTGTCCCTACCCCAAATTCTTCGGTGGGCCGAATCGAATATGCCAACTATCGCGAGCAGGAGGCGGCACGTGCTAGGCAGGCAGCGGCGGTTAGGTATGAAGTTCGCAGCTCGAACACGGCGGAGATCAGCGAGGCCTATGCGCGCTCCAGTAGTGTTCTGAGTAACCCCAATGCGCTTCCGAATGAGATAGCCAATAGTTACGATGAACTCAACGATCTTGTCGCCAAGGAGCGTAGCAATCAGTCGCGCGGCATGGGCTCGCTTGACTCAACGTTCTTGCCGCAAATGGAGAATCGCCTTAGTCAGCTACGGCGGCGTCGTAACGATCAACAAGACTTCATACAGGTCATGGCTGCCGCTGCTACCACCCCCGGCGCAGCTAGTCAGAAAGCGCTCAATGATCTGACTTACCTCGCGACTAATGACCCAAACAGCACGTTTACCTACGAGCAGCGTCAGCAACTTGTCGCAGCGAACGCTCTGGCAGGTGCGATGCCAAGCTACGAACAGGCCAACAACGCGTTGTATTGGGCTAGCCAGAATCCGTCCCGGGTCACACCGGAGCAGGTTCAGGCATTGGAAGCGGCCAAAAGCTACGCCGACGACTTTGAGCGTCGCACCGGGATGACATCAGGCGATATGCATCGTGTTGCGCAACTCACTGAGGCTCAGGAAACGCTGGCGAATTTACCGGTGCACACCGGCGGTCTTTTCGGCCGTGAAGAAGCCGGGGTTGCAGCGGCCAGACTCAATGCACTTAACACACTGGCTCAGCAAGCCCAACACTTACTACTTAATCCGGAGGGCGTGAGCGGCGAGGGGCTGTTGCAGTCGGCAAGACTGATCATGATGGCGCAGAAACAGCACGCGGATGTCGTTGTGCGACTGAGCGAGGACCCAACCAACATCGGGGGAAGGCTCGCGCAGAATACGCGTGAAATGTCGATGAACGTCATCCCATTAGTACGTAACCTGACGATGGAGGCTTCAGAGAATCCGAATGTCGGGGATCGGGCAGCGCGTGTGAACAATGTGGCCCGAATCACAATCGACAATTTGGAGCCCCTCATTCTGTCCGGCGCGCTCACGCAAAAAGAAGCTGTGCAACAACTCTGGGACGCGCTGTCTGTTCAGAGAGAAGCCTTACCAGAGGCACAGCGGCTAGACATCGCAGGCGCCAATGCGGCCGGTCGAGTGGGTGAGGCACTACAGACATCTGCTGAAGCGGGCGCGACGATAGCCGTTGTGTCTACTGGGGCTGGCGTTTTACCTGCGGTCGCAGTCGGTACGGCCTATAAAGAAGCCAATGACTTACAAACCCTACGCATGTTGCAAGACCGCGCCGAACTGGAGATGGCAGTCACTGGCGTAGTCTCGCCCCAAACTGCGGTTGCTATTCAATCGAACACCTCTTTGCTTGGCCTAACGATTGACAGCGAGCCTCTCACCACGGCGTCGCTGAGCAATGCTGCCATGAATACTGTCTTCAACGCGGGTGAGGCTGGCGTGACGGCCGCTTCAGCCACTGCCGCACAGTCGGTTACCGGGCACGTTGCTTCACGCATACAGCACCTGTCAACCACGGCTCAGCGCTCAATTATTGGTGGGGCGGCGGCCACGACAAATGGTGTGACACAAAGCGTTGGCCACACGGGTCTGACAGCGGCGCGCCTGGGAGTAGACGGCGAGATGAGTGCTGAGGACTGGCGCATACTCGGCGATCAGGCAAGCAATAGTCTTGCGACCACTGTCAGTACCAGTGTCATAAGTGCAATTCCAATTGTTGGCGCAAGTGGCAATCAATGGGTCGACTTCGTTGGTGACCTTGGGCAGGAAACCTTGGGTGAAGCCGTGCCTCAGATGGCTCGCAATGCGGCTGAGGGACGACCACTTTTAACGGGTGCGGAACTGGCCGAGTTGATTGCCGGCAATCTGCCTGACGGCGCTATTGGCAGCTTTGCAACCCAGGGGCCGATCTCGCGATTGCCCACCCATGATCAGACAAATGTGCAGTCGCCGCAGACCGTGCCAGCCGCGCAAATCAATTTTCCTGAAAATTCTGAAGGGTCTGAGGCCAGAGTAGGGCCTGTATCCAGATCAGATCCCGGCAATGATCGTGATGCGCAAGTTGAGTCAGGTTCAGGCGGTGGTTCTGGCTCTAGTTCAGGGTCCGGCTCTGGCGTTCCCCCCGGCGGATTGCCTCCGTCAGCTAACAATCCGCCGCCGGATGACGGCATGGGTGATTGGCAAGGCTTTGAGCAAACGGATGGAGCGGGGCAGCCGGCTTTCAGCAATCTCCAATATGGTCAGCCGTCACTTGCCGAATACGCGTTGCCGGGTGTTGATCCAACCGGTATTGATGCATCACCCATCGACGTAAGGGAACTAACCCGAGAGCGTCCAGAGGCTCGTAACGAAAACGATACGGATTTACTCAACAATCAACTTTTTAGCTATGCAATGGGCCATGCGCTCTCGCGTCCACCGGGGCAGGTGCCCACACCCGCCAACTATGGCGGCAATGCCGAAAGCGGACTTTTTGCAGGCATTGAGGCTAATACCGCTGCCGAGCTGCAGGCGCAGGTAGAGGCCCGGGTACAAACCCTAATTGCTGAGGGGCGCCTGAGACCCTTGCCCGGCATGAACGTGCAAACAGGCGTCTATGAAGATGTACAAACCGGTCGCCTTTATCGCGTTGGCAGTCTGAACACGCTTGAGATACGGAATCATCTCGGTGTCAGCGCACTCTTGAGAGAGGGCGAACAATACAGTGACGCTAACCTTGGCGCGGCCGGTATGAACCCGCTCGGTATCGGCGGCGATGTTGATTGGAGCAAGTCTCTCTATATTCCCAGTGGCGGGGGGCATGGTTCACGCGATGGTGCTGGAACCCTGACAAGCTTTGGATATGGCGTACTAGAGATGGCCCGCGCACCTGGTGTACCCGTCGATAGTGCCAACCTGAGCCCGGCCGAGACGGTCGCCGTTCGGGATCGCCTTGCGCAGATTCTTGCGCAATACCACCTGCTAACTGGCAACCTGCACAACGATTTGCATGGCGGCAACATTATCGTGAACCTCGAAGACGGGCAGGCGCCAGAGGTCACCCTGATCGACTTTGAGTTCGCGCGCCCCCGGCCCGAAGCCCACCTGGCAGAGGTTGACCGCATAGCAAAGGCACTGCCAGATACCTTTGAAAGACCGGTTGGTATGAACTTGGATGAATATGCAGTGGCTCAGATTCGCGATGCACGGCGAGCGTACAACTATGCCGTCCAGAATTTGCCACCGCCCAATCAGACGGCGGCCCTTTACCAGAGCAATCCTGAACTATACGAGTCCCACATGGCCCAATTTCGCGACAGGCAACAGGCGCTTTTGGTTAATCCCAATGACGCTGTAGATGTTGGTCCAAACAGCGCAGCTGGGGCTGCTTTGATGCCCGCGACCGAGCCACCGCCCGACAGACGGCAAACATCCCAGAGTGACTCAGTTGGGCAAATGCCTCAAACAATAAGTCAAGCGACCCTGCGCCAGAGCGAAGTGGGCGACCTGGATTTCATTTCAATGCCTGACGATTTATATGCTGGTTGGCTGACTGAAGCCGAACAGGCCGCTATTCAAAATAGCGAAGCAGAGGCTGCAAGGACTGACGCCGGAATTTCTCCCGGAACCTCATTACCCGATTCGATCGACCCTGCTGACTTTGTCATGCAGCCTGATGCGCCGGTGATTGGCGCCTTCTCGGATGTTATCAATTCGGGTTCACTCGCAGACCCAAGCGATGCGCGCGTTAACGAGACACTGGCAACCCAACCGTCTTTGACTGAGTATGCAATGCCCGGTATTGACCCGGCCCGCATTGAGGTGCCCCCGATATCAGTTCGTGATCTCACGCGTGATCGACCGACAACGGATCAAACGACCGCAGAACGGTCGCAGATCAATAAATCATTGTTTCGATTCGCCACCGCAACCCCTCTCGCAAGGGCACCCGGACAAGTTCCCACACCGGCGAACTATGGCGGCACGGCCGAGCGAGGCCTGTTCTCCAACATTGTGGCGAACAATGCGGGTGAGTACCGCGAGCAATTGATTGCGCGGGCTGAACAACTCGTACGTTCAGGTGATCTGATTCCGCTTGCCAGGACCGAGCATTCCTTCGTCTATGAAGATGCGCAGTCGGGTCGCTTATATCGCGTCGGACCCATGAATTCAGATCAGATGCGAGCTAACCTTGGTGTCAGCGGGCTGCTTGCGGAGCAACAGCAAACGACTCGCGCTATCCTGGGCGTTAGCGCCATTGAGGATCTTGGACTCGGTGCGGATATCGACTGGAGCAAGTCACTTTATATTCCCGTAGCTCGCACCAGTGCAGCATCTGATGCGCAAGCCATTGATGACACTAGCCCCTTTGGTACCGAAGGCTTTGGTGTGCTTGAAATGGCGAAAGCGCCCGGCGAACCTCTTGCACGCCTGGAGCTGACGCAAGCCGAAGCGACCGTTGTGCGCGACCGGCTCGCCGAAATTCTGGCGCAATATCACTTGCTAACGGGTCAGGTACACCTCGATGTGCACCCCGGGAATATTTTAGTCGCGCGTCGTGAGGGCCAGGATCCCCAAGTCACCCTGATTGATTTTGGCGCTGCGCGCCGCAAGCCTGAGGCCCGGAACTGGGAAGTCGATCAGATTGGCCTCGCCCTGCGTGATCAGTGGCCTCAGGGTGAAAACCAAACCCGTGATGAATTGCTGATACAGCTAATCCGGGATGGTCGCGAGGCCTACAACCAAGCACTGATGTCGCTGCAACAACCAGACGCTGCGGCCCCCCTCTATGACGGTTTGCCTACCCTACATGAGAGGCACGTTCAGCAGTTCTTGTTGAGACAGCAGTCACTACTGGTGAACGCGAACGGTCCGGTAGATTTACCGTGGCTGAGCACGGCGGTTACGCTGCCATCGACTCCGGTGGAGCCAGGTAGTCAAGCTGAGCAATCTGATGGTTCGGATATCGACGGTCCGGTGATGCCGACAGACATTTACGCCGATTGGCTGTCTCTGTGGGATCTGACACCGCCGGAGCAGAGCGATGGATTGAGCCTGCTGGCCGATCCTGACTTCGATCCTGGCCTATTGATCGATCCAACCGACTACTCCGCATTGCCTGATCAGAATGGACAGGATGCGCACGCCGAGCTTTCCAGTCTGGTGCCAGGACTTAGCGCCCAACGCGGCACGATTGTCGATGAGAACATTGGCTCGTCGGCCCTCACTTTGGGTAATGGTCAGCTGGATCCCATGATTACAAATGTTCAGCCGGGGCAACTCTCGCTGAGCGAGACCTTCGTTTCTGTTCAGCCGCCTCAGGGGCGCCAGGCCCTTTTACGCGTCGGTCCAAGTGTGAGCTTTCAGGTAGGGCCGTATGGCGCCAATATTAAAGTCTGGTATCAACACCAAAGCAATGGTGAGGCGCAAACAGTGAGATTGCCTGACCCGAGTGATCTTGCCGACACGCCTGTGACGAGTGAGGCTGACTTAGTCAACAAGCTTGCTGATTACCTGTTAGAGACACTACCGCCGGCGATTGGCTGGAGCGTAACCGGCAGCAAATCAAAGGCTACTTTCGGACAAGGCGTGTTGGGAGTGACGGGAGGCAACTACCTTGAACTGGGCAATATAGATGCTGCTGTTCGCAGTGGCGCTGTTCTATTTGATCCGAGTGAACAAGGCAGGCAGCCATACACTTTGAATACAACACTCGATGAGAACGGTGAGCATGTCATGCGTGTCCCGTTCAATATTACTGTTGGTATCAGAACCGGAATCACGCCCACATCATGGATACCTGGCAGCCCTGCCAACGTGAGTCTTGGACGCAACCATGAAATTTCAGTGCCACTGTCGGGTCCGATTGATCCCAACCTATTGAATATCCTCAATCACGGCCTGAACAATCCGTTAGCTTCGCAGATCTGGCATGACGCAGGCCAGGAAGGGGTGAGGTACGCCCAGCAGATTAACTTTGCAATTCCAAAAACAATCCCTGGCGTTGGCGCGTATTCGCTGCCGAGCGGCTGGCTCAACTTGACCGATCATCTCGTACCTGAAAACCGCCGGGCGCAGTTTAACTGGTCGTACTACTCGATGGGGACGCTTGGTTTCAAGGTGCCGCTTTCGGATAACGACCTTCTGCCCGTAGCAGGGAAGGTTGGCGGCCGGTTTCAAGTGGTGACCAAGCCTGAGGTTTATCAGCCTGTGCAACCCGGGCAGCCCGCCTTGAAGCCGGAAGAGCAGGGCCCAGCGTTTACGTTTGTGCCGCCGGCAGATCGGTCGAGTTCAGTGGCATTGGTCGAAGTTTTGCCGGAAGACCAGTCACGTGAGCGCATTCAGGGACAAATCGTCCCGGCGGAAGATGCCGGTCTGCTGGTGTTTAGCGACGGCAGGACAATTGACATGACCGGCTCGATCTTGAACGCTTTAAATGGTCATCCTTTGAATGAGTCAGATATTCCCCGAATAGTTGATTTTCTGCGTGCGCTGGACGAGACCAAGCCTAACCGGAACCCATCGGCAAACTACGTTTTAGATGTTGTCAGAGAGTTTACGAATGGCCAGCCGCTAAGGCCGGCGGGAGTGGCCAGCTTGCGCCAAGCGATAGCGGACGCAGCAGAACAGTCATGACCCATCCGTTCGCGACCAATGCCCACGTGCTTTGCTTGCAGGTGCTAACGTGCGTCCATTACCGCAGCCCTGCTATGCACATACGCGCTTGAGATACTTTTGCGGTTGTGCTTAGCTTCGTACATCCGCTGGTCGGCACAATGTATCAACTCTTCAAGTGAATCGCCGTCGGCAGGGAAGCGGGCAAGCCCGGCACTCACGTTGATATCAAATTGTTGGCCATTTAGATCAAAGGGATCTTCAAAGAGTCGTTCGATCCAGCTTTTTAGCGCCTCGCCATCCGCGCCCAGGCCGACGTCTCTTGCAATCACAATAAATTCATCCCCCGCAAGTCTGGCGACAAGTCGAAATTCGGTGCAGAGTTGCCCGAGGCGATTGCCCACTTGCTGTAGCAAGTTGTCGCCGGCGGCATGACCCAGCGTGTCATTGATCTGTTTGAATCTATCGATATCGATAAAGACCAAACTATAACGGCTTTGATTAGCAGCAGCGTCTTGAAGTCGTCGTTGCGCATCGGCGAAAAAGTTTTCCCGGTTCGGTAAGCCGGTCAGCGTATCGAACAGAGCAAGTTGTTGGAATTGTTGCCGCTCGCGAGCAAGTGCCCACATCGCCGAGTTTGCCTGATTGGCAAATAGTCTAGTGAGGTAGGCAGCACACAATACGCCCAGGGTAGTCGAAAGCAGTTTGTCGAATCGTTGAGCGTCAGCGCTTAACTCGTTGCTTAGCGTGAGTCCGACGGATTCCAGGGCGGCAATCGAAGCCAGTGAGACGCCTACGATCAAACCCCATCGAAGAATGAGCTTGTGGCCGTCGGGGCATAGCAGGTAAGCGGCGGGTACGATCAAGGTGACCAGTGGGGTTGCCGGCGCACTGAGTCCACCATTGAGCAACATCTCGCCAAAAACCTGGACGTAAAGGCTTGCGGTTAGGGCATTCGATGAGATGAGCGTGTCTTGGCGGTAACGGACGAAATAGAACGCAAGCGCAGCGAGAAAGCCTGCGACTAGTGACACACTGGCCATACGAGTAGCGTCGTATGCCAGGTAGTTGTAAACGGCAAACAGCAGGAGTGTTGGGCCGAGAAATGCAGCGCCTATCGTGATCCGTTGCTGGGTCTTGTCACCCCAGTCACCGCCAAGATTATTTGGCTCGCCCGCGGTAGGTTTGAGAGCAGGCGCACTCATGATCAAGCACGCGCTCCGCATACGTACGGTGAGCAGGTAAGCGGTCTTTCTGGACTGACATCGCGAGGTGGGTCTGCCAACGGTTTCAAAGGTTCGTCCTAAGGGCGATTAGGAGATCCTACGGTTTTGGCTGGGCAAACTTGATGCTTTGACCGGCCGGCGGCTACGCTAAGCCACTGAAAGGCTTTTTCGCTCCGAAGAGCGAGGGCGCACAGTAAGGGGGCGTCGGACCGGCGACGCGTACTCCTTCGTTAGCCGGGTTTGATTGGTGGGCGGTACTGGGTTCGAACCAGTGACCCCTGCCGTGTGAAGGCAGTGCTCTACCACTGAGCTAACCGCCCAATGCTGTGTTGGCATTGGAATGCCCAGGTAGCCCGGCACGCTCGACCAGCGAGTAACCACTGATCCGCTGGAAATGCCGCTTGCTACTCGGAGCGAAGCAATTCTGCCACAAACACTTGATTATCCTGTCTTGACCACTGCTTTTCTGACTTGACTGGCTGCAAGTTAGAAGTGGTTCAACACTATTGAGGTTGTTGCAAGTTGCATAGAAACTCCATGATCGCATCGCTCGCGACGGACAATCGGGACCTGGCCTGCTGGCCAGCCCGGTTAGTGCCGGCTCTGGCATCTGTGGGTGGCCAATGAGTACGCTCTGGCGCATTGCCGGGATGCTCGCATTGGCAACCGGACTGATCATGCTGATTAATAGCTGCAGTGTCACTAGTTCAGCGGCTTCGTTGTGGCCACCTGACCCGGCGCCAGCTACTGGTATCGCCGCGCCCAAGCAAATGAATTCTCATGAAATTTCGCCTCACCTGCTCCCGCAGCAGGAAGAGGCCGGTCTGGCTATTGCCGGGCCCCAACCTAACTTCGATGCGAGGCCGCTGCAGTTCAAAGACGGCACTTCGCTGGAGGTGGAGACCCTGGCTATCGGTTGACCTAGCACCGAACCAGGTGGCTCGGGTGTTGTTTGCCCGGCCGCGCCAAACCCGCATCGGCTAACGCCCCTGTGGGCTTTGTCGCTGGCGCTACAATCGGCAGATGAGCCTGAATTCTTCTTCCGATCGCCCCGTCCGTACGCGCTTTGCCCCGAGCCCAACCGGTTTTCTGCACATTGGCGGGGCTCGCACGGCCTTGTTTGCGTGGGCGTACGCAAAACACTTTGACGGCCAGTTTGTGCTGCGTATTGAAGATACCGACCTTGAGCGTTCTACACCGGCGGCGGTTAAGGCCATTCTTGACGGCATGAATTGGCTTGGCCTGACGCCCGATGAAGGTCCCTTCTATCAGACGCAGCGCATGGAGCGCTACCGCGAGGTAATCAATCAGCTACTGGCCGACGGCAAGGCTTATCACTGCTACGCCAGTCCTGACGAGTTGGAGCAAATGCGTGAAGCGCAGCGCGCGGCCGGGCAAAAGGCGCGCTATGACGGACGCTGGCGACCTGAGAACGCAGCAGGAAAATCAGTCCCGGAAGGCGTCAAGCCGGTGGTTAGATTCCGTAACCCCGATGAGGGAACTGTCCAGTGGGATGACTTGGTCAAGGGTCCGATCAGTATTGGCAATGCCGAACTCGATGATCTGGTCATTGCCCGCGCAGATGGTTCTCCGACTTACAACTTTTGTGTTGTAGTTGATGATGCTGATATGGCCATCTCCCATGTCATTCGCGGCGATGACCATGTAAACAATACGCCGCGGCAGATCAATATTCTTGAAGCGATCGGCGCGGCTCGTCCGGTTTATGGCCATGTGCCGATGATTCACGGCGCTGACGGCCAAAAGCTGTCAAAGCGCCATGGCGCGGTGTCTGTCATGCAATATTCAGATGCCGGATATTTGCCAGAAGCCATGATTAACTACCTGGCTCGCCTCGGATGGAGCCACGGCGACGATGAATTGTTTTCTCGTGAGCAACTGGTGGGCTGGTTTGATGGGCAGCATCTGTCGCATTCGCCATCGCAGTTTGATGCTGACAAACTGGGCTGGGTGAATCAGCACTACATCAAAGAAGCCGATAACGATCAGCTTGCGCAGTGGGTAGCCCCCCGTGTTGAGCAACGTCTGGCCGGTGCGGGTATCGATGCGCCGGCAGCAACGGGGTTATCTGCCTGGTGCGGTTTGATGAAGGAGCGCGCGCAAACGCTTGAATCGCTCGCTGATGAACTAGCTGTTTTTGTTCTGCCGCCGGACCGGTCCGATCCTCAACTAACAGAACAATTGAAAAAACGCGCGGCGCCTGCTTCTGCCGAAGCGCTCGCAAGTTTTTCAGCGGCGCTGGAAACGGTCGACTGGACAGCGCCAGCAATTGCGACGCTCGTTAAAGAGAAAGTCGCCGAATTTAGTCTCAAGATGCCTCAGTTCGGGATGCCGCTCAGGGCGCTCGCATTTGGCCGTACGCAAACGCCGGCGATAGACCAGGTGCTGGCGCTCATGCCGCGCGACCAGGTTCGGCAGCAGTTGGCCGATGGGCTTGCCTGGTGGCAAGCTCAGGGCCAGGAGAATTAGACATGGCTGGTAGCACATTAGGCCAGTTGTTTGCCGTGACAAACTTCGGTGAGTCGCACGGCCCTGCGATCGGGTGTGTTGTCGATGGGTGCCCACCCGGTTTGGCACTGTCAGTCGACGACATTCAGCCTGAGTTGGACCGTCGGCGTCCAGGCACATCGCGCCATGTCACGCAGCGACAAGAGGCCGATCAGGTCGAGATTTTGTCGGGCGTGTTTGAAGGCAAGACAACCGGCACGCCGATTGCACTTCTCATTCGCAATCAAGATGCCCGAAGTAAAGACTACGGTGACATTGCGCGCCAGTTCAGGCCAGGCCATGCAGACTATGCCTACTGGCACAAATACGGTATTCGAGACTACCGCGGTGGTGGTCGTTCTTCCGCTCGGCTGACAGCCCCCACAGTGGCTGCCGCTGCCATCGCGCGCAAATGGCTCGCTGAAAAGTACGGCACGGTGGTGCGTGGCTATATGTCGCAGTTGGGCGATGTGCCCATTCCGTTTGAAAGTTTTGAACATGTCGCTCAAAACCCGTTTTTTGCACCTAACGCAAGCATCGTTGAGTCACTCGAAGCCAAGATGGACGCACTGCGAAAGGCGGGCGACTCATGCGGCGCCCGCATTGAAGTGATTGCGGAGCATCTGCCGGCCGGCTGGGGCGAACCCCTCTATGACCGCCTGGATGCCGATATTGCGCACGCGATGATGGGCCTGAATGCTGTTAAGGGCGTTGAGATTGGAGCCGGTTTTGCCGTGGTCGGCCAAACAGGCACTGAACATGGCGACGAGATTTTTCCCGATGGCTTTGCAAGCAATAATGCAGGCGGCATATTGGGGGGAATCTCAACCGGGCAGCCCGTTCGGGTATCGCTCGCGATCAAACCGACGTCCAGCATTCGTACTGAGAAGCAATCGTTGGATGTTGATGGCAAACCAGCTTCAGTCAAAACCCTTGGCCGCCATGACCCCTGCGTTGGCATTCGGGCAACGCCCATAGCTGAGGCCTTGCTAGGCTTGATTCTCATGGATCACGCATTGCGGCATCGTGCCCAGAATGCAGATGTTGTAGTCCCTGCGCCACCAGTTCCCGGCACCCGCCCTTAGATCTCTCAAAACCCAGGCCCTTTATGGGTCCCTAAGCGTTTGTCCGACACCACTCGCCTGAAAGGCTTTTTCTTTGCGTACTTTGCCTATGTAGGCATGTTTTCGCCTTACTTGAGCCTATACCTGGCAGATGCGGGTTTCTCGATTGCGCAAATCGGCATTTTGATGAGCTTGCCGCAATGGATGAGAATTGTTGCGCCGCCATTTTGGGGCTGGCTAGCGGACAGCCGTGGCCGGCCGGACCAGCTTATGCGACTCAGCAGCGTGTTAACACTCACAGCGGTCTGTTTGCTGCACTGGTCGTCTGGCGGCAGCATTTGGGTGGTGGGTCTGGTGCTGGCGGTTCTATTTTTTGTCAGCGCTGCACAGGTGCCAATTGGTGAGGCGCAAACCCTCAGCGTGACCGCGGGCGATGCTGGTGAGTACGGCAAGATTCGATTGTGGGGATCAATTGGCTTCATTCTCGCTGTCGCATCCCTAGGGCCTGTGCTTGATGCGCTCGGCACTCAGACACTGCCCTTGTGGATGGCAGGTGTTTTGGTGCTGCTGGTTGCCATCGTCTGGTCTTTCAAGTCGAACACAGCGCCGCCCTCAGCGTCGGCTGCGCTCGTTCGACTGCGGGATCGCTTACGCCAAACCCACATCGCGGCTTTCTTTCTCGCGAATTTCCTGATGATCTTTGCACATGCAGCGTATTACGTTTTGTATTCGCTGTATCTAGAAGAGCAGGGCTACAGTAAAACCGCCATCGGCGCCTTATGGACGTTGGGTGTGGTTGCAGAGGTGGCCCTTTTTCGCTGGCAGCGCCATTTGTTTTCCCGGTTCTCAGCGCTTGGTATGCTGGGATTCAGCATTGCCATCGCCGCCGTTCGATTTGCGCTGATCGGTTGGTCCGCTGGCGTCTTATGGTTGTTGATCCTGGCGCAACTCATGCACGCAATCACGTTTGGCCTGCATCACAGCGCCGTCATGAAAATTCTGCATCAGTGGTTTGATGTTCAGCAGCAGGCGCGCGCGCAGGCACTGTATGTCACGCTTGCCTATGGGTTAGGCGGTGCACTGGGCGGGTTGGTTGTGAGCGGCTTATGGGTTCACCTGTCGCCAGCCGGCGCGTTCTATGGCGCTGGGCTCGCCGCCGCAGTCGGCGCGTGCTTGACGCTAATTGCTATTCGCCGAGCGCCGGCACCGCTGCCGTCTTAGGCTAACTCGCGGCTTGAATCATTAGCCGGTGAGCTTGCTTTGGATGAGGCTGCGGTTAGTGCCAGCAATTCATCAATGCCTGGCAGCGGGGCGGGCTTGGCGATGTGATACCCCTGAGCAAGATCAATACGAAGCTCTTTTAACAGTGCAAGTGTTGCTTCATTTTCAACGAACTCGGCGACCGTCTTCACGTTGAGTAAGTGAGCGACATCTGATACGCAGCGTACAAGCGTCTGGTCAAGCTTGTTATGTTCAATCTCTTTGATAAACGCGCCGTCAATCTTGATGTAATCGAGCGGCAGCTGGCGAATGTATTCCAAAGATGAAAAGCCGGTTCCAAAGTCATCCAGAGCGATCTGACACCCCAGGGCCTGAAGTTTTGCGAGAAAGATTGCCGTGTCTTCAAGGCTATCAATCGCTGTTGTCTCGGTCACCTCAAAGCACAAGTGCGCCGGGTTGATCTGAGCGGCTGGAATGGCCTCTGCAAGAAACTTCTGAAATCCAGAGTCAGCGGCTGAGTTCCCAGACAAGTTGACGCAGACATTCAGTCGTGTGTTGGGTGGTATGGACTGCTCACTGAGCCAGTCGAGCACAGCGCCCACAACCCATCGATCAATCCGCTCAATCAGGCCGAACCGCTCTGCCGCCGGTAAGAAGGCAGCAGGGGGTAAAATCTGACCGTCTCGCGTTCTCATGCGCAGCAGAATCTCAAAGTGAAGATAGTCTGGCTGGTGGCCGGAGACGGGCCTGATTTGCTGAAAAAACAATACCAGGCGATCTTCTTCAATTGCCTGGGTGATACGCGAGACGGATTGAGCCTCGTCATTGCGGCGGGTGAGCAGTTTGTCTTGTGGGTCGTAGACCTGAATTTGATTTCGACCGGTTTCCTTGGCTCGAAAGCAAGCAGAATCAGCGTTGAATAACACGTTTTCGTTTCGCGTCACATGCTTGTCAATGGGCGCAATGCCAATACTTGCGCTCAACGCATACGGTTCTGATTGCCAACGGAACCGGAACTGTTCTATGACCGCTCTGATTTTTTCACCCACCAACAGGCCTGCCTTGAGGTCACAACCGTCGATCAGGGCGCCAAACGTGTCGCCATTAAGTCGGACGATCTGATCATCTTCTCGCAAAATGCCCTGTAGCAGGTGGGCTATCTGTTTGAGCAGGGAATCGCCAGCGGCATGCCCGCAGGCGTCATTGATAATCTTAAAGCGGTCAAGGTTGATCACTACCACGCACGCCGGTTTTCTGACTGATGGCAACACACTTAGCTTGCGTGCGAGTAAGCGCTCAAATTCGGGCCTGTTCAACAAACCCGTTAGTTTGTCGTGGGTTTGCTGGTGGGCGATTTCGCGTGCGAGGCTGCTCGTTGCCGTCGTGTCAATTATCGAGCCGCGCACGCCGGTAACCGATCCTTCAGGGTTACGGGCAATCTGGGCCTCAATTCGAATGGTTTTGGAAACGCTGTCATCCTCTGTCGCCAGAAGTTCACCTTCCCATACCCCCTTATTGCGTAAAGACATGATGCACATAACAGGGTCTTTGATCGGCAGTCCGCCTGACTTGGCCAAGTCCATCACTGAATGACCGATTAAGCCGTGAGCATCTCGACCGAGCAGTGCTTCAACCCCCGCCGTAACGAAGGTGAAGCGAAAGTGTCGGTCGGTTTCCCAAAAGCAGTCGACACCTAGTCGCGTCAGGCCGTCTATCCGATCGTTGAGCTTGTCGCTGGATTCTTTCGCCTCTGTTAACGCGGCTCGCATCGAATCGAAGGCGCGATACAGATCACCGATCTCATCCTGCCTGGTCAGGTGGGTGTTCACGACTTTCGCTTCGGTCAGACCATGGTTTTGCGCATCAAGCAGTGTGTCGCGCAGGTCGAGCAACGGATTCAGCAGAATCGGTCTGAGAGCAAGCAAAGTAGCTGCTGTGACGAACACGCAAATGAGGGCGACTAAGCCGATAATCTTCCAGATGTAGGCCCACAAGACACTGTCAAGCGCCTGAACATCGAAACGAACCCAGACTCGATACGCTTCAAGTGAGTCGTCTTTGTACTTCTCAAGGTAACGTTCGTAGACGTTTCGGGTCGGATCCAGGTAGCTGCGATCGTTCCTGGGAGCGCCTGCACCGGTCTGCTCAAGGTTGTTCATTAACTGATCGGTGTCGCCGGCGGTCACAGACCATCCGCCCGGATTCGTAACCACCAGCCCAACCATCGGGAAGGTGGCCGTTCGGGCTTGCTCGCGAAGCAGAAAGCTTGCGTCAGCTTGGGTGGCCCGACTAATGAGTGGCATAGCGATGGCCAGCGACTTGTCTATCTTGCTCAGCAAACGATCGCGCTCGCTCACAACTGAGAATGCAAGCACGACGGCTTCGATTGCGACGATGCAAAGGAAGACAACGATAGTAATCTTGCGGCCGAGCGTGAGCATTGGCATTGGTCTGAAAGGCGCTGTTTGGCTGAACCTAACTAGTAGATCAGGTCCGGCCCCGATCTAATGCCACCGAAAACAGGGCTTAGCCGCCCCTAATCGATGCTAGGGCCTCGAATCTGTTCTCCGAGTCCGCGTGGCATAATTTCCCACGAGGAAAAGTGGCTTTCATCTGGCGACCTATCTAGGGGCCCGTCGTTCGCTCTGCCTGGCCCCCATCCGTCATCCGGTATCAGGACGGGCTTATCAGCCGATGTTCAGCCAACGCCACCCGCGACATTGCCTGGCTGGTACCGCCGGACGCCTGCCGACCCGGTCACTGCACGTCAGGACGGGCGGGTTAGCACAAGCCAACACTCTGGAAGCCCAAGATGCAGCCCAAGACTCTTTACGACAAACTCTGGGACGACCATGTCGTAGACCAGACTGACGAAACAACCGCGATGCTCTATATCGATAGGCATCTGGTTCATGAGGTGACAAGTCCGCAAGCCTTTGAGGGGCTGAAAATGGCCGGGCGCAAACCTTGGCGGATATCGGCCAACCTGGCGGTGGTTGACCATAATGTGCCAACCACTGACCGCTCGCAAGGCATTGAGGACCCAACTTCCCGCCTGCAGGTAGAGACGCTCGATGCCAATGCTGCTGAGCACAAGATCACCTATTTCAACATTAGCGACCCGCGCCAGGGCATCGTCCACGTCATCGGGCCGGAGCAGGGCGCCACACTGCCGGGCATGACGGTTGTGTGCGGTGACTCGCATACCAGCACACACGGCGCATTCGCGTGTCTGGCGTTTGGTATTGGCACAAGCGAGGTGGAGCATGTACTCGCCTCTCAGGTTTTGATGGCCCGCAAGATGAAAAACATGCTGGTGCGCGTGGATGGCAAGCTGCGTCCAGGTGTCGGTGCCAAGGATATGGCGCTAGCGATCATTGGCCATATCGGCACCGCTGGCGGTACTGGTCATGCGATCGAGTTCGCCGGAGAGGCGGTACAGGGCTTGTCGATGGAAGGGCGCATGACCCTTTGCAATATGTCGATTGAAGCGGGCGCCCGCTCAGGCATGGTCGCAGTCGACGAAACCACTATTCAGTACCTCAAGAATAGGCCTATGGCGCCTTCAGGCGATGACTGGGCGCACGCCGTCAAGCATTGGCAGACTTTGCAGTCAGACCCGGGTGCCCACTTCGATACCACCATCGTCATTGATGCGGCTCAAATTGCACCTCAGGTCACTTGGGGAACCTCTCCTGAGATGGTGCTGCCTGTTGATGGCAGAGTGCCCGACCCAGACAAAGAAAAAGATCCCGTCAAACGCGAAGGCATCGAACGCGCCCTGATCTATATGGGGCTGGAGCCGAATACTTCGATTTCCGACATTAAGCCCGACAAGATTTTTATCGGATCGTGTACGAACTCCCGTATTGAAGACCTGCGACAAGCTGCCGCTGTCGTGCGTGGCAAACGCAAGGCTGACTCAGTGAAACTCGCGATGGTTGTGCCGGGATCAGGACTCGTGAAAGCCCAAGCCGAGGCTGAAGGACTGGATAAGATCTTTACCGCGGCAGGCTTTGAATGGCGTGAGCCTGGCTGTTCGATGTGCCTGGCGATGAACGCAGACCGGCTCGAGTCGGGTGAGCGATGCGCATCAACTTCAAACCGAAACTTCGAAGGACGCCAGGGTGCTGGCGGCCGGACTCATCTTGTGAGCCCAGCAATGGCTGCGGCTGCCGGAGTTGCCGGTCACTTCGTCGATATTCGCTAGCCCACCAAAACCGCACGAGGACGCAAAATGGAAAAACTGACCGTACACCGCGGTGTCGTGGCCCCGATGGATCGGGCGAATGTCGACACTGATGCCATCATTCCCAAGCAGTTTCTGAAGTCGATCAAGCGCAGCGGCTTTGGGCCGAACCTGTTCGACGCTTGGCGCTACCTGGACGATGGTGAGCCGGGCATGGATCACAGTGCCCGACCAAAAAACCCTGACTTTGTGCTGAATCAGGCTCGCTATGAAAAAGCCTCGATTTTGATCGCACGCCGAAATTTTGGCTGCGGTTCCTCGCGTGAACACGCGCCGTGGGCGTTGCAGGACTACGGCTTTCGGGTTGTGATTGCGCCGTCCTTTGCCGATATCTTCTTCAACAATTGCTACAAGATTGGCTTCCTGCCGATTGTGCTGCCCGAGGCGGCGGTTGATCGTTTGTTCATGGAAACGGCCAGTTTCCCCGGCTTTGAACTAGTCGTCGATTTGCAGGCGCAAACGGTGGCGACAGTCGATAGCTCAATCGTTCACCCATTTGAGATCGATGCGACTCGTCGTCACAACCTGCTTAACGGACTCGATGAAATTGGCCAGACGCTCCAGAAGGCTGATTTGATCAGGGCATATGAAGCCAAGCGGCTGGCTGCCCAGCCCTGGCTCGGAAAATCACTCAGCGCCTAATTTTTCAACTAAGACACGCTCATGACCATCAAAATTGCAGTACTGCCCGGTGACGGTATCGGCCCGGAAATCATTCATCAAAGCCTGCGGGTCATTGATGTTCTCAACCGGCAGGGCCTGGAGATTGAGACGGAGTCTGCAGCAGTGGGTGGCGCCGGCTATGAAGCCAGTGGTGATCCGCTGCCGGCTGAGACGCTTGCGCTCTGTGAGCGCTCTGATGCTATTTTGTTTGGCGCGGTTGGCGCGCCGCAGTTTGATGCTTTGCCGCGTGCCCAGAGGCCCGAACAGGGGCTACTGAGGCTACGCAAGCATTTTGATCTTTACGCAAATCTGCGTCCGGCGATTGTCTATAAAGAGCTGGCCCATGCCTCAAGCTTGCGGGCGGATATCGTGGCGGGTCTGGATATCCTGATCGTGCGGGAACTAACCGGTGATATCTACTTTGGTCAGCCGCGCGGTATTCAAACCAACGAAGCCGGTCAGCGTGAAGGTTTTGACACCATGCGCTATAACGAGGGCGAGATTCGCCGCATCGCGATCACCGCGTTTGAAGCTGCCCGTAAGCGCCAGGGCCGAGTCTGTTCGGTAGACAAAGCCAATGTGCTCGAGACAACCCAGTTGTGGCGCGACGTGGTCACCGAATGCCATGCGGATTATTCTGATGTCGAATTGAGCCATATGTATGTCGACAATGCGGCGATGCAGTTGGTGCGCGATCCAAAGCAGTTCGATGTCATCGTGACAGGCAATATGTTTGGAGACATCTTGTCTGATGAAGCATCCATGCTCACCGGTTCCATTGGCATGCTGCCGTCTGCATCAGTTAATGCAGACGCGTTTGGCATGTACGAACCCATTCATGGCTCTGCCCCTGACATCGCTGGCAAAGGTGTTGCAAATCCGTTGGCCAGTTTCTTGTCTTTGGCGATGTTGCTGCGCTATTCGGTTGGTCAGCCCGAGGTTGCCGACCGGCTTGAGACGGCCGTTAAGCAGGTGCTCGCTCAGGGCTTGCGAACTGCAGATATTGCCGAAGAGGGCAAACCAGTTGTCGGACTAGAGGCCATGGGTGATGCTGTGGTGGCAGCACTGGTTGCAGCTTGATGAGACAGGATCACGAATAAGATGGCGCTAAAGGTAGGTTTGGTTGGTTGGCGAGGCATGGTGGGCTCTGTGCTTATGCAGCGTATGCACGAGGAGCAGGATTTCTCGCATTTTAATCCCGTCTTTTTCAGTACCTCCAACGCGGGTGGCAAAGCGCCATTTGGCGATGAACCGCTCGCTGATGCGGGCGACCTCAAAGCGTTGTCAGCAATGGATATCGTCCTAACTTGCCAGGGGGGCGACTACACGAAAGCCATCAACGGTGCCCTTCGAGATGCTGGCTGGAAGGGTTACTGGCTTGATGCAGCATCCACGCTTCGTATGGCCGACGATTCAGTTGTGGTGCTTGACCCCCTTAACCGTCACGTCATTGATCAGGCGCTGTCCGGCGGTACGCGTGATTTCATCGGGGGTAACTGCACCGTCAGTTTGATGATGCTTGCCTTGCACGGATTGTTGGCCGACAACCTCGTGCAATGGGCCACCTGCATGACTTACCAGGCCGCCTCTGGTGGTGGCGCTCAGCAAATGCGTGAGCTGCTGAGTCAGATGGGTGCGCTTAATGGATCAGTGGCTGAGATGTTGGCCGATCCGGCCTCACCGATTCTTGATATCGACAAAGCCGTCATCGACACGATGCGTTCATCGGCATTTCCGACCGAACAAACGGCGGTTCCGCTGGCGGGCAGTCTGATTCCCTGGATCGATACTGATCTAGGCAACGGCATGTCTCGCGAGGAGTGGAAGGCAGACGCAGAATGCAACAAGATCCTCGGCAACAGCGCTGAGCAACACTTCCCAATTGAGAGTCTGTGCGTACGGATTGGCGCGATGCGATGCCACAGTCAGGCGCTCACAATCAAATTAAAAGAGACGCTTTCCGCCGCTGAAGTTCAGCAGCGGCTGGCAGCCGGTAATGAGTGGGTAAGCTTCGTGTCCAACGAGCGCAACAGTTCGATGCACCATCTCACCCCTTCTGCTGTCACCGGTACCCTCAAAATCGCCGTTGGGCGGGTGAGGGCGCTAGCAGTCGAGCCCGGCATCTACAGTCTCTTCACGGTGGGCGACCAGCTCTTGTGGGGGGCGGCCGAACCACTGCGCCGGATGTTGCGCATTCTCGTGACTCGCTAAGCAACTGACTGACGAGATCGAGCAACCTGCGGCGTGATGACTGAAGCATCGCAGTCATCACTCAGGGAAGGGCAAAAGCTCACCTCACAGTTTGATTGTTTTTAGCCGAACGCTCCTGGCCAGCCGGGATGTTCATTGTTCTAGCGTGACTTAGTGGGTACTTGTTAAGTGTTGTTGCCTGCCGCCAGTTTGTGGCGGAAACAGAACACTTTCACGGGCTCATCAAGTAGACTCTGTTGCCAACTGTCGCATGGATTTACTTACACATCTGGCGTATCAAGCCACTCCGTCGACCCGGTTCAACCTGGCACAAAGTCAATTCAATGCCGTCACGATGTCTGCGTTAACTGTATACAACGCCGACAATCTCGTGAGGTTTTGTTTATCTTGTCCCACTAAATACCTGATGCTACGCTGCAAAGATCGAGGAGATCGTTTTGGGGAAGGTCTTGACGACATCTAAATCGTCGCCAGTTAGCAGGCGCAATTCGCTGCACACTAAGTTCAGCACGACTGCTTTAAGTCTGGCGTTGGCCACAGTTTTCTCGTCGGTAAGCTTGCCAGCTGACGCCGCCGGTCTGGGTCGCCTCACGGTGAATTCAGGTCTTGGTCAGCCGCTGCGTGCTGAGGTGGAAGTTACCTCGCTGACTGATGATGAAGCCTCTTCACTGAAGGCCAGGCTAGCTCGTCCGGAAGCTTTCCGTCAGGCCGGCCTCGAATTCAATCCTGCCCTCACTGGCCTGCGCTTCGAAGTTCAGCGTCAGGGCGCCGGCGCGATTGTCAGAATTACGTCTTCTCGGCCAGTCAACGAACCTTTCGTTGATTTGCTTATTGAGCTGAACTGGAATAGCGGCAAGTTTGTCCGTGAGTACACCTTCCTGCTCGATCCGCCCGAGTTGCGTGTTGGCCAGCCTCAGCCTATTGAAGGCGGCGCGTCACAGGCATCCGTGGTCACCCCGAGTCAGGCACCAAACAGCGCGATCGCGCCAGCTGCCGCTCAAGTACCAAATACCTCTGAGCCTTCAGCCGCCGCGCTGGCCGCTCAGGTCAGAGCCGAGCGAGCAGCTGCTGCTGCCGCAGCAACCGTTGGCGCACAAGGAGCAGCCCCGGCTCCCGCGGCCGCGGCGCCTGCGCCTGCCGCTCAGCCGACGCCAGCGCCGGTTGCGCCAAACGTGCCAAGTTCACGCGTGGTTCAACGCGGTGACACGCTCGCTGTTATTGCCCGCGAACTACAGCCAGAAGCGCGATCATTGAATCAGGCGATGGTGGCGATTTATCGTAAAAACGAATCTGCGTTTTTTGGCAGCGTTCACCAGCTTCGTGCCGGTGCAACGCTCGACCTGCCTAGTCAGGACGAAATCAATGCTGTCACGAGCGCTGAAGCGGTTCGTGAAATGCAGGCAAGCAACCAAGCCTGGCGTGAATACCGAGCTCGTCTCGCTGACGCCGCCGCTTCTGAGGCCAGTGACACGGCGAGTACAGTGGCCGAGGGTAGCGCTGCAATCGGTACGATTGGCAGTGCTAGCGAAGAAACCGGTGAGAGCCAGACCGCCTCTGACGAACTGAAGCTCAGCCGCGATTCCAGCGCATCGACCTCTTCCGCGGCCACCGCCACGGGCGAAGCGGCAGCTTCTCAGGAAACTGACATTGCTCGTGAGGCTGCTTTGCGTAATGCGCAGGGCAGAGTCTCGGAGCTTGAGCGCAATGTTGCTGATCTACAAAGACTGCTGGAGCTCAAGAACAAGCAGCTTGCCGACCTGGGTAATCAGGTTGCCGAGCTAGAGACTGCAAACGAAGCTGCCGCGGCCACGACTGGCACGGTGACCGAGTTGGCGCCGGCCACTGAAGGAACCCAAGCTGCTGACAGCGTTGATGCTGCTGAGACTCAAGCTGAAGCCGACGTTAGTACGGCGGCAGACGCCGCCGACGCTTCGGCTGAGACCGATGGTTCCGCAAGCATGACGGCACTGCCGGATGTGGACACGGCCGCTGACTCAGCCGCTGATGCGGTGACCGAAGCTGCTGCTGATGCGGTTGATTCGGCAGGCGATACTGCAGCGAGTGTTGCTGACAGTGCTTCTGAGACTTTGGCCCAGGCTGGCGATGCGGTTGATCAAACCGCAGATGCAGCAGTGACGGCTGCTACTGAGGCTGCTACCGCCGCAGGACAGGCAGCAGCTCCTGCACCAACGCCGGCTCCTACACCGGCACCGGTCGCACCAGCGGCTCAAAGCGAGTCAATGGTTGATACGGTGATGAATGCAGTCACCTCCAACCCGATCGTGCCAATTGGTGCCGCTGCGCTGATCGCCATTGGCGGATTCTTCGCCTGGCGTCGTCGCAAGAGCAAGAAAACCGAAGAGCGCTTTGAAGATACGCTCGGCGGTGATGATGCCTTCGCTGCTAACTCGCTGTTTGGAACCACCGGCGGGCAAGACGTTGACACCAGCAACAGTCTGTTCAATACCGGTGTGGCGACTGACTCAGCAGTAGACGTGCACTCGACCGAAGTTGACCCGATTGCTGAGGCTGAGGTCTACATTGCCTACGGACGTGAAGCTCAGGCGGAAGAAATCCTTAAGGAAGCACTTAAGCGTCAGCCTGATCGCCAGGCAATTCGCCTGAAACTGTTGGAAATCTATGCTGGCCGTAAAGACGGCGCTTCCTACGGTGTCGTTGCGCGCGAAATGTATGACGCCACCGGCGGCCAAAACGAAGAGTGGCCCAAAGTCATCACGATGGGTCTGGCTGTTGATCCGGAAAACCCGCTTTACACGGGTGAGATTGACGATTCAGCAGGGCCCGTTGACGGTGCTCCAGGCGCAGCGGCCGTTGCCGGTGCTGCAGGTGTTGCGGGCGCGGTAGGTGCTGCTGGTCTGGCTGATTCGCTGGCTCAAGACACGCAGACCAATCCATCACCAATGACCGATGCAATCAATACCAGCTTCGAGTCACTGGTCAATGAGGCACAGGAAGCGTCGGAGTCAATTTCTGCCGCTGAGCCCGATGCGATTGAGGCAACGGACGATGACGACTTGAACAGTCTTGATTTCGATCTTGATATCAACACCGAAATCGATACGAAGATGGCCGTCAGTGATGACTCTGCTGATCTGAATGCTGCGCTCGAAGCCAACGTTGAGATGCCTTCACTCGAGATGGATGTTGATACCGAGGGCAATGTGGCTGCGCCATTAACAGAAACTGATGATCTGAGCGTTGAAATCCCATCACTTGACACCATGCGTGGTCAGGTTGGCAATGAGGCGGTTGATGCAGATCTGGCCTCAGTGGGATTGGAACTGTCTTCAGAAGCTGACGCAGCGCCAGCTGGTGACGGTGCCAAGTGGCAGGAAATGGCCACCAAGCTTGATTTGGCTTCGGCATACGAAGAGATTGGTGACAAAGAAGGCGCCCGTGAGTTGCTCGATGAAGTGCTCAAGGACGGCGACAATGCACAACAACAGAAAGCGCGAGCGATGCTTTCGAAAATAAGCTAGGTCCAGCCAGGGACCTTTTGGCGGGGAAGCGTAAGCTTCCCCGTTTTTGTTTTGGGATTGCGGATGAGCAGAATAGCGCTGACCGTTTCTTATGACGGCCGCGGCTTTGATGGCTGGCAGACCCAGCCTGATGGCAATACCGTGCAGGACAGCTTGCAGCATGCGCTGGGCGAAGTTGCACAACGCCCGATCAAGGTGGTTTGCGCAGGCCGCACGGACGCAGGTGTCCATGCTCTACGGCAAGTCGTCCATTTTGATGCGCCGGTTGAGCGCCCCATGACGGCATGGGTGAGGGGGGTGAACAGTCACCTGCCTAGCGCCATTGCCATTGAGCAAGCCAGCCAGGTCAGGCCTGAGTTTCATGCGCGGTTCGATGCTACCGGGCGGCAATACCAGTATCTGTTGCGCGTGAGCGCCTCTCAGGACCCGTTCTGGGCCGGGCGGGCGGGTTGGGTGTTTCGGTCTGTTGATATCGCCAGAATGCGCGCCGCCGCGAAGTGCCTTGTGGGAACGCATGACTTTTCTGCGTTTCGATCCTCTCAATGCCAGGCAAAAACGCCAATTCGCACGCTCGAGTCTGTGACAATAGAGGGCTCGGATGAGCTCATCCTGTTCACGTTCAACGGAAACGCTTTCTTGCACCACATGATTCGTAACCTGATTGGCTCCTTGATTTATGTCGGCCAGGCTCGTCAGCCGGTCGAGTGGCTACGAGGCGTGCTCGCGGGTGGCGACCGCGCGCTCGCGGCGCCTACCTTCATGCCTGATGGGCTTTATTTTTGTGGCGCGCACTACCGCGCAGATGATCCGGTGCCCGGACCCTCGACTTTGCTGGCGCCAGCCTTTAACCCCGGCTTTGGGCGGTCTCATGATGCTTAGACGCACACGAATCAAGTTTTGCGGGTTTAGCCGAATTGCAGACATTCAGGCAGCCGTCAGCATGGGGGTTGATGCGATTGGGCTCGTTTTTTATCCACCCAGTTCGCGCTTTCTAAGTATCGAACAGGCAAGCGAGCTTCGCCGTCATATTCCATCATGGGCAACGGCGGTGGGCTTGTTTGTGGATGCCGAGCCCGAGACAGTTCTCGAGCATTCCCGCCGAATCGGGCTCGATTTGATTCAATTCCACGGCAATGAAACGGCACATCAATGCGCGCAGTCGCTCTTGCCAGGGCAGCCCCATTGGCGGGGCGTTCGCATGCGCTCGCGGGCTGATTTGCTGGCATCCAGTGGCGAGCATCCGGCGGCCGAGGCGCTACTACTTGACACCCACACATCCGCCTACGGTGGCGCAGGCACGGCGTTTGACTGGTCATGGGTGCCCGAGTCGTATGATCGACCCCTGATCATGGCAGGGGGGCTGCACAGCGCCAATGTCGGTAAAGCCATAGAATATGTGCAACCGGTCGCCGTCGATGTCTCGTCAGGGATCCAAAAAACACCCCGCGAGAAAGACCCGGCCAAAATGGAAGCATTTGTCAGAGCCGTATTGCAGGCTGACACGCAGTAAAAAGAGGATGCCTTGAAACCCTACGATTTACCCGATGCGACCGGGCACTTTGGCCCGTACGGCGGAGTCTTCGTTGCTGAAACACTGATGCACGCCCTGGCGGAGCTCCGTGAAGCTTACGACCGCTATCGCGAAGACCCAGCCTTCGTCGCTGAATTCAAAGACGAGTTGGCTAACTTTGTTGGCCGACCCTCACCGATGTACCACGCCAAGCGATGGTCTGAGCAAATTGGCGGGGCGCAGATCTGGTTCAAGCGTGAAGATCTCAATCACACGGGCGCCCACAAGATCAACAACACGATTGGTCAGGCCTTGCTCGCTAAACGCATGGGCAAAAAGCGCATCATTGCCGAAACAGGTGCTGGCCAGCACGGGGTTGCGAGCGCTACCGTGGCTGCGCGTTACGGCATGGAATGCATTGTCTATATGGGTTCAACGGACATCGTCCGCCAGCAGCAGAACGTCCAGCGTATGCGTTTGCTCGGCGCGCAGGTCGTCCCGGTTGAGTCAGGCTCCAAAACGCTCAAAGATGCGCTTAATGAAGCGATGCGCGACTGGGTGACTTACGTTGACGATACCTTCTACATCATCGGTACCGTCGCAGGCCCTCATCCTTACCCCATGATGGTCCGCGATTTTCAGGCGATCATCGGTCAGGAGTGCCTTGAGCAGATGCCGGCAGCCATCGGGCGTCAACCCGACTATGTTGTCGCCTGTGTCGGCGGCGGGTCTAACGCGATTGGCATTTTCCACCCTTACATTGCGCATGAGTCAGTGAAGTTAGTGGGTGTCGAGGCTGGCGGAGAGGGGGTCGATTCAGGCAAGCACGCCGCATCTCTCACGGCTGGGGTGCCGGGTGTACTGCATGGTAATCGCACCTATTTGCTCCAAAATCACGATGGCCAAATCACTGAAACTCATTCGGTTTCTGCCGGTCTTGACTACCCAGGCGTAGGACCAGAGCATGCTTGGCTCAAGGATAGTGAGCGGGCAAGTTATGTCACGGTAGATGATCCTGAAGCGCTGGCTGCGTTTCACGATTGCTGTCGTATTGAGGGCATTATCCCGGCACTGGAGTCTAGCCATGCGCTAGCCTATGCAGCCAAGTTGGCGCGCGAGTTGCCCACCGACAAAGTGATTCTTGTCAATCTTTCAGGCCGTGGTGACAAGGACATGCAGACCGTCGCCGAACAGGCGGCATTGGCAAAAGCAGAAGGCCTCAATGCCTAAAAGGACGTCATGACCGACCGCATCAAGGCAACGTTTGAACATCTGGGTGGGCAGGGCCGTAAGGCGCTGATTCCCTACATTACAGGTGGCTTCCCAAGCCGAGACGCTACCGTGCCTTTAATGCACGCAATGGCCGAGGCTGGCGCAAATATCATCGAGTTGGGTGTACCGTTCTCCGATCCGATGGCTGATGGGCCTGTCATTCAGCAATCGAATGACAAGGCGCTTATGCAGGGCATCGGCCTGGTTGATGTGCTCGAAATGGTGCGCGGCTTTCGGGCAGAAGACGGACGCACACCAATTGTCTTGATGGGCTATATGAATCCCATTGAGGCAATGGGCATGGCTGACTTTATCGAAGCTGCCAGAGCTGCTGGGGTCGATGGGCTCATCGTGGTTGATTCGCCGCCGGAAGAATCTGCCGAGTTTTCAGCACTGGCGCGCGATGCGGGCATCGCCCCCATCTTTCTGGTTGCGCCCACTTCAACGCGTGAGCGCATTGAAGCAGTCGCTGAGATGGCCAGCGGCTATGTGTATTACGTTTCGCTCACTGGCACCACCGGCTCGGGCTCATTGGACGTCGAACAGGTGCACACCCAGGTCGCTAAGGTGAGGCATCAAATTCCTCTACCCGTCGGTGTCGGATTCGGCATTCGCGATGCCCAGACGGCGAAAGCTGTTGCCGAGGCAGCGGATGCGGTTGTGATTGGCTCCAAAGTTATCCAGGTGGTTGACGATGGTGAGCCTGAGCGGGCAGTTCAGCGGGTTCGCGACTTTATCGGCGAGATCCGCGACGCACTCGATGAGTTGGCTCCTCCCGCAGGGGAGCGCGCATGAGCTGGTTCGACAAGCTGATTCCCCCAAGAATTAAATGGTCGACTACTCAGCCGAAAAAAGTACCGGAAGGCATCTGGGTCAAGTGTCCGTCTTGCGACACGGTGCTTTATTCCGCTGACCTCGACACCAATCAGCATGTCTGCCCAAAGTGCAGCCATCATTTGCGAATTGGGTCACGTCGGCGCCTGGAACTACTTTTGGATGCCGACAACCGAGTCGAGCTGGCGCAAGACGTACTACCTGCTGATGCGCTGAAATTTCGCGATAGCAAACGGTATACCGATCGGCTTGAAGCCGCCGCGTCAACAACAGAAGAGAGCGAAGCCTTGCTCGTGATGACTGGCTCAATCATGACCCTGCCGGTTGTGGCCGCTGCGTTTGACTTTGAGTTCATGGGCGGTTCCATGGGGTCAGTCGTCGGCGAGCGATTTGCGCGGGGTGCGCAAGAGGCCGTACGACGGCGCACGCCGTTTGTATCGGTAGCTGCCTCGGGTGGCGCCCGGATGCAGGAGGGGCTGTTTTCCCTGCTTCAGATGGCCAAGACGACCGCAGCCTTGACCGACCTGTCTCGCTCGCGTTTGCCGTACATCTCAATCCTGACTGACCCGACTATGGGGGGCGTGTCTGCCAGTTTTTGTTTTCTGGGCGATATCGTGATTGCCGAGCCGGGCGCCCTGATCGGGTTTGCCGGACCGCGGGTGATTGAGCAAACCGTGCGTGAGACCCTGCCCGAGGGCTTTCAGCGTTCGGAGTTTTTGCTTCGGAAGGGGGCTATCGACATGATCGTTGATCGGCGTCACCTCAGGCGTGAGATCGCTCAACTGATTGCCCTGTTACAAAACCAGCCGGCTGATGTTGTGATGGAAACCGCCATGCCCACAGCCGCGGCTGCGTTGACGCAATCGGGCGATGAGACGCCGTCAGAAACCCAATAGCCCGGGCCTGAACTGCCTCTCTAAATCAATCCAATCACTATGACACTTAGCGAGTGGCTCGATCGTATCGAGCAGATGCATCCCGCAGATGTTGAGCTGGGTCTTGACCGGGTTGCGGCTGTGCACGACCGAATGGCCTTTGCATTGCCTGGCCTTGTTGTGTCGGTGGCAGGCACCAACGGCAAAGGCTCAGTGTGCGCAATGCTTGAGGCGATCGCGCTTGAATCAGGTTTCCGGGTGGCCACCTACACGTCGCCGCACTTTATCGATTTCAATGAGCGTGCGCGAATCAACGGTGAACCGGTGGCCGACGAAGATCTCGTTGCCGCGTTTGAGACTGTCGAAGCAGCCCGCGAGGGCGTTGCACTTACTTATTTTGAGTTCACAACGCTCGCAATTGTGTGGTTATTTTCCTCGCGTAGTCCTGATCTGACGATACTCGAAGTGGGTCTGGGCGCCCGGCTCGATGCGGTCAACCTGTTTGAAAGTGATTGTGCTGTCGTCACCTGTGTTGATATTGATCACACCTCGTTTCTTGGCGATTCCCGCGAAAAAATCGGTTGGGAAAAGGCTCACATCTATCGAGCTGGTAAGCCGGCCATTTGTGCCGATCCATTGCCGCCAGACAGCGTCATTGAGCATGCCGAGAAGATCGGGGCCGACTTGTGGTTGTTCGGGCGCGACTTCAACTACAACGGTGACCGCCAGCAGTGGGCGTATGCGGGCAGGAACCAGCGGCGAAATTCGCTTGCTTATCCAGCGCTGCGCGGTGCCAACCAGCTTCTCAACGCCTCGGCCGCGCTGGCCGTACTAGAAGCGCTCAAGTCACAGTTACCCGTCACGCAGCAAGCCGTGCGAACGGGTTTTGCAACTGTCACACTGCCGGGAAGGTGTCAAATGCTTGCGGGGCGGCCGCAGGTTGTGCTGGACGTTGCGCACAACCCTCACGCAGCCGCACATCTGGCCGCAAATCTGGACAATATGGGATTCTTTCCGTTTACCTATGCCGTTTTCGGCGCAATGGCCGACAAGGAAGTTGATCGCATATTGGATGCGATGGGCGATCGCATTGACCACTGGTTGGTTGTCGATCTTCCAACACCGCGCGCCATTGATGCACAAGAATTGGCCGCTCGGCTGCAGGCGCGTGGTTTCGGACAAGAGGGCGACAGAACCGTGACAACATTCAAAGACGCAAGACTTGCCCTTGCAAAAGCGCATGAAAGAGCCGAGGAGGCTGATAGAATTGTTGTGTTTGGTTCGTTCTACACAGTCGCGGCATGCCTGACAAAGTAATGCAGGCCTTGTAGGTTTTCAGATTCACCGATTGTCAGCTTCACCCATCGTCCAGCGTCGTAACGGGATCAACAAATGGCCAAGCGTTCCAGCGCCAAGAATGAAATGCAAGATCCGGCGCTGCCTCAAAAGCAGCAGGCACGCTGGCGCTTCATCGGTGCGACTATCCTCGCGTTGTTTGCAGTCGTTTTGCTGCCGCTGGCGTTAGAGTCTGAGCCGCGCCAGTCGATGGCCAATGTCGAGGTTAGTATTCCGAACCGGGAAGACCTCGGCCGTCAAACTGCCTACTGGCCGGACACCAACTTTAAGCGAACCGTCGCGACGCCAGCGGGCACCGAAAGGCCCGGGCTGTTCACTCGCGAAGAAATGCCAGCCGTTGATGCCAACCGGTTCAACCCAGGCGGGGCACCTGCCGCCAGGTCGGTGGTGCCGGTCGATGCGCAGGCGAATGCATCGGCCAAATCCTCAACCAAGACTCCCACGCCTGCACCTACGGCAACGCCCAGTAGCAAGGCAGCACCTGAGGTGCTTGCAAAAGCTGCGCCGCCCAAGGCCAGCGTTCCAAAGCCGCCGCCAATGCCTGAGCGGCGCACTGACCCCAACAAACTCGACGCAGCCTCGCCCAGCGGCTATGTTGTTCAGATTGGCGCTTTCTCATCGAGTAAAGGCGCACGGGCACAGGTAAAGCGTGCGCGAGAGTTGGGTTTCAAGGCATACACCCAGCGAATCAAGACCAAAAAAGGTGATCGCATCAGAGTGCGGGTGGGCCCCTATCTTGACCGCACGCAGGCTAACAAAGCGCGTGAAAAGTTGCGGGCTAAAGGGATCGATACGGCACTCATCGCCCCCTGAACGATCTTGACGCAGGTGTGTCATCATTAGCGTCTTTCTAGACATCAGGACAGGGCGTTGCTGTTTTCGTTGACATTACAGATAGTCAGGCAGTTGCGGGGTTAGCAGACAATGGATTTTCTAGGCATGCTGACCGGCTGGGACTACTTGATTGCCGTCATTGCGATCGTTTCGGTTGGGCTCGGTTTTATGCGCGGCATGATCAAAACGGTGTTTGATTTAGGTAGCTGGATAGCAGCCTTCATAGCAGCGCCACTCGTGAGTCCTGCCATCACGAAATTCATCGGTGTTGAGGCTTATCCCTGGGCCGGCCTGTTGATCGGTTTTGTGGGTGTTTTCTTCCTGATCCGATTGGTGGGTGTGGTGCTCTCCAAAGGCATCGATACGGTAGGCCTGAAAGGTGCGGACCGCTCCCTGGGCGGCGTACTCGGTCTGGCGCGCGCCGCCCTGATCGTGACCGCACTCGCTACGGCGGCAACCCTGCTCGACATGAACAAGCAGCCCGCCTGGACCAACGCGCTTTCCAAGCCTGCGCTTGATTTGTTTTCAAGCACGGTGCTCACCTACTTCCCTGATCTTAAAAAGCTCAAACCCGCCCGTACTCGGGCATAGCGTTAATCGCAGGAGCACGCTATGTGCGGCATTCTCGCAGTTGTTTCTCGTGGTCCCGTTAACCAGCTTCTCTATGACGGGCTGCTACTGATGCAGCACCGTGGGCAGGATGCCGCGGGAATTGCCACTAACTACGCCAAAACTTTTGCCATGCATAAGGGCAACGGCATGGTGAGAGATGTGTTTCGGACCCGAAACATGCGCTCTTTGCCTGGCTTGTCGGGGCTCGCTCATGTGCGCTATCCAACGGCCGGCACGTCAGGCAAACTGGAAGAGGCGCAGCCCTTCTATGTGAACGCACCGTTTGGCATTACGTTTTCGCACAATGGCAACGTGACCAATTCCAGTCAGCTCAAGGAAGAAATGTTCCGCCTGGACAGACGTCACATCAATACCGACTCTGACTCCGAAGTCTTACTGAACGTGTTTGCCAATGCCTTGCAGGCAACAGCGCCCGGTGTCAGTCTGAATGAGCAGTCTATCTTCGCCGCGGTTGAGCAAGTTCATGAGCGCGTACGCGGTGGCTATGCTTGCGTGGCAGAAATTGCCGGCTATGGCGTGGTTGCGTTTCGTGATCCGCACGGCATTCGGCCACTTTGCTACGGTGTAAAAGAGACTGAATCGGGCAGCGAATACCTTATTGCGTCAGAATCAGTGGCGCTAGCTGGTCTCGGCTACACCCTGGTGCGCGATATCAATCCCGGTGAGGCTCTCTTCATAGACTTGCACGGCAACTTCAACAGCCGGCAATGCGCGAGTCAGTTCAGCTTGAACCCTTGCATCTTCGAGTATGTTTATTTCGCACGGCCAGACTCAATTATTGACGGTGCTTCGGTTTACTCAGCCCGTCTAAAGATGGGCGAGCACTTGGCTACGAAGGTCGCGAGCGATCTGCGTCATGGCGATATTGATGTCGTGATGCCAATCCCCGATACATCTCGTCCATCGGCGATGCAGCTGGCGATGCGCCTGGACATTCCGTACCGGGAAGGGTTCATCAAGAACCGTTATGTGGGCCGGACCTTCATCATGCCGGGGCAAACTGTGCGCAAAAAGTCAGTGCGCCAAAAACTCAACGCAATGGGCGTTGAGTTCAAAGGCAAGAACGTCTTGCTCGTTGATGATTCAATTGTTCGCGGCACCACCTCTCAGGAAATCGTTCAGCTCGCGCGCGAAGCCGGGGCAAACAAGGTGTATTTTGCGTCGGCCGCGCCGCCGGTTCGGTTTCCAAATGTTTACGGTATCGATATGCCGACCCGCGGCGAACTAATGGCTCACGGCCGCACTGAAAACGAAATTCGGATGGCCCTTGGCGCTGATGCGATGGTCTACCAGACGGCGCAGGCCATGCGCCAATCCATCACTGACGCTAACCCACGCCTGACCTCATTCGACGATTCCTGCTTCACTGGCCAGTACGTGACCGGCGATGTTGATGAAGCCTATCTTGACCGACTGGAGGTTTCGCGCCAGGCGCTCCTGGCCCGGTCGGTCGAAGAAGAGAGTGGCGACCAGATGGACCTTGGCTTCAGCTCGGTTCTGGCCTGAGCGGGCGCAAGAAGCTTATGACACAAAAACCCGATCGCAAAGCAGACGAGGGCGTGCAGCCAGCCGCACCTGGACGGTCATTGCACCCTGACACACTCGCTGTGCGAACGAGCATTGACCGCACGCAATATCAGGAGCACAGCGAACCGCTGTTCATGACTTCCAGCTTCGTGTTTAGCAGCGCGGCTCAGGCGGCTGCCCGGTTTGCCAATGAGGATCCGGGCTACTTTTATAGCCGAGCAGGTAATCCGACCGTCACCGCGTTTGAAAAACGGCTGGCGGCGCTCGAGGGTGGTGAAGCATGCGTGGCCGCAGCCACCGGCATGGCGGCGATCACCGCGACCTTCATGAGTCAGTGCTCGGCGGGCGACCATATCGTGGCGGCCAAGGAATTGTTCGGTGCAACGGTGCAGTTGACCGGCATTCTGAAGCGGTTTGGGGTTGAGTCAACACTGGTGCCGCTGACCGATCTGGATGCCTGGCGCGCAGCCATTCAACCAAACACCAAGCTACTCTACCTTGAGTCACCCTCCAACCCGCTGACCCAGGTGGGTGATATTGCCGCACTTGCCGAGTTGGCCCGCGCGAATCAGGCACTGCTCGTCGTCGATAACTGCTTTTGTTCCCCAGCGTTGCAACAGCCCATCGCGCTGGGAGCCGACATCGTTATTCATTCTGCAACCAAGTATCTCGATGGTCAGGGCAGGGTGATGGGGGGCGCAGCCGTCGGGCCCGCCGCTTTGATCGATGACAGTGTGCGTGCCTTTCTGCGCACAAGTGGCGCCGTGTTATCGCCGTTTAATGCGTGGGTGACGCTTAAAGGGCTTGAAACGCTCAACGTGCGCATGCAGCAGCAATCGCGTAACGCGATGCAGGTTGCGCAGTGGCTTTGCGAACAAGCCACAGTGGGCAAAGTGTTTTATCCGGGGCTGGCAAACCATGACCAGCATGGCTTGGCAATGCGTCAACAAAGTAGCGGCGGCGCAATGGTGAGTTTTGAGATGCGGGGCGATGCTGATGATACTCAGCGAGCGGCAGCCTGGCGCGTCATTGACCGCTCTGAGATGTTGTCGATCACAACCAATCTGGGCGATGTTAAGTCTACGATTGCCCACCCGGCGAGTACCTCGCATGCCAAGGTGCCGATTGCGGAGCGCAAAGCAACCGGGCTATCTGAAGGCGTGATTCGTTTGGCAGTTGGGCTTGAGCATCCAGACGATGTGATTGCTGATCTCAGTCGGGGGATTGAGGCGTAGCCAGCGCAACCTTTGGTCACGCCGTTGATCGCGACGTAAATCTGAGCGGTAAAGCGTCAGGCCCCATCGTAAAGGTAAAGCCCTCTTTGACGTCTGTCGCCGGAATAGTCAGTTCAATATCGAATTGACTGAGCACCATTGCTGCAAAGTGCGCCATTTCAGTCAGCGCCAGGTAGCGCCCCGGGCACAGCCGCGGTCCACCTCCAAAAGCAAACTGATTGGTCGCCGCGTTGGCAGACATGCGGGCTTCCGCATCCGGGTGAACCAATTCAATCAGTGAGTCTTGTAGCTCATCTGGTGTGGCCTCATTGGCAACTCGCGGCAAAAGCGTCATTAACTGGCCTGCGGGTAAATCGAGTCCGCCCAGGTTGACCGCGCAACCGGTTGAGAGGCCAATCATTGGCGCCACAGGCCTGCGCCTGAGAACCTCAAGAAAGACCGCCTGTAATTTGGGGAGTTGCTTCACTTTGTCTGGCGTCAGCCTCGCTTCCCCCTGCGTGTCAGACTTAAGCGCACCATAAATCTCGGCTCTTAACTCATCGGCAAGTTCAGGTTGCATGGCGCAGTAGTAGAGAAACCAGCTCATCGCGTTAGCGGTCGTATCCTCACCCGCTATGAGCATGGTTGCCGCATTCCCAAATACATCGTCGGCAGTGAACTCCGCATCGGCGGTGCCGGTTTCAGCCACCAGGGCTTCCAAAATATTACTCGGTTGGCCCTGCCATTGGCGTCGGCGGTCTTGCGTCGCTGCAATGGCTTTGTGGGAGGCTTTGTGCACGAGTGCAATCGCCTGGTCGGCTTGTTTATCTACAGCCAGCTTGAAGTAGTGCCAATACGCAAAGGGCTGGCGAACTCGACGCCCGATAATGCCGAACCAGCGATCTACCGCAAGTTGTAAGGGCTGATCAGGTTGTCGGGTTGCATCAAGATCAATGCCCAGCGACAACCAGAGCACAATGTCCATTGAGTAGCGCTTGAGATCAGTCGTTACGTCAACGACTCGCCCTTCATCGGCGGCGGCTCGCCAAAGCTGGGCGAGTCTGTCAGTCACGATTTGAATGTTTTCGTTCGCAGCATTGACAACCGCCGGCGTCAGCCCCTGCATCACCAATTTGCGCTGGCGTCGCCAGTCAGTCCCTTCAGCCGTGAAAACGCCCTTGAAGCCAGTTTCCTCGATTGCGTCTGCAAGCTTGCGTTGACGTCGAAACTCCTCTGGACGAGCCCGCAGGATTTGCCTGATCAGTTCGCGGTCGGTCACGACAACATTGCTTGCTGTACCGAGTGAGAACTTGAACATCGGCCCATACTGCCGAGCCCAGCCTTCAACGACGGTATGCGGCGCGACGCCGGAGAAACTCTTCATATTGCCGAGCAGAAACTGGCCGGGCGGGCCGGGGAGTTCCGCGACGGTCGAGGCCGGCGCATCAAAACCGGGGCTCGTTAGCACAAGTGCTGGGCGGGGCACGGGCTTTCCTTGTGAGGTGGATTCTTGATTTTTGGGGCCGGAGACGCTGCGGTCATAATACGCGGATAAGCAAAGGATTTGGAGACGGCGCATGAATGACCTGGTGATAAAGAACGCGACGGTTATTGACGGCACGGGCGAGGCGCAACGCGTCGCTAATGTGGCGGTCAATGGCGAATCGATCTCGGCAGTCGGCACTGGGGTGGGCAGCGGCCACCGCGAAATCGATGCTGAAGGCCTGCTGCTAACGCCCGGATGGGTCGATATTCATACGCACTATGACGGCCAGGCCACCTGGGATCCTGACATGACGCCGTCATCCTGGCATGGCGTGACAACGACTGTCTTTGGCAATTGCGGTGTTGGTTTTGCGCCAGTGCGTCCGGGCGCTCAAAAGTACCTGATCAACCTGATGGAAGGGGTTGAAGATATTCCCGAGTCGGTGCTGGCCGAAGGTCTGGACTTTGACTGGGAGAGCTTTGGCGACTACCTCAATGTGCTCGAGCGAACTGACCGAACAATGGACATCGGCGCGCAAATGCCGCACGCCGCTTTGCGCTTTTACGTCATGGGTGATCGTGGCGCCGATCATGCTGCGAAGCCGACTGAAGATGAAATCGAGCAGATGGGCCGCTTGCTTGAAGAATCACTGCATGAGGGTGCACTTGGCTTTACCACTTCACGAACGACCAAGCACAAAGCGGCCGACGGGAGTTACACCCCCAGCCTGAGCGCAGACGAGCCGGAGCTCTTTGGTCTGGCGCGCGCGATGAAGCGGGCTGGTAAAGGCGTGATGGAAGTGAACTCTGATTTTGGTGCGGGTGACTTTGCGCATTTGCGGGCGGCTGCGGAGGTTGCCGGTCGGCCCCTTTCAATATTGCTGATTCAGGTCGACAATGCGCCCAAACTTTGGGAAGAAACGCTGGCCCAGGTAAATCAGGCCGTGGCCGACGGTATCGATTGCACAGCTCAAACCGGGTCGCGTGCAGTCGGCGTCTTGATGTCTTTGCGCAGCACGGTGCATCCGTTTTCGACCTCGCCGCTTTGGCTTGAAATGGCCTCGCTTAGCGATGACGAACGTATTGCTCGCCTTGTCGCTGATGCGTCGCTACGCGAGCGGCTTGTTTCAGAGCGACCCAGTGATGGCCACGGCAAGTGGATGAACCAGGCCATCGAGCGCACGTTTGAACTGGGTGATCCGGTTGATCTTGAACCTGACCCGGCTAACAGCATTGCCGCGCAGGCCCGGGCCAAAGGAGTAGATCCCTTTGCCTTCATTCTTGATGCATTGCTCGCCAACGATGGCCACACGATCTTGCTCCATCAGTTTGAGAATTACACTCATGGTGACTTAAGGGTCGTGCAAACCCTGCTTGAAAGCCCCAACACCATTTGCGGGATTGCGGATGGCGGTGCACACGTCGGCCTGATTTGTGATTCGAGTTCACCGACGACCTTGTTGTCGTTCTGGGCGCGTGATCGCCAGCGCGGTGACAAGCTCGCAATTGAAAAACTCGTGCACAAGCAAACCCAGGCAACCGCCCGGGCCTATGGCTTGCTCGACAGGGGTGTGATCGCGCCGGGCTACCGTGCAGACTTTAACCTCATCGATTTTGCAAACCTTGGTGTTGAGCCGCCGTATATTGCGCATGATTTGCCCGCCGGTGGCAGACGCTTATTGCAGCGTTCGACAGGCTATCGCCATACCTTTGTCCGAGGGGTAGAGGTGAGTGCGAATGGTGAACTCACGGGTAACCGCCCCGGAAAACTGATTCGCGGTGCCCAGGCCTTCCAGGGAAAGTAGACATGACGAAACCGAGCGCTCTGTGGTTTGATCCCGCCCAAATCCTGATTGGTGGTGAGTGGTCTGCACCGGCAAAGGCACAGACTTTGCCAGTGATAAATCCATCTGATGGCCAGGAGATGGCTAGCATCGTTCGTGGTACGCGAGATCAGATCGATGCAGCGGTGCGCGCGGCGAATACGGCGTTTGAGGGCGACTGGAGCCGAATGCCGGGCGCCGAACGTGGCCGGGTCATTTATCGCATCGGCCAGAAAGTGCTCGAAAAAACGGATGAGCTAGCTGAGTTGGAAGCGCTAGATGTCGGTAAGCCACTCAAGCAGGCGCGGGCCGACGTGCTGGCGCTGGCACGCTACATGGAGTTTTATGCGGGCGCCGCTGACAAAGTAACCGGGCAAACCATTCCGTATCTGGATGGCTATACCGTCTACACACTGCGCGAACCACACGGGGTCACTGGCCATATCGTGCCTTGGAATTACCCAATGCAAATCATCGGCCGCTCGGTGGGTGGCGCGCTGACGATGGGTAATTGTGCAGTGTTGAAGCCCGCCGAAGATGCCAGCCTGACCGCGCTCGCGTTCGCGCATCTTGCGCAAGAAGCAGGTTTGCCCGATGGCGTGCTGAACGTCGTGACGGGGCTGGGCAGAGAAGCCGGTGCGGCTTTAGCGAGCCATCCAGGTGTTCACCATGTCTCATTTACCGGTTCGGTGGGCGTTGGCTCAGCGATTCAAGCGGCCGCTGCACAGAATGTTGTACCTGTCACGCTTGAGTTAGGAGGTAAGTCACCACAGTTGGTGTTTGATGATGCCGACCTTGATGCGGCCCTACCGTTTCTTGTCAATGCCGGTATTCAAAACGCCGGCCAGACCTGCTCCGCATCGTCGCGCATTCTGGTGCAGCGTGGGGCGTATGATGCGGTGCGCAATCGAATGATTGATCGTTACGAATCGCTTCAGGCCGGCGCGGCGATGGCAGACCTGGATGTTGGGCCGCTCATTTCCGAACGCCAGCGCGGCACAGTGAATTCGTTTTTAGAGCAGGGCACAGATCTGAAGCTGATCGCACGCGGCGAGATCGCTGCTGACGCCCCGGCAGGTGGCTCGTATGTTCGGCCCACGCTCTTCGCCGACGTGCCGCCAGAGCACAAGCTCGCACAAGATGAGATTTTTGGGCCGGTGCAAGTGTTGATTCCTTTTGAGGATGAAGCGCAGGCACTGCGAATCGCAAACGGCACCGACTACGGATTAGTGGCATCCATCTGGACCCGTGATGGCGCGCGACAAATGCGCCTGGCGAGAAAACTCAAGTCGGGTCAAGTATTCATCAACAACTATGGGGCGGGCGGCGGCGTTGAATTACCGTTTGGCGGCGTGGGCAAATCCGGGCATGGCCGGGAGAAAGGCTTCGAAGCCCTGTACGGATTTTCTCAGCTCAAGACGGTGGCAGCGCTGCATGGTTAGCTGAACGTAACCAGATCTCCTACGGGTATGCGTTGGGGTCGCTGAGTGATACTCTTCGCCCAGACGGCTGCCAGGCAGCCGCTAAAAAACAAAAGAGAGGAGATAACTGTGATTCAACGTGCGCCAAAGGGTTCAGCCCTTTTGCTGTCTGGTTTTGTGCTGAGCGTTTTGGCCGCTTGCAGCAGCTCTGACAGCGACAATGCCGTAAGCGGCAGTGACATTCAGGTTACAACGCTTTCCAACCGAGCAGAATTGATCAGTGGCGGTGATGCGCTGGTTCAGGTGACCGTGCCAGGTGCGGCTGCGTCTGGCAGCGTTACGGCCAAAGCAATCGTTGGCCTAAAAGTCACCGTCGGTGATCGCGATGTGACTGATGCGTTTGTCCTTGAAGGAGACAAAGCGACTGGTCTGGTCACCGGCCTGGCAGAAGGCAGTAACACGGTCACCGCCTCCGCCGACGGCGTTGGTAGCACCTCTCTGGTTGTGACGAATGCGCCAAGGGGAGGACCAGTGCTATCCGGCCCACAACCAACACCGTATTACTGCGCCACACCAACACCGCAAATTGCCAGCGGTGTTACCCCAGGGACGAACGCAAGCGGTTTGTCGGGCGAAGCCACCGACGAGAAGTGCAACATCCCAACCGAGTACGTTTTCTACTACCGCAATTCCGTTGTGAACTGTGATCTTGGTCTGCCCGATCCGTCACCAACTGTTTCGCCGGTAGCCACCGAAGTACCTGCACCTGTTATACCGCCCGACAATCTGTGCTTTCAACCCTATGATGTGAACAGCCCGGTCCCTGACGACGCCGTAACTGTTATGACGGCGGCAGGCGCAGAGATTCCCTTCATTGTGCGAGTCGAACGCGGCACCCTGAACCGCGGCATTTACGATATTGCGGTGCTCTATGATCCGGCCCAGCCCTGGACCGCAACGAGCCCTCAGCCACAGTGGGCCGGCAAGGTGGTTTATCAGTTTGGTGCCAGTACCGGTCAACCGCGCCGCCAGCGGCGTCAAGCTAATGCCTGGACGAATGAAGTGGCACTACGCCGTGGGTATATGGTTGTCGGGAACAGCATGACCGACTCATCGCGCAACTCTAACCGTGTGTCTATGGCTGAGACCACGATGATGATGAAAGAACACATTGCCGAGCAATACGGTCCGATCAAGTTCACGCTTGGCACCGGCTGCTCGGGCGGTTCGATTAACTCAAATCAGAACGCGTCAATTGCACCTGGCCAGCTTGATGGCGTGTTGATCTACTGTACCTATCCGGATGCAGAAACCACCGGGATTGAAGTGGGCGACTGCCTGCTGTTGGTCGAGGCCTATCAAAAGCCTCAGTGGCTCAACCAGATGTCCAATGCCGGCTACACGCCCGAGCAAATCAATGCGCGTAAGGCCGCGATAAACGGCCACCCGGATCAAACCGGTTGCCATGGTTGGTTCAATGCATTTGGCAGTAACGTGCAGGCCGGCAACTATAACCAGCGTGTTGTCGTCGATAATGCCAGCGGTGCGATTGCAAGCCTGCCAACGCCGACCAACAATTGCGAGTTGCCACCAGCGGCGATCTACGACGCACAGAGCAATCCGGGCGGTGTGCGCTGTGATGGTCCAACCTGGGCTAAATCTGTCTGGGGCGTATCGAACGGTGCGGGTTTGCGCGTGTCTGACAATGAAGGCGTGCAATATGGTTTGCAGGCACTCCTTGACGGTGCAATTTCTGCCGAAGAATTTGTGGTCATCAATGAACTCGTAGGTGGTGTTGACCGCGATGGGAATCTGGTTGCAGAGCGTATGACGGCTGATGCTGACGCGCTGCCCGTTGCCTATCGGTCCGGCATCGTTTCCAGTGGCGCTAACCTGGCCAAACTACCCATTATGGATTTGCGCGGCTGGGATGATTCCGCTTTGATCACACCACCTGGTGCGTCCGCCCCGCCACGGTTTCCCATCCACTTTGTGTGGCGCAGTTTTTCGTTGCGGGCGCGCATAGAACAGGCCGCGGGTGACGCTGATAATCATGTGATGTGGCGCTATCCTTCCGGTCTGATCCCGCCACTACAAATGCAATTCAGCGCGTTTCTGGCGCTCGATAGCTGGTTGACCGCGTTGAGTGAAGACGACGCTGCTGGCTCCATCGAAGAACGGGTTAGGCGCACCCGGCCAGATGCTCAGGCGTCCGACCTTTGCTATTTGAGCGAAGACACGACGTTCGCCAATCCTGTGACTGACTTTGCTCAGTGCGACGCAGACCCATTTCTGAAGGCATCCGCATCACCACGCCAAGTGGCTGGTGGTCCGCTCACGGAAGATGTTTTTAAGTGCTCACGCAAAGCCTTCGATGTGGCTGACTATGGCAGCGTCATTTTCTCGGCGGATCAGCTATCGCGCTTACAGGCTGTGTTTGATCAGGGCGTGTGTGACTGGTCTCAGGCAGGTGTTGGTCAGCAAGCGGCCGTGTCACCTCTGACCTTTACCAACGGGCCTGGTGGCGAGCCACTGGCGCCGGCGACAGGTGGTCAGTAGATCATATTATTCGAAAAAGAAGGACAAAAATAAAGAAATATCCGCTTTATTCTGATTGAAGAAGCCTGCACACTCTCAGGCATTGCTGGGCAAGCGCCCGCCAAAACCAGCGCACCAGACTTCGGTCTGGTGCGCGCTTTTCTGAGAGGCTCGTGATGAAGAGAGTTGCTTTACTGGTCGGGACCAACCTGGCCATCGTGCTGGTCCTGAGCATGACAATGCGTCTGCTCGGAGTAGATAGCTACCTTGTGCAACAAGGCGGCGGTTTGAATCTGACCAGCCTCCTGATATTTGCGGCCGTGTTCGGTTTCGGTGGTTCGTTCATTTCACTCGCCATCTCAAAGTGGATGGCCAAGCGGTCTACCGGCGCACAGGTCATTACCCAGCCAGCCGATGCGCGCGAACAGTGGCTGTTTGATACCGTAAAGCGGCAGGCTGATCAGGCAGGCATCCCCATGCCCGAAGTCGCGATTTATCCCGCACCTGAGATCAACGCATTTGCGACTGGGCCAAGCAAGCGTAATTCACTGGTCGCTGTCAGTAGTGGTTTGCTCGATGGCATGACGCAGGCTGAAGCCGAGGCCGTCATTGCGCATGAGATCAGTCACGTTGCCAATGGCGACATGGTCACGCTCACGTTGATCCAGGGTGTCGTGAATACCTTTGTTATTTTCCTGGCGCGCGTTCTTGGCAGCGTTGTCGACCGCGTTGTGTTCAAGAGTGAAAACGGGCACGGGCCGGCTTTTTGGATTGTCACCATAGTTGCCGAGCTGATTCTGGGTGTGCTTGCCAGCATCATCGTGATGTGGTTCAGCCGTCAGCGTGAGTTCCGTGCTGACGCGGGCGCAGCGTCGCTGGTTGGCCATGGCGACATGGCCGCTGCCTTGCGGCGCCTGCAGGGCAATTCGGGTCCGGCGCAACTGCCTGATCAGATGAATGCCCTGGGTATTAGTGGCGGGGTTGGCGATGGCTTCAAAGCGTTGTTCATGTCGCACCCGCCGCTTGAGGATCGGATTGCTGCGCTGGAGAATGCTGCGCAGGGACGCTAAACCACCAGGCTTGCTGCGCTTCTTAGTCGGGGATGCAGATTTGCTTTCTCGACTGAGCCAGCGCGGTAAACACCACCAGCAAACTGATCACAAGAGTTGCGGTGGCCAGCAAGAGCAGGCCTAGCCATTTCATCAGCGGCTCACCCGTCAGCGCATAGACCGTCCAGGTCGCGCTGGTAATCGCAGCCAGCGGAAACGAAAAAGCCCAGGAAGACAACGCGAAAGGTAGTTTCAAGAACCGTTCTGCTTGCGCTATCAACACGAACGTAAAGAATAGCGCGCTGTAGTACAGCACCTTTGCCAGAACATCAAACTGCCCGTTAAGCTTCACATAGGCTAGAAAACCAACTGCTGGCGGCGCAATCAAGATAAACAGCGTGGGCAACAATTTGGCGGGTAGCGGGGGTTGAAACACCAGCCGATAAAAAATGATCGGCATAAGCACCAGCCAAAACAGCATGCCAATGCTGAAGAAAAACCATGAGATATTGACAAAACCGTGGTCAACCCCCGGGATGCTCACCAGGACGTTGCCTACCGCTGGAATGAACCATGATGGATTTAGCTGCTCGGGTTTAAACGTGGTTCGATGGAGCCACGCATTCACGACCGCAATCAGCACACAGAACTGCGCAACAGTGCCGAGCACCCAGAACACCCACGAGGCTTGTTGGCTGACAGGCCAGAGCACAGTCGAGAGCAGCACCAGGCTGACCGATACCGATGCAAAAAAACTCAACTTAATGGGGTGGTTGAACTCCGCCTTCACCTGCGCGCGGTAGCGAACAGCTTTGGTCAGGTAAGCCACTGCTAAACAGGCGAAAAGTAAAAGGGCGGCCCCGCCTATAACGCGTGCCAGCCAGGCCATGGCAGGCATCATGATCAGCACTTGTTCCCACGCAATCGAAAGACCGGCCAAGCCCATGACTGCTGAAAAGAACGAAATGGGCAGGTGCTCCAATTGCGAGTGCACAGTTTGGGGCATAGGCGGGTGGGAAGTCATGTCATCCAGTTGATTAGGGCGATGTGTAGGGTGGGTCAACAAGCACTGGGCGCTCTTTGTACCACGGGCTGCCCATGGGCGATGTTCTATCATCCCCCCTCAATTGAGTGGAGCGCAGCTTTGCCAGACAGTACGCTACTACCGGTGCAGACTCTTTTGGCGTGGGTAGAACTCCTGGGGCTGCTGGCGTTTGCTGTTTCTGGCTACCTGGAGGCCGAGCGGCGCGAGATGGACCCGGTCGGGCATTTTGCGTTGTCATTCGTGACTGCCTTTGGTGGCGGTACGCTACGCGATCTGCTAATTGATCGACGCCCCCTGTTTTGGGTTGTTCATCAGGAGTGGGTTTTGATTGTCTTGCTCATCTGCCTTACCTTGCCCTGGCTGACGCGAAGGCGGCCTATAAGAGAACAATCGCGTTGGGTGCAATGGCCGGACGCGCTGGGCCTTGGCTTGTTCGCGGTCAGTGGCGCAGCCTTCGCAGTGAAAGCAGGCATGCCGCTCTTTATTGCAAGCATGATGGGGGTGATCACAGCAACTTTCGGCGGCGTGATTCGCGATGTTGTTTGCAATGAAGTGCCGCGCGTGTTCCAGCGAACGGAGCTTTATGCCACCTGCGCGTTTGTCGGCGCGTGGGTCTTCTTGGGTCTGAGCATGATTGACGTTGCCCAGCCAATCGCGATGGCGCTTGGCACCTTAACAGCCTGCGCACTGCGTGTGTTTGCGTTGGAAAAGGGCTGGCGTCTGCCCAGAGTGCGACCAAGCAGACCACGTCTTTGAAGCGCAAAATTAATCTGTAGAACAAAGTGGAGAGTCTGGATGAGCGGTAAGGTTGTACTCAATGAGGCCTTTTTTGAGCGGTGGCGTGTAGCCCTTGCGGCGGATGCGGAAGCTGCCGTGCGTGGCCACCGTTGCACATTAGAGCTTTGCCTGTATTGGGATGACACCCCTTGGATGATCAGCATCAAGCAGGGCGCTCTTGCGGCGGCCGAGACAGGCCCTTGGCACATGCGAATCGCTGGCCTGACAATGCGCGCAAGTGCGGAGACCTGGCAAACCTTCTGGCAACCGGTACCGCCACCTGGGTTTCATGACCTGATGGCGATGTCGTCCTACGGCCATTGCCGAATTGAAGGTAATATCGAATTGATGCGAACCCATCTGGGATTTATCAAATCATTGATGGCAGCGCCGCGCCAATTCATCGCCCAGGGCGAGCCTGCAGGAGTTGTGTCATGAGTGGGCGAGAGAATTCTGGTGTTGAGTCCCTGGTGGAGCCGATCGTTGGTCGGTATATCCCAGTGACAGTCGATGGGCAGTCTTACCGCATTTATTTTGAGTCGGCTGGCAGCGGTGTGCCGTTGGTTTGTCTGCATACGGCGGGCGCTCATTCAAGTCAGTTCCGGCACTTGATGAATGACCCCCAAGTAACCGACCGCTTCGAAGTGATTGCCTTCGATTTGCCGTGGCACGGGAAGTCAGACCCACCCGTTGGCTGGCAAAAAGAAGAATACAAACTCACCAGCGATTTTTATGTCGCAATGATCCTGGCGTTTTGCAAAACGCTGGGCCTTGACCAACCCGTGGTGATGGGCTGCTCAATGGGAGGACGTGTTGTGTTTCGCCTCGCGGCAGATGCCGGCAAGCAGTTGGGAGCGGTGATTGGCCTTGAGGCGACCGACCAACCATCGCCTTGGTGGGACGATAGTTGGCTTACAAGCGCCGCGTTTGACAGTGGCGAGTTTTGCGCCTCGCTGGTTTCTGGTTTGGTCGCTCCGCAAAGTCCACCCGACTATCGGCATGAAACGCTTTGGCACTACCACCAGGGTGGCTCTGGCGTTTTCAAAGGCGACATGCACTTTTTTAGATCTGACTCCCAGTTTCAGCAGCACGCGGCTCGGATCGATACAAGTGTTTGCCCGGTGTATCTAATGACGGGTGAATATGACTACTCTTGCCGGGCGGAGAACACACAGGCAACCGCTCAACGTATTCCGGGTGCGCAAGTGAGCATCATGCAGGGGCTCGGGCACTTCCCGATGAGTGAGAACCCAGCGAGGTTTCGCGAGTATTTGCTGCCGGTGCTCGACTCGATCATGTACGCTCATCCGTCAAACAATACTTAGCAGCTAGAGATGACCCAGACCCTACTAGGCGTTTTAACGCCATCGTCCAACACAGTGCTGGAGCCAGTCACAAGCGCCATTGTGAGTGAGTTACCCAATACATCCGCTCATTTTGGGCGGTTCGAGGTGACGGAGATAAGCAATGCACCGTCATCTCAGGCGCAGTTCACCATTGACAAGCAATTGGCGGCAGCGCACTTGCTCGCTCACGCGCGCGTCGGTTCAATCGTCTGGAGCGGTACCGCTGCCAGTTGGCTCGGTTTTGATAAAGACGAGCACCTTTGCGCTGAGATCACACGCGCCACGGGCATTGCGGCGGGCTCATCCGTTCTGGCTGTCAACGAATTGTTCGCACGGCATGAGGTTAAGCGCTTTGGCCTGGTTACGCCGTATATTGATGAGATTCAAGAGGCGATAATTCAAAACTATGCCGCAAGTGGTTTTGAGTGTATTGCAGAGCGACACATGGGCGAGCATCGTAACTTTGAGTTTGCTCAGTTTTCAGAAGAACGGGTTGCCGGGCTAATCCGCGAAGTGGCGGCCAGCAAGCCCGATGCGATTACCGTTATGTGTACCAATATGCGCGGCGCTACTCAGGCGGCCGCGCTAGAGGAAGAGCTGGGTATTCCAATTATTGACTCCACCTCTGCCGCCGTGTGGACTGGCCTGCGGCTCGCCGGTGGTGACCCTGCCCAGGTAACAGGGTGGGGCCGGTTATTTGGCAACCCGTAGATGCCACTCCGTCAAACTGAGTACTGCATCAGAAGCCGCCCTGTAAGCAATCGGAAGCAGAGCTGACAAACAGCGCCTGACAACGAACAGCTGCCGTCTGGATCTTGCGATAGCGGTCTCGTGCGGCGACTCTACGCACGGCGTAGCTGGGACGAATTTCGGTTGTGGAGAAAATCACTGTTGAAACTGGCAATCATCCTTGTCGCGTTGGCATTGAGCTTAACGGCCTGCAGCACGACTCCAACGGAACCAGCCCCTCCAATCGAGGGAAAGCTGTCGCTTGTTGTCAACGTACACAATCTCCAATGCTGTGAGGGAGCCCTTCTATTGGCGCTGTACGACAGCGAGGACAGATGGTTGGACAAGTACGGCATGGCCAGAGGGCGAATTAATTTCGTCACGGGCGAATCTCAAACGATTGAGATCAACGGCATTCCCCCGGGTGAGTACGGCGTTGTTGTCTTTCAGGATCTGAACCTGAATCGAGACCTGGACAGATTCTTGTGGATCTTCCCTGAAGAACCGTATGGGTTCTCCAATAGCGATGGGAGCTTCAGGCCACCGACTTTTGATCGATCTAAAGTGTCTGTTACCCAGGACACCGAAATCGACATTCGCCTAGTGCGATAGTGCGAGGACAGCATGAGGTTTTGGACGTTTGTCATTTCAGTCCTTGCAATCGTGAGTTTTTCAAGCAGTGCTTTCGCAAAAGACTTGAATGGCTTTGACATCAGCAATCTGTCAGTCAATGCCGACGTGCTAGCGCGAGGCGGGCCAGCGAGAGATGAAATTCCGGCGATTTTTTCTCCTGACTATCAGCCGGGCGCCCAAGCAGAATTTGTACGCGAAGAAGACCTCGTCCTTGGCATTAATCTCAATGGCAAAACCTTTGCCTATCCTCTCTACATTCTGAACTGGCATGAGATTGTCAATGATGAGCAGGATGGACAGGGCTTTATCATCGTTTACTGCCCATTGTGTGGCTCTGGCGTGGCTTTTGCCTCGAAGGCTGGTAAGCGGAACCTGAGCTTTGGGGTATCGGGCTTGCTTTACAACAGCGACCTTGTTTTATATGACAAAGAGACAGAGTCACTTTGGACGCAGATTGATGGCAAAGCAATCGCCGGGCCGCTGGTTGGGTCGGGCCTTGAGCAGCTTCCCCTGCAGGTGACGACCTGGCGGGCATGGTTAGCTGCTAACCCGAAAACACTGGTGTTGTCAGAGTCTCAGGGCTTTACACGCAACTATCGCCACCAGCCCTTTAGCGGCTATGAAGAATCAGAGCAGCTTTTCTTCGAGGTGCTGAGGCAGGCGCCAAAGAAGTTTCATACAAAAGAGCCTGTGATGGGCATTGAGATTAACGGCGAATACAAGGCGTATCCGTTCATAGAGCTGAGAAATCACGGCCAGGAAAGGTTTGTAGACAACTTTGCAGGGCAATCAATCAATATTCATTGGAGCGCCAAAGACAATTCAGCCCACGCCACAGATTCCAACGGCAATGATTTAGTCACGACCAAAGCCTATTGGTTTGCCTGGTACAACTTCTATCCAGACACGGAGGTTTTTGTACCCAGGCAATAGCGCTGATATCGGCAGCTCCTATGCCTGCATCAACTCAATCCTATCGCCGTCCGGGTCAGCTATATGAGCAAGCGTGTAGATCTTGCCGGTTTCTGTTGGCGTAATTGTCAGCTCGCCAGCCGGTCGCTTGATCGTCACGCCACTTTCTTCCAAAAAATGAACGAGGCCATAAAGATCATTGACCGCCAGGGAGATATTGCCAAATGCGGTGCCCTGCTCATAGCCCATTCCGGCCTTTGCGGTGGCCTGTGTTGCTGCTTTTAAGACCGAAGACACCCGTGAGGCTGCGGCAGTGACCTTCCTGTTCTCGGCTGCTGGCGTGACGCTCCTCGGCGTTTCGGGCGCTTTTTGGGGATTGCTGGCCGGAGGCGTTGTGCTTGCAATCAAACGCTCGTTAACGCGGCAACGCCAGGAGTAGTCAGGTTTTGGCTCGTTCAGTTATGCGATGTGCTGCCCAAATAGGCCTGGGTCAATGCATCGTTGGCGGCGATTTCGCTGGCAGTGCCTTGCGCGACAATTTCTCCGGCTTCCATCACATACGCACGGTCAGCGACTGCTAGTGCCAGCGTTGCCATCTGGTCAACCAGCAGGAGCGTCATACCGTCGCGCTTGAGGCCATCCAACGCGGTGAATAATTCTTCAATAATCTTGGGTGCCAGACCCAGAGATGGTTCGTCCAGTAGTAAGCAGTGGGGGCGTGACATCAGGGCGCGGCCAATCGCGAGCATTTGTTGTTCGCCGCCTGAGAGTAATCCAGCTGGCTGATGCAGCCTTTCTTTAAGGCGTGGAAAGCGTGCGAGCATTTCTTCAACGCCTTGCGTCTGAGCAATCGGATCAATGAATGCGCCCAGTCGCAAATTGTCGGCAACGCTCAAGTCAGGAAAGACCTGCCGGCCCTCGGGTACCAGGACCATACCTTTCGCCGTAATAGCTTCCGTGCTGGTGGCGGCAATCGATGTTCCGTCCAGGCTAATGTCTCCACTCGTTGGTCGATGCAGGCCAATAATTGAGCGCAAAAGAGTGGATTTTCCCGCGCCGTTTGCACCCAGCAACGCAACGGCTTCCTGGCGATGAATCGTGAGGCTAACTTGCTTCAGCACGGGGGCCGCCCCATAGCCGGCTGTCATGTCTTTGACCTCTAGCGCCACGTCTGGCGCGTCAGACTGCGTCACCGCATACGAGTGTCCAGGTGACCCGTCTATTTTGGCGGTCAGGCCGTCAGCGTCGCCAAGATACGCCTCTTTCACGAGCGGGTTCGCCTGAATGGCGGCCGGCGCGCCGCTGGCAAGGTGCTCGCCGGCATCCAAAACAACCACCTGATCGGAGATGCCCATCACGAGTGGCATGTCATGTTCAACCAGCAGCACCGCAACGCCGGCATCGGCGATTTTGCGCAGTAGGGTCGCGATGCGCTCTTTGTCTTCCCTGGATAGACCGGCGGCCGGTTCATCAAGCAGTAACACATCAGGGTCAGCCGCCAGTGCTCGCGCGACTTCAACGAGCCGCCGGTCCACATGGGGGAGGTCGCTTGCGAGGGTGTCAGGGTGGCCGGTGTAGCCGCAGGCGGCGAGCAGCCCAAGCGCACGGTTTTGTGCGGTGCTGGAGACAAGGTGGCCTGCACCAAACAGCGGGCCAAGCATGCCGCGACTCATTGCTATCACGACATTGGCCTGAACACTGAGTGAATCGAATAGCTGCGATGTTTGATAGGTGCGGGCAATGCCAGCGCGAGAAATTTGCAGCGCCTTCTGTCCGGCGAGTCCTTTGTTGCCCAGCGAGAAACTGCCTTCACCCGGCTGGTAGAAGCCGGACAGCATATTCAAGACAGTTGTTTTGCCAGCACCGTTTGGCCCTATCAGGCTGGTGACCTGCCCGGTCGGGCAGGTCAGGCTGAGCGCGTTCACCGCAGTGACACCACCAAAGCGCATGGTTAGAGCGTTGACTGATAGGGCCGATCTTTCACGCGCTGGTAGATCAAGTGCTGGCGTTAGCTCGGCGCTTGCAGCCGCGGCGTGGGTTTTTGGGCGCAATTTTTTAACAATGCTGTGCCACAAACCCGTGAGTCCGTTTGGCGCAAGCCATAAGACCAGCAGCAACAAAGCACCGAAAAACAGGAGCCTGAACTCTTCCATCCCAGCCAGCACTTCGGGAAGCAAGCCGACAATAATCGCACCAAATACAGGCCCGGCAATTGAACCCGCTCCACCCAACATTACGACCAGTACGAAGAGAATCGATTGCATAAACCCAAAGGTATGGGGCGTGACAAAGCCCGACAGTGGCGCAAACACAGCGCCAGCCGCACCGGCACACACGGCAGACACGACAAAAGCAACCGTCTTGATGACGAGCGGGTTGAAGCCAACTGACTCTGATGCTGTTTCGGAATCTCGCACCGCTCGCATCGCGGCACCCCAGGTGCCAGTGGATAGCCAGGTGTATGCGATCAGCGCAACCGCAACGGCGGCAAGCGCCAGGAGTGCCATCGCATGTTCGCCTTGCGCAAAACTGCCAAGGTTAGGGCCAAAGATGCCCATGATGCCGTTCTGCCCACCGGTGAGGCCACGCATCTCGACAATGCTGTGCTCAACAATGAACCCGAATGCAATCGTGATCATCGCGAGGTAGGGGCCTTTGACTCTCAACGCAGGTAACGCGAGGAATGCGCCCATGGCACCAGCGACCATGGCGGCAATGGGCCATGCAATCCAGAACGACCATTCGAGCGATGTCATCAAAATGGCGGTGGTGTAGGCGCCAATTGCATAGAAGCCAACATGGCCAAACGAGATCTGGCCCGTCAGGCCCAACAACACGTTCAGGCCAATGCCGCACAACGCGAGTAACGCAACATTGGCAAGCACAAAGACGTAGTAGCCGTTAAGCGAAAAGCTCGCCACAGCACCAACCCCAAGCAGCCCAAGTGTGAGTAGTAGTGGCATCAGCGTGCCGGCAGGTAGCCGCGAGCTTGTTTTGTTTCCAGCTGGCTTAGGGGCAAGCGTTGCTGAGGTCTTGCCGGCCATTGCTTGAGAACTCATCAATCAGACCTTATGAACAGCGGCTTTGCCGAACAAACCGTCCGGCCGCCAGGCGAGGGCGCAAATCACGAGGGCAAAGGTGATGATGTAGGTGTAGCTCGAGCCAAGCGTTGTGGTGATCAAGGCCTCGGTTAATCCGTAAATCAGCCCTGCAATCATCACGCCCCAGGCGCTGGTAATGCCGCCGAGAATGGCCACCGCAAATGCCTTCAGGCCGAACAAGGTGCCCATGTCTGAGTGCACATTCATCAGCGGCGCAATGAGTACGCCGGCAATGCCGGCAAACAAGGTGGAGAGCGCAAATGCGATGGCAACCACGCGTTTGATGGGAATGCCCATCAAACGCGCTGCATCACGGTTTTGCGAGACGGCCACCATCGCAACGCCCCAGCGTGTGCGCGACGATATGAAATGCAGCGCCGCGGCCAGACCCAAGCCGAGCAAAGGAATTAATAGCTGCAATGGGTAAACCCCGAGCCCCATTTCACCCCAGCGCATCGGTGTTTGAGCCAGGGGTGAGGGCAGGGATCGAGGCTCTTTGCCAAAGGTAAACATCACCAGGTTGTCGAGCACAATCCCCAGCGCCACTGTCGCAATCAGCCATGCATCTGAGCCGCGGCTGGCGAATGGACGTACCGCTAAAAGTTCAACGATTAAGCCGTAGACCGCACACAAGCACAAGGCCAGAAAAATGGCGGGCAGCAACGGCCAGCCCAACGTTTGTGCAAACGTGAAGGTAAGCACAGCGCCGAGCATCATGGAGCTGCCCTGGGCAAAGTTGACGGTCCCTGATACCGCGTAGGTCACGTAGAAACCCAGCGCCATCAGGCCGTACATGCTGCCCAGGCCTAACCCGCTAATGAGTGCGGACGTTAGCAACTCCATGTGCTCTCCGGTTTGTCGCTTGGTTCGGTGCTAGCTACTTCAAGCTGACCGGGACAATCTTGTTTTCAATGAACTGCGCCCAGACATAATCATCTGGCCCCACGGCATCGTGTACTTCGGGAGTGAAGGGTTTGTTGTAGGTCTTGATGAGCCCTTCATGCTGTTCAATCTTGTAATACCCCTCACGAATTGCCGGACCGTCCGTGGATCCGGCTGCCTCTATCGCTAGCGCCGTGAGGTGCATGCCATCGTAGGCATTGGCGACACCAACCGCCGGGGTGATGTCTTCCGGGCCTTTGATGTCATCGTATTTCGTGACCAGGCTATCAATCACGCGCTTGCCAATCGGTGACTGATCACCAAAGAAGCTATAGGTTTGCACGAAGTGCACAGACTTGGCATCAGGACCAGCCAGTTCTGTAAACCGGCCACCTGCAGGACCCCAGTGCGAAACGATGGGTACTTTCCAGTCCATGCGGGTTAGGGATTTGACCACCTGAGCTGAGGGCGCCACGTTGCCCACCAAGAAGATTGCATCAGCGCCGGCGTTTTTTAGGCGCGTGAGCTGCGGCACCATATCAAGGTCGTTGCCTTCGAATTTTTCGATGCCTGCTGGCGTGACGCCGGCTGACTTGAGTGCAACATCCAGGCCCTTTTCATTGGATTCGCCCCATGGGTTGTTCACCAACATCAGTCCTGGCTTGGTGGTTCCAAAGTTTTTCTTTGAATACTTCAGCATGCCGACATTGACGATCTCATCAACGGCAGACACGCGAAACGCAAAATTCGGATCAGCACCATTCTTGGTCACTGGTGTGCCGGCGGCCCAGGGCCCCATGAACGGCACCTTTTCTTTGTTGATTAAAGGCACGATGGCGAGCGACACAGGGGTGTCCAGGCCACCAAAGAGCACCGCAACTTTTTCGCGATAAATAAGCTCTCTTGCCGCAACTACGCCTTTCGCCGGATTTGATTCATCGTCGCGCCGGACCAATTCAAGCGGGCGGCCGCCGAGAAGCCCGCCCTTGGCGTTGATTTCATCAATGGCGATTTCAAGGCCGCGAGTGATGGCCTGCCCGGATAGTGCTGACTGGCCGGAAAGCGCAGCGACCAGGCCGATTTTAATGGGCTCGGCTGCGTACACGAATGCACTGGCGCCAATGCCAAGAGCGCCAGTGGCAACTGCGATTGACTTAAACACGCGGCGCCTCATGCGATCTTTGGCTGGTTCAGTTGATTTCACTAACGACTCTTGGATGGGTCTTACGGACATAACAGCTCCCCTAAAGCGCTGAACAGTATTTCCCTGGCGTGATGCCGGGCGTTTAGGAGTAATTAGCAAGCCCCATACCGGTGAGCCCGTAGGGTTTTTGTCCGCAATGAACGCTAACGCCTCACGATACCCGCTCGGCATGGTGCTTGCACTGCTTTTGATTGATCGCCAGAAGCGGAACGCGCATTCCCGGCTGCACTCAAACTGAGCGCGCCTTTGTGGATGTCACTTCTTGGTGCGGCGCTAGTGCACTTGAGTCGAACATATGGAGCAAAGTCGAATGACCCCAGCAGAGATAGTCGATGAATACCTACGGCTTGTGATGAAGCCAGACCCTGAAGCGGCAAGCCAGTATGTATCTGACGATATGCGGATCAGGTTTACGGGTGACCGGCAGATGAGCCGCCCAGCTGACTGCACCGCATTCAATGCATCGCGCTACAAATGGGTTAAGAAGAAAATAGACAGTACCGAAACGGTGGCCGGTGGCACTGAATCAGAGACAATTGTTTATAGCAAGGGGTCACTGTACGGCGAATGGCCCGATGGCACGCCGTTTGAAGGCAATCGCTATATTGACCGTTACATCGTGTCCAACGGATTGATCACCGAACTACAGGTCTGGAACGATAGTGCCGAATGGCTGATGGTTAGAGCAGGGCTCGCGCGGCTCTAGAGTTGAAGGAAGCATGACCGATACAAAGAACACGCCCTACGAGGGCTCGCTGCCAACACATGGCCGATTCGACTACAGCCCGATCACCCAACGAGAAAGCTATCGCTGGCCGGATGGCGCAAGCCTGGCGGTGTATTTGGGGTTCAACATCGAGCACTTTGCGTTTGCTGAGGGCATGGGGGCAAAGATTGGTCCTGCATCGCCAGAGCCTGATGTACTCAACTACAGCTGGCGCGAGTATGGCAATCGGGTTGGGGCTTGGCGATGCCTGGCGTTGTTTGACCAACTCAGTATGCCGACAGGCGCGATTATCAACACGGCCTTATACGATCATTGCCCGTCATTGGTTCAGGCTTTTGTGGATCGTGGCGATGAAATTATCGGTCATGGCCATACCAATGCTGAACGACAAGGGCAATGGGATGAAGCTCGCGAGAAAGCCCTTCTGGCTAATTGTCGCGATCAGATAGCCAGCCACAGTGGGCAGCAGGTAACTGGCTGGCTATCACCCTGGATATCTGAAAGTCTCACCACACCAGACTTGCTTGCCGAATGCGGGTATCAATACAACCTCAACTGGTGCCATGATGATCAACCCTTGATGATGCGCACCCGTGACGGACAGGGCATCTGGTCGGTGCCTTATCCGCAGGAGCTAAACGACATTCCGATGATCATCGCTCGCCAACTCGATGGCAAAGCGTTTGCCGACATGATCATTGATCAGTTTGATGAAATGCTAGAGCAATCGACAGGTCAGCCGTTGGTGATGGGGATTGCCTTGCATCCGTACCTGGTTGGGCAGCCTTATCGGTTGCGTCACCTGCGCAGGGCGCTTGAACACATTGCAAGCGTTCGCGACACCGGTCGTGTCTGGATGACCACGCCCGGAAAGATAGCCGAGCATGTCGAGCAGGCGATAGGGCGCGGCTGAGGGCCGGCAGTCACTGCGCCGACCTCAACCGCGTTTGACTAGACTAGATTGGCGAAAGCAGGTCAGGGTTAGTCACGAGATTGCGCACGCCATGCGCGCTCGCCTCGTTAAAAATATTGCTCTTGAGCCAGGCATCGACTGATTGAATGCTGACCTTCGCTACCTGGGGACGAACACTCCAGGTCACCTGGAACGGAGAGCCTTTTTCGTTATAGCTCGGGCCTGTCGTTGAGCCGGCATAAACGATGGGTGTGCCCGTGTCTGTCGGGACGTTAGGTGCCTGAAAGAGGCCATTGATTTGCTCGACCTTTGAGATCTCGGCAAAGTCCAGCGCGTTGTCATCATTGACCAGCACCATCACCTGTGTTTCGACCCGCAACTGCGGATTGCCAATCGCTTCACTCAGGCAGGCACCCAATGTTGGGCCTGGTGTGACTTGAGCGCTTGTATGAACGTAGTGAACTTCGATTGTATCGCCCGGTACCAGATCACCGTACTTACCTGCGCCGATCGTCACGCCAACATCGGCGAGTTCGGCTGCGGTGAGCGTGCCTGAGTACTGAAAGCCTGTGCCGGAACCAAGGCCGTCACCATTGCCTGCGTACTTCGTAAAGTCACCGCCTTTGTGTTCAGCGCTTTCGTGGAAGTGAATGTTGCACAGATTCATGCTGCTCGCCGGAGGCGCCGCTGAAAACAAGCGCGTGTTTGCGCCCCCAATGACTGAAAGGTCCCGCGGCGCCTGTGGGCCGAATCCGGCGTTTTCGGTTGATTTGGCCAGTGCCGCGCGTTGAGTTGCGATCGCTTCATCGGTGACTGGTCCAGGAGCCATCATCTTGTCTTCTTTGCCCGCAGTGCTGCAGCCAGCAAGAAGAATCAGGGAAGCGGTTGCTAGGGCGAACGGATTGGTCATGCCTCTCATCGGTGTCCTTTTACTGTCGATTGAATTAATCTTTCTGGCTCGCCGCGAACAGATCAATTCGGGCGACCGCAGATTACCAATCAACAAGAGCCATGGGTGTTATTCACCACTTTTGCAAACGGATATTGACCTTATTGCTTTCTGTGCTAGCAAGACGGCTCCCGCCCGAGCTCTCTTCTAGCGGATAGCTGACATTCCTAATGCGGTTGATATATCGCTAACGGCTTGCAGCAGCGCGTCGCTATACATCGCTGTATCGTGCGCGAGTCTAAACACGGGCACAGACACACTAACGCTTGCGACTGGTCGATCGACCGCTTCGCGAATAGCAGCGCCAAAGCAAACGATGCCTAACTCGTTCTCCTGATCGTCACGGACGAACCCGGCCTCGCGTGCAGCCTTGACGGTTTTAAGCAGGGCGCGGCGGCTGGTTGTGGTGTGAGGGGTAATTGACAGCAGAGTCAATCGGCCAATGAGGGCCGTGGCTTCTGCTGGTGCGAGCGCGCTCAGAAAAGCTTTACCAACGCCGCTGGAATGAAACGGCACCCGCGTGCCAACAGTTGATGCCATCCGGACAACTTCGCGGCTTTCAATTTTGTCGACGTACACGAGTTCATCGCCGCTGCGCACCGCGAGATGAACCGTCTCGCCAGTAGCGTCACGCAAGCGGGTTAGCGGTGTTGCTGCAGCCGACCGAATGTCGTTTTGTGCTAGCGCGGCCCGGGCCAGGCTGACTAATCGGCCGCCCAACTTATAGCGGTTGTCTCGACTCAATTCTATTAACCCTTCTGACGCGAGCGCAGCAAGCACCCGGTACAAGGTTGGGCGCGTCAGGCCGCATAACTTCTGCAGATCGGCTCGGCTGAGCGGCTCCCCGGCATCCGCAATGAGCTGCAGAACGGCGATGTTGCGAGCGAAGCTCTGCGCCCCTTGGATAGGTTCAGACATTTGACAAGGCTTGCAATGACATGCGAGTATCGTTCATAAGATGGACTATTGTCCATATAATGAACAAAGTCAAGATAAGCAATCAGGAGCTTCAAATGCCCGTCGTAGAAAAAGATGCAGACCCGCGCATGCCTTACCAGCACCCTATGCCGCCCGACGCATTGCCGGAGATCGTGATTCCAAATGCAGTGTCGGCAGATGACGATCGCATGTGGGTGCAGCAAACTGAGCATGTGTTCTTTAGACCGCTGTGCCTGAACCGGTCACAGGGCTATTGGATGAATCTGCTCAAGGTTACTCAGTCAGGCGTGTTGTCTCGTCATCGTCATCCGAATGCCGTGCATGGTTTTGTACTCAAAGGGCACTGGCACTACCTGGAGCATGACTGGGTGGCCGAGGAGGGCGGCTATGTGTTTGAGCCGCCCGGCGAAACGCATACGCTGGTTGTGCCCGACGATGTTGACGAGATGATCACGTACTTTCAGGTCAATGGGGTGATGTTCTATGTCGATCCCTACGGCAAGCATGTTGGCTACGAAGACGTCTTCACCAAGATCGACATGTGCCGTGCGCATTTTGAGAAGGTTGGCCTCGGTGCCGACTATGTCGACAACTTTATCCGCTAGTCCACCATGAGTGATGCGTCATACGATTTTGCTGACCGGGTTGCGATTGTGACCGGTGGTAGCAACGGCATCGGAGCAGAGATCGCGCGCCAATATCAGCGCGCTGGCGCCCGGGTTCAGATCTGGGACCTGGCCCCGCCCGAGAATCTGTCTATTCCGCATGATTACTACCAGGTCGACGTCTCAGACCTGACGCAGATTCAACGCGCAACCGATGCCGTATTCAAGCAGTACGGGCGCATCGATTTCCTGTCCCATAACGCAGGGTTTGCCGGCGCAACGATGGCAACGACTGAATACGACCCGGACGAATGGGAGCGGGTGATTGACGTCAATCTAACGGGAACTTATCGACTGTGCCGATGTATCGTCCCCACCATGAAGACTGCAGGCTACGGGCGGATAGTGAACATGGCGTCTCTTGCGGGTAAGGAGGGTACGCCGAATGCCTCGGCCTACAGCGCCGCCAAAGCCGGTGTAATCGGATTTACCAAGGCGCTCGCGAAAGAACTTGCCCAAACCGATATCAGGGTCAATTGTCTCGCACCTGCCGCCATCAAGACCGATATTCTCGATCAGATGAGCCCTGAGTTCGTGGAGATCATGATTGCCAAATCTCCCATGAAGCGGCTCGGTTTGGTCAGCGAGGCCGCTGAACTGGTGATGTGGCTCAGTTCTTCGGCCTGCACGTTCAATTCAGGAGCCGTGTTCGACTTGTCAGGCGGGCGCGCGACCTACTAGGCCGTTTCGTCAAAGCCAACAAAGTTTGCCGCCTCGTCAACGGACTTCCTTTCAGAGACGACGGCATTGGCTGGAAAGGTCTCGTCTGGCCAACCCATCGCAACGCAGATCATGATCACCTGATCGTCCGGAATCTTTGCCTGCTCCCGCACTACCGGTGATTGCATGATCCCCTGGCTGTTGATCACACAACCAAGCCCACGCGACCAGGCTGCATTGACAATCGCATTTGTGACGCCGCCGCAATCAAAGGGGGCAATATCGCCGCCATGAACCGAGCGGTCATAGGTCACCACAATTGAAACCGGCGCATCAAACTGGCGAAACCCTCGCATGACCCAGTCCTGGCGTTTGGCCTTGTTGTCGCGCTCAATACCCATCGCGCCAAACAACTGCTTGGCAATACCGATTTGCCGCTCTCGGTGCGCGCCTTCGTAGCCTGGCCCCATTCGAAATTCACGGGAATCAGGCACACCGGCCATGTTTCGCTCAACATTGCCTGCCCGGATTCTGTCGAGCACTTCTCCGGTGACGACAAAGAAGTTCCACGGCTGGGTGTTGAGCGATGTGGGCGCGCGCATTGCAAGGGCCAGCACTTCGCGAATGAGTGATTGGGGCACTGCCTTGTCTAGATAACCGCGGATACTGCGACGGCCTTGAACAACTTCATCAAAGTTCATGCAAGGGTTCCTGTCTTAGTGACGTTTTTGAGTGTCGAAGGCAAGGATTATGACGGTAGCACCGGGATCCTTGGTTTTACTGCTCATCAGAGGCTGAAGCCTGGTTTGCAGGCCGCGACTATCAGGAACCAGTGATATTTCGCTATGTCGGCTCAACGATGAATTATTTACTGCTCCAGGAGGACGGTGGTGAATGCGTCATCGCCGCTGACCATGCCTCTGAGAATGAAAACAGGGTCACAGAAGAGGTTGCTAAGGCTATGGTGCTGAAGCGGAATAAGGGCGAAAAACCATAGCAGGTTGGATGCTTCTGAATCCGATGCCTAGAAGTTAACGGTCAAAGATCCCTGATTCTCGGTTATCTTGGTGAGGTCGGTTCCTTCTCCCACGGTGATCAGGATGCCGCCTTTTGCAAACGTGAATTCACTCGGTAGGCCGTCAACAAAAGCACCGGATGTGATAACCGTCGTACCAGGTGAAACCAATTCGACCGTTGCTGAAAAATTCTCATCGGTTGAGTTTGATAGCTCTGCGAATGGAATTTCTCGATCGAACTCAAAGTAGTAGCGATCAAAAGTCGTGTCGTCATAAAGAGTGATCTGCAGATTCTCAAGCTGGGCAACGAGTTTCATCGTCACACTGTTTGCTGTCACGTTGACGTCGTAGACTCCGAAAGCAAACCCGGGAAATTCAACAGCGTCAGTGACGTCGACCGGGCCTTTAGCATCAACAGTTTGAGGCGTTCCGCCGGTCGCCTGGCTGTTCTGAAAAATATTGACCGCCTGATTGACTCGGCTGGCCTGAACATCATCGTCAGATGAACATCCGGTAGCGGCCATGAGGGTCATAGACGCAAGCATCGCGACATAGAACGTTCGCTTGAATATGATCATTGGTTTGTCTCCTGGTGGGGGTTTTGTTGTGTCACGGATTCCGGGGGGCTGTTCATACGGGGCGCAAGGGCTCTATGACCGCTTCTCTGCGTCGCCCGGGCCGGAGTCTAAGGGGCTGAAACGCTTCCGACTATGTTCAAACCGCCGAATAGACTGTTCTGCAAGTCGGAGCAATCATGGTCAGATACTAATGAGGCGTTTTTGCGTCTGGCGTCACCCATACTTGATGGACCAAACATGAGTCACTGACTGATGCTGAAGGGGTGATGAATCTGAGCCGTTGCACGACGATTGTTCGGATAGGCAGAACACACTATGGACAAAAATCGTCATTAAATCGCCTGCGATTCCATCCTAAACTCGTTGGGGATACTTTCGAACGACATACTTTAGAGAGCTGAATGGAACGCAGAACCGTAATCAAGTCATCGCTCGGCGCATCGCTCGCATTGGTGCTAGCAAGCCACGCAGGCGCAACCAAGATGGATGAAGCCAGTCAGACTTCCTTTGACACCGTCATGGCCTTTATGAAGGCCATGGGCAGCGGTGATATGGATGCCATGGCTCCGCTCATGGCCGATGACATGGTCTGGCATAACGAGGGTGACAAGAGCCTGCCCTGGATTGGCGAGTCAGACGGCAAAGAAGCGATCTTCAAATTTCTTGGCGTCTTTTCATCAAACCTAAAAACGACTCTTTGGGAGAACAGCGATGCGTTTGCCTCAGGTGACACGGTAGCCGTGTTTGGTCGTATGAACTCGATCGCGACCAAAACCGGTAAGGAAACTGGGGAGTTCTCTTTCGCTTTGCGTGCCAAAGTGAAAGGCGGACAGGTGACACTGTGGCATTGGTTTGAAGATAGTTTTGCGGTTAGCCAGGCGTATCACGGCTGAGGCACCAAGAAGCCTCCGCTCTAAGCGGCGGCGCGCGTTGATTTGACGCGTAGCCGCCACTGATAGAGCCGATAGGTCTCAAGTAGGGCAAGCGGCGCAAAGTGCACTAGCGCGGCACCTGTTCCGCCCCATTCATGCAACGCAGCCCAGTGCAGTAGGGTGAGGACTGCGGCAAGATAAACGGCTCTCTGCAGGCGCTTCCATTGGCGGCCCATCCTGCGAACGAAGTAGTCTGACGACGTAACGGCAAGGGGGATGAAGATGATGAATGCAATCCAGCCGGTCCAGATATAGAGCGCTGGCAAATCACTGACTATCTTTTGTAGCGTTCCCAGATCGATCACGTATAAAACCGTGTGTGCGAGCGCGTAGAAAAAGGCCGCTACACCGAAGTAACGGCGATTTCTAATTAGCCAGCCTGAGCCGTATCGGCCACGAAAAGCAAGGGCCAGCGGTGAGGCTAGCATCGCGATGATCATGAAGCGGGCCGCAAATTCGCCAGTTGGATGTAGCGCGTTGTGGATGGCCGCCCCATCGTTCGCGTTGACTATGCTCATCAGTGCGCCTAAGCCGGGCAGGCTTAGAAGAACCCAAAGCCAGTAGGGGGAGAGTCGTGACATGTCTGATTCCTCGTGCTGATGGCGTTTGCCGAACGATGTGGCAGCGATGAAATGGTTTGTGAGTTAACCAGGTGTTCGGAAAACCAGCAGTTTCACGTTCGTTACAGCCTTGATCAGCGACTCAGTGCCTGGTGGGAAGTAAATCGTAGAACCTGCCGTCGCAGAAATCTGTCGGCCGTCAATTGCGAATTCAACATCACCCACCAGAATGTACAGGATCTCTGATTGCTTACTTTGCAGCTGTGGTGTGTATTCGCCTTCCCTCGGCAGAGTCTGTTCGGTTAATACGCCAAGTCCCTTTGTTTCAGAGCTGCTTAGCTTCATAGTGCTGCCGCTCGAGCGTTTTGCGCCTTCTTTTGGTGCCAGGTAGCGCGGCATCGGCCCGATTTTGTTAACGCGCTCACCATCATGCACCTCACGGATATCGTATTTCGCGTTACGTCTCGCGCTAACAAAAGGATTAACGCGTTGCAGCCAAGAGGCATTGTCGATTTCGGTAAGCATTTCGTCGAATCCGCCTGGCGTATAGAACATCAACATTCTTCCGCCTTTGGATGACTTGGCTGCATGAGCTGTCCCCTCTGGCACGTAGACGACGCTACCCGCAGTAGCTGTCAGCGGTCTTTCACCTAGCAGAAAGTCAATCTCGCCGTCGAGAATGTAGAAAATCTCTGAGTGCTTGCGGTGCAGATGGCGGCCCAGGTTGAATCCGAGCTTTAGATTGTCTTGGATCAGCGTTAGCGCACCACCGGTTTCAGCGCTACTCAGCTTGACAAAAATGTGATCTTTTCCCCATTCATACTGCTGACCCTCCCAACTTTTACGGTGTATCGGGGTAGGTGTTGTCAGATGTTGCACTGTGGTTCGTTCACTGAGGCTCACGCGATTGACGTCGTTTTGCCTTACGGACGCCTCATTGGGTGTTGAACAAGCACTTACGCTGACGCAAGTCGCCAGTGCGATTTTCACGTGGAGATTCGCTTCCGGGCCGAATTCTTTTCGTAATGACATCTTTTGCTCCGTATGGGCTTATTGCGTTGTCGGTACGTCTGAGCTCACCGAAGCCGATGGGCTGGCTTCGGCGGCTTCATTAGGTGGTAACCTGCCGTTGCCAGTTGATGTCGATTGGCTCCTTTTGCGCCATACGAATCAGATGTGATCCAACCATCTTTTCGGCACGCTCGACAGACCAACCTTCCAAAACCTTAATCGCGGTTGTCATCGCGCTGTCGTTGACGGCAATGCGACACTCGCCAAACGGTAGTTGAATCAGTGCGTCATTTTCATTCTGATCAACTTCGCATTTATGCGCCCAATGGCGGCAGAGACGCGACATGATTTTCTTTCCTTGTTCAGTCTTAACGATTGATTGCGTTTGCATTGAGATTCCTTTGCGTTGTCGGGCGAAGAATTTCGCTCGAGCAGTTAAAGGAGTCTGGTGCTGATATTTAATCGAAACAACAGATGTATTATCATAATAATCATGAAGGAAATCGATTATTTGACATTGGACGGTCGGGCCGTTAAGACCTTTCTAATCGTGCTGGAGGAGAATTCAGTCTCCAAAGCAGCGGTTCGCCTGGGCGTCACCCAATCTGCTGTCAGCCACACACTGGACAAACTTCGTTCTGCCTGGGGGGACGAGTTGTTCGTGCGGGCAGGCCGCGGTATTGAAGCCACGGAGCACGCGCGAAATCTTGAAATGCCAGCTCGCGCGTTGCTAGACGGGCTGCAGGCTATGACCCACACACGTAAATTCGATCCGGGCCATGAATCAATGAGCTTCACGGTGGCAGCGAACGATTTCCAACGTGAAATGGTCTTCCCAAGCTTGATGCGTAGCGCTCGCAAGCGGGGGATTGCGTTGAGTCTGAGGCTGCTACCGTCAGGGCAGCCGACAGCTACTATGCTGCGCGAAGAGCGGTGTGATTTCATTGTCAGCCCGTACCGGCCCGAAGGAAACGACATTTATCAAACGCGATTGTTCAACGATGAATTGGGGTGCTGCTACGATCGCAAGGTCTGGAAGCGGGCGCCTACAATGAAGCAACTTCAGGCGTGCGATTATGTTTCGGTCAACTTTGGAGGCGGTACACCAGATGGGCCGATGCCAGCCGCACTAGCCGATAAATCGCCCGTCGTGACGGTCGCCAATTTTGCTGGGGTTGTGTCCTTTATTCAAGGTACAGACCTCGTCAGTATTCAGCCAAAACGCATGGGCCGCCGCTTACTGAAACCGTTGGCAGTGTCATCTGCTCCTTTCAAGACCAAACCGTTCTCCATGTATTTGTTGTGGCATAAAAGAAACCAGACAGATCCGGCTCATCGCTGGTTGAGAAACGAAATTCAGGCTGTTTCAGCAATGATTGACCGTGAGGCATTGTCATAAAGAGCAGCCTTTCACGGGCTCTCAGTCATTTGAGGTAGCCCATCGTTTGGCTCGCTGGATACCCATTCGCTGGTAGGGCAAAGACCTGGAATTGTCCGGCTGTGTCATTTCTGAAAAGACGAACAATGATCAAAAAACTCCGAAGCATTGCGATATTTGCCACCGTTGTCGATCAGGGCACTTTTCGTGCGGCAGGGCAGGCATTAAATCTTGCCCCGTCAAGGATCAGCGAAACTGTCTCTGAACTGGAAGAAGAGCTTGGTGTCACGCTTTTGTATCGATCAACTCGTCGATTGTCTTTGACTAACGAAGGGCAGCTTTTGTATGCCGAAGCTCGTAAGATGCTAGATGCGGCTGAAAGTGGCCTTGATGCCATTCGCCCGACGTCATCAGAGCCCCATGGCGGTTTACGAATTTCGGCTCCGGCGTTTTTGACTCAGACGGAGTTAATGGACTCATTTGCACGCTTTGCCAAGGAATATCCGAAAGTCAGTTTGGATTTTGAGTTCTCCGATCATCCGCGCGAGCTGATTCGAGATGGGTTCGATGTCGCCATCCGCGCTGGTTGGCTCAAAGACAGTGAACTGCTTTCGAGAAACATCGGCATGACAGAGCGGTTGCTTGTTGCAAGCCCGGCGTACTTTTCGTCAATGCCCAAGCCCTCTCACCCACATGACCTGCAGGCCTGGAATTGGGTTAGGTTTGCGTTACGGCCAGACCAAGTGGAGCTCATCGGTACTAATGGTGACGTTGTTTCTGTTGTGGGTAAATCGAACGTTGTCGTTGACTCAGCCAATGCGCTATACGAGCTTGTTTTGAGAGGCTTAGGTCTTTCCGTTGTACCTGAAAATTTTGCAGCCCGGGCGTGCGAAAAAGGCGATTTGATCCATGTGTTACCAGAGTGGTCTCCTCGACCACTTGGGTTGCATGCCGTGTGGGCTGATCAGTCTCGACGAATGAATCTGACGTTAATGTTCGTACGATTCATAACGGCCGGGCAGCAGTAGGGTGAAGCTAGAACTTTCCAGAGTTCCCCCAGTTTTCGCGCGGTCCAATTTCTTCCTCATTCATCCAGTGCTCGACAATTTTGTTGTTTGCGACCCGGTAGACGTCAAAGACGGCGATGCTCTTACCGCCCGCGTAACGTTTGCCATAGGTGCTAACTAAGTCACCCTGGCCGATGAGATTGAACAGCATTTCATAGTCGCCGGCCTGTTCCGAAAGCAGCCAGGATTTCATCCCCGCTACGCCTGCTCCGATGGTTGCTGCTCGCTGCACTAAGTCATCGCCCATAAAACGGTCGAGCTTGTCAAAGTTTCGTTCCTGAAGGATTTGTTTTGTGAACTCCAGCACGAGTGATTTACTGATGGCCGTATCAACCTGAGGACTAGCCTCTGTAGCGCCACCCACCATGTGCGCCCCAGACTGAGTCTGCTCAACAAACGGCGCAATGGTGTCCCAATGCTCCAAAATGAGCCCGTTGGGGTCGGTGTAAAACATATCCATGGTGACCCACTGGGCGGCTCCGTCGTTGAGAGACTGGTAGGCGCTACAAAAAACCCAAGGGCCGTCTTCAAAGATGCGCACGATTTCCATCTCGCGCTTTGGGTTGCGCGCGAGAAATGGCTCGAAGAATTTGAGAAATCCTTCAGCGCCGTCGCCTACCCCCGTAGAGTGCTGCGTGTACCGATGCCCAGTACATTGTAGAACGGCCTCGCGGATGTTTCCTTGGGCGATGCCTTCGATGTAGATGCGGCGAACATTCTCTAAGCCTTTTCCCATTTCTGTGCTTCCTATGCGATCGATTTGGTTGTGTGCGTGGCTACCTGAGGTTAGAACTGTGCACGAAGACCTATCGTGACGGTGTGCTTGCTTGAGTCAACTGAAAACCCGTCTGTAAACTGGTCTTGACCGGTCTGGCTATCCCCAAGTGTCACATACTGATACTCACCGAACAGATTCAATGTATTGGTTATCCTATAGCTGATTCCTAAGCCGACGTTCCAGGTGAGTTCAGTTGATGATTGATCGGGGTACGCGTCATAGAAGCCATCAGCGACGCCATCCAGGCCATCAAAGGCTGCAACACCAGCACCGCCCAATCGAGCGGAATACTTGTTGAGGGCGATACCTACGCCGGCTTTGACATAGGGAGACAAGGGAAGGGAGGTGGGAAGGTCGTAGAAGACTTCGGCAGTGAGCGTAGTGCTTCTTAAACTGCCGTCAAGAATATATTCCTCGCCAGCGCGCGCGCCAGTGCCGAGCCGGCGACTGTTGAAGTCGGTGTCGTAGAAAGCGAGTCGCCCTTCGATTCTGAATTGGCGGTTGATGATGTATCCCAGTCCTATTCCGGCAATCGCGCCGTCACCGGCGTCAAAGTTTGCTGGAAAATCTGGATCAACTGCGATGTTTTCCCCATATGCTCGCACGTCATTTGTCTCGACGCTCCCGCCGAGTAACAAAGAGCCGTATAAACCCTCGGCATGGGCGGTATTGGCAAAGCCAGCGAGAAACGCTATGGCAAGTATTTGTTTTAGTGCGGATTGGGGCATGAACACATGGGTCTCGGTTTCGGGGTGATTGCGGGAACAGCGTCTTTGTGTTCAACGCAAGGGAAATCCTTGATGACACTTGGCATGTCGAACTCTAATGACTCGACGTGTTCGCGATAAGCCCACTATTGCAGAGGGAACTGTTCAGCTCAGGCGAACAATCAACGGGTCGGACCCTGCTAGCGAAAATCCCTTGAGCGCATCGTCAACTCGCCCAGCATAGCGGTGTGATCCACTACCCGTCTGGCCACCAGATGTCGCACCCGGCCTGAGTCCGGGTCTTTTTGCCAAACACCAAACACGGTCATGAGCTGGGCATTGAGCACCGGCAGACGAAACTTCTCGACCAGATCGGGCCAGACGATGACATTGATCTGACCGGTTTCGTCTTCCAGCGTAATGAACAGCACGCCTTTGGCTGTTTCAGGGCGCTGACGGTGGGTGACGATACCGCTCGCGCGCGCAAGCCGCCCATTGGGGTAGCCGTTTAAGATCTGTGCGGTTTCCACTTTGAATGCATTCAGGCTTGGACGCAGCAGCGCGAGTGGATGGCGCCCCATCGGCACGCCAAGCGATTGATAGTCGGCCACAATATTCTCGCCTTCGGGTGGTGCCTGTAGCACGATAGGGTCTTCATCAAAGGTCGCATCGGCAAGGAGCGGCGGGCTTGCATCAATGGCTGCTACTTCCCAGTGGGCGTTGGCGCGATGGCCGGCAAGTGTTTGCAAGGCGTTAGCCTGCGCGAGGGCTTGCAGGTCGCGGTTGTCCAGTTGTGCGCAGCGGGCCAGATCTTCTACATTGTCGAATGCAAATTCGGTGAGTGCCTCGCCATGTTGCGGTCGGTGAATGTTGCGTGCGGCCTCACGTTGTTTACGCGCTTGAATGAGGTTTTCAGCGCCGATGGTTGACAAACTGCGCACGCGGTTTAAGCCCAGCCTGACCGCTGGCTGCGGACGATGATCAATCGCGTTAGGGGCTGGCTCATAGGCAAGGCCGGGATGTTCTTCGAGTGTGCATTCGATATCGCTTATCAGCACATCAACTGGCCGCACCTGAACCCCATGCTCGCGCGCATCTCTGACCAGTTGCGCCGGTGCGTAGAAGCCCAGTGGCTGACTATTGAGCATGGCGGCCAGAAACGCGGCGGGTTCATGGCACTTGATCCAGCAACTCACGTAAACGAGCAAGGCAAAGCTGGCCGCATGACTTTCCGGAAAACCGTATTCACCAAAACCTTCAATCTGCTTGAAGATGCGCTCGGCAAAACTGAGTTCATAGCCGCGGGCGAGCATCCCGTCAATGACCTTTTTCTGGAACGGGCCGAGCCCGCCTTTGCGCTTCCACGCGGCCATGGCGCGGCGCAGTTGATCTGCTTCGCCCGGGGTAAACCCGGCCGCCAGAATGGCGACCTGCATCACCTGCTCCTGGAAAATCGGCACGCCCAGCGTGCGCTCAAGGGCGGGGCGAATTTCGGGCCGTGGATAGTCAACAGGTTCGAGGCCCTGGCGACGCTGCAAATAAGGGTGAATCATGCCGCCCTGAATCGGCCCTGGCCGCACGATGGCAACCTCAATGACGAGATCATAAAACTGGCGCGGACGCAGGCGCGGCAGCATGCTCATTTGCGCGCGCGACTCAATTTGAAACACCCCAACCGTATCGGCCTTGCAAATCATGTCGTAAGTGCCGCGGTCTTCGCTCGGGATGTCTTGAATGAGAAAAGGCGGGGTCGTCTCTTCAGGGCCGTTGGGGTCTGGAGCGCGTCGCTTGCCGATGAGTTCGAGCGCACGGCGAATCGCGCTCAACATGCCTAGCGCAAGCACATCTACTTTCAGCAGACCCAGCGCGTCGAGATCGTCTTTGTCCCATTGAATGACGCTTCTATCCACCATGGAGGCGTTTTCAACCGGCACCAGGCGGGTGAGCTTGTCGCGTGCAATCACAAAGCCGCCGGTGTGTTGCGACAAATGACGTGGAAACGCCATGAGTGTGTTCACCATCGTGACCCAGTGCTGTACGAGCACCGAGTTGGGGTCGAAGCCGATTTTGGCAAGCTTCTCTGCCTGCATGGCTTTGCCGTCCCACCAGGCATGAGAGCGCGCAAGCTGATCAAGGCGCTGCAGTTCAACCCCCAACGCTTTGCCGACATCGCGCATGGCCGAGCGGGGCCGATAGCTCACTACTGTTGCCGTCAGCGCGGCGCGTTCACGACCATATTTGTTGTAGATGTATTGCATCACTTCTTCGCGGCGCTGATGCTCAAAGTCCACATCAATATCGGGTGGCTCGTTACGCTCCTTGCTAATAAAGCGCTCAAACAAAACACTCGTGCGTGACGGGTCTACCTCGGTGACACCCAGGCAATAACAAACGGCTGAGTTCGCGGCCGAACCGCGTCCCTGACACAAAATGCCTTCCTGACGGGCAAAACGAACAATGTCGGCGACGGTTAAAAAGTAGGGCTCGTAGCTGAGATCGGCAATCAGCGTGAGTTCATGTTCGATTTGTTTGCGTACACCGTCAGGCAGGCCATTAGGGTAGCGACCCGGTACGCCCTGATAAGTCAGGTGACGCAGCCAGCTTGTAGGGGTGTGATCTTTTGGGACAATTTCTTCCGGGTATTCATAACGCAGTTCATCGAGTGAGAACTGGCAACGCTCTGCAACGACATGAGTTTGCTCAAGTAGATCAGCCGGGTATCGTTGGGCGAGCCGCACGCGGGTGCGCAGGTGTTGTTCGGCGTTGGGCGTGAGGGCGTGACCGCATTGCCGGATAGGTGTGTTCAGTCGAATAGCGGTGAGCGTGTCGTGCAGGCTTTTACGCGAGCGCACGTGATAGTGCACATCACCGCTGGCAGTGACAGGCACATCAAAGCGTTTGGATAAGGCGCGCAGCAACGCAAGGTGCGCAAGGTCTGCGCCCTGGTTGAGTAACTCGGCGGCGAGCCAAAGACTGCCCGTAAAGCGCGATGCAAAAAATGCCGTTATTGCTTCAAACCGTGCCTGCACATCATCACGCACTGACAAAGACGCTGGCGGAACAAGCAGGAGCACGCAACTGGCCAGCCCGTCGTCAAAGTCAGCATGCCTAAGCCGATAGTGGCCTTTATCAGCCCGGCGCCGCGCGGTGCTGATGAATTCGCTCAGGTTGCCGTAGGCCTCACGGCTCGTGGCGAGTGCGACCAGCCGGGGTGCATGCTCAGGGCGCAGCAACTCGGCATCAACGGCTTGCAGGGCAGGGTCTGGCCAGAGATCGCGCAGCGAAAACTCTGCGCCAATGAGCAGCTTGATGGGCGACTCGCGGGTTTGCAGGTGTGCTCGCACGACCCCGGCCAGCGAGCATTCATCGGTGATAGCGAGCGCCGAATAGCCCAGGTTTTGGGCGCGAGCGACCATTTCTTCGGGGTGAGAAGCTCCCCGAAGAAATGAAAAATTGGTCGTGCAGTGTAGTTCGGCATATGGCTGCATGGTTCGGTTCGACAAATGCCTGGCGCAGAGCGGCCGTTCAGTATACTGTAAATATATACAGTATCAAATGGCCCGGTTGATGCCAGCGCGCGGGTCACTCGGGCGCTCCAGATTTAGGAGTAGTTTGAAACGGCCAGCCGAAATATCGTTCGCTCAAGTCACCAGGAGCCAATGATATGAAACGACATCAAACCGCCATTCAACTCGCCACGCGAATCAACATCAAATCGATCGGCCCTATCGTTCTCGCGGTCTGTTCCGGTGTCGCCATCGCTGCAACCTCATCAGCCGCCAATACACACGGCGAGCAGATGGTGACGGCCTGGAACAAGGCCTTACTCAGTGCTGCCGAAAAGGAAGACAAGTTCTTGACGCTCAAAGGCGTGCGCACGGCCGCCATGGCGCATCTGGCCATGGCCCAGACGACGAGCCATATGTCTTCTAATCGTTTGTCTTCTAAGGCGAATACCGACAAAGCTGGCCAGGTCAGTAAGTTGAGATTGAACCCAGGCCTTCGCGCAATTGCTGCGGCGACGCAGGCTGCCTACACCATTGCGGCTGCCCAGTACCCAGAGCAACTCAGTCAATGGCAGGCACTCAATAAGCAGTGGTTATCCACGGTTAACGATGACGCCGCGAAAGCCGCTGGCATTAAGGCGGGAGAACTAGCTGCAGATGCCGTCCTGAAGTCTCGTGCAGGCGACGGCTGGAATGCCGAAGCAGACTATCGATGGCATCCCATGGCACCAGGCGTGTATGCAGAATTCAATGATCACAGCGGCACACCAAAGGGTTTTGTTTTTGGCGCAGGCTGGGCAAACGCAACAGGGTTTGCGCTTGAAAATCCCGATCAGTTTCGCTCACCCCCGCCGCCAGATATTAAGAGCCAGGCCTACGTCGAGGCTTACCAGGAGGTTCGCGAACTTGGGCGTCATAACAGTGCGACTCGTACCAAGGATCAGACCCATCTCGCGATGTGGTGGAAGGACTTTGCCGAGAATTCGCTCAACCGGCTCGCACGCGATTTGACCAATCAGGAGCAGCTGGATCTGCCGCGTGCCAGCCGGCTGTTTGCAATGCTAAATATGAGCATCTTCGATGCCTACGTGAGCGTGTTCAACAATAAGTTTCACTACAACCACTGGCGTCCATATACCGCGATTCGCTGGGCGGCAAATGATGGCAACCCGGCAACTGAAGCTGAGCCCAACTGGACCAACACCCACCAGCATACCTACGCGTTTCCGTCGTATCCATCGGCCCATGGTACGGCTTGCGCGGCAGGGATGACTGTTTTCGCCGACGTACTGGGCGAAGACTATGCGTTTGTGATGCGAACCCCGCAGGTAGATGCCGCTGGCCCATTCTCAGACAAAGTGGCGATGAATCCGCCGACTCGCGGATTCTCAAATTTCGCGCAGGCTGCTCGTGAATGCGCGTACTCACGCATCTATCTGGGGATTCATTTTCGATACGACTCGGACGCTGGTCTCGTGCTTGGTAGGCACGTGGGCGAGCAAGTGCTGTCGAGCGATCGATGGCTGTTGGCGGGGCAATAGACACAGAACAGCAAACTGAGCACACCGATGGCATTGTGTTGACCCCGATCAGATCGGTAGACTTGTTGGTGCAGGACATGTCGACAACAAAAGACGCATAACGAAAGAGACTAGCCAATGAAAAAGAGCTATGGACAATACTGCCCCTTGGCGCTCGCGATGGAGCTGCTTGGCGAGCGCTGGACGGTTTTGGTGGTCAGCCGCTTACTGGATGGCTGCCGACGATTCAACGAAATTCATCAGGGGGTGCCAAAGATGTCGGCAAGTCTGCTCTCAACGCGACTTTCGCAATTGCAGGATGCCGGCCTCTGTGAAAAACGCGCCATTGAAGGTGAACGCATTTACGAGTACGTCCCCACGCAGGCTTGTCTTGAGCTTGATCCAATTGTGATGAATCTGGCGGCCTGGGGCCAGCGATGGGCTCGCGATATGGAGACACCTGACCTGGACCCTGCGTTTCTCGCATGGAGCATGAGTACACGACTCAATACCGAGGCTATGCCAGCAGGCAGGACCGTCATTGAATTTGAATTCACAGGGTTGGCAAAGGAGTTCAAACGTTTCTGGCTTGTCAATCGTGATGGGGTTGTCGATATGTGTTTGAAGCATCCGGGCTATGAGGTTGATCTGAGGGTGACGGCAGAAATCAGGCGCTTCATTGAGACCTGGAGAGGTCTTCGCTCGCTTGATGCGGAGCTGTCTGCTGGCCATATCAAAGTGCAGGGGCCGCGCGCGGCTCATCAACTGCTGTCTTCTTGGTTGCTGGGCAGTGCGCTCGCCGAGGTACCGCGTTGCCGCCCGGGAAGCGAGTACAAGGTCTATCAAACGGCTAACGGCGCTACCGGAATAAGCAGGTGACTCAGTCGCCATGACGTCTTGTTGCTGACCCTTTGGGAGTCACTCATGTCGGACTCAACCAAGCCCCAAGAACTGGCCCGCCACTTATACGGACGGATATTAGTTGGGGATAGCGAACACTATGAACAGGCTCGCGGCGTTTGGAATGCGATGATTGATCGGCATCCACTCATCATTGCCCAGGTGGCATCGTCAGAAGATATCGCCACGACAATCAGCTTCAGTCAACAACATGGGTTGCCGCTTTCCGTGCGAGGTGGGGGCCATCACATTGCCGGTACTGGTGTATGCGATGGCGGCGTCACCATCGACCTGTCGCAGTTGCGTGGCGTTCAGGTAGATCGAAACGCGAAGCGCGCCGTTGTGGGCGGCGGTGCGCTTCTACAGGACCTGGATCGCGACACGCAGGCCTGCGGCATGGCTACTACGGGCGGTGTCGTTTCAACCACCGGCGTTGGTGGCCTGACTTTGGGCGGTGGGGTAGGTTGGCTGGCCAGAAAACACGGCCTGGCGATTGACAATCTGCTTGGCGTCACCCTGGTGACAGCCGACGGGCAAATCAGAACCGTGAGCAATGAGGTCGAGCCTGAGCTTTTCTGGGCGGTGCGAGGCGGTGGCGGCAATTTTGGAGTGGCGGCGGCATTCGAATACCAGCTACATGACCTGGGCCACGACATAAGGTTTGGGCCGAAGCTGTTTGATATTGATGATGCATCGGTAGTGTTGCAGCACTATCGTGACATCGCCGGCGATTTAGATCGCGACATTACAATCTGGGCCGACTTGTTGATTGCGCCCGATTTGCCGCATATTCCGGCAAGTCACCGCCAGAAACCGGTTTTGTCGCTGCTCCATTGTCTGGTCGGCACGCCAGATGTGGCACAGGCCTCACTTGAGGCATTGCGTTGCGAAGTTGAGCCAGTCTTCAATGGCGTTTCGACCATGCCCTACGCCCAAGCGCAACAGTTTCTTGATGCGACCTATGATCACGGCGCACGAAATTACTGGACCACCCGAAGCTTTGCTAACTTGAGCGATGAGGTCATTGACACGCTTGTTTCACTCGCCACCCAATTGCCGACTGCTGAATCTGACATTCTGGTTTTGCAGCTCGGCGGGGCGATAGACGATGTTGCGGTTGGGGATACCGCCTATCCGCACAGAGGGGTTCAGTTCATGGTGACGCCTGGCGCCCGATGGCGATCTGCGGGTGACGATGCGCGTTGCATTGAGTGGGCGAAGCAGGCAGCGCAGACACTGCAGCCGCAATCAGTTAGCGGAAGGTATGCCAACTTTGTTGCTGAAGAGGGCAATGCGAGCGCTGGGTACGGGCCGAATTTGCCACGGCTAAAGAAACTCAAACGTCAGTACGATCCACATAACGTTTTTCAGTTTAATCAAAACATCTTGCCAGACCTTTAAGTGCCTGTTGCAAAGTTGCCGTTGTAAATGCCGGCTGACGGGCGTTAGACTTTGCCGGATACATCATTTCACTGCAACCCACCGGAGACTGGCATGCTTGAGTTCAAAGACATCCCTGATTGTAATATCGTGGAGTTCTCAGTAGACGGTCACATCACGCGCAAAGAGTTTGACGGTGTGGTCGCTGCGCTTAATGCCAACATTGAGCAGTATGGCAAGGTTCGTTTGCTTGAGGAGATTCGAACATTCGGGCTGACTGACCCGCTTACCTTGCTCGAAGATCTCAAGTGGCTGTTTAACCACTTTAAAGATATCGAGCGCACAGCGGTCGTTTCTGACTACCAATGGCTTGAAGGCTTTATCCAGATGACCAGCCCGATGTTTAAGATGCCGGTACGCTACTTCACCGTGGCTGATATTGAGCATGCTCGGGCCTGGCTTAGCGAATAGATAAACCTGGGCTGAGTAGTACGGGCTTAATCGTCAGTGTCGCTGCTCGTCTTAGTCATGTTCTTGACTGCTTTGGTAGATACGACTGCGCTTGACTTGGTAATGCTGCCCACCACTTCAAACTCAATCGGCACGCCATCGATGACGCTTGGGCAGGGCGAATCATCGCTCAACGGCGATGACAGCAATACCTTGATCACATAATGATCGGCACGCCGCGAAAGCCCGATACCGGTGGGCTGCTGGTCTACGAGCGCTGCCTGGGCCTTCTTCTTGGCAGCGCGCGCTTTGCTCAGCGCAGATTTTTCACGGGTTTTTTTGTCGGTTGCCATATCGGTTAGGCCATGAGATCGATCTTGAGTTTATCGAATACGGTCGCGATCGGGCTGGCGAAGGTCGAGTCAACACCGTTGCCAGCAAACAGCAGAGCAACAGCCTGGAAGTTAGCGTCGACAATGAGTGAGCCGCTATCACCGCCCTGGCTAAAGGGCTTGTCGCCAACAGCCTTGATCTGAATTTGGTTGTCGAAGGAAATGTTTCCCTGGTCGAACCCCACCGTTAGGCCATCGAGCTCAGTGGCGCCAACGGTGCCCTCAGTGACACCGGTTGTTCGCCCAACTTTATAAACTGTTTCGCCTTCAAAAAGTGGGCCGTTTCGAACACCATTGATCTCGCCAAGTGACTCCAGCCAGTTGTAGTGATACTCCAACCCTTCGGCCATTTCCGCGCAGGCAGCATCGACTAGGTTGCCGCTTGGTCGCAAGCGAATAAACCGGGTCAATGATCCGATTCGATCACGCGGTCGTTTGCCGCCGTCGGCAGCGCCGGGTTGAATGATTGCGTCGCCCGGCTTGGCATTGTTCTCGTTGGCCAGCACATGATTATTTGACAGAATCATCTCCCGTCCACTTGATCGATCAGTGACAAAGCAGCCCAGCGTGCCAGCGGTGATTTCATGATGACCCGTAGAGCCACCAATGCGAAGCGGGCGGTTGCGTCGCTGATGCCAGGGCGCTTGCTTGTGGACTTCGCCAACAAGTTCGATGTCAACGTCACCTGCGCATCGGCGCCTGACGAGTGCGAGGGCCTCTTCGATGCCGGGATACACCTGTTGAATCCGCACAGAGAGACGATAGGCTTGCCGCCGGCCACTAATGCCCAATGCAAACGGATAACGAGGTGATACGTAGCGTGCGACAGCGCTACGCTCTCTGCCTCGTTGATGCAAGGCTTGCAAGTCGGTGGCGCGCCCCAGTCGCCTGGCGGCTGCTTTCACCGCTTGCGGTAGATCCTGATGCATCAATGACGCTTTCAGTTTGATCGCCTGTTCGTATCGCATGGCAACTCCTATCTTGAAACACGTATTTACAGCAAGGTTTGTTGCTGGACTGGCCATTCAGGCAAAGGGGCAACAGCACAATGCGTCGCGTTTGCCTGCTGTCGCTGCCTGAGTTGCTCATGAAACTGCCGAGCTTGCTCCGGGCAATGCAGGTTGTTTGGGCAGTGCATAAAGAGCCAGCAATCTATGCCGTTTTCCAGCCACTGAGCAAACCGCGCAGCCCATTCTTCTAAGACTGACTGATTAGCGGCATTGCTCGGGTCCGGGTGTAGTACCAGCCTGACAAATGCTATCTGGTTGTGCGACTGTGCCACCACGGGTAAGTCGGGTTTCTCATGGCGGGCCTGTCTGACCTCAGGGTGAGTCAGGTCGCCGGCAAACAAGGCACGCGTATCCATCATCACCCATCCCATTTGATGGGTGTCTAGTGTGTCGGTTAGGGGTAAGCGCTCAGACTGTGCATTGAAAAAACCTGTGTGACGCACTTCAAGAACGTGTTGGCGGGTGCTCGGTAGAGCTTCAAACAGCCACTGCCAGTTGCCTAAGTCTTTGGGTCCTACCCACGCAGGGAGTTGAACAAGCAGGGGGCCGCAATGCGATTCGATTGGTTCAATCGCTTTTATGAACTGAGCAAGTTCTGATGGGTTTTTTTGGCGAGCATGAGTAATCGTTTTGGGCAGCTTGAAAGCAATCTTACAATCGGTATCAGCAAGAGCGTCGCGCCATGCGGCGATAGACTCTCTATCGGGGATTCGGTAGAAGGTGGTGTTGCCCTCAACGGTGTTGAAGACCTTTGCATAATTTGCAAGCATAGATGGACGCGCGTTGAAGAAAAGATCTCGCCAACCAGGGAAGGCCCAGGCTGGCAGGCCCAGCCGATATCCGATGCCGATCGATTGGTGGGATGTCAGGTGTTTGCTCTGCATGCTTTTCGTTCGGTTTCCAGTCGGTCCGTTTTTGAAGATTTGCGCCCAGGCTCAAGGCTCAATTGCCCTGATAGTCGCATTGCGCCGTTGCGGTGCTTCGATCAATTCATTCATCAGCAGGCTTTGCTACTCTTAGATGTGACTAACTGCTGGCGCAACCGTGTTGCGCCCATCGCCTCCTATGGCTTTACCCGTCCCATTCAAGCTCGAAATCCCTGATCAGGCAATTGCTGACCTGAAAAATCGCCTGGCGCTCACGCGCCTGCCTGATGAATCGCCTGGCAGTGGTTGGGAGTATGGGACTTCATTGGCCGCCATGCAGCGAATCCTGGCGTATTGGCAGGATGAGTTTGACTGGCGCCAGCAAGAGGCGAGGCTCAACGAATTTGAGCAGGCCACAGTGGCCATTGACGGCATTGGCATCCACTACCTGAAGGCCGAGGGCAAGCCCGTTCCTGGCGGGCCACCGCCGATGCCGTTATTGCTTGTACACGGATGGCCAGGATCAGTGTTTGAGTTTCTGAGCATCATCGAACGGTTGACTGACCCGGGCCGATTTGGGGGCGACCCAGCCGACGCCGTAACAGTGATTGCGCCAACTCTGCCTGGCTTTACGCTTTCCTTTGCTGCTTATCAACCCAGAGTGGGCGTTGAACAGATGACCTCAATGCTGACGCGTTTGATGGTTGAGCATCTGGGTTACCAATCATTTGGTGCGCAGGGCGGCGACTGGGGCTCGTTTATCGTGTCGCGTATGGCCAGTGAGTCGCCGCAACACCTAACGGGCATCCACTTGAACATGATGCCCTTGCAGCGCAATGCCAAACTGTTTGCTGATCCGGCGCCTGAGATAGAACGCTACGCGGTCGAACTCAAGGAGTTTCTGAAAGAAGAAACGGGTTACCAATGGATTCAGGGAACCCGTCCGCAAACGCTGGCGTACGGATTGACAGATTCGCCAGCAGGATTGGCAGCCTGGCTCTTAGAAAAGTTTCAGCGCTGGTCAGACTGCCGGGAAAGCCCGGACACAACAATTGATCTTGACACCATGCTTGCCAACATCAGTCTGTATTGGTTCACCGGTGCGATCGGGTCTTCATTCTGGCCCTATTTTGCGCGCCACCATGGCCCTTGGCCTATCTCGGCCGCTTCGACCATTGATGTGCCGACTGGGTATTGTGAGTTCCCGGCCGAAATTCTGCGGCCGCCGCGATCACTCGCAAAACATGTTTATACCGACATTCGACGCTGGACCGTGATGCGCAGAGGCGGTCACTTTGCTGCGATGGAAGAGCCGCAGGCGCTTGCTGAA